>CATQIH010000001.1 GCA_958296015.1 Cyclobacteriaceae bacterium
GGTGGACCACCAGCTGGCCTGGCAGGCCGGTCAGGTGGGCGCGGAAACCAATCCTTCACTTTTCGGAGAAGGACTGTTGCTACTGGTAGCGCCGCCGCCCCTTATTGCCGAAACGGACGAAGCAGTAGTGGTAGACGGCACACCCGAAAGCAGTTGGGATGCCGCGGAAGCCTACGACATAGCCAAGAAAGTGAAACCTACCATCACCGACTCAGCAGACTTGTCGGCCAACTGGCGGGCCCAGTGGGATGAGCAGAACCTGTACTTTTTTATTTCTGTCACCGACGATAGCAAACAGCATGATTCGCCCAACTGGTACAATGACGACGGAGTAGAAATCTACCTGGACGCTGACAACTCCAAAGATGGCGACTATGGAGCGAACGATTACCAAATCGTAGTTGAGTATAACGGGCAAGATATTTATGACACCAAAGGTAACCTGGGAGCCGGAGCTATTGCCAAAGTAGTGGACACCGATAAGGGTTATGATGTAGAAGTAGCACTGCCCTGGACTGCCCTGAAGGTGAGTCCTGCCCCCGGAAACTTCCTGGGCCTGGATGTACACGTGATCGACGACGATGACGGGGGAAATGTGGACGGCAAGCTTGCCTGGTTTGCTGATGTAGATAATTCTTACCGAAACACCACCTTGTTTGGTACCATTGTGCTGGCCCCGAAAGTGAAACAAGGGCTAAGCCTGCCGGGCAAAGTAGAGGCCGAAGCCTACCAGGAACAAGCCGGTGTGACCACTGCTCCCTCGGGCGATGACGACACCGAAGCAGTCGTTGACATCAAGTACCGGGATACGCTAAACTACGAGGTGACTGTAGAAAAAGCTGGCTTATACCGCTTTACCTACCGGGTAGCGCGTGAACAGGGGGGATTTATAGCTTTCCGCTTACAACAAAACAAGAACACGCTACACTACGGTAAGCTATACAAACAGCCCGCCGTCAACCAGTGGACGGATATAGAAGCTTATGCTTACCTGGAAGCAGGCCCTCAGACGCTACACATCCAATCTATCGGGTGGAAGTGGAAGCTCAACTGGTTTGCTGCCGAGCGGATAGACATGACACTACCCGGACAGATTGAGGCCGAATTCTTTGCCGAATCAACGGGCTACGTTGCGGTATTGCCCAGCGGGGATACGGACCAGACTTCAGCCATCACATTCCTGAGTGAAGGCAGCTCTATAAGCTACCCGGTAGAAGTGAGCCAGGCAGGTACCTATACGTTTACCTACAGGGTGCGCACGGTGTATAAAGCTTCATTCCGCCTACAGCTAGGTGACAAGACCTTACACACAGTGAAGGTGAAGCGTCTGAAAAACAAGCCCTTTGGCTGGCAGGAAGTAACTGCTACTGCTAAGCTACCTGCCGGAAACCAAACCCTGACCCTGATTGGTGAGCAGACAGGTGGCAGCATCAACTGGTGGCGCGCCGAACTTGCTGGCAACACCAACGCAAGGGTAGCATATACAGACCAAAAAGCCAGTAACATTGAGCGGGATGTATCCTTTTCAGTCTATCCTAATCCAACACAGGGAATAGTGCAACTCCGTTTGCCACTAGGCGGACCAACGCAGGTAGAGGTGTACGACGTTCACGGGCGAACCGTGCGCAGCTATCATAATAACAAAGGTAAAACGCTCAACCTGCAAGGATTACCTGAGGGTTTGTACTTGGTACGGGTGAAGACCAATGAGCAAACCTTTGAGCAACGAATCATTTTAGAAAAATAATCTATCGCTTAATTAATTTTATCAACCATAACAAATATGTACTATGAAACCCACACACTTTCTTGCTTGCCTGATGATGGTAGCCGCCGGATGGCTCTCATCTCTCGAGCTCAGAGGCCAGTCGGCCCGCCTCACCGGCCCGATCATCAACGTGGAGCCAGACGTATTTGGCTACAATACCAATCACTTTCAGGGTGAACTCAAATGGAACGAGGAGAAAACCCGGCGGAATGTTGCCCGGCTCCACCCAGGTAATCTACGCTACCCCGGTGGCACCCAATCCAACTACTGGGACTGGAGAACCGGTAATATTATCGAAACAATCAAAACAGGATATCCTCGTTACTTGGACGATAGCAGCAGCCAATCTATTGCCATCTTTGTCAACGGCATTCCGGAAAACACCCAAGTGGTATACTGCATCAACATGGCACGTCCTACCCCCGCTACCGGTATTGATGTGAACAGTAGCTACGATACGTTGGCCAGCCAGGAGACCCTGGACGCTAAGATCATAGACATTCTAGCGGGTATCGATGCCTTTTATCAGGCGGGCTATTCGCTTAAGTACGTGGAGTTGGGTAACGAATTTTATCAAGGAGCAATCGGAGGAGTCGGTGGGCAGGGAGGCGTGTACTCCGGAGACACGACCTTGTATATCAACCATGCCAACCAGATAGCCCGGGCCATAGCAGCAGCCTATCCGCAGATAGAAATGGCGGTCATCGGAGAAAGCGACTGGGACGATAAGGGAAGACCTTGGACACAGGCCATCTATCATGCGTTAGCTAACGGGCGACTGACCAACATAGATGCGATCACGTTTCACTGGTACACCGGGCCGGGGGTACTACAGCTTATCGATGCCGAGGATGCCATGCAGTCGCTAGGAGTACCCTTCGGAAAGAGTGTAGCCATTAAAGAACGGGATTACGATACCGCACCGGAAGGCTTAGCACTATGGATCACCGAATACAATACTTGGTCGCCAGCCCGGTTAAGCAATAATCCCGATAATCCCGGTTACGGCGGACCTATCCAGGGTACCTGGACTAACGGCTTGTTTGGTGCCAACCTGGGGTTGCTTTACACCCTGATGGGAGACAAGATTGATTTGATTGATATTCACTCGCTCAACCGGGGAAGCAATCCCCAGTGGGCCATGATGACCCGCAACGGCGACTTGTCGGGCAATGGAGTAGCCGTAGGAACGGTAGCCCAGGCGATCAAGGGAATGACCCAGGCACGACGGTTGGCCTTTGATAACCTTCCTAGTCCTACCTTCAACGATGGTGATCCTTCGCTGCACGGGGCTAAGTTTTGGAACGGTGAACAGGAATCGGTGGTGATCATCAATAACACGAACCAAGTCAAAAAGGGCATCAATATTCGAGGGCTATTTTCCGGAGGCACACCTCGTCAACTCACCCGATACTATGATCCTAGCCCCTGGGACACGGTTTCCGAACTCAGCGGCATCATAAGGTTTGTAGGTGAGCAACGGAGTGACCGGTTGGATATGCCTCCCTTCTCTATCACCGTGCTTATGCGTACAAAGCTACCGCAAGAGCAGACCAAGGTAATCGTGAGTGCGCGGGGCCAAACCGGTGAAGAGACGTTTGAGCTTCAGGTAGATGGGCGACGGGTAGGCAACCCCCAAACGGTTACTACCTCAATGGCTACCTATTCCTTCATTATCCCTACCGAGGGGGTAATACGAGTGGCGTTTACAAACAACGGCATGACCAGTAGTGGTAAGGATAAGAACCTTTTTGTGGACAAGATTACCGTAAACGGACAGGTGTTTGAGTCGGAAGATCAGTCGGTGAATACCGGAAGTTGGAATGCCGCGGAAGGCAAATGCGGGGGCACCAAAAGTGCTTGGTTGTATTGCGGAGGCTACATTGAGTATGGCACCTTTGGTAGCACCACATCGGGCAAGGTAGTGATCAGAGCCAGGGGCACCTGTGGCTCAGAGACGATGGTCTTGCAGGTAGCAGGCACGGATGTAAAGACCTGGACTAACCTGTCCACCAGCTTCACAGACTATACGTATGACAGCTACAGCGGCTCTAAGAACGTGAAAGTACGTTTCACCAATGATGGCACTACTTCTTCGGGCTGCGACAAGAACCTGGTGGTGGACAAGATCACCGTGTGTGGCACGGCCTACCAGGCGGAGAGTGTCACCCGCAATGGCTGTGGGGCTGGAGAGTGGCTCTACTGCAATGGCAACTTTGACTTTGGCAGTGTAGGATGTAGTGCCAGTGTGGCCAGTGGCAATAGTAAGCTTGCAGGAGACGAGTTAGTGTCTACCACCACCCATGAGCAGTTCAAGGTGTATCCCAACCCTGCTTCTCAGCAGTTGACCGTGCAGGGCAGTGAGGATTATCAGGTAACCTTGTATGATATGAGTGGCAGAAAAGTGATGCAGCACAAGCATCTGACAGGAGCAGCCAGCCTGGATGTCAAGGGCATCAAGCCAGGGCTGTACCTGATCAAAATCAGCGATGCCAACCAGCAGCAGATCAGCCAACGGGTGATTATTGAGTAAAGATTATTCTGGTTTTTTTAGGGCAACTTGATAAACGGTACGTATGGTCGGTCTCCAATGGAGGCATCCCAGCCGGAAACCCCACATGCCGTTACGGTTGCCCTATAACGAGACCAAATATATTGTGCCAAAGATATAGCCAGATAAATGCGTTTCAAAGGTACCCCCATGCCGTGGCATATATGTACACCGGAACGGTTTTTGCCGGAAATATCATCACTGTGCGGGCACAGGGAGATTGAAGAAACGTTTGAACTTCAGGTAGATGGGCAGGTGTTTGAGTCGGAAGATTAGTCGGTGAATACCGGAAGCTGGAATGCTGTGAAAGGTAAATGCGGGGGAACTAAAAGTGCTTGGTTGTATTGCGGAGGCTACATGGAGCAGGGTACAGTAGGTACGCTTAGTCAGGACAGCACCCGGTGCCAAACTTCGCCCTCTAAACTGGCAGTCGAGCTTTCCTCTCCCTTCGGAGAATTTACCATGTATCATAACCCGCAAGGCGCGGTTCACTTTTCTCTTCCTGAGCTTGGAAAAGTAGCAATAGAAGTATACGATTTTCACAGACGCATGGTGCTGAAACAGGAATACATCGGTAAGGAAAATCGTTCGCTGAATCTACGAGCGTTCCTGGAAGGCTTATATCTGATTCGGACCAGCGTCAACGGACAGCAGTTTGAAGAACGGTTGATACTCAGCCACTAGCGCATACGCACATGTTGGCATCAAAAAGCTCACTTCCTAATGGGAAGTGAGCTTTTCTTTTTTGTTGTAGATTCCCTCACTAGGATCTAGGATACACCCCGATAGCTTCTGTTTCTCCTATCATTTGATGGGGTTCAACCTGGCTTTGTCTCTAGTTTATTGTAACCTAGAAGCTGTTTGACTGTCACAACCATAGACCTTTACCTCCCGTAAAGCTACCTAGTTGCTGGCTGAGCAGTTTGTTCCGCCACAACTTGTGAAAGTGAAATGCACATAGCGCGCGTGTGTATCAGGAAAACCGGCTGAGAGCAACGCCGTATTAGTCAGGCTTACCATTACTTAGGCTACCACTAGCCGCCAGAGTTATTCTTTTTCGCTAGCATCAGATCAGTCCAGACATTTTGTATAAAGCCATCAAGCAGTTAACGTAGAAAAAGCTTTTTTAAAAAATATGTACACGGAATGTGTTTGTTGTATTTACTAAAAACCACGATAATGTACAAAGTATATTGTTCAGAAAATGATTACTTTGGCGCAAAGCAAAAACAACCAACCATCACACCATGTCTGTACTTCCCGGATTGACCAACTTTTTTTTGCGGCTTAGCTTATGGATACTTTTGTGCTGTTCAGGAGCCTGTCAACAGCAAGCAGGCCCGAGCGGTGGCAGTGCTCCTTCGGAAAGAACAGAGAAAGCCCGGGAAACACCTCAACTTATCTTTGACACCGATTTTGGCACATCGGGCGGTGATATTGATGACCTGGGAGCGTTGGCTGTGCTGCACGCGCTGGCCAACCAGCAGGAATGCACCATACTGGCCACTGTGCTGGATCACAACCACAACCGGGAAGCACTTGCCGCCCTAAGTGCAGTCAATACGTTTTATGGAAGAGCAGATATTCCGCTGGGTTATCTTGATGGTCAACTCACAGATGGCGATTATAACTTTGCTGACTACCTAGCAGAAAATTTTGCGCATCGCCTGGATTTCGATGCCGCGCTGCCCGCTACCAAATTATACAGAAAGCTATTGGCCCGGCAGCCCGATCATTCGGTAACAATCGCGGTAACTGGCAAGCTCAGAAACATGGTCCACCTGCTCCTGTCAGAAGCAGATGCCTACAGTCCGATGAATGGGCGCGAGCTGGTTGCTCAAAAAGTGGATACCCTCTTTGTGATGGGCGGCAGGTATCCACAGTCAACCGACCGGGCCGCGTCTAACTTTCACCATGCCGGAGATTGTGTCGCCCGGCAGGCGATTGACAGCTTCCCTCGTCCGATTGTATTCAACGGATTTGAGGTAGGAAGCCAAAGCTTTGGCTACGCTACCGGGCATCGGCTAAACCAACTGGCTGATACCAATCCCATCAAGGCAGGCTACCGCTACTGGTTCCAAAACCCACCGGACTGGGCGCAACCCTCCAGGTCTGATACGATCACCGACTGGAGTATCTGGGATCAGATTGCCATTCATACTGCGGTCAGAGGAAGTGCTCCTTGGTTTACGACAGTCTCAGAGGGCTATAACCAGGTGCAGTGCGACGGGCACAATCGGTGGCTGCCATCGCCTGACAAAGACCAAAGCTATTTGGTCAAAGAGATGGATGCCGCCACCTTTTCCAACCAGGTCATTGAACCGCTGATGATGAACAGGAAGTGATTGATTTTCTTAGAACCAAAGGCATTGAGACCAGTGATGAGATGGAGCAATCTTTGAAATCAACATTTCACCTCGAGGAATATAAGAAGCGTGATTATTTTCACCGAGAGCAGTACATATGCAACAAGATTGGTTTCTTGATCGAAGGACAAATTTCTCATTTTTACAACGTGGATGGTCAAGAAATCACCCGATGGATTTCACTACAAAATTCTTTTGTGACTTCCTTCGGAAGTTTTGTCAATGCACTGCCAAGTTTAGACAGTATTCGATGTATTACACCGTGCAAAATGCTTGTTGCCACTAGGAACGACTTTTTGTCATTGAAAGAAAAATTTCCTCAGATACAGAAATTATGGATCGAGACCATCGAGCAGGAGATGACCGGATTTGAGCTAAGGGTTTATGAACTCATTGCAAGCAAGGCCGAAGACAGATATCTGAGTTATATACAAAAATATCCAAACTACAGAGAGATACCTCAGAAGTATCTTGCTTCTATGTTGGGAATAGCACCTCGTCACCTAAGCAGAATAAGAAAGAAGCTGGCTTCAAAAAAATAGACAAATGTCCTTCATTTTTGAAAGTACATGAGGCGATCTTTGTAAAAAAAATTATGACAAACAAAAAGATCATTTTCGCCTTCATCAGTATTTGCTTTTATTATGCTGCTGATGCTCAGCAAAGACAAGACAGCAAACAGCTGGACAATCACATCAGCTTGCTTTTCGGCATAGGACAAATTACGCAGCATGGATTTAATGTGGAAGGGAACCTGCTGTTTAAGAGAATTGCTTTTGACTATTCTCACGGAGTTTCTTTAGATTTGGCAAATGCTGAGTTAGAAGCCGGTATGGATAAAAACCAGGGGCTTGCTATTCACTTGCCTTGGACAACCGGATTTGGCATCGGTTATAGGTTTAATGAGTGGCTGAATCTAAAAGCAGAACCCAAATGGCATAAGTTTGAACTATATTATGACGGAGAAGAACAAAACGCCAATACCCTGATCAACGACTACACGACATTTACTGTAGGCTTGGGATTGTATGCCAACATCAGGCCGTTTAAAAACCAACATAATTTTCTAAAAGGCATCATGATCGCTCCCAATGTTAGATGGTGGCCCCAAATATCCTCGAGCCTAGATGATAATAAATTTGTGTATCAAAACAACATAACCAACCAGCAAGAGGTGCATACTGCGCGTCAGATTGGCATAGGAAACACGCCATTTATCGCTAACCTAAGCATAGGATATTCCTTTCTTTTTTAGTGAGAAATAAAAACTCATCTTAGTGCCAGGCTTATCCGGCTTTGCCTGGCACTTTCACAAACAGCATTGATTGCATACATTGTACATTCGCGCTGACAATACCGGTCAATACCTCCACAGTACTCTGAAAGGAGTTTCATCACTTTTTAAATGAGTTTACCGTTTAAATTCATTGTTTACCTTTTGATACCATGCCACGTTTTTCCAGTTGTCCCAATAAGGATGGCTGTAATTCCAGGGAGTAGTGCCCCAAAGTTCATATTCTGAAGAAAGATGCATCCCTTCTTCACACCAATCGTAGAGCCATTGCCATGCCAGGTCCGGATGATCCATATGCCACCAGGGTCCCCAGGCTTCGGTGGTGACCAATGGGGCACCAACTTCTTCTGACCATGCTTTGCTCCAGGCCAGTCGGTTGCGCATATCCTGTATCAGCATCGGGCGCATTGCCTGCATGGTTTTGTCAATCCGTTCCTGATACGCACTGTAATTATGTTCGCCTCGGTCCTTTTGCAAATTATAAAAACCGGAGCGGGATATAAACCGCTCACTCTGCGTTAACCAAAAGTGCAGCTCCAGCACATCAAATGTTTTAAGATTCATGGCCCGGACTTCATCCCAAAAGCTGGTGAGCGAAAATGTAAACCTAAGTGCCGGGTATTTTTGCTGAAAATGCGTGAGAGTACTGTTCATATATGCTCTGACAAACTTCATCTGGGCGGGATTCCATCGTAGTTTCTTAAAATCGTCTTCTATCCGCCCGGCCGCTTCCATAGCATCCAAAGCTCCTTCTTTGTCCTGCTGTTCTTCTCCCAAACGATTCAGTTCGGGAGCCATTGGGCTGAAGAAAGGAAACTCCTGATCGAAATCGACGTACACTACATGGCTCAGCAGATCATTTTCTTGTAGTATATCCAATACCTTTTCCCATGCCTTCCAGAAATCTTTGGGATCGGCAAAGGCTTCTCTGATGTCGGGAAACTCCTGGCAATCTGTTCCCCATGACGAAATGATTACGAATAGACCTTTCTCTTTGGTCATGCGCATAAATTCCAGCAATTCGCTTACCACTACATGCTTTCGATCCTGGTCGGTAGGTCCCCAGTTGCGCAGAGAATCACCGGAAATGGTGACCGGCTGGGTATTACTTTGCAACATGTCAATGATCAGAGGAAAGGCATCTATCCGCACAGTGTTGAATCCTCGTTCTATGAGTTCATCAGTGCTCACATCATAACTCTCGAAAGCCCCTCCAGGATAATGCATGAACAGCCACGAATAATCCCACATAGCAATCGTCATCCGGGAGGGAGATAAATGATCCCGCATGGCATAAGCAGATTTAGTCGTTTTGCTTGTCTGGGATTCACAGCTCTGTAGCAGGCCAAAAATAATCAAGATCAAGGCAATACCTTTCCCACTATTAAGCATTGTTTTTTTGTAGGCATGGAGTAAGATCACTCTATGAAATTATCTCAAACAAATTATCAAAATTGATGCATCTTACTCCCCCCGGACACTGCAATACAGGCATCAAGAAACAATCATTATCTTTGAATGCATCCCCGAGCATTTTTTGGAACTGGCTAATCTCTGGTTTGGCGGAACAAAGAAAGTAGCCGACTACTCATTTTTGATCTCTATGATAATCGGCTCTACTGCTTCGGTAGGGTTGCCCACCAGGTCAGGGGGCAGGTTACTGACTGAAACAGTGACCAGTTCGTTTATTGTTCCGTCAGATTGGAAATCATACGTCCAGGTTGTACTGTCTGTAGAAGCCATAGCCGCATTTGTTACGTAGGCTGTGGCAAAGCCACCAACAGAAATCTGGACAGGGGTTTCAGGACTGAGCTTTTCGCTAAAAACGGCAGAAAGCGTCACCACACTGCCACTGTCGTACACCGGGGTGCTGGAGGCAAACAGTCTGCCGGTAGCAGGTGTATTATCTACGGTGTATATATCAAAAGTAGCAACAGTATCCATTGCAAGTGAACCATAGTAGGCAGTAGAAACGGCATTGTCTACACTGATTTTTTCTTTACCATCTCCCGCACCGGCGGTGTAGCTTATCTGGTAAGTTTTTGCATCTACTTTTTCTAAAGCACCCAGGGTGCCGCCGGTTACTCCACCAGGTGAAACCAGTAGTACTTCCGGATCAGTAGCAAATTCCGCATTAAAATACATGGTCACATTAGCAGTAGCACCCTGCCTCAAGGCCACGATGTCGCTGTCAAGTTTAAGAGAATCCACTACCGGGGCAATTGCCTCTACCGTTACTGTTTTCTTTCCATCAAGCCCTCTTGCCTGGATGTTAATATCTCCGCTGCTGCCAGCCTCAAAACTCACGATGATAGAATTGGTGCCCGCACCATTCATGATAGTTGCGCCGGCAGGTACTGACCAGTTGAAAGTTTCGTCTCCGTAGGCATCCGTATAATAGACCGCCATTTCGCCAGGTATTACTTTATCAGGGCCACCAATGACCACACGGTAAGGCACAAAGGCACTATTGTTTTCTTCCTGGCAGGAAACGGCTATGGATAGGGTAATTATGCACAAAAGAATGGGGGCAAATTTGAACAGTCTGTATTTTTTCATCATTTTATGATAGATAGAATTAAACATTGGTTAAAATGAAAAACTGTCTCAAAAGAAGAGACAGTTTTTACGGTTCATTCGGTTAGTTTAGTACCCGGGATTCTGATCGGCCTGAGTCAGGTCGGGGTTGTTATCTATTTCCTGCTGAGGAATGGGCAACAGATTGTAGCGAGGAGTAATTTCAACATCAGCTGCAATAGGATTAACAGTTAGCTTACTATTATTCAACCAGCGTCGCACATCGCGGTAGCGAAGCTGTTCACTGGCCAATTCCACCTGCCGCTCATGCACCAGAGCAGCAAATACTGCGTTGGCACTGGTGGCAGCAACAGGAGGCAGATTTACTGACGGGCGGGCACGTACCTGGTTGATGTAGGCTGCCGCCTGGGCAACGTTGCCTGCTTCCAGTTCTACTTCCGCCATCATCAGCAACACATCGGCATAGCGAATGACGCGCATGTTGATGCCTGACCATAGGTTCTCAATATCCTTCTTATACAGGTTGGTATACTTGTACCAGTGCTGCGTGCGGGAAGTAGTGCCTTGTTTGATAGAGGCTGCGGTAAACTCCAGTGCATCATTATCATACATTTCGCCATACTCCAGGAAGTTATCATCATAACGGGAATCACCGGCTTCGTAGGCGGCCAGAAGCTCAGGCGAAGGAACTGTGTTGTGCCAGTCTACCGGAGAATACTCCTGCCCCCGGATGGTTACTTCCTTGAGTCCGTTACCGTCACCACTCCAGCCGTCACTATTACCTGCGGAACTGGAGAATTGTACCTCGAAGAGCGATTCTTTATTGAGTTCATTCTCCTCCCGTTGGTTATCTGCATACGTATCCACCAGGGCATATTGCTTGGTATCAATAATTTCTTGTAGTGGTTGCCGTGCTTCTTCGTACCTGCCCTGAAACAGCAAAACACGGGCTTTCATGGCTTTGGCCGCTGCTGCCGTTGCCCTCCCCGTGAGGTCGTCAGCACTGGTAGGAGGCAGGAAGGTGATGGCAGAATCCAGGTCGGCGTAGATCTGGTTGTAGATCACATCGATAGATTCTGCCTTGGGTGAGCCTTCCACCGTATTGAGTGGCCGAGTAATATAGGGTACGTTCCCCCAGAGGGAAACCAACTCGAAGTACATCCAACCACGAAAGAAACGCGCCTCGGCAGTGAGTTTATCTACCAGGTCTTTTTCCAGATCACCACCTTCTACTTTGGTGGGCAGTACGTTGATCGCCAGGTTGCTGTAGTTGATCACGCGGTAGATTCCTCTCCACACACTATTGACTAATTCATTGGAAGCATCAAACTTGTAATTCAGGATGATGGCGCGGCGTGCTTCCAGAATAGCCCCACCACTCATCATCTCGTCGGAAAGTAAATCCAAGAGCCACCAATATTCCCGGCCATACAGGTCGTTGGCCTGCAAAGCGGCGTAGATAGCCACTACAGACTGTTCAGCCTCGGCAGGACTGGTAAAAGAGTTGCCCACACTGGCAGCCGTTGGGTTGCCTTCCGTGAGAAAATCATCGTTGCAACTCAGCGTTAAGAACAGCCCGGCTATGGAAAGCATTGCTATTTTCTTTTTCATTTTTATGGGTATATTAAGTTGAGTAAAATAAAGAAGCGCAAAGGTAGAGTTAGCCGTGAGTGACTGATCTGATCTACCTGTTGCTGCTCATTGGCGTATATTAAAATTCAATTTGTAGACCTCCGATAAAGCTTCGCATCTGCGGCACGTTGGCATCGTCTATACCAGCTCTGAACAACGCATTCTGGACACTGGAAGTATTATCACCGGCACGGCCCTGTACTTCCGGATCCAAGCCTGTATATTTAGTGAAAGTAAACAGGTTTGAACTGGTGAAGTAGATACGGACTTTGGATAAAGTACCGTTGGCAAAAGAGGACAGTAATGACTCGGGTAGCGAGTAGCCCAAAGACAAAAACTTTATACGCAGGAACGAACCGTCCTCGATAAACCGGTCGGAGATACGGGCGTTGCGGTTGGGGTCTGATACTACAGCGCGTGGAATATCAGTATCTGTATTCTCCGGTGTCCAGGCATCCAGCACCTGTGTACCCATGTTGAACAGGCGGGTCATTCCTTCAGTGTAGAAGCGGTTGGCGTTCAAGATTTCATTGCCTTGTGCGCCTTGTAGCGTCACCGACAAATCAATCCCTTTGTAATCCACCGTACCCACCAGTCCGTAGTTGATCGGCGGCAGGTAATGTCCGATGTTGGTACGGTCTTCGGCATTGATGGTACCGTCGTTGTTCAGGTCTTTAAAACGGATGTCTCCGGGTTGAGCACTAGCCTGATATTTGGCATTCGGGTCGTCACTGATCGTTTTAGCCGCTTCATTGTCGACATCTATCTCAGCCTGATTCTGGTAAATGTGGTCTACTTTATACCCATAGAAGAACCCTACTGGCTCTCCAATGCGGGCAAAGGTAGCAGGCTCACCGGTATTTTGGAAAGTAGGGCCTGCTATGGTGGCAGTTTCGTTAAAGCCAAGGGCCTTTACCTTGTTGTTGACATACCCAAAATTGCCTTGTACGGACCAGCGAACGTTGCCGGTTCTCTCAAAGTAGCCAGCACCGATTTCAAACCCTTTATTTTCAATATCTCCTATATTGGCCAGAGGCGAGTTATCAATGCCTGAAGATGAGGCCAGTGGCACGTTCACTACCAAGTCGTTGACCCGGTTGTTGAAGTATTCCAGTACCAGCGATACCTTTCCATCCAGCATTTCTGCATCCAATCCTACATTGATCTTACGTACCTCTTCCCAGGAGATATTGCGGTTGAATAGCTTATTGACCGTCAGCCCTGAGCTTACCTGGTTGTTGTAAGCGTAGTTGATGTTGCTGAAAACCGTAGGGTCCCAGGCATAGGCATCGATGGAAGTGTTTCCATTGACTCCCCAGCTACCCCGTAGCTTCAGGTCAGAGAATATGTTGGTCAGACCACTCATGAACGGCTCGTCAATGGGCCGCCAGGCTGCTGACACCGCAGGAAAGATACCAACGTTTACATCCGGGCCAAACTGGGAAGCCTGGTCACGACGTAGTGATAAAGTGATCAGGTATTTACTTTTATAGTCGTAGTTCAGACGGCCAAAGTAAGAAATGATGCCGGTTTTAGACAAGGTTGATTCACCAAACTGGTACTTGGGCAATGAGTTATTGATATTCCTTACATTCTCGTTGTTGAGAGAATCTGATCTGGCTTGAACTCGCTCGTAGTTAAAAGTCTGCTTTTCATAGCCTACCACTAAGTCCAGGTTGTGATCGCCAAATGACTTCACGTAATTCAACTGGTTGGTGAGAATAGGGGAAACGTTCTGTACTCTGGTTTTCGACAAAGTAGGAAAGAAGTTAACATTATAATTCACCTGACCCGCGTTGAAAGTAGGCACAAAGTTTTGCTGGTCTTGGTTTCGGTAGTCAATCCCCGCCTGAAAACGATAAGAAAATCCTTTGAAGAATTCGTATTCGGCGAAAGCAGTACCGAACAGGTTCCAGCTAACTTCTTCATCCTCGGTCAGTTCGTTGTAGAGTATTGGCTGATAGGGGTCGGAACCTTCGGCTCCATCCGGCCCGCGAAACCCGCCCTTGCGGCCTTCGGAGTACTGCTCCTGGTAGCGTACCGGAATGTAGGGCATCATCTGTATGGCTTCCCGGATACTGTTCCGGTTTTCTCCGTTTTGAACAATGCGCGCAGCAATCAGCGATTGTCCGATCTTCAGGCGATTCAAATTGGCCGATGTGTTAATATTGAAAGAAGCTCTTTTGAAATACGTATTGATCACCGATCCATCCTGGCTAAAGTAACCTCCACCCAAGTTATACTTAAAGGTTTCGTTTCCACCCGAAGTACGCAGATAATAATCCTGGATAGGGCCGCCCTGTAAAAGCTCTTTCAGCCAGTCAGTGTCTACTCCGGTAAACTCTTCTCCTAAATTTACAAGGCGAGCAGGAGGATCAGGAGCGGTATAGTCGCGACCAAAACCCAGGTATTGCTGCGTATTGAGCAGGTCTATTTTGCGCGGCACATCCTGTACGCCGTAGTAGCTCTGAAAAGAAAACTTGGGAGGACCGACCTCTCCTTGCTTGGTGGTGACGATGATCACGCCATTACCGGCGCGGGAACCGTAGATGGCACTACTGGCGGCATCCTTTAATACGCTGATGCTACCGATGTTATTCGGATGCACGTCCCGCAGCCTTCCCTGCCCTACCGGCACCCCATCAATAACCACGAGCGGATCGGAATTTCGGGTAGAGCCTATCCCGCGGATACGGATGTTGCCCACACGGCCAGGGTCGCCCGATCCTGCGATGTTGACCCCAGGCACTCTCCCTTGCAAAGCTTGCTCAGGGGTGGCCACCGGCAGGTCTGCAATCTCCTCACCGCTTACGCTGGAGATAGCCGAGCTTACCTTGGCACGCTCCTGATTACCATAGCCTACCACCACCACCTCACTGAGCGATTTGATATCAGGCACTAAGAGCATATCGATGGTAGACTGGTTGCCGACGGTTGCGTCTTCGGTGGTGTAGCCTACTGCGGAGAAGACCAGCACGGCATCATCACTGGCTACCTCGATGCGGTAGTTTCCCTCAACGTCGGTGACGGTACCTGTCTGGGTGCCTTTTACCAAAATGTTGACACCAGGCAGTGCCCCCTCCTCATCGGAGGTGACCGTACCAGTCACAGTGCGGTTTTGCGCCTGTACGTTGTAAACAAGTAAAAAAAGAAAAACCAGTGACAGCCAATGTCGAGTGTGTATAATGTTTTTCATAGGTTAACTGAAATTTGTTGGATAATTTATCTATAAAATATCTCTGGTAGAAAAAGCCTTATCGTAATTGTTACGGTAATACGAATAGTAAAATTATCAATTAATTTCAGATTACAATGCTTCAGCCGAAAAACATTTGAATTTATAAAAATATTATAATGTAAAGTTATTTTAGTTATAACAGGTAGCAATATAATTTTATGTTATTGAATGACAATTTGTATTGTTTTTTGCAAAATCAAAACATCCGGGGCTTGTATTTCAAAAAAAACGAAAAACATTGTCAGTTTATGATTTCATATTGCTGAACTTATTAATTTAAGTCGCAGTCCATACTACGGTACATTTGGCTTAGAGTGGGCTGTGAGGACACAGCCCACGGCCTTCGCGCCTCGGTTTGTGTCTCCACAAACCGAAACTGTACCGTAGTATAGTCGCAGCCCTATGAGGCTCCGGAATTTACCTATCTCAGGCATCACCTTACTCCTTCAAAAAAACACTATACATTATTTTTCTGCTATCTTCTGTATGCTCAGGGTTTTGGTCTTGGCAAATATCCGCAGGCTATCGTTATTGTTAGCCACCACCCATAATGGCGTTCCGTTCCGCTTGATCTTCATCAAGTCTTTGGCATCCGTATCCACATAAAAGCCACTCTGTTGCATAGTGAGTGGTGAGAAGTGGCCGGTACCATCCCCCAGCAACACCTGCCCTATGAAGGCATCGTACCAACCCTGCTGCACTTCGGTAGCGTAGCTGTTACCTACCATCAACAGGTCAGGATGGCCGTCCTCGTTCAGGTCGTCGGTCGTCATGGCGTAGACGGGGGCCGTCTGTGTGATGATGGGCATATCTCGAATTGTGAAGGTGCCGTCGCCCTGGTTTTCCAGATAGCTGGTAGTAAAGCGTTCGGCCCGGAGTACGTGCTCGCCCTGCCGTTCTTCGGGTGTAAACAGTTGATCAAATGGCGTGGAAGCATATGCTTCGTAGCTTTGAAAACGGTGTCGCATCAGCAGCATCTGGTCATTGAGGGCATCGCGGTAGGCTGCCGAATATTCTGTGCCCATAATATAATAGGTAAGAATAGGATCTATGCGACCGTCTTTGTCGTAGTCTTTGGTATAAAGGCTGACGGGTTCGGTAGGAGAAGCTTTATATTTAGAATTAAGTCCCAGGTTACCCACCACATAGTCAGGATCTCCATCCTGATCAAAATCACCGGCAACGAGCGAATTCCACCAACCGGAAGTGTGGGCCAGCTTCGTCTTCTCCGTAACGTTGGTAAACTGGCCGTCCTGCTGGCGCAGAAATGTAATAGGCATCCATTCACCTACCACCAGCAAATCCAGTTGTCCGTCCTGGTCAAAGTCGGTCCACAGGGCATCGGTTACCATACCTATATCTGTCAGAGAGGGAGCCACTGCCGGTGTCACATCCACAAAACGCCCTTCGTCGTTGCGCAATACATAGCTGGAAGTGGGCAACGGGTAATGCTTGGACCTGAGCCGCCCTCCCACGAACAAATCCAGATCGCCGTCCTGGTCGTAATCAGCAGCACGCACGCAGGAGCCACTCACGGTGATAGTAGGAATGGCAGTGGTGTCTTCAGCGAAGTTCCCATGACCATTATTACGGTAAAAACGGTCACGGTAGCCAGGATGATCGAGCGAGTACTCATTACCACCACTGACCACATACAGGTCCTGGTCGCCATCGCCATCAGCATCAAACAAGACCGCCCCCATGTCTTCCTGAAGCGAATCACCCGGTAGTAGCTGTGCGGCAAAATGTCCGTCAGAATGCTGCACGAAGAAGCGGCCTGACTGGTCTTTGGCTCCGCCCACGTAGAAATCATCCCTGCCATCACCGTTGATATCTCCTGGTGCCATCTTGGGCCCATCCTGCGAGTAGCGTCGGGGCAGCAATGGCTCATATTTAAAATCCACAAAATCCTTTTCCCGGTGTTGATAATCCAGACCCAGCGAGGCTAACATGTTCGTCAACAGGGGCGTATGCACAGTGTCTGGTAATATGCTGGTGTCTGTGGCTTCCTCATAGCGCACGGTAAGCACCTGGTTGGCCGGTACGTTTTGCAGCAGTTGGTAGTGCCCGTCGGGCCAGGTCACTTCCAGGGAGTCTACGGATGCGTAGGTGCCCAGCCCGAAGTGAATAGTATTTTCCACGGTAGACTGATAGCCCCGGTAGGGTGATTGGTCATAGTACTGCTGCTTTCCGTCGTACTTCAGGCGGACGACGGTCTGCAAGCCTGTGGCATTGGCGGGCGGCCCTACCAGGCGGATGCGCAGGAAGTGATTATCTGCTGTTTTTTTGAGCGTATTTTCGTAGACAAAAGCCTCCTCGTTGATATTGTTCATCACCAAATCCAGATCGCCATCCCGGTCCAGGTCGGCGAAGGCTGTTCCGTTGGAAAAAGAGGGCGCATCCATACCCCACGGGGCTGAGACATCCTTAAAGGTGAGGTCTCCTTTATTTTTAAAGACGTAGTTGTGTACTTTGGCTTCCTTGAGTAGCGCGGCCAGCTTACCGGCTCTTTCCTGCTTGGTTTCGTTGGCACCGAACTGCGTGGAGGAAGATAAGTAGCTCACATAGTCCAGGTCGGTCACGTCTTTGGCATAGCCATTGGTAACAAGCAGGTCGCGGTAGCCGTCGTTGTCGAAATCAGCAAACAGGGCACTCCAACTCCAGTCGGTCTGATACACCCCGGCCAGCTGCCGATTTCGCTGAATGAGGGTTCTCCCTGGGGAGTCAGCCCGTTGTTGAGTTGCAGGGTGTTGCGCACATACTGGGGCGTATACTGATAGCTCAGGTTCAGTTTGAAGCGTTCGTCGTTGGCTTTGCCAAACATCATCTTTTGCCGAAAATTATCCTCCGGCATCATATCCAGTACCATGATATCGGGCAGCCATCATTGTTGAAATCAGCGATATCAGTGCCCATCCCGTTGTGGGTTTGGTGCTTGAGATACCGGGCCGCTTTTTCGGTGAAGGTGCCATCGCCATTGTTGATCCACAACAGGTCGTTGGTGATAAAATCGTTGGCGGCATACACATCAGGCCAGCCGTCCTGGTCAATATCGTTGACGGCAATACCCAGTCCGTAGCCTTCTGTGAGAATCCCCGCCTGCCGGGTGACATCAGTGAAAGTTATCTTTCTATCCTCTGGTATGCCGCTCCCGTTTGAAGCCGACAGAGGCGTATCATTCCGATAGAGCTTATCATTGCTGATGCCCTCACCATGAGTTTTCCTGGGGCGGGCAATATTCTGACTAAAAGATTCTTTCCCATTAGTGAGCAGATACATATCCAGGTCACCATCCAGGTCATAGTCCAGGAAGGCCGCCTGCACAGAGTAGCCGGCATCTGCCAGGCCGTAGGCTTCTGCCTGATCAATAAAAGTGACGGCACCGCGGGGGGGTAGCGGCACCTTGATTGATGAAAAAGTAGTTGACGCTCTGCGTTGAGTCAAAATTGCTGGCCGCACATACGTAGATGTCCAGCCAGCCATCCTGGTTGATATCTACCATCGCCACGCCGGTGGCCCAGCGGGTAGTGCCCACTCCTGCTTCCTTGGTTACATCTTCAAAATTGAGGCCGCCCTGGTTGAGGTACAACGGCTGGACACCTGGTTGCCTGTAAAGAACAGATCGTCCAGCCCATCGTTGTTGACATCGCCCACACCCACGCCTCCTCCATTGTAGACGTAGTTGTAGTCAATGACGTTGAAAGAATCGTTTTCGGTAATGGTATTGGCAAAGGTGACGCCGGTTTTGGCAGAAGGCAACCGATGAAACAGCGTATCCTTCTGTTGGCAAGCCGCAAGAATAGTAAGACCATCCAACCAGTAGTGTAGTATAGCGCACGATCTTGTTATTAAAAGTGAAGGGCGACAAGTTATATAATTAAACGGCGAATAGTCACAAAAATTTAGCTTTTAGTGTCTCGGTTAAATGATTACGTTTATATTTGAAATCTTGCTTTTCAATCTCAGCCTCACATAAAAACACAACTGAGCTAAGACGATCTTTATGACACAAAACACCAACATACCCTTAGTCCGAAAGCAGCTGCTTTTTCCTTTCATTGTGATTACCTCTTTGTTCTTTATGTGGGGCATTGCCAACGACCTCACCAACCCTATGGTATCGGCATTCAAGAAGGTGATGCCCGGAGTTATCTAACTTTGAGGCAGCGCTGGTGCAACTGGCGTTTTATGGGGGCTATGCCACGATGGCAATCCCTGCCGCTATTTTTATCAGAAAGTACAGCTACAAAAAAGGGATTATCTTGGGCCTTGCGCTGTACGCTACCGGGGCCTTTCTGTTTTATCCTGCGGCGGCTTACGAAGAATTTGCCTTTTTTCTGGCTTCGCTCTATATTCTCACGTTTGGCCTGGCTTTTTTGGAGACCACCTCCAATCCTTTTATTCTGTCTATGGGAGATCCTGAAACAGCCACGCAGCGCCTGAACCTTTCTCAGGCTTTCAACCCGATGGGTTCCCTACTGGGGATGTTGGTGGCCCAAATATTTGTCATACAGTCTCTTCGCTCGGATGACTACTCGGCTGAAGCTTATGATGCCCTGGATGCGTTAGAAAAATCTGCCATTCGTGAGAACGACCTGGGCATCATTAGCTATCCCTATATCGGGCTTGGCGTACTGGTTATAGTTATATTGATCGTCATCGTACTCACAAAATTTCCTGCGGTGAAGGAAGATGCCAGGATGACGATCAGGGCGGCCTTTTCTAAACTAAGACAGAACAGCCGATACTACGAAGGAGTGATTGCACAGGCATTTTATGTAGGAGCGCAGATCATGTGCTGGACTTTTATTTTTCAATATGTAGATTATCTGAACACCAGTCGTTCCTATGCTGATCAACTGACTGCTACCTGGTACAATATGGCTGCTATGATATCTTTTCTCTCCGGGCGATGGCTGTGTACCTGGATTATGCGCTACGTAAACGATGCCAGGCTGATGTTGTGGTTTTCCATAGGCGGTGTGTGCTTCTGTGCAGGTGCCGTTTTATTGCCCGACATGCTCGGTCTGTATTCCCTGGTGGCCATTAGTATCTGCATGTCGCTGATGTTTCCTACCATTTACGGGATTGCCCTGAAAGGCATGGGCGATGAAGCCAAATTAGGTTCGGCCGGTTTGGTGATGGCTATTGTAGGCGGGGCCTTGATGCCTCCGCTACAGGCATCGATACTGGACTGGGGCGGTCCCGGGTTTTCCGATGTAGCCATACTTGGGTTTATACCGGAGGTAAAATTCTCCTTTGTGTTGCCTCTACTCTGTCTGGCTGTGGTAGGGGTGTATAGTTATCGTTCCATAAACCGCGCGGGATAAACGTTGGCACGCAAGACTGACAAGAGTACACCATTAAGTACTGACTCAAATTAAATTACAATTTTCAAAAAACCGCGCGGCGGACCGCAAATCTCAAATAAACGCCAAGCACTAACCACATAACAAACCATAAATAAAAAGATGTTTTGGTAATTCTAATTTAGCATTTGAATATTGTTTGTTTTTTGTTATTTGGTTTTTGTCATTTTTTTTTGATTAAGTACTTATCATGCTGCTTATCGTAATTTATATTCTTAAACCATCATCATGAAAACACAGAGACGCAATTTCATCCAAAAAGCGGGAATCATCGCCGCATCAACGGCCTTTTTACCCAACGCCTTATGGTCTGCAACACGCCGGAAAAAAGAAAAACTAGGGGTTGCCCTTGTAGGCTTGGGCTACTACAGTACCGACCTGCTCGCGTCTGCCCTACAGCTAACCCAGCATTGTGCACTCAAGGGCATTGTGACTGGTAGCCCCGAAAAAATTCCGGTGTGGCAGCAGAAGTATGGTATCGCTGATAAAAATGTTTACGATTACAAAAACTTTGACAGTATAGCCAACAATCCCGATATCGATGTGGTCTATGTGGTGCTGCCTCCCTCGATGCATGCCGAATATACCATACGGGCGGCAAAAGCCGGAAAGCACGTATGGTGTGAAAAACCCATGGCACCTTCTGTTGCAGCGTGTCAGTCTATGATCAAAGCCTGTGATTCCAATAAGGTAAAACTGGCCATAGGCTATCGCTGCCAGCACGACCCCAACATTCAGGCATATATGAAAGTGGGCAGGGAAAGGCCGTTTGGCAAGATTCTGATGGTTAATTCCGCGGCAGGTTATTTTGACGGGCGAACCGACCACTGGAAGCAGAGCAAGGCTTTGGGCGGCGGTGCGATGGGTGATATGGGCGTTTATGCCCTGCAAGGCGCACGGCTGGCTACGGGCGAGGAACCCATCTCCGTTTTAGCACAATCCTATACCACCCGGCCAAAGGTGTATGACGAAGTGGAGGAAACCATGATGTTCCAGCTCGAGTTTCCAAGCGGTGCCCGTGCGGCCTGTCAAACCAGTTTTGGCATCCCCATGAACTATCTAAAGATAAGTTACGAAAAGGGATGGCTACAAATGGAGCCACAATCTGCGTACAGCGGTAACAAAGGCGTGATGTCGGATGGAGCCCTGATTGATTATCCTATAGAAAACCAGCAAGCCAAACAAATGGATGAGGATGCCGTAGCCATTTTAAACAACAAAGACTTGTTGGTACCCGGCCAGGAAGGATTGCGGGATATTCGTGTGGTAGAAGCTATCTATAAATCGGCTGAAAAAAACTGTGCGATCAACGTATAACTTGCCTGAAAACGCCTAGGGTTACGCTGTTCAAAGGTGAGTATACCCGGGGTGGTGACAAATATCTTGCTCCCAAACGAGTTAGTGCCAGTCATAGAGACGACTGGGGGGGGGGCTTTGCTGGTTGCCTAGACTGAGTAAGGCAGTCATACAAAGTGCTGAACATCATGCTCTCAGAAATATCAGAAAAACCAATGGTGAAGTCCAATACAATAGCGTTCTTAAAAGAAATAAGCTAACCGTAAAAACTACAGTTAGCTTTCTTAAAGAAGCCCGTTTGCTGATACAGATCACAAAACTTTATCTCATTTCGTTTGCACTTAACGTAAAAATTACGACATTACCTCTCAAGTTCAACACTGCAAATTTTTTAAAGATAACTTTTTAACGATCACTCATTTTATCAATATTCTAAAAAACCTTTACCTATGAAAAAACTATACTTTCCTCCAGCATCCTGTGCCCGTTGGCTGCTTTCTGCCACAGGCATGGTACTGTTGTTGCTTTGCACTTTTCTTTCAGCACAGGCACAAGGCTATGACTATGATGACCCAGCCACCTGGGACGTGTATCGACCCGGCGATCTGGCCGTCACAACGGTGGCCGACCCTGCGGCCGAAGGGGACTCGGCTCTGCAAATTACTACCCTGATGCCTCGCAGCAACTGGTGGGAATCTATCGTGCAGACCTTTCAAAATCAGTCTTTAGCAGACGCTGCCGGAACTAAACATACCATCACATTTCGTTACCGGGCCGATGAAGCCCGCCAAATACGCCTGTCCATCCAATCGCGTCCGCTAAATACCTACGGCAGCAATGACACTAAATACTACAGTGACTTTCTGCAAGCCACCAACGAGTACCAGACCTTCAGCTATACTTTTGAGTCGGTTGCTACCGTGCCCTCTATCGTGTATGTAGGCTTCCTGGTGGGTGGTAGCGAAGTACCGATCTACCTGGATACCATCACGATGGCATCTGAGGCCATTACACCGGAAACCGGCGGTGGCAACTTCGATGACCTCTCAAAGTGGAACGCATATCCCGAAGGAGGCATGGAGCTGGTGAAGGCTGATGATGCGCAGGCATCCGGCGGAGAAGCCATCCGGGCCACCGTTTTGCAAGTACAGGAAAACTGGTGGCAAGCCGGTGTGCAGACCATCCAGAACGAATCGGTGCCCGACGAAGCCGGTAAACGTTATACCGTATCATTTCGTTACCGTGCCGATGAAAACCGGCAGGTACGCTTATCGTTGCAATCAAGGCCGTTGGATACATATGGTAGCAGCGATACCAAATATTACAACGAATTTTTGCAGGCTACCACGCAGTATCAGCAATTTACTTATACTTTCAGTTCGGTCGCTATGGTACCTTCTACCATCCACCTGCTGTTGATGATGGGCGACAATGACGTGCCGCTGTACTTTGACGACATCAATATCAAAGAGGCAAAAACCAAAAGAATAACCAACGCCACCTTTTACGTCAACCCTAACGGAAATGATGATAACTCCGGTGAGGCCAACACCCCGAAAGGAGCCTGGAAGACAATCACCTACGCGGTCAGTCAACTCATCGGGGGAGATACCCTACTGCTTGCCGACGGTCTTTACCAAGAGAACAACCTGACGGTAGATGGCATCAATGGCAGTCCGGAAGCGTATACAGTCATCAAATCGATCAATCGCTGGGGAGCTAAGGTGGAGAAAACGACGGAATATGGCAACGTGTTTCCAATACTGAACTGTTCCTATATCGTAGTAGACGGTATAGAAGTATTCAACAACCGCGAGGGCACTAACAATAAGTCTGCCGGCCTTGAGATCAGCGGCTCTCATCACACGATCGTGAAGAACGTCTACGCCCACGATTGCGGCTGCAACGGCATCAGCGGTCGGGAGTCAGACTATATGACCTTTGAGCGCAATATCATGCGTGATAATGCGAAGAAGAGTGAATACAACTGTAGCGGCATGAGCATTTACCAGCCGATTGCCATCGACGACAAACCTGGCTATCACCTGATTATTCGTAATAATGTCGCCTTTGAGAATGAATGTCGCCTCCCTTTTACTCCCCTGGGGTTCACCGTGCCTACCGACGGCAACGGCATCATTCTGGACGATTTCAACCAGACCCAGAGCGAAGGCGTACCAGCCTTCACAGCAGCTACACTGGTAGAGAATAACCTGTCGTTCAATAACGGTGGTGCCGGTATCAAAATCTTTGAAGCGTCCAATATCACGGTGCGTAGCAATACTGCCTGGCATAATAGCTACGTGCTGGAAGAGTTTACCAGCAATATTGGAGAAATCGGACTACAGCAGGTGAGCGGTGAGTTGAACGTCTACAACAACATCATGGTCAAAAGCTTCCGCCAGCGGGGACACGGGTTTATCCTACAGGCAAAAACCGGTGCGACGGCTACCTTGGCCAGCAACCTCATCGTGGGTAGCACACGCTACGAAGGCACCACACCTACGCTCCGCGACAACCAGATCGTGACTGACGACAGGCAATCGTACCCGGCATTTGCTAACGCTACCGACAATGTAGAGCTTACGACTCTTGATGGCTTCAAAGCCTACTTCGGGCTGCGTGAAACCAGTCCGGCCCTGGATGCCGGTGATGCCGATCTAGCTCCGGCTACTGATCTGAACGGGGTGACCCGTCCGGTAGGCGATGGTGTGGACATCGGGGCTTACGAAGGACCGGTGGAAGGCGTAGAGCCCCTGCCCGGCGACGAGCTGCTCACCGCAGAGATAGAAAGCACAACCCTGAACATTGTCATCGATGGCCAACGAGAGGGAGCTTACACAGGTGAGACCTATGCGTTGAGCAAAACCGCGGTGGCTCCTGACAGTAGCCTGAGCATCGCAGCGCAGTGGACCAGCCTTTGGGACGACGAATACCTATACTTCTACGTTGATGTGACCGATGATGACCGGCGCAACGATTCTGAAAATACTTCTGAAGACGATGGCGTAGAGATCTACATCGACGCTGACAACTCGCGTGATTCTACCTACGGAGCCAACGATTTCCGCTATATCATAGGATGGAACGACAACACCGTAGTAGAATCAGTCCGGGGAGCCACCGACGGAGTAGCATCGGCTGTGGCGGATACTGACGGGGGCTACCGCGTGGAAGTAGCCATTCCCTGGACGACGCTGGGCGTAAGTCCTGCCGACAGTGCTCGGCTAGGCATAGACCTGCAAGTGAACGACGATGACGCAGGTGGAGCACGCGATAGTAAGATTGCCTGGCAGGCCCAGCAAGGCGATACGTACCCCTACTTGTTTGGCGAAGCCGTGTTGCTAAGCGTGATCCCGCCCCCCGGTATTGCCACTACCACCACAGCTATCACCATAGACGGCTCTGCCGAAACATCGTGGGATGAGGTGGCTACTTACAACATAGCCAACAAAGTAAAGCCTACTGTCACTGATAGTGCTGATCTGTCGGCCAACTGGCGTGCTCTGTGGGATTCCACCAACCTCTACCTCTTTGTGGCGGTGACTGACGACGATCTGCAAAACGACTCCAAAAACTGGTACAACGACGATGGAGTGGAAATCTACATCGATGCCGATAACGCCAAAAGCCAGACCTACGGCAGCAACGATTACCAGATCACTATCGGCTGGAACAATGGTGATTCCATCATCGATACAAAAGGCAACCTGGGAGCCGGGGCTGTTGCCTCGGTAGTAGATACCGACAATGGCTATAACGTGGAAGTGGCTATTCCCTGGAGCGCACTGAAAGCAACTCCAATCGCCGGTTTGTTCTTCGGACTGGATGTGCATGTGATTGACGACGATGAAGGAGGCAGCGTGAGCGGCAAGCTGGCCTGGTTTGCCAACATTGATGAATCATACCGCAATCCTTCGCTGTTTGGTACTGCTTACCTAGCAGATGCTTTACCTACTGGCAAGGAGATTCCTGGTAAGATTGAAGCCGAAAACTTTCAAAATGCATCAGGTGGTAACGTTGTCCCGTCTGATGACGACGATACCCAAGCAGTGGAAGACATCAACTATGGCGACTATCTGGACTATGAACTGACGGTACAACAAGCCGGAATGTATCGCTTTACTTACCGGGTGGCCCGCGAACGGGGCGGATGGGTAGCCTTCAGCATTCAGCAGAGCGATAAGGTACTACACTACGGCAAGCTACTGCGTCCCTTAGCCACTAATCAGTGGACTGACATAGAAGCCTATGCCTACCTGGAAGCTGGTGCGCAGACGTTGCGGATTCAGTCTATAGGAAGAAAGTGGAAGCTCAACTGGTTTGCCGCCGAACCGGTAGACATGACGTTGCCCGGCAAAATTGAGGCTGAAGCCTTTGCCGAATCGGGTGGATACATTCCTGTGCTACCCAGTGGAGACACAGATGGAACAGCAGCGATCACCTTCCCGGGAAAAGGCTCTTTCGTTACTTACCCGGTGACGGTGGCCCAGGCGGGTACTTACATATTCACCTTCCGGCTACGCACGGTTAGCCAGGCATCTTTTCTTTTGCAGCTAGGTGACCAGACCTTACAAAAGGTAAAGGCAAAACGAAATAACCGTGATCTCTTTGGCTGGCAGGAGGTGACTGTCACTGCGAAGCTTCCTACGGGCGACCATACGCTACGCCTGGTGAGCCAGCAGACGGGTGGCAGCCTCAACTGGTGGCAAGCTGAATTGGTCGGAAACAATGCACGCATGGCTGAATCTACCCGAGAGAAACCGGGAATTACCCTTGACGTACCATTTTCCGTATACCCCAATCCGACGCGGGGAACAGTGCAGCTTACATGGCCTGCTTCCACACACACACAAGTAAAGGTATATGACTTATTAGGACGATCTGTCCGCAGCTATGAATATGCAGATGCGCAAACTCGGACACTTAATCTACAGGGACTGCCCGAAGGCGTATACCTGATTCGGGTGAAGTCTGACGGAGGGGAATTCCAGGAACGTATTATATTAGAACGTTGATAATTATTAGGTTGTATGTAACAAAAAACCACTTTCGCCTCGGAAGTGGTTTTTTATAGGGTAAAAAATGCTGTCTGCTCAGAGGAGGTTCTGTACTTTTCAGCATCAAACTGGTAGAGAATCGCCTTACGGTGATTCACTCCGTCCTGCTTTTCGTTAAGCTTTTTAAGCACATCCATCTTTAATATTTTCTTTCTGAAATTGCGGTTATCTAATTCCACCCCCAGAATAGCCTCGTAGATATCCTGTAGCTGGCGAAGTGAGAACTTATCTGGAAGCAGCTCGAAGCCAATGGGTTCGTAGCGGAGTTTGAGTTTGAGCTTGTCGAGTGATGCTTCTACGATCTCATTATGGTCGTAAGGAAGCAGTGGCTTGTCTTGCAGATCAAACCAGCGAGCCTCCAGGGCTTCACTTTTGAAACTACACAACTCAAACTGAAAGGGATTGACCAAAGCGTAATAACCTACGGTTATTGTTCGTGCGTGTGGAAAACGATCTATTTCTCCAAAAGCAGCCACCTGCTCCAGATACACATTGGTGAGGTTGGCCATGTCTTTGAGGATTCGCAACGGGGCTTCCGATAACCTTTCGTCTTTCAAAACAAATCCACCAGGAAGTGCCCAGGTACCCCCTGTGCTTTCCAGCTTACGATTGACTAATAAAATTTTGAGTTTCCTCTCCTCAAAACCAAAAATAACACAGTCGGTAGAGACTGCCTCCAGGATATTCTCAGTATTACCGAGATACGTTTTCTTGAGTGTTTTTTTAGAGATAGCAATAAATGGTTAGTATAAAAAAAACTAAGGTAAAGACTATTTTGCAAACTTAGCAAATTGATTTTAATTATTTACTCAATAAGTATTAAAAAACCTTTTTGATAGTCTGAAGCCCTACACCCAATGTCTCTCTGGCCAGTTTGTCCAGTTGCTGTTCTTCTCCGCTGAAATGAAAAGTTCTGTGGAAGTGGGTTATTTGTTGTCCTGGCTTTAAAAAAGCTGCCGGAGAGGAGCTTTCTATCTCAAAAAAAGGCCCCATCTGGCTACCGTCTTCCAGCGGCCCATCGTTGTAAGCATTCAGCACATCACCCTGGAAAGGTTGCTGCTGCTGCTCCCACCGCTGGTTGACGTAGCGTTCACCTTCGGAGAAAGTATACTGCACCAGGGTGAGCACCTGGTTGGCCTCATCGTAGCTGCCTGCTATTCCTTTGGCCCTCTGCGAAGTAAGCCCAAGTTTGCCCCGCTCTTTCCCATCCACTTTAAAATAGATAACCCCCTCTTCTTTAAGCCTGTCGGGTGGAATTTGCCCGAAATAATCCGTAGTAGCTACAGGTCCCAGCCTGGAGGCATCTCCCTGCTGATAAGGGATCACCACTGTAGCCGTGGCAGAAGGCCGGAACATGCCCAGTATCCAAATGCAAATGGCACCGGTATCTTCTGTCCAGGCACTGTCACCTTGGTTGGTGATGCTGTTTTTACTTTCGTAGCCTACAAAGGACACTCCCTGCGGCAATTTCGTGTCCAGTAGTTGTGCTGATTGTTTTGCAGAAAGCAACGTAATGGTCCGATCGGCCAGCAGATGAAATGTGTGACCGGCATAGTTCTTTAGCTGCATCTCTTTTTGCAGATGTATGGCTTGGGCATCCTGGCCCACCGGTTGGAAAGGTTCGGTATCTATGGCTGGCGGAGTGTACCAGTGGTCATATACCATCTCTGCACCCGGTTCAAAGAAGACAGAATACTGGCCGCCCTCCGGGCCTATCCAGAAGCGGTCTTCCCCGCCATAACCATTCATGTGAGGCACTTTTTTGTTGGAAGCCAGCAATTGATAATTAACCCATCCGTAACTTAACCCCTCCATTCCTTTTGCTGTACTGGTAAACACTTTGGCTTGGTATTTAGGAGAGACGATTACGCCTGCCTGCCGGTCTTCACTCCACAATGTTACTAACTGTGGGTCCTGTTTATGAAGAAAGTGTGCGTCGTAGCCAAAAGCACCCTCATTGAAAGAGGAATCAGCGTCATGCCGAGCATCTTCATGCCGAGCATCTTCATGCCGAGCATCTTCACGCCGAGCATCTTCATGCCGAGCATCTTCATGCTGACTGGTTGGGTTGGTGGAACATGTCATAAGCGTCATCAGTAGATTTTGAAGTAGTAGCATCAACAGGTGCTTCATTTCGTGTTATTTTATCCGCTTTAATTTCTTGGTGGCACTTTCCCCACCGTTGAGCAAGTATAGCAAAGGCAGCGGACGATCTACGCCTTCTATAAACTCAGGCCGGGCCTGCCAGGGTGTCAGCGATAGTACGTTGGTAAAATCCATCCAGTATTGCAGGCGGGCAGGCTTCAGGTTCCAAGTCATATGAAGATGGTTGGCCGGGGCATACTGTTTGTATTCCATCATAGAAGCATAACGGGGTACGACAAACGAATGCGGCCAGGTAGGATTGGCCGACTGGCAGATCGCCTGTGCCAGCGCGTCGGGCAGTTCAACGGTTTCCGCCTGATCCCAGATCATAGAGAACATACCCGACAAGCTGCTGTAGGCAAGCCTTGCTGCGATGCCTGCAATGCCTCCCGGAGAGATGAAGTGTACGGAGTTGCCCTGGTAAAAGAAGTAATCCACGGCTTTGGGAAAAGACAGCTTAGACATGATCTCCTGCTGGCTGGTGCCCGGCATGGCTGCCCAGTTGAAAGAAGCGGAGCCTGAATTGACCCCGTCTACAAAACCTTTTTGCAGCCAGGCTTCATCACCCTGCACCGATACGCCTGCTTTTTTGGCGAATGTCCGAATGTCTTCCGGTTCCCACACTTTACGGAAGTCCATAAACAGTGGTGGATTGCCCCCCGATAGCCAGGTCATAAAGAGTTGTGTCAGCAGTGCCTGCACATCCGCTTCTGTGGCGAAAGGGATGACCGGTTTGGGTCCCTGATGGTCGAAGGTAGAATTAAAAAGCGACTCCATGATATCGGCCACCGGCAGGGGAATGCCTCTTGCATCAGAACCCCATTCCAACTGGCTCATAAAGCCTCCGCCTACCGCATCCAGGTCTTTCATCAGGTCGCGTACGATCAGGTACAGGGCCAGGCTTTGGTCTAATAGCTGGTGATCTTTTTCTTCGGGCAGTTCAATGCTGTCTGCCTCTGTTTCCAGCCAGTGGCGCAGTGCGGCTACCTCCTGCTGGTCATACGACTTTTTCTGTAGCATATCTGCCAGCAGCTTCATATCCAGGCGGGTGATTTCCAGTCCAAACTGGTTGCGAGTTTCCAGCACATGCGGCAGGGCGGTTTCCATGCCCATAGAATCGTGTCCGAAGACCACCACCCTTTTGCCTTTAAGCCCCTGAAATGTTACTGCTGCATAACACCAATCGATAAGGGCCACAGCGGTAGCTTCGCTCATGTCGGGTTCGGAGCCTTCATCAGGCCACTGGCCCACATTAATGTGCACCAATCCACCATATTGTGTGATGGCACCCGCCGTAGCATGGGTATACACCACACCGGGCCTGGAACCACTGTTGCCGGTGGTGAAGTTGATTGGGGTATTTTTGGGAAAATGGCTCAGCAGCGAAATCGTAGTCAACTGGGGAAAAGACCAGGTGTCGGGTGCACATACCAGGATATTCACGCCTGCTTCTTTGAACTGACGGGCTACCTGGTCGGCCTGTGGTTCGGCATCTATGAGTATATCCGAATACACCACAGCTACGGCTGCCCCATCAGGTAGCACAATTTGCCCGGCAATCCGGTCGGCTACCTTTCTGACAATATTCTGGCTTCTTTGCCTGCTGTCTTCATCGATGCGGGGATCGCAGGGTGCAAAAACACCGATGACAGGCCGGCCGGTTCGAGGTTTTGTTTGTTTAGCTAGTTTTTGTGCTTGCATGAAATATAAAATTATAAAATGAAAAAGGTAATATACTGCAATAAATTCAGCATCATAGCGAACATTATTATTCTTTTAAAAGATTGCTTTCATGCTACTCTCAAATTATACTTTTGTAAGAGTTCTTCTTCCAAAAGATGTTTAAGCGAAAGATCAACTTGAGGTACCTCTTTCCATAAGATACCATCACCCATGTTTTCAAAGTTGTGCAATTGGACTTGACTGGCTGCCGATAATCCTGGTAACTGACCCATCGCTACAACTCGCTCATTGGGCTAGATTTTGGAGTAATAGACATCCACTTCGGCCAGTCCCGGCGGGGAACCGCTTCATCCCTGAGCAGCAAGGCTTGACAACGCTGGCGCACGTAAGATTTAACATAATTCTCTTATCCCTCTTCCAGGGTTATTCTTTCGCTTTCACTTATGACTGCTTGCGCTTTACTTCTGCATCTGTTCCACCAATCTGTCGGCAGCTCTGACATCATAATCCTGATCCTGCGGACTATTGGTCACCAATGCTTTAATGGCAGCTTTGGCAGGAGCAATATCCTGAGGTTTCATATTTTCAAGCACATTCAGGGCCTGCAACCTTGCCATCTTGCTGTCATTGCTGAGTGCATCTTCCAGTGTAGCCAACGGCTGTTTCTTTTCTCCTAACTGGTATAGTGCTTCTGCCGCTGCAATACGAACGACTACTTCCTTATCTTTGAGCAGGGGCTCGAGGGCTTCTCTGGCCGGTGCTGCCTGTTTGCCCAGAATAGTGCAGCCTGTGGCTGCCCAGTACCGCACCGCCGGGTCTGAGGATTGTAGCTTTTTTATTATCTCATCCAGGTAGCTGACCTCCCCGGCGGAAGCCATGTCTGCGGTTTCCATGATGTCTTTCAGGTGATACTGCCCGCTTCTGGCATAGTCATAAAGCGTGGTCTTTTTTGCAATTTCCCCGATCATGGCTTCGGGCAGAAAGCCTACATCTTTCACCTCAAACTCCCACTGCTGGTTGGCCTCTCTCATGCGGTTCATCACCTGCCGGTAAGCCTGATCCTCTGCCAGGTTGTGGATGTTGTGCGGGTCAGCCGCCACATCATAAAGCTCCTCGGCGGGCTTTGTCTGCCAGAAAGCAGACTGTGCCTTATTGGTTTCTCCCTTACGGTAAGCATCTTCCCAGGAAGGCATAGAAGGTGCTCTCCACAAGTATTCCAGGTACTGCGCATAAATCCTGTGCGGCATATAGTTGCGGATGTAACGGTATTGTTTGTCTCTTACGGAACGTGACATATCTATGCGTTCGTCCATGCGGCCCCTGAAGGCAAAAGCATACTGCTGGGGAGAAGCTTGCTGTTTGCCTAAAAAAGCTTTTCCCTGCATGTATGCAGGAATATCAATACCAGCCAGGCTAAGAACGGTAGGGGCAAAATCTACAAAAGTCACCATTCTATCGGTGCGGCTGCCCGGCTTACCGGGTGCCAGTGATGCATACATGCTAGGAAAACGAATGATCAGGGGTATGTGCAAGCCAGACTCATACATAAACCTTTTGCTTCTGCCTAATGCGCCGCCATGATCACTGTAATAAAAAACGATGGTGCTATCAGCAAGACCGGCATCTTTTAGTTCTTGAAGCATCTCTCCTACTTTTTCATCCATCATTTCTATTTTGTCGTAATACTGTGCCCAATCATGTTTCATGGCAGGGGTAGCCGGATGATATGGTGGAATAGGCACTTTTTCAGGATCATGATGCAGGCTGTCGTTAGGAATGGATGTATGCAGAGAGCTTTCGTGCGTAATGTTGGTGTTGAACACGGCGAAGAAAGGCTGCCCAGGCTTCCTATTCTTGTAGGTTGCCTTATAGCCAGACTCATCCCAGGCTTCGGGCTGGTCTGCTGTATTGTAATCTTTCTTGGCGTTGTTGGTGGTGTAATAACCGTTTTCTCTCAGGTATTTGGGAAAGAACCGGATCAATTCATCAGGAATAGGATAGGTGCTGCGCATATGCTGTGTGCCCATAGCCGTAGGATATACTCCTGTGATCAGCGTAGACCGGGCAGGCGCACATACCGGAGCGGTGGCGAAAGCGTTTTCATATAGTACGCCTTCTGTAGCCAGGTGATCCAGGTTTGGCGTAGTGGCAAACGCATCGCCATAGGCTCCTAGCAACGGACTATTATCTTCGCTGACGATCCACAGAATGTTGGGCCTTTTTACTATAGGCTGCGCCCTGCCACTTGTAAAGCAGGCAAGTAATAGCAGTATTATGAGATAATTTGAAGTGGTTGCACGCATGGTCAATTGATTGGTTCGTTTAATAGAGTATCTAATGGTTTTAAAAGCAGTCGGTAAGCATATAAAAACGGCTTGTTTATTGTTTTTCCTGGTCGGCTAGCTGGTCGGCTCCCACCACCAAATCTGCCTGATGCTTTTTTACGTACGCGTTGATTTGCTCAATGATTTCAGGATGATCCTGAGCCACATCGTATTGCTCCGAGGGGTCTTCATTCAGGTTATACAGCAAAGGAGTACCATGTATTTCTTTTTCACCAAACATACCATACTCTCCTTCGGTGATATAGTGAGCCTTGTAGTCTCCCAGCCGGGCGGCATAGAGTGTAGGGCCGCGGTAGTAAAATATTCCTTCCCGCGGACTGGGTTCATTACGCAGCAAAGTACCACTGAGATCTACCCCATCCATCACCCGATCATCAGGAATGGGTACACCTGCCATCGCACTAAAGGTAGTGAATAAATCCATAGTAGTGCCCAAGTCAATGACCACCGAGGGCTTGATACCGGCAAGTGACCAGAAGATGCACGGCTCCCGCATCCCCCCTTCCCAGGTTGTGCCTTTTCCGGCTTTTAGCAGTCCGGCACTGCCCCCATATTTTTTGAAGGATAGCCAGGGACCGTTATCAGAGGTAAAAACGACGATCGTGTTATTGGCCAATCCCTGCTCTTTGAGCGTAGCAAGAAGCTGACCTACGCCATCATCTATTTCCTGCACCACATCACCATATACCCCCCGCTTGCTGGTATGCTGAAAATCTTTGGAAGCAAACAGCGGGATGTGTGGCAGGTTGTGCGCCAGGTAGACAAAGAAGGGGCGATCTTTATGCTTTTTGATAAAGTGAATAGCCTCTTCTGTGTAGCGTTTGGTAATCGTATACTGATTGGCAGGCCGTTCTATAATGGTTGTATCGCGCATGAGCGGCACATTGAAATCTTTTGGTGTCAGGGCATCTGCCAGCTCCAGGTAGCTTTTGTCGGTTACCTTATCCATATCATTGGAGTAGGGAATGCCAAAATACCTATCAAATCCATTGTTGGTAGGCAGGTATTGGGGCCGGTGCCCCAGGTGCCATTTGCCGATAGCCGCAGTGGCATAGCCTGCCTTTTTGAGTTGCTCAGCCAGCGTGATTTCACTAGCAGGCAAGCCATGCAGCGAATTGGGAAAGAGCACCCTGACTTTGTCGCTGCACATGCCGCTTCTTACTGGCAATCGCCCGGTAAGCAGTGCTGCCCGGCTGGGCGTGCAGACGCTGGCACCCACATAAAAGTTGGTCCACTTCTGTCCTTCACGGGCCATCTGGTCTAAGTGTGGCGTCTTGATGGTAGGATGCCCATATATGCCCAGGTCACCGTACCCCATATCGTCGGCAAAGATGATGACAAAGTTGGGGGGTTGCTCCTTGTTTTGTGCTACTGCCGTATGCAAGGTTAGCGTGAAAGTGAAGACCAGGATGAGGTACATTGTAAGTTGCATAGCTTCCATTAGGTTGAGTAAAAACGAATATACTCATTTAGTTTTTATGATTAAAAAATCTCTTTACAGAAACAAGCTTTCTCAAAAGTTCAGGATAAGTTTAAACAAGCTACTCCCAAAGTCTTATAATATTATACAGTGCTCAGTTTTTCTTTGACCCAGCTATTGAAGTTATAATATTTAAGTACCTGCTTTTCATATTTATCCTGTTCAATAGCCCGGATATCTTTCTCCATCATTTTCCATGTACATTGAGATTTGGATATACTTTTTCTTTTTAAATCCAGCTTGATGACTTTCAAAATCAAGGTCTCTACTTTCAGGTGTTTGCCACTTTTTCTCAAAGCTCTTTTGTAAGACCTTATTTCATAATCCAGATAGCTCATATTATCCAGTTCGTAATGGATAAGAAGGTGCAAAAGCCTGGAGGCTTTATAAATAGGAGTATCTACATTGATTCCACCCAGTGTTGTCACAACCTGTACATGCTTGTTGGCATGACGAAAGTCTTTGATCAAAAAGAGCGTTAGGCTTACATAAAATAGCAATTCCACAAGGCTTTCATAACTGCCAAAGCTTGTCTTCTTTAATAGTATGGCCGGTATCGTATCTGCCAGTTGCCGGGCTTCTTGTAGCTCACGCTGATGGATCAACACCACCAACTGGTAAATGTACAGTACCTGCCTGGCTGTTGTTTGAAAATATTCCTGTTGTGGTTGTTCCAAAAGCTGCGCTATCTTGTCGATAAAGTAGGGCATTTCATCATAGTAACTGATCGTTCTCAGGCTATCCAGAATGCCTTCCAGCGCAGAGAGGTAGTCATACGGAGAAAATCTTCCCATAGATTCATTGCTCCCAAACAAGCTATTTAGTTCTTTGAACGATTTTAAGGAAGACCGATAGTCACCGATGTTGATAAAAAAGAATGATTGGAATAACAAATGCAGTTTTTCAGACTCGAAGCTGTGCTGCGATCCTCTTGTGGCCAAGCTGAGTTCACTGATCAGCAAATCGTTGAGCTTTGTTTTGTCTCTATCCGATAAAGACTTCCCTGAAAACGTCAGTCTGTATTTCAGCAACTCAAGCAGCGAGTGATGCTCCTGAATCTGGTGCAAAAGTCGCAGCGTGCTTTTTGACTTCATTTGTGCATTCACCAGTTCCTGTTCTGATATATCAGAAAAACCTGATGCTGACCAGTAGTTGAGTTCAAGTCGGCATGTCTGATAATGCATGATATTATCCTGTAGCCCTGCTGATAGCTTTTGTGCTTTTTTAAGTTCTTTGTGTCCTTCTTGCCATAAAGAACGCTCGGAAAGCACTTTGGACCTCATCAGACTATGGTATTGCTGAAACCACGGGTCATGCGAGGCCCTGATCTGTACCAGCGAATCTGTGACCACCCGCAATAAATACTGGGCGGTATTTTCAAAAGACTTGCCGTGGTATTTTAGCCTGAACTGAGATTTGATCGCTTCCGCTCCCTGATCCAATGAAGCTTTATTGATGATATTGAACAAGACAAGGTAATCCTTGTCGCCAGATTGCTTTTTACAGTAGAGCTTGAAGTTTCTTTTTTCTGAACCGGACAAAGTTTTAATTAATTGAATGAGTTCCTGTGTCACCATATGGCTGTTCACGATTATGTAAAATCAACTACTAATCTTTATAAAAATTCTATTCTTAGCAAGATTAAGGGGGTTAATTTTATATACATTCAAATCATGATTCATAAATATGAAGAAAGTTGGTCATTTTTGTGCAGGGAGTTGCTATACATTAGAATGAAATATTTGGCAAAACAAAAAATATATGGACAAGGGCAAAATAGTCATCATTGGCAGCACCAACATGGATATGGTAGTCAAAACCAGTCATATCCCTGCGCCGGGAGAAACGGTATTGGGAGGATCGTTTTTGATGAACCCCGGAGGAAAAGGAGCCAACCAGGCCGTAGCCGTTGCTCGCCTGGGAGGCAATGCTACGTTTATCTCAAAAGTGGGCAACGATATTTTCGGCAGGCAGTCCACCCAGTTGTTCGATGAAGAAGGTATTGATACCGCCGGGCTGTTGTCAGACAGTAACAACCCTTCCGGAGTAGCTTTGATCACTGTTGACGAAGCCGGAGAAAACTGTATTGTCGTGGCCTCGGGAGCAAATGCCAATCTGCTGCCCGATGACATCCAAAAGGTGTTAGACAAAGTATCGGGTGCGGAAATACTGTTGATGCAACTGGAAATTCCTCTGGAGACCGTAGCATTTGCTGCTCAGTATGCCTCAGAAAAGGGCATCAAGGTAATACTCAACCCTGCGCCTGCCAATACGCTACTCCCCAAATTGTTTGGTATGATAGATATCATCACGCCGAATACCAATGAGGCAGAAATGCTGACAGGCATTGCCGTCAGCGATATGCATACGGCAAAGCAGGCTGCCGGTGCGCTGCACGAACAAGGTGTGAAAAGTGTGGTCATCACAATGGGCAAACAGGGGGCTGCGCTGCTACATCAGGGGAAGTTTCATACCGTTCCTGCGCCAGCAGTGAAGGCAGTGGATACCACGGCGGCAGGAGACGTGTTCAACGGAGCATTGTCGGTAGCCATTGCAGAAGGAAAAGAACTGGTGGATGCCGTTCGGTTTGCCTGTCAGGCATCTTCTATGACCGTAACCAGGATGGGAGCGCAATCTTCTATTCCCTACCGCCAGGAACTGATACTACAGCACTTATCAAACCTGTAGCCTTCGCATAAAACACACACAACAACCTAAACCAAGACTATCATGTTCATTGTAGAGAGCTACACGCTTGCTATCGTATTTTGCTTTATCACCATGCTTTGCTGGGGTTCCTGGGCTAATACACAAAAACTGGTACAAGGCGAATGGCGCTTTGAACTTTTTTACTGGGATTATGTGCTGGGTATCCTACTGTTTTCTTTGATCGCTGCTTTTACGCTGGGTAGCTATGGAGAAAATGGCCGGTCTTTTCTCACTGACCTTGCGCAGGCAGATGCAGGCAATCTTCGGAGTGCTTTCATTGGTGGCATCATCTTCAATCTGGCCAATATATTACTGACGGCCTCCATTGCCAGTGCGGGTATGGCGGTGGCGTTTCCCATTGGTATTGGGATTGCCCTGGTGTTGGGTGTGGTGATCAACTACATACTGGTCGACAAGGGCGATCCGGCACTGCTTTTTATCGGTGTGGCTTTTATTGTCATCGCCATCGTGCTCAATGCCCTGGCGTACAGCAAAGCCTCCCAAACGACCAGCAGAGCAAGCCTGAAATGGATCGTCATATCCATCATTGCAGGTGTGCTGATGTCTTTGTTTTACCCGTTCATCGCCGTGGGCATGGACCTGGACAACTTTGCAGCACCTGCACCCGGTAAGATGACACCCTACACGGCGGTTGTTATCTTCTCCGTCGGGATTGTGATCAGTAATCTTCTTTTCAACACCATCATGATGAAAAAGCCCTTGGAAGGTACTCCCCTAACCTATGCCGACTATTTCCGGGGACGGCCCGGTGTACACTTGGTGGGCTTGCTGGGCGGCACTATCTGGGCATTGGGTAACCTGTTCAACCTGATTGCTGCCGGTAAAGCAGGTCCGGCTATTTCCTACGGACTGGGCCAGGGAGCCACGCTGGTGGCCGCGCTCTGGGGAGTGGTGGTCTGGAAGGAATTCGCCCATGCTTCCCACCGCGTGATGTGGCTGATCACCGGCATGTTTATCCTCTTTGTGCTGGGCTTAGGACTCATTATCTTTTCAGGAGCTTCATAGCATAAGTTAAGTGCAAAATCATAGCAACTGGCAAGTTCCTTTTTCAAAAATACACACAACTAACATACATACAATCTAAAATTCTCAACCTACAAACTTATGAGTAACTACATACCTCATTCAGCCAAACGATGGCTGACAATGGCCTCTCTGTCTTTAGGGTTATTACTCCCTGCGGAGGCCCGATCTGTCCTAACAGTTCCAGTTACTACCGCTGTGCGTTCTGTGGTGAGAGCAGAAATCAGTGGCACGGTGACCGGAGCAAACGGAGAATCCCTGCCTGGTGTCAATGTATTACTAAAAGGCACCAGTGTTGGTACCGTAACCGATATTGACGGCACCTACAAATTGTCCATACCGGATGATCAGCAAGGCGGAACCCTGGTGTTTTCTTCTATCAGTTATACCACGCAGGAAGTTCCCATCAACGGCCAATCTATCATCAACGTAGCTTTGGCCGAAGACCTGCAACAACTCGAAGAGATCGTTGTAGTAGGGTATTCTACACAGTCTAAAAAGAATATCACAGGTGCTGTGTCTACCGTGGATGCCGAAGAACTGAAATCTGTGCCAGCCAACAATTTCGCGCAGCAGCTACAGGGAAGAGTGTCGGGCGTTCAGGTGGGCAACGAGGGCAGTCCTGGCGGTAACGTCATGATACGGATTCGTGGGATCGGTTCTATCACCGGAGGCAATGACCCGCTCTATGTCGTTGATGGGGTGCCTACACAAGGCGACCTGAATTTGCTCAACCCGGATGATATAGAAAGTATACAAATACTCAAGGATGCTTCCACGGCCTCTATTTACGGCTCAAGGGCAAGCAACGGCGTGGTGATTGTCACCACCAAAAAAGGGAAATCCGGTGAGCCTACCATTAGTTTTGATAGCTATGTAGGAACACAACGGCCCCGGAAGTTTAATGCTTACATTTCTCCGCAGCAAAATGCTGATATTTTGTGGCAGGGCCTGCGCAACTCGGGCCAGGTGAATGCTGACACTGGAAACCCGGTGCACCCGGTGTATGGTGACGGCCCGGCTCCAACAATACCCGATTACCTGATTCCGGTAGGAGCAATGGATGGAGATCCTCGGGTAGACCCGGCCAACTATAGCAACAATCCGGATGAACCGGGATATGGAACGACAAAATACCAGATCACCCGTACCAACAAAGAAGGTACCGACTGGTATGATGTGCTCCTTGACCCTGCCCCTATCCAGAACTATAACCTGTCGATTTCAGGCGGTAGTGAGAAAGGACGGTATGCCGTTTCAGCCGGATATTTCAACCAGCAAGGAATCCTGAAGTTCACCAACTTTAAGCGATATTCGTTGCGTGTGAATACTGAATTTAACGTGAAAAAGTATATTCGTATCGGGCAAAACTTGCAGTTTTCTTATGCTGACAAAGTGGGCGTTGGCTCCCGTGGAGAATTTACGCCGATCGGACAGGTATATTTAACAGCACCCATCCAGCCCGTCTTGGATATTGGCGGTAATTACACAGGAAACCGAGATTTTGTGATAGGCGGGCCGAATCCATATGCTACCCTTGAGCGCAACAAAAATAACAATTCTTATTCGCCCCGTTTGTTTGGTAACCTGTACGCGGAAGTGGACTTTTTGAAACATTTCACCGCCAGAACCAGCCTTGGTGTCGACTATTCTGCTTTCAATTACTCTAATTTCTTTCCTTTTACTTATGAAAACTATCTGACACAGCCACAGAAAGCGGTGCTGGATGTGGGCAATAATTATGGCATAGGACTTACCTGGACCAATACGCTCACCTATACCCAAACTTTTGCAGAAAAACACCAGCTTACCGCATTGTTAGGCGTGGAATCAGTAACCAACACGTTCCGGTCTTTTGGCACACAGAAAGCCGGATTCAAGTTTGAAGATGTAGACTACCGATACCTGGATGCCGGCCTTGATATCACCAACTCCAGTGGGTACGGGTCAGAGAGCAGCCTGTTCTCCGTTTTTGCCAAAATAGATTACGGCTACAACAACAAATATCTGCTGTCGGCACTGGTCAGGCGTGATGCTTCTTCCAGGTTCTCTCCTATCAACAGATGGGGAACGTTTCCGGCCTTTAGTGCTGGCTGGCGCATCTCCGAAGAAGGCTTTATGCAAAATGCCAGCTTTATCAGCGATCTGAAGCTAAGGGCTGGCTGGGGACAGACAGGAAACCAGAATATAGACCCTTACAACCAATATGATACCTACGTGACCAACCTGACCAATTCATCTTATGATATCTTCGGAACGAGTACTTCTGCGGTTCCCGGCTTTCGTAAATACAGGATCGGTAACCCGAACGCCCGCTGGGAAGCTCAGACCATGACCAACATAGGCCTGGATGTTGCCTTGCTTGACAGCCGACTAAGCCTTACGGTAGATGCCTACAACCGGGCTGTCAGTGACCTTTTGCTGACGGTACCCATTCCTGCCACCCAAGGGCAAAACGTTCCTCCTGCCGTGAATATCGGAAGCATGCGCAACCAGGGCATCGATATCGAACTGGGTTACCAGGGTGATGCCGCAGGCGGAGATCTGCACTATAGCATCACCGGCAACTGGTCTACATACAACAACAAAGTGACGGCATTGTATGGCAGCGATGATGCCTTTATCACAGGCTTTGGCACCAGGATAGGCGCACTGACCCGTACCCAGGTGGGCCATCCTATTTCTTCTTTCTACGGATATGCGCTGGACGGTATTTTTCAGTCTGAAAAAGAAGCTGAAGACCATCCTACCCAGGGCGGAAACCGTGATTTATACAATCAGGTGGGCCGGTTTAAGTTCAATAATGTAAATGGCGATAGCGTGATAGACAACAACGACCAAACCTTTATAGGCTCGCCTATTCCGGATTTTACCTACGGACTTAATGTAAACGTAGCGTACAAAAACTTTGATCTGTCTTTGTTCTTTCAGGGTGTGCAGGGTAATGACATCTTTAATTACAACCGGTTCTTCACAGATTTCTATGGGCTAAGCTACAGCTACGGACCCCGTATGCTTGATTCGTGGACTCCTGAAAACACAGATGCCGTCTTGCCACAGCTCAACCCAAATACTTCCGCTTATGAATCGCAACCGTCGTCTTATTACCTGGAAGACGGTTCTTACTTCCGTGCCAAGAACGTGCAGCTGGGTTACAGCCTGCCGACTTCGCTCCTGGATCGGGTAGGCATCAACCGCCTCCGGGTATATGTACAGAGCCAGAACCTCTTTACGGTGACCAAATACTCGGGCATGGACCCAGAGGTGAACCTGGCCGTGTATGGCGATGGTGCCGACCGGGACATTGGGGTTGACCGGGCCATCTACCCTATTCCAAGGTCATTCCTGGTAGGTCTTCAGGTAAGTTTTTAAGTATTGAATGATGAACAGTAAAATTGATCGTATTATGAAAAATATATTAGTATACAGCCTGTCTATTGTATGCCTTTCCACCCTTTTATTTTCCTGTAAGGAAGAGTATTTTGAAAAGAAGCCTTTGGGCGTTACCACTGAAAGTCAGTTGAGCAATGAGGAAGGAGCGGAAGCTCTGCTCATTGGTGCTTATTCGCTGCTGGATGGAGTGGGTGCTACGGCCGGAGGCGGCATTGGTGCGCAGTGGGATGCGCCCGGCTCAAACTGGTTGCAGGGAGATGTCTCCTCTGACGATGCCCATAAGGGAAGCATCCCCTCTGATACTCCGGACATGAATAGTTTTGAGCTATATTCCGTGTTGCCTACCAACCTGTATGTCAATGCCAAATGGTATACCTTGTATGACGGCATCTCGCGTTGCAACAATGTGCTTACCGCTGTTCGGGATGCAGAAGGCATCAGTGAAGCCGCCGCTACCCGCATCAAAGCTGAAGCCCGTTTTCTAAGGGCACACTATCACTTTGATGCTAAAAAGATCTGGAACAATGTGCCGTATATTTCCGATACGCTCACCGATACCCGTATTCCCAATAAAGAAGATATCTGGCCTAAAATAGAAGCTGATCTTCAATATGCCATAGCCAATCTGCCGGAAACGCAGGCAGCAGTGGGCAGAGCTACTAAGGGTACCGCCCAGATATACCTGGCCAAAGCTTATTTGTTTCAGGGCAGATACCCGGAGGTCAAACCCTTGCTGGACGCGGTGATTAGCAGTGGCGTATATGGGTTGAACGAGTGCTTTGGAGATAATTTTGATGCCGAAACCAAGAATAGCCAGGAGTCTGTGTTCGCCATACAACAGTCGGTGAACGATGGGTCTACCAACTCCGCCAATGCCGGGTATGGCGACGTGTTGAGTTATCCGTTTTTTGGCGTATTCTGCTGCGGTTTTGATCAGCCTACCCAAGACCTGGTCAATGCTTTTAAGACGGATGCCAATGGCCTGCCGCTATTGGATACTTTCAACCAGGAAGATGTGAAAAACGACGAGGGCGTTCCTTTCGATGCGCCTTTCACGCCATACGCCGGTAACCTCGACCCCCGGCTGGATTATACGGTGGGCAGAAGAGGTATTCCTTACAATGGGTTTGGTGAATTCCAGGGCAACTGGGTGCGTATGCCGAGCTATGGCGGACCTTATGCGCCCAAAAAACATGTCTTCAAGGCTTCTCAGCTGGGCACTTTAACGGCTAACACCGGTGCCGCCTGGTTGAGTGCCAACAACTATGAGTTTATCCGGTATCCGGATGTGCTGCTCATGCGTGCCGAAGTGGCCGTAGAAGAAAATGACCTGGCTACTGCCCTACTGTATGTCAACCAGGTAAGAAACAGGGCTAAGAATGGCTGCGTGATCACTTTTGATGATGGAACGCCAGCCGCTAATTATAAGGTGGAACCCTACCCTGCTTTTCCAGACCAGGATTATGCCCGGAAGGCCGTACACTTTGAAAGAAGGCTGGAACTGGCGATGGAAGGGCATCGCTTCTACGATCTGGTACGCTGGAATATAGCCGCCGAAGTGCTGAACGCTTATGTTGCCAAAGAAAGCCGAAAAAGAACGTATCTGGATGGAGCGCAATTTATAGCAGGGAAAAATGAAAACCTTCCTATCCCCCAGGAACAAATCACTAACAGCAACGTAAATGGTCAACCTACTTTAACGCAAAATCCTAAGTACTGATCGGTTCTGGCTAACAATGATAAGCCGACAAATATAAGCCCCCGGCCTGTGTCTCACAGGACGGTTGCGAATAGGTTGCGAATAACAACAAAACGACAAACATCACATGCTTTTCATCAAAAGACTTATTGTTATTTATATATTAGCGCATGTAGGGCTTTCTACCGATGTACATGGCCAGTCGGTTGCTCAGGGTATATCGCTTGATAGGGTGAGACCTGGTTATCAGGAAACCGTGCAAGGCGAAGTGGTTAGCCTGAATTCCAGTAATCCGGATGTGCAGGAGGGCCTGATTGCCCGTTGTACCGAAGGGAAGAATGTGGTAGCCTGGAAAACTGCCGCTATTCCTGATCATTACCGTGGTCAGTATCTGTACTTCGTTTGGTTGGCCGGATTTGCCACAGGAAATAACCGGCAGAACAGTCAGTATGAATTTTCCATCAACGATCAGGTAGCGTTTAATATTGATATTGTACCCAAAAAATTTCCACAAAACTGGCTGCTCAAAGGCAAAGACGGTATGGAACTAAGCTTCGTGCAGCAATCTTTGGATGAAAACCAGGATGCTTTTGGCTATATGTATCTGAAAGTACCCGTTGCTCATTACCAAAAAGGAAGTCCGCTTTTGCTCAAAATAGCCGCGCAGCAAAACGATCGATATGACGACTGGCATATCACCTTTCAGCACGAAGTAAAAGAAGGGGTAACGTATGCCCGCCCCTTTCCTTTGCTCCGGGAGGAAAATCAAAAACGTCAGCAATTGGTGGCGATCCGTATTAATCATATTTTACCGCGACCGGTGAAAGCCGACATCGCTTTGGGCAAGAACGTTAGAAAACAAGTTACGCTAAGTTTTGGAAGTAATGATATTGAATTGTGGATGCCCGCTGTGGAATCATCCAAGGAAGTTGCGGCAAAAGTGGATATTCCGGGCCTTCCCTCCTACACAGAAACGATCACACTACAACCCGTCTTGCCACGTGATGTCTATCTGATCAATCATTCCCATACTGATATTGGCTATTCTGACCTGCAACCTGTGGTCATCGAAAAGCATAATAGCTTCATTCGCCAGGCGATGCAGTTGATTGACAAAACAAAAGATTACCCCCGGGAAGCACGATTTGTCTGGAATATAGAAGCCATGTGGGCGGTGGAAAACTTTATGGATCAGGCTACCGAAAGCGAAAAACAACGGTTTATTGCGTACGCAAAAGATGGTTCTATTGGCCTGACAGCCGGTTATGGTAACCTGCTCACCGGACTCTGCCGCCCGGAAGAGTTGATTCACTGGACTGAATATTCAGCGCTGTTGCACCGCCAATATGGCGTGAATCCCAGGGCACTGATGATCTCCGACGTTCCGGGAATGAGTTGGAATGTGGTGTCTGCCCTGGCACAGGGCGGCGTGCGCTATGTATCCAGCGGGCCTAACTACATCCCTCATGCAGGGTTTCCGGACACCGGGGCGCGGGTGGGAGCTACGCACCGGGCCTGGGGCGATCAACCATTTTACTGGGTTTCGGCCTCTGGCATGGATACCGTTTTATACTGGCAGGCAGGAAAAGGATACAGCTGGTTTCAGGATTGGAATACCGGAAGGCTGAGCCTTGCACCCAAGCCCAAGTATGCCCTGCTGGACTATATGCAGCAACTGCAAAACGATCAGTATCCGTATGATATGGTGCAGTTGCGCTATTCTATTATCAATGATAATTCTCCACCGGATGAAAACATAGCCAAATTCGTGGCAGCGTGGAACAAAGCATATGTGAGTCCCAGGCTTATCATATCGAATGTAGAAGATATGATGAAAACTTTCGAGCAGCGTTACGCAGCGGAAATACCGGTGGTTTCGGGAGACTTTACACCTTACTGGGAAGATGGTGCGCTGTCTACGGCAAAAGAGGAAATTCTGGTCAAGCAAAGTGTGGAAAGGCTCTACCAAAGCGAAGTGTTGAGCACCTTACTCTTTCCCGGCAACTATGATGAGCACACCTTTTATAAAGCCTGGAGAAACACAATCATGTGGCATGAGCATACCTGGGGTGCCTGGAACAGTATTTCTCAGCCCGATGAACCCAGCGTATTGAAGCAGTGGAAGTATAAGCAAAACTTTGCCTTACAGTCTGACTCTTTATCGAGAAAGCTGTTAGCCAAAGCCATCGTAGACATCCCTGCTGACAACGCTGGCTTTGAGGTGATCAATACCTCTTCCTGGATAAGAACCGACCTGGTACTATTAGACAAAGCGCAAAGCAAAGCCGGGGATATCATCGTAGACGAGCAAGGCAGGCCATATCCTTCTCAGCGGCTGTCCAATGGCGATCTGGCCTTTCTGGCCAAAGATATTCCGGCATTGGGAAGCAAAACGTTTTACAATAAAAAGGGGAAGTCTGCTTATCAAAGCAACTTAAAAATCAGCGGCCAAAGTATCGAGAACGAGACGATCAGATTGGCACTGGACAAAAGCACCGGCGCGATCAGGAGCCTGATCCGTAAGAAAACCAACCGCGAGTTTGTCAGTGACAAAAATTATAGAGGACTTAATCAGTACATTTATATGCCTGGCAGGGACCCATCCAAAGCGGTATCAGTCACTGAGGTGCAGATCAAGATCAAGGAAAACGGGCCGTTAGTCTCCACTTTTGAGATCATCGCGAAAGCTCCCGGTGCCCGTCAGTTGGTGCAGGAAGTGAGTGTCATCAACGAGATGAACAAGATAGCGATCAGCAATACGGTGGATAAAACAAAAGTCAGGGAAAAGGAGTCGGTGCATTTTGCCTTTCCGGTAGAGATGCCAGATGGTCAGATGAGACTGGATGTTGGAACAGGGATGATCAGGCCGGAAAAAGATCAATTGCCTGGTGCCAACAAAGACTATATGAGTATGCAACGCTGGGTGGATGTCTCTGATGATCAGCAGGGAATTACCATGATCACCAACGAACTGCCCCTAATAGAAGTAGGGGAGCTGGTCAATGAAATGCCCTACGCTTCTTCCAATTCTTTTGGTGGAACAAGCGTAGAAAAAAATTGGAAGGAACACAGTAGTTTATCCAACACCTTCTTTTCTTATGTGATGAACAATTACTGGTATACCAACTACAGCGCGGCTCAGGAAGGTCCGGCTACTTTTCATTATGCGATCTACCTGCACGATGCCTTTGATCCGGCTGTGGCCGGTCGCCTGGGTAGGGCAAATACACAACCGCTGCTGGTCACTGCTTCCACCAAGAAAGAACGGCAATTGCCCTTTACGCTCAATGATGAACATATATTGCTCACTGCTGCAAAACCTGCCCCGCAGGGAAATGGAACTCTTTTGCGGCTGTATAATGCGTCCTGGCAAAAACAACGGCTGCATCTTACCAAAGATCGTGCGGTCAAAGTATATTTGAGCAACGCCAGAGGAGACAAGCTCGAGCCTTTTGATCCAAAGCAGCTTTGGCCAGCCTATGCGCTAAAAACTCTATACCTAGAATAATGAATATTTCGTAATTCATCGACATGATAAACCTTAACCTATACAACATGAAAAAGCTTTTGATACTTCTTACCTTTTTTGCCGTGGGCAGTCCCTCTTTTTCTCAGACACCCGAAAAGAACACCCCGGTTGTCAAAGAAAACCAGACGGTCATGCTGTCCAAAGCAGCCATGAAAGACAAGATAAAGGGCGGCTGGGCAGGTCAGACCATCGGCGTCACCTTTGGCGGACCTACCGAATTCAGGTACAACGGAACCTTCATCCAAGATTATCAACCGATTGTGTGGTATGATGGCTACCTGAAAAAGACGATGCTTGAGTGGCCCGACCTCTACGACGACATCTACATGGACCTCACCTTTGTGGAGGTGCTGGAAAGAGTAGGTTTCAATGCGCCGGTAGATTCTTTTGCCAACGCCTTTGCGTATGCCAAATACAACCTGTGGCACGCCAACCAGGCGGCCCGCTATAATATTCTACGGGGCATCAAGCCGCCCGAATCAGGGCACTGGATGAACAACCCACATGCCGATGATATTGATTTTCAGATTGAGGCTGATTTTCTGGGATTAATGAGTCCCGGCTTGCCCAACGCCGCCGCCACGCTTGCCGATAAGGTGGGCCACATTATGAACTACGGGGATGGCTGGTACGGAGGTGTTTTTGTGAGTGCGATGTATAGCCAGGCTTTTATGTCGGACGATATTCAGTACGTTGTTGCAGAAGCACTAAAAATGATTCCGGAGCAAAGCCAGTTTTATCAGTGCATCCACGATGTGATCCAATGGCACAAACAATACCCCGAGGACTGGAAGCAGAACTGGATGGAGATACAAAAGAAATGGTCTGAAGACATTGGTTGCCCCGAGGGCGTGTTTGCTGCCCTGGACATAGATGCCAAACTCAATGCGGCCTATATTGTGCTTGGCCTGTTGTATGGCGAGGAAGATTTTACCAAAACCCTTGAAATTGCTACGCGGGCAGGACAGGATTCAGACTGCAATCCATCTTCGGCAGGTGGCATCCTGGGAACCATGATGGGATACAACAAAATCCCTGATTACTGGAAAATGGGGCTAAGCGAAGCAGAAGACATGGACTTTAAATACACCAGCATGTCGTTGAACAAGGTATATGATACCAGCTACAAGCACGCTTTGGCCATGATCAAAGCCAACGGAGGCACGGTCGGCGAAAAAGAAGTGACCATTAGGAAACAATCACCGGAGCCTGTCAGGTTTGAGAAAAGCTTTGAAGGACTTTATCCGATTGCCAAGGTGGCGTCAAAGACCAATAGTGAAAAGAATGAGATCACCTTTGACTTTGAGGGAACCGGATTTGCCTTGCGAGGAGGAGCTGCCAAAAAGCAACAGGATCTTCCGGAATATATCTTCAAAGCGGAGCTGTACGTGGATGGAAAAAAGGTAGAGACCGCCTCATTGCCCACCAGCTTTACCACACGCCGATATGAACTGTTTTGGAGGTATAAACTACCCAACAAGACGCACCAGGTGATGGTCAAAATTCTCAATCCGCACAAAGACTACGAGATACGAGCCAGCGAAGCTGTTATCTATGGTGATCAAGCGAATGTTCGGTTGGGCAGTAAATAAATTCAGACTTTGAAGAAAATCTTCTTTTTGTATAGCCAGTAGCAAAGATACCACTGGACGAAAAAAAGCACTGTTGACGCAATGATCAACGTGGTTTGCTGTGAGATTCCCACAGGCGTGATGACACCGGCAACCAGGGTATTGGCATAATCGCGGAGCCAGTAACTCACGACAATCTCAAAGAAGAGATAAATGAAAATGGAGTTCATTCCCACGATGGTAAAGAACCGCAGATACCGTGTGTGCTGCAAGGCATCTATCCAGTAATAGAGGAAGGCCAGTGCTATCAGACAATATCCGCCTGTCACCAAAGTAAAAGAAGAGGTAGCGATACGCTTGATGATGGGGGTGGTGCCTGTAAGATCAAGTGCATATCCTATGACTATGACCACAAACCCTAAGACAATAATATGTAACAACTTATCATTGGTTGTCTTTTGCGATAGCAGCCACTTTCCTGCTACGGCTCCCCAGATCGTGTGTGCTGCGGTAGGGAGGCAATTGATCGCCACCCAACCGTCTCCGTTGATCTTGTTCATCAGGATTAAGTCAACATAATTTCCAAAGTTATGCTGGTCTGTAAACGGCTGGTTGAAATTGGGTATATCTGTCAACCTGTACAGGCACTCGGTCAGTAACAACAATCCTATACTGAAAAGCAACTGATACGTCACTTTCCAACGAAAGATCAGAAAAGCCACCAGTAGCGTGAAAGACAGTTGAGTCAGTACATTCCATAACTCAAAGGACAGATGGTCACCCCTTACGGCATAGATCAGTACGCCCCAAAAAAACAGCCAGCCACTTCGTTTCAGGGCATACATTCCCTGCTCTTTCCAGGAATGCCCTTTATCGGTTTGCCTTTTGAGAGAAAAGGCCAGGGCGGTACCGGCAATGAACATGAAAGCAGGCTGAATAAAATCCCAGAAGCGTAAGCCATGCCACGGCATATGGGTAAATTGTTCGGCCAGGGAATGTACAAAAGAGCCTGACGCGGACATATCCAGTAAATGCTCATATATGCCTGTAGATTCAAGGATAAGAAGCACCATGATCAGCCCCCGGTAGAAATCCAGGGAAAGGAGTCTGTCATTCTTTTTATTGCTTTGCTGACCCTGAGACGCGCCTACTGCATCAATGGGTGCTGACAGTATGCCTGCATCTTTTGATGGCTTCTTAGGTTGGGTAAGGTCTGATTTTTCCATAAGTGAAAGCAAATGACAACGACAGTGCCAATACTTCTACTAACTGTGATTGCTACTATAGCGTTCAAATCAGCTGATCAGGCATTACTTGCTACGTCCTTGCTTGATCTGTTGATGCATTTCCCGGAGAAGTTTTTGATCAACCTTCGGATGTTGCAGATATACATTGTCAGCTTCCAAAGAATCGGTTGTGATCTGGTAAAGCTGACCAGCAGGACCTTTCGGCTCCGGCTCGATCCTATCGGGCGAAGTAAAGCCACCGGAACCTAGTCCTTCTATGATCTTCCAATTCCCTTTGCGATAGCCGTACATGCCTCCCGACGACTGATGGATCATGGAGGGTCGGATACGGTAGCGGGTATCTCCCTGTAGGGCGGGCAACATACTAAAGCTATCTTCCCCACCATCTTCGGGTGGGAGTTGCCCGTTCATCGCTGCAAAAGTGGCAAACAAATCGGTCAAACTCACCAATTGGTCATTGACCACCTTACTTTTTATCACGCTCGGCCAGGAAACGATCAGCGGCATACGATGACCACCATCCCAAATATCGCCTTTTTGTCCTCGTGTTCCCCAGTTGGCATCATGGTGATGCAGTGCTATTTCACTTTCTGGCCAGTAGGCACCATTATCACTGGAGAAGATAACCATCGTATTGTCATCAATACCTAATTCGTTCAACGTTGCCATAATGTTTCCCACCACATCATCGACGTTCAATATAAAATCTCCATAAGTACCAATGGCAGACTTCCCTCTAAACTGATCGTCAGGCAGCCAGGGTGTGTGCGGAGCGGTGAGGGGTAAGTACAGGAAAAAAGGCTGGTTGCGATGGGTAGAAGTATGCTTTTTGATAAAGGAAACGCCTTCCTCCTGCATATTGGTGAGGCAGTCTTCCATTCGAAAAGACTTAGAAATTTCGCCTTGTCTCCACCATACACCTTTGTGCCAGTAGATATCTCCTTCCTGTGTATGTTTCTTATCCCAGGCATATTTCGTGTTTTTGAGCCCTCTGGGATATCGTTCGGAGGTGAGTGTCATGTTTGGATCTATCACCTGATGATTACGGAGAAAAACATAGGGAGGCATATCCAATGAAGCGGGTAAAACAAAGGAATAATCAAAGCCAAAGTCGTTAGGTCCTTCCTGGATAGGTTTGTTATAATCTACCGTAGAAAGACCGGTATTATGCTCATACACAGCTTTAGCGGCTTCATCTTTGGTTTGCCAGCTGATGCCCAGGTGCCACTTGCCAATACAGGCCGTGGCATACCCGGCATCTTTGAAAACGTTCGCTACTGTCCTTCTGCCCTGCTCTATGACTACCGGCGTAAAACCACTACATACGTCAGCCGCTTCCTCGGAACGCCAGGCATACCTACCTGTCAGAATACCATAACGGGAAGGGGTACAAACGGAAGCACTGGCATGTGCATTGGTAAAAATCATCGCCTGCCGGGCAAGCCGATCAATGTTAGGCGTATAGGTTCGAGCGTCAGGATTTAGGCAGGAAACGTCGCCATAACCCATGTCATCGGCAAAGATGATAATGACGTTAGGCTTTTGGGCGGCTGTCTTTTGCGCATTAACCCCAAAGCTTGACGTGACCAGTAATACATAGAGTAACATCGTATATTTCATAGCCTATAATTATATTTTGAGAAGACCTTATTTTTTTGAACAGTATGTACGTTTAACATCCATATGCTGATTCAGCCGCTTAATTTTCTTCCTATCTACGGCACTATGGCAGTTTTTTCTGTAATTAGTAGTGGTACATCTATTAATGGAAAGTTGTTGATAAATAGAATATTCCCTTTTGTTGATCTATCTTCTTTGGAAATCTGATACACTATTCCCGAGAGCAGGTCAATACAGACAGGCTCTTTAAAGAATGCCCCGCGCAACGTCACATCTGTCCGCTGCGGAGTCAGATTGTTACCGGGTGCTTTGCCCGACTGCCACAGGGCTACCACCGGCACACCGTCCGCCTTTCGAAATGCATAGGCGGTGGTGGTAGCGAGGTCCGGGCCTTCCAGCGTAAATGTACTCATCCTTTTCACCGGCTGGTCAATGACCGAGGCCAGGTGCTGCACCGCGTAGTATGAGGGTTTGGCGTACAACACGTTCCGGTTTCGGTCGGTTGCTAACAGCCCCTTCGTATTGAGCACTGTATCCTGCCAGTTCTCTCCTAAGACATAGCGCAGGTCAGCCATCGTGAAGACCAGCGAAGGGACATCATGCCCAATGTCGCCCAGCATCCGCCTCAATATCCATTTGGCCTGCGAAATTTCCGTCCAGTCGTAGTTTTTAAGTGCAAAGCCCGGAATACGAGTAGAGGGTGCGCCCTGCTCGCCTTGCCGGAAGGTGAGGCGGTCGGAGTAGCGAGCGGCAACCGCTTTCAGCAGGGCTAACGGAGCGTAGGAATCTTCGGGACGAAGGTCGTAGCCGTGGTAAGTAATCTCGTCGAGCAAATCCAGTTTACCGCGTTCCTGCAAGCGTCTCAGAAACGTATCCAGGTACAGCGTATCACCAATGTGTGCCAGTGCCAGACCATACAGATGAGCTTTCGGCTGCTGGTCTCGAATAATCTCGGCGGTGCGAATGTAGAAGTCGGCGTACTTGGCCGGTGCCGGTCCGTTACCCAGGTCTGGTTCGTTCCAGATTTCCCACACGTCGGTACGGTCGCGGTAGTACGCTACCGATGCCTCTACCCACCGGTCCCAGGCCGCTAAGGCTTCTTCCGAGGTAGGAATACCATCACCCAGGCCAGTGCCCCCGCCACCCTTGTAGATCGTATTGCCGTACGACAGTTGCAACCACGGCTTCACTCCCTGCCGCAGCGCATCGTTTACGATGGTATCGAGCCAGGCAAAGTCATATACTTTGAGTTGCTGCTCCGTCTTGGCCCAGCCAGTTTGCAGCCGGATCATCTTCGCGCCCAAGGGTCCTAGGTACTTCTTATACGCGTCGTAGTCCGCAAAGCCACGGTCTAGGGTTTCACCACCTACGCTCCAGGGTGATGCCTGGATGTCGCGTGCATACCGAGGATGCACCTGGCCAATCCGTTGATACCGAATTGCAACTTTCGGAAGGGCACTTCCCGGAAGATCGCTTCCCGGAAGATCGCTTCCCGGAAGGTCACTTTCTGACTGGGCCAGTAACGCGACGCTATTACTGAACATTAAGACCAGTGCTATCAAAAGTTGTCGAAAGAAGAAAGTATGCTTCATGGGTGGGTGGGTGGGATATGAGTAACATTGGTGTATCGTATGTCCGAGTGCTTGAAATCGTGGATCACCGTTCCTTGATCTATCAGGATGCCGGTATGATAGTTTTTGATGCGGACATTCTGCAAGAAAAGACCTTCCACCGTGGCGGTATTGTACACCCTGAGCGCGATGGGATATTCTTTGGAACTGGTTTCTCCTCTGAAATCAAAGGTAGTGTTGGTGATCGTTATGTCTTGTATTAATGCCTGATCGAAAGCAACTGTGCCCGGAGGGTCCCGGATAAAGGTACCTTTGTACTCCTGGCTCAACGGATACACGTTGCCCGCCACCAAAGCACGGTAAAAATCAGAGACGATCGTTTTGGGGGGGTTGCCAATCAGCGTAGAATGACAGCCATCAATGATAAGCCCATCAACCTGGTGCTCCAGATTGTAGAAAAACGGTCCCTGATGAGTGGCGGTTATATTTCTCAAAGTCAGGTTTTTGACCGGATTCTGCGTCGTAACCACGGGTCCTTCCCAGTGGGGAATGTACAGGTTTTCGATGACAATATTTTTGTGTTCTTCGGGGGAAGGCTGCTCCCAGTCTTTGAATTCGGTTAGCTTGCCGTCCCAGCCTATTTTTATGGCCGCATCTGCACCTCCGGCTTTTGCAAAGAACGTCATGTTACTACAGTATACGCCCTCTACCGGTTTTCCCCGGGCGGCAATGGTTCTTAGGATAGCGGCTCCCCAGACGTTGGTGGCTACCACATTGTTGACCGTGACCCCACGCACCAAACCTCCTTTTCCCCGCCGACCCATCGCTGCATCCACCACAATTACGTCATCGCCAAAAGTGCCGGTAATATTGTTGATCACCACCGTGCTGGCCGGTCCTACTACGTGAATACCGTCTTGCCAAGGATGCTCATTGCCCTGAAAAAAACGCAAGTCACTGACGTGGACGTTTCTTACGTTCTCCAGCGTAAATGCCCACCCGGCTGTAGCTCCAATTTGCAAGCCTTCCAACGTTAGGTTGTCAACGTTGTAAAAGTGCACCGCACCGCCGCTTCTTTCCGGTTCCTTGCGGGCGTTTCCGTCCAGTTTGGCTTCGCCCCAGCCGATCACGTAAATATCCGTATTGCCGTGGTCGGGATCGTCATTTTCCAACAGGAGTGTCTTGATATTATCAGCCGTTTTAAGATAAGCTCCGGCCAGTATGAGCGTAGTATGGCTGGGTAGTTTGATACTTTGGTGGAGTATCCACATCCCGTTTTCATCCGGCCCGTCTGACCCAATGCCAATGACATTGTTGCCGGGTGTGTTTTGAGCACGCTCGATGGCATTATTTATTTTTGCATCCGCCGTCTCGCCCGGAAAGTCTGATGCCCATAAGATGCTTTTATCCATAATATCCGAGACTTGTGCTTTTGTGTTTACACCGGTGAGTAACATTATGCATAAAACAAGTGGGAAATGTACCATTGCGTAAGTAGTTCTTATGATACTTTTTAGCATGATTGATCTTAATTTTAGTGATTTCATGTACATCCTATATCTATCCACTGCTAGTGCGCTCCACGCCGGACGCATTTGTAACGTGTCCGGCGTGGAACGCACTAGCAATTGTAATTTATTTTGAGCCAGTATTTAAGTGAAGAGATTGCTAGTAGAAACAATACCCTCTTCCCGGCTAATACACAACCCGAAAGAAGGATATTTATCCACTATTTTTCAATCACGATCCGCTGGACCAACGAACGTTCATTGACAGTGGTGTGCAAGAAATATACACCCGCCCGAAGCTGATCAACCGCGATGGTCACCATATTACCCAAACCAACCTGGTACTTACCGGCGTATTTTCTACCCAGTATATCCGTAAAGTAAAGTTCTCCGAGCATACGCATACCCTCTCCAACCCGTAGGTATACGACCCCCTTCGCCGGATTAGGAAACACCTGTACCGAAGTTTCTGCCGGTACTTCCGCATCGATTCCGGTCTTTTGATAACTCGTCCTGGCCAACGCGGAAGAAGCCGATGCCACCCTCAGGTGATCCATATTGGGCCCGCCACTGGCTAGATTGGCCGTGATTTGGAGGATGTTCTCTCCGGCAACAAGGTCCACCATAGTGTTCGTGGTGATATAATTAGTCCAGGTACCACTCGTACTAAAAGCCAGGCCAGGGTCAACCACCGTTCCGTTGACGCGGAGAGCGCAAGGCCGGTTAGCCGTAGCCCCATTGGCGTAGCGGAAAGAAAGCTGGTAGGACCCCGCAACAGGAATGTTGATAGTCCACTCCACATAGCTACCTGCCACGTTGTCGTAATTGACAAAACCACTGCCAGTATAGCCCTGATGAATGCTTTCTACAGATGCCTGGGAAAGAACGGCTTCTTCCGCTTCCAGTATGCTATTCACCACTGGCACAAATTCTACGTAGTTAAGATTAAATTTTCCACCCCCAACATTTAAACGAAGTACTTGATCGCTTCCTCCGGAGATGCCTACGTTGGATAAGGTAATCGTTTCCCAAGCCTGCCAGCCTCCCGTACTAGCAAGATTTGCGGTTCCCAGGGTGTTTCCTCCCAGAATTGCTGTGAGCGATTTACTGTTGGTAACATTACTGGCGAAACGGAATTTAATATCATAGGTGCCGCTGGCCACGTTGGCAATGGTATATTCCAGCCATTCTCCGTTTCTGATCTGGCCGACACTGTAGCCTCCACCTCTGGCATCCGAAGTGGTACCAACGTCCACATCGTCGGTGCGATAAACACCAAACCGGTTACCGGCATCGGTATCGTAGTAGGCAATGCTTTGCCCACCATTATCGTAATCTTCGGCCTGGATGAGGCCAGGTATGGAATGCGCCCCATAAGAAGCTTGCGTGGTGCTACTGCTACCTTTGATAAATATAAACTCCTTCGAGAACGAATTATTGGACCGAGACTGCTCATTCACGCCCCCGTCCGACTTATACCGATTGATGTCGTCCACAAAGGCCGACACAACCACCGTGTCGTTGGGCGGCGATTGCCAGGCATTGCTCGTCTGGGTAATCTCTACCACTTCGCCGGGCGCAATAGCTGCCGTGTAGGTGTCGGAGAAACCTACGTTTCCACCCTCCGCCGAGAAGAGCACGCCGGTAACTACTCCGGCGGGAGTGGGGCGGGTGCCAATATTCTTCACCACCGCCACGAAGGTAAGCGGCTCACCTCCGGGGGCACCCGCCGGAATCGTTTTGATATCCTGCACAATTACGTCCGGTCCCGGAGGCACCAGGATATCGTCGATACCCAGGTACTCCAGTTTGGTCAGCGTGATGGTCGCGGCACGCTGGTTCACGATCTCTATGGTATGAATGCCCTCTTCCAAACCGGTAATTTCCAGCACCTGCTTGTCGGGTCCTTCGAATGCCGCCGTTGGGATGTCAACCGTGTCCCTTGCCACTCCATCGATGAATACGATAGCGGAGCCGTAGCTGGCCACGATGTTGGAGTACCACCGGATGCCGGTTCCGTTAAAGGTAAACGCCGCCCGCTCTCCGGCGTTGGCTGCTTCGTGCGCGGTGCCTCCCCCATTTTGCGTGAAACCTGCCGAGTAGAGAATCGCTGAGCTATTATCATCCACGGTCTTCCACTCCGCGACCGGGTCGGGTAGCGTACCAGGCTCCAGCACGAAGTAGTCGTACACCACCTCCTGATCCTGACCGAAACGCGTGTAGACGGTTACAATGTTCTTCTTGCCGGGTACCAGCTTGATCTGCTGTTGCACTTCCTGGAAGCTACTACCGGTTTTGGGCAGTCGCACCGAAGCAGTAGACCGCGCAATTGGTAGCTCTTCGTTGATAAGAAAATCGCGCGCGGCATCACGCGGTGACCGGTACCGTAGGGTAATGAGGTAATCTGCCTGTTCGGCTACCACACCGTAAATCTTACACTTGGTGGTATAAAAGTTATTCAAAACAATTTTACCACCCGAAGCCTGCGCATCATTAGCAACCCTAGGGAAGCTGGACCCCGGCGGGATACAGTCTTCCGCTTCGTACTTAGGGCCACCGGGCGTGGTCGGGATGGTATCCGTGGTAGCCGTTGCCGCGGCACTGCGGGCCGACAGATTGCCCGAGTCGTCGAAGGCCGCTATGGTGTAGCTATAGTCCGTGTTCTCCACCAGGTTTTTATCGGCGTAGAAAGTGACGCTGGTGGGTACGATGTTGATCAATTCGTCGTTCCGGTAAATGTTATACCCAGCTACGGCGACGTTATCTTCCGAGGGTTTCCAGTCGATGTCAATCCAGTTAAAGTCTTGGGTGGTGGCCGCTAATTGGGTCGGAACCGAAGGCACCGACGATTCCTGGGCGTTCAGGATATACTGCACCGATTCTCCCGGTCCGAGCATCTCGGTCAGCACCAGGCTGTTGTCTCCCGCGGGGCTAACGTTCGCCCGCGAGTGCGAAGCGGCGTAAGAACTCCCCGGGCCGAAGCGATCTCCGACGTACTGGGTTCCTTCCGGCATCACCACCCGCACCGACATGGTGAGCGGCTCGGTGTCGAAGTTAACAAAGTTCACCAATACCTTATCCGACGTAGCTCCGATGGACGAGGTGCCGAGGGTGGCGGTGTTCACCGCCCGGAAGTACGCTTTCTTCCCGGCCAGTTCCTCTCGGTTTAGGTACGCGTAGGTGAGCGGTGCTCCGTGGGTGGCGTAGGCCAGGGCTAGACGACGGTAGGTTTTCAAACGGGGGTTCTGGGGTTCACTCTCGTTCGGGTGGGCAATGGCATTGGTGGGAATGAAGTCGTTGAGATCACCGGGGTAATTGAACAGGGCAAAGGGCGTGGGTGAATAGTCGCCGTGGTACATAATATGGTCTACGTAACCAATATTAGCCCGCATTTCCCGGTCGAACACCGCCGCAAATTTATTACTGAAGGTGCCGTAGGCATTATTATCCGCGGCTCTGTCATTACCGCCGGTTTCGCTCATGGCCATTGGCTTGGGAAAGCCATCCCCATCGTAGTCACTGTAGGTACGCAGCGTTTCGGCCAGCGACCCGCCGATGCCCTGCGTGCCGGAAGTGGTGTAACTATGCCCGTTGGTCAGGTCGGAGAGCAACTCAATAGGACGGCGTTGGTCGGGATTGCGGGCCCAGCCGTTGGGAGTGCCATTGGTGGGCCAGTAGGCCCAGCCGGGAGCCACGATTTTCAGTTGGGGCGCGAAGGTAGACCGCTTATCCAGGGCCAGTTGCGTCACTGCTACGTTGCTAACCTGCGCTGTATTGAACAGACCGGGTTCGTTGGAGATCTCCAGGGCGGTAAGCAGGTCGCCGTAGTTCTCTAAGTACGTTTCAAACTGCTTTATCCCCTTAGCACTGACCGTACCACCCGCCGCTTCTTTGTTTAGGAAGTTGGTAGTAAATACCAAAGGCATGGTATTGAAGTTCAGGTCACGCAATGTTTCCAGGTACGACCGTCTACCGTCGCTAAACGTATTCTGCTCTATGTTGATGCCGACCCGTACCCAGTTGCCGCTATACGCAATGCCCGACCACTTGGTGAGTAGAAAGGCCGTCCGGGCTTTGATATTGCTATCGTCGGCCCGAAAGTCGTTACCCAGGTGCACATACCGTCCGTGGATCGGTTCGGTAGCGGGTTCGGCCAGGGTCTCTAGGGTAAGATAATCCCACACGAAGCGGTGAAACTTATCACCGGTTGCGTCGGCGTACAGCCCACGGTCCAGCGACAAGCGCAGTTGGTTCTCCCCTGCCTGCAAAAATTCTTTAGGAATGTAGAGGCGGTAGGTCTCTTTGAAAGTAAGGTCCACGTCGCTGCCCTCCAGTCCGACCAGTTGGATCATCCCGGCCAGTGTTTCGTTGGAAAACACGTCCAGTTGGGGAGTCACCCGGTGGGCGTTCAGCAGGCGGAAGCGTAGCTCCACGCCGTTGGCGGGCACCTCACCCAGCGAATAGCTGATCACCAACGTTCCGTTCTGGTCGAGCTTCAACCCTTGGGGAAGGATGCTCCAGTCGCTGCGCGAACTCCAGTCGGCGGGCACCGTCAGCGAGTCCACCGGATCACTGCCGTAGTCTGACAACTCATCCGACGAGCGGTCATCCCGCCCCAGCGTCCACAGCGGCGTGCCCGGCAGCGGAGTCGGAGGAGGAGTGGTTTTGATGCTGTAAGCCCGATCAGACAACAGGGGTAGCCCGGCCGGCCGACCGGTGTCCGGGTCGGCTTTGACCCGCACCTGCACCTGCCCCACAGCGTAGGGGACGTTTCCTACCGACACCGGATTCTCCGTGGCGGCTGTCCAGGTCTGTCCCCGGTTGAGTGAATATTCGTAGAATGCAACGCCAGGGTACCGACCAATGGAACTCCAACCGAAAAGGTCGTTTTCGTCGTCGACCACCGGGTTGGAAGGAATTTCATCTACCGCCCGTGGCAGTTCGAAGTAGTCGTACTCCCCCGCCTGATCGTCATCGAAGTCAGTGAGCAGTTTTAGCGTGTTTGTCTCCGTCGGATTTAGCCGGATGATTTTTTGGTAGATAGCGAATTGATTACCGCTGTTGGGAAGCGTGATAGGGGTCTTTTGTCCATTAATGAGTAAGGACTTGCGCGAATCGGCCGAGCTGCGGTAGCCGATGCGGAAGATATAAACACTGTCGCCGAACCCGGATACCTCCGGGAGGGTCACCGAGGTGGTGGTAAAATTGTTGGCCACCACCTGCCCGCCCGATGCGTTGCTGTTATTGAGGATCACGGGAAACTCTGAGGCAGCATCAAGGAGGCTTTCGGCTTCTATTCGCGGGTCGGATACCTCCTCCAGGGCTACCAACTGGGGCCGCGTCGACGCGTCGCTGGCCTGACGGCTGGAGTAGCCGATGTAGCGATCACTGGCCGCCGTGACCACAAACGAAACAACGGAGCGACCAGCCGCTTGTTCGTTTTGGATGGCCGTGGTTAAATCAATGGACACGGTTTCTCCTACCGCCCCGGGGGTCCAGGAAGCCAACGGTCCCGGCGTGGGCGCGGGCTTGTTACTCCACGTAATGGCCCCTTCGGTCCAGTTGGTATCCGGCACCAGTGAGATACTGTGCTGATCGGTCCCGTCGGTTCGACTGACGTGAAGCCGGAGGACCACCGAGGCAAAGGAAGTCGGTAGCTCGGCGATATCAAACTTCAGGTATGCGCGACGGGTGAAAGACAGATTGTTGTCCACGGTCTTAACGAACAGCACGGTGTCCTGTCCGTAGTTATTGTTGCGGTAATTTCCGCCGCGCACATAAGCATTTGCCACGGAAAAGAGCGGAGCGACCGCTTCGCTTGCAGTCATGTGACTACTTGGTTCGGTATGGATTGGAGATACGCTGGTCGGGCTAACGTGCGTTTTGATGGCTTTGATGCCAGGGTTCACCGATGCGGGTGCTGATCCGTAGCCCAGACCGACAGTGACGAAGGTCAGCAAGAGGGCGAAGCCAAGTTGGGTCCAGGGGCTGTTGCGATACATGTTTTTCATAGATTTTTAGTGGTTACGGCCAACGGAATGCTCATGGAAAACCGTTCACCGGCCTGAGTGCGTGATGATGTATGTTAATACTCGTCGTTTTGTTCTATCTCAGGGTTGAGTTGTATCTCGTCTAGCGGGATAGGCATCGCCTGGTTCTTACCAGGCTGAAAGCCACGGGGAACCAGTTCGTCGTCGGCCAATTCCCAGCGCAGCAGGTCAAACCAGCGGTGTCCTTCACCGAGCAGTTCCACGAAGCGTTCGTCTTGAATAGCCTTCCGCAAAGCGTCTCCTCCGCTTACCGTCACATCGGCCGTCGCCGAGGTTGCATCTGTTGGTTCACTGTAGGCGCGGCGGCGTACTTTGTTTAGGTATTCCAGGGCCACGGCAGCGTTGCCCAGTTCGTTCTGCGCTTCGGCGTACATCAGGTACACGTCGGCTAGGCGCATCAAGGGCATGTTGATCTTGCCATTAAAGGTAGACCCCAGTGGAGAGTTGATCTGGCTGGTGTTGACATCGATAAACTTACGGGGGCGGTAGTCAGTAGGTCCCAGCCCAACGTACACCGTGTCGGGAAAGGGAAGAAAGTCGCCAGGTTGGATGATACTGGCCCCCACACGGGGGTCGCCCTGGATACGCTCGTAGGTACTTACCGGTACCGACACGTTGCCGAAGGCTCCCAGTTCCGCCGGAGCGTGGCGTGTGGCGTAGGTATGCCCCGGCCCGCCATCCCAGGCGGCAATCGGCGATCCATCGGAGTACTGTATCTCAAAAATAGATTCAGTACCGTTTTCACCCTGTCCGTTGAAGTTATCGCCAAAGTTTTCCAGCAGTTGATAGGCTGGATTATTGATGATTTTCTCGAAGTAGGTGCTCGCCTTCGCCCAGTCTTCCTGGTAGAGATACGCTTTTGCTAAAAATCCGGAAGCGGCTCCCTGCGTGGCTCTTCCCACGTCCTCTCCCGACCAGGTAACGGGCAACAGCCGCTCGGCTTCCTGCCAGTCGCTCACTATTTGTTCGTAAACAGCCCCCACGTTGGCCCGGCTCACCAGCATAGCATCCCGACTTTCCGGCACCGACGTGATCACGGGAAAGCCTTTGGCTGCAGGATCAACCACAGCCGGTTCCTCTCCAAACAGGTTCACTCCCAGAAACAGGGCGTAGCCGCGCAGAAAGTAGGCTTGTCCCAGCAATTGGTCTTTCTGCTCCTGTGTAAAGTCAGCCGACGGCGTTAGTTCGCTCATCCCGGCAATGACAGCGTTGGCCCGAAGGACCATTTTGCTCACCCCGTTCCAGGCGGCCCGCACCGTGACGTTGTCCGGGGTTATCGAGAAATCTTTCATCTGGTTCCATCCGGCATCTCCCTGAAACAGCAACCCATACTCGTTGGTAATCTGGTGCAGCATGAAATGGATTTGGTCTCCGTACAAGTCTACTTCTTTGAGTGGAGTATACGCTCCGTTGATGGCCTGATTGGCAGATTCGTAGTTGTTGAATACCGAACTGGTCACCAGGCTGTTGGGGTCGGTCTTTTCCAGGAAATCTTCTCCACAACCGGTCATCAGCCACAAGCTGATGGCTATTGTTGAAATCAAAATAGTTTTCATGTGTCTGTTCTTTAAAATTGTAGTTGTAAACCCAGGGTAACAATGCGAGACTGTGGGTACCGCCCCCGGTCAATTCCTTTGTTGGTGTTATTGTTGTCGCCCCCGGCAGCGTCAAACTCCGGGTCAAAGCCCCCGTACCGGGTGACTGTCAGCAGGTTCTGCACGCTTCCGTATACGCGCAGGGTCGTGATGCCCTTCACCAGTTCCGAGGGAAGCGTGTATCCCAATTGCAGGTTCTTGAGCCGCAGATAAGAGCCGTCTTCCACAAAATAAGAGGATACGCGGGAGCGGTTGCGGTTAGGGTCACCCTGGATAATCCGGGGTTGCTCGTTATTTAGGTTTTCGGCAGTCCATCCTCCCAATGCCCCGGTGGTCATATTATAATCAGCATATAAGTTATGTGTAAGCGACTTAAAGCTGTTGAAGCGATCTACGCCCGTCACTCCCTGAAAGAACAGGGAAAGGTCGAAGGCCCGGTACTTCAGGTTAGCATTGAAGCCGTAAATCCACTTGGGCCAGGGGTTGCCAATGAAGGTCTGATCGGCATCCGTGATCTTGCCGTCGGGATCGGCCACAAAGTCACCGTTATCATCGAATCGCCCGATGTCTCGGTAGCGAAAGTCGCCGGGACCTGTGTTCTTTGCGGTATAGAATCCGTCTGGTGCTCCACCGTTTAGGACATCCAGTTCTGCCTGATTCTGAATGATGCCGTCTACGATGAGTCCGTAAAAAGACCCCAGCGGCCGACCCACTTCGGTCACTGACACCCGGCCCGATCCGTCCCAGGTGCCACTCACTATTCTTTCATCCTCACTGAGTTTGGTCACCTTGTTCTGGTTGTAGGAAGCATTGGCGGAAAGGTTGAGAGATAGATTCTCACCCAACTTATTTCTAAAACCCACGGCCATCTCCAGCCCCTGGTTTTGAATCTGACCAATATTGATCACCGGGTCCAAAGCTGATCGGTACCAGGCAAAAGGAAGATACCCGGCGGAAGGGGGCAGCCCCACGGTGAGCAGCAGATCGTTGGTATTTTTGACGTAATAGTCAGCCGTAAAGGTGAGTCGGTTTTCCAGCAGAGCCAGGTCTAACCCGATATCGTAGGTTTCAATTTCTTCCCACTTTATGGCACGGTTAGGAAAGCGAGACGGACTGATGCCCTGTACTACATTCTGCCCTTCTCCAAAGGTGTACAGCGTACCGCCAGCCGAGTAAGAGGCTTGGTATAGGTAGCGGCTGAGGCCGGCACTATTGCCCAGCACGCCGTAGCTAGCCCGCAGTTTGAGGTCTGACAGAAAGGTGGCCGATTCCATGAACCCTTCGTTGATGATGCGCCAGCCTACGGAGGCGGAAGGGAAAACTCCGTAGCGTTCGTCCTTGCCAAACTGACTGCTGCCGTCGCGTCTTACATTCGCCGTAAAAAGATAGGTATCGTTATAGGTGTAGTTGACTCGGGCAAACTGAGAAAGAATACCGTCGCTAAATACTTTGCCCGAGGAGTTACGGGATTCCGGATCTGCCCCGTCGATGACCTGCAATCCCCCGGTAAAGTTGGCTCCGGACGCATTATATCGTTCAATATCGGTTTTGATGGCTTCGTATCCGACCAGTACGCCAACGTTATGCTTACCGATTTGCTTGTCGTAGCTCAGCACGGCGTTGCCCAGGAGCCTGACGTTTTCTTCGTATGCTTGCTCCAATGAGGCAGACGTACTGAGCACTCCGCCCCCGCCCAAATAGGTATTGGTAAAGGTGCGATCATTGGCGATATTATAGTTCGCTCCCAGATTGGTTCGTAGTTTGAACCCCTCCAGTAGATCGAGCTCCAGATACACGTTTCCTCCCACCCGATATTCCTTATCAAGTTCGTTGGTTCGCAGTTCGCTGGCCAGGGGATTTCCTCCTTCGTACTGGTACTCCAGCCGGTCGACGGTGCCGTAGCCGCCAAAGCGATTGGTTGGATCAAACACCGGCAGGGCCGGGGTAGCCCGAATCCAATCACGGGAGTCTCCGTTCATGGGGTCGTTGCGTGAGTGCGTCAGAAAAATAGATTCTCCGATCTTGATATGCTTGCCCAGCTTAAAATCCGAGTTGGCGCGTAGTGAGTAACGCTTAAAGCCGGTTCCTACATAGGTGCCTGCCTCGTTAAAATAACCTCCGGAGATAAAGTAATTGGAGGTAGCACTTCCTCCGCTCACAGACAGGTCATAGTTCTGAATAGCGGCAGGATCGTAGAGCACATCGAGCCAGTTGGTATTTACCAGAGGCAGGTTTGCCGGGTCAGCGTAGGCGGGTATGCGATCGATGCCAGCCAGATCGTAAGCTTCGTTTTTAATGGTAGCATACTGCTGCGTATTGAGGGGGTTGGGAAGGCCCAGCGGCGAAGAGATGCCTGCGTAAGCGTTCAGGTTGACAACCGTCTTACCATCTGCTCCGCGCTTGGTGGTGACGATCACCACTCCGTTGGCCGCTGCCGAGCCGTAAATAGCCGCTGCGGAGGCATCTTTGAGGATCTCAATGGAGGCTACGTCATTCATATTGAAATTGGGTCCCGGTGTGGTACGCACGCCATCGATGATCCATAGCGGATCGGTGCCCTGGATAGAACCTGCCCCCCGGATTACGATCTGCGCTCCGGAGCCCGGTGCCCCACTGTTGCGGTTGACGTATACGCCGGCGGCCCGCCCCTGGAGTGCCTGATCGAGCGAAGGCACGGCCATTTCCTGGAGATCTTTGGGCACTACTGAAGAAACCGAGCCGGTCAGATCACTTTTCTTCTGCGTGCCATATCCTACCACCACTACTTCGGAAAGTGACTTTACATCAGAAGCCATTGCTACGTTGACAATGGCTTGGTTGCCAATGGACACTTCTTTTGGGGTGTAGCCTACGGAGGAGAACACCAGCACTTCGGTTTCATCCGGTACGCTCAACCGGTAGTTCCCTTCTATATCTGTGACGGTACCGATGGTGGTGCCTTTGACCACGATGTTGACCCCTGGCAAAGGGGAGTTATCGCTAAGATCGGTTACCTGGCCCGACACCGCCTTATCGTAGGCAGCCGCATTAGGGGCATACGTACTAACGATTACTTGTGCCACAGGTGTAGGCAATGTATTACCGAGGTTTAGCAACTCGCTTTTCGATTTCTTAGATAGGGTTTTCTGTTGGACAATGTCGTTGTCATTATGAATAGGTTTGTCAAAATAGCCCGGATGCATCGCTACGCCCAATGACCCAACGAAGGCATCAGACGGTTGGGCTGGAATAGGCTGTGAGAAGGCAGAGGAGCAAAATGCTTTTCCTGACATAAGCATAGCTATGAGAAACCAGGAAAAAAAGCAGCCAAAGCTGGTTTTTGAATGGTATCGGTAATGCTGTTTCATCCTTATAAAATATGGTGTAGCGAAAAAAACTATTTGTTTGAATAGGGGCAAGTGTATTGATTCTGCCCAAAGAAACCATTAAAAAAGCTTTTCAAAACCTTGCTAAAACCTTATTAAAGTGCAAAATTGAGCGTCTAATATGATTTCCTATTGATGATCTGAATATTTACTTGCTGCTGTTATGAAAAATACGCAACTCTCCGGAAATGAGTCGGAAGAATCCCTTTACCTGACGCACTGCCTCCAGTTGATAGAGCATAAAACCGGATGGGGAAATGCTCCCCAATGGACGCAGAGCAACTATGAGCGGCTCAGGGAACAGATAGCAGCAGACTCTGGGACTACCATCAGTTGTAGCACGCTCCGGCGCTTATTTATGCAGCCCTCCGCCCGCCGCCGACATCCACAAATTGCTACTAGAAATGCCTTGGCTGCTTTTGCAGGATACCACGACTGGGACGAATTCGTCCGACAACAATCATTAGACTTTCCTGCCCCTATTGCTGAGCGGCTAACGCCAACACTGCGTCGAAATCGTAACAGAGTACGCATTCGGTGGGCAGTGGTGATCACTGGTGCCGTAGCAGGACTGCTCTACTATCACCTCTTCGCCAGCCATCGGCCCAATGTGGTACTGACCGGGCATCAAAACTGGGAAAAATCTTCCCAAGTAGTTTTCGACTACGATTTATCTTCTCTGAACGCTGACAGCATCCAAATCGACTTCGGCGACGGAGATATCCAAGGACTTAGTAAGTTTGACCGTCAGACCGTTCATGAGTATACAGTCCCTAGCGTTCATCGGGTAAGGCTTATTGCAGATAACGAGCCTCTGACCAGTATAATGGTACGAAAACCTACTCAAGGATGGGATGGTAACGTTTTGTTCGAAGACAGTCTCTGGCATTCACTGTCTGAGTTTCGCCAACCCGATCGATTGTATGCTTCCCCGGAATCGGTCTACCAAGGAGCACCGGTTTCTAATCCGGTATACTGGACCACCTATTACAATGTCCATGATTTTGGCGTAGACGGCGATGGTTTTGAAGTGGAGGCACGGGTCAAAAACGACTCGCTCGAAGGAGGGATATCCTGCTATGATGTTACGCTGAACGTCATTTGTGAACAAGGATGGGTAGTAATAAAGTTTATGAAGCCTGATTGTACCGTATGGTCTGACCTCATAGTAGGTGAAGTGAAAAGGGACGGTAAAAAGGATGACCTCTCGGCATTTGGACAAGATTTTTCTTACTGGCGAACAATTCGGGCCAAGGTACTGGATCATCGCTTGTTGGTTTCATTAGATGGAGAACCTATTTATAAGCCAGTAAGCTATAAGCAATCGCTCGGCCCTATTCAAGGGGTTGGCTTGGCCTTTAAAGGTTCTGGATCGGTTGATTACGTCAAATTATCGGTGGTACTGCTGGATAAGGTGCCAAATCTATAACAGTCCTGCTTCTATATATTCCGGATGCTCATTCTACCTCCTGCCGTATTTTACACATAGCCTGCTGATAAGAAAGCTGAAGTATCAGAAAATACAATTGCCATAATAACAGTAAATTTATAGTTTTCTTGCACTAATTGTAATTGGTTTTCTAAATTTTTGTTTGTATTGTAAATTTTTAAAGTGTAGTAGTTCATGCTAACCGCTCAGAGATATATAGATATGTAAACAAACCATCTATATCTCTACATGATGCACAAGCAAAAATTACTGGATAGATACCTTAGAAAGCAGTGTAGCCGGGAAGAACTACAGCAACTTTTCGATGTTCTCAGGGAAGACTCTTCCGCTGATTATCAGGAGGTGATGGATGCCATATGGGAGGAACTGACCATCTATCCGCTTCTGGAAAAGTCTACCTCAGAAAGCATGTACACCACGATCCGAAAGCAAACGGCAGCCCAAGAGTCCCAATCAGGGCGAGTTCTTACGCTGAGGCACCGATTCTTTCACCCCTCCTTGCGTGTGGCCGCCGCTTTTGTGGGCGTTTTTCTTAGTGCTTTTGTGCTTTATATGCTCTTAAACAACCATGATCAGGTGGTTCATCAGACCGAATACGGCCAAACCACTACCGTAGAGCTTCCGGATCATTCAGTGATTACACTCAACGGAAATACCCAAATATCTTACGCTGATACCTGGAAAGAAGATCAGCCACGAGAACTCTGGATCGAAGGAGAAGCCTACTTTTCGGTACAACACACCAAAAACAACCAAAAATTTATTGTGCACGCCAATCACCTGGATATAGAAGTGCTGGGTACCGAATTCAACGTCAATAACCGCAGTGGAAATACCAAAGTTATGCTCAGCAGTGGAAAAATCCGGCTCAACGATACCCAAGACGAGCGGTTGGTCGACGACGTAATTATGCAACCTGGACAATATGCCGAACTAACGCGTGATCGTACATTTGAACTGAAAAGTGTGAACCCAAAGCGGTACACATCGTGGAAAAACAAAGAGTTGGTTTTTGATCATACCCCGATGACGGAGGTGGTACAGATGATCGAGAATACCTACGGACTGGAGGTGATTATTCAGCACGATGACATTAAAAACCGAAAACTGACAGGCTTACTGCCTTCCCAGGATATAGATATGTTGCTGAATATGCTTTCCGATATCTTTCAACTGAAAGTAACCCGACAGGATAACCAAGTTTTCATCGATGAAAAATAGCACTTATCTAAAGCAATGACCCTTTTATGTAACTTTTATTCACTTACACCTACTCATAAAATGATGAAAGAAGCCTTACTCTTATTTAAAACCCAAAGCCTTCGGCTCGTGATGCTCAGCCTGTCGTTACTGCTATGGCACACCGCCGCATATGCCCAGTCGCTTACGGCCAATTTGCATGCTCCAACACGCCAGTCCAGCCCAATGGCGCAAGACGAAAAAGAAGTGGTCTCGCTGGATGAAGTGCTGCAAAAACTGCAACAACAACACAGCATCAAGATCACCTATCAGAGTGATATGCTGGACAATAAGTACTTGTCGCTCTCTGAGGCAAATGTACTGTTGGCGGCTTCGAGAAAACGCATGGAAGCATCGATACGCCAACTCATGCAATCTTATAGACTGAACTTTAAGAAGTATAACGAAAGCCTATTTACCATTTTCAGACAGGAAATGCTCCCCCAAAAGGTAGAAAAGAAGCCACTGAATAATACAGAAAGTAAGCTGTTTTCTACGCTAGAAAACCTGGCCGGTAAAGAATATACTGCGGTCAGGCCTCCCCTGGACAAGTCTATCTCCGGCCAGGTAACCGATCTGTCTACTGGTGAAACCCTGCCAGGTGTCAATATTGTGGCAAAGGGTACCACGATTGGTACCGTGACGGATATAGAAGGAAACTATCAGCTTAGCGTCCCGGATGAAACGGAGATCCTGGTTTTTAGCTCGGTAGGCTATACTCCCGAAGAAGTATCGATTGGCAACCAAACCGTGATCGACGTAGCCATGTCTCCCGACATTCAATCTCTATCCGAAGTGGTGGTCATCGGTTATGGTACCCAAAGGAGGGAAAACATCTCCGGGGCAATTAGTACCGTGGGTACCGAAGCGATTGAGGGAAGACCGGTTGCCGATATTCAAAGTGCGCTTCAGGGCCAGGTGGCCGGTCTGCAAATCACAAAAAATAGTGGTACGCCCGGGGGCGGAGCCAATGTCAGGATCAGGGGAACAGGTAGTATTACCGGTGGAAGCGATCCTCTTTATGTGGTTGATGGAAATATCATCAGTACCGGTATTGGCGGTAGCGGAAACCCCTTTGCCACCTTGAACCCCGCCGATATAGAATCTGTCAACGTATTGAAAGATGCTTCCGCGGCGGCTATATATGGAGCGCGTGCAGCCAACGGTGTCATCATCATCACCACCAAGCGTGGGAAAGCAGGTAAAGCCCAGATAAATTTTAATGCCTATGCGGGCCTCCAACAAACCACCAATAAGTTGGATCTTTTGAATGCCCAGCAATACCAGCAGGTGTATAATACAGTGAGGGATAACAGCCAAATCCCAAGAATACCAAACCTTGACAATACCAACCTCACCACCAATACAGACTGGCAAGACGAGGTGTTTCGGACCGGCACGATTCAAAATTATGAACTCAATGCTTCCGGCGGCGGGGAGAACACAAGGTATTATACTTCCCTGAGCCACTATGATGAAGAAGGCACGATCATAGGGACTGGTTTTGAACGTACTTCCCTGAGATTGAATACCGATACCGAGCTGGGTAGGTTTAGGTTCGGAAATTCATTGACAGTTTCCCAGTCGAAATTTGACAAGGAATTTGAGGTAAACGGCTTTTTCGGAACCTTATTCTTTGCCATTGCAAATTCACCTGCTATAGGAGTATTGAACCCGGATAATTTAGGAGGTTTTAATGGCCCAACCAGTGATGATGGTGATGTAGGCGTTGTGAATCCGGTAGCAGCACAAACACTGACTGAGAACAGGAATACCGTCAACCGGATTTTAGGCAATGCATATGCCGAGTATGATCTACTTGAAGAAATTTTAACTTTCAGGGTGAATTTTGGCACCGACATCAGTCTCTATAAAAATAGATTTTATGCACCCTTATTTGTGACAACACCAGGAGAAGCAGTACGGGGTCTGCCCAATGGCGCCCAGGTTTCTGAGACGCGGGGTGACAACGTTTCCTTACTGCTTGAAAATACCTTATCCTTTAAAAAGAAATTTGGCAGCCATAATGTCAATTTATTAGCTGGTTATACCGTGCAAGATGTTGAGCGCTCTGACCTTGGGATCACAGTAGCAGGCCAAAATATTGGCAATAGTTTTCCGGTAATCAGTGCCTCAAACAACATCGTAGGGTTGCCACTCGGAACGATCATTGAACAAAGAACGCTTTCCTATATAGGCAGGGCAATCTATGATTACGACAATAAATATCTGGCAACGCTAAATTTCAGAAGAGATGGATCCTCCCTTTTCACCGCTGAAAACTTCTTCGATAATTTCTTTTCAGGCAGTGTAGGATGGATTGTTAGCAATGAGGCTTTTATGGAAAGTAGCCCGTTTTCAAATTTAAAAATCAGGGCCAGTTACGGGTTTTTGGGTAATGACCAAATTGACCCGAATGCCACAAATGCTGTCCTAAACTCAAATGCAAGGTATATTTTGGGAAATCCACAAGCCGTAGCCAACGCGGTGGCACCGGGCGGACAAATTGCTAATCCTGACTTGGTCTGGGAAAAACAGGAGCAGCTAGACATAGGACTGGATATGAGTTTTATGGACAGTAAGTTGAGCTTTAGCGCAGACTACTTTATCAAAAATTCAAAAGATCTGTTGTTGGATTACAATCTTCCGGATGCTACAGGTTTTGCAAATATTTTTATCAACGCAGCTGAAGTTCAAAACCGGGGACTTGAGCTTGTCTTGAACTATAATGACAATTTCGGAGCGTTGAGGTTCGGAGCTGGTTTCAATGTTTCTCTGTTAGATAACAAAGTAGTAAGCTTGATTAATGGGCTTGATGCCATCGAGAGAAACTCAAGCAATGAATTTACTTTCAGAAATAGAATAGAGCCTGGCCACTCCCTGTTTTCCTTTTACGGCTATAAGACAGATGGCATATATCAATCCGATGCGGAGTTAGCCAGCGGCCCAACACCTATCACCGGTACTGCCCCCGGCGATCTGCGTTATGTAGATGTGAGCGGTCCTGACGGGACACCCGATGGAGTGATCACCGAAGCTGACCGAACGTTTATAGGTGATGCCAATCAAGACGTACAATTGGGACTTAATCTAAATTTTGGCTACAAGGCTTTTGACCTTTCCTTGCAAGCTCAAGGAGTATTTGGCAACGATATTTGGAGCGATACCAAGTTTTATACCCAATCCTATTTTAGAACCAACAACCTCTCGACGGATGTGTTGAATGCCTGGACGCCCGAAAACCGTTCCAATACCCAACCACGGGCCATAGCGAGTACTGTTGGAAACAACGACTTTGCATCAGACTTTTTTGTGGAAGACGGCAGTTACGTTCGGCTAAAAAATCTTCAAATAGGATATAACCTCCCCCAGCAGTCATTAGAAAAACTGGGACTCCGTAAGGCGAGGATTTATTTTGCCGGGCAGAACCTCATCACCATCACCAATTACCTTGGTTTTGATCCGGAGGTTGGTGTTTCCACATCTCCAAATGCGACAAATGCTTTAGGTTTTGATAACCTTAGGTATCCTCAAGCCAAGACATATACCATCGGTGTTCAATTCGGATTCTAAAAAAGAGTGTACAGGCACTATAACAACATGACTATGAAAAAAATGAAAGATTATTTTAATTCAAGGATAATACATTATACATGCTTACTCATTGCATTGCTCTATATCCCTACCTCATGCAGTGACTCATTTTTGGAAGACGCTAAAGTGTATCGAGAACTTGATGCTAACACCTTTTATCAAAGCGAGAGTGATGCCTTATTGGCGATCACTTCGGTGTACGCGCCACTTCAATATCAAGGACTTTTCCGTAGGTACAGATACCTACTGGATTTTATGAGCGGAGAACTTGATATCACCAGCGGGGGTTTTCAATTGGTGGAATATACGGGGTTCAGATTCAACGCTTCTTCCCAGCATCTGGTTCCTACAGCATGGGAAGCTTGTTATGTCGGTATCATGAGAGCCAATACCGTACTGGAAAAAGTGCCCGATATAAAATTTGAAGATGAGCAACTGAAGACACGTATCTTAGCGGAGGCAAGGTTTTTACGAGGCTTATATTATTTCAACCTGGTACGCTTTTATGGTGGCGTTCCCATCTATACCTCTCCTTTTTCAGGTTCGTTGGAAGACCCCAGTTTTCGCCCAAAACGCAACAGTGCCGAAGAGGTCTATGCATTTTTGGAGGAAGACCTACGTGCCGCCGCGAAAGATTTGCCCCTATCCTACAACGGGGCAGATGTAGGTAGAGCTACTGCCGGGGCTGCCCAGGCATTTTTAGGTAAAGTGCTTTTATACCAGCAAAAATATCCGGATGCCAGGGACGTGCTCAGACCTATCATAGATGGAGAATTTGGTAGCTATGCGCTGGTAGCTTTTGAACAGAATTTTGACCTGGAACATGAGAATAATGCAGAATCCGTCTTTGAAATTCAGTTTGAAACTGGTTTTGGAAATGGGTTTTCTGATGGAGATGAAGCAAATACGGCTGAATCAAATTGGATAGCAACAGCACTTAACCCTGGCCGGGTGAGAGGCTTTGCCAATGGGTTGCCAACAGTAGTGGTCAATGCCTTTTTTGACCAGTTTCCCGAAGAAGAAGCTATTAGGCGGCCTTATACGATCGCCAGGCCGGGAGACGTTTGGTCTAGTTGGGATCCTATTGCCCAAGACCCTGTAGCTGCCGACCAATGGAGGGATAGAACAGCGGAACGCATTGGCGTACCCTTTTCCGGAGTAAGAAAGGGTACCGAAGGCCCTGATGTCACGGGCTTTGTGCAGTCGGCCATAAACTTCAGAGCCATGCGCTATGCAGAGGTGCTGTTGCTTTTTGCTGAGGCTGAAAACGAGGTGAATGGGCCCTCTGCTGCGGCTTATGATGCCATCAACCAGGTGAGACGAAGAGCAAAGGTTGCCGATTTGGAGGGAGGTCTGGATAAAGAGTCCTTCTTTGAAAAATTGGCGATAGAGCGTAGATTAGAACTAACGTTCGAGTTTCAGCGATATTTTGATTTGGTGAGATGGTCAAGACGAGCCAATGTGCCACCAATTGCATCCACCGAAAATATGCCCGGTTTTGTTGCCGGAAAGAACGAACTGCTTCCGATTCCACAGGGAGAACTCATTGCAAATCCTAACTTAACACAAAACCCTGGATACTAATTGTTTTTTGAACCCATTCAAATGAAAATAGTACGCAAAACAAATCACAAAATATTGGGGCTGACTATTTTATTATGCCTCTTTGTTTTTGAAATATATGGTCAGGATGCGGTTCGGGCAAAAAAGCCCAATATCGTCATTATTTTCCTGGACGATGCAGGATGGGGAGATTTTGAGCCTTTTGACAAAAGCATTACCTATACGCCCAATATGCAGCAGCTGTCGGGGGAAAGTAAGGTGTTTTCTAATTTTTATGTCCCCCAAGCCGTATGTTCAGCCTCAAGGGCAGCTTTGTTGACGGGATGCTATCCCGGTCGCACCAAAATGTTCGGTGCCATTGCCCCAAGGGAACCAGGACTTAGCACAGATTTTAAGACGATGGGTGAAATTTTCAAGGCTGAAGGTTATAAGACAGCCTTGTTTGGAAAGTGGCATCTTGGCGATGTTGATGGTGAGAGACCCTGGGACCGCGGATTTGACGAAACAGCGGGCCTCCTGTATTCGCACGACATGTGGAAATACCACCCGGAAGAACCGGAAGTCTGGGGTAAATATCCGCTTCAATTCTGGGAAAACGGAAAGGTGCTGATCCCGGATATGGAGCCTGCGGACCAGAAGACACTGACCCGGAGATATACCCAGTACGCTGTCGATTTTATCCATCACAATAAAGATAACCCATTTCTGTTGTACGTTCCCCATAACATGCCCCACGTTCCGATTTATGCCAGTGATAATTTTGCAGGCAAATCAGGGATGGGACTCTATGGAGATGTAGTGATGGAGTTGGACTGGTCGATAGGCCGGATTAACCAGACACTCAAAGATGAGGGGCTTGAGGACAATACTATTTTAATCGTAACCACCGATAATGGTCCCTGGATTGTCTATGGCAATCATGCGGGAAAGACTCCTTTTAGAGAAGGCAAAACAACCTCCTTTGACGGAGGGGTCAAATCCGGAATGCTCATCAAATATCCAAAAATGATCAAGGGCGGTTCGTTTTCAGAGGCAACACTCTGCTCTATTGATATACTTCCTACCCTGGCCGAACTGGCTGGTATCAAGTTGGACACCGAAAAGATCGATGGAAAAAGTATGGTGGGCTTGCTTGGGAAAGATGAAGCATTCAAAAACCCCCAGCAATATTATGCCATCAGTAATCTGAAAGAACTTCAAAGCATGATCAGTGGCGACGGCGAATGGAAGTTGCATGTTGAACATCCGTACAGAACCCTGATAAAAGAAGGAGCAGATAGAATGCCCGGCAGCTATGAAAATAAAATATTGGAAGCTTCCCTTTTCAATCTGAAGAAAGACCCTTTCGAAAGATTTAACCTCATCAGGGAACAACCCGAAATAGCAAAGCGACTGATGATGTACTATAAAGAGCACTTCAAAAAATTTTACGGAAAACAACATTAATATGCATCCCAAAAAAAAGATTCTTTATTTATTGGCCTTTGCTGTTTGTACCATGATCTCCTGTAAGGAAGGCAGCAAAGATGCGGTAAGCCATACCGAAAACCGTCCAATGACCGATAGTTTGTTGGTCAATGACCAATATAGTTATGCAAAGCTTGAAGATGTAGCCATGAAAGGTGCGGTAGGTGCTTGTTTGAAAAAAGTCATCGAACAGCGTATCGCCTCAGATTTTGCTGCAAACGAAATAGCGACCGAAGCCACAAAAGCCTTTGAAATCCGCATGGATGACCAATTTTACGAAGGAAGGGGACTGTGGCAGGGTGAGTTTTGGGGTAAATGGGTTTTGTCGGCAGTAGCGGCCTACCGTTATACGGGTGACGAACATATTAAAGCGACCATCAAAAAGGAAACCGAACGCCTTATCGCCACACAGGACGATAATGGCTATATCGGAAGCTATCAAAATTCGGCCTATGTGGAAGGTGACGTTTGGAATGTTTGGAACAGGAAGTACGCGCTATGGGGGCTTGTAGAAAGCTACGAATTGCTCAAGGATCCCGCTATTTTGAAAGCTGCCCAGGGCATGATGGACCAGTTAATGACCGAGGTTGGTCCTGACCAGGTACCTATGGTCAATACGGGTAATTTTTATGGCCTGCCAAGCTCCTCGATACTAACCCCCCTGGTGAAGCTTTATATAGACACCCATGATAAAAGATACCTCGATTATGCAGAATACATCGTGGCCAACTGGCAATCTGTGGAAGGCAATCCTCCGGCTATTGTGAGCAAAGGATTGACCGGTACGCCCGTACATGAATGGTTTCCTGAGAAGGGCAAATGGACGAAAGCCTATGAATTTATCTCCTGTGTGGAAGGCCTGGTGGACCTTTATCAAGTCGTAGGCAACGAAGATTACATCCATGCCGCCAAGAGCATATATACTTCTATTCAAAAGAATGAACGAGTCATCACCGGTGGTATTGGTTATCATGATAAGCTGGAGGGTGCCTCCTCGAAACCTGGAGGTCTTAACGAACCCTGCGATGTGGTATATTGGGAGCGTTTATCGGCAAAACTGTTGGCACTTACCGGCGACCAGACCTATGCGGATGAGATAGAGCGATTGACCTATAACGTGCTCTTAGCCTCATTTAACCTAGAGGGCAATTGGGGCGTTCGTCGGTTAGGACTCAATGAACCCCATTTGGTATCACCCCTGCACGCATTTACCCATTATCATCAATGTTGTGTGGCCAATGTTCCGCGAGGTATGCTGCAATTGGGTGAGGTGGCGGTGATGTCATCCAATACTGCCAACGAACTTTTGGTGAACCTTTATTTGCCAGGAAATTATGGCAATACGCTTCATGACGGTACAAAGGTCTCTCTACAGGTAGACACCAAATATCCCAAGACAGGGTTGGTCAACGTAAACGTGGAAAGTGAAGAAGCGTTTCAGGGAGCTTTGATTTTTCGCAAGCCGGATTGGTGCCATGATTTTTCAGTCTCCGTGAATGGCACTGAAATGGGTGACTCGGCAGCACATGGGTTGAGCATTGACAGAGCATGGGAGAACGGCGACAGCATTGCCATCAGCATGGATGTTGGGCAACGTATTATAGAAATTCCTGATCGCAAAGATTTTAAGGCCATCATGTGGGGACCCGTTGTTCTGGCCAGAAGCAGCCTGTTGGAACCCAAAGGCAGCCTGGATACGCCCATTGACTTTGATGGCCTTGCCATAAAACCAGTTTCAAATGCGGCACTGAACGACAAAATCTGGATGGAATTTACAGCCACCACTAAAACGGGCAAGACCATAACCCTCTGTGATTATTCTTCTACCGGAAGGGAATACGAGCGACCTAAAGATCCCACCGCCTGGGAAGCAATGATCAACAACCGTGTGGACACTGATCAAAGAGTTTGGCTTAAAACGAAATGATTCAATGAGACATATTTTATTTTTAACCTGTATTTTGTTGACAACCGCATTTTCAAAAGCGCAGACAACAAAAAAGAATACACCCACCAAGCATCCCAATATTGTTTTTCTATTGGCTGATGATCTTCGCAAAGATGCGGTGGGCTTCATGGGCAATAGCGTAGTAAAGACTCCCAATTTAGACTCTCTTGCCAGAAAAAGCTTTGTTTTTGAAAATGCATATGTAACTACGTCCCTTTGTGCGGCAAGTCGTGCTAGTATTCTAACGGGGCAATATGGCGCAAGACATGGCATTGTTGATTTTATAGACAAATTGGATCAAAAGGCTTTAAGCAATACCTATCCGGCGATCTTAAAAGCAAATGGATACCAAACGGCGTTTGTAGGCAAGTATGGTGTGGGAAATCCAACGCAATCCGAGATAGAGGTTCTCTTCGATGATTGGAAAGGATTTGAAGGCCAAGGCAACTACTGGGTTCCCACCGATGGGAATACCTATAAACACCTGACCCGTAAATTGGAAGAAGAGGCTATTCAATTTTTAGAAACCAGAGACACAACGAAACCCTTTTGTCTTTCCGTGAGCTTTAAGGCTCCTCATGTTGAAAATATCAATGAATTCACCCCTGACCCCGAGTATCAACGCGCATATTGGGACGATTCTATTCCTCCTCCGCGACACGGAACCACCGAAGACTATCAGCTTTTTCCTGAGTTTTTTAGAAAAAACAGTGAATCTCGTTCCCGTTGGAAAACTCGCTTTCCGACTTATGAAGTATATCGGGAAAATGTAAAGAAATATTATAGGTTGATCACCGGATTGGATAGAGCCGTTGGGGAGATTATCCGCCAGTTGGACAAAGAGCATTTACTGGAAAACACTGTTATCATATTTGCCAGTGACAACGGCTTCTTCTTGGGGGAACATGGTTTAGCGGGAAAATGGTTTGAACATCGAGAATCTATAGAAGTCCCTTTTTTTATCTATGACCCTCGAGAAACGCTTTCTACCAAGAAAAAGATAAGCGTTACCGCACTTAATATAGATATCGCACCGACTATTCTAGCGTTGGCAAACTTGCGTATTCCAAATGGAATGCAGGGAACAGACCTCACCCCTATCTTGAAAAATCAGAAGATAACACCACGAGATTATTTTTGGTATGAGCAACATTTCGGTTATGAAGGTAAAATACCAAAGGTGCAAGGCATTATCGGTAAGCGATACAAGTATGTTAAATATTACGAGCAACCTGAATATATTTCTCTGTTTGATTTGAAGAAAGACCCGTATGAGACCAAGAATCTTTTATACGACAAGACTTACGCTAAGCTTATTCCGGAGCTTGAAGCAAAATACAATGCAATGAAAGCTGAGGTATCAGCAAAGGATGCCCAATAAGGCAAAACAATTGATATTAGTATATATGACCGGCAATGACAATTGCACTATTTTGACAATAGCGACTTTTCTCTCTTTCACATGAGTGAACGATTACATTTCATAACTATCAACTCTTAAAATTAAAATTATGGTGAAGAATTACCTAAGTCTAGTACTGATGTTGGTATCTGTGCTAGTAACCAATCTGGGCTATGCCCAAGGAATTGCCAAACTCAGTGGACCTACCATCACTATTCAAAAAGATGAGTTCGGGTTCAACTGCCAGAATTACTTTGATGGCCCGTCTTGGAAAGATAATGACTTCCAGCATACGGTAACCCGCTTGATGCCAGGCAACCTTCGCTATCCTGGTGGTACCATTGCCAACTTCTGGGATTGGCGCACCGGAACGATTATCGAAGAGAAAACAAAGGGTTTTCCCAACTATCAGGGCACTGAGTTTGCCTACACGCCTAAAGACTTCGTAGAGGGCATACCCAAGGGCACAGAAATCGTGTATGTGGTGAACATGGCCCGGCCTACCGCGGCCACCAAAATTCCTCTTGACACTACGATAGAAGTACTGGAATCAAGGGAGATACTAGACCTAAAGATCGTAGACATACTGGCCGCAATACAGGAATTTAGCGATGCCGGACATCCCCTGAAATATATAGAACTAGGAAACGAGTTTTATAACGGTGCCAGCGGTGCTCCAAACTCTTCCGGTGGCATTTACTCCAGTCGGGTAGGTTTGTATATTGAACATGTCAATATTCTTGCTGACACGATTAGTCAAGTCTTTCCTGATGCGGAATTGGCCGTAATTGGCGATGCCTATAATGAAGATTCGGAAGATATAGACCAAACTGATACAGGAATATCCGCATGGACCGATTCGATCTATACAGCCATTGAAGAAGGCAGGTTAAATAACATAGATGCCATCACTTTTCATTGGTATACAGGCCCAGGTGTTGCCACCTTGGATAGTGATTCTCTGGTAGAGCGAAGTCTGAATCAGACCTTCAAAAAGCAACGTCAGGTGCAACGAACTGATTTTGAAACCAACCGATTGGGTCTGGACTTATGGATCACCGAGTACAATACTTTCTCACAACCCAGAACGAGTAAAAACCCCAACAATCCCGGTAATGGTGGGGCGATTCAGGGAAGTTGGACCAATGGAATGTTTGGGGCTAATCTCACCCTGTTGTATACCATGTTGGGTCCAAGCATAAAATTGCTGGACATTCATGTGTTAAGCGTCAACAATTTGCAATGGGCAATGCTACAGGACAAAAATACATTATCAGGAAACGGGGTGGCCCTTAGCCTGGTAGGAACAGCCATGAAAGACATGGACAAAGCACGTGAGGTTAAATTCAGAGGAATCACAAATCCTACCTTTGGAGAAGATGGCGACCCTTCGCTATATGCCGTCAAATTTTGGAACGGTAAGAAAGAGACGATGATTGTGGTAAACAATACCAAAAGTGCCAAAAATAATGTCAATATTTCATGGTTGTTTTGGGGGCTTGGCAACAAACGGAAGACCGTATACTATGATACCACTCCCTATGTAGCTGATAGATTAAATGCAGACACATCGCGCGTGAGCGAAGATCAGGGACTGACTTACGATTATGAAGACGATCTGGGCAATGTGGTAGGTTTTCCTCCTTTCTCTATCACCGTGATCGAGCAGGATAAGATAAATCTTGTAGCTAACAGTAGTTTTGAGACCAACACCGGCTGGAGCAGGACCAACTTTATTGAAGACAACATCAAGAATGCCTATACCGGAAACAGAGCATTACAGCTTACCACAACAAGCCAACGCTTTAGCGGCTCTTTGCAAACAGTTAGCGTGTGGCCAAACCAACCTTATCTTCTCAGTGCAAAAATACGAACAGCATTATCCAGCGGTGCAGGTAGACTCAAGGTTAGATTTTTAAACGCAAGAAACCAAGAGGTAGGTAGTCCCTTGTTTAGTAATGATGTACAGGGTACCAATAGCTACAGAGAAATATCAGAAAGTTTCGTAACTCCTTACAGGGCTACCAAATTGGAGATAACCTTGCAACTTGCTAATGGTACGGGCACCGTTTGGTTCGATGATGTTTTGTTGAGATGGGACTACAGATATTATCCTTGGTTTAGATCAGAATCACTCTCTACCCATGACAATAGTGACGGTCTGGTATTGTATCCTAACCCGGCAGTAGACGGTACATTCAAATTGCAACTAGATGGTAGCCATCAGTTGCCGGATGTCATCGAGATCAAAGATATGACAGGGAAGTTGGTGAAATATCTAGCAAAACCTACAAGTGAAGATGTCAAAACTGAAGGTCTGGGTAAAGGTATGTATATCATCATAGCAACTTATAACGGAAATAAGTACTCAGAAAAACTTATAGTAGAATAATAGATTAGATGTTAAGCTGATTTTTTGCAGCAGCGAATCATTTGATAAGCTGCCCTAAAAAAACAAGAATATTTTTTACTATCAGTGTGTATTCTGTTTTTTGTTAGTGCGCTCATGGTGGCCTGACTCTCTGTATCAAAAAGATAGTCAGGCCCTACATCGGATGCCATCACCTAGTGCTATGGATATTTTTTAGAATGAAGTTCGCTGTAAACCAATCTTCTTTCTCACAATTTTAAAGTAGCAGGTAGCTTGGCTACGTGCTCTGTATTTGCGATTTCACCGTAATATCGCTGATTCCGAAGAAATGTATTTTTATGTTTAACTGATATTTATTTTTTAAAATTATGATCAAAAATTACGTAAGTCTAGTATCAATATTGGTCTCTGTGCTAGTGACCAATCTGAGTTTTGCGCAAGGAAGTGCTGCGTTTAACGGACCTACCATCACCATTCAAAAAGATGAGTTCGGGTTCAACTGCCAGAATTACTTTGGTGGCCCATCTTGGAAAGATAGTGACTTCCAGCATACGGTAACCCGCTTGATGCCAGGCAACCTTCGCTATCCTGGTGGTACCATTGCCAACTTCTGGGATTGGCGCACCGGAACGATTATCGAAGAGAAAACAAAGGGTTTTCCCAACTATCAGGGCACTGAGTTTGCCTACACGCCTAAAGACTTCGTAGAGGGCATACCCAAGGGCACAGAAATCGTGTATGTGGTGAACATGGCCCGGCCTACTGCGGCCACCAAAATTCCTCTTGACACTACGATAGAAGTACTGGAATCAAGGGAGATACTAGACCTAAAGATCGTAGACATACTGGCCGCGATACAGGAATTTAGCGATGCCGGTCATCCCCTGAAATACATAGAACTAGGAAACGAGTTTTATAATGGTGCCGATGGTGCCCCAACTTCCTCCGGTGCTATTTATTCCGGTCGGGTAGGTTTGTATATTGAGCATGTCAATATTTTGGCTGATGCTATCAATAAAACCTATCCTGATGCTAAACTGGCCGTAATTGGCGATGCATCTGATGGAAGTTCGGCTTCTGTATGGACCGATTCGATCTATACCGCCATTGAAGAAGGCAGGTTAAACAACATAGATGCCATCACTTTTCATTGGTATACCGGTCCGGGGATAAAAATCTTGAATAGTGATTCTCAAGCTGAAAAAAGTCTTAGTCGTCCATTTGTAAAGCAACGTACGGTTCAACGAGCCGATTTTGGAACCAACAGATTGGGTCTGGATTTGTGGATTACTGAGTACAACACTTTTTCACAACCTAGAACGAGTAAAAACCCTAATAATCCGGGTAATGGTGGCTCGATTCAGGGAAGTTGGATCAATGGAATGTTTGGAGCCAATCTCACGCTGTTGTATACCATGCTAGGTTCAAAAGTAAAACTATTAGACATCCATGCGCTCACTATTAACAACATGCAATGGGCAATGCTCCAGGATAAGAATACATTATCAGGAAACGGGGTGGCCCTTAGCCTGGTAGGAACGGCCATGAGGGGCATGAACAAAGCGCGTGAGGTTAAATTCACAGGTATCACAGATCCTACCTTTGGAGAAAATGGCGATCCTTCGCTATATGCCGTCAAATTTTGGAACGGCAATAAAGAGAATTTAATCGTGGTAAATAACACCAACAGTGCCAGAAATAATGTCACTATTTCAAACATGTTTGCGGGTAACGGTAACAAACGAAAGACCGTATATTACGATACTATTCCATACGTACCGGATATAACGAATCCATCTGCTTCCCGCGTGAGCGAAGATCAAGGGCTGTCTTACGATTATGAAGACGATTTGGGCAGCGTTGTAAGCTTTCCTCCGTTCTCTATCACTGTGATCGAGCAAGATAAAGCAAACCTTGTGTTGAATAGTAGTTTTGAGACCAACACCGGCTGGAGCAGGACCAATTTCATTCAAAACAATATAAAGAATGCCTATACCGGAAACAGATCACTACAGCTTACCACAACAAGCCAAAGTTTTAGTGGATCTTCGCAAACACTAAATGTACAGGCAAATCAAACTTATTTTCTCAGTACAAAAATTCGGACAGCACTCTCTAGTGGTGTCGGTAGATTTGTGGTTAAATTTTTTGACGCAGGCAATCAAGTGGTAGGCAGTACCTTGTTTAGTAACGATGTACAGGGTACCAATAGCTATAGAGAAATATCAAAAAGTTTTGTAACTCCGAACAATGCCACTAATTTAGAGATAATTTTACAACTTACTAACGGTACGGGCACCATTTGGTTCGATGATGTTGTGTTAAGACGGGGCAATGGTCCTACCACTACGTTTGTATCCAACTCATTCTCTACCCATGATAATAGTACTGGTCTGGTATTATATCCCAATCCGGCAGTAGACGGTACATTCAAACTGCAACTGGGCGGTGCCTATCAGTTACCGGATGCCATCGAGATCAAAGATATATCAGGGAGGTCAGTCAAATACCTAACAAATCCTACGAGTGAAGACATCAAAACTGAAGGCTTAGGGAAAGGCATGTATATCATTATAGCAACTTATAACGGAGAGAAGTACTTGAAGAAATTTATCATAGATTAATGAAAACAGCAAGAATCCTACTAATCGCTATCTTGTTAATGGGAAGTTACGAACTACCTGCACAAAAAAATAAAGCAAAGCCAAGGGTAATCGTCATGACAGACGGCGAGATAGATGATCATAGTTCGATGATTCGTTTTTTGCTTTATTCCTGCGATATAGAGGTTCTTGCGATCATTGAAACCAATTCTATGTTTCAAAAAACCGGGCATAGCGATGAGGATTGGTATGAGCAACAATTGGAAGCTTATCAACAGGTTTATCCCAACTTGATCAAACATAACCCCGACTATCCAAGCTACGAGAAACTTAGAAATATTAGTTATATAGGTGACGAAGACTATGATCATTTAAAGAATTTACGAGAACTCAAAAAGGATTTGGTACCCGGGTATAACATCACTTTTAAACCTGATGATTGGGCAGATACTCCTGGTTCTGATGCCATTGTAAACATATTATTAAATAGTGATCCGTCACCAGTATATATACAAGCTTGGGGAGGCGGAAATACAGCAGCCCGTGCATTCTATAAGCTGAAGACAAAATATCCGGAGCAATATGACCGAGCAGTAGCTAAAGTTGTTATGTACAACATTTGGTATCAGGATGGTGCCGGAAACTATATTGAACAGACGCATCCTAAAATAACCATGCTGTATTGCGCCTCCTTTGCAGGCACTTGGAATTATGGTAGTCAAAAGAATACGCATGATCTTATTGAAAATGATGTGAAAAATAATCATGGCCCACTGGGAAGTTTGTATCCACAGGACTATGTGAGCGAGGGAGACTCCCCTGCGTTCCTGTATACTATCAAAAATGGTCTGAGAGGGTATGAAAATCCTACCTACGGGGATTGGGGTGGTAGATTTGAGAAGTCCGACAAAGCTAAAAACGTCTATACCGATGCTAAAGACGATGGAGATATAAAGAAACCCCTTCGGAGATGGATAGAGGATGCCAACAGAGACTTTCAGGCACGCATGGATTGGTGCGTAGCCAAATACGAAGACGCAAATCATGCTCCTGTTGTTGTTGTAAAAGGAAAAGAAAATATCACCGTCAGAAGCGGAGAAAAAATAACATTGAATGCCAGTAAATCTTCTGATCCTGATGGGAATGATATGCAGTTTGACTGGTGGCAATACAAAGATGCCGGAAGTTATGATGGATTGGTGGAATTGCAAGATTCTGAAAAAGCACATGCATATTTTGTGGCACCCGTTGTCAGTAAGCCAAAGACAATCCATATTATTTTGGAAGTCAATGACGATGGAAGCCCAGTCCTTCGTTCTTATGAAAGGACCATTATTACTGTTAAACCAAAAGTGTCCTCTCAATAAGAATTACAATTATTCAAAGTTTTGCTTAACCAATAAAGGTACGTGCTGATGAGAAGAATGTATATACTACTATTTTCAATGCTTATGCATGGCGGTCTTCAAAATCAGGTCTGCGCCCAGGCTGATAGTGCCTATGCACAAAAGGAAGTTCCCAACGTTGTGGTTCTCATCGCAGACGATGTGAGTTGGAACGATTTCGGCTGTTACGGAAACACGTTCACCAAAACGCCCAACATTGATCGATTGGCTAGCACGGGAATGATGTTCAACAATGCCATCCTGACGGCAAGTAGCTGTAGTCCCAGCAGGGTCAGCATCATGACGGGGCGATACCCACATAATACGGGTGCCGCAGAACTGCATACGGAGCCAACCGTGGATTTTGCGTCCATTGCCTCTCAATTAAAAGATAACGGCTATTATACAGGACAAGCGGGTAAATGGCATATGGGAGAACTATTGCGCAGTGGTTTCGACCGTATCTATGACAAAGGTAAACAGGAGAATGGAGATGGAGGCGAAAAAATGTGGATTCCTTCCCTGAAAGAAAGGGACAAAGACAAACCCTTCTTCTTTTGGTTCGCATCCTACGATGCCCACCGGCCCTGGGGTCCCAACAGATTCTCCAAAGCCATTGACCCAAAACAACTTGAAGTACCCATTACCTTGGTAGATAACGACAGTACCCGCTTAGACCTTTCCAAATATTTCATCGAGGTCAAAAGATTTGATTTTTACGTAGGAGAAGTTGTGAAAGAACTCAAAAAACAAGGGGTTTATGACAATACAATAATTTTGGTCATGGCTGATAATGGCAGGCCGTTCCCCAGGGACAAAACCAGGTTGTATGATTCTGGCATGAAGACTCCCTTCATTGTGCATTGGCCCAGGCAGATTACCCAAAGCAGTGTCACCAACAGCCTGATCAGTAGTGTTGATATCGCTCCTACTTTGTTGGATTTGTGTCAGGTTTCTGCGCCGGAAAGCTTTCAGGGAAAGAGTTTTAAAAAACTGTTTTCCAATCCTACCATGCGTTTTAGAAAATATGCTTTTTCCGAACATAACTGGCATGACTATCAGGCATATGAGAGAATGGCCCGGACAGAGGACTTTATCTATATTCAAAATGCGCGACCCCAACTTGCCAACCAGGGACCAGCGGATGCTGTTAGAAGCCCCTCTTTCAGAACAATGCTGGCAAAAAATAAAGAACATCAGCTTACTCCTGCCCAGTACGATGTATTTCTATCACCCAGGCCAACTGAAGAACTTTTTTCCTGTAAGGAAGACTCCTTGCAATTGAAAAATTTAATAGGGGAAAAAGAATTTGAAACGGTTTATGTAACCTTAAAAGGTGTACTGGAAGAATGGATGGATCAAACCGGCGACAACATCCCGACAAGTTTAACCGAAGATTGGTTTGACCGTAAAACTGGCGAGAAAATAGAAAAAAATCTCAATATCCGGGGCGAGATGCCGGGCGTTAAGAGCGGAGCAGAAAAAAACAATACAAAAGGCGGTTTTTAGGAACAACAATCACTAATCGCAGAGTAGATAAATTTTATAATATTACGCTTCAAAAATGAGCAGGAAGTCAGGTTATCAGCAAAAAACGGCAGCAATGAACGGTAGAATTTTGATAGTAGTTTTGTTGGGCCTTTTGAGCACTCATTGCACCGACACGTCACATGATTTTTCTTATCAAAGTGAAAATCTAACATTGACAGGTTTTGAGGTGGAAGATTCTCTAAGGAAGACTACCCTGCAAGATATACCCGAAAAAACTCCCAAAAACGATTTAGTATTAACGGAAGGTAATGACATTACCAAGAAGTTGTGGAAAGCAGCCCTGGCCGATGTAGAATCGAACATCGTGGAAACTCCTCAAGGAAGGTACTTTGGTGCTGGCAAAGAATTTGGCCTGCTCGTTTATACACGAGACATTAGCTTCTCCGGAGTCTTGGCCTTAAACGAACTCTATCCGCAGGAAATGTTTTCTTCCTTGAAAGTGACGCGGGACGTACGATTAGCATTGGGACTCAAAGTATCCAAAGGGTACGTGGTGCCAGCAATTAAAGGTAACTGGCAGGAAGAAGACATCAGCGAGCCTGAGTTTATCAGGGAGCACAAAACAAATTCTTACACGCGCAGGACAGACGACGTAATCTGGCTATGGGCTGCCAGAGACTTGTTTGAAAAAAATCCTGCATTGGCCGACTGGGATTGGCTATATGATAAAGGTTCGCAATCTTTTGAAACCCTGTACTGGCCTTTTTATGACACAAGCGATGGTTTGTTTCGCGGACAATCTTCGTTCATAGACATTCATTATACAGACAATAAGGCCACGGGTTACCCTCAGGATTTTTCCGTGGCTGATTGTGTGCTGATCAAAGCCTTATCCACCAACTGTTTATATTACCAAGGCATGTTGTCGATGGCCGCGGCATCTGAACGTTTGGGAAAGTCAGACGATAAGGTTTTGTGGCAAGAAAGAGCAGAGAAGTTAAAACAAGCGATCCTGTCGCAATTGGACTTAGGCAATGGCACCTTCAGCTATTTCAAAGATAAGACCGGCAATCTTCAACCCAGGCGGGATGCATTGGGCTCTGCATTGCTGGTACTCTCTGGGATCGTTGAGGGTGAGGATGCTAAAAAATGTTTGGCCGGTTATCCCGAATCATGGGCGGGTATTCCCATACTATACCCTTTTTTTCCCTGGAAAACTTTTTACCATAACAACACCGCGTGGCCCTTTGTAGATACGTTCTACCTATGGGCTAAGGGAATAGCGTATGGCAAAGATTATACCGGCTATAATGCTGCCCTGTTGGCCAGGACTTGTTTTGATGGGCAAACCTTTCGGGAGCTGGTTAATTTTAAGACCAGGGAACCCTACCGGTCTGCTAGTCAACTTTGGACGGCTTCTTCTTTTTTGAATGTGTGCTTGAGAAAACCACTAGCTATGAAACAAGAAAGATGACAATCTGACCAAGTGGGTTTTCTCAACTCTGACAGACAGATGATTGAGCAACCTTAGAAAGGGAAGTCAAGTAGCAACCATCCTAAAGCAAGGGTGATGCCGGTGCGCAGATAGAAATGCTTTTTGATGTACTGGGTAGCTTTCACGAGTTGGGCGCGGACGGTATGGTTGGATAGCCCCAAAGCATGGGCAATCTCTTTGCTGCTCTGCCCTTCAAAACGAAACATCTTGAAAATCAACTGTCGCTGAGCAGGAAGATGACCAATAGCCTCTTCGGCAATGTCCATGTACTCCTGATAAATTACGGCATCTTCCGTGTGACTCCGGTCGGTCTGGTATCGGGTGATGATTGCTTCCTGTAAAGCCACCTGCTGAGCAGCCTGTTTTAGGTATTTAAAGTTCTCATGCTTGTTAAGCGTGTACAGATAGTTTTGAAGGGAAAGATGAGGATTTAAGTTCTGACGATGCGTCCACAGTTTTAGGAATATATCCTGAATAATTTCCTGGGTAGCCTCCTGAGAATGCGTAAACTTCAGCGAATAATGAAAAAGCCGGTGATGGTATAAATCATAAACTTCTCGAAAGGCTTTTTCATCGCTATTTTTTAAGCGAATGATAAGCTGGGTATTGTGCGTCGGATTATCGTTTGCTTCATCCATAACATTTAATTCATGAGTTAATTACTTAATGGTTTAATTAATTCATGAAATCATGTATTAATTACACTTTTCTTCTAATTTATCCAGACACTCTTTGCTGATGTTATGGATTTCGAGCAAGCTGATGTTGCTGCCTGTCCAGTTGGTATATAAGCCATACACACTTCTTCTGAGCACTTTCGGATCAATACCAGACTTGTACCGCTCAATGTCGATGAGGGAGAAACCCAGCTGCACCATCCAGCTTTCCAGTCCGGTAGCGGTGCTATTACCCGCACTTTCTTTCTTGTCGAAGGAGAGTTCTGTCTGATAATGATCTGCTTTCTTTACGGCTTTGGGAGCCGACACAACAGGTTCTTTGGTAGCAGGAACCAACTTGCCAAAATAAAACTTCAGCTTAACCACGCTGCGGGTAGCATCTTTTACTTCCTTGAACGTAAAGGGGAAACTGTTTTGCTCAAGGTCTTTTTGGACTGGCACAATGATCTTGCGTTTAAAATCGTAGTAACGGCTGTATTTGTCCTCGATGTAGAGCATCTCTTTTAAGTCTTTGAGGGTTACCTCAAAGTAGCCGGTATCTTCAAACTGCGCCAGTAGCCAGAAAAAGCGGTAAGAGTAGTATGACTTGATATTGCTCCAGCGTTCGTATTCTACCCCTTTGAAATTTTCGGACAGGTTCAGAAGATAAGGCGCGGCCTCGGAGTTGAAACTTGCCAGAATATGCCCTTCCCGCTCTGTGTAGGAGCAATAGCTCATCAGGTTGATTTTTTCCCACTTCTTACGACCTTTGGAGGTGATAGACACAATCTCGATGGCCTTCTTGCTTAGTTCGTCAGCGGCCTCCCGGATTTCCTCATAATGCACCTTTCTTTGCGAGCCGTGCAGCATTTGGCAAGGGATACGTATTCTCCTGAAGTTGGTGTCATCTTTTTTGATCTGTAGCAGCATGTAGATGAATATACGCAACTGGTTCATGTTCATGTCGAAGCGCGCATTGATGAATCTTTTGTGCTGAACGATCAGTTTGTTGGGGTTATCGTATTCTACCAGCATAAGCTCTAAAGGTTAGTTGTACTGCCTAAGATAAAATATAAATCACAAAAAAAGGCATGTTGTTGCCGCTACAGCGTGTATTTGTGCCCGAAAAAGTCGTTTCTCATGGATGTTTCTTAAAGCAAAAGCACAGGTTTTTTGTGTAAATACCCGTTTATAAGCCTTTTAAGGGGCTATTCGACAGTCATAGTTCATGGGAGGCTGACTGTAAATTAGTGCCCGAAAAAGTCGTTCGGGCGCAATGTTAATTCTAATGTTTGAGCAGGAGAAATACTTTCCGGAGCCTGTTAGCTTCTTTTATGCACGTCCTAAAAATTTTAAATAAAAAAAATATTATAAACGTTTATTAAGTTTATATTCTATTTATAAGTATTTATAGGGTGTTATAACTCCCTGACAATCAAATAATTACAAACGTCCCGAACGACTTTTTCGAGGTTGAAAAACGACTTTTTCGGGCACTGAAACGACTTTTTCGAGGTTGAAAAACGACTTTTTCGGGCAACTCAGACGACTTTTTCGGGCACGACGACTTTTTCGGGCATCAACACGGTTTCAGACGAATCCAGTGGGGTTTTTGGCCAGTTATCAACACTCGAACGACTTTTTCGGGCATCCGGGAAAGTGATGCAAATCTGAAAAACGACTTTTTCGGGCATAGCAGTTTTCAAGACGCTACGTGCCCTTACTTTTGGCTAACGTATAAAGAATTTATCATCATCTTCGAATAGATTTGGAACATTCACCAACCTCTGATCACTCATGCTAGTGCTAAATAGTAATAGACCAAGGCAAATCGAGCGTTCACTCACTACGCAAGCTATCTACCGGGTTGGCCAGTGCTGCCCGTAGGGTTTGCGATCCAATAGTCAACAGTCCTAGGCCCAGCAGCAGTAGCGAACCCCAGAGAATAGTACCCAGGCCAAAGTCAACGCGATTTGGAAAGTTCTGTAGCCATGCATCGTTCACAAAATAACTTATCGGTGCCCCAATCGCTATAGAGACGAGTAGCGTCGTTAAAAATTCTTGTGAGAGTAATAGTGCCAGGTCGAACTCTCCGGCACCAAGCACTTTTCGAATACCCACCTCTCTGGTTCTTCTTTCGGCTGTGTAGGTAGCCATACCCAGCATCCCTAAGCAGGCAATCACAATAGCCAGTGATGCCATAAAACCAATCATCGATGCCAAGTCACCCATCCACTGATTGACCTGCACCAGTTGATCGTCAAAAAACTGGTACTGAAAAATGTGTACCGGGTCTACACGGTGCCAGGCAACGGCTAGTTTGTCCAGGGTACCGGCCACGTCGCTGGCAGTAATCTTTACATTGAGGTAGGTAAATTGCTCCGGCTGGTAGCGAAACAGTAAAGGGCCGATGCCATCTTCCATCACGGGCGTCTGAAACTTGAAGTCCTTCAGCACACCTATCACCTCCACAGGTTCTTTGTAAGCATCTACCTCGAGCACTTGCCCTACAATGTCGGAAGAATACGCAAAACCCAGTGCTTGTGCAGCCGCTTCGTTGACGACTATATCTGGGTTGGATGTGCCTTCGTCATGCAGATTTCTTCCAGCGATGATGCGAAGCCCGAAATTGCTGATAAAACCTGTATCCACGCTCATACGCTCAAACGATGGATCGGCATCGCTGGGTTCGTTCTCTGCTTTTCTTACCCGTGTGCTGCCAAGCGACATGGCAGTAGCCGGAACGTAGGCACTGGCAGAAACCGCTGAGACTTCGGGTACCGCACTCAACTCGTTGCGTAAGCGCTGGTAGTCGTTTCCCTGGAGCGGGATGTTAATCAGGTTGGCGGAGTCAAACCCATACTCAAAATTCAGATAATGCCGAAACTGATGGTACACCAGCAGCGAGGTGATGACAAAAAACAGGGAGATCACAAACTGGCTGGCACTCAATACCTTCCGTATTCCCAATTTTCCAGGCTTCTCACTATTGTTCTTCAGCACTTTAGTAGGCGAATAGCGGGATAAGTATAGGGCCGGATAGGTACCAGCCAGCAGGCCAATTAGCAAGGCCAATCCCAGAAATACGAAATAGACTAGCGTATTTCCCCGCAGATTAAAGTCCAGGTACTGATTAGCCCACAGCCCCATAAATGCGGTTTTAACCAGTATGAGCAACAGGTAAGCCAGGGTCAGGGCGAACAGCGCAGTTAGCACTGATTCGCTCAAAAACTGGTAGACCAAATCCCTTCGCCTGGCTCCCGTTACTTTCCGCACCCCAATTTCCTTGGCGCGGGTTAGGGCACGGGCAATGGATAAGTTATTGTAGTTCAGGCACGCTGAAAAGAGAACAATCAATGCCAGAAAACCTAAGAAATAGTATGCTTCGATGGGTAACTGAAAGCTAAGCGGGTTCCCGGTAAATCGTCCCGGAGTAATGCTATTCAGCGACTGAGGCAGTAATTTCAAGCCCGCCTGATCTTCCATATCCGCGTACTGATGCTCGGTCAGGTCATTCAGCGAAACCATCAAATCCGGTTCGCTGTTTTCCGGTTTCAGCAGCACATAGGTATAACACTGCGAGTATTGGTGCCAGTCACCAGTAAAGTCCGTTACTTTTTCTTGCTGGTACAAAGCCGGAAGCGATGCCGTGGAAACCAGCACATCGAACTTGATATGCGATTTGTACTGAGTAGGATCAATTACCCCGGTAATCGTAAAGCTTCCCCAGTCTACAGAGCTGGTACCCGGATCGTTCACAAAATCAAACTTCAACAAGCGCAATCCCCGGTCAGCAAATTCTATTCTTTTGCCCACGGCATCTTCGTTACCGAAAAGCGATTCGGCCAGTTTGCGGGTGATCACCATCGCGTTTGGTTGGTTCAATGCGCTGCTTTTGTTCCCGGCTGCCAGATCAAAGCTAAACACATGAAAGAAAGAGGAATCGGCAAAGAAACCACGCATCTCAACTGACTGCTCACCATAAGTAGCATCACCGCCTATCCCCGGAAACAGGTGCGTGGTCTCTTCCACGGCGGCATATTCCGGCAAGGCAGTGGTCAGTGGAAAAGGACTTTTTGCACTGGGTATCGCCGAACCTTTCTCCTGAGACAGCACCCTGTAAATCCTATCTTTCTTCGTATGAAACTAATCATAGCTTTTCTGGTCGGCCAGCATTAGAATGATCAACATACAAACAGACATGGCAACGGCCAATCCGAACACGTTGATAAAGGAAAAGATCTTATATTTCAGGATATTCCTCATGCTTACTTTGAAATAGTTCTTAAACATAGCCGTAGGGTTTATTGGGTAAGTGTGTTTTCTCTTTCTAATATAATCCGGGTGTAGAAACATCAGCACATTGAGCCAGTAGAGCAATTTGGCTTTCCACAATCCTTGCATTTCTACTCTCCGCTGAAACAGCTCGTACAAATCACCTTCCACCTCATCCAGCAAATCCGGGTGACAATACCAATGCAGGAAGCGGGTGGCGTGGCGTGGGGGTAAATTGTCTGGATCAGGATGCATAGGATTTATGAATTTTTAATTAAGCTGTATGGAAATCGTATCATATGTTTGGTAAATTCTATTTTCATCCTGTTGAGCCCATAATTCTGAAAATCCTGATCCTGACAGTTTGGGAATTGCCAGCCAGAGTGCCTTACACATGGTACAAGCTTCCTGCAGAGCTTTTTTACCAGTTCTTCAAATTCACCAAAATGCGTTCCTTTCATGTTTGTTTCGTACATGTCTAACAAATACAAAGAGGATGCCAATGCTTCAATCGGCTATTTTGGCCGTTAGACTACTTCAGTAGTGTTCGGAACCGGTCATTGGTTGTACGAAGCCGAACAGTGCAGTGGACAGACATCATGCAATCAGCACCCCTTACAAATCTAAGTTCAATTTGCCATTCTTTTTCAGGTGTTTAATATAATGATCAATAGCCTCATCTACAAATTGATACATGGGGGTTTTGGTCAGAGCTGAGCTGATCTTTGCACGATTCAGTGTGATTTGAGTACAGTTCAGGGTGGTGAATTCATTTGGACCATCTGGCAGCTCTTTTTTCTTTCTGCCACGTTTGCTTTTCTCAGGTACAGGGTCTGCGCCTGCTGACTGTTCAGGCTTTTCATGAGCCGTTGTGTCTATCTGATCATTCTCTTTCTCAACTTGCTGATTGATTTGTACATCAGGCTTTTCTTTATCTTCGGGCTGTACCTCTTGTGCTGCTTCTTTTACTACCTGGTCGGGATACGCATTCTGAAAAGTCTCTTTTCTGATAGAATCCACTAACTTTTTGCTGGGCTTTCTTTTTCTTGTATTAGACAGACTTCCCATGACGTTTTTCTTATCCATGATCTTATACATTAAATTTTTCAATAAACTCTTCGGTGAAAGCTTTCAGTTCTTTCCTGATGGGATTGGCATCATACCCACCTTCAGAGATGAAGCTTTCAAAAGTATTAAACCGGCTGTAGATAGCCATATTTCTCAGAGAGCTGTCAAAGCACTTGATTCCTACCCTATCACAGTAGTCTGCCATATCCTTTTCTTCCCTCCTACCCCGTTTTTTATTTTGCATCGCATATATTTCAAATGTTTCTCCCTCACCTTTGTGGTAGTCTTCAATTTTTTTGATAATTTCCACATAGTTTAGTGTTGAATATAAGTCAACTTTATCGGCGATAATGGGTATAAGGATCGCATCCAGCTGGGAGATCAGTGAAATGATTTTATCATCGTCCGTACGACCGGGCATATCAATGAGCACTATATCGTAGCGGTCATCCATATTATCGATGAACACTTCTGCTTGCTGAAGCGGTATTTTCTTTATTTCATAAGGGAAGTCGTCTGCGAAATCTTCGTCTTCAGAGCGAATATCTGATAATGTACCCTGCTCATCTACGTCCATAACCAGGACTTTTTTCTGATAATCTTTGGCCAGGCTGTTGGCAAGCAGTGCTGTGATGGTGGTTTTCCCTGCCCCTCCTTTTTGTGTTGAAATTGATATTACTTTCATGAATTAATTAATTTTTTATTTAATAGAACCATGGTATAATAGTTTATTAGAATCACTATATACTTAAATAGTTGATTCATTGAACAAATAAATATTGAATAAATTAAAAAATCAAATTATTAAAACATTAAAGTAATAAATTAATTTTACATTAACCCATTAACCCATTAACCCATTAACCCATTAACCCATTAACCCATTAACCCATTAACCCATTAACCCATTAACCCATTAACCCATTAACCCATTAACCCATTAACCCATTAACCCATTAACCCATTAACCCATTATTTATTAACTTCATGAAATAATCTTTCCAATAATTTATTATTTAATTAAATAAAAATAAAGTGACTACAATAAATATTAAACTCATGAATTAATTATTAAGTATAAAAATTATTACCGTATTTAATTAACTCATGAATAAAATAAACCATTAAATAGTGTAGTTAATAAGGCGAGAAAAGCTAGAGAGGTGCAAATGATGGGGTAGGGTAGGGGTGAACTACCTGGAAGAAAATGGTCTGGCTGAAAGTGCCATTGTAGTGGATACCTCTGACCAGGGATTCCACCTTAGTAAACGTAATTGGTTTGATAGAAGGTTTATGCATGAGCAATGCTTCTCCTTCCGGACACCCTTGCTCATCTGTAGGTACTTCCAAAGGACAAACACTTCAACAAAATTCCGGTTTCATTATCCCTGGTCATCTGTGAAGCGTGGTTCTTCGGTATATTGCTAACATTTTATTTTGTAAATGCCTGATAGTCTTCATTGACCTGTTCATCGGAAACCTGCTCACCGGAATAAATGATAATACGATATTTAAAGGTCACCGAATCGCCGGCTTCAAGCTTAAAATTGAGTACATCTTTGCCATCGCTCAATGCTTTCTGCCCTAAAGGATTGGCAGCAAATAATCCATACCCTCTGGCATGCCAATACGTAGGGAAACCTACATTGCCGGGATGATCGAGGATAGCCACCCCAATATTTTCATGGTTGATATTCCCGGTCAGCAGCATCCATTTACCTCTTGTGCCCCATACAGCGTCACCTTCCAGTCCTTCACTGCTTCTGTACATGCCACTCACGCCTTCGTTGTTCATCACAGGCACGTCTGTTACTTTGCCACTGGCATCGGTGAATAGCTCTGGCTTATTTGAAGGAAGCTCCAATTGGCGCGCCATCCGCATACCCAACATACCTTCCTTGTTGTCTTTCATGGAAACGTCTTTATCCAGGGCAGTAAGTTTGGTGATCCTGTCTATTATTCGCTTGTGTGCTGTTGCCCTGAAAACAAAGGTAGTGTTTTCCCTAAGCAATGCTATTCCGTCGGGACCTACCCAATCCTCGGTCACTTCCAATGTTCCCCGGTCATTGCCGCTGCTGATCTTGTTGATTTCCTTGTGCGCGATAGAACCATAGCCACTTTGCTCATTGGCAGGAATGGCATCAGAGTTATTCCAGAAATCCAGCCCGTTCACATCTCCATAGTTAAACCAAAGGCCCACATGGTGGGGATGATCTACACGCTCACCCGGTCGGGGTTCTAAGGGAAAACCGCGGGTAACAGTTGTGCCTAACGCAGTTTTCAACGGATATAATACGGGTTTTGCAATGGTTTCCGGATAAATGTAAGAGGTAAAAAGCTCGCCGTCGACCAGCACATCTACTTTCTTTTCCTCATCATTTCTGACCAACGCTATCTTCTGTTTTTCGTTATCAGCCTGCATATTGTTCGCGACTGCTTCGGTATCTTTTTTCTGACTGCTCCCGCAACCTGCCAGCACGGAGAGTAGGAGCACAGCTGTATATCTGATACAAGATTTTCTAAATTTTAGGTTCATAAGTATAGCATCATTTGTATTTAAATACTTTTTTTCCGGCCAATACCTGTTGTTTCTTCTCATCAAAGGTAACATACTTGCCTGTTCTTAGTGCAGCATTGGTCATGATATTGGCAATGGAGTGGTTGTAGCCTGCCAGCACAGGTGCATTGGGCTGCTTTCTGTCCCGTACACATTCCATCCAGTTTCTTATATGGGCAGAAGTGAGGCTATCCACACCGGTATCGGCACCGGTTTCGGCTTTTGAGGGTTCGGCAAGCATAGCTTCCTGTAACAGATTGGGCTGCATATCCATGTCGGCAGCATGGATTTCGGTAAGCCTGCCGGTAGGGGTGATCTTGTTGGTATCCAGGTTCAGCTCTCCGGCATTGGAGTAATATATTTCTTTAACGCCTCCGGCAGAATTGGTAAACCGGGAAGAGTATACCACCTGAAAACCTTTGGATTTATCATCCAGCGGACCATAGTCCATAACAGCTGTCATGGTATCTGAATTTTCCCTGCCATCTTTCCATTGATAAATACCTCCATTGGCCGCTACACTTCTGGGGTGGTTGAGCCCGGTAAACCAGTGCACCGTATCGATCTGGTGTGCCATCCACTGGCTGGGAATACCCGATGAATAGGGCCAGAAAAGCCTGAACTCCAGGTATTTCCGTGGGTTCCAGGAGGCTTCCGGACGGTTCATTAGGTGGCGTTGCCAGTCGGTATCTTCCTTTTTTAGCTCTTTGGTCAGTTCAGGCAGCTGCCATCTTCGGGGCTGGTTTACATTCCAGTTCATCTCTACCATCACGATATCTCCGAACTTGCCCGAACGGATGAGATCGTTGGCTGCATGATAGTTGGCTCCACTTCTTCGCTGTGAGCCGATCTGCACGATCTTGCCGGATTTCTCTACCGCCTCCCGTGCCGCCTTGTTGTCTTCCATAGTCTCGGCAAAGGGTTTCTCCACATACGCATCTATACCGGCTTCTACGGCCTGCTTGTAATGCAGCGCATGTTGAAAATCTGCCGTGCTGATGACGACAGCATCCACATCATCTCTGTCGTAGAGTTCTTCGTTGTTTCTGGCAGTCTTGATGGCCCTTCCCGACTGTTCCTGTATATAAGCCACTGCTTCATCCTTTCTTCTGTTCCAGATATCGGAGACGGCGGTAAACTCGAAGTTTATTTCTTTGGCGTGTTTGAGCACGGCTGGGATCAGGGCACTTTTGCATCGGTTAGAAAAGTCTACAATACCTATATTGACCCTGTCGTTTGCACCTATGATACGGCCATAACTACTGGCAGGAAATCCCATAGCACCTATGGTGATGGCTGCTCCCGATAAAGCCGATTTCTTGATAAATGCTCTTCGTGAATTGTTTAGTTCACGCATAATCTTTTGTATTGGAATTGTTGTATAATCAATGGTCTAAAAATGATAAGAGAAGAAATTTCTGTATTTGTATTACGGTGCCCGATAGTCATCATATAGCCCCTGAAACCCCTGTTGTATCCCTGGCCGCTATTGCCTGGTAAACCTTTCCGTTGCTCTTGGTAAAGACATACAACTCACCGGCACTGTCTGTGCCCAGCCGAAGGTCTGCCCGTTTGCTCTGCGCCAGGGTTTCTATATCGGCTTTTTGCCCGTCTATTGTTACCTTGAGTGCATAGACCGCAGCTTGCCTGCCTTGTTGCATGTCGGCCACTTCGGCATAAAATAGCCTGCCACGTGGGATGTCACCAAATATGTACTTGCCTTGTAGTAATGGTATCTTTTTGCCGGCGTACACAAACCCACCCGAAATAGCATTGCCCTCGTCGTGGTCGTATTGCACTACCGGATAGACATAGCCCGAATCATTCTCGGGCAGGGGATACACCAGGTCAGGATTGGCGGTTGCATCAAACAGAAAAGTGCCTTCCCGATAAGGCCAGCCGTAGTTGCCTCCGGCCATTCCCAGGTTCACTTCCTCCAGGCTGTGCTGCCCGATGGTGGTGATGAACATCTTGCCCGAACCTGTAGCGTCCCAACTGATGCGGTTGGGGTTGCGAAAACCATAGGCCCATACCTCCCCCTGATCATCCCCGTTGTCTACAAACGGATTGTCAGCAGGAATACCATACTGTCCGTTCTGGCTGTTGTTACCGGCAGGATCAATGCGTAGCACCGTGCTCCACACATTTCTGGGGCTATTGCACAAAAAAGGGTAGCCAAGTGCGGCTGCGTTGCCATCACCAATGCCTAGGTACAACAGCCCATAGTCTGCCTGACCAGGTTTTGCAAGCGGATTGAATGCCAGCTCCTGAAAGCCGTGGATACTACTGACCATGTTGGCCCGCAACAGTTCGCGGGGTGTGCCCGAAAAGGCAGGGGCCTGCGGGTCGTCGGCTTTCCATTCGGTCAGTACCCATTGCAGGGCCACGTCGATGCTATCGTTGTAGGCAAAGTCGGCGGGAGCGGTGCCTGTGGGTTCGGTGTGTGTGGTATAGAGCAATCCGTTTTTACTGAAATCGGGGTGAAAGGCAAAGCTGCCAAAGCCTGTAGCTAATCCGGGGCTGTCAATAAAGTCGGGCTGTTGGGCAGCCAGATTGAGGTAGACTTTTGCCTGGTTATCTTTTATTTCATACAGGATGCCACGCAAATCGTGGAGAAAGAGCCGTTCTCCTTTGCCGGTATTGATGGCCAGCAGCTTGTTGATGCGCGCCAATGGCGGGTTGTCGGCAGTGGGAGGTACGGTCAGCCGTTCTTTCAGCACCAGCGTGATGGGCGAGGTCGCTATTTTCTTAGTAACCGGATTTTCAAGCCCGCCCGGGCGATTGTTCCGGTCTTTTGTCTCGCTCTTAGCATGTTTGTGGATAAAGCCCAGGATATGCTCAATATCTTCTTTGGAAAGCGTGGTGAAGGCGGGCATGTATTGGTGATACTTTTCATAGAGCTGCCTGGCCCGTTCGTCGCCGCTATCGATCATCCTGGGAGCATTGCTGATAAAGGAGGTAAGCCATTCTTTGTCTGCACGGGCGGTGGCTCCGTTCAGGTTGGGTCCTATGCCATTTTCATTGAAGTTGTGGCAGGCCGTACAATGTTGGTTGAACAAAGCCTGCCCATGCTGTACCGACAAATCATCCTGAACAAAAGACGTTCCCTGTGAAGGGGGTTTCTCAGTATCATCCGTAGGTTTAGGAGAAGTACAAGCTACCATGCCACCTATCACAACAATTGAAGTGTATAGACTAAAACGCATAAAGTGATTGATTAATGTATGAGGTTGTATGCTGCTATATTCCCACAGGCTAACTTGTTACGATCATGCCAAAATAAAAAAAAACGGTATTAAAGGAAATGGTTATCAAATATTTTCTTTATTATCACTGCAAAGAGGTAGGTCTATTCACGCAGTTGGTTGTATATGTCGGACTTATCGTAGTAAATACATTACTTATGAATTTTCTCAAATATTCCGGACTGTTTCTTTTACTGATCGTCACGCTACCTGTTGTTGCTCAAAAAAACATCACTCTGAAATCGCCCGATGGTCAGCTGGTTTTCTCCTTTGAACTCACGGATAAAGCCCCTCTTTACCGGGTAGCATATCAAGGAAAAACGCTGATTGAAGATTCACCGCTGGGCCTTTCCTTTCAGGAAAACGGCAACTTCGGGTCCAATCTGAAAATGTCGAAGCCTGGCTTTCGTAAAGTGGATGAAACCTACGAGCTGGTGGTAGGCAAAGCAAAGACAGTCAGGGACCAGCATCGGCAGGTATTGATTCCGCTCACCGAACAGGGTGGAGCAAAGCGGCAGGTCAATCTGGCCGTGCGCGTTTTTAATGATGGATTGGCTTTTCGATATGAATTTCCCAGGCAGCAAAACTGGTCTTCCTATACCTTGCTCGATGAACACAGTACTTTCAACATCGCTGACGACCCAACGGTGCGTACGCTTTTTTGGGGAAATTATACCAACAGTCATGAAGGGTTTTATCAAACATTGCCCCTGAGCCAGGTAAAGGCCGATACCCTGATGGACATGCCCACGCTGTTTGAATTTCCTGAAAAGATATACATGGCTATCACCGAAGCTAACCTGCGGGATTATGCAGGCATGTATCTGCTCAAACAAGGAGGTGTGCTGACCAGCCAGCTTTCGCCACTGCCCGGGCAGAAGGAGATCAAAGTAAAAGCGACCCTGCCTCACCACACTCCCTGGCGCGTGATGATGATCAGCGACCGGATCGGCAAGCTGATGGAATCCAATATTCTAACCAGCCTGAATGAGCCTACGCAATTCAAGGATGTTTCCTGGATTCATCCCGGCAAAACTTCTTTTCACTGGTGGAATGGCGATATTACTCCCGATACCACCTTTGCGCCGGGCATCAACTTCGAGACCAACAAATACTATATCGATTTTTGTGCCCGTCATCATATCGATTATCATGCGGTGATCGGCTATGGAGGCTTTGCCTGGTACACAAGCGATGCAGCCGGCTATGGTGAGGTAGGTCCTCATACAGATGTCACAAGACCAGTGCCCAGCCTGGATATGCCACGGGTGTGTGCCTATGCCAAACAACAAGGCGTTGGTATCCATGTGTGGGTACATTGGAAAGCCATCTATCCTACATTGGAAAAAGCTTTTACACAGTTTGAACAATGGGGTATCAAAGGTATGATGGTAGACTTTTTAGACCGTGATGACCAGGAAATGGTCAATATACAGGAAGAGATACTACAAAAGGCTGCTGAACATCATCTCTACGTCCAGTTTCATGGTGCCTACAAGCCCACAGGTCTGCACCGTACCTATCCCAATGAATTTACCAGGGAAGGGGCCTTAAACTATGAGAATAACAAGTGGAGGGAAGAGGGATTGAGTCCGGAACATGACCTCAATGTTGTATTTACCCGCGCGCTTGCCGGTGCCACCGATTATCATCTGGGAGGCTTTCGGGCAGTGCCTGCCGATGAATTCAAGACCCAGTATACCCGTCCGCTCATGATCGGCACACGCTGTCATATGCTGGCCATGTATGTGGTGCTGGAGAGCTACCTGACCTCACTGTGCGATTACCCGGAAGCTTATGAAGGCCAGCCGGGCCTCCAGCCGGGCCTCCAGCTTCTGACCGAAATGCCCACCACCTGGGACGAGACGCATATTCCTACAGCCGAAATAGACAATTATGTAACCGTCGCCCGCCGAAAAGGCACAGACTGGTACGTAGGCAGCCTGAACAACAGTGAAGCCAGAACCATCAAAGTGCCTGTGGATTTTTTGCCTTCGGGCAACTACACGGCTGAACTGTATACCGATGCTCCGGACGCTGCTCAACATCCCAACCATCTGACTCAGCAAACCCAGACAGTGAGTAGGGGAGATGTGCTTACTTTTACATTAGCTGCGGGTGGCGGGCAGGTCATGCGGCTGGTAAAGCAATGATAGATTGCAACGCCATTAAATTAAAACCTTGCAGTAGCAGTGAGGCCCCACATGCGCGGATTGCTCAACAGAAATATGCCGGTAGCCCATGTCCGGTATTTTACGTCCGTGAGGTTTCTTACCCAAAATGCCAGCTCGTACTTTTTGTAGGTCAGGCCCATCCGGGTATTGAACAGGTGAAAAGGCGGTTGCCTGAGCACATTATCAAAGTTCATGTAATAAGCACCTGTATAGCGGTGCTCCCCACGCACAAAGGCAGAGACATCTCCGAAAAACTGCGTATACTGAACGGCCAGAAAAGAAGCAAAGCCGGGGTTGAACAAAGGTTTGTTTCCCGAAAAATCCTGATTTTCGCCTCCTGAAAATGTCGTCAGCCGGACGTACCGGGCATCGCTCACGCTGGCATTCCACATCACCTGAAGTCCCCGTACCGGCAAGGCGGACAGTTCCACCTCAGCACCCAGGTTGTTCATGTCTCCGGTGTTGCGGGTCAGGAAGAAGCCATCTTCTATGACGTTGATTTGCTGATCTCGCTGTTGCAGGTAAAAGCCTGTCAGGTTCAGCCGCAGCCTGTCGGCAAACAAAGTGTTTTTCATTCCAATTTCATAGTTATCCGAATACTCAGGCTGAAAAGGCACATCGGCCAGGGTAGGGGCAAAGGCATTCAAACCACCTGCACGAAAACCTCGGGCATACTGCGCATAAGCCATCGTTGACTCATTGAGCTGATTGCTCAGCACCACCTTGGGTGTGAAGGCACCAAACGTGTTCTCAAAGTCTGTAAAGGGTATGTTCTCTGTCAGGGAGCCATCCGGCTGAATGGTTTGTCGTGCCTGGGCGAGCTTTTGGTTTTCCTTGTCGTAGCGTAGCCCGGCCGTCACCGACCACTGGTCAGTTAGCGCGTAGGTAGCCTGCCCGAAGAAAGCAATTCCCTGGTTGTTGAATACACTGTTGCGTAGTGCAGTAATTTCACCGGCCGGTGCTGTACGGTAGGTAGCTCTGCTATTGGTGCCGTCAGGGGCTGTCCAAAGAAAAGTCCCGATCGTCCAGTCAAACGCTGACGCTGGCCGGGATGCAGAGGAAAGCCGGAACTCCTGGGTAAAAGTATTGATCCGGTTGTCGTTTTGCGTTGCAGACAGGTTTTCTGCTGAAAAATCCGTATCCAGTAATTTCGGAAACCATCGTTGATAATCCAGGTAAGCACTGATCGAATGAAACTGCACCTTGTTGCCCTGATAGTCTGCTTTGACAGAAGCGTTGATGTTGTTTCTTCGCTCAATGTTGGGAAGATCGCGGCTCACCGTATAAGGGGCTGCAAACAATAGGCTATCGGAAGTAACCCACGGGTAGCTGCCATAGTCTTCGTTGCGCTCAAAGCGACCATCAAAGCCAAAACTCCACCGGTCTGTGGCCAGGTAGCGAAGGTTCAAACCACCGGTGATACTCTGTGGGCGGTCGAACCAGGTGTTGGTTACCGTGTTGGTATAAATGCCTTTTCGCTGATTAAATACGCCTGAAACGCCTGCAAACAGTTTGTCTTTGACGATGGGTGTGCTAAAACTCACACTGTACCGTTGCTGGTGATAATTACCCAGATCCACCTGCGCAAATCCTGTGGTTTGGTTGGTCGGCTTTTTAGTGATGATGTTGATCACACCACCAAAAGCATTTCGGCCATACAGTGTTCCCTGCGGACCGCGCAGCACTTCAATACGCTCCACATTATTGAATTGCAGCGGTACCGAGAATGACTCAAACTGGTACACGCCGTCAATGTAAGTAGCCACCGCCGACTGTGAATGCAGGCCCATCACGCCGCGTATATTGATAAACAGGGAACTGGTACTCCCGCCATGCTCTACGGTTTGCAAACTCGGGGCCAGCTCACTCATATCGCTAAAAGACCAGATACGGTAATCCTGTATTTCCTGCGCATTGATGACAGAAACGGCTATCGGAGTTTTCTGTAGGTTGGTCTCCGATCTTTCGGCAGATATAACTACCTCGTCTAAGGCTTTGGTGCTTTCTGCCAATACAAAACGAAGATCGTTTGGCGTTTCTTTCGCTTCTACGCTCACTATTTTGGTAGCATAACCCAGTGCTTTGGCTGCTATTTGATAAGCACCTGGTGCCAGGGTGAGTTGAAAGGCTCCGCTATCGTCTGTGAATGTTCCCTGGTCATTGTTCAGTACTACAATATTGGCGGAAGGGATGGCCTGGCCGGTGGCAGACATGACCGTTCCGGTGATGTTTTGGGCAAAAAGTGCAGGCACTACTCCCAACAATGCGATGATTAAAAATAGATGGGATTTCATTGTTTCTCAAGGTTAGCGGCGTATTGTTCAGGATTTTTGAGGAATTTGCTTTTACAATGATTCATGCAGAAGCCTATCACTTTTCCGTGATAATGCACCGTATCTGACACTTGTCCTCTCAGTGTCATCTGGCATACCGGGTCTTTGCTATCATCCAGTGATTGGACAGCAACGGCCGGGCTATCTCCTGCTTGCATGGCTTGCGTTTCTTCAGGCAGAAAGTTCAGCGTATCTTGCCTGGAGTATACCATCACCTGGGCAATCATGTCGGCTACCGGTTTTCCTTCATAGGCTTCTACCAGTTGCAAAGCACCATCGATGCCGGAGGTGATGCCAGCGGTCGTTAAATACTTTCCTGCAATGACAAATCTTGTGCCTTCCATAACCTGAATATTGGGGAACTCACGCTTCATTTGCTGTATGGCAAAATAATGTGTAGTTGCTTTCTGATGATCCAATAGCCCTGTCTTCGCCAGTATCAAAGCTCCGGTACATACCGACATGGTGCGCTCTGATTGGTTGGCTTGTTGCTTAATCCATCCAATCATCTCATCGTTGTCCATCATGTCTTTTATAACTTCAAGAGCAGCACCGGGAATCACCAATATATCGGCAGGTGGTGCATCGGCTATACTATAGGCGGGCACAATTTTTAGTGAGCCACCCTCTGTATCGATCGGGTCATGACTTTGGCCTACGGTATAGATTTCAAAGGCATCATCAGACATATGCTTAGCTTTGGTAAGTACATCCAATGGGCCGTTGAGGTCCAGTGCTTCTACCTGATTGTATACCAGAAAAGCCACTTTTATTTTGGCAGTATCAGGTTGGCTCATCGCCGTAGAAGGCTGCTCTTTTGCGTCTGGCTTTTGACAGGCCGCCAGCATAAATGGCAATAAAAAGATAAGATACAAAGGGGTGGGGATCTTGCTGGCCAATGAGGCGCAAAACCAATTATTTAGGCAGCAGGAAATGCTGTACAGATATTTCTGACGATACATGTTGATAAATTTTAGAAAATGGTCGATGGATGATAGAAAAAACGCCCGTACAACCCTATCAGGTAAGATAGGCTATACGTTGTTTTTGTAAGAAATGCTGATCGTAATAATCAACATTGGGGGGGAATAAAAAAATCGGCTGTGTAAGCAGAAAGAATCATGGGTATGTAGCCATTCTCGAAGCTGTGAGCAGTGATATAGCGGATGGCTTTTGGAAGTTCGAGCAGTATATTTGAGCAAAACAATACTTCCACGCTGCTTTTTACAGGGTTCTTGGCTTGCCGTTCTTCTTCGGCGGTCTTTTTCAGTTCTTTGCGAAGCACACACTGACCATAACATGTAGTCATCGGGGCATCTTTTCGCTCACAGAGGTTTTTGGCAATATAGTCTTGTTGCAGTTTGAAGCTAAGGTACACCACTGGGGCAATGAAGGCTTGTGCTGTCATCAGCAAAGCAATCAAGATAGTTCCCAGGTTTGTATAGTGTCTCATTTACGCAAACGTATATGTCCAAAGGTATTTCTTAATCTTTTATCATCAAAACGATGCTATCACTCTTTTTGATCGGTCATATTTACAATGATAGTTTCCAGTTGAAGTGCAAGGACAAGATGGATGAAGAAACTCGTCGGCTTAGCTAGTGTAGCCTTTGTCATCTGCTTACGTATTGGGTTGCAAGCGGCTATGCAAAAGCAGAGCAAAGTTAAGAGCCATGGCTACAAAGCCGCGCCACGGTGACAAAAAGCTTTTTCAGTAACGGACTGCAAATCCTACGATATGCCATAAAAAACCATAGAAGGAAGGTGTATAGTGATGATTTGGCATGGATGGATTGGCTCTATGAACGTTTCCTAATTCCTAAACTTATTCATAGTCAGTAACTTATGAGAATCGTTGGGTAGAGTAGCACCTACCTCTAAACGGAAATAGCAGGGAAATCCTAAATGCACAACTGTATCTTTCATTTCTTTGTTAGTAAAATAACCGAACGCACTAAATAGCATCATGGCTGAAATTAAACTTATGGTTGTCCAATAAATTATTTTGTCTTTTTTTATTTTTTCTTTATTTTGTTATTATATCTAAGTGAATATTTATATTTTTTAGGCTTGATGCCATGATGCTTTTCAAGCAAGCGGGTAAAATGGCTAAGATTAGTGAAACCAACTTTAAAACCGGTTTCAGAAACCGTAAAGTGATTTAGCAAAAATGCCGCTTCGTCCATCCGTTCTGCCTGGAAATACTTGTAGATACTATTACCAAATATTTGACTGAATAATTGCTTGAGTTTGGATTGGCTCATACTTGCGTGGGTGGCAAGCTTTGGCAGCTCCGGTGTAACGCTAAAATCTTTGAGCATTTCGTCACGAATGCCATATATAATCGCCGCATCTTCTTGGTTTACAAATACTGTATCGTCTTCTTCGTGGCCAAGCAGCTTTGATAGAAGAAAGTAAATAAGCTCTAGGGTTTTTGCATTGTACAATAGATGTGAAAGCTGGGCAGTTGGCTCAATGGCGATTAAATGTTTCTGATTGTAACGTTTTGCGGTGATAGCTAAAAGAAGCCATTGATCGTGCTTACCTTTCGAGTGCGAACAAGAACATAAACCCAACCGCGCGGCGGCCGCCAGTGGCTCTGAAAGGTACACAAAATCGGACAATAGTTTTTCATATTCCTGAACCAAGCTACGAAGCGTTTATGCAAGACACTCAGCTAGCCCACCAACAGATTAAGGAAGCTTTTCAAGCTTACCCTGAACTGTTTCCTAGTGAGATGTCACAAGGGTATACGCTCAACGGTAAGAGTCGGGTATCTAAAAAACTTACGCTGCAACTGCGCAAGATCAAAGTAGATGGGATAAGCTATCAGTTGCGGCCCAGCTTTTTGCTACCGGCCATGTGGGCTAAAACCCAAGAGGTATCTAAGCCTTTGTTCCTATTACGCTTGGGTGTACCCTTCTGGGCACTCGCCTATGTGTTTGGACGTAATCCCATGTGCCGGGCCGCCGGTTCGTAGGCTAGCCGAATGGGTCAAGGAACAGGTGCCTGATATAATGAGGAAAAATCAATGGAAGAGGCAAAGCAAGCCGATGAGCAATATGCTGCCCTTGCTAAGCAAATTTTGCAGTAACATTTCTTGTGGAGGCTAGGTAATTCCGTGCCGGTCGTGTTGTTTATGTACGAACACCTCATCACAAATGCTTAGCCTTCATACTCAAGCCAACCCTTTGATGGCCATGCTATCACGCATCTGTAATGAACTATACTACAGTACATTTTCGGTTTGTGAGGACACACGAGGCGTGAGAGCCGTGGGCTGTGCGGGGCGCCCCCTGCCGCCGTGGCCCGATCTTCACAGCCCACTTTAAGGCAAATGTACCGTAGCATAGTAATTGAACATAAGCACAGATAAAGAATCTGCGTAGATAATCTTAGTTAAACGACTGCCTGAAGGCCAAAGGGGAGAGATGGGTCTTGCTTTTGAATAACTTATTGAAAGACTGAGGATGTTCAAAACCTAATGCATACGCAATTTCATTCACGGATAAGTCGGTGGTTGATAACTTTTCCTTTGCCAGGGCAATTAGCTTGTCGTGTATGAACTGCTGGGTGCTTTGCCCGGTCAATACTTTAAGCAACCGGCTCAGGTAGTTGGGCGATACATGCAGCGCGTCGGCAATATGATGAACGGTGGGCAATCCTTTGGTTGGCAAATCATCACTTTTGAAGGATGCATCCAGCATTTCTTCCAATCGGCTTAGAATGGTGTGATTGCTTATCTTCCGGGTGATAAACTGGCGTTCATAGAAACGTTCCGAATAGGTCAGCAACAATTCCAACTGGGCAATGATCACATCCTGACTGAATTTATCAATGTTGGCATGATACTCAGCCTCAATGTTTTGCATGATGCTGGCAAGCATTGCTTCCTCTTTGTCAGAAAGGTGCAGTGCTTCGTGTAAGCTGTAACTAAAATAATCGTATTGCTTTATTTTTTTTGCCAGAGGCGTATTCCAGAGAAAATCGGGATGAATGAGCAGCAACCATCCTGAGTGCTCCGGTTTCTCATTTTTATCATACACCACGCTAATCACCTGATTGGGTGCTAAAAAAGCCAGCACGCCCTCGTCAAAATCATACGACTGTTGCCCGTATTTCATGCTGGCATTGAACGTCTTTTTCAGCGCAACAGAATAAAAATGATTGATCAGGCTATACTGGCCATCTTCGGGTTGACGTTTTATATCCTCAAACTTTATAACACTGATCAACGGGTGTTGTGGCTTGGGCAAATCCATAAAGCGATGGTATTCACCAATGGTTTTGTTCTGATGTGGTTTTATGCCTGTCATGGTGTTACACAATTGCTATGTATTTCAAAAGAAGAAAGCATACTTGAATAAGATGCTTTCTTTGATTTTTATCTGCGTCATTTTTCGGTTTCATCATTTGTACACGAAATGATTTTTATCTATCCCAAAAACGCCATATCTTCTTTGGTCAAGAAGATGTATCTCGCTTGCATGTTCTCTTCTAAGTGCTCTACCGAGGTGGTGCCCGGTATCGGGAGTATCCAGGCAGATTGATGCAGCAGCCACGCCAGGTTCATCTGCGCCGTAGTGACGCCCTTTTGTTTTGCCAGCTCTTCTATTTTGTTTTGCCCTTTGGGCAACGAAGTCTGCAAAGAGAAAAAAGGAATCAACGGGATACTGTTTTCCTCGCAGATCGTCAATACTTCCTGGCCGCCTACACCGCCTTGTGGGCCTGCCATTGTCGTGCGTTGTGCATAACCGTATAAGTTTTGTACGCTGGCGATGTTTCCTTTTTTCATGGCAATTTGTAACTGTTCTGCCGTCACATTACTGACACCCACATGGTGTATTTTTCCTGCTGCCTGTAGTTCAAACATAGCATCCATGCTCTCTTCAAAACTGGCATCGCTGTTTGGCATCACCCGAAAATGCACCAGTGATAACTGCTCCGGCTTGAGTTCCTTCAAATTATTATCAATACTTTGCCGCAGCTCTTCCGGTTTGCTGAACGGCACCCAGCTTTTATCTTCTTTCCGCCTTGCGCCAATTTTGGTTCCGATGATCAGATCAGCAGGATAAGGGTACAAGGCTTCGCAGATAAGCCGGTTGGTGACGCCTGGTCCGTAGTAGTCTGCCGTGTCAATATAATTTACGCCTAACGCAACGGCTCTTTTCAATACCGCCAGTGCGCCATTGCGGTCGGCCGGTTCGCCCCATATCTCTTTTCCGGTGAGGCGCATCGTGCCATAGCCAAACCTGTTTACGGTGGATGGCCGGGCCGAATCTTTACCAATGATGATGGTGGAAGTGTTGTCTGTCATAATTATTATTGTTTAACTATTTGTTTGTGAATCGTATCATAAGAAACTGCCTCCTGTTTACCATGGACTAATCCCTGTTTCCGGCGCATTGTCATCGCTAAAGAATTGCCCTGTTGGGCCATCCGGGCCTAGCACAGCAGCTTTTACCACTCTGGCAGCGGCATCCGGCACGTTGCCAGGACCTGTGTGATCGTTAAAGTCGGTGGCGGTATAGCCCGGGTCAACGGCATTTACCTTAAAAGAGGTATCTTGCAGGTCAAAAGCCAGCATGATGGTATAAGCATTCAGGGCAGCTTTGGAGGAAACATAACCGGCAGGCTTCACCTTATAATATATCCAGGTGGGATCATTATGCAAAGTGAGCGAACCCAAGCCTGAGGTAACGTTAACGATTCTTGGTTCCGGCGACTGCCTTAGCAGGTCTATGAAAGCCTGCGTCACTGCGATGACACCAAAAAAGTTAGTTTCAAATACCTGTCTGAAAACGGTAATATCAGTTTCTAAGGGAGGCTGCGGTGAAACGCCGTTGATACCCGCATTGTTAATCAGCACATCCAGCACGTTGGTTTTCTGACCAAGCACCTCACGGGCGGCATTTATAGCATCATGGTTATCTACATCAATCTCTAGGGGTTCCACTTGGGTCAATCCCTCCGACTTTAGCTGACTGACCGCCAGCTGACCTTTTTGCATATCCCGGCAGCCCAGGTACACATAATACCCTTGCTGTAATAATTGCCTGGCTGTTTCAAAGCCAATGCTTTTGTTTGCTCCTGTTATCAGTACTTTTTTCATAACTATTATTTTAAAATTTATAATAGTGCAAATCTGCTGCTTGCCTGTTTCCCGACTGTAACACATCCACCCGTATTAACGGTACATTTTACGGATATTAGTACGATATTCAACAGGGGTTGCACCGGTTTCGCGTTTGAAAAAGCGGTTGAAATAAGAAGCATCCGAAAAGCCAAGGTCATAGGCAATTTCTTTCAAAGAGTTATGGGTATGAAAGAGCAAACGCCGGGCTTCCAGTACCAGCCGCTCATGAATATGCTTAATGGCTGGCTTGCCACTTTGTATTTTCACCGTCTCGCTCAAATGTCCGGCAGAAATATTCAGTAGGGAAGCGTAATCACCTACTTCATGTAGTTCTCGGTAGCATTCATTGATTTTTGCCTGAAAACTTTTCAATAGCAACTTATCAATGGAGATTTCGCTATCCTTAAACTGCTCTGTATACAGGCGGCTCAAATAAGTAAGTAATACCGACAGGTAAGCAGCCAGCATACGCTGCTGCCATTCACTAGGACGCTGATATTCTCCATTAATTTTGGCCAGTATATCTTCTACAAAATTGATATCAGCGTCCGTAAGCAGCAATTCATGACCGTTTTGAGGATTTTGAATCATCGGCAACTTGCTTAACGAAGCGTTTTCCTGAAACGATAAAAACTCTTTGGTAAAAGCAATACCCGTACTCCACAGCTGTTCAAATCCTTCCTTTACAATGACCTGATTGGGTCCCGTAAAGTAAATCGTGTTGTCTTCAATGATATAAGGTGCCATGTCTATCCATTGACGGCTGCCAGCCCGCCTGATAAATACAATCAGGTAATAATCTTTTCGGTGCGGCATGAGAAGATCTGACTGGTTGGGTAAACTGCCCTCATAGTTATACACTCTAAAATGCTTGTTAGCAATTACATCGTCTGGCTCTAAAGAGTAAATAGGAACCTGTTGATTGTCGTTGAGTATATGCATTGTTTAAAACTATGAATAACTGTTTGTACGAGTAATTTGTTATTGGTGGCTAAAGGCAGCGGCAAACTCTTTGGCAAATTCTTCCAGTTTGATCTTTCCGGTAAGATCGGGCTTGTGTTTGTAATAGTCTTCAGCCATTTTACCAGTACGGATAGCGGCATACAGTTCGGTTAATTTTGAAGCGAAATTTGAAGGCATCCCTGCGCTTTCAAGGGCTTTTTTCATGGCTTCATCATCAATAAGCTGCCATTGCAGGTCTGGCTTTCCGATGGCTTTGCCCAGTACGCTGGCGATTTCGGCACCGGTGCGCTCATCACTGGCCACATACCTTACTTTTTCTGCATGGTCGGTTTTTACCAATTCCTCGGCGATTGCGCTGGCAATATCTTCAGGTGCCACCATCGGGGTTTTATCTTTCCCATAATTGGCCATGATGCTGCCGGTGGCTTTAATGCTGCCAATGAATCCGTATAGATTGTAATAAAACGACGTAGGCCGCATATGGGTGAGGGTAATATCCGGTATTTTATTGAAAAGTTCTTCCACCCGATGAGAACCTACAATCATCCCGGTACCTTCAGCGTGGTGGGCCCCAAAACTGCTGAGGTGCACCACACGTTTTACGCCAGCATTTTTGATGGCTTCGGCATAGTTTTTTCCGAGTTCTTCGTAATACTTGATGATATCCGGTTCTCCTTCATAATTGGGCGGAATCATACCATACACCGCTTCGGCTCCGGTAAAGGTTTTGGTTAAAAAATCTGTGTCCTTTAACGAACCGATCGCTGCCTTTGCTCCAAGAACTTCAATTTCTGTTTTTCGGGCTTCACTGCTGCTAATCACTGTGATTGTGTGTCCTTGTGCTACCAATGCTTGCGCAAGTGGCTGACTGATGTGGCCCAATGAGCCTGTAATGACAATTTTCATAACGATTTATTTTATAGTGTAAACAAAACATTTAATCCTTCTTTGAGAGCAGTAGGTTTGCGTCCCAGTTTGTTTTCCAGGTCGTCTGTCACCTCAGACTCTTGTCCGTTTTTGATGTCGAGGTTAAAATCAATGATTTTCTTCACCATGCCTTCCGGCACGCCCCTTTCTTTCATCATGGTCTCAAAGGCAGAGGTTTCAACAGCATGGTATTTTACTTTTTTCCCCGACAGCTCGGTGAGTGCGGATGCTACATCATCAAATGAACAGGCTTCATTGCCGGAAAATTGATACGTCTTGTTTTCACATTTCTCATGCATCAGCACGTTTGCCATCGCTTCACCCTGTTCTTTTCTCAGCGCGTACGCTACTTTGCCGTCGCCCGCCGGTTGAAAAATACCGGTTTCAAATACCTGTTTATCCACAAACAACGGAATGGAATCCATATACAAGGCATTTCGGAAAATGGTGTACTTCAGACTACTTTCTTTGATGTAATCTTCGGTCAGAAAGTGTTCTTTCATCAATTCATTTGATAGCGTCTTCCTGTCGCGTAATGACCGGCTGGTATAGGCAATACAGTCAACCCCGGTTTTTTTGGCAGCATCTACCACATTTCTGTGTTGTTGCATCCGGTCGCCTTCGTCACCGGCTGAGATAAGTAAAACAGTATCCACATCCCACATGGCCTTTTCAAGGGCAATGATGTCATCATAATCACCCAAGTAGGCATTGAAACCTTTGGATTGAAATTCCGAATGCTTTCCTTCTTTTCTGGTGAGGACAGCAATCTGACTGGAAGGCATTTCTGTCAATAATTGTTTGATGACGGCACCGCCCAAAATTCCGGTCGCACCTGTGACCAATATTCTCATCGTTTCTACTTTTATTGTTTAGGTAAATGTCCATAGAAAATAAACAGGATATGTAGCCAAATCTATCCTTGTGTTAGTCAAATCTGATGTGACAAAATCATGGTGGTACATCACCACGAAGATGATGGATATGGGATACAACTTTTATTCACACTTCTGATCAATCAGAGCATTTTTGGCGGACATTCGGTGAAGAGGTGGGAAGGGTTCCGGAGTATACTCGGTACATTTGCCCGAAAGTGGGCTGTGGGACACAGCCCACGGCTTCCATACTCTGGTTTGTGCGGGGCACCCCGTGCCGCCGTGGCCCGGTCCCACAAACCGGAAATGTACCGTAGTATAGTTCCGGAGGTAGCCGCAGACCTTGATGGCCTTTTTTGAAGGGTACCCTCAATAACATCTGAGCAGCAAAGCAGACATCCACGACGTTTTATCTCTTCTACTGTTGAAGACGGTCGAGATATAGATAGGATTCTATAAACTTTCTGTGTTCCGCACTGGTCATTTTCTCCAGCAAATGAAGGGCTGAGATGTAGCTAGTCAAATTTCCGTTGGATGAACTATATTTTCCGTCTTCTACAAAAGTGACCAGAGAGTCGTCCTGCACTTTCAGGTTTGGATAGTCCTTTTGCAATTGTTTGCCGCCTCCAATGTAGGTCACTATTTTCCTGCCATCTTCAGTTCCGGAAGCCCCAACGAGTTGGGCACCTGCACAATTGCTCACGGTATATTGAGTTTCTTTGTCTTTTTCTTTGATAAAATCTACGGTTTTTTGGTTGTGAACCTGGGCATACATATCATAGGCACTCGGTTGTCAATCCTTCTTCGGTGGTGATCGGATGCTTGGTTTCGGCGATGGTGATCACGTTGAAGAGTTGTTTGCCATCCGGTCCGTCCGGTTTGGAGAAAACATCGGAGGTGGCCACCACTTCTGACTGAAGTACGCCACTATACATCAAAAGACCGATGGTGGGCAAATCCTCCTTGAATGGTTTTAAATGTTTGGTCAGAGTATCGGAAGCTGTAAAATTTTCTTTTTTAAGTTCTTCTGCATTTTCTTTTTGTGACTGTGAACTATTAGAATTGCAGCTGTAAAACAGCAGGGCAGTTGAAAGAATAAGTATATATTTCAAGATAGTTGATTTAGTGCTTGTGAAATGCTTTATTTAGGAAATATACGCATTCAACTATGAACCTTATTGTATTGTTACTTCTATCAGGCGGCATACTGCTGACGGCCTATTTCACTTATGGGAAGTTTGTGGCCAATAAGCTAAAAATCAGCAACAAAAACATTACGCCTGCCCATACCCATGAAGATGGCGTGGACTATATTCCCAGCAAAACACCGGTGGTCTTAGGTCACCATTTTGCCTCTATTGCCGGAGCAGGACCCATCATCGGGCCGATCATAGCGGTAGCTTTTGGTTGGATACCCGCGGTGATCTGGATACTGGTGGGTGGTATCTTTTTCGGGGCTGTCCACGACCTCACCAGTATGGTTGCCTCTATGCGTCACGAAGGAAAATCCATTGGAATGATCATCCAAAAGTATATTGGCCAGCATGGAAAGCGTCTTTTCCTGATCTTTAGCTTCGCTACTCTGATCCTGGTGATCGGGGTGTTTGCCGACATCATCGCCAAAACCTTTGTTAATGATCCAAGTGTGGCCTCGTCTTCTATCTTATTTGTCGTACTGGCCATCGTGTTTGGTCTGGTCAACAAAACAACAGGAAATAAAAAAGGAGCTTTTCTGGTGACCTCTGTCATTGGCGTTGTGCTGATGTATTACTTTGTCTACCTGGGCACGCAAATGCCTTTCCTGCTCGATTATAAAGTGTGGATCGTGTTGCTGATGGTATATGCTTTTATCGCTTCGGTAACGCCCATATCTTTCCTGCTCCAACCCAGAGATTATCTCAATAGTTTTTTGCTATACGGACTGATGATTTTTGCTGTCATCGGCATTTTTGTGGCCAATCCTGAGATCAAAATGGATAACCAGGTGCAGCTCAATGCAGAAAATCTGGGTTACCTGTTTCCGGTGCTGTTTGTCACCATTGCCTGTGGGGCGATCAGTGGCTTTCATTCCCTGGTGGCTTCGGGCACCACCTCCAAGCAGATAGATCAGGAGAAAGACGCAAAAGTTATTGGCTACGGCGGCATGTTGATAGAGTCTTTTCTGGCTATACTATCAGTAGGTGCCGTCATCGTCATTAGCAGAACCGAATATGCCAGCAGGTTGGTGAGTGAAGGTCCTGTCACCATGTTTGCCGATGGCCTTGGCGGCATGATCGCCTCTACCGGTATTTCTGCCACACTGGCTACTACGTTTGTAGCCCTTACCGTATCTGCTTTTGCCCTTACTACGCTGGATACCTGCACCCGGCTGGCCCGGTTTACATTTCAGGAGTATTTTGAAGATGTAGACCACAAGGCAGGAAAGCTGTTTGCTACCAACCGCTATCTGGCTACTTTCACTGTGGTGGTGTGCGCCGTACTGCTGCTTACCTCCGGCGAGTTTACCACACTTTGGCCCATCTTCGGTTCGGCCAATCAGCTGCTGGCTGCCCTGGCACTGCTGGCTGTAGCGGTTTGGCTGATCAAGCGAAAGGTAAAACCCACTTTCGTGCTGATTCCCATGTTCTTTATGTTTGCTGTCACGCTTAGTTCGCTGCTGTTGTTTGCCATTCAAAATTTCAACAAGGGCGTATATGTTCTTTCTATTCTGGCCGGTCTGCTTTTCGGGCTTTCGGTGGTGCTTGTTGTGCTTGCCAGAAACAGCCTGAAGAAAGAACTTAACAAGCCAGAGAAAGCCCTGGAAGGTGCCTAAGGAGTGGTAACAAAATAAAGTAACATACTTTCCAGGGTTTTTGCGGGCACCCCGTGCCGCTGAGGCCCGTAGCACTCCATGCCGGATGGCGACTACCGGCACTTACAAACCAAGCGGAGGTGCCTTGTGAGGACCGCGCCACGGCGGCACAAGCCACGGATAGGTTAAAACAGTTTGTTACTTTGTTTTATCGTTGTTCCTAAGATTGATTTTTCGCCAATAATTAAATACAAGTATCCAAAACTATGCTCCCGCACCATAATCTATATCCCCTAAAATTGTTACCTTTAAAGCATCCGGAAAGTTTAGACAACGATGTATAAAGTAACTGCCGCCGTGGAACGGTCAAAAAGTCGGCAGCAAAATCCATAAAAAATAACACACTACATGAACTCTGTGCAATACATATTCGCTACCATCTTATCTATCATTGTTTTTATTCAGGGTGCCTATGCCCAACAACAGGTACAACCCTCAGTGAGCGATCGGCTGGCTCCGGCAGAAAAGGCACAGGTGCAGGGCCACATCGGCGAAAAACTAGACCAATCCTATGAAAACCGGGTGCTGGTGCAGGATGTAGATCATCTGGTAGAACCCTTTCGCCATCGTACCGAAACGCACTTATGGCAGAGTGAGTTCTGGGGAAAATGGTTTACCTCCGCTGTTTCCGCCTACAAATACCGTCCGGAACCTGCTATGAAAAAAGTGCTAAAATCTGCTGTCCAAGCACTAATCGCTACCCAGACTCCCGACGGATATATTGGAAACTACAAAAAGGAAAACCACCTGGAACAATGGGATATCTGGGGCAGAAAATACACCATGCTGGGCCTGCTGGACTATTATGACCTGACCCATGACCAGGAAAGTTTGACCGCAGCCAAAAAGGTAGCCGATCATTTAATGAAAGAAATTAAGGAAGATGATGGCAAAATAGTCAATAAGGGGAACTACAGAGGCATGGCTGCTTCCTCTGTGCTGGAACCCATAGTCCTGTTATACAACAGCACCCACAACCAAAAATACCTGGACTTTGCCAAAGAGATCGTAAGAGAATGGGAAACGCCACAGGGTCCCCGGCTGATCAGTAAAGCAGATGTGGATGTCAGTAAACGTTTCCCCAAGCCGGAGGTCTGGTATAGCTGGGAACAGGGGCAAAAAGCTTATGAAATGATGTCTTGTTACGAAGGGTTGCTGGAACTTTACAGAATCACTGGCGATGCCACCTACAAAGAGGCTGTGGAGAAAACCTGGCAGAATATCCGGGACAAAGAAATCAACATAGCAGGCTCCGGAGCTTCTGTGGAAATGTGGTTTGGTGGAACAGCCCTCCAGACAACCCCGGTGAAGCATTACCAGGAAACGTGTGTGACTGTTACCTGGGTTAAACTCAACCAACAACTGTTGCGGCTCACCGGCGAGGCGAAATATGCAGACGAAATAGAAAAGTCTTATTACAATGCCCTGCTGGGCGCGTTGAACGATGATGGTTCCGAATGGGCAAAGTACACACCTTTGAACGGGCAACGCCTTCCCGGCAGCGGACAATGCGGTATGGATCTCAACTGTTGCAATGCCAACGGGCCAAGAGGGCAGTTCACCCTGCCTCTAACCACCGTGATGTCAACGAAAGACGGGTTGTCTGTGAATTTCTTTGTAGACGGTGCTTATACCCTAAAAACACCGCAAAACAAAAGCGTAAAGGTGGTACAGCAAACCGACTATCCTGTGTCTGGTAACGTAAAGCTCACGTTGGATCTGCCTTCAGCCGAAGAAATGGTGGTACGGGTCAGGATACCCTCCTGGAGTAAGAACAGTACGCTGAAGGTAAATGGAAAAGCAGTAGACGTTCAGCCCGGTGACTATGCTGAAATAAAAAGGAAATGGTCGCCAAATGATGTGATCTCCCTGAACCTGGACATGCGGGGCAGGGTAGCCACGCACGGAGATAATCACCTTTTTGCTGCCATCATGCGCGGGCCAATTTTGCTGGCCCGTGACTCCCGGCTCCCCGGCCCGCCCCTGGGCACCGTCGACAGCCCGGTTGCTGATGCCGATGGCCACATAGCCTTGAAACCCGTAGCAGCCAATAACAAGGCGTACTGGATGAAGTATGAGGCTGCGTTCGTTCCTGAATCGTATATGGAGAACCCGGCCGAGCCGATCATGATACCTTTATGCGACTATGCATCGGCGGGTAACGGAAAAGAAACATCCTCTTTTGAAGTATGGCTGCCCCAGCTCTACAACCCGCAACAACATGAGTGATGCCTTTAGGAAGTCCGTGGGTTGGTCGAAGCTTATTTGCTCTGCTGCTCAGCCCACTGTTCCAGCATTTGGATGGCCTGATACAATACACCGGCAGAACCTCTGAAAGTACCTGATCCATGAGGCTGGTTATCTTTTGTGTACCATTCATAAAAGCCCTGATTGTCTTTGACTCTTTTGACCATAGGCAGCAGTTGTTCGTAAGCCTGTTGCGACATGTTATTTTTCACCAGCTGCTGTATCATACGTGCGCCAAACCATGTCCAGTCGCCGCCGTTCTGATAGCCGTAAGGATACATGCCTTTGTTTTTAAAAAAGCCCTTCGGATAGGGAGGATAAAGTGTCAGGCCAATAGAAGGTGCTCCTGAAGCTTTTACATTGGCTATCATATGTTGCAAAGAAGCTCTGATCTCTTCCTGGCTGAGCAGTCCTGCCTCAATGGCGATGGCGGTACCGCCATGATAGTAGATAGTATCTTCCGGGAAATCATCAGGAAAGGGAGAGCCTTTCAGATAAAGATGGGGGATGAACTTCTGATGAGATGTATCCCATAAATGCTGTCTGGCATGAGCTGCAATACCGTCTTTAACTGGCTGCCACCGGGCAGATTGCTCAGGAACCAGCTGTACAAAGTCATCCAGCGCAATGATGAACATGGCATTGTCGTATATGTCAATCGCCTGGTGCGTACTGTCGGTGAGATACACACCCCAGTCATGTTCGGGTTGCACATCGCCCCAGTCGGCAGTGGTGGCGCCCCAAAGCAAGCCATAGCGTTTGTTGAAACGGTGGTTCATCAGAAAGTCAAAAGCCCTTTCCATCCGCTGAACTACGGATATACCCCCTATGGTTTCTTTGAGAAAAGCCCGGTCGCCGGTCTTGTGGATGTATTTGTATATGGCTTGCACCAAAGAAGATTCCTGGTCAGTTTCCACCGTATTTTTATGACCTGCATAAGCTGGTTCAAGTTTGGTGAAACGATAATCGTAGCCTCCCTGGACTTTTTCTTTTGGAATAAAGCCATCTACAATATTGCCGTCATCGCCCTGAAGCCGGAAAAAGACGCGTAGGTTTTCTTTGATCTGTTCAGGCTCATACACTTCGCAGGACAAGGCAATGAAAGTGTTGTAATCTCTGATCCAGACCTCGCCATAACTATCCCCGGCATTAAATCCTGACTTTAGAGCATGTTTTAAAATATTATGAAGCTAATCTGTTGATTAAAAAAGAAATAGTAGCTATTCTAATCATCGCTTCAGAAGATTCTGCGGTTTTCTCATAATCACGACACAAACGCCTTCTAAAGTTGAACCAACCGTAGGTTCTTTCTACCATCCATCTGTTCTTTTCAGGAACAAACCCTTTGGTTGATTCTGGTCTTTGTACAATTTCTACTTCCCAGTTGGTCTGCTCATTGATATAATCAATGAACGTGTCTTTATAGCCATGGTCAGCAGCAATCTTTTGCATACGTGGCACTTTTCCTTTGAGTTGATCTATCAACTGACAGCCACCTTGGTTATCTGAAACATTGGCCGCTGATACATAGATAGCCCAAGGTAATCCCAGTGTATCTACAGCTAAGTGTCGCTTGCGTCCATTCACCTTCTTTCCCCCATCAATACCTGTATCTAAGTCTATAAAAGCCACCTTTTTACTGCTTTGGCTATCAAAAGCCAACAAACTAGGGCTATCCTCACGCTCCTGTCTACGACGTTCTTTCACAATTAAGACATCTACAATTTCTTCCCACATGCCATTAAACTTCCACTTGCGGAAATAATAATACACACTTTGCCAAGGTGGATATTTACTATCCAGATTCCTCCATTGGCATCCTGTGTAATTGATCCATAGTATAGCATTTATAATGGTGTGCAAACTATGCTGTCTTTCCCTTTGGTCGTCTAGTACTTTCTCTATAATTTCCCATTGGGAGTCAAGGAGTTCATGAAACTTTTCTTGCATAAACTTTAGTTTTGGTCAACTACAAGTTTAGCTTGACTCCCGCTTTTTTACAATTCAAAACATGCTCTTACGATTTCCCTGGCCTTCTGTTTGACATAAGGAAAATAAACGTTTTGCCGGATAGCCTTGGGCAGCGAATCTGAGGTGATATCCTCCGTTGCCCATGCGTCTGTAGCATACAGATTTAGCAAAAGCAGGATTGGATACAGCAGTAGTAAGTCCGTGTAGTTTCGTTTCATGATTTCATGATTATTCTGTGGAAGGTAGAGAGCTGATGCCCCATTTTTTGTTGGGGGTATCACCCATTTCCAGTAGTAGTTGGCCTCCTTGGAGCAGTGTTTGGGCCGGAAACCAGAAAGCAGTCAACGCCTGTCCATTCAGCGTAGCGTGTTGCACGTATTTGTTGGTACGCGAAGCATTCCGTGCTTCAATGGTAAAGGTTTTACCACGGCCATATTGTTCGCCCAGGTCAATGGTTACTTTTTCAAAGATCGGACTGGCGATCTCGTAGACAGGTGCTGCCCGGCATCCGCCGTCTGTTTGAAAAAGCCCTAAAGCAGCCATGACAAACCAGGCACTCATCTGTCCCTGATCTTCATCGCCCAGGTAAGCATTGGCCACGCCATAGCCATAGTAACGATCCATCACAGCACGGCTCCATCGTTGGGTGAGCCAGGGGCGGCCTACCCAGTTGAACAAAAAGGAAAAATGCATCGACTGCTGGTTGCCCTGTATAACCGGGTAATCCCAGTACTGATCATTGGGCGCGTTGAAGCGTAGTTTCTCACTTTCCTGAAAGCCCCAGGTCAAACGTTCAATAAAGCGTTCTTTGCCGATCATCTTGGCCAGTTCCGGCACATGCTGGGGCACAAAAAAAGTCAGCTGCCAGGCATTCCCTTCCACATACTGTTCATTGCTGCCTGAGCGGAAAGGATCAAAATCCGGAAACCAACTGCCGTCCGAGGCGCGCATACGGGCATAGCCTATTTTCTTGTCAATCGTATTTTTCCACCAACCGGCGCGTTCGCTAAACACCTGGTAGGGCTTTTCTTTCCCCAAAGCCTTGGCAAACTGTGCTACCGTCCAGTCATCATAGGCATATTCCAGCGTATTGGAAAAGCGTCCTTTGTCATAAGGCACATAGTGATATTTCAGATAGGCTTCCAAGTCGCGGTTGCCTGCCAACCCGCCGCCCACGCTTTGTGCTGGCGTAGTTTGCATTTTATGCACTGCCTGAAAAGCTTTCTCCACATCATAATCGCGGATGCCCATCTGGTAGGCTCCCACTATCAGTGGGATCTCGTGCTCTGCCACCATCACCGGTATGTATTCCATGCCTGCCGGCCCTTTTGCCAGCCATCCGTCAGTATCGTACATCGCCAGTTGTGATTTTACCCATCGGGAAGACCATTCCGGGGTCACCAGATTCCAGAACTGGTTCAGGTTCCAGAAGGTATTCCAGAACGCATCGCAGCCCAGGGCTACGGCAGTGGTATCTTTTAGCTGCCGGGTATGCTCATTGGCATCTACCCACTGTCCGTTCACATCGCTCCAGGTGTTGCGGCTGCACAAGGCCCGGTACATATTGGTATAAAACCGCACTTTCTCCCTGCGGTCTGCACTGCTGATTTTTACCCGCCCAAGCAGCTGATTCCAGGTTTGTTGCTGGTGGGTGCGTACTGCCTCAAAATCCCAGCCGAAGGGTTTGGTTACTTCTGTTTGTAGGTTCAGACGTGCATTTTCCAGGCTGACCAGCGAGATAGCAGAGCGTGCCTGCACCACCGGGTTTTGCTGTGTATCAAATACGACGTACGCACCTGCATCTTTAGCATCTTTAGCAGACACCGCATCCTGCTCTTTAACTTTGCCATTGAGCCATGTACCAAATGTGCGGATAGGCTGATCAAACTCCATGACAAAGTGCAGGGTATATTCCTGGCTGACGTCCCCTGTCCATACGTTGGGAGAATACTGGTGACTAAAGCCTTCCAGCCGATGATCATTTACCTTGCGGAGCTGAATTTCTTTAAGCTGATACCCGTACTCCGCAGGGATTTGCAGGTCGATCATCACTTTGGAATCAGCACTTTTTGCGGGGTACGTATAACGCTGAAATCCACAGTGCGTGGTGGCTGTCAGCTCCGCTTTGATGTCATAATCGCTGAGCAAAACGGAGTAATAGCCAAGCCTCGCCTGCTCGCTTGATTTGTCGATGCGCGACCGGTAACCTTCATCGGGCTGATGCTGATCGCCTATGTTTGTCTTCAGCGGACCATTGGTAGGCAACATGCCCAGCCCAGACATGGTCCATTCGTGAATGTGGCTGAAGGTGCCAATACTTTCAATGGTGGGGTCATAGCCAGCCTGCCAGCCTGCATTCTGGTTATCCGGACTGAGCTTGACCATGCTGAAGGGCATCCAGGGACCGGGTGCGATCATCCAGCGCGAATGGGCTGTTCCCATGCGCGTATCTACATAGCCGGCTGCTGTGATCAGATGCTGCGGCGCACGCTGTACAGTTCCCTGCGTTACCAGCTGTTTACCGGCAAAAATCTTGTACCGGCTTTCGACGGGCACCTTGACCGATGGCATCGGAGCTTCAAAAATATATTGGCCGCTTTCTATCGTATCGGCAAACACTTCAGTACCATCAAGTTGCACACTTATGGGTGGCCGACCACTAAGATGCGCTACCTCCACCAGCAAAGGCTGGTGTGCTCCCTGCTCATTGATTTCATAATCCGCAGCCTGCACATTCCGTACAAACACAGACCCCGTGGGGGATCGTTGAGTACCGGCTGGCCCTTCCAGCCGCACCTGGTCGAAAGCCAGCCATCCTCCCTGTAGGGTGGTCAGCCGGATTTCGTTACCTCCTTTTTTGAGCAGCCCTGCTGCTATCGGGATTTCCACGATTTGTTCCTTGGCCAGCCTGAACTTTCCTTCCAAAGTCTGTCCGCTTCCCGCAGAAAGCTGGATCGTGTGCGACTGGCCATTCACGGTGACTTTAAGCAGTGGAGGATATTGTTTGTCGGTGTCCAGTAAGTCTATGATCAGTTTTGCGGAGCTATGAGCAGGCAGCGTATCAATGCCAAAAAGGATATTTAGCCTATGGGAACGTATCCCTGCGGTAGGTCCGGTACCGCCCCAGCTATCTTGAGGCCCCGGTAGCACGTAGGGAAAATTCTTCTCAGGGTTGGAGTAGCCAATCAGGTAAAACTGATCTTCCCAGCCGAAGTCGTGGGCCAGGAAATCCTTGTAAGAAGCCGGAGCCAGTGCCAAACCAGCAGGACTATCATCTGCCGCTCCAATTTGCCAGAGGACTTGTGGCTGCCCCATGACAGGAAAAAATAGGCTGTATAATAGGGTGTTGAGTAATAGAAATTTTTTTTTCAAAGGCTGATTGTTTAAACAAAAGTACTATTTATTTCAGAATATATGCTGCTTGAAAATTAGCCTATATGCTGTAACATTACCCAAAAGTAATTCTTACGTAAATGACTGCTTTCATTAATTTGTGGCTGATTTAAAGGCTTTCCTGATGACAATTCAAATACCTCTCTGAGCTTCTGGCAATGGCTTATCACCTGTCACAAGTAACCTGGCCCCGGATGTAAGGCAAAGGTCAAACAACAAGGTGTCCTTCACATCTGGGGCTTGGTTAACGATGGAACTCATGGGTAGCAATTCACAAAGATTACGGTGCAGGTTTTGAGCAGTCTTTGAGCTTTGATTTGAAATAGTTGGAAAAAAGTACTGTTTTTTTAGCAAACACAGAACTTCTTTACAAAACTGACGTTGGTGTTAGACATAAGCGTCAAAATAAGATGAAAGCAAAGATGAATGAGTCTACCAAGGAGCAAATTATCAGGGCGGCCTATGACGTGATGATTGAAAAAGGCTTCAGCGATACAAAGATGCAGGATATTGCAGACCGTGCAGGTATCAACAGGACGGTGCTGAATTACTATTTCAGAACACGGGACAAGCTATATCAAAAGGTCGCTTCTGACATTCTGCATCAAGGGATGCCACAAATGTTTGAAACGCTCAATGGTGATTTACCCCTTTTTGAAAAAATAGCAGTGTTTACCGAGCAACACATCAATACAATATTAAAAAATCCTTTTATGCCGCTTTTTATGGTCAGCGAGATTCATAAAACAGATTCCCCTTTTTTTCAGTCGGTGATAGACAACATAAAACCCAACATTGATGGGTTTGTGACACAAGTGGAGAAAGAAATAGCCCTGAAGCATATTATTCCGATCCATCCTATACAGCTGTACATCAATATTATATCGCTATGTGTCTATCCGGTCATGGGAAAACCGCTTTTTAGCATGTTTGCAGGCATTGACGAGCCAGCCATGACACAATTGCTGGAAGACCGCAAAAAAGAAGTTGCCCAAATGATTATCAAACTTATTAAAGCATAAAAAAATTTACCCAAAAACTGACATGTATGTCAAACACTCACGTAAAAACCATGAACATAAATGCTACCATCCTACTAACGCTCTTGTGGATCAGTCCTCTCATCGTTCACTCTCAATCCATTACACTGGATAGCTGCCTGGCAGCTGTCAGAAAAAACTATCCGGCGACCGACAAAGTAGCACTTCAGCAGAAAATAAATGGGTTGAGCCAGGAAAATATCAGAACAGCCCATCTGCCAGGCATTCAGCTTTTAGGTCAGGCAACGTACCAGTCGGAGGTCACCCGGTTGAATATTCCCATCCCGGACTTTCCTAAGATTGAACCACTGAGTAAAGACCAGTACAAAATTTACCTGGATGTCAGCCAGACGTTGTACGATGCGGGAACGATGCGCATACAAACGGGCCTACAGGAATTATCGTCGCTCCTCGCGCAGAAGCAAGTGGATATTACCCTGCAGGCTGTAGAAGAACAGGTTGTTAACTATTTTTTCAACGTGCTATCAGCCAATGAAAACACGGCGATCCTCAATGCTTCTAAAAAAGTACTTGAGAGTAATGTAAAACAATTGCAATCCGCTTTTGACCACGGCATCGCCAAGCAAAGCCAGGTGGATGTGCTGAAGGTAGAAGTCTTGAGACTGGATCAAAGTCTGATCGAGCTGGCAGCCAACCGGCAGGTAGCCATACAGGTAATTTCTCTGCTCTCCGGATTGGGCCTTAACCGCCAGGCTGAGTTTGTCATGCCCGACGATATCAGCCTCTATCCGAGTACCTTCACCAACCGGCCCGAACACCAACTGATTGAGCTACAGCAGGAAGTGCTAATCAAGCAGAATGCATTGACGGAGGCAGGAACGCGGCCCAGAATCAGTTTGTTTGGACAGGCCGGATACGGAAGGCCGGGATTGAATTTTTTGAGCAACGCTTTTACCGATTACTATCTTGGAGGGCTTCGGTTAAGCTGGAATATTTCCTCTTTCTACACCAAAAAGAAAGCGCAGGACATTAACTTGTTTTCTGTGGAAATGGCAAAAGCAGATGCTGCGGTGCTAGACAAAAATCTAATGTCGCAATATACGGTACTGGCGGCTGAGATCGATAAATCAGAAGCCCTCATTGCCAAAGATAAGGAGATCATTGCGCTGCAATTAGCTGTTACCAAAGCATCCAACGCCGAACTCAAAAACGGCACGTCCACTTCCTCGGACTACCTCACCGAACTCAACGGGGAGATCAAAGCAAAGCAGCAAATGTCGCTTCACCAGATTCAGCAGCAATCAGCCAAATACAAACTCAAAATTCTTACAGGAAACTAAACCAAGCCTTTGGCTTAAACATAGATAAATCTTACTACAATGAAAAAAAAACAAGTAATAGGTCTTAGCATACTAGCCGTTTTTGTGATTGTCGGCGTTTATTTCGGCATCCGGTGGTACCGATTTGCCGAAACGCATGAGTCGACAGATAATGCACAAATAGAAGGAGACATCAGCCCGATCATTCCCCGAGTAGATGGATACGTCAAGCAAATTCTGGTAGACGATAACACCATCGTGAAAAAAGGAGCACTGCTGGCAGAGATTGATGATTCTGATCTGAAGCTGATGCTTGCACGACAAGAAACCACCCTGAATACGGCAAAGGTAGGCTACTCGGAAGCCAAAGCAAATCTTGATTATATACATTCTACGCTACAGCAGGCCAACCTGGATATTCTTCAGCGTAAAGACGATCGCAACAGGCAGCAAGGTTTGATGACTGATGGTGCCACTACCCAGCAGGCATTGGACAACACCAAATTTGCCTATGACAAAGCCGTAGCTGCCAAAGCTAGTCTGGAAAAGCAAATTACAGTGGCTCAGTCCAAAATAGCCCAGGCGGAGGCGATGATCAGCCAGGCGGAAATAGCCATTGATGATGCCAAACTCAAGCTGAGTTATACCAAACTCACCGCCCCTATTGGTGGCTCTGTTTCTCAACTCAATATTGAAGTAGGTCAACTCGTACGGCCCGGACAAACGGTGATGTCGGTCGTAGACAAGTCTGACATCTGGGTCGTCGCCAACTTCAAAGAAAGTCAGATTGCAAAAATCAACGAAGGTCAGCACGTATCCATTAAGGTAGATGCCTATGGCGACCGGGAGTTTGAAGGGGAAGTGCAATCTATAGAGGGTGCTACCGGGTCTAAGTTTGCCCTGTTACCTGCCGACAATGCCAGTGGCAATTTCGTTAAGGTAGAGCAGCGTATTCCGGTAAAAATCATCTTCACCAATACGCGGGAAGAAACTGTTCGGCTACGCCCCGGCATGAGTGTCATTCCTACGATTCTTTTAAACTAACCAGAGCCTTATGATAGCACAACAAACCGCTGAAAAGCCTACGGTAGAATACGGTTTCAGAAGAGCCATTATCACCATCACCGTCATTACCGCTTCCTTGCTGGAACTGATTGATACCACCATCGTCAACGTTTCTCTGCCTGTGATCCGGGGCAACCTGGGAGCCACGTTGAGCGATATTAGCTGGGTGATCGCTGGCTATGCCCTGGCCAACGCAATTGTTGTACCGCTGACCGGTTGGTTATCTACCGTATTGGGGCGCAGAAACTATTTTGTAGGTTCTATTTTCTTGTTTACGGCGGCATCTTTTATGTGCGGCCATAGTGAGTCGATTGAAAACCTAGTAGCATGGCGTTTTGTGCAGGGCTTGGGAGGCGGGGCTTTGCTGGCCACGTCGCAGGCCGTGCTGGTAGAGATATTTCCCGAAGACCAACTGGGCTTTGCCAATGCCTTGTTTGGGATTGGCGCGGTGGTAGGTCCTACCCTGGGGCCACTGATTGGCGGCTATCTCACCGATGAGCTTTCCTGGCCGTGGATTTTTTATGTAAACATTCCCGTAGGCATATTGGCTGCCACGCTTTCCTTCGTACTCATCAAAGAGCCGCTGGAGAAAATGCGTACCGGAGCCTTTGACTGGCAGGGGTTGCTGCTACTGGTTGTAGGCATCGGATCGCTCCAGATATTTTTAGAGCGCGGTGCCGAGGAAGATTGGTTTGCCGAAGCCTACATCACCGTGCTGGCCTTTACTGCCGGGCTGGGCCTGATTGGCTTTGTGCTTTGGGAACTCTATAAAGCTGAAAATCCTGTTGTGGATCTCAGTATCCTCAAAAACCGCAGTACTGCCTTTGGTACAATTTTTATTTTTATTCTGGGATTCGGGTTGTACGGCGTACTGTTTTTGTATCCGCAGTTCGTACAGATTCTGTTGGGCTACACTGCATACCAATCCGGAATTTCTTTGCTGCCGGGCGGTATTTCCGCTTTCTTAACCATGCCTCTTCTGGCGATTGCGCTGAAGAACAAACTTTCGCCTAAAATCATGGCCGGGTTTGGCTTTCTATTGTTTTTCGGTTGCAGCTATATACTCTCTCTGGAAAATGTATCTTCAGGAGGAGATATATTCTGGGGAGACTTCTTCTGGGCACAGGTACTGCGAGGCGTAGCCACGGCCATGCTATTCGTTCCCCTCACTACCATTGCACTATCAGGGTTGAAGGGTGCCAAGATCGCGCAGGGTTCGGGCCTGACGAATATGGCACGGCAACTGGGAGGTTCCTTTGGTCTGGCTGCCATCGCTACGTTTACCCATTACACCTCTGCCGACCATAGAAGTGTGCTGGTAGATAAGATCGCTCACTACGGCACAGAGACACAGCAACGCATAGACATGCTGACCAATGCTTTTCTGGCCAAAGGCTTTGACCTGACCAATGCTACCCAAAAAGCATACATGGCCATAGAAGGATCAGTGCAAAGAAATACCTTGCAGCTCACCTACAACGATGCCTTTTTCTATATCAGTATTTTCTTTCTGCTGTGTATTCCTTTCTTGTTGTTTATCCCTAAAGTCAAGAATGATGGAACCCCTATGGCACATTAAAATATGTACCTGCTGATCATCTAAAGGAAAACTACAAAAAATGAAAATTTCAATATTCGGGTCAACCGGCGCAACAGGACAAGAATTGGTCAAGCAAGGACTTGAAAAAGGATACAGTATATCCACCGTCGTCAGACATCCACTCGACATTACAAATCCTAACCTGACAGTCATCCAAGGAAATATATTTGATAAGCCGTTGGTAAAAGATGTCATTGAAGGAAGTGACTTGGTGATTTCTGTATTAGCTTTTACGCCAAAATTATTTGGTCAGCAATCAACCGACCTTTACTCAAAAACGGCTTCAGTGCTGGTAGAAGCCATGACTGAACTAAATATAAAAAAGTTAGCGTTTTGTACCTCGGCAGGGGTGGAAGAAGACCCGCATGAAATTTGGTTTTACAAGCATATTCTCAAACCGCTTTATCTGAAGAAAGGATATGAAGACATGCAACTGGCAGAAAACATCATAACCGGTTCAACGTTGGATTGGATTCTAGTAAGACCTTCGCGACTTACAAACGGTGTTCTTACCACTGAATTTCGCATCGCTAAGAGATTCAGACCCGAAGGAGGGAGTACTATTTCAAGAGCTGACTTGGCTTTTTTTATTTTAGAGCAATTAGCAAGTAGCGCTTGGGTTCACAAAACACCGACACTGGCATATTAATGATCTCTCACTTGCTAAAATCTGCTTTACGCCTATACTTGCCATTATCAGCAATTACTAAAGTGTTAGGGGCGATCATTTTTCATTACTTCTCTTCTGTGTGCCATTCCCCAATCAAGCATAGTATCTACCACATTAATTAGATTTTTGCCAGATTCCGTTAATATATATTCGATTAAAACAGGGGTTTGATCATAAACCTTGCGCTGTACAATACCATTAACTTCCAGCTCTTTCAATTCTTTCGACAACATTCTAGGAGTTATTTTCTCAATATTTTCCTGTAAATCCTTAAACCGGTTTTTGCCATACAATAAAGAAGCAATGATCGGTAGCTTCCATTTCCCGGTAATCACATTAAGAGTATCCGTTAAGGCCAGGATGTATTGCCTTGGACATTGCTTTACCTTTTCCTCCTTAACTAATTCTTTGAAGTCACTCATCATGAAGATATTAAATTGTTACTATACAAAAGTATACTAATACTTTTTAGTAAACAAGTATATTTAATATAGTTGTCTTCGTAAACTTGTAACATAGTCAATTAAAAAAACAAACATGATTTTAATTACAGGAGCAACAGGAAATTTTGGTTCTAAAGCCATACAACACTTATTAAATAAAGGAATAGCTGCCAAGGGCATTGCAGCATTGGTAAGGAACAGAGAGGATACGCAGCCTCTGTCAGACCAAGGTATTCATGTAAGGATGGGAGATTATGCGGATGTAGATTCCATGATAAAGGCCTTTGAAGGCGTTGAAAAAATGTTGCTGATTTCCAGCAGTGACCGGGGGCCGGTTGAAAACCGAACAAAGCACCACATCAACGCGATTACAGCAGCCAAAGAAGCCAATGTAAAGCACATAGTCTATACTTCTTTTGTAAGAAAGCCCGACCATGAAGATTCTGCTATTGCTGACTTTGAGAATTCTCATGTTGAGTCGGAGAAGTTTCTTAAAGAAATCGGTATCGATTATACTATTCTCCAAAATGGCATTTACCAGGAAATGATTCTTGCGTTTGTTGGTGAAAAGGTAGCTGAAACAGGAACTATTTTGTTTCCCGCGGCAGAAGGTAAAGCTAGCTGGGTACTTCGTGAAGAACTGGCTGAGGCAGCCATTAACGTATTAACGACTGAAGGTCATGAAAACAAAACCTATAATTTGACCAACAACGCTTCGGTGGATTTTGAAAAAATAGCAAGGTATATTTCTGAAGCATTGGGTAGAGAGGTGGGTTACAATTCTCCTGATGTTGAAAAATTCAAAGCTACTCTGGAAAAAGCAGGTGTGCCTGATATGTACATCGGTATGTTTGTCATGTGGGGTACAGCAGTAGCCGAAGGTATGATGGATGCAGAAGATACCACTTTGGAGTCTTTACTGGGAAGAAAACCTACAACCGTTAAACAGTTTATTGATCAGATTTACAGGTAAGCCGTATCGAGAAGAATTCGTTAAATCAATAGTAACATTTGCGACTATGAATCCATTAAGTCACTTAAAAGTATTTGCAGATCATCTACCGTTACAAAGTAAGCGAATGCCGGTGTTGTTCACTTCGCACGGTAGCCCAATAGATATTCCTCTCAGCAGGGAGGAATATCCCTTTTGGAACAGCCTGCACGAGCTGGGGCGCTCTCTGGAAAAAGAATATGAAGTGAAGGCAGTGCTGGTAGTTTCTGCTCACTGGTGTACAAGAGGCACCTTTATCAATATAGCCAACCAACAGCAACAGATTTATGACTATTACGGCTTCCCGAAGCATTACTATGATGTTAAATATCATGCGAAAGGAACTCCGGATATAGCCCACGAGGTACATAAAATCATCTCCTCTGTTCGAGAAACAGAAGATTGGGGGCTTGATCATGGATCATGGCCTGTGCTTATGCATGTGTTTCCACAGGCCAATGTCCCGGTATTTCAGATGAGTTTAGATTATTATGCTACCCCAACCTATCACTATGAACTCGGACAGCAATAAAAGTCACTCAGGAACAAAGGAGTGCTTATCATAGGTAGTGGAGCACTGGTTCATAACCTAAAGATACTGGGGGAAAGAATGAGAACAGGAGATTTTTCACCTTTTGGGTGGGAAGCTGAGTATGAAGAATGGATCAAAAGACAGGTGGCAGAAAGGAATTTCAAAAAGATTGTTGACTATGAACGTAGTCATGCTCTAGGCAAACTAGCCGCCCCTACTCCTGATCATTTTGTACCTGTCCTCTATAGCTTAGGCCTTGCTGATAACAAGGATGACATTCAATTCTTTTATGACCATGAACCTGAAAAGGCCGCTTTTAGTGAGCTAAGTTTTATCATTCATAGCTAGATAAAACAAGCTTGCATACAATCTTTTATGATGAGACGATAAAGCTAACAAAAAGATTTGATATATTTGGTTACACTGCCAAAACAAGGTTCTGACGCAATAAATATCAGCATCATGGTTAGTATTCATCTTGCATGAAACCTAATATATGAAAGGAACGAACACAAATCGCCTTATCGGTCAAGTCATCATCCTGGCAGTATCTCTGTTATCAACAATGGCCGCCTGTCAAACTGCATCCAGAGAGTTTAGGATCAAGGATATGGGTAAGGACTATTCATTGCCTACCGGAAAACTGGTGAAGGGTCTCTACCATCATATCGAGCAGGACGATGATGTGATCGGGGGCAATACCAGTATTCGAAACGTGGATGCCAAAGACTTAGAATGGAAGGGCAATCCCAATGGCAATGGATATGGATATTTTGAGCGTAACCGGGACCTGGGCCAGGTTTTTACCATGCCCAAGAACATGAACGTAACATTAGATGCACTGGTACTGAGGACTTCCAGGGGGAACAACGCCATCATGAATGGCACACCTGGCGCAGCACTTTATATCGTTTTTTATGAGGTTAAAACCAAAAAGGGGGAGCAGGTGAGCATCAACGAAAACGGAACCACCAAAGGCGATCAGGCCCTGCATGGCTTTGACCTACAATTCAATAGGGCAGATGATTTTATAGAGGGGGCTACGTATGTTTTCCTTGATCGTTTTACAGGGGGCATCTTTCCGGAGATAGCACCCACTTCGCAATATGTGTACGATAATGGAAAGGGTGGGTCGTTTGGAGAGCAAAAAGGTCACCTCCACTATTTTAGATGCGATTTTTTAAAAGATGCCGAAATTACCCTGGAGGCGGGCAAAACCTATGCCTTTATGATCGGGTTTTCCCAGCCGGGCGATGCCAGGGGGCTGGCCCTGGCCATAGATTCGGAAGTACATACCAAAGAAGCGGCTGCCTTTGTAAGAGACGAAAACGGAGCAATCCGCTGGGGTATTCGGCGCGAAGGTAATGGTACTATTCCACCAACCATGATCAGCCAAAGTGCCCCCCCAAAAGAAAAAACCGAGTCATACAACGAACTGGTTTCGGAGTCTTTATTCCCAAAAGATCATGATGAAACCCTGACACCTACCAGCAATGGTTACCCGGATGTGGACACCTACAGAACGCTTCAGTTTTATTTAGAGATAAAAGATATGGTACTCATTAATGATAGGTAACCATTGGCATGTTATTGTACGTTTTTGCTATTATATGCTTCGCTCAGAATAAAGCCTTGTATCGTCCATTATACTACGGTACAGTTTCGGTTTGTGGAGACACAAACCGAGGCGCGAAGGCCGTGGGCTGTGTCCTCACAGCCCACTTTAAGCCAAATGTACCGTAGTATAATCGCCCATATAATCAAAAATATAAGCCGGTTGCCGAGCGTTTAAAAAGCTTTTTGTATTAAATATCCATCACAGACTAGGATAAGGTAAAATTTAACTTAGTTTTAACCAGGTACTACAATATAAGACATTGGATTACAGAAAACCTATGAAACAAGATAAGCTCTATGACTTGAGGCAGATGTTGTTCTTAGAGGCTCAACGAGAACTCCTCAAAGACTTTGCGTAACTCTTATAAAAGGGTTTTTAAACAAATCTACTGTTTGTTTTGTAACAATTGTTGTTATGGCTCCGTTGTTTCATAGATTTTTACAAACTCACCATTTGATTGCAAAACTATTGAGGCGTATAACCGATACCCAACATCCTTTAGAAATACTACGTCTGCATACGTTTAAATTGGTTGGAGTATTCTGATGGGGGCATGCCAAACTGCTTCAAGAAATTGCGACCAAAACTTGTTTGGGAGTTGTAGCCTACCATATTTGTTATTTCGTAGATTTTATAATCCCCTTCTGTCAATAGTTCTGCCGCCTTTTTCAGTCGTGCTAGGTTGATCAGTTCGTTGGGCGTTAAATCAGAAATAGCTTTGATTTTTCTGTACAAGGTGGTTCGGCTCATGTTCATGATGTCAGCGAGCTGTTCAACATTCAAGTCCGTATCAGTGATGTTCCTGTTGATCGCTTCATGCAACTCTTCCAGAAAATGTTCATCAGCTTTGGAATAGGCCATGCTTTTTATATGAGCCAGCGGAGAGCTGGAAAAATATTCTTTGATTTTGTGCCGGTTGGCCAACAGGTTGGCAATCTGTACCCGCAGGTGTTCAGGAGAGAATGGCTTGTCCATATAGGCATCGGCACCAGATTCAAGCCCTTCAATTTTGGCCTGTAGGGTGTTTTTTGCTGTAAGCAGAATGACTGGAATGTGGCTGTACTCGAGGTTGGATTTTATTTGTTTGCACAACTCAAAACCATCCATTATTTTCATCATCACATCGCTGACGATCAATTGGATACATTCCTTGCTGAGAATCTCCAAAGCTTTTTTTCCATCAGCAGCTCTGAAGACCAGGTACTCCGCCTGTAGTTCTCCGCAGACAAACTCCAGCATTTCCTTGTGATCTTCCACCACCAGGATGGCGGGCTTCATAGGCCCTTTGGTTTCTTCCTGGTTATGGTCAGCATCAGGAGTTTCTGTGGGCTGCTCCTCATACAAATTAAACTCATGTTCCTGGTGTATGGGCAGTGTAAGCACAAAGATATTAAATTCCTTTGCCGGGTCTTTCAAGATCAGCGTTCCTTTATGTAACTCTGCCAGCGAACGCGAGAGGGGTAGCCCTATGCCAGTGCCCGTTGTGTCTTCGGTTTCTTTGAGCCGAAAAAAGGGGGTGAATATATTTTCTCTGGCTTCGGCAGGAATAAGAAGTCCGTCGTTTTTTATCTCCATGACGAAGAAATTATGCTCGGCCCCGGCAGAAAACAAAGCAATGTGGACTTTATTTTCGGCATACTTAACGGCATTGTTCAACAGGTTACTGATGATCTTGGTAAGGGCTTCCGGATCTACGTAGGCTATCACAGGAATCTCCGGAAGATCCATGCTGAAAATCAGGTTTCTCTCTTCGGCAGCATGTTTGAATCTGGAGTAAATATCTTCGGACAATTGAGATATATTTGCGCTGACAAAGGTAAGACTGAAACCCTTGGTTTCTGTTTTTCGGAAATCCAGTAGCTGATTGGAAAGGTCCAGCAGACGGTTGGTGTTTTTCTCCATCACAGTAAGGCTTTCTTTGATCTCCGGTAAGCCTGTCGTTGTATTGATCAACTTTTCCAGGGGGCCTTTGATCAGAGTAAGTGGAGTACGTATCTCATGAGCTACATTGGTAAAAAACTCAATTTTGGCTTCATAGATTTCCCGTTCTTTCTGGTTTTCAAGCAGCTTTATTTTTCTCTTGTTTTTGCGTTCTGCTTTGTGGTGGTAATGGCGCACCCCGGCATAACAGCAAACCATTCCTATTGCTGCATAAATAAGATAAGCCCAGGTACTGGCCCAAAAAGGAGGCAGAATCTCTATCATGAGGCTGGTAACTTTGTCATTCCAGATGCCGCTACTATTGGATGCCCTTACCATAAAAGTATATGTTCCAGGTGCCAGCTCGGTAAAATAGACCCTTCGGTTTGTCTTTAGGTAAATCCAGCCTTCCTGTAGCCCCTGCATTTTGTAGGTATAGGCCGTCATCTCGGGTGCCGTATAACTGAGTGCCGCAAAATCGATACTAAAAGAAGACTGATGATGGTTTAAAGTGATTTTCTTGGTATAGGTTAGCGATGAAGTGAGCGGTGAACTTCTTTTGCTGATCGGTAGCTCAAGGTTATACACCTGAAAACCAGTAATACAGATGGGTGGAATGTAAGTGTTGGTGATGAATTGCCGGGGGTTAAAACGAATCATCCCATTCACACTTCCAAAATACAGGTTGTCTTGCTGGTCTTTGTAAGAAGAATTGTAATTAAACTGATCGCTCAGCAGCCCCTGTGCCTTGGTAAAGGTTTTTACTTCTTCAGACACAGGGTCGAAGCGCACCAGCCCTTTGGAAGTACTGATCCAGAGCTTCTTATCTGCATCTTCCAGCACCTGGTAAATAACATTGCTGGGAAACCCATTGCCAGTGGTATACCTTGTAAATTGTTTGCGCTGCGGTACAAATTTGCACAAGCCACCTTCGGTAGAAAACCATAAATTTTCTCTGCTGTCTTCGTAAATATCTGTTACGGCATTACTGATCAGACTGTTTTGGATGTCATCTTTATGTTTTAGATAACCCTTTTTTCCGGTATTCGGGTCATAATAGTAAATCCCGTCTCTGTAGGTGCCCGCCCATATGGTGCCTGTATGATCCTCCAGCAAAATGGTATAATGAAAAACTTCGGGAAATTCTGAGAGCAAAGTAAAATTATCGCTTTTGCGGTTATAGCGGTGCAATCCTAAAGCCGTACCAATCAGGATATCTCCCGAATGGGTTTGAAGCATCGTATAAATAAAATTGCTTTTCAACGAGCCTGGAGCCGCCCCCGCTGTGTAGTGGCGGATGATTTTACCACTGCGTATATCCATTACATCCAAACCGTGTTCAAAAGTGCCAATCCATAGCTCCTGGCCGACAGCCAGCAGTCCGTGAATATTGTGGTGGGCCAGGCTGTTTTTTTCTTTGGAAGGCTGAAAGCTCGTAAAATGCCCTGTCGCAGGATTCATCTTATTCAAACCTGCATCCTCTGTTCCTATCCATACGTTGCCAAACTGGTCCTGACATATTTCGCGGACAGCATTTCCGCTGATGGCATTTTCACCTGCCTTGGGAAAAAACTTCTCGAACGGTGTATACTGTTTAGGGCTATAGTTGGCACCACCAAAATACGTGCCTGCCCAAATGCCCCCTTCCCTGTCCTTGTACAAAGAGTATACAGCATTGTCTGAGATGGAATATGGGTCGTTATAGTTCTTCTCCAGATTGGTAACCTTGCCTGTTTTCAGGTTGTAAATAAAAATCCCGGATTCAGTGGCAAGCCAGTATTCGTTGGCATCGCTTTGTATAAAATCTCTGACGTATAGCTCCGACTTTTTGCAGTCAACGGGAAGCACATCCTGGTAGGTAGCTGTTGGAATATCAAAAACTTTCATCCCCTGGCTTTGTGTGCCTGCTAAGATGGACTGGTTGCCCGTGCTGTAAATCTTCTCAATCCATCGGGAAGAGGTGGGTGCAGACTGGCCGAAAATATCAAACTTTTTGAAAGAGTCGTTGGCAGCATCATATCGGTTGATCGTTCCTGCATTGGTAGAGACCCAAATGGTTCCGTCGGGAGTAACACAGATAGAGGTTGCATCAAAATATTTGTTGGAATCGTAAGCTTGCAGCAATTGCTTGCTTTCACGATACCTGTAAAGCGTATAACCAGCAATAAACCATAGATTGCCCGCCTGATCTTTACAAATGGCCCTGACTTTATTATTTAGTGTCTGCTGAAGCAGGATGAATTTTTCATCCTTTGCCTTGTACTTGTACAACCCATTGTCGGTTCCTACCCATAGCTGCCCTTCCTGCTCATACAATGTCTGAATAAAATTGCTGCCAATGCTTCCAGTATCTTCCGCATCATAGCGAAATACCTTAAAAGAGTAGCCATCAAATCTGTTAAGTCCGTCCTTTGTGCCCAACCACAGGAAACCCTGCTGATCTTGCAAAACGCTCATCACAGAGTTGTGAGAAAGCCCGTTCTCTACCTGGTAATGTCTGAAGTAATAAGGTTGTCCACAGAGGGTATTACTTACATATAATAAAAGCGGAAAAATGAAAAAGACAGCTTTTTTCATATCATTGGTCATACGGTTAAAGGTAAAGTAATCACTTCTACAAAACGTTCCAGATATGTGCATTTTGTCTCAAATATCCTCTGAAACAGAAAAAAAATAGCATTGGAACGAATTGTAGAAACTATGGTATGAATTGACATCTACTAAACACAATAAATAATTAGGTTTAGAAAGTTGATGAAAAAATCAAAAACATACAAAGAACCTATTACCACAAAACCATGACGAAAAATGAAAAAAAGCGGACAAGTAACGAGTTTTAAATACGCAAGTCTCATCTTATACGGATTGATCATGCAATGGTCGGCTATCAGCCTGGCGTGGGCAGAAGATGGTAAGAACGATAAAATCGTAGCTGCAACTACAACAACCCTAGATAAAGAGCAAAAGGCACGGGAAGAGATCACTGTACAAGGCACGGTAACTTCTTATGATGAAAAAACACCCATACCGGGAGTTTCCGTATTGCTGAAAGGCACCACGCAGGGTACCATTACCGGCATAGATGGTCAATACAGTATCACTGCTTCGGAGAATGACACGCTGGTATTCACCTTTGTAGGTTATGAGCGGAAGGAGATGCCTGTGAATGCGCGTACCTCGATTGATGTGGAATTGATGACGGATATTGCGCAGCTAAAAGAAGTAGTAGTGCTAGGGTATTACTCCAAAAACAGGGAAGACCTAACGGGTGCTGTAGCAACGGTAGACAATAAAGAGCTTGAGAAACAAGTGAACACATCTTTGAGTGACAAGCTTCAGGGGCGGATGGCAGGGGTTACGGTAAAATCAGGGGGAGGACAACCCGGACAGGCATCCAATATTCAGATCAGGGGTGTCAATAACTTCAATGGTACAGGACCTTTGTGGGTCATTGACGGATTGCAAACCACCGATACACGCGATTTCAATCCGAATGACGTAGCGTCAATCCAAGTCATTAAAGATGCCTCCGCCGCAGCACTCTATGGTACCAGAGGTGCCAACGGTGTGGTCATCGTCACCACCAAGAGCGGCAGCGAAGGGCCTATGAAAGTAGACTTTAACGCTAAGTACGGAGTTCAGCATTTTGCCAATACTTATAACCTGATGAACAGAAGCACCTGGGCTAATACCATCGATATGGCTTATGAAAAAGCCGGGGAAGCTACTTTGCCAGGTACCAATCCTGATTTCAATCCCGGGGTTGATACAGACTGGCAGGATGCCTTCATACAGCAGGGCGTTATTCAGGAATATGACCTGGCCCTGTCCGGAGGAAATAAGAACGCACAGTACCGGGTATCGGGCAATTACTTCAACAACAAGGGAGCCATCATCGACACGGATTTTGACCGGTATACAACAAGAATCAACGGTGGGTTTGAGAGAGGCAGGTTTAAGTTTGACGAATCGGCCCTGTTATCGTACTCAAAAAGCTCAGACCTGGTAGGAAACCCTTTTTCGGATGCTATCAGGATGCTGCCCGTCATTCCGGTATATGATCCGGCTACGCCTACAGGCTTTGGTATAGGAAACGCCGAAGCACCCACCCTGGGGTCTAATCCTGTTGCCCAGCAGCTGATGAACAACAATACGGTAGAGTCTTTCAGGGCGCAGGGAACGGTTGGTGGGGAATTTACGATCTTTGATTTTCTGAAATACAAACTCAACCTTGGGCTGGAGTTTAATAACAGTAACTTCAAAAACTTTAGAAAAGAAGGGCAGATTTTTTATAGCCAGCCTGAACCCTTCTCCAACCTGGGAGAACACAGCGACAGATTTTTGTCTACACTGGTAGAACATACGCTGAATTTCAACAAATCTTACGAGCAGCACAACATCAGTGCGCTTGTGGGAATTTCCAGGTTCAAAACCAATTTCACCACCGTTGGGGCTACCGTCAGAGACCTGCCCAGAAACAGCGAGGGCGTCTACTTCGACCAGATAGGCCAGGGAGGAACTGCCGTGGGATACAGCGGCGAGGAGATTGAAACCGGGCTTTTGGGTTATATCGGCCATTTGGATTACGATTATGCCGGAAAATATCTTTTCTCGTTTAATATCAGAAGAGATGGCTCTACCAAATTTGGGCCTGCCTACAAATATGCCGTGTTCCCTTCAGCATCTCTGGGATGGCGCATCAGTGATGAATCTTTTTTCAGAGAAAATATCCCCGTGGTGAATGACTTAAAAATCAGAGCCAGCTACGGTTCGCTGGGTAATGATGCGATTGGAGATTATCAGTATCAAGCCTACATCAACACCCTTTCGCGTTATATTTTAGGCAGTAGCCAGCATGTAGCCCCCGGTTCTACACAAAGAATACTGGCTAATCCTAATGTTCGCTGGAACGCTGTGATCAAGACGGATATTGGAGCAGATATCGGATTACTGGACAATGCCATTACCGCTACCTTCGACTACTACATCTCCAGGTCTGAAAACATGCTCATCAATGTGCCCATTCCCGGTACGTTGGGCAACGCCGGTGACCCTCCGCCTGTCAATGCGGCTTCTATGGTAAACAAGGGTATCGAACTGGCACTCACTTACAGTAAAAAAACCGGGGATTTTACCTTTGATATTAGTGGAAACCTGACCACTATTAACAACAAGGTGCTGAACTTAGGTACGCCCGGTAATGCCTTGCTAGGTGCTGGCAACGCCAGAACGGAGGCAGATCATGCGCTGGGAGAATTTTATGTGCGGCTTACCGATGGCATTTTTCAGAACCAGGAGCAAGTAGACGGTTCTGCCCAACCGGATGCCAAGCCAGGAGACCAGCGGTTTGTAGATGTAAACGGCAGAGACGAAAATGGCGAACTCACCGGTGAGCCAGACGGGCAGATCAACGACGACGACCGGGTTTTTGCAGCAAGTCCCTGGGCAAAGTGGCAGGCAGGCTTAAACTTCAATGCCGTCTACAGAAACTTTGACTTCACCATGTTCTGGAATAGCAGATACGGACAAAAGATATACAATGCCGCTGCGCTGCTGATGAGTAATACAGGAGATGTAGGAAACTACCAGGCGGGGCTGAACCCGTGGACGGAAGAAAACCGCTCCAACACCACCCCGCAGGCAGAGCATGGCGGTGGAGGTCTGATCAGAGGCGACACCGACCGGTTTATTGAAGACGGTTCTTTTCTGAGATTGAATAACCTACAGCTTGGGTATACTTTACCTACGAGTTTGCTGGATAAGGCAGGATTAAGAAATGTGCGGGTTTATCTGACAGGGCAGAACCTGCTGACCATCACAAAATATACCGGCCTGGACCCAGATATTGGAGGAAGTGGAATATTAGCACCTGGGTATGATAATAATGCTTTTCCTAATGTGAGATCTTATATAGCAGGAATTCAGATAGGATTTTAAAAACTGAAAAAAATATGAACAAAAAATATATTTATATCAGCATCTTTTTGCTGACTTTGTTTGGACAACAAGGATGCAGCGACGACTTTCTGAATGCCTCGAACCCCAACAGGTTAACGACTTCTACTTTCTGGAAAACAGCAGATGATGCTTATCAGGGTACCATAGCTGCCTATGCCGGGCTTCAGGAAGAAGGAACCTGGAAAAGATGGATGGACATCGCCTTTGGCTCAAGAGCAGACCTGATCCTGAGCTATAGCCCCTGGGTGGAATTTTCTCAGTATTCTAAATTTCATCTGCCGGATTACAACTGGGTGTTACAGGGAGAAATCTGGGATGATCACTACAGAGGAATCTTCAGAACCAACCAGGTGCTGGCCAATGTTCCGAATATAGAGATGGATGAGGCTGAAAAAAATCAGCTGCTGAGCGAAGCCAGGTTTCTGAGAGCATTTTATTACTTCGACCTGGTCAATCTGTGGGGAAATGTGCCTGTCGTGTTACAACCTTCCGACCCTAATGATTTGCCCGACTACAATACAGAAGCACAAGTGTGGGAACAGATCATCAGTGATCTCACCGAAGCCATTCCCTACCTGCCCGACAGTTACGATGAAGATCAGGTGGGAAGAGTTACAAAAGGTGCAGCGAATGCGCTATTAGGGAAAACCTACATGCAACTGCGCAGATGGCCAGAAGCCGAAGCTCAATTCGGAAAAGTTATCAACTCACCGGCAGGCTATGGACTGGTAGCCGACTTCAGGGACAACTTTAAGCATACCACAGAAAACAACATAGAATCTGTTTGGGAAATTCAGTTTTCAGACGAGTTCAAAGGGCCTTTCTGGGACAGAGATGTGCCTACCACGTCAGAGGGAAGCCGCAGGGCGATCTATTTTGCCCCCAGGTTTGCCAGCGGAAATGCCGATGCACAGCCTACTGCATGGTTCTTACAACAGTTTTTACTGGAAAAAGACAAGGATGGAAATATTGACCCCCGCACGGATGCAACCTTTCTATGGTTCAGGCCGGATTCTTTAGGCTCACAGGTTACTTACGGGGGGCAGTTGTTTGAGGAAGCCGTATTAGATTCTACCGCATTTGTAAGGAAATACCTCAACGATTACTGGAAGGACGTGGAAGATGAGCATTCTCCTATCAACCTGAGGATCATCCGTTTTGCTGATGTGCTGCTCATGCACGCAGAAGCCCTTATGATGCAGGGAAAAACAGAAGAAGCTATTCCCTTGATCAACAGGGTGAGAGCGCGCGCCAACTTATTGCCCCTGAGTACCCCTGCTGGCGGATGGACACCGGAGCTGCTGCTTGGGCAGCTAAAGCATGAGAGGGTGCTGGAACTAGGCGGAGAAAGTGTGAGATGGACCGATCTGAAAAGGTGGAATATGCTGACGACTGCCGAAGGGGTGGCCGAGCTAAAGACCCATGATCCTGAGTTTGCAGACTTTGAACTGGGTAAAAACGACCTGCTGCCCATACCCACAAGAGAAATAGACCTGGACCCTAAGTTGAAACAGAATCCTAACTATTAGTGAAGAGCGTATGCAAAAGTGTTTTTTATGGAGATGTATGTCATTGCTTCTCATCTGCTGCTTTCAGGGCTTTGCGCTGAAAGCGCAGGTGAATGTGGTGGCCGATCTGTCGCAACCAGTTGATTTTCCGCTTATAAAAACCAAATTTGGTGTATACGAAACACCTATTCTGGATATAAAAGGTAAACTCAACACGATGTCGGCGCTGGATTCACTGGGTGTCCAGTTGCTTCGCTACGAAAATGGCTGGGGAAAGAATGATATAGATTTTAATGGAGGGCAGATCAAAGGTACATCAGGCAAACTCGAATACCACCGGGAGGACTATACCCGGTTTCTTCGGGCAGTAGTGAACAGTGGCTCCGATTTGCTCATCAGCCATAGCTATACGCCCGATCCGCTAAAACCTGCTGATGACTGGAGAGACAGACCCTCAAACCTGGACGTGTGGGAAAAAATCAACCATGACTATGCAGTATATGGCCGTGGATTAGGGTTCCACAGGCTGTATTATGAAATATGGAATGAACCCGATTTTTTCTGGTTTTCTACTTTTGACAAGGAAACCTACTTCCAGCTCTATAAAAATGGGGCAAAAGGCGTAAAAAGCGGAGATATGGATGCAAAAGTAGGAGGGCCTGTCACGGCTTTTACCAACTGGCATACCGACTTTATCAAATTTGTAGAAGATAACCAGCTTCCGCTCGATTTTTTGTCGGGCCACGCCTACGGAAATGCCGATGGGCAGGTAGAAGCTATGAGGAGAGCTTTGGGTACCTACGAGCGCAGTGAGGTAGATATGTTGTTGACAGAGTTTGCTTCCTACCCCACAGAACCCAATACCGCTTACCAGCCGGGAGGAAAAGTGGAGCAATATGGTGCAGCAGCTGATTTTCTGAGTGATGTAAAAAACCTACTTCAGCATACCGATCTGACGCGGGTTTACTGGGCACAGTGGACAAGCGAAATGGGTTTGCTCACCTACGGAGGAAAGAAAAAAGCCTTGTACAACGCCTTCAAAATATACAATGAGCTTCCAGTGGATCGAAAATCAGTCAGTGTTGGGCAGGGAATAGATGCCCTGGCGGCAGCCGATGCACATCGGGCAGGTATAGTGGCCTGGAGTACCCTTGAAGATCGTGAACAAGCACTGCATATTGATCTTCAAAATCTTCCCTTCGCTACCGGCACTGCCGAACTGTATCGTATTGATGCAACCCATGCCAGCTACCTCGAAAACCGAAACAGCGAGAACCTGACCATAGTGGAAACATACCGTATTGCTGATCACGCTCTTAGCTGGGATGGCACCCTTCCTGCCAAAGGAACCGTGTATCTCAAACTGTTTGACGACACGCACACAGCAGAGCCAGCAGAAAGAAAAGTAGCTACTGTGATACAGACAAAAAACTGGTATTATGACCGGGGGAATACCCACTATGCTTACTTCAACCCACGCACATGGTACGCCCGCCTGGGTATGGGTTCAAGCAAAGACGAAGCACAGGCACTGGTGGGGGCTATTGTGGAAGATATTCCTGCAAAGCTCCAGGTAAATTTGATCACCACAGGAGTACTCAAGGTTGTAAACGATCGTACCGCCCTGGGGGTTAGGGTGGATTATCAGCAGGTGGACGGACAGTATAGGTATAGCACCTTTCACCACCAGGGCCTTGCATCGGCTGAAGAGACATTTCCCTGGGGTACGCAGACAAAGCCGGATACCCTCTTTGAGGTAAAAGACCTTGGAGACTTTGTGGTGGATGTGGCTGCCAATGCGCCGGAAAAATTCAGAGGAAGAATTATACTTTCTTTTATCATGCAAAATACAGGTAAAAATACTAGTGCCACGGTAAAAGTCAGCCAAGCCAGTGAAGAAGTAATGCCTGTACAAGCGTTGGTTACGGCAATTGAAAACAATCCGGAAAGCTATCCATTGAAGCTCTACCCTAATCCTGTAGAAAAAACACTAAAAATTGATCTGGCAACCTACCATAATCCGAAGCTGCATCTTGCTGTTTATGATATTTCCGGTAAAATGGTGCTTCAGCGTAGCTGGAAAACTTTCTACCAGGAGCAGCTACAGCTTCCGGTAGACCATTTGAAAGATGGCATATACCTGATGCATGTGAGCAATGCAAAAGGGCAGGTACATAGTAAAAAATTCATCAAGAGTACCGGAAATTAGTTCCAGTGATAATGGGGACGTAATGTTTGACGGGCTAAACAGGTAAGATCTTGATGATTGATTAATAAAACTTTTTACAATCTAAAACCAAATACAACAATGAAAAGATTCATGTACCGCTTTTATTTATCGCTAGTTCTTTGCTGTTTGTCAACCGTTGCCGCACATGCGCAGCTCAACTTCAATGTAAATTTTGCAGCTGGAGGAGGGCCACAACTGGTTAAGGATAAATTTGCAGTCTATCAGACACCTTTGGCTGCCAGTACCCGGCTAAATGCTAATATGTCGAAGCTGAGTGAGGCCAATATCAAGCACTTACGTTACGAAATTGGATGGGGAAAGAACGAAGCCCTCAATGCTCCTCAGATAACCGGAACGGCCGATAACCCGCAGTATAATCTGAGCGAATTCAACGATTTCATCAATGGTCTGAAGAGCAACGGGGTGACCCCGCTGTACGCTATGACCTACAATCCCAAACCGTTGCAGAACAATCCGTCAGATTACAACCAATGGCAATCTGTACCCAACAATATGGGTGCCTGGCAAAGGATATGCCGCGATTATGCAGCTCATTTCAAGGCAATGGGGACGGCCCCTATTTATGAGATATGGAACGAGCCTGACCTGAACGGTATTTTTTTTACAGGCAATGTCAACGATTATATCAACATCTACAAAAATGCAGTGGCAGGCATACGAGCTGCGGAGCCTACTGCCTGGGTGGGCGGGCCGGCAGTTTCGGGGCCAAATCTGGGTTGGTTCAAGACCTTCTTGAATGGCATCGGCAATACGCCTATCACCTTTCTTTCCGGCCATATTTATAATGCCAACTACGACCAGCTGATCAATACCATGAGGCAGGCGTTGAATGAGACGGGCAGGTCCGGGCTTCCTCTTTACATCACAGAGTATTCCTCTTTCAACAATCTTGTTGGCTCCGAGATAGATAACAACGGCATAGCCTCTAAAGCCCAGGGAGCTTCACGTTTTTTCAGAGATGTCAGGAGTCTGCTTAATTACGGCGATGTACAAAAAGTATATTTCGCGCAATGGATTGATCCTGAGGTAAGAGACTGCCCTACCTGTGCGTGGAAAGGAGCATGGGATAAAATGGGCATGATAGACCTCAACAATCAAAGAAAAGCGTTGTACAATGCTTTCAAACTATACGGTTGGATGCCAGTAGACCGGAAAGCTGTTTCACCCGAAATCCAGTCTGGCATCGGGGCAATGGCTTCTTCGGATGATAACACTGCCTCAGTTGTTCTCTGGAACGAAGGGGGTACACAGCAATCTGTGAGTACTACCTTCAACAACCTGCCTTTCAGTAGTGGCAAAATGGAGATTTACAGGATTGATGCAGGCAATGCCAGTAAGTATGATGGTGCGGGAGAAAATCTTACTGTCTTGAGCACCTCTAACATCACCTCCAACACAGCTTCTTTAAACACCACAGTCCCTGGCAATGGGGTTGTGTTTGTCAAAATGTATCGTACAAATACACCTCCCTCAACTACACAAACGCCTTATGCGGGAGTGATTGGTATTCCAGGCACGATAGAGGCAGAGAACTATGATAAAGGAGGGGAAGGCGTGGCCTACCATGATACAGAGGCAAGCAACTTGGGTGGAGTATACCGAACAGCGGAAGGCGTAGACATCCAGAGCTGTACAGAAGGAGGCTACAACATAGGCTGGAGCAATGCCGGAGAATGGCTGGAGTATACCATCAACGTAGCCAGTGCAGGCAGCTACCAACTGCAAGTCAGGGTAGCCACACCCAACAATGCAGGCAGCTTACATGTAGAGATGAATGGCAGCAATGTGACAGGTAGTATTGCTGTACCCAACACAGCAGGCTGGCAAAGCTGGCAGACGGTGAGCAAGACTGTAAACTTATCGGCTGGTCAGCAGGTGATGCGAGTAGTTATAGAGCAGGGAGGCTTCAACCTCAACAAGCTCACCTTCACCTCTCAGGCAGGCAATACGGGCATCATCTCAGGTCAGGTGTATCGTTTGGTAGCCCGCCATAGCGGCAAGGTGCTGGATGTGAGCGAATGCTCCACGGCTGACGGAGCCAATGTACAGCAGTGGCCCTGGCTGGGTGGCAACTGCCAGCGATGGAAAGTAGAGAGCACCGACAATGGCTACTACCGTTTGCTTTCCCAGCAGAGCGGCAAGGCACTGGAGGTGGATGAATGTTCAAACACTGATGGAGCCAACGTACAGCAGTGGCCCTATTGGGCAGGCAATTGCCAGCAGTGGAAGATAGAGGCAACAGACAACGGCTACTACCGATTGGTATCTCGCCAGAGTGGCAAGGTGCTGGATGTGAGCGACTGTTCCAGCGCAGATGGAGCCAACGTGCAGCAGTGGCGTTGGCTGGGTGGCGGTTGCCAGCAATGGAAATTTGAAGAAGTGGCTGCAACTGCCAGCAGCATGATGGCCTCATCCTCATCCAAAGAGGCAGCCCAAGGACTGGAAGTCGTTTCCCGTGTTGGACTGTATCCAAACCCGGCAGATGAGGAAGCAACGCTCAGCATTCCGGAGGTGAAAGGGGAGCAAGTGAGTATAACCATAGTGGATATGACAGGCAGAAAGATCAGGCAGAAAAAGGTGAAGGCATCGGGCAGCGTAAAAGTGAACACTGCTACACTCAAAGCCGGGGTATACACCCTGATCGTTCAGACGCAGCATAAAACCATCAATCAACAACTCATCGTCAAACACTAAAACAACTCATCCCGTCTCTTCTTCAGAAAGTTGAGAGACGGGATTTTTTGTTGTTGAAAGGGCTTCTTAAACTGAAACTTTATGAAGTAAACTATACTACGGTACATTTGGCTTAAAGTGGGCTGTGAGGACACAGCCCACGGCCTTCGCGCCTCGGTTTGTGTCTCCACAAACCGAAACTGTACCGTAGTATAGAAGTAAACATTAACTGGGCGGCATCAACCAATGAAAACGTGGACATCACAATAGTAAGCTCCAAAGGAGAAACAGTTTACAGATATTCCTTTGAAAAGGAAGCCAATTACTTGTCAAGACATCAGGATTAAAAGCAGGTGTATATATTTTCACGTTAAAAGGCAGCAAAGATATTATAAAGAAAAAACTAATCATCAACCCATAAATTTTATAAATATGAGAAAATGTATATTAAAGCGAGGTCTGTTGATCTCACTTCTCGCACTATTACTTTTTAATTTTAAAGTACTAGCCGGTGAACCGGTCGTCCATATCATGGTATGTTGTAAGTTCTGTAATCGGGGGACGGACTTTCTAGTAAACGGCCAATGGAATGCAAATCATGATTATGCCGATATCAATCAGACTCGGGACATTCTTCAAAAGATAAAAGATGCCGGAATAAGTATTGTGAGCATTGACATGACCAACTCTGCACAATGGGAACGCCTTTGGAGCAGCTCTCTGACACAAATCAATAATATCCAACAGGTGTGCAGGGAAAAGAATATGCAGTTCTACATCTTTATCGGTGGTCAATTGACCCAGGAGGATAAGGATATGTACAATGTCAATGATGCTACTACCTATTGGAACCAGAAGGCCGGAATAATATTAAATATATGGGCAGGAGATCCTACCTATAGAAAATATGGTTACGGCGATAACCGTCCCATCCTCAATGTGTTTTTACCTGGTCAGACATACTGGCCGGTATATGATAGTGCGCCAGAGAAAAATAACCTTGCACAATTCCGTATTGGAACCACCCAAGTGAATGATCCAATCACACCTCAATCATCCGATGGCTGGGGATACCGTAATATGTCCGGCAATCCGGAGGGAACGGTGCGCTTTGTGTCTACCAACGGAGGCGTTAGCCCGGATCAATTCCACAAGGTAAGTCCTCAGGAATGGTCAAACAGAATAGATTGGGCAAGACAGGCAACGCAGTACAGTGTTTATGGATCTTATGACGACACCTGTGATGGTATCCAATGGGGTATTTCCAGAACAGCAAACTCAACGGCTCCTTATAATATATATCCGGGAAACGGCAGTAATCCGCGGGTATATTATGATATTATAAAAAACAAATTAAACCCTCCCTCAACTACACAAACGCCTTATGCGGGAGTGATTGGTATTCCAGGCACGATAGAGGCAGAGAACTACGACAAAGGCGGAGAAGGTGTGGCCTACCACGATACAGAGGCAAGCAACTTGGGTGGAGTATACCGAACAGCGGAAGGCGTAGACATCCAGAGCTGTACAGAAGGAGGCTACAACATAGGCTGGAGCAATGCCGGAGAATGGCTGGAGTATAGCGTCAACGTAGCCAGTGCAGGCAGCTACCAACTGCAAGTCAGGGTAGCCACACCCAACAATGCAGGCAGCTTACATGTAGAGATGAATGGCAGCAATGTGACAGGTAGTATTGCTGTACCCAATACGGCAGGTTGGCAAAGCTGGCAGACGGTGAGCAAGACTGTAAACTTATCGGCTGGTCAGCAGGTGATGCGAGTAGTTATAGAGCAGGGAGGCTTCAACCTCAACAAGCTCACCTTCACCTCTCAGGCAGGCAATACGGGCATCGTCTCAGGGCAGGTGTATCGCCTGGTCTCGCGCAAGAGCGGCAAGGTGCTGGATGTGAGTGGCTGTGGCACTCAGAATGGCTCCAATGTGCAGCAGTGGCCCTGGCTTGGCGGTAATTGCCAGCGATGGAAGGTGAGTGCTGTTGCAGATGGGTATTATATTCTGACGGCGCAAAACAGCGGCAGAGCCTTGGACGTGGATGCCTGCAATCCGGATGATGGCACCAATGTGCAGGTATGGGATAACTGGGGAGGTGAATGCCAGCAGTGGAAGATTATTCCTACCACCAACGGATACTACAAAGTGATTGCCCGCAGTGGAGGCAAAGCCCTGGATGTGGCAAGCTGTTCCACAGCCGATAGTGCCAATGTACAGATATGGACCTATGGAGGAGACGGAGAATGTCAGCAGTGGAAGTTTGAAAAAGTAGCCGCTACGGCCAGCAGCATAGTATCGGAAGTCAGCAGCGCAACCGCTAAAGATGAACTCATCGAGGTTACCCATGAAAAGGGCATAAATTTATTTCCCAATCCTAGCAACGATAAAGTGACCGTGAGGTGGAACAATATGGAAGCCAAAGAGACCACCATCACGGTGGTGAATGTAAATGGGAAAGTATTGCTGAGGAAATCAGTGAACAACGAACGCCAGCAAGAGCTTGAAATCTCAGGGTTGAAGCCAGGTGTTTACATCGTTGTTCTTAAAAACAAAATGACGGTGATGAAGAAAAAAATAATTATTTATTGATGTAAGTTGCTCTCTTAATGGCACAAACGGTTCTGAAAGTTGCCCTTATTTTCATTCTTTCCCTGTGCGGATGTCAGGAGAATAGTAAGATGTTTACCATACTCTCAGCAGAAAGTACAGGGATAGATTTTGTCAATAAAATAACCGAGAGTGATACTCTCAATGCCTTGAATTTTAGTTACCTCTATCATGGAGCTGGCGTAGGTATTATTGATGCCAATCAAGACGGTCTTCCGGATATTTATTTTTCAGCCAATATGCAATCGGGTAAGCTTTACCTGAATAAAGGAAACCTGCATTTTGAGGATATTACTGCCAGAAGCGGTTTGCAAACGCAGCAATGGGTCAATGGCGTTACTGTAGCAGACATCAACCAGGATGGTCTTCCGGATATTTACCTTAATGTATCTCATTGGAAGGATAGTACCAGAGCGGCAAATCAACTGTTTATCAATCAGGGTCCGGATGAAAACGGAATACCGGTTTTTTCAGAACAGGCAGCAGCCTATGGCCTGGACGATACAGGGTATTCTATGCAGTCTGCCTTTTTCGACTATGATCAGGATGGCGATCTGGATGTGTATATACTTACAAACGGACAAGATAATAACAAAAATAACAACAGCCCGCATAGCAGAAAACTGGCAGGAGAAAATGCCAATACCGACCGGCTATACCGAAATGAAGGCTATAATGCCAGTGGGCATCCTGTTTATAAAGACGTAAGTGAGGCTGCCGGGATTCTGACCGAGGGATATGGACTAGGGCTTGGAATCTTTGATGTGAATGATGATGGCTGGCCGGATATTTATGTTTCCAATGATTTTATAAGCAATGATATCCTTTGGGTTAACAATGGTGATGGTACTTATAGCAACCAAATAGCACAATACCTCAAACACCAAAGCTACAATGCTATGGGTGTGGATATTGCCGATGTGAATAATGACGGGTTGGAGGATATCATGGTTATTGATATGCTGCCGGAAAAGAACAGCCGGAAAAAAATGATGTTTTCTAGTCCCAACTATAACAAATTCATGCTCACCCTCGGGTATGGCTATGAGCCTGAATACGTAAGGAATACACTCCAGCTTAACCAGGGAGAAATGGAAGGTGAAGGCGTGCGTTTCAGTGAGATAGGCCAGCTGGCAGGCGTTCACCAAACCGACTGGAGCTGGGCACCCTTGCTGGCAGATTTTGATAACGATGGCCTTAAAGATTTATTTGTCACCAATGGATACAGAAGAGATGTAACCGACCTTGATTTTATAGTCTACGACTATCATACCCTGATGTTTGGTACTCAGGAGTACAAAGAAAAAGCCCTGTCAGAAAAGTTTGGCTCCCTGCCTGAAATCAAGCTGGATAATTATGTCTTTAAAAACAAAGGTGATCTCACCTTCGAGGATGTGTCAGAAGATTGGGGCATCAAAATCCCATCCTTTTCAAATGGTGCTGCTTATGCAGACCTTGATCGTGATGGCGACCTGGATATTGTGGTAAATAATATGGACGAACCTGCTTTCATCTATCGCAACAATGCCAATCCCAATCAGGAAAATGAAGAAACCTCAAACCATTACCTCAATATTGCCCTCAAAGGCAGTGAGAAAAACAAAGCAGGCATAGGCACCAAAATAAAGCTCAAACAGGCTGGTGGTATCCAGTATCATGAACAGGAACCTTGCAGAGGATACCTTTCTACTGTTGAGCAGCAGATTCATTTTGGTCTGGGTCATACAACCCATGTGGATTCCATGGAAATAACCTGGCCGGATGGTAACTATCAGTTACTAACCAATGTGCCTTCAGACACCCTCATATTGATAGACTACCACAATGCTCAACGAACACACAAATCAGTACGTAAAATGCCTCCCAATGCGTTTTTTGAAGAACGATCAGATAGCCTGGGCATACATTTTCTGCACCACGAAACAGATTTCAACGATTTTGCCCAGCAAGTGCTACTACCGCACAAATATTCTCAGCAAGGTCCCTGCATAGCCGTTGGGGATGTGGACGGCGATGGGCTGGATGATTTCTATGTAGGAGGCGCAAAAGGTTTTGCAGGTACTTTCTTTGTACAAAATGAGCAGGGAGCGTTTGATACCGTCACCATGACCGTGGATAAAGAATATGAAGATGTGGATGCATTACTCTTTGACGCAGATAACGATGGTGACAATGATTTGTACGTGGTAAGCGGAAGCGTTGAATACAACAATGGATCAAAGTGGTACCAGGACAGGCTTTACTTCAATGACGGAAAGGGTAATTTCACGTTGCAGACAAAGGCTTTGCCTGCCATGTATACCAGTAGTTCGTGCGTCAAAACAGCTGATTTTGATCAGGATGGAGACCTTGACTTGTTTGTGGGTGGAGGTATCGTACCAGGTCATTACCCTTCTTCGGAAAAAAATTATTTATTGCAAAACGATAAAGGAAAGTTCACAGAGGTGACGGCAACAAAAGCAAACGGGCTAACAACAACAGGGCCTGTTAAAGATGCCCTGTGGTCTGATTTTAACAATGATGGTCTGGTGGATCTCATCGTGGCAGGAGAGTGGATGCCCCTCACTTTCTTGGAGAATACGGGAGGAGAACTAACGGATATTACGAAAGATACAGGCATTCAATCGGCCAGAGGATGGTGGAACAGCATCAGCAGCGGAGATTTTGACCACGATGGCGACCTAGATTATGTAGTGGGCAATCTTGGCCTGAATACCCAATACAAAGTATCTGAGGAGCAACCTATGCAGCTGTTTGTCAAGGATTTTGATGAAAATGGCAGCACAGACCCTGTTTTGACTTACTATACAATGAATGATCAAGGCAAAATGGCACCTTTTGTTGCCCCCCCCCGCGATCAGCTTATCAGCCAGATACCGGCGATGAAGGGAGTCTTTGGCAGATATGCGCTATATGCTAAGGCCAGCCTGGAAGATGTCATTCCTCTGTCTATGCAAAAAGGAATGATCAGGAAAGAAGCTACCGAATTTAAAAGCAGTTATTTTGAAAACCTGGGAAATGGTAAGTTTCGTATCAAAGCATTGCCCGTAGAAGCACAACTGGCTCCAATATATGGCATAGTCACCCTGGATATAAATCAGGATGGACATCCGGATGTGCTGACAGTAGGAAATTCCTACGCTCCTGAAGTTCAGAATGGCAGATATGATGCAGGGGTAGGTAATGTTTTGCTAGGCGATGGAACTGGAAACTTCGAGAATATACCGCCTGCTGAAACACATTTTTTTGTGGATGGAGACGCTAAAGCACTGGCAACCATCAGGCATGGACAGCATGGTATGCTGATATTGGCAGCCTGTAACCAGGGAAAACTAAAAGCGTTTCAACTAACTGGAATAGCGTATGAAAATCTCTGATTTCAATGATATTTACTGCTCAGCGTTTGGTAGACATTTTTTGTATAGGAGTTGCGCAAACAACACTTAGACAAGCCCTCCAAAGCTTTAATGCAGTATTGCGCGTAGAAAAGTTTATGGACATCTGTAGCAATTCCGCTACCTTGCCGACAGCAAAAGCGACCAAATAGGGCTTTATCCGCCAGAGCAGCCGATGATGCTGTTCATGTATTGAAAAAGCAAAAAATATAACGTTATGAAAAGAATCTTTATTCCTTTACTTCTTGTACTCTTTGTGGCTATCGGACTGCTGGCCCGGTTTGTAACAGCAAATAAGTCTGTGGCATCGGGAAAAGACTGGGCAGAGTATCTGGGTGGTCCGCACAGAAACCATTACTCTACCCTAAAGCAGATCACTCCGGAAAATGTTGACCAACTCAGGGTGGCCTGGGAGTATCACACGGGAGATACCGGTCAGATTCAGTGCAATCCGATCATTGTGGATGGCGTGATGTATGGCATGACGGCCACCATACAACCTTTTGCTATTGATGCCGCTACCGGGAAAGAATATTGGCGAAAAAGCTATAAAGACAAGGATCAGTCGAGCACCAGCCGGGGGCTGGTCTATTGGAAGAAAGGAACTGATCAGCGCATTTTGTATACCAATCACGAATGGCTGTATGCTGTAGAAGCAAAGAAAGGAAAACCTGTTATTGCTTTTGGTGAAAACGGGCGGGCCAACCTGAAAGCCGGGCTGGGAGAGACTGCCGTGGATAAAATGGTGATTTCCAATACACCGGGTACGGTTTACGAAGACCTGATTATCATGCCCCTGCGTGTCTCGGAAGGTGCTGATGCAGCTTTAGGGCATATTCAGGCTTTTAACATCAAAACTGGTAAGCTCGCCTGGGTTTTCCATACCATACCCCAACCCGGAGAATTTGGCTATGATACCTGGCCAAAAGAGACCTACAAAAATACGGAAGTAGGGGCCGCTAACAACTGGGCAGGGATGGCCGTTGACCGTGAACGTGGCATTATATATGTACCGACCGGCTCCGCCGCGCACGACTTCTATGGGGCTAACCGTAAAGGCAGTAACCTGTTTGCCAACTGCCTGCTGGCATTGGATACCAAAACCGGTAAACGCATCTGGCACTTCCAGTTTGTGCATCACGACCTGCTGGATCGGGATCCGCCCGCGCCCCCTAACTTGATAACCGTAACCCATCAGGGAAAAAAGATCGATGCCGTTGCACAGGTCACCAAGCAGGGTTATGTTTTTGTCTTCAACAGAGAAACCGGTGAGCCGCTTTTTCCGATAGCAGAAAAGCCGGTGCCTGCCTCCGACATACCCGGAGAACAGGCATGGGCAACGCAGCCTTTTCCCACCAAGCCAGCACCCTATGCACGGCAAACTTTCACCGAAGCTGACATCAGTCCTTATGCCATCAATCAACAAGTGCTGATAGATCTGTTGAAAGAAAGCAGGTCGGAGGGACCCTTTACACCCCTGAGCAAACAGGGCACGGTGGTGTATCCCGGATTGGATGGAGGTGCTGAGTGGGGCGGTGCTGCGGCAGATCCTGAAGGCGTTCTCTACCTCAATAGCAGCGAAATGGCCTGGCATATCAGTTTAGGCCCTGCCGCTTCTGAAGACCAATTGGCAAGCCTTTCCTCCGGCCAACAACTATATACTTTAAACTGTACGCCTTGTCATGGCCCTGAACGCAAAGGAAATCCTCACAGTGGTTTTCCATCGCTGGTAGCTATTGCCAACCGCCGCGAGCGGGGGCATGTCGGAAGTGTCATTACACACGGACAAGGCATGATGCCTGCTTTTAGTAAGTTCTCTAAAGAGGAAGTGCAAGACCTGGTAGCATTTCTCTTTGAAGAGGAGACAGACAGTATCAAAGAGCCTGGATTAGCTAAAACGGAAGCAGTACCTAAAATTCCCTATGAAATTTCAGGATATACCAAATTTCTGGATAGCCTTGGCTACCCGGCCGTTCGTCCACCCTGGGGCACCCTGAATGCCATTGACCTCAACACAGGGGAGTACCTGTGGAAAGTTGCCTTCGGAGAATATCCTGAGCTGATAGCCAAAGGTATACCGCAGACCGGCTCGGAAAGCTATGGCGGTCCGGTCATCACTGCCAGTGGACTGTTGTTCATTGCTGGCACAAAAGATGGTAAATTCAGGGTGTATGACAAAAGCAATGGCGCACTTCTGTGGGAAACAAAGCTTCCTACACCAGCCTTTGCTACTCCCAGCACCTACGAAGTCAATGGAAAACAATATGTGGTGGTGGCCTGTGGCGGAACGAAACTGGATGCGCCGGGTGGAGATAGCTATGTTGCTTTTGCATTACCAGACGCTAAATAAGTACATGAGAACAACACGATCCTGTATGCCTGTGCCGGGCACATCCGGCGTAATACTACTATGCTAGGGCACATTTCAGATTTGTGCGTCCGCGTCCCGGCGGGGAACCGCACCACCGCAGGCTGTGTATTACAGCCCACTTTCAGGCAAATGTACCGTATTGTACAGTACTACATAACCTGAGTTGCAGATCATGTGGCTACCGTGATCTGCTTGAGTCAACTATTCTTCAGTTTCAACCATCCGCACAAAAGCACTTCTTTTGGGCGCAGGCATTTCGCTGCCGATGCCTTTCACGGTCTTCCAGATCACTTCGCTGAATGCATTATCCGGGATAGCATCTTCTTCTGATAAGTCGAAGTGCTCAGATTGTTCAGAAAGCTCATTTTTTTCGGTGTTCATGGCATTCAGATCTATTTGATTGGGTAATGCCTTATAAGGCGTAAGTGTGGGAGATGCCGTAAAACATTGCCACAAAGAACTGGCCGCTGCATCGTACTGGCTCATCGGGGGCAAACCCAAAATCAACTCCATAGTGCGCAATACCGACGAGGTGGAGTACATTTCATGGATGACGCTGCCACGCTTGATGTAGGGGCTGGCTACCAGTAGTACGGAGCGGTGGGCATCCACATGGTCTGGACCATTCTGGGCATCATCTTCCAGTATAAAAATGGCTGAGCTGGCCCAGAGGTCGCTGTTGGAGATGTGCTCTACAATTTTGCCCAATGCCAGGTCATTGTCGGCTACATAAGCTTTGGGGTAGGAACTCCTAATTTTGCGCCCGCTGTATGATCATTACCAATACGAATCACCTGAAATTGTGGGACGGCTTCCAGAGCCAACAGAGAATCAAAGTCTGTTTTCCACTGTTTAAACCGATCTACGTCCCGGATGCTCAAGTCAAATCCGGCAAAATCCTGGTCTGTGTGTCCTTCCAGCGAGGGGAGTTGCGGTTTTCCGTCGTTGACAAATTCACCATAACTGCGGTACGATACGCCTGCCCTTTGGCAATAGTCCCAGATAAACCCCTGGGCAGGATAAGCAATTTTGCGGGAGCCTTCATAATCATAGGTGCCCCCGCGCCCACTGTAATAGCTGGGCCAGGTTTTTTCCACATAATCAGTGGCATAGGCAGCCATTGACCAGTTGTGCCCATCGGCACTCACTTCTGCGTCCACATAAAAATTATCCAGCAGCACAAATTCCCGGGCCAGCTTGTGGTGGTTGGGGGATACTTTTTCAGGAAACAGGCAAAGAGCAGTATCGCCGTTACCTTCCGGCATGTCTCCCAGCACCTGATCGTAGGTTCTGTTCTCTTTGATGATATAGAATACATGCTTGATGGGAGAAGTTTGTGCTATGGTTTGCGGAATCGGATTACTGGCCTCTCCTGCGGCTTTCTGCTCTTTCTCTTTGTTGTAAGGCGTGTTTTTGTATACAATCCGGGAGTAGGCAGAAAGCGTAGCTTCATCAGGCAATGGCAGCACAGACAAAGAACCTTTGAAAAGGCGGGCAATGTATTGCGTGTCGTCGGTACGTTTTTCATAAGGATTGGGACCCCGTGGGTTGGCCTTGGAAGCGTTTCCTTTGCCATTGGTGACAAAAAGCTGATCACCCACTATGCGAACAGCAGTCGGATACCAGCCGGTGGGAATAAAACCCAGCGACTTGCTTTCTCCGGGGGTGGTAACATCAAAAACCGCCAGACAGTTGTTGTCTGCATTTGCCATAAAAAGCTGGGTTTCACCGTCGGATTCAGCCAGTGCCAGTCCGTTGGTAGTACTCCCGGCAGGTGCATCCGGATACAGGGTAGCCGAAATGTTTTCTACCACTTTTTGCTGCGCCAGATCAATCACCGAAACGGTGTTGGCATTGGCATTAGCCACAAAAAGATAGGCACTATCCTGGCTCATCACCATATCATTGGGATGGCTTTCTACCTGGATGGGTGCTAAAAATTGCTGGGTTTCCACATCAAAAACGGCTACCTCACTTCCGCCCCAAAGCGATATGTACAACAAAGCACGGCTGGCATCAAACAGGCAGGTATAAGCTTCGTGAGGCAAAGGGAATTTTTTAGTAACCTCAAGCCTATTGACATCAGCCACATACAAGGCACTGTCTTCTTTGGTGACGGCGTACAGCGTGTTGCCGGTATCATTGATGGCAATACCTGCCACGGAAATTTTATTGGGCCAGGGGGCACCTAGCACAATAGAATCTGTCAAATGCAGTTTCCCTGAGGACAAAGCGTATTGTTTGACAGTATTCTTATTGCCTGCCGACACATACAGAAAACGATCGTTGGGGCTAAAACACAAGCCCACCCATGCCTGTGCAATGGCGACTTCATCAATTACCTTTTCCTGCTGCACATCCACCAGTTGAATGCTCTGCATACCCTGTCCATTGTTGGTGACGGCCATATATTGCTGATCATGCGTCAGAGCCATATTGAGCGGCAGATCGCCTAGCGGAACGGTTTTTCCTGCCGGAGTCAGTGCCCAGCCATTGGGCAGCATCACCCGGGAGCTATCCAATTGGTCGTACAAAGCTTGTGAAGGGTTTTTGCTTATCTGCTTATCAGATGAACAACTTGCGCAAATCAGCAGACAGAAGCTAAATCTAAATAAATGATGCATAGGCTGAGGTTAATGGTTGTAAAAATAGCCAACTACGGGCAGATGATCGCTGATGATGCGCATGGTATCGCTGGAAAAAAAGTGCTCCACCTGAATACTATCTTTGACTGCTTCAGCATACATATTCTCATTGACCAGCATATGATCCAACCTGCGGCTGGGATGATCTGAAGGATGAGAATACACGCTGGTATCTATGGCATCAACAAACTTTTCCGAGAGTTGATCACTGGCCAGCAACAAGCCAATCTCCTCACTGCCAGGCGTGGCGTTCAAATCTCCGGCTACCATCATATTTTCTTCCGGGTTCTCACGTAATATCCGGTTAAATTGTGTAACCAGCAAATTGATCTGTCCCTTTCGCATGGCCACATTCCGCTCACCCCGGCCTGCTTTGAGGTGAACTCCAGTCAGCAGAAATGCATAATCTTCTGATGGAAACACATCCACAGACCACATCCGGGTATTGATTTGGTTTTGCGTTTCCTGGCTTCCATCTTCGGCAATATAACCGGGAAGTGGCGTGGTAGCATTGCCGTAGCCAGAGATTACACCCATCGGAAACCGGCTCATGATGACCACATTCATGTACCAACTGTGGCTGGGTACGTCGGCAAAAAAGCGATACTGCATATCAGGTAAAGAATCATTGGCTATTTTCTCCAGGTATTTAGCACTTTCAAATTCTTGCAGCACCACAATATCTGCATCTGCTTTTCTCAACGCATCCACCAGCAGATGCAGCCGCTGCGGCATGTTTTTGGGCGGGTTGTCTTCCCGCTCATTGTTGATGTAAGGATCATCATAAGGGTCTACAAAATGTTCCACATTCCAGGAGAGGACTTTAAACGTTGAATCTTGCGGATATTTGAAATCCGCAGGCACTACAATGGCGGAGTTCTCACCTGATCTTTCGCGCTTGCTGACATTAGCATCTGTGTAGTTTCTTTGGGTGCAGGCACACAAAAGCAGGCCCATGATCAGAAAGGTGGTGTGTTTGATTGTCATGTGATGGATAAAATAGTAGGTAGTATTTCTTATTTTTTTTAGGGTAGGACAACTGCGCGATGTCCAGTTGTCCTACAAAAGAGCAGTGTATTGATGGAAAACTACTGATTTGACCACCAGCCATTGGAAAGCAGGTTATCACCTTCATCAAGCAACTCCACAGCCTGGTGGTAGTTTGCGGTGTTCACGGACTTGAGCAGGGGAGGATACACCATGCGCTGCATGATTTCATCGGTGAGCATGGCCGAACCCACATGAAATTCAGGAAATCCTACCCTTCGATAGTTCAGCCAGCCATCGTATCCCTGGTAATAAAAGTTGATGTATTCCTGCGTCCATACCTGCCGAAGGGCTTGCTGGGTATCAGTTGAAAGTTGCATATCTTCCTGAGTGAGGAAAGCGTCGATATCCGCTTCGGCCACGCCCCACCAGGCGCAACTGGCCCGGATACCCTCCTGGTAGTGTACAGCAGCATCGCCTGCCACATACCCTTGCAGGATGGCTTCTGCTATATAAAACGCAGCTTCTGCCTGTGAGAACAGCACTGAAGGCGCGGTGACACCATTCAGCCCAGAATACGGAGCTGCCAGCCCTTCAAAAGTTCGGATGATGTCCGGGCTTTCTCCCGTAGGAACGCCCAGATAAACAGGGTTACCCGTCTGATCTACATTCACCGGATTGTCGTCTTTGTCTACACCCAACACTGCCATATGAGGTCTTCTGGGATCCAAAATTGCCTGTAGTTTAGTGGCAAAGGTTTCTCCGAGTGCTACCGAACCAGGTGTGTTTGTGTTGATGGTAGATTCCAGTCCAAAACGCCCATCATAAATAATGGCGGCTGTTTCATCGGCAGTAGCAATCAGCTCATCGGTATTGATCAGGGCAGCAATATCACTGATGACGGAAGGATCTACCTTCACCATTTTCATATACATCCGTAGCTTTAAGCTATTGGACAGCTTTCTCCATTTGGTATGGTCTCCCAGATAAAAAGGGTCGCCCCCACGCGTAAAGTTTCCCTGTGGTTTTGTCTCTAACAAGCTATAGGCCAACTCCAGAGAGTCCAGGTTGGCCCGATAGATGGCTTCCTGGGTATCAAAGGCTGGTCTGAAATTCAACTGATCTCCCTGAAGAGCTTCTGAGTAGGGCACCGGACCAAAAACATCGGTGAGGTAGGTGGTGAGATATGCTTCCAGCACCAGACCGGCTGCCAGGTAATCATCTAATTTTTCTTGCCTGGCTCTTTGTTTCAGGTCATCAATGTCGTAGAGGGTACCATAGATATTGTCATAAATTTCTTCAGAATCCGATCCCTTAAAATCGTAACGGTGGCGCTGGTCTATCAAGGAGGTATTGGTCCAGTATTGCCCTACATAATTACCAATATCGCCATAGCTACGCGACCGGGTACCTGCATCATACACCACCTGGGTGAGCAACGAGGCTACGTCTATATTCGTCATCCGCGTTGGATCGGTATTGATTTCTTCAAAGTCGTGGCAGGAGGTAAGCAGGGTGAACAGTGCTACCACAAAAAGCCAGTGTTTGTTTTTATAATAAGTCATGCTGGTTGGTTTTTAAAAAGTGAGTTGAAGGTCTAGTCCGATGGTGCGGGTAGAGGGTGAACCTACCGCTTCCAGTCCTGGCGTGAGCTTACCATTGTTGACCACCGATTGCTCTGGATCGTAGGCCGGGAAATTTGTCCAGACAAACAGTTCGTTGCCATAGAGTGCCACCTGTGCGCTCTTAAATTTCCAGAAAGCAGGCAGATTATACGCAATACGCAGGTTTCTGAGTTTCAGAAAAGCTGTTTTGTATACATTTCCTTCAATCTGGTCGCGCTCATACATTGAATTATAATAGTAAGGCGCACCAGCCGAAACCGTATTGGGCACATACTCTCCGGATTCTTCGTCCAGCATCACGCCATCGCCAATGACCCCAAAGCGACCTTCTTCGTTCTGAATCCAGGTGCCGGAAGCCATGTCATACTCCGAGCCGCTTTGGTAAGGGGCACCACTCTCCCGTCCGTATACTGTTTTTTGGGCCTTGCCGGTATAGCTCATCAGGAAGTGGGTGATAGAATAGGCATTACCACCATGCTGGTAGTCAAACTGGAAAGAAAGGCTCAGGTTTTTGTAGTGCAGCGAATTAATCAGGCCCGCCCGCCAGTCAGGAAATACGTTGCCCAGGTAGTCTTCCTCATTGTCGCGCTGCGCCAGTCCGTCGTTGAAGATAATCTGGCCTTTGTACTTGTCATACCCTTTCCCGTAAATTCTACCCATCTGCTCGCCAGGCTGTGCCTTGACGATGACACGAGAACCCACATAGGAACCCAAAATATAGGTATCGATGATGCCCGGCACCAGTTCTTCCACCCGCCCTTTGTTGGCCGACCAGTTGGCGGAGATATCCCATCCAAAATGATCAGCGTAGATAGGCTTGGCAGTGAGCTGTAGCTCTATGCCCCGGTTGGAAACAGAACCAGCATTGAGCAAAGCATTCTGGTACCCGGAGGCCGGGTCTACGGGCATGGACAGAATCTGATCTTTGGTGACGGATTTGTAGAAAGTAGCGTCTAGGTTGAGGCGGTGTTCAAAAAAGTGTGCATTGAATCCTACCTCTACAGAGTTCGTTTTCTCCGGCTTCAGATCAGGATTAGGCCGGGTAGACGGATTGGAATACGCACCGGTGAGGGCATTGGAGGTTTGATAATACCGGTTTAACCGATAAGGATCAGTATCCGAACCTACCTGGGCAGCAGAGGCCCGGAATTTCAGATAAGAAAGTGCCGGGAAGTGGATATCGAACATTTCTGTGACATCTATAGCCAGCGCAGCCGACGGATAAAAATAGGAGTTATTGTCGGCAGGTAGCGTAGAGGTCCAGTCGTTTCTTCCGGTCACATCCAGAAAGATCATGTCTTTATAGTTTCCATTGATGATACCATAGGCTCCATAATGTTCTTCCTGTCTCCGGCTGGGTGATACCAGCGGGTCCTGCTGCGCATTGGCAATATTGAATACTCCCGGAATGATCAGCCCCTGTGCTTCGGCAGCGATGCCGTTTTCGTTGGCATACCGATGGTTGAAGCCGAGCGTTCCATTGAGATTGATATTGCCCAGCGACCAGTGTTGTGCCAGAATAATATCGGTATTGAGCAGCATGGCTTTCAGGTTCGATTCGCGGTAATTTCCGTAAGCATTGCGTGGCTCTGACCAGGCCCTTTCCCGGGTTCTTAGTTCTGTATAAAAATCCAATCCCGTTCGGGCAGTTAATTTCAAGTCTTTGGTAAAATCATGCTCAAATTGAATTTTACCAAAAATGCGGTCTTTGTCCAGCGTGTTGATGGAATTATAGAGAATCCAGTAAGGGTTGGCACTCAGGGCAGCAATCTGGTTTTGCTGAATATCTTCCTGCCCATCGAGCCAGAGCTTATCGCGGTACCATGACAGGTTATCGTTGGCATTCAGCCAAAACACCTGGTAATGCGCGTTCTGCCGGTCATACCCTTCGGCAGGCAGGTTATCCGATGCCTGGTTGACGTAGTTGATTTTAGTAGAAAATTTTGATTTACCCGTTCTAATACCCGATGACAGCGACAGGTTCAGGCGGTTGTACCCGGTGTTGGGCATGATGTATTTGTTATCCAAATAATCTACCGAGCCTCTGAAGTAAGCATTGTTGTTGCCTGCTTCTACAGATATGCCCGTGGTATTGGTGACGCCCGTTTCATAGAAGTCCCGCTCAATATTGTGGCTTTGCCAGGGTGTTTGTCCACCTGGTTTAAACTCCCATATCTCTTCCTGTCGCTGAGGATCATACACAGCCGTATGCGGCGAATCGTACTGGTAAAAATCTTGTCCTATAAATTTTGGCCCCCAAGAGTGTCCGTTGCGGTTTTGAGGTCCGTCTGGGGAGTCTTTGAAAGCATAATAATCGTTCTCCGAGCGGTTGCCCGAACCAAACATGTGCTGGCGGGGTAACCAGCGATTTACCTGCTGCAAAGAAGTGGAATGACGTAGATTGACCGTAAGGTCTTGATTGAACTTTCCGCTTTTGGTGGTAATCATCACCACACCATTGGCAGCCTGCGACCCATAAAGTGCCGCGGCAGAAGCACCTCTCAGTACGGTAACGTCCGCAATATCTTCAGGATTGAGTGCCGACAGACCGTCACCATAATCTACCGGAGCACCCAGATATGACCCTTCGCCGTCGCCGTTCTGGTCGTTGGTCACCGGCACACCGTCAATGACGATCAGGGCACGGTTGTTATCCAGGTTCAGAGAAGACTCTCCGCGCAATACAATGCGGGAAGAACCCAGGGGGCCGGTAGAACGGGTGAGCTGCATACCAGGTATTTTACCTGCCAGCGCCGTGGCCAGGTTAGGATTGCCGCCGCTGGTAATTTCCTTGTTTTCCAGTTTGGTGACCGAGTAACCCAAGTCCCTGGTTTCCCGCTCAATGCCCAGCGCGGTCACCACTACTTCGTTCAGGCTTTTGGTATCTTCTCTCATGCTTACCTGGACAACAGCACGGTCGTTTACGGTGATTTCTTCCGTGATGTAGCCTACAAAAGAGAAGATCAGCCGATTGGCACTGTCGGGCATATCCAGGCGAAAATTCCCTTCAATATCGCTAATCGTTCCCAGTGTAGTGCCTGCCACATTGACGTTGACACCAGGTAGCGGACTGCCGGAAGATTGATCGGTTACCGTACCCGAGACCTGCACAAACGCGGAAGATGCCTTTGGTGCTGCCTCAGCCCTGACCAGAGCCAGTGTATTTTTATCAAGAAATACGCTAATCTTCACTTCTTCCACTTTTTGGGCTATCACCTTGTTGGCCAGCAGGCCGGAGTATACCAGACAGACCAGTAGCAGGCCCGAAAGGGTGTGTCGGGTGCACATCAGTAATGTTTGCGTAATGTTTTTCATTATATTGTCGTGGTTTTTATGGTTGCGAATCTGTTAAAGGCATTTTATTATTTCGTTTGATATCCGGTTCCTGAAAGTGTGACGGTGTCTTCATGAAAATTATACTGAAGATTGTTGATATAACTCACAGAGCGTATCTTACTGGTGGTGTTCAGTTTCACTTCAGTACCGTCCGGAAGGGTAAGCATAGCAAAGACACACTAAGCTAATACTGGCGGCAGTGCCCAGCCAGCGACGGGTCTTTTGTTGCTTCACCGGTAGATTCTCAGCTTTCAGGGCGTCTATTCTTTGATTGAGTTGTTGTTTGGCTACGTTGAGGTTAAAAGTATACTACGGTACAGTTTCGGTTTGTGGAGACACAAACCGAGGCGCGAAGGCCGTGGGCTGTGTCCTCACAGCCCACTTTAAGCCAAATGTACCGTAGTATAGGTTAAAAGACCTGCTGTTTTTCGTTCCCAGGCAGATATTTTTGAAGATTACAGATTCTTCCGAATGTACTTTTTTCCAATACTCCAACACCACAAGCTCATCTTTGTCAGGTTGATGAGATAGGTGTTTGCTAACGAGTAGGTAGATTTCGTGTTGTGACATAGAAATGTTATTCTTCACCTACATCACGCGAAATGATACCACGTACCCCTATCTGTTAATATTAAAGAATTGTGAAGTTAATGTTAATCAAAGTTCATTTGGATAAGTGTTGGTCAATGCTGGCTGATTCACGAAGAGATTTGAGTGCTTTGCTCATTTGATTTTCCACAGTTTTTTCTGAAATCTCCAGCAGGTCAGCAATTTCCTGATAAGTAAAGCTATCTGTACGATGCAACACAAAGACCATTCTACAACGGTTGGGTAAGCCATCAATACGGTCTTGCCAGCCCTGCATGTTTTCCTGGTGAATCAGCAAGGCATCAGGCTCCTGTGCCGGATCTTGCCGGATTTCTTCCTGTAGAGTTTCATATCGAAAAGAAGGACGCCGCATATAACTGACGGCTTGGTTTCTGGCAGCTTTGTAAAGGTACGACTTGATGCTGCCGGTAATTTTGAGGGTTTTCCGTTTTACCCAAATATTAAAAAATACGTCGGATACAATCTCTTCTGCCAGCATTGCATCACCCACATAAGCGTTTACAAAAGGGCATAATGCATCAAAATAACGCTCAAAAAGATAATTCAAAGCTCCCCGGTCATCATTTTGTACGGCATTAAATAATTTTTGCTGGTCTATCATGGCATGTCCCTTTTTTCCAAAGAGAACACATCAGCAGTAGATTCAATAAAAAATGAGGTTATCATTTTGTTATCAATCGGAGCGATGAAGGCAAACTGCTATGGCTCAATGTAGGGTCTCATTTTTGAAATACACTAAAAATAAACCCTCGCTGCCACCCAGGCACTTCTGCCGTAGCCATCTACCCCGGAGCCGTGTACCCGATAGTAAGTATCTAGCAGGTTTTGCCATCCTGCATGTAGAGAAAACCGGTCGTGCGTATAACCGGCATACAGGTTCACCACCTGCCATCCAGGCGTTCCCCCAGGGTTGATGCGATGGTCGTCCAGGTCGCCGCCGGAAAGACGATCCTGCCTGCCGGCAAACAACCACTCGGCACGGGCACTGATCCCATTGGCATGAAAATACTGTAACCCCAGCCTGCCATTGAGTGGAGGAATCCGGCGCATAGGTTCTTCATCGCTGGTGTTTTGTCCATACGTATAGGTAAGGCTGCCAAAAGCCGTAAGTTGCGTGGTGAGGGTTACCTCCGTTTCAGCTTCTATGCCCTGTATATATGAATTGTCTACATTCTGCTTGCGATACACCGGAAAACCTTCGTACGTATCGCTGCCCTGAAAAGTAGCGAGTACACGGGCAATCAGGTTGGATAACCGGGTACGATAGAACAGCAAAGCACCTGAGATGCGGTCGGCTTTGGTCTTGATGCCTGTCTCTATGGTTATAGACTTCTCCGGGGACAGGTTGCTGATGGGGACTTCAAAGCCGGAGTCAAAGCTGCCAAACTTGGTGAGATCGTCTATGTTGGGTGCCCGGAAGCCGGAGTTGAGGGCCGCCACAAGGCGTAGACCGGGAAGCACCGCATAGGAAGCGGCTGCATTGCCTACTACAGCCGTCGGACTGTTATAGATATTACCGAAGGCAGCGTCGGTAGCCGTAACCCGGAAGGTGTTGATGCGACCGCCATAGGTGAGCGTAAGCCGGGCAAAGTCCAGCGTATGGAGCGTAAAGAGGGCAAGGCTGGCCGACCGGGCACTGGCAGGATAGGCACCGCGTTTTTCGGTTACCAGGTTGTTCTCCAAATCAGTCTCCGTTGCCTGACTGCGAACCCGGTCATAGTAAAACTCCAAACCGGATGTGATGCTGTAAAAAGAGGCAGGTTCAGCACGTACTTCCAGCATACCGCCGTAGGTGTTTACCGCATCGCGCTCTCTGGCCAGTAGATTTTCATTTTGCCGCTGCTTGATGCGCCCTTCTACCGAACGGTTCAGTGAGACTGTAGCAGTGATTTGCTTGAACCATCGGCTGCTGTTGAACATTTCCCAGCGGACATAGCCCAAACGGCGGTCTTGCGGATCAAACTTCCAGGTCTGGTAGAGCGGTCTACCAGGGGGTTCCCAGGGTTGTAGGGCAGTCTGATCCCAACGGTGGACGTTATTTTGGTCCAGGAACTGGTAGGCAAGCGTCAGGCGTTGCCGACTGGTGAGGCGAAAGATCGCTTTCATGTCAGAAGAAAGTTCTCCATAGCCGGAAGGCGTGAGCTTACGACCCCCACCGGCGATGAGGTCGCCGAAATGACGGACGGAAAAGCCTCCGTAGAAAGCCGCACGGGAACCGCTGACGGTGAGTTCGGCGCGGCCACTTCGTTCCATGCCGCCGGTCATCCATTTACCGTAAGCATTGCCCGACACATGAAAGCCATCGCTAAAGGCAGGGCTTTTGGTGAGCACCTGGATGACACCGCCCATGGCATCGCTGCCATAGGCTACGGAGCCGGAACCCCGGATCACTTCTATCTGCCGGATGCTGTTGGGGTCTATGGTGTTGAAATACTGGTTGGGTCCGTAGCGCGAAATAGCATTGTTGAGGCGAATACCGTCTATCATCTGTAGGGTTTGGTTACCCGTCATGCCCCGGATGAAGGGTGAACCACCACCGTGATTGGTCTTTTGTACCCACACGCCCGGTAAGCCAAAAAGTGCCTCTGCCGCCGACCGGGGCGCATACTGCACCAGTTGCGACTGATTTAACACTGCAACGGCCTGTGGGCTTTCAAACTGTGGCTGAGGCATACGTTGCGCTGTCACAATCACTTCTTTGTTCAGCAGCATGATGCCCGGCTGTAGGGTGATCGTTCCCAGGTCGGTGGCTGTCTTGCCTACCACAATGTCTAGCTTGAACGCCTCAAAGCCTACTTTGCTGATGCTCAATAGAGAATCGCCAGGGGCCAAATCCAGGCTGAAATGACCTGCTTTGTCGCTGACCGTACCATTCAGACTGTTGACTACGCTGATGTTGGCATCGGCTACTGGTTGGCGGGAAGTGGCTTCCAGCAGGGTGCCTTGTACGCGTTGTGCATAGGCAATGATCGGAAGTAGCCATAGCAGTAAAGCATAACCCAGCGTACGCTGTATTTTAGGAAGGTAGATGTATTTTTTAAGGTAAACCGGCATGTTACTTATTGTCTTGAAATGCAGCACTAATTAATTATTTTTCTTTTTAGGGTATTGATCTTCCCGCAGTGGGTTGCTCATGCGTTCGCGCTGCTCAATGGCTTCCTCGTCGCGCTGGTCGGCAGCCCTTTGAAAGTCTTCCGGGTCATCGAGCTGGGGAGAAGTGACGACGGCTTTCCAATCGAAGTTTTCGTCAAAGGGATCCAGGGCTTTTTGCGGGTCAAAGATGCGTGGATCTACTGCATCAGCATCATAGGGGGTGGTATCGGCCTGGGCGGTAAACATATCCGACAGGTCGGTAGCCGTGGCATCGTACTGGTTGAGGTAAGGAATGCCGAGGATGTTCCAGAAGGTCTTGAAGATGCTGCCGAAGCTGTAGTGTCGGTGACTGACGTAGTGCTTTTTGGCATACGGTGAGTAGACCATCAGCAGACTACGGTGGGCATCTATGTGGTCTACGCCATCCTGGGAATCGTCTTCGGTCACCACAATCGTCATATCTTTCCAGTAAGGTGTGTGCGATAAGAACTCAACAACTCTACCCAGTGCCAGGTCGTTGTCTGCCATGTAACTTTCGCGAAAGGGAAAACCCGCCGCAGGACGATCACCGGCACCATGATCGTTGGGCAGGATGATGGTGAGCACCTGGGGCATCGTCTTGCCTGCGCCCATCCATCGCTCTTCGAACTCCTGTATGAATACATCGGCACGAAACTGGTCGGGGATAGCCATGTTGTAGGTAGCATACTGGCGGGAGGTTTTGTCGTACAAAGGACCCGGAATAGGATAATTGACCAGAGGACGAACACCAAAGTACTTGAGGGTGGAATCGGCGTAACTACTGGCCAGCTCCACCCCAAAGCCGAAGTTGAAGAAACTAACCTGACTGCGGTCAAGATGGTCCCAGAGCGAACCGGCTTCGTTGTAGTCTTCGGGATAAATAGTCCCGGAAGAGCCTACCAGCCCATAATTGCCGGGTGCCTTGGAACCCCGTACTACATCCCGTTTGCCCCCGTAGGCAGCCGATACACTGGTCTCCACCCATTCGTTAGGATAAGTACTCACCAGCCACCGGTGCCCGTCGGCAGAGTGGTCGGAGTCTACGTAGAAGTTGTCGGCCATGGCAAACCGCTGGCTGAGCAGCAAATGATTAGGCATAACGGTGGCGCTGTCTACGCTTTGGTCACCGGCTTTGTTGGTAAAAGAAACGTGTTGCCCATACCGGGCCAGGGAAGGCTCGCCCTGCCCGTCAGCCACCTGCCCAAACACCTCGTCATAGGTGCGGTTTTCTTTAGAAATAAATACGATATGTTTGATCGGCGATGCCTTCTGCCCGGGATACAAGGGAATAGGATTATCCGCTCGGGCATCCCACTGCGGATCGTTGTCGGGAATAAAGTCATAGTTGTTTTCAATAACCTGTTGGGTCAACCGGGGAAGGGCTGTATCGGCAGGAATATCCATGAGGGTAACAGCACCTTTCATCAGGCGACCAATATTGCTGCCTGCCGGTCCCGGTGCAAAGTCAGGGCCGCCATTAGGACCGCTACCGTAACCTTTGGCATTGGCCACGATAAGTTGGCGACCATCCGGGCTGACAGCCAGTTTGGAAGGAAACCAGCCTACGGGAATATGTCCGATGACTTTCATAGAGTCTATGGCGATGACGGCTACCGCATTGATACCTGCCTCGGCCACATATAGCCGCTGCTGGTCGGGCGACAGGGCCAATCCGAAGGGAATGACGCCCCGCAGGTAGTGCAGGCGTTCATCGGGTTGTAGGTAGATGTTCTGCACCACCGTATCCTGTTGCGTACTGATCACGGAGATACAGTCGTTGTTGCCGTTACTGACAAAGACATACTTATCGGTAGCCACCAGCGAATTAGGACTGGCCCCGCCCACAGCTTCGTATTCATGCCCGTCATGTCCACCACGTGGAAAGCCTTCTATCGTTTGCCCTACCAGGATGCCTGTTTTGGTTTTGGCTGTTACCAGCATATCTTCCTGCAAGTCTACCGTCCACACTGAGCAGGACTCCGGTACATTCGGATCGCCCAGACCAGGAATTTGTACCGAATCATTGTGCACTCCTTCTTTCATTGCTTTGCTACCATACGCGGAAGCAGGAAAACGCAGTGCTTTTTCTTTCAGCGTAGCCGGGCCTTGATCCGGGTCGACAACTGGTTGGTACTCGAACATACCCACGTTGGCAATATATGCTTTCTGTCCGTCAGGAGAAAGAGCGAGGCCAAACGGGTAGCGTCCGGTCTTTACGTTTTTGATGATCCTGCGGCTGTCTACATCTACCACGGCCATTCGGAAACCGATCTGGTCCAGCACGTAGAGCGTTTTGCCATCCAGGCTGAGCTTCATATCGCCCAGGTAACCATTTGTATAGTCATTGCCATTGGGAGCCGTTACTGCCAGGTCTATCACGCCCTTCGGCTGACCAGAAGGTATGTCAAAGATATAGACCTTGTTTTCCTGTCCACCGGCAACGTATACTGTTTGGTTGTCGGGCGAGATGGCCAGCCCCATGAAGACCGCCCCCAGCAGGTCTTCGTCGTTTTCGGCCCCTTCGGGAATCTGCCGGACAACGGGCTGGCTGCCTGTGATATTACTGATGACAGAGATAGAGAAAGGACCGGTACCGGAGTTGGCGCTGATGGCGGTTTGCCCGTCCGGGCTAAGCACCAGGCCGTAGGGATGAGGGGCTACGCGAAAGGTTTTGCCGTAGGGTGTCAGCAAGCGGCCGTTGGGCAGAATGGTTGTGCCGGTGGTATCCAGGTGCGTATAGCGGTCGTGGGCTGGTGCCTGGGCGATCCATCGGGTAGTAGCGGGTTCCTGCGAACCGGAGCAGGCGGCCAGGAATAATACGGAGTAGAGCAATAAGCAGGGATAGGGGAGGTTTGGCATAATAAGGCTATAGGGCTTGAGTTAAGTCTGTTGGTTAATTTAATGACTTTATTAGTTAGTTCCTGAAAAACATACCATTGGCTACGGTTCCTTTGCTTTGATAGCCATGTTTTTATTTTAAATTTTAGTTAAGTATTCAGCGCAGAGGTAATACCGGGTTAATCTAACTAAACAAAGCCTTTGTAGCAATCTTGACGTACATATCTGTCATGCAAGTTAAATAAAATTTTAAAACAGCTTATAATTCTTGGAAGAGCATAAAGCTGAAGTGATGCGTTAACATTTCTTAACACAACCTTCATCATGCGTTAACATGCGGGTGCTACCTTTGGCGAATTGATTCAACCAAACTATGGTACATACGCCTTTGTTATAGAGTAGTCTGAGAGGATATTTTTTAAAAAAACAATCATGCGTTTAAACAACTGGCTATTACCGGCACTCCTATTCTGTATGAGCTTAGCCCAGGGCCAACCCCGGGAAAAGAAAGCGGTATTCATTATCCTAGATGGTATCCCTGCCGATGTGATAGAAAAAGTGAAGACACCTCACCTGGATCAGATTGCCAAGGTGGGTGGCTATACCCGTGCCTACGTGGGCGGTGGTAAGGATACTTATTCCGAAACGCCTACCATTTCTGCCGTAGGCTACAACAGCCTGCTAACCGGCACCTGGGTCAACAAACACCACGTGTGGGGCAACGATATCAAAGACCCAAACTACCACTACCAGACGATCTTTCGCTTTCTGAAAGCGCAGTATCCACAGAAAAAAACGGCTATCTTCTCTACCTGGCTCGACAACCGTACCAAACTCATCGGCGAAGGTCTGGCCGAAACCGGAAACATATCGTTAGACTATCATTTTGATGGCTTCGAACTGGATACCGTGCAGTTTCCGCATGATGAAGCCAGGCAATACATCCACCGGATAGATGAGCACGTGACCCGGGAAGCGGCCCGTTACCTTAAAACAGCAGCCCCCGATCTGTCGTGGGTCTACCTGGAATATACCGATGATATGGGACATAAGCATGGTGACAGCAAACAAATGTACCAGGCTGTAGAAACAGCCGATGATCAGATAGGGCGTATCTGGAAAGCGATTGAATACCGGCAGCAAAACTTCCCGGAAGACTGGCTCATCCTCATCACCACCGATCATGGCCGCGATCCGGCAACCGGCAAAGGACACGGCGGACAAACAGACAGAGAACGCACTACCTGGATCACCACCAATGCCCGGGATTTGAACGCTTACTTCCGCCAGTATCAGCCCGGCATCGTAGACATCATGCCTACCCTTGCCCGTTTTCTGGATATTGACATTCCCCGGGCGCAGGCGATGGAAATAGACGGCATTCCGTTGATAGGTCCTGTATCGCTGATAACGCCCAGCGTTCAACAACAAGGTCAACAGATACAGATATCCTGGAAAGCTCTGGAAGACCGGGGCCAGGTAAAAGTATGGGTAAGCCAGACGAATCATTTTAAAGATAGCGGCCAAGCCGATGATTATACGCTGGTTGGTGAAGTTCCTTTACAGCAAGAGCACTTTTCGTTTGAAATGAAAAAGCCTGTTTCCAATCTTTATAAAATAGTATTGGAAGGGCCTCATCATTGGGCCGGCCAGTGGATTGGAACAGGGAGCAACCCAAAGTAAATAACGTCTGCTGATCACCCTTTTCGAAGATTTTTTTCTATCATTGTCGTTATGCGAAATGAATCGTACCCTATCACCATGCTGAAGATAATGGCATTGCTGACTCTCGGCAGCTTGCTTTATTCCTGTAAAACCAGTCCTGGCTATACTTCTGTCAAAAGTTCGCCGCAGTACCATACCGGTTACGATGACAGTACGCTGGCGCGCAACAACCTGCCGTTACTCATGCCATATAACAAGATCATTGACCCTGCCGGAAAAGCCATCCGCTATGGCGATCCCGCCCGGGAGAATCATACGCTGGCCTGTGCTTTTGATGCAAATAAAAAGTGGCTGGCAGTAACCGACCGTTTTGGTCTGGCGTTCATCAATCCGCATTTCAGTATACAGCATCGTATGGCTTATGCCGAACAACCTCCATACGCCGATTTTGTCAGTAGTTTTTCCGGGCTTACCTGGTATACCCGTCATGACAGTACTTTTGTGTTTTGTGCAGGAGTAGATGTCGCTACTAATAGCTCCCTAGTGTTGCAGGTGTACTGGGATGGGGAAAAGGCTAGCATCGTTGGTTCGTTTGCTTTTCCTGCGGCGGGTACTGCGCCGCTGGCCTTACCCAATGGACTGACCATCGTGCAGCAAGATGATCAGGATTACCTGCTGGTCGTGCTCAATGGTAACAATACTTTGGCAAAAATAGACCTTGTCTCAGGCGAAAAAGTATGGGAAGTGCCCACCGGCATGGTACCTTACGGGGTGGCGGCTAATGCCCGTTATGCCTACGTGACCAATTGGGGCGGAAAGGTGCCTGGCCCGTCTGAGCGGGAGGTAGCAGGCGTGCCCGATGCTTTTGGCAAAATTTTGATAGACCCTGCCACCGGTGCGGCGGCTTCCGGTACGGTCTCTATGCTCAACCTGGCCGACGGGCGTATGATCAAAGAAATTCCCGTAGGGCTGCATCCCAATGATATCCTGATGAACCAAAGCGGCTCGCTGGCCTTTGTGGCCAACGGCAATAGCGACAACGTTTCCGTGATTGATACCCAGACCATGACGGTGACAGACACCATCTCCGTGCGGTTGTTTGGGCAAGACCAGCCTTATTTTGGAGACACACCCAATGCCCTTTTGCTGAGCCTGGATGAACAGACCTTGTATGTAGCCAATGGGATGGACAATGCAGTGGCCGTTGTCTCGTTGGGTAAACTTGCCGGAGGTATTGCCGAAAAAAGCCAGGTTACAGGATTTATCCCCACCGAAGCTTATCCTGCCGGATTGGCACTGGGAAGCGATCACCAGTTGTACGTTGCCAACCTGGAAGCCACCGGAGCACGGGTGCCGGTGAATGACAGCAACGTGGAGGAGATCAGAAGTTTCTACGAAAAAAATCCCAGGGCTACTACCCGTGGTTTTTACAATGCGCACCATCAACTGGCCTCCCTGTCCAAAATTGCGTTGCCTGACACGCAGACGTTGGCACAATATACCGAGCAGGTAAAACAGTTGAACCTGGCGTTCCGCATTGAGCGCACCCATCTGCCACCGCGCCCGGAGATGAAACCCGTGCCGGTGCCAGAGCGCATTGGTGAGCCTTCGGTGTTTGAGCATGTGATTTATGTCATCAAAGAAAACCGTACCTACGACCAGGTGCTGGGCGACATGCCGGAAGGTGATGGCTATGCCGACCTGTGTGTTTTTGGCCAGCAGGTGACACCCAACCAGCATAAGCTCGCCCGGGAATTTCTGCTGCTGGACAACTACTACGCTTCGGGTAAGTCTTCGGCAGAAGGACACCAGTGGACGGATGCGGCCATCACCACCGACTACGTGCAGAAAAGCGTCAGAGCATGGTTTCGCAGCTATCCGCACGTACAGGAAGATGCGATGGTGTACAGCCCCACCGGCTTTATCTGGAATAATGGGCTGGATCATGGCAAGTCGGTGCGTATCTACGGTGAGGCTTCTGTGCCGCACTGGGAAAGCGGAGAAACCTGGAAAGAAATCTACCAGGCTTACCTTAAAGACAGCATGATCACCTTTACCAACACCACCACCATCTCCCGGGTAGCACCGATTCTTTCTCAGCAATATCCTGCCTACGACAGCCATAATTTTCCGGATGTAGTCCGGGCGCGTACGTTTATCGAAGAACTCAAACAATACGAACAGAAACCCGGTGACCAGTGGCCGGCACTGATGATCGTGGCATTGCCCAACGACCATACGGCAGGTACCAACCCTGCATTTCCTGTGCCCCAGGCAATGGTGGCAGATAATGACCTGGCACTCGGGCAGATCGTAGAAGCTGTCAGCCGAAGCAGGTTCTGGAAAAACACGGTCATCCTGGTGACCGAAGACGATTCGCAGGCCGGTTGGGACCATGTGTCGGCCTACCGCACTACAGGGTTTGTTATCAGTCCGTATTCCCGCTTGGGCAGCACGGTGCATACTAACTACAACCAGACCAGTATGGTGCGTACCATTGAGCAGATACTAGGCTTGCCGCCCATGAACATGATGGATGCCAGTGCCCTGCCGATGTTCGACTGCTTCCGGGCGCAGCCTGACCTAAAACCGTATGCTACGGAGCAAAACCAGGTACCGTTGGACGAGATGAACCCCTCGCTAGGCCAGTTGCAGGGCAAAGCTCGGCATTTTGCCAAAAAATCTATGGAGCCGCAGTTTACCCATATCGACGGTGGCAGCGACGACCTGCTCAATCGCATTCTATGGTTTGCTACCCAAGGTGATCAGCCTTACCCGGTGCATTTTACCGATCCTGATGCAGATGATGATGACGATGAATAAGCGTGGCCCGATAGGGTAGAATATGCATCATGGCTTTTGAACATACCCGGGTACACTGAAAAACATTAAATTTTTGAATACTTTCTTTATATGGAAAAAAGGTACATCTTATAAGCACGATCATATTGGACAAACTTCTCTGAAAACTTATATATGTTACACGATCATTCAGAAATAATGAAAAACCTTCTACTAAGCATACTATTTACCGCATTAGCTTTTGTTGCCCGTGCCCAGGAAACCGAATATGCCACCCAGCAAAATATTCATTATTACAACGATTCGATCAATGAATCAAATGATTACATCAAGGAGCGGTGTGTGCTGGATATTTATTATCCGAAAAACGTGAAGGGCTACGCTACGATTGTCTGGTTTCATGGAGGTGGGCTGACTGGTGGAAGCAAAGAAATTCCTGAAGCACTGAAGGAAGAAGGCGTGTGCGTGGTAGGTGTGAACTATCGCTTGAACCCGAAAGTAAAAGCACCCAAATACATTGAAGATGCGGCTGCGGCGGTGAGTTGGGTGTTTCATCATATCAATAGCTTTGGCGGCGACTCTTCTCTGATCTTCGTCTCCGGTCACTCGGCGGGAGGCTATCTGGCCAGCATGGTGGGTTTGGATACATCATGGCTCAACCAACACGATATTGATGCGAACAGCATTGCCGGGTTGATCCCTTTTAGTGGTCATGCCATCACACACTTTACCGTGCGGGAAGAAAGGGGTATTCCGGGAACGCAACCCATTATTGACAGTCTGGCACCGCTCTATCATGTTCGTGCGGATGCTCCCCCTTTATTGCTCATCACCGGCGACAGAGAAATGGAGTTGTTGGGAAGATATGAGGAAAATGCTTACCTGATGCGGATGATGAAAGTAGCCGGACATAAACATACGGTACTCTATGAAATGGATGGATACGGGCACAACATGACCGAACCAGCCTTTCCATTGTTGCTCAACGAGGTTCATCGCATCAGCGAAGAAAAGAAGGGTAAATAATTACCGGAAGGAATCCCTAAACTCACTGGGTGAAATATTCGTCTTGTTTTTAAACAACTTACTGAATGACTGCGAATATTCAAACCCCAACTGATACGCAATTTCACTGATAGAAAGCGAGGTAGTAGACAACTGTTCTTTGGCCTTTTCAATGAGTTTGCTATGAATGTGCTGCTGCGTGGTCTGTCCGGTCAGGGTGCGCAGCATATCACTCAGGTAGTTGGGCGACATATGAAGCTGGTCAGCTACATCATGCACGGTGGGCACGCCGGTTTGCGGCATATCCATGTCGAACAATGTTTTCAACAGCGACTCTACATCGGCCAGAAGTCCACGACTAGCCTGGTGACGGGTGATGAACTGGCGGTTGTAGAACCGGTTGGCATAATTTAGCAGCAATTCCAGGTGGGAAATCATCACATCCTGGCTATAGACATCAGCAGCTGACTGATATTCACCGGCAATGTGCTGCATGATTCCTTCAATCATTTTCTCCTCTTTTTCAGAAAGGTGCAGTGCCTCATAAGCTTCGTAGGAGAAAAAGCCATAGTCGTTGACATTTTTTGCCAGAGAATAATTTCGGATAAAATCAGGATGAAACAACAACAAAGAACCATGATGTACGCCGGCTTCATTTGCCTCAAAAACCACCTGCCGGGGCGCAATAAACGTCATGATACCTTCATCAAAATCATAATAATGCTGACCGTATTTGAGTTTTCCATGATAGTCTTTCTTGATGCAGACCATATAAAAATTCAGCACGAATGAGGTGGAATGCCTCGCAGGTTGGTTTTTTATGTCTGCATAATCAATCACGCTGATCAATGGATGCTTGGGTTTGGGCAATCCCATCTGCTGATGAATTTCAGAGATGGAATTGATAACATACGGACTATGGTTGCCTTTTTTCATTAACTGTTGTTGATATGCGTCATACTGGCCTCATCATACCGCGCACCGGTGGAGTTGCCCAACGGCACAATGGATGCTAACTGGTCCATCTCTGCCTGACTAAGATTTATACTCGTGGCCGCAATGTTTTGTTCAACATATTTTACGTGCTTCGTCCCCGGAATAGGCAAATACCCTTTGGCAATGACCCAGGCTATGGCCAGTTGCGAGGGAGTAATGTCTTTTTCACCGGCCATCTTTTGAATGGCTTGTACCAGTTCCAGATTTTTGTAAAACTGCTCACCCTGGTAACGCGGTATTTGCCTTCTGAAGTCATCTTCTGCAAAATCATCCGGACTGGTAATGTCACCCGTTAGGAAGCCCCTTCCCAGAGGGGAATAAGCTACAAACCCGATACCCAGTTCATCCAGGGTTTTCAAAATATCCGCCTCTTCAACGGTTCTCTCGAACAAGGAATATTCGGTTTGTACCGCCGTCAAAGGATGCACCTTATGGGCTTTTTTGATGGTTTCCGACGAAACTTCCGATAGCCCGATATACCTAACCTTTCCTTCTTTGACAAGTGCTGCCATCGCTTCAACCGTCTCTTCAACAGGTGTGTTGGGGTCCAGTCGGTGCAAATAGTACAGGTCAATATGATCGGTGTTCAGGTTTTTGAGGGAACGTTCTAGGGCTTTTTTCACATAGGCCGGTTTGCCGTTGAAGTTCCAGGTAAGATGCTCGCTATCGTCTATTTCATACCCAAACTTACTGGCGATGATATATTTGTCCCGGTTTCCCCGGATGGCTTTGGCAATAAGGCGTTCATTGAGCAACGGACCGTAAAGATCGGCAGTATCCAGCAGGTTGCCACCCAACTCCAATGAACGGTGGATCGTAGCAATGGCTTCCTTTTCATCTGCGCTTCCGTAAACATCGGCTCCGGCGATCTGGGTCATCCCCATGCAGCCTAATCCTACTTTGGGCACTGCTAACCCCTGGCTTCCTAATGTCATTTTTTCAATCGTTTTCATAGCTTCATATTTATGATGTGTACTAACGCAAAAGTCGGGAAAATATCAATGAAGCCCGTATCCGAATCCCGGTATGATGTATCCAAAAAACAGAAGTTGATATGTTACTGCATACAAATACCTGGCGTTTGGTGTGTATGTGAATCAATAATGTTAAAAATCAGTCAATGATAGTTCTTCACTCATTGACCATAATTTTTCACCCGCTTTCCGGTCAAATTTCTCATGAAAAGGTATGATATTTCTGTTGTGATTAAAGAACCTTCCCGATACATTCTGAACTTCTTCTGAAGTGGAAAGATAGGTGGATACGCCACAGACATCTTTTTCAAATGGTTTGTAAAAGACAGCCAACAGTTTCATGTACCAGGGTGAATGGGCTGTGAGGTTAGATTTTATTACACCAGGATTGAATGCGTTAGCAGTAACCTTCTCACCTTTCAGTCTTTTTGCCAACTCAAATGTAAAAATTTGCCTTGCATACATCGCATTGGCGGTGGCCATCATTCCATTGAATTGGTTGAGATGCTGTAAGTCATCAAAATTCACTTTTGCATTTTTCAGGAAGCTCGGATTGCCGGTTACTGTAATGATCCTCGATGGTCCACTGGCTTTTAGCATATCCAGTAATTGATTGGTCAGTACAAAGTGACTCATATAATTAACCGCAAAACTTCTTTCTATCCCTTCGCTTGTGATCTGTTTTTGGTTGAAAATAGCACCAGCACAATTGGCTAAAACGTGTAGATTGTCATATTTCCTTTTGAATTCATCAGCTAAATTTCGGATAGAAGATTGCAGAGACAAGTCAGCCGTCAGGTACGTTCCTTGGTCATTTCCTGTTCGGTGAGCAATCTCTTTTAAAGCTTGCTGGCTTTGTGCTGCATTGCGGTTGACAATAACAACTTTGGCTCCTTTCTGTGCCAATCCAATGGCCGTGGCTTTACCTACACCGGATGAGCCGCCTGTGATTAGAAAAACCTTGTCTGTTTGATTCATTTTTTACTTTTTTAGGAATTCAAAATTCAGCATAATTAAGAAAGTTCTTTTAATCAAATCTATCTTTGTTCAAACTAAATCTAACTTTTACGTTATCTCAGATCAAAGTCCTTTCTCATTACAGTTAGCGACCGATGCAGCGAAAGGTCCAGACTTATTGGTTGCATGGATCTTTTGTCGTTCAAAATAGTCTAAAATTCTTGTAGGTAAATATCTTGCAGTTTTGAATGTTTGGTCCTTGAACATTCCTTTGGTTACGGGAAACAGTTTTTCGTCGCCAAAGTCCAAAAAAAGGATTTCGTTTTGACTCAGCACGGTTTTGGAATTATACATCTGTTGTCCATCTTTCAATGTGTCTTGCTTTGCAAACTCGTTAGCATTGCCCCAAATTTGTCCGTTACTTTGATAATTAGTTTGCTGCCAAGGATAAAAATTGTGTCCCAGCTCGCTTAGTTTTTCGGTAAAGCCTGAAGTCAAATATTGGCACTCGATTGGTTTTACTTGCTTTTTCCAAGAACTGGCCAAATAGTCATTTTGTGCAATTCCTTGAAAACTGGCAAGAATAAAAATAATGAATAATATAAGTTTTAATAGTTTGTCCATTGTTTAGAAAGTGTTTGTTTCAAATAGCAGCTAATAGTCTGGTATAAGAATAGTAACGGATTTTGAAATACTAACTTTATAGTAGCCAGTTCCAAGTTTTCACCTTCTTGTCGGATGAAATCCCAAGCTGCTTTCTCTGCCAATCCTTTTGATTTTTTCATAAGCAGATAGACCCTTTTGATTCGAGTCTGTCCAATCAGTTTCTGTGGTTACGGTGTTCGACTGTAAATTGCTGAATCCGACTGCACCAAAGCTGGAAGCCATTACCACTCGCTTCACGCCTGCCTCTTTAGCGGCTTTTAGTACACGGAGTGTGCCCTCAATAGCTGTTTTTATCATTTCATTTTCCAACATCTTAGCACCAGCGTGCGTGGGTGAGGCAATATGTAAAACATGGTTGCAACCTTGCAAAGCTTCCTTCCAATTTTAAAATTTTATGTGGCAAAGTTCCACTTAAAATTTTCATTTTGCTATCGCGAAAAGCCCAAATTTATTGTCTTGAAAAGTCCATTTAGATTGTCGGAGTAGATAGTTTCTTTACTTATCACATGGGTAAATAACGCTGATAAGGCTAAACTGAATGTAGAAAAATCAGCATAGACGCTCTAGATATGTTAAACCGATGAATCGGTATGTCTGTAAGGCCGATGTAATAAAATTGTTGTCCTACACAAAAGAGCCAATGGTGGTTCCATAAAGAAAATGCCCGCCGCTTCTAAAGCCAAGCCAACATGAAAGATCAAGCTAAAATATATGTAATTAAAGTTATGATAAGCGACACATTTTCGACTAATTGATTTTCTACAATACGGTACATCGCCTGAAAGTGGGCCGTGCTGGGCACCCCCTGCCAACGTGCGGTTCCCCGCCGGGACGCGGACTCACAAACCGGAAATATACCCTGGTATATTAGTTTTCATAACCCTAAAAAACGTGTACTACATCATCAAGGTAATTTAAATCCGACTTCAAAACTTAACAGGTGATACTTTTGCCGCTGATATTGGCTTAAATCTCCCCGTAGCTTATTGGTTAAGCTGTATTCTATACTACGGTACAGTTTCGGTTTGTGGAGACACAAACCGAGGCGCGAAGGCCGTGGGCTGTGTCCTCACAGCCCACTTTAAGCCAAATGTACCGTAGTATAGCTGTATTCATAGCGGCAACTCAGCAAAAGCCTCTCTAGTTTTAAAGACAGTTCGACAGGCAAAACCGGTACCATGCGTTTGTAGTGGTGGTTGAGCACAATCAGAGGATACATAGCAGCCGGGCCAAACCCGAAGCCACCTATGAGAACTTTGGGATTGGTTGTTTTGTCGTAGTCCGGTAAGAAAAGCTTCACTCGGGCATATGATCAAAATAGTCTTTGTCTATTTGTTTTCGCACATAAAACTGTGTGGTTTCAAACTGCTGATGACGCAGCTGCCGCTGCACGTACACCGGGTCTACACCCTCTGAGAGTAGCAGTTGTGCTGCCGTATGACGCAGACTGTGGGCTGATACTCTCTGGTGCTTCAATCCGGCCATCGTCAAATACTTGTCTACGTGGTAGCGGATCTGCCGGGTGGTGAGACCAGGGAAAAGTAGCTGCTGCTCCTTTGCCAAACGCAAATGCGCTGAGAGATAGGTGCGCAGATAGAACGCACAGGCTTCAAAGAGTTTGATGGCTTGTTTGCTGTCCTTTCCCTTCCCCAGCACCCACAACCTGCTTCTCTCCAAATCTATGTCTTTGCCTTTAAGTCGTGTAACTTCCACTGTGCGTAAGCCGCAATGTGCCATTAAAGAGACTATCACCTGCCATTTTAGCTCACTGATCATGCCCAATAACGCTTCCCGTTCTACTCTGCTGAGTGAATCTTTATAAAAGGTCTTTTCTGTTTTAAGTCCTGAGATCAGTAGTATATTCCGTACAGCGGCCAGCTGCATCTCCGACAAGGGGGTGGAAAGCTGATCATAACGCAGCAGTATCCATTGGGCAAACTGCTTGACAGCCGAAATATATAAGTTGATGGTAAAAGGAGAATAATCTTTGTCTTTGAGGTTCTGAATAAACTGTTCAGTGAGAGGCGCAGTGAAACTGGCTTGTGCTGCCTGCATAAACAAAAAAAAAGCATTGAGTCCTTGTACATACTTGGCTTTGCTCTCTTTGCCTCTTAACGTGGTATTTTCTGCAATAAACTGCAAAATCAACTCATGAGCAGCCGGTGGTACATGGCTTTTTGGCGGGTCTGGCCTGACTGATGTGATGCTATGCGCTTTGGCAAAGCGTAGAAACTTTCTTACCGGAGAAACCATACTGGCAGGTTTACCTGCTGTGTGTGCGGCACAACTGATATCATCTACGAAGTAGTTTTCCTGAATACAATACAGCAGATATTTGCGCACAAGGTAGCGGTAATTATTTTTCTTCTTCAGCTCTCTTTCAAAATAAGTCAATAGCTGGCTTACTGTATAGGCTGAGGGATGGTCGGGCAATGAAGAAGATAGTATTAATTGATCGGGCATCGGATTTTCGGAAACAAAGTGAATGAAGGCTGGAGCATTTCTATCGCTCAAAGGTAAGGAAAAGAAATAAATTTTTCAATACGTCGGAAATGTTGATTTCCGACTTTTATTGAAAACGGTTTTTTGATTTTATTTCGTGATTAAAGTATTTCAATAAAAAACTATTACCCAGGCCAGTGCGTTTCAATGCCCTGTGAGCGAATAAGCTGTTGGAACGATGCGAGCATTTGTGCGTTCTCACGGACTGCACGGGGTGTTACTTTCCTGTTAAGCGCGTACGCTACCAGTAAACCTACCGATTCACCAATGCTCCACTCTACCGGATGCAACCGGTAACAGCCATTGGTGATATGCGTGGTGCCAATATTCTTGTTGGCAGGAAGCAGGTTTTCCATACGCAGCGGCAGCAATGCGCCCAATGGTATCTGGAAAGGCAGGGAGTCGAAGTCAATATAATTATCTCCTCCGGTACTGGGGTGCAAGTCAATATGATAATAACCTACGCCTACACTATCATAAAAATCAGCTGCGGTATTACCGGAATCTTTGCCGGTGATCAGGGCACGATTCGCTGTGCCTACATGCTCTTCCAACACGGTGAACATCGCCTTGATGCGGCGTGATTCTCTGACATACGGATATTTCGCCAGACCATCCTCGGTACCCATGATGTCACCACGCAAACGCAGCCCCGGCCATCCTTGCCTTCCATCCGGACGAGGTGCTTCGGTCTGCAACCAGTATAATAGTGATAGACTCAACTGCTTGCCCCGCTCGAAGTGCTTGCTAAATTCCTGCTCACTTACATCGATGATGTTGCCCGGAAAGTAATCATTCTGTGGCCAGTTTACAACAGTGATATCACTGTTGTAAAAACCAGGTTTGAAATTATTTTTATCGATGATCCGTCGGTAGTTCCACAGGTTGAGCATATCGCCGGTAGGAATACCTTCGGGATGAAAACCCAGAGCTTTAGGTTGCAGTGTCGAAGGATTAGCGTATTCCAGGTCCAGCAATCTGCCGGGCCAGGGGGGTGTTATATTAGGCATAAAGTTGCGCCAGAAGTTATATTCACCAGGTTGATCAATAACATGGTTAGCTTTTGCTACATAATCCATAGCAAAGCAAACAGTGAACGCCTGGTGGTTATCAGGATTAGCTTTTTGGGCAGCATGTAGTTCCCTGGTTTCCGCTTTAGCTTCTGATCCTGTTATGTATTCAGTACCTGTGAGCGGAAGCAGGTCTCCCAGTTCTGTAGCATCCACAAAATAAGGTGCCGAGAGTACCAGATCATTCCCGTTCCGACAGTTGTTTGCTTTGAGTGCTCGGACTTTGTCGCCCGTGACATCGGCACTGGTAATCTTATGCTCCAGCAAGAGTACTAATTTTCCGGCACTGACGTAAGGAGCCAGCATATCGTGCAGCACGGCCAGTGCCACGCGAGGTTCGTGACACAATCTGGAAACAATTCCATCGCCCGGATTTAAATATTTCCGGGTACTGGCTGCATGGGTCAGCGGGTAATTTCGGATATAATATTGTCGGATGGCGTGGCGGAAATCACGGTAAAGCTGCGTTGCACCATGTGATTCTATCCATTGGTGCTCATCCGGCGGTACGCCCTGCTGGGTAAGTTGCCCACCGATCCAGTCAGTTTCTTCTGTTAAGATAACCCTTAAATTATTGCGTAAGGCTGCCAATGCTGCCGCGCAACCGCCCAAACCACCCCCGGCGATCACCACATCTGCGGAAAGCTCACTATTGCCTTTTAGGACATAAGTCCCGGTAGTTGCTCCAAAAGCAACATGGGGAAATCCGAGCAGGGGTGCCGATGCCATTGCGCCACTACCAGCCATGATCTGTTCAATGAAAGATCTACGGTTCATCGTGATATTCTGTTATCAATTCTCTAATGCAGGGAAAAAGTTAGGGCAAAGTAAAGGATAGAAATGCTAATTTCATCACGTATGACACTTGTTTCTTTCTGCTACAATCATCTTGGACAGATATCCGTGAAAATCCGAGCAATGGCAAAACATTTTGTTTAACATAATTGCAATTACTGTACTTTTAAATTATTTTAATACTGTCTTACAAAACATCTGTTTGCTCTTCTGAAGTTAGTTTACAACCTTCATATTTTGGATATTTCCTGCTTTCACCACCCAAAAGTCTTTTGCACAAATTTCCGGCTAATTTTCCAGTCTTCTTTTAACGGACGCTGTGGTGGGGTATCAAAGGCCAGTTCTATAGCAGCTCTTCCTGCAAAGTTTGCTTCTTGCAGTGCCTGGGCAATAGCAGAAAAATCCGTGTTGCCTTCTCCCAGTGCTTCTGTCCATTTTCCATCTGCTTGCTGATCGCGCAGATGAAGGTATATGATTTTGTCACCATATTTATGAATGAACACAACAGGATCAACACCTGCACGAATCAGCCAGTTGATGTCAGGACCTAGCTTGATATCCGGCACACGGGCCAGCGTTCCTTTGAGGTCATGCAGATTATCTGCTACCTCATACGTATGGTTGTGCAGGTTAGGTATTACTTGTTTTGATTTGCAGATTTTCATCACTTCTTTGAGCACATCGGCCTGGGCATCCAGCTCTGCTGCGGTTTTACGGTGCTCAGCATTTCCCACAGAAATACCAAAGGTAGTGCCACCCAGTTGGTGTAGCCGTTCGGTGACAAGCGTCACATCTTTGAGAATGGCAGTATGCGCTTCTTTGTTCCACATATCTGCACCATAGGAAGTGCCGGTCACGGGTAGTTTGTACTGGCTGATGAGTTGTTGTATGTTCGCTACGGCATCATCGTGGCGGAGATTAACCTCCATAAGCTCTACGCCGTCCATGCCTGCATAGCTAAAATCAGAAAATACTTTTGGTAAATCCGGGGTGGAATCCCAGTCCGGTGGATATTTGCTGGCATACACCCAAAGGTGACCGCTTACTTTTACATTATTTAACAAACGACTTTTTCGGGCAGGTATGAAGCTGCTCAGGATGGTGCCTGAGGCCATACACGCGGAGGCTTTTATAAAGTGTCGTCGGGAAGTGGAAGGTGCTTTTGGGTTCATGTTGTGTCATATTTATTTTGAAGTAATATCTGCAAAAGTATACAGCTGAGCAGGTGTTGTAAAAAAGATCTTGTCGTAATACTGCATCAGCCCCATATTTTTAAGGTCTTCTTTGAAAGTAGTGAGCAAAAAGTTCAGGCCCGGCTCGCCACCATACGACTGCCAGTAGCTATGCTTGGCCGCATCCATACCCATCGTGATCTGATCCGGATAGTCAGGCAATAGGGCTTCCAGCAAGGTGTAAGTCCAGTTGGGTTTTTCTTTCCAGCGAAAGGCACTGTCATATTCTACGTTGATGCCTGTCTGTAGCAATTCCCGGTGGTATCCCACGTCCTGGTAGCGGTCTACATGCGAGATGACCACATGACTCAGATCAGCTCCCAGCTTGTCGAACAAGTTGGCTTGATCAATGGCATGTTTGCCAAAATTGGTGTGCGTGAGTATAGGAACCCCGGTTTGCCGGTGCGTATTGACCACGGCATGAAATATTTTTTCCTGGTGGGCTGTGATCTTTTCGTCACCGGTAGCCAGCTTGACCATCCCTGCCCGATGTGCCGTGCGCTGCACGTAAGGCCCGTTATAGTCGTGCGCGTCAATACCAATCATCACGTCGTCGATGAACAACTGCGTCAGCTGATCTTCTGTGTAGGTGTAGCGCCAGTGGTTAGGCAGGTAATACATCTCCAGGTGGATGCCTGTAGGTGCAACAATATTGACCCCGGTGCGGCGGGAAACTTCGGCCAGCTTGAGCACATTGCGACCACAGTTGGCAGGCATGGTATCTACCATCGTTCTGCCACCCGCTTCATAAAAACGCAGTAGCTCTTCTGAAACTTTGTCTACGTCGTTGAGCAGAAACAGTGGGTTGGATAAAGTAGGAAAACTCTCTTCAATAATGATATGCTCGTGCGAATAAGTAAGCCCCATTTCTTCAGTGGCAATATCACCGAGCACGGTACGGGTGAAGGGGGTGGTGGGTGTCATTGTTAGTTTTTTAATCAGTAGCTTTTGTGATCGGTAATCGGTGGTCAGTGATCGGTAATCAATGTTTACTGACTACCGCTCACCGAATCAAGTTTGGCAGAACTGTGGGGCTTTTTGTATCATGTTGTTGATCATTTTGCCAAGTAATTCGCATTTGTCTGTGAGTTCTTTACATTGTTTCATGGAAACGTATTCACATTCTAGCGCAACTTCCAACCAGTGTTGTGTTTCAAACTGCTCAGAGTCCGCATCTGTTAGTTTAGACATAAAATGTTTTACATATTTTCTCTTTCCCCAACTTTCAGCGATTTGTGCTCCAACAGATCTGGAAGAACGTCTGATTTGATCTGTTAAAGCGTATTTTTCTTCAGAAGGAAAAACCTTTGAGATACGAAATATCTCACATGCAATTTCTCTTGATAGTTTATAGGTTTCTAAATCCTTAAAACTCATCGCATAGCTCATGTTGATCAAATTTTGTCTGGTTTAAAATTTTTACGCCAAAACCTTGCCCAACTCCCTAGAGTTTCATAATTACCGCTTACCGATCACTGATTACCGATTACCGATTACCGCCCACCGTTAATCCCCACCCGTCACGACTAATATCAGCCAACACATCAGGAAGTTCCAGGATAGCTCCTACCTGCTCCAGCTTTGTTTGCAACTTATTAGTATCCAAAGCGTTAGCACTTGTGTCTTCGTCCAGAGAAAGAACAGCCGCCAGTCCTGCTGCTTGTCCCATAGACATGGTTTGGGCCATCGAGCGGCAGGAGGCGTGTGCATCGTGCGTAGCAGAAAAACAACGGCCTACTACCCAGGCACGCTGACTTCCTTTGGGAACAATTGCCCCATAGGGCACGCCATATACACCCTGACCAGGAATGTATTCCCAAACTGTTTCATCATCTCCGTCCTTTCCCTGCCGGTGATCTTCGATGGGTGCTCCACACAACAAGATGCGATCCTGAGGCATCAATCCGCTCAGGCAATCTTCTTTGGTCAGGCGATATTCTCCATATACGCGCCTGGTTTCCCGTACGCCTATCTGATGAGACAGTCCAATGATTTTGGCATCTTCGTATCCGGGCACTTCATCACGGAAAAATGCTTCGTACACAAACGCCTGCCGCCGCCCTTCTATCTCAGCTTGCGTGAGTTCTTCCACATCCAGAGCATGGAGACCACTCACCTTAACAGCTACGGTAGAAATACAATGTGGCTGGCACATCTCATGCGCTGATCCTTCTTTGCGGGGCAATGGGTGTTTTCCGGTATCAACCGCCTGGTTCATTTTTTCCTTCAGCATTTTTTTACCGCCTGCCTGCTCGTATTTTTCCAGGTTTACGTTGCTCATCCGAAAGGTCGTGGTCATGCTCTGTGCCGGTTCCGTATCACCAGCCAATTCATAGGAATATCCTGCCAGGTGGCAGTAATCAGCATCCCCCGAAGCATCAATGATACGCCTGGCTTTTACCTTGTAGAATCCGCTCTTGTTCCAAAAAATACAGCTTGATCGCTCGTCTTCTTCTGTTGCCACATCAATGAGTGTGGTGTGTAACAGGAAGCGAATACCAGCCTGTGTTATCTGTTGATCCCATACCAGCTTCAAACGTTCCGGGTTATAATTGACACCCGTGCCTGCTCCATACGTATTGGGACGAAGGAACATGTCCCCTGTTTGATGCAGCGCATTGACAATAGTATCGGGCATTCCGGCTACAATCTTTCTAGGGGTTTCCCCCGGCGTAAAAAATCCGTAGAAAGTATCCAGCATTTGCGTAGAGGTGCCTCCGAAGAAGCCATACCTTTCTACCAGCATCACCTGATATTTGCCGCGACTGGCGGCCAGGGCTGCAAGGCATCCCGCAGAACCTGCTCCGATGACGAGGATGTCGGTCTCTGCCAGTAAAGGAATATGTTGATGATTGATAAATTCCATCATAATGTTCAGATAATTTTATAATGATGCCTATGGCTTCTTTTCTCCTACGGAAGCATACAAAGCGGCCAGGCGATGCGCATGTTCGTCGTAGGCACTTTCAAAAAGCGCGGTCGCTCTTTCCGCACCCACCACAACCGCGCCGCTCAGTACCTTGGGTGGCTGACCGGCTTCTGTCAGTAGACGGGCTACTTCTGCTTTGATGCTATTGACCAGTAATGCCCCGCCAATGGTAGAGCCGGGAGAAACAGGCGTATCCAGGTTGGGTATTTTCACCATCGCATCGCCTGCGGGAGCACCTGTATCCAGAATTAGGTCAGCAAAATCGCCCAGCTTTTTGCCGTCTTCTCTCTTGCTGGTGCTTTTGCCGGAGTGCTCTTTGGTAATCAGGGCGACTACTTTGATATTGTTTTGCTGAAAATTTTCTGCCATTTCAATAGGCACTACATTGCATCCGCTGGAGGAGATGATCAGGGCCGTATCCTGGTTGCTCAGGTCAAAGTTACGAAGGATACGCGCTGCCAGACCCGGCACATTTTCCAGAAACATAGCCTGCCGTTGCCCGTTGGCTCCTACTACTAGGTTATGAAAAGTCAGCGACAGTTCTACGATAGGGTTGAAGCCAGGAAAAGAGCCATAGCGCGGCCACATTTCTTCTACCATGATCCGGCTGTGGCCCGAGCCGAATACGTGTACCATACGGCCTGCCATAATGGTATCGGCAAACCAGGCAGCGGCTGTTTGTATCGCTTCCGACTGCTGTTCCACAACGTCAATAATCTGACGACATTTATTTAAATACTGATTAATTACATCCATAAGTTGTATGTTGAATTTAAAAATTACCGGCTATTGTGCTGGCTAAGGGCAAAACCAGCCGCACCCACAGCACCAGCCATATCACTATAATGAGCCTCTTGCACGGGTAGTTTCTCCCCCACATTTTTCCATGCGTATATATCCATAAAATCTGCCAGCGGTGTATAAAGCGCATCGCCGGCTTTGGTGATGCCTCCGCCCAAAATGATCAGTTCGGGAGAGAGCAGGTTGCGTAATGAACAAAGTCCAATGGCTAGTTTACGCACGGCATTGAGCCATAAATAAGTAGCAAAAGTGTCTCCCTGTGTGTATGCTTCTACCAGGGCATGTGTTGACAAAAATTTTCCATAAGACCGTTGGGTAACCGTCGCATCACCCATTGCATTCTCCAGGGTGCCGGGCATCCCCGTGATGCCCAGGTGCTCCTGATCTGCTTCCAAGGCCATGTGTCCCAGGTGCCCTGCCATCTGAAAGTTGCCCTGATATAGCTCTCCATTGATCAGGATGCCTCCGCCTACGCCTGTTCCCAGGGTAAGCATCACAATATTGCCGATCCCCCGGCCTGCACCAAATTTTGCTTCTGCCATCAGGGCCGCATGAGCGTCGTTGAGCACCCACACTTGTTGCTCTTGCAGGTAATCTGCCCACATAAAATTTTCCAGGCTGTCCAGTCTCCCCGGCATGATACGAATGGCAGAGTTGGCGTTGTTGGGAAGACCCGGTGCTGCCAGTCCGATCGTATTTATAGGAAGATCGCTTGCACCTTTTAATGTGCGTATCATGGCAGCAACAGCCTGCTTCCAGTGATGTCCTTGATCTTCATCGGATGCATCGGGGGCTGTTGCCTGCGAAGTTTGGTAGAGGATTTTACCAGTATCATCAAGCAACACCCCTTTGATATTGGTTCCACCTAGATCGATGCCTATTGCTATTGCCATGTTTAAGCTCTTGACGTGATTTGACCCTCGCTGACCGTCCAGCCACCATCAACAGCCAGTACTTGCCCGGTGGTAAAGCAGGAGCCGTCAGACATAAAAAAGCAGGCAGCCTGGTCCAGGTCTTCGGGTCTGCCAATTCTGCCTCCGTCCAAGGGCTGTTTGGTTTTGATATAATCCATGATCACCGTATCGGTTGCTGCTCTTTGTGCCATGGGCGTTTCTACCAGGGCGGGTGCGATCACATTGATGCGTATATTATCTTTAGCATAATAGGCGGCAATAGACTTGGAAAATCCAATGATGGCCGCTTTGGTCGTGGCATAGGTATGGGTAGAAAAGTACGCAGGAGCAGGCGAGTAGCCTAGTACTGAACCCATGTTCAGAATAGTGCCGCCCTGTTTGGCATCTTTGAAAGCGCGAATGGCAGCGCGGTTAGAAAGCATCACAGAGGTAAGGTTTAGTTCCAGCGTTTTGTGCCATCCTTCCAGGGTAATTTCATGCAAAGGGCCATCGCCCATGCGCCTGCCGCTACCACCGGCCACATGGTAAAGTCCGTCGAAGCTTCCCCACATTTTGATACACTGCGCGATAGCGTCAGAGGCGGTATGCTCCTGCGTGGCATCTGCGGAAATAACCAGTGCTTGTGAACCAAGTGTTTGTTTTGCCTGCTCGCAGGTATCGGCATTACGGCCTACGGCTACCACTCGGGCACCTTGCTGTATGAATGCCTTTGCCGCCGACAAACCCATGCCGGAAGTGCCACCAATGATGACAAGAATTTTGTTATGGAGCATTTGTCTTATTTTATGATAAACGATGCATACAACGTACTATTACCTTTCTTTTTTCCTAAGAACTGATCTCCCGTTGTATGATATTGCCGCTTGCTTTTTCTTTGAGGATCACTTTTTTCCTGCCATCCGGCAACAGTTCTTCTTTGATCAGATAGTGCTGCTGGTCATATTCTTGATAGTTCGTTTGCTGGCTGGTTTCTTCTTTACCTCTCCAGACCTCCAGCACCACCGGTTCCCACTTCTTTGTTTTTGCCGACTTGTAGCAGGCATCCATGATGGCGTTGACAATATAGCCATCGTAGAAGGTTTCCATCGGTGCTTTATTTTTATCCATGGCATCAAACATATCCTGAAACATCTGGGGATAGCCCAGCGCATGGGCTTCGTCGCCAACCGGAAACAGCCAGCCTGTCTCACTTTCTGCTTTTTCGGCCACATATCCCTGCTCCCCTACACTGGTAAACATTTCCAGTCCGGTACGCAGGAAATGATCCACGCGCAGGGTGCCTTCCGTGCCGGCTACCTCATCTCTGATGTCCATGCCGCCCCGGTACGACCAGCTCACCTCAAACTGGCTCACTGCGCCGTTGGCATATTTAACAAGGCCAATGGCATTGTCTTCTGCCTCTATGGGTTTGACCAGCGTATCTGCCCAGCACATCACCTCTACCGGCAATACATCTTTGCCGATATAGTTTCTGCCAATCTCAATACAGTGACATCCCATATCTATAATAGCCCCACCACCCGAGAGTTCGGCATTCCAAAACCAGTCGCTGTGCGGACCGGGATGAGCCTCCCGGGAGCGTGTCCATAAGATTCTCCCTAAAGCACCATTTTTAACAGAATTGAGGGCTTTCAGTGTTTTGGAAGGGTACGCTAAGTCTTCCAGGTAACCATGAAAAACGCCTGCTTCTTCTACTATTTTGAGCATCTGCAAAGCCTCCGAGGCATTTCTGCCCAAAGGCTTGGTACACAAGATCGCTTTGCCAGCCTCAGCAGCCAGCCGAACTGCTTCTAAGTGAAGATGATTGGGCAGGCCGATGACGACCACCTGGGTATCAGCAGACCGGATAGCTTTGGCCATGTCTGTTTCCCAGCAGGGAATTTCCCACTGTTTGGCAAACTTCTGTGCCCTTTCCTCAGACCGGGAATACACCGTATGCACCCTGTCGGTCATGCGTTGACCGTTGATTGTCGCCGCATAAAAATTGCCGATCAGGCCGGTACCTAGTAGCGTGATGTTGTTGGGTTTGTTTTGCGTCATTCGGGTTGTGTTTGTAGATATTTGGTAAACATGCTAAAGGGTCTCTGCGACAAATTACAGCAATCCGGAGATCATATTCCAGCACTTTCTGATCAGATTCGACAACTATATTTGCATACATGCGGGTTATGTCAAGGTAGCTGCTTTGATTTTTTACGATATTGATAAAACTGTAGCGGCAGATTATTCCTGGCAACGACGATCATTTGTCCGCCCTGCGTATCAAGCACCATCATGTCTCTGACTTCTCCTGCGATCTTAATGCCGGAAATGGCACTACTAACGGGCTGAAATCCCTTGCCATCCCCTAGCAACAAAAGCCCCTCGCTGGCATCGTAGCGGCCCACCTCAGGTTTGGCACCATACAAATTGCCGCCCAGCAATATATCCTGCTGGCCATCCTGATTCATATCCTGCACGAGCACACTGTATACGGGAGAAAACTGCGCCTCTTTTGGCAGTGCCTGCACCTTGAAATGGCCGCTGCCATCGTTGAGCAATACGCTGGATGCCAGTTGATTGACCTCAAGGGTAAGTGCCTGGGCACGTTGTGCTTTGGTGAAAATATCCGCTACAGTCTGGCTTTTGTAATCTTCATACTTCAGGTACTTCTTTTTCAGGTTGGGTAGCTGCATCACCAGGTCGTGTTTGAGCACCATCGGGTAAGCGGTATCTCCCTGGTAGGTGCTGATGATCTGCTCGGCTGTACCATTGCCATCAAAATCTTGCACCAGCATACGGACAGGGCGCTGCTTGCTGGCTTTAAACCGGGAGTTGAGTCCGTGATTGCCTGCCACAAAATCCATGTCACCATCCTGGTCAATATCTGCTGCCGTGAGCGTGTTCCACCAGCCACGGGTGTCGTCAAGACCGGCATCATGGGTAGCTTCCACCAGCTTTCCACCGTTGTTTTTGAATAAACGAATGGGCATCCACTCTCCCACAACGATCAGGTCATCATCGCCATCCCGGTCTATATCCTGCCAGGTAGCATCAGTGACCATGCCTGCTTGTAACTGTGGAGCTTTGTCTTTGGTGACATCAGCAAAGTGTCCATGACCATCATTTTCCAATAAATAACTGTCTGGCGGCGCGCCATACAGCAAGGGCACTAACCTTCCCCCCACAAACAAATCCAGGTCACCGTCTTTGTCGTAATCGCTGGCAGCCACAGAGGAGGTGCTGGTGAATTTTGCCGCAGTTGGCAGCAGTTGGGGCGACCTGCTAAAGTCACCTTTGCCATCATTGAGGTACAGGCGATCTACCAAGGCGGTTGAGCTGCTGGAAAACTCGTTTCCTCCACTGGTGATGTACAAATCCAGGTCTTTGTCTCCATCAGCATCAAAGAACAGGCAACCCAGGTCTTCGCTGATCTTGTCCTGTTCAAACACATACCTACTTTGCCGAGCAAATGATCCATTCGGTTGCTGCAAAAATAAAGTGCCTGCCTGGCCGCTGGCTCCGCCCACATAAAAATCTTCTAATCCATCAGCATTCACGTCGCCTTTGGCGAGTTTGGGTCCTTCGGTAGACAGCATGTGAAAAAGCAGCCGGTCTCGGTCAAAATCCACAAAATCATTTTCCCGGTGACTAAAAGTGGAATCCACTACTCCTTTCACTTCCTGTAAGTAAGCAATCTGTTGCTGTGGTTGCCGGCCCAATGGCATCACGCCCTCTTCCTGGCGCAGAGTGAGTGTTTGGTTAGCTTTGACATCTTTTAGAACCGAGGTGCTTCCATCCGGCCAGCGGACAATCAGCGAATCAATGCGATCGGATTTGCCTAGTCCGAAATTAGGTCGGGGGTCTACCGACGACTCAAAGCCACGCATGGGCATCTGTTCCTGGTAAGCCAGCTTTCCATCATAGTAGAGCGTGATCTGGCTGCCCAGCGCGGCCGTATTTTTGCCTTTTCCTACTAGGATCAGCTTGAGATAATGACGATCCGGCAGCCGGATATTGGTATCATTGCGATACACAAAAGCAGGCATGTTCACGTTGTTGACCACCAGGTCCAGGTCGCCATCGTTATCCAGGTCGCCATAGGCAGCACCGTTGGAATGACTGGGCTGAGCCATTCCCCAGGCTTCTGCTTTGTTATCAAAAGTGTAGTCTCCCTGGTTGACAAACAGATAGTTGGCAATCCGCTCTGAAGGGATGACATCTATGAGTTTTTTAAAGTCTACCTTGTCTTTGGTCATGATAGATTGCATAGTCTGCTCATTGGAGATAAACTGGATGAAATCCTGGTCGGTTAAATCCTGATAGATGCCATTGGCTACGAAAATATCTTTCAACCCGTCATTATCCATATCAGCTATGAGTGCGCCCCAGCTCCAGTCGGTAGCATGGACACCGGCAAGCCGCCCTATTTCACTAAAAGAGGAGTCGCCGTTGTTGAGGTGCAGCATGTTGCGGGTAAACTGGTGATAGTATCCGTTTTTGAGGTTATACTGGTGGCGGTCCCAGCTTTCAAATGTAGTCTTGGTTTTCAGTCGGTTTTCTTTTTCAGGAAGCATTTCGGTGACAAATATGTCGGGATAACTGTCGTTGTTCAGGTCGGCCATGTCGGCTCCCATAGACGCTCCGCTGATGCTGCGCATCTGTTGTTCCAGCGACTCTTTAAAAGCGGGTTGCCGCCCAGTACCATCATGCCGGTTGATGTACAGATAGTCGCGCTCGAAAAAATCGTTGGATACAAAAATATCCTGCCAGCCGTCTTTATCTACATCGCCCACCGTGACGCCCAATCCAAACCCAATGATGCTGCCGTAGATGCCAGCGGCTTCACTTACATCCACAAAATGGCCGTCGTCGTTGCGAAACAGCTTGTCGCCGCCTATCGCATCTCTTTTGGTACGTTGATTCTTGCGCAGGTTAAAGCTGCCGATAGCCTGGTAGGAGTTATTGAGCAAGTACATATCCAGGTCGCCATCTTTGTCGTAATCAAAAAAAGCAGCATGGGTAGAGTAGCCCCTGTCGGCCAGGCCATACGCTTCGGCACATTCTGTAAAAGTCAGCTTTCCATTAGCCCCTACACCATTGTTGATGTAGAGTTCGTTTTGTTTGTTATCTCCTGCTACGTCTCCCGAATTGCAGACATAGATATCCAGCCAGCCGTCGCCATTCACATCGGCCATGCTCACGCCCGTTGACCAGGCGCGTAATCCTGCTACGCCAGCGTCTGTGGTGATGTCTTCAAACGAAAAAGTGCGGGTACTGTCTTTACCGAGATTTCTATAGAGCCTGTTGGACTGCATATTGCCTGTGAAGAATATATCTATGAATCCATCATGGTCTACGTCTCCCAGGGCAACACCCCCTCCATTATAAAAATTGCGATAGGTGTAGATGTTAAAGTCTTCGTCGTAAGACAAGTCGTTGCTAAAAGTCACCTGGGTTTGATCCGAAGGCATCAGCGTAAACAGTCTGTCGGCAGCGTGCTCCTGCCTGTCTGACTGGCATCCTGCACACAACAGCAGGTAACAGGTGACATAATGATAGGCTTTCATAGAAGATTTGCTTAATGTTACTGATGCAAGCTCGGTACCAGCATATCCGTAAACGTAGCTTTCACCACATGGTCGTTGTAGGGCTGTACGACAATGCGCCGGTTGCCATCCACATTTACAAAGAACGTGTAGCCATCCGGGTGTTGCATTTTCAGGAACTTACCACCATACCATTTTTCAAAAAGGCTCACCACATCAAGGGTCAGGCTATCGGAAGAAAGTTGCTTGTTCCACGGTGCCCAGCCCGTATACTGAAAGGTTACTGGCATTTCATAAATTTTACCCTCATAAAATTGCGGATAAAAATCTATGAACGCACTTGCTTTTAGTCCTGGCACCTGGTAATGAACAGATGTATTTGCATGGCTATTTGTTACCAACCTCTGCTGATTGAGTTGCCTGCAATGCGCAAAAAAACGCCTCTCTGGTCATTCCCAGCCTAAGCCCCAGAAAAAGGCTGTCTTTTCTCACGCCTTTGGCCAACGCTTCGTCTACCGACTTTTGGTATTCCGAGGCTGTACATCCATGCAAGATCACCGCCAAACCACACGAGATGATCAGGCAAGCCATATCACTGCTTAATACACGAAATCTAACCAATAGCAATTTCATGATCATCATAATTTCTTGTCATACTTTGATATGGCTTACCGACAGCAACTTTATCGCCTGGTGCGACTTTACCTGATAGATCAACCACCCGAACCGCCCGAATAGCCTGGATTTTGTTTCAGATTGGGGTTGGCATTCAGTTGCCCACGGGGAACGGGAAACAACTTGGTATACTCGGCCTCGAGCGGTACCTCTCCGGCTATCTTGTCGGGCAAAGCCCATTTGCTTACCTGCGTAAATAAGCCAAAGCGGATGAGCACAGGTCTTTTGATATTTTCTGCAAACATTTCCCGGCCAATCTCATTATACAAGGCTCCACCGGCTACCATCGGACCTTCCGCATCAAAGCTTACAGGACCATCCAGCGTGGTGAGATCATCTACTCCGGCTCTTGACCGTATCTGGTTGACCAACGAAAGGGCTAAAGCGTCGGCAGGATTACCACTTTTTCGCCAGAGAGCTTCCGCCTTGATGAGTAGTGTTTCAGCGTAACGATAAATGGCAAAATCGTTGTTCATATCCACGTTACCCCCATTCTCAAACTCCCACTTGCCGATTCTTGCGCCCACCTGCCGCCAAGACTGCGGTCCCAGTTCGTTGATGTAGGGGCTGTAGTTGATCCAGGGACCGTCCGGATCATCGGCATCAGCTCCAGGATCCAGTAATTTTTCTCCACCAGAGGTATATTGATAACCGGCCACAAAATTTCCACGTACCTGGGTGGGACCATCCACGGTGCCTTCCTCTCCTTTGCGCACGTCCTGATCGTCATGAGAATTGTAAAATTCCTGTAAAGAGCAGAAGCCGTTCCAGGGCTGATAGTTGAAGTTATAGGTAGCCTGGCTGGCATAAGATAACGTTTCTACGCCCAAGTTGAACCCTTTGGCAAACACTTCATCGTAGGGAATGGCCCAGATAAATTCTTTGGATACCTGGTTATTGACATTGAAGTTGGTGAAGTAATTGGCTTCCAACGTATACGCCCCTGCGTTGATGATTTCGTCACAGGCAGCAATAGATTCGTCCCACATAGGATTCCCTGTAAATATTTCCGCATTCAGATAAAGCTTTGCTTGCAGCATTTTGCCCACGTAGTAGTTCATCCGTCCGTAGGTAGAAATGTCTACCGTTTTGGAGAGCTTGGGCACGTTTTCGTCCAGTTCGGCACGCACGAAGTCGAACACTTCCTGGCGTGGAGCCGTCGAGGGAGTAGGATTGGCATCGGCAAAATCGGTGACGATGGGCACATTTCCGTACAGGTCTATCAGTTGATAATAATAAAAAGCCCGCAGTACTTTCAGCTCAGCAATAAAAGCATCGGCATCCGCCTGTTCCACATTGCCCTCTTCTACCAAAGTCTGAAACGTATAGATCAGCCGGTTGCAGCTATTCACCCCGCCAAAACAAAAGGACCAACCCCCGCCGATGCTTGGGTCTTCCAGGTTCCAGCTGTGCAGATGCAGGCGACGAAGCGTTCCTCCATCGTCCCAGTCCTGTCCGCGGGTAGGTGTCACCATTTCGTCGGTGGTGTTCTCCTGTAGCTTGCGAAAATCGCCGTTGCCATAATCATACAGACTGGTATAGGCGGCTCCCAGGGCTGAAACGAACTGGTCCTGGTTTTTGAAGAACGTATCGGGTGTTACCTCGCTGTACAAATCCTCATCGAGGTTGGTACACGACAGGCTCACCCCCATCAGCAAAAGTACTGACAAGCGTGTTTTTCTGAATATAGTAAGTTTTTTCATGGTGCAGTTTTTAATGTTTTTTACGATCCTTTAAAATCCCAGATTGACGCCTACGGTAAACGAGCGGGATAAAAACCAGGTATTCCTGCGGTCAATGCCAGGCGACAGCACATCTCCCCTACTTGGATTTGACGGATCCGGATCGTCGTACCTGACTTCCGGATCAGAACCTTTGTATTTGGTGATGACAAACGTGTTGTTCCCACTCACGTAGGCTCTGATCGATCGGAAAGAGGCATCTTCTTTCAGCGAAAAGGTGTAGCCCACACTGAAGTTATCCAGCTTTACAAACGAAGCCCTTTCTACGTGCAGGCTGGAATATTTACCCTGTGAGGTACGCAGCAGCACATTCGTGTCGGGATTTTTGAGGTCGGCAGCAGAATTGAGTACGTTGTAAGAACTGATCACGCCCGGCACTTCGTAAAACACCCGGAACATATTGACCAGGTCGTGCCCGAACACACCGCGGAAGAACACGCTGGCATCCCAGCGGCCATATCTTAGACTGTTGCCCCAGCTAAACTCAAACTTTGGCAGGCCATTACCAATGACGGCGCGGTCTTCGTTGGAAATGGTTGAATCGCCGCCAATTTCTTTGAACATCCAGTTACCGTCAGGGCTGATACCTTCGTACACCAGCCCCCACAGCTGGCCGATAGGCTTACCTTCCTCTACCCTGGTCAGCGGCGTATTGCTTTGCCCCGGCGCGCCTACGTCTCCAATATCCCGAATACCATACTCATAGCCCTGTGCAGGGTCAGACAGAGAGACCAGCTCGTTTTTGAGGTAGTGGGTGTAGGTGAGCGTAGGAGTGTAGGAGAAGTTATCCCGACTGATGGCACTCCAGTTGACGAGCACTTCCACCCCGCTGTTTCTTATTTCCCCTACGTTCGACCAGGTTCGGTCGTTGAGGTTGGGAGGCACCGGCACGGTGATGTTGTACAGCAAGTCGGTGGTATGCCGGGTGTAATATTCTACTGAACCGAAGAGTTTGCTATCCAGCAGGGCATAGTCAAGGCCAATGTTGATCTCGGCTTTTCTCTCCCAGCGCAGGTTAGGGTTGGCATTGATGTTGGGCTGGTAGGCAGGCACAAAGTCTCCATTATAAAAAAACGAATTACCCGGGCCAAGGCGCAGCAGCGACAAATAACTGTCGGCAGGTATGTTGCCGGTGATGCCGTAGCTGGCGCGTACTTTCATGCTGGAGATGCTGGGACGATCAATGAACTTGGCCAGTTCCACTCCGCCACTGATGCCTGGAAAAAAGCCCCATTTGTTGTTCTGACCAAACCGACTGGAACCTTCATAGCGGCCACTGGCCGACAGAAAATAGGTATTGTCCCAGGCAAAATTCAACCGGCCAAAGAAAGCGATCAGTTTGGAAGAGTTTTTATAGCTGTCGATGTCACCCCGGCCATCTTTGAATTCCTGGGCCGCACTTAGCTTGTTGTAGCCAAACTCATCGGTTAGGAAATTGCCGCCCTCGGCATGAAAGCCCTGGTTGAGAAACTCCTGGTAAGAGTAGCCTCCTACTGCATCCACGGTGCCGTTGGATAAGTTTCCGTTCCAGCTCAGGGTTGATTCAAAAAGCTGGTTATATCCTTCATCATACTGCCTTCTGGCCAGGCCATTGCGGTCAGAACCGTTAAAGTAAGCATTGCTTTGAAAGTATTTACCTAGCTCTTCGGTATTAGACTCAAAAGAGTAAGAAGCCCCGATCTGCAGATTGCGGAACAGCTCATAAGAAGCTCGGGTAGACACGTTGAGGGTTCGCCGACTTCCCTCGTTGGTGTTTTGCTTGAGCAAAGCGTAGGGGTTTTTGTAACCTGAAAGTGCCTGTTCAAAATAGCCGCCATAGACTGAGCTATCCTGATACACCGGCGAGGTAGGGTTGTAGATAGTGGCTTGCTGAAAAGCATCGTCAAATCCGAAGGCATTTTTCCGATACGTGTTTCCCAGGTTCAGGGTAAGGGTAAGTTTATCTTTGAGTGCTTTTTGCTGCACATTCAGGCGGGTGTTGAACTGCTTGAACCCGGTAGTAATGGCAATGCCCTGCACATCCCGGTAGTTGATAGAAGCCCGGTAGGTGGTCTTATCATTGCCTCCGGCCAGTGCCACGTTGTGCACCTGACTGATGGCATTGCGGGTAATCTTGTCGTACCAGTCGGTATCGCTGCCATAGTCGGTGCCCAGCGTATCACCTTGTGCTGCCAGTTGGTTACGCAGGCCACGCCATTCGCTGGCATTCATGATGGGCTGTAGGCGGGCGGGCGACTCCACGCTAACATAGCCGTTGTAGTTGACCTGTGCCTGCCCTGCTTTTCCGGTTTTGGTGGTGACCAGAATTACTCCACTGGCACCCCGGCTTCCGTAGATAGCCGCCGCTGAGCCATCCTTCAGCACGTCGATAGAGGCAATGTCGTTGGGGTCAATATTGTTGAGTGATGCGCCGATCATACCATCTACCACCACCAGGGGTTCGGTGTTGGCTCCCAGGGTAGAGAGGCCACGCAGGCGCACCTTGAAGCCCTGGTTGGGATTGCCACCCGGACGTACGATACTCAAACCCGCCACTTTGCCCTGCACCAGTTGGATAGGGTTTTGCACGTTGCCCACGTTGAAGTTTTCGGCTTTGACGCTGGCCACCGCACTGGTGATTTCTTTTTTCTCCTGCGTGCCATATCCCATCACCACTACTTCAGACAGCGAGGTGACATCGGGCGATAAGGCAACATTGATCTGCGACTGATTGCCTATTTCCATTTCCTGGGCTGTATACCCTACAAAAGAAAATACCAGCGTGCCGTCATCATTGACTTTCAGGCTGTAGTTGCCATCCACATCGCTGACTGTGCCAATGGTGGTTTCCTTCAAAATTACGTTGGCTCCCGGAATGGGTTCACCTGACTGAACATCGGTCACCTGGCCGGTGATGACTCTTTCCTGTGCCTGACCAGTTGCGGACAGCAGCAGCAGGACTCCTAGCAATAGTACATATTTGTGCATGCATACCAAGGTTTAAGTGGTGTAATGTGAGACTAAAAATCTTTGACCTAACAGTGACTTGAAAGGCTTTAATTGAGGTAATGTTAGCGATATCTGTTATCGATAACACAAGTAAGGAATTTTATTTCAATACACAAACAAATAGTAAAATTTAGTTTGATCATAGATGAACTGTACTCCTGATAACTCCTTAACTATTGTAATATATCGCCGTAAATAGGCAACTAAAATTTAGTTGCAAAAGTTAGCGATATGGTGTAGCTTTACAACAACTAAATCATCTATATGTCTCGTCATCAAAAGCTGATAGAAAGATTAAAACAAAGACCAAAAAATTTTACGTATTCAGAGTTGATACGATTGATAAAGGGATTCGGATATGAAGAAAGTAGTAGGGGAAAAACAAGTGGCTCAGCAGTCGCTTTCATCAATAAAAGTACACAGCAAGTTGTAAGGCTTCACAAACCACACCCAGGTAATATTGTGAAATCATATGTCATAAAAAACTTACTAGAACATCTCATTGATCAGAAATTAATAGCATAACTTATGGAAAACGCATTAGAACATCAAGGATTTTACGGTACTGTTGAATACAGTAGCGAGGACGAAGTTTTTTACGGAAAGATGATTGGCATCAACGATCTGGTTACCTTCGAGGGAGATTGTGTTGCTTCGCTCAAGAATAATTTCGTTGAGGCAGTGGAAGATTATATTGTCTTGTGCCAGGAAGTGGGTAAATCTCCTTTGAAGTCATTCAAGGGTTCGTTCAATGTCCGCCTAAATCCCGAACTACATCGTAAAGCTTTTATTTCTGCTGCCAGCAGCCATATTTCCTTAAATGCATTTGTGGAGTCCGCCATTTATGATAAACTAAAGGCATCTGATTTGAAAGAAGAACCTGCTGCGTAACTATACACTTTCGCGCTCTACCAATTCCACCGGAAGCAGCCGGTGTACGGCTTTCTGCTGCGTGCCGTTGATGATGTTCAGCAGTGTTTGCATACCGGTTTTGCCAATGTCATAAATAGGCTGGCGGATGGTGGTAAGGGCCGGCCTGATCATACTGGCAATTTGTATATCATCAAACCCGATCACGGCCATATCCTGGGGTATCTTCAGGCCACTCTCCCGCAACCGTTTGATCACGCCAATGGCCATATTATCGTCGGCACAGAAAATAGCAGTAGGTCGCTGGGCCATATCCAGCAATTTACCACACTCCCGGTAAGCCACTTCCTGGTGGTATTCACCGTGGATCACCCATACTGCGCGGTACTTCAGTCCTAATTTTTTCAAGGCTTCTTTGTAGCCTGACAAGCGGTCGTTGCTGTTGGTCTCCCCTACCCTTCCACCCATAAATGCTATTTCCCGATGGCCCTTGCTATACAGATACTCGGTAGCCATGATCGCTCCCTGCTTGTTTTTTGCGTCTACGAAGTTGATGTCTTGCGAATATTTCTTATAGTTTAGCATCACAAACGGAAATTTTGCCTCTACCAACTCCTGAATATAAGGATCGTCCTGCTTTCTTTTTAACAGGATAAGGCCATCGAGCATCTTGCTTCTTATCAAACGCAGATACTCTCCCCGGACATCATCTTCACTGCTAACCGGACACAGCATCAGTTGATACTGGTGGCGCAGGGCAACATCCATGATGCCACTGATGATCTTGGTGGTATAGTCAACCATAAACATATGATCGCGCTTGTTTACCACCACTCCTACGATCATGGTTTGCTTGCTGGAAAGGCTCCGGGCCAGCAAATTAGGCTGGTAGTCCAGTTCTTTGATCAATTCATTGATCCTTTCTCTGGTCTTGATGGCAACCGGTCCTTTGCCACTCAAGACCCTGGAAACAGTCATCTTTGATACTTTTGCTCTCTGAGCTACATCGTCCAAGGTGACTATTTTTTTAGAATTACTCATTTAGTGATTGGTCATTTAAGCGTAAAAGTAACCTTTTCGCGCTATATACCGGTCACTTTCTGCCCATACGGTCAACAATTTGTTTACCCAACGCCATGATTTCCTGCTGGCCATCGGATACGGCAAAGATCCATCGTTTGAGGGGCAGTGTTTTAGCCTCATCATGAAAGGGAAATGATTCGTAATTGTGCATAGACCACAGCTTAAAACCATCGTGCAAACCAATGGCGGTGGGCAATACGAAACCCAGTCCTACCTTAGTATCTTTGTCGTAAAACCCAAAGATAAAATATCCGTGGTAGCTGGCACTATCCAGACTGGTTCCAGCGGCTTTCAGGTAACAATCCCCGAAATTGTGTCCGCAGGCTTGTTCGGCTTCGGCCCGGTAGGTGGCATGTAAATCTGGTGTGATAGGCTGCTTCACACCCAGCATAGTGTATTGCCGGTTTTGCTCATCTTCCAGTGTATAAAAATCCTCCCACCACAACAGGTCCAGTTGCTGGTAGGCAATCTCCAGCACGGGCCAGTCGGGATAAATCCGCTCCTTTTTGATCACTTTCAGGCAACTATCTGACGTTAGGGTAACGGTGGCTTCTACGTAATCATCTCCCTGGTGGGTGATTTCATAGCGGGTGGGGCCACCTTTGAAATAATGTGCGTAATCGCAGCCGTAGGCATCCAGCGCGTTGGCCAGGTTAATGTTGCTAGGCTTATGCCTGAACAGCGTGAGTCCGGTGAGCCTATTGCCTTCGGTGATGCGGTCAGGGCCGTAGCCTACCTCAATGAGCGAATTACCGATCGCATGATAAGAAGTATCTATGCTGTACCACGGGGTGCTATTAGCCTGATCGGCAATTTCTTTGCCCAAATCCATCATCTTACTTTCATCAGTAAACACAAAGAGGTATTCGGTAAATGGCGTGTGCACCTGCTTGTCAAACCACTGCGGAAATTGCTCAAAGCCGTGGGTATTGAGCAGCTTCATATGATCTACTGCCGTTGCAGGCACCACCCGCCCGTAGCCCACGCCTTTCGACGGACTGTACACGCCCAGAATATACCAGCCTTTATAATTCATGGGATTCTCCTTGGCAGGTATACCCCAGTCGCCCAGCAGGGGGTGCGGGTAGCTCGGGTAAAGCTCCGCGGTGAGCTGGTGGTGCGGATTATCATCGGGCACCCGGGTTTTGTCTTTGAGTTTCTGAGCGCGCTTTTTAGCCCAGGCTTTATCACCGTAAAATTTGTACTGCCCGTCGGCAAAAACCTGCTCATTGCCCATATCGCAGATATTGATATACATTTTCTGGTAATCTATCTTCAGGTAAGGCTTGTCTTTGTACATCGTCACTTCCTCTATAGCCTGCCCCTGATCCCATTCCAGGTGAACGGTTTTGTGGTCTTCATTTTCAAAAACAACCCCCGTTTTGTCCGACAGCACGCCCCGATCGCGCTGATCCCGGGCCATTTCATCCATGTGTTTTCCTGAAATATTAATTTGCTTGGGCTTGACCAGAAACTCTGTGATGGCGGTCTCCAGGTTGGCTGTCATCACTGGTGAGTAGGCACATTTAAATAGGCTATTTTCCAGGGTTACCTCCAGATTGCCCGCTTCTTTTTTGATCGTAATATCTCCCCAGCTATAGCGGGACTGCTTCCGGGTGGTGCCTACCTCAATGGTGGGCGTGTTGGAAAGTGAAGCCACCAGCTTTTGCATTCCTGGCGCACCAGACTGAGGCGTAAAGCCCATATAAAAAGTATTAGGGTACGTATGAATCCCTGGATTGGCGCCCCGGCCAAAGCCGACCATCAGGCCCTGCATAAAGTCATACCAGTGGATACCGTCCTGGCTGGAATCGTCCTGAAGGTGGCTAAAAAACAGGCGGGCAGAATCCTGGGCATCGCCTACCAAAAACCACTCGGGCGACAGGTCAGCGGCCAGGGTATCGCCTTTGTGGTAGGTGCGGCCATCGGAAGCTACTACGTAATCTGAAGTTTCCAGGCTGTCGCCGCCTGGGGTCATTTCCATAACGCTGGCGTAACCGTGCTCGTTGCCCTGCGTCACAGTGGCGGTGATGTAGTGAGGATAGATGTCAAAAAGCACCCGGTACACGGTGTTGGAGCGGTAATCGCCGGGCAGTTCACCAAAGCTGTTAATCGCCCGAATCTGGTAGTGTAGCGGTCCTTCTACGATCAGGTCGCTCTTGCTGCCCTGCCATATGCCGTCGTCAGCTTCCGTGTCATGATGGGGATGGAAGATGGCTTTGGTATTCGGATCACCGATATTCAGGATGCCGTTGTATTCTTTATAGTCGCCGCGCACCCAGTCTTTACCATAGGCATTGTCCTGGCATACCTGCGGGGCAAATACATTGAACGCACCTCCACGTGTTTCATACACAAAGTAACCATTAGGCGTGGTAAATGCCCAGTTGCCGACTGTGTCTTTACGGGTAATCAACGGTTTTTCCTGGGTAGCCACCGCAGGCTGGTCGGTGGTATTGAACAGGATATTGAAGTAGCGGGTGGTGGATTTGGGCATCACGCCCTCCATCATCCACAGTAGCTGATCCACTTCGTACTGGGCTACGCAACGGCTGATCATCTTTCCTCGGGCATCTACTTCCTCTACGGCAATGGCATGTTCGTCCACCTTTTTCCCGGTAGCGTAGCATTCTTTGAGCTTATCTTTCAAGTCAATGTTCAGGCGGATGAGCTTGTCGGTATACTCCGTATCACCACTTTGTACTTCTATCGGGATTTTATAGAGATAGGAAGTACTGGCCGGAGTTTTTGTGTCCTGCGCAAAGCAAGACACACGAAACAGTATCGTTAGTAGTATTAAGAGGCAGGTTGTTTTCATCGGGTGATAAAGTTATTTTTTGATTGCATCGTTTCTAAACAGGTGCAACAGTTTGTAATCGTCCCAGGTGATGTTGATGATGTCTTTATCGCCATCGCCATCTATATCAAACACATAGGCACCACCGTGGCCCTCTTTGCCCTGGCCCACCAGGTGTTCGGTAAAGTGGCCTTTTCCATCGTTTTCATAGATGAACGTATTTTTGCTGCCCGCATGTTCGGCGGTCACCACGTCCGGGTCACCATCAGCGTCCATGTCGGCTACGTTCATGTTGTTGAGCGTAAACTTTTCTCCGGTAATGTCGTGTCTTTTCCAGTTGAACAGGGCGGGTTCGCCGGTGGGGTCATAGGGTTGTTCAAACCAGTAAATATGAGCAGGTTTGATATCAGGATACAGCTCTTCGGCGGCAATAATATCATTCCTTCCGTCACCGTTGATGTCGGCGATAGCCAGTTTATCCACATAATCACGCACCACCTGTCCGGCCTCATACTGTATCCAGTGGCCGCTGCCGTCGCCAGGATTTTTCCACCACACCACGCCCAGCCAGCCTCGGCCGGTTGCCAGGTCAATCAATCCGTCGCCATCAATGTCGCCAGTGCCGATACCTTCGGCGTGGGTGCCGGGGCCGGTGAGTTTGGTGGTTGTCCAGCCCCCACCCTCGGGGTCAGCAGGTATTTGCAGGCAGTACACACCATCACCGCCTTCCAGCAGGATTTCAGGTTTGCCACCGGGAATCACCTGCGCCAGCGCGGATCCCTGGCTGTTGTGGTGACCGGGCGAAGGCACCTGCGCCACCTGGGTGATCGTCCACTGGGTGCCTTCCTTGTTGGCTGCTTCCAGCCAGTACACGTTGGGCAGTGCCTCGGCAATCACGTCTCCGTAATCATCGCCATCCACATCAGTGATCAGCATAGCATCCACATTTTTGCCAAAGTCTATCCGCTTCCAGGCACCGGTCATCGGGCCACCGGGGTTGAGGTAACAGTACCGACCCGATACGATATCCGCCTGCCCGTCGTGCGACATATCACCGGCGGCTACGCCAAAGTACTTGAGCCACTCGGGTTCTTCAAACTCCCCCCAGGCGTGCCGGTCGTTGTCCACCTGGATGTAGGTCCATTGATCCAGCGACTGCTTTTTGTCGGACAGGGTATTCTCCCAGAATTCTACAGGCGGCTCATCGTAGCTTCGTGAGGTGAGTATATCAATGTCACCATCGCCACCCAGGTCTCCGGCAATGGCCCAGTAAGCTCCGACGGTCTGGATGGTTTGGGGCGTAAAGGTCACCGGATGACTTTTCCAGGCATTGGGGGTTTTGGGAGCACCGTCGTTGAGGTAGAGGATCATCTTGTCCGGGTCATCGCCTTTGACCATCTCAGCGGCCAGCACGTCCTGATCGCCGTCGTTGTCGAAGTCGGCAATTTGCAGTGAGTGGCAGTAGTCCAGGGTATCGATAACGTGCTCACGCCACGTACCGTTGATGGCATCGTTGGGTGCCTGGTACCACGATACGGGATAGCCGGGCTTTTCGGAGTTGGAGATGATGATGTCCAGCAGACCATCGGTGTTGATATCGCCTGTCCTTACCTGCACGTTGTTGTCCTGCCAGGAATCGGTATTCTGGTCATACCATTTGGGATCGAAAGGATGTTCTCCCCAAGCTTCCTGGATATCACTACCCGGATTTTTAAGCCAAAACCCGTTGGAGACTAAGTCTATAAAACCATCCCGATCGATGTCACCGGCGGCCAATCCCTCATGGGCTTTCACCGGAAAATGAACGGTCGTCCACTTATCGGGGCCGCCATCCTGATACAGCACATAGAAATCGTGTTCCCCGCGGATGGCTACGTCCGGCAGGCCATCGTTGTTGAGATCATCCACTTCAATATCTTTGAACCACGACACGTTGCCCATATCGTTGATCACATGAGCGGTCCATTCCTGGGCAGCCCTTTCCTGGGTGGCCCTTTCCTGGGTGGCCCCTCCTTTGCGGGTAGAATCTTTGCTGATGAGCGGATTTTCGTACCACAACACCCGCATCGGCCCGTCCTCATGGGCATCGGGAATAATGATGTCCGTATCGCCGTCGCCATCCAGGTCGGTGACGTAAGAATCAGCCACGTAGTGCAGGGTTTTCAGCGAGGCATCGTTGATGTGGTGTTCTTTCCAATTGGGAGCTTCATACCACGACAGCACATGGGGATCAAACTCTCCTTCAATCACCAGGATATCGCCCTGGCCGTCGTTGTTGAAGTCAGCGATGTTTCGGGCCTGCGAAGGATTCTTGGGCAGCAGCACCTGATGCTTAAAGGGCACTTTCTGCGCAACAGCATACTGGCCTGCCAGCACCAGAAGCGTAATAGCAGTGATGAGTTTCAAGACTTTCAAGCTACCGAGTGTACCTTCACAAACCTCATGGCGACTTGTAAAAACCGGAACCCCGGCGGCACAAGCCACGGGTATAGATTTGAGTAATTTCATGATAGATCTTTAAAGATTAAAAATATATTCGCGGCCAGGAGCACAAAGCCGGGTGTTATTGTCTTGTACCCGCACCGGGATGCTTTTGGGATTGCTGGCTTGGGTAGCAATTTTCAGATAGCCTTCGGTGATATTCACCCTGAACTGACACTGTTGCCAGGTAAGCGTAAACGATAGGTTACGCCACTGCCGGGGCAGGTTGGGCTTGAAAATCACTTCTCTAGGATTGGGATAGTAGCCGCCAAAACCCATCACAGCGGCTTCCCACAACACGCCATAGCTGGCCAGGTGCACCCCCAGGTCACTGTCGGCCCGCAGGCCGTCCAGGTCGGCGCGGGAGGCCCGGATGAAGTAGTCGACGGATTCTTCCAGGATACCTATTCTGGCTCCGGCCAGGGCAAAACCAGCCATGCCCAGCGACGATCCGTAGAAACAACGGTCGCTATAGTAGTACCAGTTTTTACGCTGTATCTCGATGGGAAAAGCTTCCGGGTCTTGCTTGAAGATCAGCGACACATCCGGTTGCTTGGTGGCCTGGGTATGCGCACAAAACCGCTCGCTGATGCCCCGCAGGTCTTGCGAACGCTGGTAGTAACCGTCAAATTCCTCGATGATACCGTCGTGGTTGGGCTGAGGCAAATAGATTTTTTCAGCCACCTCCTGCATCCGCTGCCGGTCTTCGCCGGTGAGCGTAAGTTGCTTAGCCACGGCTGCGTATTGCGAATCGTCCATTAGGCTCAGGGCATAATCCAGCGTCCACTTCACCATATAATTAGTGAACGTGTTGTTGTTCTCGTGGGTATGGTATTGATCGGGGCAGCCGACATGCAACAGTTCGTAGCGGTTATCCTCTTCCACCCACTGGCTGCGGTAGGCAAAGAAGCGGGCAATGTCGATGACCATCTCGGCTCCGTATTCCAGCAGGAACGTTGGGTCTCCGGCGTTTTCGTCATACAGGCGGATGGCGTACACCACGTCGGCTGAAATATGAATCTCATTGTCAGGCAGAATCAGCCAGGGAGTGCATTCTTCCCTGCCGGTCTTGGCCGCTTCCCACGGGTATTTGGCTCCTTTAAAACCACCTTTCTCTGCATTGTAGCGGGCACCGTCCAGCGTGTTATAGCGATACAACAGCAGGTTTCTGGCTTGTTCGGGATGCGAAAACAGGTAGAAAGGAAACAGGTGAAATTCAGTATCCCACAGGATAGCAAACTTGTAGCCCTCACCGGTGAGTCCTTTGACCAGGGCGGTAGTTTTAGGGTTGTCGATGGGCAGGGCCATCTCCATGTGCATGATGCCAAAGTTGACACCCTGGCGGGTGAAAGCATCGGCATCTACATACAAATCACTCTGCCGGTAGGCATCGGCCACGGCTTGCTTGTGTAGGTGCAGCAACTGGTCAAATCCCTGCGACAAGGCTTCGGTAGCCATGTTGTTGGTAGTCTCCTGATCGCTCTCTGTCACGGCCACCACCACGTCCAGCACCGTCTTGCCGTCGGTTTCAGTTACTGAATAAGCCTGGGCCAGGTAGAGGGTCTGGCACTCGGGAGGCTGCACGGTGATGTAGTTCAACCCATCAGACTGCTCTTCGCTGACGATCTCAAACAGCTTGGTTTGTTCGTCGTTGGTCACGTCAGACTTCAGATACGGAGCCACCTTGATCTGCGCCTGATGATCGTCGCGGGTCACCTCATAGCGCATACAGACCAGGTTTCGGTGGTCCCAGCTGACAAAGCGTTGCGAGTCTACGATCGTGCGTCGCCACTGGGCATCCCGGAAGACGAAGCGGCGCGAAAACCGAGCCTCGTCCAGGTGCATCAGCCGCTCGTTGGTCACCATAGATACTGTCTCCATCCTGATCAGCTCGTCATCGCACCACAGGTTCACGGCAATGGGATTGGGCAGGTTGGGCAGCGTTGTGAGCTGAATTTTTTGGTGTGCCTCATGGTATTTTTCTTTCACATACTCTGGGTGAGAGAGCACATGGTCGGCGGGGTGGATGGGCACCAGCTTACTGGGTGCAGCGCAAAAGGCATCGGCTACGTAGAATCCGGGGCTGGCCCAGGAGGGCATTTCTTCGTCGGTGCCGCGCAGGCCCAGGTAGCCGTTGGCCACGCTGTAGTACGTACCCATGAGTCCTTCCAGGGTAGGCGACGAGGTTTCGTGCCAAAAATGAACGCTATTGTCTCTTATTTTGAGCTTACTCATAGGATGGTTGGTTTTTAACATGTAAAGATTGTGCTTTCATAAAATCAAGGAAACGGTCTACGCCCCCTCCTACTCCATTGACCTCCTCGGGAAGTTGAAAAGGCTGGGCACTGACATCAAAAAAGTCGGCACCTGCGGCCTCCGCAATGATCATTTCGGCATCGCTGCCCTTCACCTCCGGTCCCAAATAGGTAAATTCATCCCCCCAGAAGGCACAGTCGCGGCTGGCGATTCCTGCCGGGAAGAGGTGGTTTTTCAGGAAATATTTAACATTATCTGCCTTGGTGGTCAGTCCTACTTCCAGGTATTTGGCATCAGTGGTGGCCTTCAGGGACAGGCCGTGCTGCTCAGCAATTTCCTGGGCGGTGTGGATCAACTGCCGCATACCTCCGGCAAAATGATGACGCTCCAGCACTGCATTGACCATATCCAGCTCCCCGGCGGTTAGATATGCATGGTCGCCACGTTCGTGCGCTACCAGCAGGTCTATTTTGCAGTAGTTGGGCCGACTAAAGACAATATCAGTGAGCATATTATAATCGGCTAGCAATAGCTGGTGAATAGCAAACCCTACTTTATGAATTTTGAGCAGTTCTTCGGTGTCAGGAACCGCTTGGTGAAGCATCACAAGTTTACCATCTTTGTCAAATCCATAGTTGAAGGCACCTCTGCCCAGACCCAGGAACAGGTTTTGCGACAGCTTAGCCGGAATCAGTTCCTCCAGTTGACCATGGGCGATATTGTTGTACGTGGTGCCACTGATGATGACCAGCTTGATGCCTTTTTCCAGCAGGTTGTTCAGGCACGGGATCACCTGGTCGACCGGGGCACCGCGGCTAACGATAGCGGTGCCGTCCCAGTCAAACAAAATAGCCTTGTAGGGCTTTTTCAGGTAGTCTTCCATAAGGTTATTGTGCATAAGCATGAGCGGCCCCCTTGCCTTGACGCACAAAGTACACCAGGGTAAACAGGCAGATTACTGAGAGTCCTATTGCGTTATAAAAAAACATTTGCTGTACCGAGTATTGGTCTATCAGGAAGCCCGACAGCGCGTTGCCCATCAGTGCGCCCAGCCCCTGATAGCTGGCCCACATCAGCGATTGCCCGGTGGTTCGCCATTCGGAGGGCACCAGGCTATTGACGGTTTCAACCATCGTGACAAAAAATAGGGCAAATGAAAGTCCGTGGCTCAGCTCTACCCACAACACATAGTGCGGGTCCTGGATCATTGCGTACAAAAACATACGCAGGGCGGTGACGACCAAGGTTACAAAGAACACCTTTCGCAAGCCGAACCTTTTGATGAGCCAGGCAGAAATAAAATAAAAAGGAATCTCGCTCATGCCTTCTACACTAAACGCCCAGCCAATCAGCGAAGGAGAAGCGTGCAATCGGTCGAGGTAGACTGACAGAAAGGTTTGGATGCAGAAGGAGGTAACAGCGACCAGCAGAATGATGAGCAGAAAGGTAAGCAGTTGCGGATTACGCAGCACCGGCCCGAGGTTGACCCAGTTGAGTTCCAACCCGGTTTGCTTTGATTGTAGCGGCTTGACTTTAAAAATAAACAGGATGTTGAGAAAGTAAAGGCCCGCCGCCACCGGAAATATCAGGTTAATGTTATTGCCCTCGATAAAATGCCCCACGATGGGCGCGGCAATGAGCCAGCCCAGCGATCCGATCATGCGCAGGTGCCCATAGGAGATAGCCTGCTGCTGTTCCACATAATCCAGTGCCAGGCTATCAATCAGCGGGGGAATAGGATTGAACACGATGGCAAAGAAGATCATCCAGCCAAAGAAGAATAGAAAAGTATTACCCAGCAGAAAACCCAGCATGGAAACAACGGAAACCAGAACCGCGATGATGAGCGTCTTTTTGCGACCCCACCGGTCGGCACTGATGCCCCAGAACGGCAACGCTACAAACATGGCCACGAACAAAATGCTGATGATAATACCTGCCTGGGTACTGGTGAGGCCACTCTTCTCCAGAAACAGGGTAAACAGTGGAAACCAGGCCGCGCCCGCCGCGTATGTCACAAAATAAATGGCTCCCAGGCTGGCACTTTGCGAGTTAAAATATTTGTTCATCTTCCCATATTAATAGGTAATCTTTACTTACATCATTTATAGCCATGCACTGGGACAATCCTTCCAATCTGCCGGGGGCACCAGCTTTTGGCCTTCGGGGACCACCACGATGGTTGCCCGAAAAGTAATTGGCATATGCTGGTCAATATCATCCTTTTGGTAGCAGGCTTTCCCGCAGTAGTCAACCTGCATGAGTTTTCCATCACAATCCGTATCTTTATGAATCACCGTGATTTGCTGAAAGGACTTGGACCAGTCCAGCGATTTTCCGCCATTTTTCCACCAATTGGCAGGAATCTCCAGATCATGATAATAGACAGCATGTGCGGTATCGCTATAAGAAAAGCAGTCGGAACAGTTCTCCAGGGAATAGTTATTTTGCCACATGCATACATGAATGCCGATGGTCATGAAGCTGGGCTTATCCAGGCATTCATATCGCAGGTAGGCCCTGCCATGCATATAATTAACCGGCGACTTCCAGTTAGTGGGGCCTTGCTGCGTAGGCTGTACGTTGGAAGCTTTTGTCCAGGTGAGCGTGTCATCAATGAGCACAAACTGCTGACCCCACGATCTGACTGCCATGAACATAAGCAAAGAGAGTAGGAGGACATTTTGTTTCATAAAAGTATAAGTTGAGTAACAGGCTTCATGTATTATTTTTTTATCAGATTAATAAATTTCTATCTATTTGTTAACGATACCTGTTACCGGTAACATTTTCAAATGTGGTTAATTATATAGTAAAAAGCAAATACAACTTCCTACCTTTTGATCGCTTGCCCAGCAGGATAAGGGGCCACGCACGTCCATCCTCCGTCAACGGTCAGCGTCTGCCCGGTAATGTGGGCGGCTTCCTCGGACAATAGAAAAAGTGCAGCGTTGGCAATGTCTTCCGGCATGGCCGTCTTGCCTTTCGGTATCAGGGCACTCCAGGTGTTTTCGTAGTCAGCATCTTCTACCGCCGTGCGCTCGGTAAGCGTCGCGCCGGGCGCAATCGCATTGATGGTAATGCCCAGCGGAGAAAGGTCCAGCACCAGGTTTTTGGCCATCATGTGCAGGGCCGCTTTGGTCATGGCATACACCGACAGGTGGGGATAAGCCCGCATTCCAATGGTAGAAGACATCAGCAGTAGTCTTCCACCGCCACCCTGGGCACGCATCTGGCGGGCTGCCTGCTGGGCCAGAAAGAAGGAACCTTTGAGGTTGAGGGCGACTACTTTCTGAAAATCCGCCTCTGCTATTTCAAAGAAATCACCAAACAGGGTATTGCCTGCGTTGGCCACGGCGATGTCCAACCGCCCAAAGGTATACGTAGCCTGGCTGACCATTTGTTGAATCACTTGCATATCACCTGCATCGCCTGCTACAGCCACACACCGGCCTGGAAAAGCAGAACAAAGCCGATCAACTGCCGCTTTTGTTGCCTCAGCGCTAATATCGTTGAGCACTACGGAAGCACCTTCCTGCACGAGTTGCCGGGCAATCTGGTAACCGATACCATTTCCAGCTCCGGTGACGATCGCTACTTTGTGCGCAAATCTTGTTGTTGTCCTCATATGATTAAGGTTTATCTTGGGCATGAGATGCCTGAAACGAAATGATCTGCTGCTGCTGGCTGCCCAGTCCGGCAATAGACAGCTCCAGGGCATCACCCGCATTCAGGTAGGTCGGCGGCTGCATGCCCATGCCTACTCCCGGCGGTGTACCGGTCAGGATCAGGTCGCCTGCCTCCAGGGTCATGAATTGCGACAGGTAATGGATCAGATAGGCCGGGCGAAAAATCATCATCTCTGTGCTGCCCTGCTGGCGGGTTTCTCCGTTAACGCTTAGCTGTAATTGCAGGTCAGACGTGTTGTCCATCTCATCGGCAGTGAGTAGGTAAGGGCCTATTGGACAAAAGCCTGGGGCGGATTTTCCTTTGATCCACTGTCCGCCCCGCTCGAGTTGGAAAGACCGTTCGGAAAGATCGTTGGCTACGCAATAGCCTACAATACATGCCAGTGCATCTTCTTCACTGTCCAGGTAGCTGGCATCTTTGCCCAGCACCACGCCCAGTTCAACCTCATAATCAACCTTTAAGGCATTTTTGGGAAGCATCACCTCATCGTGCGGACCGCTGAGCGTGTTGGTGGCCTTGCCAAAGACAATCGGCTCTTTGGGCAGTTCCATACTGGCTTCTTCAGCATGGGCCGCGTAGTTTAGCCCAACGCACATGATCATGCCAGGGCGAGCAATACAAGGTGCCCAACGCGTATCTTCAGGCACGGCAGGAAGATTTTCGGCATTTTCTGACAGGTATTCTTGTAAAGAAGCCAGTCCATTGCTGCTAAAAAAAGCAGGGTTCCAGTCAGCAAAAGCTGAAGAGCAATCTTTGCGAATACCTTCCCACAGTACGCCCGGTTTTTCC
>CATQIH010000002.1 GCA_958296015.1 Cyclobacteriaceae bacterium
CTGCCACAGTGGATGCTGCCACAGTGGATGCTGCCACAGTGGATGCTGCCACAGTGGATGCTGCCACAGTGGATACTGCCACAGTGGATGCTGATGCTGGGCATTTAAATGCCAGAAAAGATCAAAGGCGCGCTCCACAGCTTGTTCCGAAGCATTTCGGGGCCGGACAATACAATTGCGCCCTAACAGGGTATCAAAGGCGCACTTCACAGCTTGTCCCGAAGCATTTTGGGGCTGGACAATACAATTGCGTCCTAGCAGGTGTTCCCTTAGAAAACTAATCGTAATATCATCTACTCATTAGTCTTCTAACAAGCTTAAACTTTTTGTTTCCTTGTCTGTAAAGTTCAACATATTCTTTGTAAAGATTTCTTTTTTTCTTTTTAGATAAACTTCCTTTTCGTACTTCTAGTTTAGCACCTTCCCATTCCAATTTTAATAGGTATTGTGTAATATTTATTAACTCTTCTATCTCTTCCTCTGGGTATCTCTCAAGTGAGTTACGAATCTGATCAATAAGTTCGAAAATTTTATTATCCCAATAGACATCCCGAGGATTTAAGTATAGTTTGATTTGATATTTTAACTTGTCTATATTATTCAAAATTTCAAATTTTTCTTTCGAAAGACCTGGTTGATTTTCAACTAGTAAATGGTAACGATAAAAAAGTCCACAAAATTCGGCAATACTAGTGCGTAAGTCTTGAATATGTTTTAAGCGAGAGGCGGTTACTGAATTAATAAAGATTGTTTTTCTAGAATTGTGTATTCCAATCCAAAGTCCCACTGAACTTGCAATAAATGATAAAATTACTCCGAGCAAAGTGATATTTTCTTTTGTCAGTAGCTCCTTCATATATCTATTTTTTTACTTATATGACACACAACTTCTGTATAGACGCATCACACATATCTTTTATATAGCACCTAATAATAACCATTTCCTCAATAAAATCCACGCTTAAACGGCATAATCTGTCACGCAAAGGAATTATGCTAGGTAACAATGCTGTGAGTCTCGCAACTCATCAGATTTTTCATAGGCTGTGTAAAGCTTTTTCTGTCATCGCGGTGAGGTTGCCTGGCTTGTGTGTTTGTAGGTGCGGACTAACTCCTATGTCATCGCATTTTTTATGTGCAGAAATGGGTTTGCGGCCAATGCAACGCGCATGTGCATGGCTTTTATACGCCAAAATGTCAGAAAAGGTGTGTTTTTACACTTACACAAGTGGGTTGACAAGGCTGTAACGGCATTTATACGGTGCAGAAATGGGTTAGCAGTAAGGTTTTTTCATTTAAACACATGCAGATGTATGTTTACCGTAATGTTATTGCATTTCTGCAACCTTTTTCTACTATTTTACTGACATAATGGCGCAAAAGAGGTCTTTTTTATAACTTTTTATGAAATAGTACCTATGTGCGTTCTTACCTGATGTAGGGTGGCAGCTTAGAAATAATGGTGGTTACTTGCCATCAAAAACAAATAACGATGAATAGCAGATATACCTCCATTTCCAAAATGCTTGTCCTGATGCAGATGTACATTCACAACGCGGCGGAGCAGGCGGACATACAAAAAAAGATGAACCAGATGGGGTTCACACCCAAACGGATGCAGGAAGGCAAAGTGCTGCTGGAAGATTTTAAGATGCTGTATGGTCATCAGACAGATAAATACGATGAGAAAAAGAAACTGATCGGGCAGATCAAAGACCATGAGGAACTGGCAAGGCAAACCCTGGTAGACCATGTGGATACCATCCGGTATATCTTCCGCAAAGATGAGGAGACCCTTAACGAGCTGAACGTTGTCAATATTTCCCGCAAATTTGACGAATGGTCTTTACAGGCAGCACTTTTCTACAACAAAGTTGCCAAATATACCGAGGTGCTGACCCCTCACGGGCTGTCGCTGCCGGAGATAGCGCAGGCGCAGGCGATGGTAGAAGCGGTGGCTACCGTGCGCAACCGGCATATGCTAAGGAAAGGGGAAGCCGAAGAAGCCACCCGCATCCGCGACGAGAAGCTCAAAGCCCTGAAAGCCTGGATGAAAGACTTCCGCGCCATCGCGCGCGTAGCCCTGCAAGACAGTCCCCAACTGCTCGAGGCTATTGGCATCGTGGTGAAATCCAAAAAGCCGAGCCGTAAGAAACAAAATCCATAAATTATAAAGTACTCATGCTTAGCGAAAGGGTCCGCTCAATGCTTCGGCGCGGTCAACTTAAGAAATATTAATCGCTCGGCTTCGCTAGGGCGCAATTATATTGTCCGGCCCCGAAATGCTTCGGAACTGCTCATTCTACAAAAAGCTACGCAAAGTTCCTGAGCGTGTTGGTTACTCTATCCAGCATAGCATCATCAAAGTCCAGGTGTGTCACCATCCTGATCTCTGTAGGGCCAAAGGCAATGGCCAGGATGTTGTGTGCTGCCAGCTTTGCTAAACACTGTTGGGTAGACATCCCTTTTAGCGAGAAAATAACAATATTGGTATCAACCGGCAGCACCTCCGATACAAAGGGCAGTGCCTGTAACGTGTCGCCCAGCACGCGCGCTCTTTGATGATCGTCGGCCAGCAGCCTGATGTTGTTGTCCAACGCATAAATACCAGCCGCCGCCAGGTAACCTACCTGCCGCATACCGCCACCCAGCACCTTGCGGATGCGCATGGCTTTTTGAATGTGCGCTTTACTGCCTAGCAGCACAGAACCCACCGGCGCACCCAGTCCTTTGGACAGGCAGACGGATATCGTATCAAAGTATGTCCCGTATTGCTGCGCATCATCACCGCTGGCGGTCAGCGCGTTGAAGACCCTGGCACCGTCCAGGTGCAGTGGCAGGTGGTGTGTGTGGCATACCTCACGGATGGCAGTTATCTGCGGCAACGTATAGTAAGCACCACCCCCTTTGTTGACGGTATTTTCCAGCGAAACCAATGCCGTCTGTGGCGCATGGATGTCGTCGGGGTTGTTGATACTGGCTTCTACGTCAGTAGCAGATAAAATGCCCCGCTTCCCATCCAGTAGCCGCACCGAGCACATAGAATTGTAGGCAATCCCACCACCTTCATACAGATAAATATGAGAACGCTTGTCGCAGATCACCTCCTGCTGCGGCTGGGTGTGCAGGCGAATGGCGATCTGGTTGGTCATGGTACCCGATGGGCAGAAAAGACCGGCTTCCATGCCAAATATAGCGGCAGTTTTCTTTTGGAGTTGCTGCACGGTGGGGTCTTCGTTGAGCACATCGTCGCCTACGCTGGCTTGCATCATGGCTTGTAGCATGGCAGCCGAAGGCTTGGTAACGGTATCGCTTCTGAGGTCTATCATTGGATTGAAGATTTGAAGATTAAAGATTAAAAAATTGAAGATTAAAGATTTGAAAATTATAAGGCTTGTCTATAACTCGCAACCTGCAACGGTTACTTTCAAAAAATAAATAAAAATTTCAGTAGCCCATGCAACCTGTATTTGTCAGACTGCATCTTACCTTTACATACAGCGAGTGCCATGCATTTAACCATCTACAGCAGCAAAGTCTTGGATAAGATTATCAAAGGTTGCCTCAACAACGACCCTCGTGCACAGAAAGCACTTTATGAGCGGTTTTCGCCTGTCATGTTTGCCGTATGCCTGCGCTATGTCAAAGACACTGCCGAAGCGGAGGATGTGCTGCTGCGATCCTTTATGAAAATATTTGAGCATATTGGCAAATATCGCTCAGAGGGTAGCTTTGAAGGATGGATACGCCGCATTGTGGTCAATGAGTCTTTGATGTACCTGAGAGCAAACAAAACACTGCATATGACAGTAGATGTAGCGCAGGCTGCTACCGTTTGTACGGTACCGGTTGACCATCTGGAAGCAGAAGATTTATTTGAGATGGTACAACAGTTGCCGGTAGGCTACCGCACGGTTTTCAACCTGTATGCCATAGAGGGGTATGCCCATGCTGAAATAGCCAATATGCTGCATATTAGTGAGGGAACGTCCAAATCGCAGCTCAGCAGGGCAAAGCAGCTGTTGCGGACGATGATAGAACAACAGGAAAACTCATTCAATCAACAAAAAGGTTTATGAAAGATATAGAAAAACTTTTTGAAGAAAAACTAAAGCATCACCAGGTGTCGCCTGCTCCGCAAAGCTGGGACCGGCTACAACAACAGATGCAGGGCAAATATAAAAAGCGCGCCATTCCTATGTTTGCCTGGCAGGCAGCTGCGGTGGTGGTGCTACTGGCAGGGGCTTCCCTGATCCGGCACTTTTATGTGCAGCAAACTCAATCTTCAGGCAATGTAGCACAGCAACAGGTGCATCTGCCGAAAGAAGCAGAACAGGATACTGGCAGTACCCGCGTTTATTCGCATGATTCACCGCAAAAGCCTACCCCGCCCGTAGCGCAGTGGCAGCCAGAAGAAGTAACAAAGGCAAAGCATAAGAAGCTTGAACAGGTTGTTCGTGCTCAGCAGTCGTTCAGTCAGCAACAGGCATCTAGGGCACCGTCTGAAGTTCGCCCGGAGGCGGTAGCTTTACCAGGGGAAGTTCCACAAGTAGCTTCTCAGCAGGTACATCGGTTTACTGCTACTGCTGATGAGGCAAGCGCACGTATGGCTGAACCCTCTTTTGTAGCGATCACCGAAAGGCATATGCCTATCACGATCACCTACAAAGCTGACCCTATGGAAGAAAAAGGACAAGACCGTAAAGTATTTGCTTTTTTGGATAATCTTAAAAGCTCCAATATAAGCTTTAGCGAACTCAGGCAAGCCAAAGATGACTTGGTGGCTAAAGCATTTTCTTTTAAAAATTAACAAACACCCATTAACATTTTTTCAATCATGAAATCACTTCTATGCTTTTTTATACTATTCGCCCACGCCATGCTCGCTTCTGCCAGAGTAGAACCCGATACGATCATCATACAAGTGGGTGAGAGGGAACAGATCAAGATCTCTTCCAACAGCGAAGACGAGCTGAAAACCCTTAGCAGGCTGAACATGAACAAGATCATTGCCGACATCAAAAAGCAGGTAAGACAGTCTCCTGGTAAAAACATGGTCATCCATATGGAAGACAGCCTGGGTAGCAGGTACCTCATCAACGGCAGCCCGGTAGATGTAGACAGCCTTACCCTGGCCGAACAGTTGGAGCTACTGGCCAAAAGTGCCGGTGCAGTAGGAGACACGCTGGAAAAGATTGTTAACAGGGAGAAGCCCGAACCTAAAAAGAGGAAGCCAAAACGCACGGAGCATAACTTTCTGATAGATTTTGGTTTGAACAACTACCTGTCTGACGGAAAATTTCCGGATGAAAGCAATTCCTTGTACACGGTAAAGCCCATTTACTCCTGGTATGTTGCCCTGGGAGGCGTAAATAAAACCCACGTGGCAGGTCCTCTGTATGTTGACTGGGGTGCCAACGTGAGTTGGTATAACTTTAAGTTTGAGAACACCCGCACCAGGATTATTAAAACAGATACCGGATTGGATATTTACGAAGATACCCGCGTGAACGATCCTATCAAGAGTAAGCTGGTAGCTCCTTATGTGAATGTGAGTCTGGTTCCTTTGCTGCACTTTGGCAAAAAGAGCCGAAACGGATTCATGGAGTATGACAACGACGGGTTTAGAATCGGACTGGGCGGATACGCAGGCTATCGCCTGGGAGGCAGAACCAAAGCAGTTTACCGGGAAGATGGTGATCGGGTGAGAGACAAAAACCGAGATAACTTTTACCTCAACAACTGGCGTTACGGTGTGAGGGCACAACTAGGCATATTTGGCGTGGATGTATATGCTAATTATGATCTGAACGAGCTTTTCATCCCTGCAAAAGGCCCCCAGTTGAATGCCTTCAGCTTCGGGATTACTTTCTAACGACTTTCGGAAACTTTGCTTAAAAGTGGGGAGGACAGCCAATGGATAATCTGCTTAGGTGAAGATGGAAGTATTTACAATCACTAAAAATGAACATGCCGAGAGCCTTGAAGAATTTCATTTGACCATAGGATAAGATCCTACTAATTTTCTTCACGAAGTTCTTTAAACTTTCGGCTGACTATCCAACCACCAATAATGAGCAGAGCTGTAGTATAAGTCAAGTACAATGTAACGGCATCCATAGTTATAATTTTTTTTATATTATCAATATACAAAATAATCCTGTCTTAGTTTTTTTGTTCATTGAGTATTGGTTTACATATTAAGTTTACTTACTAAGACAACATTAAGGCTTCCATAAGTAGTCTGGCATAAAAGCAGGGCAGGGGTTGTACTTGTCTTTTCGGCTTACCTTGCCGGGCCGTTTGGTGGTTTGCATTTGCAGGATAAGTCCTACTTCGTGTGAACCTCCAGTGGCTGCGGGATTGAGCTTGGAGATGGTCATATCGTAGCTGTAGGCAAAAATAAGGTTATGCATAGATAGTCCGAGGGCAAAGGCCAGGGCATCATGGTTGATGGTTTTGGGCATATCCTGCTGCAACGGAATGCCTCTGTACCACAGGCCCAACATCAGCATCTGATAGTAATAGTTAGCACCAATATCCAACTGGTTGTATTTGCCCTGCTGCCGGTAGTTGAAAGACGGGTTGATGCTGGAGGCAATACCACTGCGCATGGGTCCCATCTTCAAAGGAATTTTCCATCCTGCATGTACCGAATACCGGATCGGCTGAATGCTTTCCCCCTCAATCATGGTCTGGTTTGGGCGATTGAGGTGATGGGCAGAGATGCCAATCCATCGCTTGTTGTCGTACAGCAACAGGCCGGTACCCACGTCGAAGTGACTGACGTTGTTGGTATTCCTCAGGTCGGGGTCTGTACTAGGCGCACTACCATTGCCGAACTGTAGCTGATCGGGAAAAACGAGTTTGGAGAAATCTATACTTTGAGAGACATAGCCGATCTGAAAAGCAGGCATCACCCTTACCTTATCATTCAATGGGATGCTATAGGAGTAAATGGCGGCAATATTGGTGGAACGTAAACCTGCCGTGCCAGCCCGGTCGGTGCTCACCAAAAAACCAATGTTGCTGCTGGAATTCTTGATGTTGTAGTCGTAGCTCAACGCATACGTAACAAAGGCTTTGGGCAGGTTGGCCCAATGGCTCCGGTAGTTGATGGCTGCTCTGTGCTGCTGCGTAGTACCGGCAAAAGCAGGATTCGTATACAAAGGAGCGGCATAATACTGGGTAAACTCAGGGTCTTGTGCATAGCCCGCGGCCATCTGCCAGATACAGCCAATAAGTAAGAGTAGATATTTTTTCATACGGTTTAGATTACAAATTGGAAAATTAGAAGATTGAAAATTTTGAATTTTCCAATTTTGAATTTTTAATTGCTATCAACGGAGCAGCGTCAGGTCGCCTACTTTGGTTTCTGATCGGCCATCGCTGAATTTGAGGTCCAGTTTGTAGACATAGACATCCTTCGGGCAAATTTTGCCTTTATAGTATCCATCCCAGCCATATCCTTTCTCAAAGCTTTCAAACAACAACTCTCCCCACCGATTGAAAATCATCATATGAAAAGAGGTCACGCCCTCAAAGACGGGAAGAAATACGTCATTCTGTGCAGCAGTGCTGGCATCAGAGCCACCTGGCCCTGTGGTAGAAGGGGTGAAAGCATTAGGCACCTGAATTTTGCCGCCTTTCTCTACGATGACAGCACTAATTCTACGAATAGTGTCTGAACAGCCATGCTCATTTTCTGCCATCAGGGTGATGTCGTACGTACCTGCTTCCTGATAGGTATGTACAGGTTCGGATTCTGTAGACACAGTGCCGTCGCCAAAGTCCCAGCTATAGCGGGAAGCACCCGTACTGAGATTGACCAGGTAAATATTTTCTCCCAGAAAGATATTATCGGGTCGCAGGTTGAACGCTGCAATCGGATTGTCATATACTTCTATGCTAAACTCTTTCTTCTCTATGTCTGTCACACCCATGCTGTTGCTGGCTTCCAGGGTAATGGTATACAGTCCGGGTTCGTAATAGGTGTACGAAGGATTTTCTTCCGTAGAGACACCCTGCCCTTCGCCAAAGCTCCATCGGTAGGTCTTGGGATCAGCGTAGCGCGACAGGTTTTTAAACTGCACTGTCAGCGGACGACAGCCGGTAGGAGGGGCGTAGGAGAAATCTACTTCGGGCACCAATGGCTGAATAAAGATCGGCTTGGTGAGGGTATCGGTACAGCCCAGATCATTTTGTACAACTAGGGTAATATCGTAGTGGCCGGTGCGGTCGTAGCGGTGGACAGGCTCTTTGTCCGGGCTGGTGCTGCCATCGCCAAAAGACCAGAAGTAGCTGGTAGCGTTCTGGCTCTTGTTGGAGAAAGTAATATCCTGGTTGGGTAGATAAGCTTTGGCCAGCCGGATGTCAAACACGGCTTTCGGACCCTGGCTTAGGTCTATGATCAGTTGCTTCTCTTTGTTGACTACCACACCCAGTTTGTTGCTGGCCTGCAGCGAAACGGTATATATACCGGAGGTGTGATAGGTATAACTTGGGTTAATATCAGTAGACGTGCTACCATCGCCAAAAGACCAGAAATAGGTAGTGGTATCACCATACTGGGTTTTGTTGATAAAATCTACCGTCAGGGGCAGACAGCCTTCGATAAGAGAATAATCAAAGTCTATTTTTGGTAAGGTTTGTTTAATGATCACCCGTGCCGAATCCTGCTCCAGACAGGAGTTGCCGGCCACCCATACTTTCACCCAGTATTCACCAAATGTACTGTAAGTATGCGTTCCCGGATCAGCCACAGAGGAAGTGGTGCCATCGCCAAAATCCCATAAATAGGTGAAGCTGGGATCGGTGGCTTGCGGGATGATGGTGACCGTACGCGCAGGAATTTCCAAAATAGAAGGCGTTACGCTAAACCTGGCATTGATGGTCTCCTGCTGTTGAACAGTGATCTGTTCTTCAGTGACAGCACTTTGGCATAACAGGATGTTGCTGGTTTGTAGCCGAACCGTTACCTGCGATGTACTTCCATAGGTTTTTGGATATTCTACCACAAATTTGTCTTTCGTCAGATCCGGTGTATTCGTAGGTAGCGGGAATATCTGCCAGTTGTAGACAAGTCCTTTCTGCTCAGCTTCCACCTCAAAACTGACCATCCGACAGTCGCTTTCCAGTGGCGTAATCGCAAAAGCCGAAGAGGGAAGCGGACTCACGGCCACAACGGTGCTGGTAGCGATAAAGCACATATCGCTGTGCTCGGCCAGCAGTTCTACCGTGTATCTTTTCACAGTGCTTTCTGTATTATTCAGCGTGGCACTGTACAAAGGATCGTTACCGGCTTTTTCTTCTGTTACCACCACGGCACCTGAAGCAGTATCTATTATTTTCCAGTGATACTTCTGCGCAGACAACGCACGGGTAGCAGCCGTTACTTCAAAAGTATAGGTTCTGGGCGAACAGTTGGCATCAGCTCCTGAGGAATTGGTTACGGTAAACTCAGACGAAGGCGCGGGATACACAGTGATGGTGATCGTATCGCTGATCACGTTGCAACTATTGCTGGCATCAGCTTCCAGCCAGACCTCGTACGTATGGTTGATAGGAGCGGATTGGGTGTTGACAAACGCCGGTGGCGTAAAAGTATCGGCTGGTGCGACGGTTGTAGCACTTTGCGTATGGGTTTTCAGGTCTTTGATATGCCAGATGTATTGATCTACGGCAACCGGTTGATTTGCCACTGCTACATCGGGCGTGAAGGTGACCTCAAGCGATGCGCAACCTTTGTCTGCGCTGGCTGTAAAAGATACTTTTGGTACTGGTTTAACCTCAACGTTCTGTACAATCGCATGTGCGCAACTGCCCTTGGCTGTGGTCACCCGATGGGCTACCTGGTGGATGCCAGGTGAGGTAAACTGGTGTTTAACAACGCCGGATGTGCTGCTGGAATACTCAAATGTGCCATCGTTGTTGATGTCCCACTCATATAGCGTGATCGCATCGCCGTTGATGATTTGTGGAAGACTGGCTGTGGAAGTAAAAGCCGTGCTATCGCCCAGGCAAACCGCGTTGGCTGTAAAACTGGCAACCGGCTTGGCATACACATGCACCAGGCTGGTATCCTGTGTGTAGCAATCTACATTGGTAGCAAAGGCCGTGAGCACCGACATATAAGAGCCAGGCGAAAGGATTTTCTGCGAAAAACTTGCTTGTACTGTGCCGCTTTTGGTACTATCTAAATGATATACCGTTCCGGTCCAATGATAAAAATCCCATTGCCATAGAGAAGTGGCAGGCTCAAAGTCAGTAGAAACGTCTTCATACGCAAGCATGATGGGAGCATCTGCCGGAGCCAGGCACAAGCTATTGATAGGCTGTCCGTTGTCTTCAGCCACCTGGATAGCAGCATCCGCAGTGGTCACTATATCCACATATTTTACCACTGTGCCATTACAATTGCCCTCAGAGTTGGTGTCTGTCACCGATAGTTCAATCATTTTTCTTCCGGTGGTAGAGAATTTGAAATTAGGATGCTGAGCTGTTGATGCAGGCAGTTCTTCCAATCCTGTCGCATCATCAAAGAATTTCCATGCATAGGCGTAAGTAGCACCACCAACAGTGCTGGTGAGGTCATCAATATTGATGGTTTCGTTGATACAGAAGACAGTTTCCAGGCTGCCATCAGCTTTCGTGGTATTAAAATCCGGTACTACTTTGTCTACAATAATGATGGTAGCAGTTGTATAGATGGGAATGCTGTCACCATCCATCATATTTCCTGTAGTTGGGTTGTTTGGATCTCCATCTGCAATATTGGCATCATAAGGATTGCAGACGTTCCAGTTTCTTAGAGTAATCTCAAAGACTTTACCTACATCAGTTTGTGTGGTAGTATTTGGCACATCAACCACCAGACTTTGGGCATTGGGCGTTTCTATCGGGCCTACCAGATAATCAATAGCACCTCTGTTGTCATAGATTTCCGGATTACCATCGACCAGCAAGCCTGGAATACTATTGGAGGTATTTTCTGTTCCGTAAATCCATTGTACCCATCGTCCGATATTGTTGATATTATCGTTTTCTCCGGTAGCAGGTGTACAATTCCATTGACTTTGATCTTTAAACGTAACTCTTGCACCGGTTCCCCAGCATACCCTGACAGGATCAGGCGTTATCCTTGGAATGCCCCCGTTTTCACTGTCAATATCCCAAACTGTGACTTTTTGAGCTTGAATGGAAGATGTACATATTTTACCATCAATCATTAAATATGAACTAGGGCTGTAGTTGCAATCGCCATCTTTGCGAACGTAATTATGGCTTAGGGTAGCCGAATACTTTATTCTAACTCCATTGTTGCTAATAGGCGTAGGTGTACTGATGGTTGAGTCGCCATCTCCCCAGAATACCACAAATTTTACATCCCTATCTTTATTCACTTCGTACCACATGGACCACACATAATTGTTAGGGGCACAAAGTCTGTCTTTGCTTAACACATCGTTACCCCTAACATTGCTATATGTATTCTCACACTGCGCAAAAGTAGCAGAAGCAGCACCAAGCCATACGGCCAGGTACAATAAGCCACACAGCGTATAGTATGTATATGATTCGTAAAAACGTGTGTCTTTTTTGCTGACCATATATGCCTGTTTCTAAAAAAATGCCGCGCTTTGCCTGATAAAATATTGCTGTACAAGCAGGCTGTCTATATAAATAGTGCAAAAACTAAACCTTTAGACATAAAGGGGTGTGGTAGTAGCTGTAAGGAATGTTGTTGGAAAGTGTAGTAGCAAAATTGGGTTAAGATACTGTCAGTGAGGTAGTTGCGGCTACCGCATGTAAGGTTAAAAAACTTTAGCCCATGCATTGGTAAAGGCTGAAGACTTGGAAACTACTGTGTTCAGCGTAATATTATGCCAAAGAAAGAAGCGGAAGTAGCGGGGTTTTCACCGAAGACTGTCTTTAAAGTTGAAGGTAAGCTGCCTGCCTGCTATTAGTTTGCCTGAAGTCAGACTGGAGAGCGTAAGGCCCAGCAGGCGGATAGATTTATGTTCGGTGGCTGCCATATCCAGCAGATGAAAAGCCAGCGGCAGGATGTCCGTCTCAGTGCTGACAGGCTCATGCATCGTGATCCTTTTGGTTACCAGACTGAAGTCAGCATATTTGATCTTCAGCGTCAGTGTGTTGCCTATGGTTTCGTGTTGCTGCAAACGGATCACCAGTTCTTCTGTGAGTTCTTCAATTTTGACGGCCAGTTGAGCGGGTTGGTCCAGATCAAAGTGGAAGGTTCTTTCCGTGCCAATGGATTTGCGGATGCGGTTGGGCTTCACCTCCCGGGTATCATCGCCCCGTACGATCTTATAATAGAACAGACCGGCTTTGCCAAAATGCTTTTGCAGAAACACTTCTGATTGTTGCTTCAGGTCGTAGCCGGAGAACACCCCCAGCTGGTGCATCTTTTCGGTAGTCACCTTGCCGATGCCATGAAACTTGTTGATAGGCAACTGTTCCAGGAATAGGTCTGCTTCGTGGGGTAGGATTACTTTCAGGCCATCAGGCTTATCATAATCGGAGGCAATTTTAGCCAGAAACTTATTGAAAGACACACCGGCAGAGGCAGTCAGTCCGGTAGCTTCTTTGATCTCCTGCTTGATCGTCTGCGCAATGAGGGTGGCCGAACGGATCTGCTGTTTGTCGTGGGTCACATCCAGGTAAGCCTCATCCAGCGAGAGCGGCTCCACCAGGTCGGTATGTTGGCGGAACACCTGGTGAATCTGGCTGGAAACCTGCCGGTACACCTCAAACCTGGGCTTGACGAAGATGATCGCAGGACATAGCTTATAGGCTCTGGACGAAGGCATGGCAGAGTGTATGCCAAATTTGCGGGCCTCATAACTGGCCGCAGCTACTACGCCCCGTTCTTTGCTGCCTCCCACAGCCAGCGGTTTGCCCCGGTAGGCAGGCGTATCCCGCTGTTCTACAGAAGCATAAAAAGCGTCCATGTCGATATGAATGATCTTTCGCAAAGGCAAAGAAACAGGTCTTATAAACGATCATTAAAATTACACAACGAATGGCCTGAAGCCTAATTTTTTGATTTTATTTATGATAACAATATCTTGCAGGAGATCGTAACAGTGACATAGTTTGCATACAACGGCTATCAACAACGATTTGGTCTTAGTAAATAGCGTCCCTAAACTTAGCCTTGTATGTTCGAAGATGTAAAACACTATTTTTCCTCTACACTAGTACATGCAGAACATATGAATCCTTATGGTGAAACGCTTGCCCTGTTAGTTGCAAGTATTGTTGCCGGTCTGATACTTCAACTCATCTTTGTGTATGCACTTCGTACGTATGCCCGAAAAAGCAAAAATATCATCGCCAAATCGCTTGCCCGGCATGTAGGCCCGCGCACCATGTTGCTGTTTCCCTTATTTATTTTTTATCTGCTTCAGCCTTTTGCCAATCTGCCAAACAGTACTTATGATCTGGTGATGTTCAAAACAGTACAGACGTTGGTCATCATCACATTTGGCTGGGTGTTGATGAAGCTGACCAGGGTGTTTGAAGATGCGGCTTCTAAATATTATGAAGATGACCTGAAAAATCCCTACAAAGCCAGAAAGGTACAAACACAGTTGCAGTATGTTCGCAGAATACTATCAGGTGTCATCTTCGTGTTGGTTTTTGCCGTAGTGTTGCTCACTTTCGACAGCGTGCGAAAGATAGGCACTACGCTGCTTACCTCTGCGGGTGTTGTCAGTATCATTGTGGGTATTGCTGCACAAAAATCGCTGGGAAATCTGCTGGCTGGTTTTCAGATCGCTTTTACGCAGCCTATCAAAATAGGAGATTCACTGGTGGTGGAAGGAGAGTGGGGCACTGTTGAAGAGATCACCCTGACGTATGTGGTGGTGATGATTTGGGACAAACGCCGGATGATTCTTCCTATCACTTATTTTATAGAAAATCCTTTTCAGAACTGGACGCGGTCTTCCTCCGAACTGTTGGGGGTTGTTCTGCTGTTTGCCGATTACAGTCTGCCGGTAGATGCTTTGAGAAATGAGCTTGACAAAATTCTTGAACAGGAACCACTTTGGGACCGGCAGTCAAAGGCATTGCAAATAGTAGATGCTACAGACAAGGTGATGCAAATCAGGATATTGGCCAGTGCAGCAGATGCTTCTGCAGCTTTTGATTTGCGGTGTATCGTACGGGAAAAGATAATTAAATTTATCCAGCAGGAATATCCCGGAGCACTTCCTAAAGAAAGAGTGTCTTTGCTGGAAGTGGATAGCCAGGACGGTCAGGAAACAAAACAACCTGCGGCGGCTGAACCTATCGTCCATCATTCGGTAGTACCACAGAAGTAACGCTTGCGGGACACAACAGGTTTGATAAAAACACCATGCGTTGAAGACGAGGACGGAGAGGGAGACGTGATGCATGATGTCTCAACAAGTATTTTCTCTAGAAATGAATTATTGGCTGAATTTATGCCTTAAATAGTATCATAAAACATATAGTTGTTTTATATTTGGCTTTTTACCTCATAGATGAAGTATTATCTGACATATCTTAATCTTCCTGTCTGCATCAGGCGATTCAGGCCCCTTCGGGTCTGATGTGTTATTGCATTGCCTATGTGGCAGTGTTTCTTCCCTTTCGCTTCATTTTCACTCAATACATCTTATCATACTATAGCTTACGATGAACTTTAAAGTGACTGTAGCCGATGCTTCTCATTTTGACTATGCCGACACCATCAGCACCATGATTGAAGCAGCCGCCAAAGCCAGAGGTACTGGCATCTCCAAACGCCCTCCCGAATACATCCGACGTAAGATGGAAGAAGGCAAGGCCATTATTGCTGTCCAGCACAACGAAGTGGCAGGCTTTTGCTATATCGAAACCTGGGGACATGGCAAGTACATCGCCAACTCTGGCCTGATCGTGAATGAAAATTACCGGCAGTACGGACTGGCTAAACTGATCAAAAAAGCAGCGTTTAAGCTTTCCCGCAAAAAATATCCGGAAGCCAAGCTGTTCGGCATTACCACCAGCCTGCCGGTGATGAAGATCAACTCCGATCTGGGTTACAAACCTGTCACTTTCTCTGAGCTAACCACCGATGAGCAGTTTTGGAACGGTTGCCAAAGCTGCCGCAACTACGATGTGCTCACTCGAAACGACCGCAAGAATTGCTTGTGCACGGCCATGCTGTATGATCCCAACCCTAAGCCATCTTCCAAAAGAGCCAACGCCAGTCGCTTCAACATGCGCGATCATATCAAAAAATACGAACGCTGGCTGCGCCTGAAACAACATACCTTCCTGAAAACGAAAAAGCAAACGGTTTCTTAGACGGGAAACCGGCTTGTGGAATTTTTTAATTTTAGTATTTTCTAATCTACAATAATGACTGACCAACCAACCAATAAAAAGCTTGTACTGGCATTTAGTGGCGGACTGGATACTTCCTATTGTGCCAAATACCTTGCTGCACAAGGATATGAAGTGCATTCCGTCATCGTTAATACCGGAGGCTTTTCTGACGAAGAACTCAAGGACATTGCCGATCGGGCACACCTGCTGGAAGTGAAAGACCATCAGGTGATAGACAAGACAGACAACTTCTATCATCAATGCCTGAAATATCTGATCTTTGGCAATGTGCTCCGCAATCATACCTATCCGCTTTCGGTGAGTGCCGAGCGTGTGTTTCAGGCACTGGCCATTGTACAGTACGCCAAAAAGATGGGTGCCAGCTATGTAGCACACGGCAGCACCGGTGCTGGCAACGACCAGGTGCGCTTCGATTTTATCTTCCAGGTGCTGGCTCCCGATATCAAGATCATCACACCCATCCGCGATCTGCAACTTTCACGTCAGCAGGAGATGGATTTTCTCAAAGAACAGGGCATCGAACTCAACTGGGAGAAAGCCAAATACTCTATCAATAAAGGCTTGTGGGGTACCAGCGTAGGCGGACAGGAAACGCTGACCTCTGACCAGGCACTACCCGAGGATGCGTATCCTCACCAGTTGGAGCAACAGGAGCTAAAGGATGTTTCTTTACGGTTTGAAAAAGGAGAACTGGTTGGCGTAGATGATCAGAAGTTTGCCAATTCGGTGGATGCCATACGCTACCTGGATGCACTGGCAAGTCCATATGCCATTGGCCGGGATGTGCATGTAGGCGATACGATCATCGGCATCAAAGGCCGCGTAGGTTTTGAGGCTGCCGCGCCGCTGATCATCCTGAAAGCGCACCAGTTGCTGGAAAAACACGTGCTGAGCAAGTGGCAGTTTTACTGGAAAGACCAGCAGGCCACCTGGTATGGTATGATGCTGCACGAAGGCCAGTACCTGGACCCGGTGATGCGCAACATAGAAAAGTTTATGGAAAGCACCCAGGAAAACGTAACAGGCACAGTAGGTATCAAGTTGATGCCCTACCGCTTTGAACTGAAAGGCATCGCTTCACCCCATGACCTGATGGCCTCTAAATTCGGGCAATACGGAGAAATGAACAAAGCCTGGAGCGGCGAAGATGTCAAAGGCTTTACCAAGATACTGGCCAATCCTGCTCAAATCTATTATGCCGTAAATTCCCCTTATGACCAAGATTAACGTTGGCATTGTGGGTGGTGCTGGCTACACGGGCGGAGAGCTGATCCGTATCCTGCTGCAACATCCACAAGCCCGCATCGTATTTGCCCATAGCAGCAGCAATGCCGGCAACCTGGTGAGCGATGTCCATACCGACCTGGCAGGAGAAACCGAACTACGCTTTGCCTCCGAGTTGAACGATGAGATAGATGTGTTGTTTCTGTGTACCGGTCATGGTACGGCGCGCAAATTTATGCAGCAACACACGCTGCCCGGCCATGTCAAAGTCATAGACCTGAGCCATGATTACCGCATGGCTGACGGAAAGCATACTTTTGTGTATGGCTTGCCAGAACTCAACAAATCTGCTATTAAAGAAGCACAATTTATTGCCAATCCGGGTTGTTTTGCCACCTGTATTCAACTTGGACTGTTGCCGCTGGCGCAGAAGCAATGGATTCGGCAGGATGTACACGTCAATGCTGTCACAGGTTCTACCGGGGCAGGGCAGCAGTTGTCGGAGACATCGCACTTTAGCTGGCGCAATAACAATATATCTGTTTACAAACCCTTTGCCCATCAGCATTTGGCGGAGATCAACCAAAGCCTGAAGTCGCTACAGCCAGATATGTACCACCTGTATTTTATTCCGGTAAGAGGGAATTTCACCAGGGGTATCCTGGCAGCCATGTATACGCCCGTAGCGCAGTCGCTGGCAGAAGTGCAGGATGCTTATCAGGCATTTTACCAGGAAGCTCCGTTTGTACATCTGGTAGCCAGCAATCCACACCTGAAGCAGGTAGTGAATACCAACAAATGTTTGATTCACCTTGAAAAGCACAATGATATGTTGCTCATTATCAGCATGATAGATAACTTGTTGAAAGGTGCTTCCGGACAAGCCGTACAAAATATGAACCTGATGTTTGGCCTGGAAGAAACGACCGGACTCAAGCTAAAGGCTTCTTATTTTTAGCATTAAAACACCTTCAGAAACTACCTAAGAGTCGTAGGCGATGCCCTGGAAAAGCACCAAAATCTGCATCTCTTGATTCATGCCGAACTGGATAAATAGTAGAAAGGTCTGTTACTCCCGCCCTTTGGTGGTATTTAGCGTAGATACAAACTTGTTTGTACAACTTCTGTTACCAAAAAATTGTGTTTCGCAGACTGCGATGATAGGGCTTTTTATGCAGTTGTCTAACTGTCCTGTGAGACATAGGCCAGGGCAGGTTTGTAGGTTGTTTACAGTTGTCTAACTGTCCTGTGAGACACAGGCCAGGGTTGTATTTGTCACATTCAACACTGGGAATATTGAATTTAAAACTGTGAACTTAAAAATTCTAAGCAACGGTAGCTTTCTTTTTGACTGTTTCTGGCATGTAGCGTTTGATAACAAAGGCACTGGCGGCGGTCGCTAAGCCAATAACTACGAAGGGCAATTCAAAGTAGTAGCCAACCAGCAGCCCTGATAACAATGGTCCCAGAGCGATGCCTAGCGTAAAACCTACGGTGATGACGCTCATCTGTCGGCCTTCGCTGCCTTTTTGAGACAAATCAGCAGCCAGTGCAAAGGCAGGAGCGGCAACACTGGCTGCGGCAATTCCCTGCAACAACCTCAACATAACAAGCTGAAACATGGAAGTGACTTCGCCCAGTAGGATGGTAGCTATGGCGATCAGCAATAGTCCCCAGAAGATAAACGGCTTGCGTCCGATCCGGTCGGAAAGGTGGCCTAGTGGTATCTGAAATATTAGTCGGCCTACCATCACCATGCTGAAGGCAAAGCCAAAACCCAGGGCCGTCATGCCCAGGCGACTGTTGAAGTTATTTTCCAGCGAGGTAACCATAGAAAAGCAACAAGCCATAGCAAATGTAGACAGGGCAGCCGTTAGGATACCCGTATTATACAGAGACAGATCAAATATGGCAAACTTCTTTTTCGCGCTGGTATCTTCAATCTTTACTTCTTTGACCCATATGATGACCATGATCATAGACAAAAAGATCAGCCCGGCACCGGTATAGAAAGCGGAATTGAAGCTATAGTGCGTTTGCAGATAGCCTCCAATCAGCGGGCCAATAGCAAAACCTACCATCCGGGCAGTACTGTACACGCCCATAGAACCGCCCCTTGTTTCCTGCTTGCTCACGGCTGTGATGATGGAAAGTGAAGCAGGGATGGTGAGTGCTACGCCTACACCCTGCATCGTACGAAAGATCAACAGTTCTGTGAAGTTGCTGGCAAAGGTAAAGCACAAAGTGCCAATACCGATCAGCACCAGCCCGGCAATAATAAGTGCCTTACGCTTATTAAGCTTATCGCTCAATGCTCCCATCAGTGGCTGACTAAAGGAATTGACCAGTCCGTACGTGGCAATGAGTATGCCAACAAGTACAGGTACTGCAAGATGAATGTGTTCTTTGGGCAGCTTGGCAACGTACAGTGGAATCAGGATAAAAAGGATGCTGTTGCCCATCGCGTCGGCCATCCGGGCAAAAGAAAGTGCCAGAATGGTTTTGTTGAGTCCCAGTATTTGTGTGAGTTTGTCTTTTATATTCAAAACAGGGTATTAATTCAGTGGACAAATGATGGTTTTGCTTTATACAACCAACCCGTTTAAAAGCACAAAGTTTACATAGCATGACATTGTTGCGGAAAAAATATTGCCAGCAAAAGCGTGCTTTCTACAAATATTTATCCAGGCAAACCTGCATTTCCTGCCGTAAGGATTGTGCTGCCTGAGCAGCTGCTCTGGCAAAGTGCTTGTCATGGCCAGCATAGATAACACCCCGCGATGAGTTGACCAGCAGGCCGCACTGCCGGTTCATGCCAAAGCGGGCTACTGCTTCTAGGCTGCCACCTTGTGCACCTACACCGGGCACCAGCAGAAAATGCTCGGGAATAAGCGCACGAATTTTAGCCAGCCTGTCGGCCTGCGTGGCACCCACCACATACATCAGCTGATCTTGCCCTGCCCACTGCGAAGAGGTCTTGATCACCTGCTCAAAGAGTTGTACATGATCGTCAATGGGCAGATGCTGAAAATCGTGGCTGCCAGGATTCGACGTGAGTGCCAGTAGAATCACCCATTTGTTATCATGTAGAAATGGCGTAACAGAATCCTGTCCCATGTAGGGGGCCACGGTGATGGCATCGAAAGACATCTGTTCAAAGAAGGCTTTGGCATACAGGCCGGAAGTGTTGCCAATGTCGCCGCGCTTGGCATCTGCTATGGTAAAACTATCGGATGGAATATAGTCGATGGTTTTTTGTAGGCTTTCCCACCCGCGGGTACCTAATGCTTCATAAAAAGCAGTGTTGGGTTTGTAGGCTACACAATACTGATAAGTAGCATCAATGATCTGTTGGTTGAAGGCAAAGATCGGGTCTGCCTCTTTGTGCAGATGTGCCGGTATCTTTTGCAGATCAGGATCAAGTCCTACACACAGGAATGATGCTTTTTGCTGAATATTTTCAAATAGTGTTGTGCGGTTCATAGCTTTTAAAGATTGGGTGTGAGCTTTAGGTTTTGGGGATTGGATATTACCAGTTTGGCAAATTTACGATGAGGATGGGTATGCTGACAAACAAAAAGTGCCAAATCCTTCCGGACTGGTACTTGGTAATATTTTGCCTTATAGATACCTGTCCAGTTCCTTCAAAGGCAGACAAAGCAAACTACCGCAGGTCCACTACTTCTACGCCTTGATACTTAGTGCTATCGAAGGCGAACATGTCCTTACTTACTTTGGCATTCGGATTAAAATTTGTGATTTCATAAGTATAATGTGTGCCGTTTTTGTCGAAGATCTTCCAGCGTCTCAATGTTTTATCATTTTTGTTGATGAACAGACGGATTTTAAAGAACTGATTATTAGCGTTTTCCGGAATCAGGTCAATCACGTGGTAGGTCTGTCCGCCTTCCTGCTGATCTTCTACATACAAATACTTAAAGCCCCGTTGGTAGGCATTGTAAATCTGGGTAGGTGAGAGGTCGCCTTCCGTAGGCTCATAATTATCAATATTCACTTCATTGACTTCTTCAAAATAAGTCCACACGGTTTTTCCGTTATTGATGATTTCCTGACCGCCCATTTTGAGCCGGAACTTATCGCCTAGTACGACGATATTTCCGGTAAATTCTTCACTGATAGACTGTGTGGGATTCTCCATGGTATACGCAAAGTCAGAAGTGAAAGCACTGTTCTTTTTGTATTGCTCACTCATGGCATCAAGAATCTCTTTGGCTTTGGGGTCATACTGCGCTCTGGAAACATGTGAAGATAACAGTGCGATCGTCAGTAGCAGGGGAAAGGCTAATACTTTATAAAAGCTGTTCATTGTCATGTACACAAAAAATAAGAGATTAGGTGTGATTAATTGTTAAGATTATTCAATAACTGTTCCAAACTGTACTCATCAGTGACGAGCACCTCACGGGCTTTGCTACCCTCAAAGGGGCCTACAATACCGGCAGCCTCCAGTTGGTCTATAATCCTGCCTGCGCGGTTATAGCCCAGTTTCATCTTACGTTGTATGAGCGAGGTGCTTCCCTGCTGGTGGTGTACAATCAGCCGGGCTGCATCATCAAACAGGGCATCGCGGTTTTTCAGGTCTACCTCAGTCACATCGGAGCTGTCGCTTTCTTCGCCCACAAATTCAGGCAGCAGATAGGCAGAGTCGTATCCACGCTGCGAACCGATATACTCACAGATATTCTCTACTTCCGGCGTATCTATATAAGGGCATTGCAGGCGTATTTGTTCGGAGTTAACCGACAATAACATATCGCCCATTCCTACCAGTTGCTCGGCACCGCCAGAGTCCAGAATGGTACGCGAATCCACTTTGGAGGTCACACGGAAAGATAACCTGACGGGAAAATTGGCCTTGATGATACCGGTGATGACATTGACAGAAGGACGCTGCGTGGCCACTACCAGGTGGATACCAATGGCTCTTGCCAGCTGCGCCAGCCGGGCAATGGGGGTTTCTACTTCCTTGCCCGCCGTCATCATCAGGTCGGCCAGTTCGTCAATCACCAGCACGATGTAGGGCAGAAAACGGTGCCCCTCGTTGGGGTTGAGCTTACGGGAGATGAACTTCTGATTATATTCTTTGATGTTGCGGGTACCGGCATCTTTGAGCAGGTTGTAGCGGTGGTCCATCTCAATACACAGCGAGTTGAGCGTATGAATCACCTTTTTGGTGTCTGTGATGATGGCCTCTTCGCTATCGGGAAGTTTGGCCAGAAAGTGCCTTTCTATTTTGTTGAAAAGCGAAAGCTCTACCTTTTTTGGGTCGACCAGCACCAGCTTGAGCTGCGAAGGGTGCTTACGGTAGATCAGGGAAGTGAGCAACACATTTAGCCCTACGGATTTACCTTGCCCGGTGGCACCGGCAATCAGGATGTGCGGCATCTTGGCCAGGTCAGACACATACAACTCGTTGGAAACGGTTTTTCCCAGGATAATAGGCAGTTCCTTGTTGCTGCGCATAAACTTTTCGGTAGTGATCACAGAGTACATGCTCACTACTTCCCGGTTTTTGTTGGGCACTTCAATGCCGATGGTGCCTTTGCCGGGGATAGGAGCGATGATGCGGATACCCAGGGCCGAAAGGCTCAGTGCAATGTCATCTTCCAGATTTTTGATCTTGGAAATCTTCACACCTGCTTCCGGCACAATCTCATAGAGCGTGACGGTAGGGCCGATGGTGGCTTTGATGGAAGATATACCAATCTTGAAATTGATCAGCGTTTCCACAATCCTATCTTTGTTGCTCTCCAGTTCCTCTTTGGTCACCTGCACCTTATTGGAATCGTATTTGTGGAGTAGCCCGGGTTCGGGGTAGCGATAACGGGGCAAATCCAGCGTAGGGTCGTAGTTCTCTGTCTTCATCGCCTTCTTTTCTGTAGCATTTTCTTCTATTACCAGGTCCGGTGCATCCTGTATGCCGTCTTCCACATTGTTGGTTGCATGAAGGTCAGGCTCCGCTACAGTGGGGGCTATATCCAGCGAAAGCTCGCGGGTGGTTTCTTCTTTCTTATCTTTTTTGGCAGATTTTTCAGGCGTGTTCTGCACCACCGTAAAATCCATCTCATAGGCATTGCCGGTTTCTTCCTCTGCTGCCGGTTGTTTAGTGGATTCTGCTTTGGCAGGAGATGAAACAACAGGTGTATCATTTGGCAGGTACCGGTCGTTCTTTGCACTGGTACTGACTGCTTTGGGTTTGTGTTTGAAAAGAGAAGTGATATTGAAGAAATAGATTACAAAGACGATCAGGGTAAAAGCCAGCAGCAGCAGGGTGCCCCAGCCAATCAGGCTCACCAGCATGGTAGCTATTTCGTAGCCGATGCCGCCCCCAAGAAACGTATAATCTGCCAGGGCTTCCTGGTGATAGGTGAGATAGCCAAACACCAGGCTGGTCCATACCAGAAAGAAAAGGGTGAACTTAAAAGTACGATAAGTAGACAGTAGCGCACGGCGAAACACAATCTTATAGCCTGCAATGAACAAAAAAGGAGGAATCAGGAATGAGGCAATGCCAAACCATCGGAAGATGAAGAAATAGGCGGATACGGCACCTACCAGCCCAAGCCAGTTTTCCGTTTCCATGCCTGCTGCCTTAATATTGCTCTCCAGCACCGATTCTACCACGCTCTGGTCTACCTGTCCGGTGAAAAGATATGCCATAAAAGCGGTCATCAGGTAGAGCGAGGCTACGATCAGGAAAAAGCCTACCGCCAGATGCAGCCGCTGGTCTTTTAGAAAAGCGAACCTGTTGCGTCTTTCTTTAGGCTTTTCTTTTACCTTCTTTGCTTTTGCTTTTGGACTGGGTTTGTACGTGTTGCGTGCCATTGATCAAAGATAGACAGGTATTCTTTTTTACAAAACAAAGCTACTCAATTGTGCTTAAACTCTGCTATGTCTACCAGAGACCATGCCGTTGATGCAGGCATTGGAGGTCAATATTTTGAAAATTTTCATGATTTTATCAATGATTTGTAGCAAATGCGTGTTAGGGGAATTAATAGCACGAAAAACAACCAAAATACTAATATTCTTAAACGCTCAATATTATTGATTTAAACGCTTATGCAACACCACGACAAAACAGCTTTATGCAGATCCAGATACGGTTTGGTCAACGTATTTAATAATGCAGTGGCTTACGAACTGAAATTTGGCCAGATATGTGCTATTCTGGACAGCGACAAAGTACACCAACTCAACGACAGTCTCAAGAACATGCACGCTTCCGACTGGCTGCGCATGACCGATCAGAAGGTTGCTTTTGTTAGTTTTCCCCAGTTAGACGGTAATTATATGCTGACCGAAGATGAGATCAAAGATTTGCGTCAGTTGCTACTGGAAGCTTCTGCCATGATTAAGGTACATCACAAGCTTTTCTTTAAGCATACACCGCGCATCAATTAATACATGCCAATAAAGCATGTATGCTCGTTTGTGCTTTCACTTCGCATTGAAGGTAAGTTGAAAAAAAGCAGGTAAGTCATTACCTGCTTTTTTTGATTGAACGTGCTTAAGTTTTGCTGCTTTCAAAGAGTTTTTAAGGCAATTTGATGGCTACTACCACCAATCCTGCCACTCCGATGCCAGTGGACACTACCCAGATGATAATCTGGTGAAACTTGTCGTACAGTTTATCAGTCCTATTATCTATTCTTTCAAGCTTGTTATCTATGCTGTCAAACTGCTTATTTATGCTATCCTTAAAATCTCTTAAATCACCCCGTAAAGCTTCGGCTAAATCCTTAATGTCTCCTTTGGTGGCCAGTTCTTTGCTTTCCTCAACGATGTCTTCCATTTCACGTTCGGTGAACTGGTGACCCTTGAAGACTTCATAAAACCTGAATACCTTATTTTCCACGTTTGCAACCGAGTTTAATGACCAATAGGATTGTCTATCAAATTTAACACTTTTTCTTTACAGTCAAAACATGCCGTGCCAACCAGCAGACCTGTATCATGGAATTTGTTTAAAACAACGGAGTGTGTAAATTGCCGCTTTCTTAGCACAATATGAAAGTAGCAGTTATTAAATACAATGCCGGCAATATCCGCTCGGTGATCTATGCCCTGGAACGGCTGGGGTTTGATCCTTTGCTTACCGATGTGCCGGAAGAAATATCCTCCGCCGATAAGGTGATCTTTCCCGGGCAGGGGGAGGCCAGTTCGGCCATGCATTATTTAAGAAACAGAAAGCTCGATCAGGTGATTCTCAACCTAAAACAGCCCGTGCTGGGTATCTGCGTTGGGCTGCAACTCATGTGTAAGCACTCCGAGGAAGGAGATGTGGATTGCCTCGGTATCTTCGACAATCTGGTGAAACGTTTCCCCCCCCGCGCCAAAGTGCCACACATGGGATGGAATGATGTGAAGGTGTGTGGCGGCACACTATGCCAGGGCCTGCGCCACGATGCGTACCTCTATTATGTACACAGCTACTACGCCGAAATTGGCGAATACACCACAGCCACCAACGATTACATTCTGCCTTACAGCGTGGCACTGGAAAAAGACAATTTCTTCGCCATACAACCTCACCTTGAAAAGAGCGGCACCGATGGAGAATTTATTTTAAAGAGATTTCTGACGATGTAAGAACCCGCTTGTGCTAATACAAAAACATTATTTGACACTACATGATCATTCCACCAGCTCACCGTTTACAACACCTCAAAGAATACTACTTTTCTGTGAAGCTACAGGAAATCCGGCGTATGGAAGAAGCGGGCCACCAGGTCATCAATATGGGCATTGGTAGTCCGGATCTGATGCCGTCGCAGGCCACCATTGAAGCCCTCTGTGAGTCGGTACAACGGCCGGGAAATCATGGTTACCAGCCTTACAAAGGGCTTCCTGCTCTCAGAAAAGCCATCACTGACTGGCTCTCTCGTACTTACGGAATAACCCTCAATCCCGAAACCGAGGTGCTGCCGCTGATGGGTTCCAAAGAAGGCATCACCCATATCTCGCTGGCATTCCTGAATCCGGGCGACGAGGTGCTGGTGCCCGAACTGGGCTACCCAGCCTACACGGCCGTCACGCAGATGGTGGAAGCCAACGTGCGCTATTACCCGTTGCTGGAAGCACATCATTGGCAGCCGGACCTTGATTTTTTGCGGCAGCAAAACCTTGACAGCGTGAAGCTGATGTGGCTCAACTATCCGCATATGCCTACCGGCGCAGCTCCTGACCCGGCGGTGTTGCAGCAACTGATAGACTTTGCCCATGATCGCCACATATTGCTATGCCATGACAATCCATATAGCCTGGTGCTCAACCCTGCCAAACCGCTCAGTCTGCTTTCGTTGCCAGGTGCCCGCGAAGTAGCCCTCGAACTCAACTCCCTGAGTAAGTCGCACAACATGGCCGGATGGCGGGTAGGCTGGGTAGCCGGGCAGAAAGCCTATCTTGATGAGATCATCAAAGTGAAGAGCAATGTAGACTCAGGCATGTTCAGGCCGGTGCAGGATGCGGCCATTCAGGCACTCAATAATACAGAAGCATGGCACGAAGAACGCAATGCTATATACGAAAAACGGCGCAGCATTGTCTTTGATATTCTGGATACATTAAGCTGTACCTACGATCTACAGCAGCAAGGGTTGTTTGTCTGGGCAAAAGCCCCGGATACGATTACTTCGGTAGAGCAGTGGGTGGATGAAATACTACAGCAACACCAGGTCTTTATCACCCCAGGGTTTATATTCGGACAGAAGGGAGCACGCTATATCCGTATCTCACTGTGCAATACAGCGCACGTACTGAAAGAGGTGCTGCAAAGATTAACCGGTGCCTGATTCTTTCTTAGCATAGGAAGATCAACATGGATTCTCTATGTTTGTATTTTGTGTGTTGTTAACGTAGGTGATTAATTTGTAAGAAACCTCTGCTAAACTATCTGCTAACCTGTTACTGTATTTTTATGAACGTCTGCATCATTGGTCTGGGACTATTGGGAGGATCTACCGCGCTGGGGATGAAAACTGCCATGAAAGATCTGCGCATCATCGGTGTGGAATCTAGCCGTAAACATGCAGCCCAGGCACTGTCCTTTGGTATTGTCAACAAAGTGCTACCGCTGGAAGAAGGTATCCGAGAAGCCCACGTCATTGTGCTGGCCACTCCCGTCAACGTGATTCTGGAACTGCTCCCGCAAGTGCTGGATCAGGTGACACACAAGCAAACAGTGATTGACCTTGGCTCTACCAAAGAGCAGATTTGCCAGCAGGTAGCCAGTCACCCCAACCGCAAACGGTTTGTAGCCGGGCATCCCATTGCAGGAACAGAACATTCCGGGCCGGAAGCTGCCTTTGCTGCGTTGCTTCCCGGCAAGCAAATGATCATCTGCAACAAAGATGCTTCGGCGATTGATGCTCTGGAGACCACGCTCAACATCTTCAAGACAGCACTCAATATGCGTATCAGCTATATGGATGCCACGGCACACGACAGGCATATCGCATACGTGTCTCACCTGAGCCATATCACCTCTTTTGCGCTCAGCAATACGGTGTTGGAAAAAGAAAAAGATGAACTGAGCATCTTTCAGATGGCAGGCAGTGGTTTTTCTTCTACGGTCAGGCTGGCCAAGAGTTCGCCCGATATGTGGGCTCCCATTTTTACGCAGAATACCAAAAATATTTCTGCGGCACTGGCTACCTACATCAAAAACCTGGAGCATTTCAAGGCCATTCTGGATCAGCAAGACGAGGCACAGAGCCACGAATGGATGGAGAAAGCCAACGACATCCGCAGAATTCTACTGGGTATCGGGCAATAATCAAACAACTTGCCTAACCTGATGCTTACTTAAACAAAGAGTTCATTCAAACAGGTGTTGCCGATCAAAAAGATTTATTTATGTTGGTTACTGGCATATGTACTGATGCCGACTGGAGCATATGCACAGGCTGCTGATAGTACAGACAGGGCAATGGATACGACCTACATCAGAGAGTTTAAAGAAAAACTAAGCTTGCGGTTGCTGGGAGCTATGAAAAGCCTCAAACTGAATGCCAGGGGCACAGAAAACGATACAGTCTATCAATACGGGCCTCGCTATCGTTACTACACAGGCATTGGAGGATCTTTGTGGAATGTAGGCTTCACCTTGCTGGTACCGGTGTCCAGGCTTGTAAAAGACGAAGAAGTTGATGTGTTTCGGCTCAACCTACAAAGCTCACTTTTTGCCCACCGGTGGCTGCTGAGTGGTAGTTATCAGCGATATAAAGGATATTACATCCGCCCGGCGGGCCAGTTTAAGACCTGGACGCAGGAACAGTTCAGGCAGCAGATGTTCAGTCAGAAACTGGAAGGAAGTATTACCTACTTGCCCAATGGCAACAGGCTGTCTTTGAGAGCACCTTACAATCAGGCTGTTCAACAAATCAAATCGGCTGGCTCTTTTATCATGTCGGGCGGGTTCTCCTATTTTTTGCTCAAAGACAGAACAGGCATCTTGCCCTATGCCCTACAGCCTGATGACCAGTTGCCGGTTAGGAGTCTGCGCATTTACGCAATCAATACGCTGACAGGTTATGCCTGTACTTTGGTACACCGCCACTTTTATCTGCATCTTTATGGACTCACAGGTTTTGCTTTTCAGTTACAGAAATACGGGAGCGATACCGAAGTGAAAGCATTTGCAGTGAAGCCAGTCTATGATGGCAGAGCAGCTATTTGGTATGATAACGGCGATATGTATGGCGGAGTGTACGCGCTGGCAAACTACAATGATTTTCAGGTACAGCAAATAGCATTTGGGCAAACCACTACACAGATACGGTTTTTTGTGGGGCTGAGGCTCAACCAGCCCGGCTGGCTAAGGAAACTGAAGCCCGCTTTCCTTGATAAATGGCGCAATAGCCCTACACTTCCGTTTCCTTCTATCTTCGAATAACCAAACAATCTGGGAGAACCTTCGTTTTAGTAATACAAAATTTTGCAGACGATCAAATTAAATTATTATGAGCAATACTGAAGATTCAGGGGCATATTTAACCCCACTTTCTACCAAAATAAAAGAACTCGAAAAGAAAGGGTTCGATCAGGAACTGGTTTTTGCCAATGGTACTTTGAAAGACAAAACAGGTAAAACATATCAGGCGACAGATTTGAAGATACTAGAGGAACACCGCTTCGAGGGAGAAAGTGATCCGGGTAGTATGTCTATTCTTTATGCCTTACAGAGCAATAGCGGTGTTAAGGGAACAGTAGTGACGGCCTATGGTACCTACGCAGATGAACTGGCTGAGTTTATGGTAGATGTGCCTTCTGAAAGGGAAGCTGGTAATGCAAATTGAGTCGGATAAATGTGAAATGAACCAAAAGTAATATAAATATTCAGCTACAACCTACCAACCTATCAATAAATTGCGTTATTTAGTGTGAATATTTAAAGTTCACATAACCCTATATATGCGCCTTAATATTGCTGAAAGCAAAATTTCACGTTATATATTCTCCTATTCACTCTTAGGAGTCATTGCTATCATAGACTTTTATACCGGAAATGAAGCTTCCTCTGTATTGCTGTATTTCTTTCCGATCTACCTGATTGCGTCACATCCGCAGACTAAACGGCATGATGCAGCAATCATTGCTTTTTTCTGTACCTTGGTATGGCTGCTAATTGATGTAAGTTCCAGTCATTACCATTCTAGTCCATTGATATTTTTCTGGAATGGCCTGGTACGAATGGCTATCTTTATGATTCTGTCGGCCTTTATCTATATCAATAAAAAAGAACGAAGAAAGGTAGAGCATGTCAATGCACAGTTACGCATTTTGAACGAAGAAAAAAATAAGTACCTGGGCGTGGCCGCTCACGACATCCGCAATCCGCTGGGAAGCATCAGCAACCTGGCCCTGCTGCTACAGGATGATGGTGTAAACCTGACAGAGCAACAGAAAAAATTTGTAGCACTTATCTACAAATTGAGTTATGATGGCCTGGATATGCTCAACAACATCCTGGACATTGCACAAATAGAAGCTGGATCGCTCAAAATTCGCCCTACCGTCAACGAATATATCAGCTTTGTGCGGGAAGTGATCGACAACAACCAGTATCTGGCTGAAAAGAAGAAGCAGCAGATTATTTTTGAATCTGAAAATGACGAATTATCTATCACCTATGATCAGGCATATTTACAGCAGGCGTTAAACAACCTGTTGACCAATGCTATCAAATACTCTTATCCAGACAGCACCATCAGGGTAACCGTGCAAAAAGATGCGCAGACCATCACAACGAGTGTGACAGATCGGGGTGTAGGCATCAAAGAAGAAGACAGGAGCAAAGTATTCCGGCCCTTTGAAAAAGCGCAGAACAAGCCTACTGCCGGAGAATATTCCAGTGGACTAGGGCTGGCCATCACCAAAAAAATAGTAGAGGCACACCAGGGTAAATTGCATTTTGTGAGTGAATATGGCAAAGGTAGCACATTTTCTTTCAACTTTCCTTTGGTGTATCCTGAAGAGAAACTAGCCAGTGCATCATAACAGATTATCATGCTTTCGGGTTGTATTGCCATAACTGTTCCGGTAATTACTTTTCACACAACTATGAAACACATACCAATACTTCTTCTTTTATCAATCATGTTCGTTTCTATGGCTCACGCACAGGATGCAGAAGTGCGCGTCAATACCGATAAGAATGCAGATTTCAGTCAATACAAAACCTTTTATTGGTCTGCTGCGGTGAGTGGAAATGCAGCCAACAGTCAGGTAAAATCCTTTGATGCCGCCACCATTGATCAGCTAAAGCAAACCATCATCCGCAAAATGGAGGCAATGGGTTATACGCTTCAGGAAAATAATCCTGATTTGCTGGTCAACTTCTACACACTGACCAAAGATACCAGCAATACTGCCGAAAAACCTGAGTTTCCTGATCTGGGCTACTCTTTCTGGTGGGGACCCGACTGGTACGATCGCGGTGATGATTGGAAAGGCTGGAATTTTTGGGTAGATGGTTCCAACTACTTTTATTATGGTCAACCTGATTTTCAGGCTGATGCCAGTGCTGAAGCAAGCATAAAAGACGTACAGCCGGGCACTTTATTCATTGACCTGATAGACAAAGAAAAGAAACGGTTGGTGTGGGAAGGATACATACCCGGCCAATCATCCCAGGCACTACAGCAAGACGTAGAAGCTCTGTTGCAGGAACTACCCACGGGCAAAGATCAGGGTTAGTGCTTCCAATAAAATCTATCATATAACTACACAATAATACGCTATCATGAATCTAGCCGCCATTGATATTGGTACCAATTCTATCCACATGGTCATTGTACGCGTCAATGCCAACATGACGTTTGACGTGCTTCACCAGGAAAAAGAAATGGTGAAGCTCGGAAACGGAGTATTTGCTACCAATCAACTCACTAAAGAAGCTTACCAATATGGGCTGGACACCATACGCCGCTATGTGAATCTGGCCGACCAGATCGGCGTAGAGGAGATCATCACAGCTGCTACCAGTGCTATCCGCGAAGCCAGAAACGGTGGCGATTTTCTGGATGAGGTGGTGCAGCAGACAGGTATTTCTCCCAAAGTGATTTCTGGTAAAGAAGAAGCACGGCTTATTTTTCTGGCGGTGCGCAATGCCATCAATATCAATGGAGAAAATGCAATGGTCATCGACATTGGTGGTGGAAGTACAGAGGCTGTTGTAGGCAATAGCCAGGAGATTCTTTTCAGATACAGTATGCAACTAGGCGTACGCAGGCTGCTGGATATGTTTGACGGAGAAGGGCCGGTGAGCAAGGAAACGAAGCAGGTACTGGAATCTCATATCAACCATGTGGCCAAAGACATCATCATGCAGGCCAAAGCTTGTGGTTTTAAAAGGGTGATCGGCACTTCGGGAACCATCCGGACGCTGGGCGAAGCGGCTTATCTGGCCTCCGGCAACAAAAATATCCGCTCTGTCAATGCTGAGGTGGTACCGCTGAGTGCCCTGGAAAAGCTTACTCAGAAACTGCTGAAACTCAGTGTAGACAAACGCTCCGGCATCAATGGTATCAACCAGAAGCGGGCCGATGCCATTCATCTGGGCGGCGTGCTGCTTACCCAGCTCCTGACACTCTCCGGAGTGGAAGAGATTACCCTGTGTGATGCATCCCTGAGAGAAGGACTGATCATCGATTATCTCAACCGGTATTTTCAACGGTCGGTCGCCTTCCCGGAGCAGGGTGACTTGCGGCACCGCACAGCAGCACAGATGGCCAGAAAGTATAACGTAGACTTTGAGCAGAAAACCCACGTAGCCAGATTGGCATTGCTGATGTTTGATCAACTAAAAAAAGAACACAAACTGGGTGAATATGAGAGAAGCCTGCTGGAGTTTGCTTCATTGCTCCATAGTGTAGGTCAGTATATAGATTTTGAAAAATACCAAAAACACTCACGATATATTATCCTCCACGCCGAAATGCGGGGATTTACCAACGAAGAAATCCTGCTGATCGCGCACCTGGCACGTTATCACCGGAAAGCCACGCCCAAGAAAAAGCACACGCAATTTGGAAAACTCGACAAACAGCAACAGCACACGATCAAGGTTTTGGCAAGCATCCTGCGCATGGCTATCGGACTGGATATCACCAAAAACCAACTGGTTCAAAACATCATCTGCCAGGTAAAGAAAGATACGGTTTGCATGATGCTCGAAGGCAGCGACGACCTGAACCTAGAACTCTGGGAGACCAAAAGAAACCGGAAGGCCATGGAAAAAGCTTTCAAGAAAGAGGTCGTGATCAAAGAACAGACAAAACAACTTGCTTGACGACAAGCATGTTTGGGAAACTGTCTGATCTTAGGAAATCGTCTAAATTCGGGAAGCTGTCCATATTTGGTACTAATATGAATTAATACATAATCTATAAACTATTGACTATCAGGTATTTATGTAAAACTATTTATTAGGATTAAAACTTGTTTTTGTACGGCTATCATCATATTTGTTTATATATCCATGATAGTTATGTACAAGCAAGTCGCGTTATTGGTTCTGGTAGTAGTATTAACATATGTACAGTCTGTTGCTCAGAGTATCAATAATTACCAGCTAACAGAGAAAAGTTTTGCCGGTAGTCTAAGAGATATGACTGGCAGCAAAACACTGTTGGGCAGCAACATAAGCAACAGTGCCTCAGCGGTGACCGACCTGGGCTTTAGCTTTGTTTTTATGGGCAAAGTATACAACAAATTCTCGGTTAATACCAACGGCGTACTTCGCTTGGGTGATGAACAAGTGGTGCCCGCTGCCAACACCTACGGCATACCTGGCAACGACAGAATTGTGCCAATGGCGGGGGTAAGTTATGAATACAGGGGTTGGTGGTGGTGGAATTCAGGCACAGTAGAGCTTGCAACCCTTAGCAACGGCAAAGTTCATTACAAAACAGTGGGAACTTCACCTAACAGATCATTAATTGTAGAATGGAAGAATGTTGGATTTGGTAACAGTGCTACCACTTTCCAGGTCCGGCTACACGAGTCTGTCTTTGGTTCTGACAGAAGTGGTAAAATAGAATTTGTGTATGATCAGTTCAATTTAGACGGCAACAACAGGAACTTTGAGTTTCGCACAGGCTTTGGCATAGGACCGGAAGACGGAAATTTTGTAGCTGTAGACCAAAAGGCCATGACACTAACAGCTACGCAAAATTATTTGTCTACTGTATCAGATAACAACAATGGCAGCGCAATCAATGCCACTGATTTTTCCGGAGGCAATGCCAGCAGAAAACGATTGCTAAGTTTTGAAACACCCAAAAAACCAGCTGGGCAGTTTAGCCGTTTTGCGGAAATCTGTAAAGGCATCAACGCCATCACCATCAGCTTTGAAGAAAACTGTCCGGATGAAGCAGGCATTGCCGTATACCGCAAACTGAAAGGTCAGCCTGACAACCAGTTCAACATGATCAAATCTCTCGGACCTGATTCTCGTAGCATCAGCGATGGTAATGTTACCACAGGAAACCAGTATGTGTATCGGTTTCACCTGCTGAGCGAAGGCAAATATGCAGATACTTACCAAGATTACACTACCTCAAAGTTGGAAGCAGGAGCCGCCTATCAGGCAGTATCTTCCGGAAACTGGACTAATCCCAGCACATGGGGCAACCACATGCCGACAAGCAACGACGACGTAGTGATTGGCTGTAGCGGAAGTATGTTTATCACCATGAATGGAAGCGCACAGGTCAATAACCTGACCATAGAAAAAGGCAGCTTTCTAACAATTGAAGATGGGTTTACCCTATCTGTCAAAGGAGATTTTATTAATAATGGCGTGTTCAACCCCATAGGAAATGCGCAAGTAATCTTCAACGGTCATACACAACAGGCAATCATCAACAACGGACAAGGTATCACCAACAACACACAGTTGCTGTCAAACAACACCCGGCCTCCCTGGAGCAACAGGAAAGGCATGGTGGCAGAAAAAACCATTACTGTGAGCGATACGGAGCTTTCAGCGATCAAAAGCGTGACTGTAGACCTTACCCATAACAACCTGAGAGACATTACGCTACAGCTGGTAGCACCCAGCGGACAAGTATTTATGTTGTCTAACGGACGTGGGCAGAATGGCGATAATTATGATAATGTTACTTTTGTAGAAACAGGTCAGCCTTTGCCTGCCAGGGTACAGAATGTCAACCTCAGCGGGGCTTATCGCCCGGAAGAGTCTTTTTCATCATACACAGGCCCATTGACCGGCACATGGAGGCTTCAGGTAAGGGATGGTTTTGGGAATGCGAGCGGAAGCCTGAATACATTTTCTATGGTTATGAGCAAAGGTATATCCAATGATCTTACACTCACCAGGCTCACCATCAACAACAATAGCAGCGAAGGCATTGTACTACAGGCAGGGTTGCATGTGCAAAGAGTGTTGCAACTCAACCAAGGTATCATACATACCACCAAAGATGCAGCAGTGTTTGTGGAAGCAGGTGCCAATGCCAATGAAGGAAACAATACCAGCTTTATTGATGGCCCCATGTACAAGCAGGGAAATACCACTTTCACTTTTCCGGTAGGTGATCAGGGTAAGTGGAGTCCGGTGACACTCAAAAACTTTGAGAATGCTAACAACAACACCGTTTTCATAGTAGAATATTTTAAGTCTGGCTATGGCAAAAATGAAAAGGACAATGGCATCACAAGCGTCAGCGAAAGTGAATACTGGGATATTGAACCTACTGCCGGAAACCCCACGGTAGATATTAGCTTGTACTGGAAAGATGCTTTGTTTAGTAAAATCACAAGTGCTATTTTATCCAGTGAATTAGTAGTAGCACATTATACCAATAATAAGTGGGTGAACGAAGGCGGAGTGATCAACCTGTTGGACCAACTTCTTAACCTTGGCCATATCACGGCAAGAAACGTCAGCACGTTTAGTCCGTTCACTTTCGGTTCTGAAGGAAACAGCACGCTGCCTGTTGAGTTGCTTTCTTTTGGTGCTATCAGAAAGCAGGAGGGTGTGTTACTGAACTGGGAAACTGCCTCTGAGCAGGATAACAGCCATTTTGAAGTGCAAAGAAGCAGCGACTATCAAAACTGGTCGGTTATAGCTACAGTACAAGGTTCGGGCACTTCGCAATCACTCCGGCAATATGTGTTTCTGGATGCCAATGCTTTGCAGGGAGAAAATTTTTACCGGCTCAAGCAGGTGGATTTTGACGAAAATTATGAATACAGCAAAATAGCCCATGCAAGTTTTGCAAGAGAAGCCGTTGTTTTCAGCACTTATCCAAATCCTGCAACAGATTATATCACTGTCAAAACTTCTTCGTATCCTGCTACCGTGGAGTTGATCAACGAGCAGGGAATCGTCGTTGCCCAACAGCAGATCGTAGATTTCCAGACCATGCTTCATTTTTCAGGAATCAAAGCAGGAATCTATATGCTAAAGCTCAGTACATCACAAGAAACAAAATACGAAAAGATCGTTTTCAGCCATTAAAGTTTGCAAAAGATCATAAATCAACAAATACACGCTTGCAGATTGCATCACTGATTTTTTGAAGATCGTTGATTTCAGCTTCCGAGAACTCATAAGGCTCAGACTTGGCAATGCCCAGAGTTCCGTACAGCGTATCGTGGTAGATCAGGGGCATGGTGATGGCTCCTTCTACCTGTGTGTCTTTAGCACCGGGCCTTACCACCCCAGAGTCATCTGTTTGCAGGTTGCATACCTGCACGGCTTTTTTTCTTTCGGCAGCAATGCCAGCCATGCCTTTGCCTATCGGCACTTCCGACATTTTGGGTAGCAGAAAATCAGGAATACCTCGATATGCTTTCAGGTGTAACAACTGATCTTTGGGATCAAAGAAGTGCAGGGTACCAGTACTACAGTCAAATAAATGCAGGGTTTCGTCTAGCAACTCGTGCCAGTTCAGGTCGTGGGTAGTAGCGATATGTTCGGTCAGGGTGTTGATGTCAGTGTTCATCGGTATGGGTTGAAAAATTGGTCAGATTATATTTTAGTAAAAGAAGATGTGTTGTACTTCTTTCACTGTAAACAATATCTACAGATAAAAGTCTTAATAAAAACAGAATATCTCTATGCTTACAATCCGACTGGCGCAACTGGAAGATGCTGAAACCATTATCAATTTTCAGATCGCTATGGCCTGGCAAACTGAAAAGTTTGAGCTTGACCGCCCTACAGTGACCGCAGGCGTGCTGGAGGTGTTTGACGATACGGCCAAAGGAGCTTACTACGTGGCAGAGCAACGGCAAGAAGTGATTGCCTGCCTGCTGGTGACCCCCGAGTGGAGCGACTGGCGCAACGGCACGGTACTTTGGCTACAGTCGGTGTTTGTGAAAGAAGCCTACAGGGGAAAAGGCGTATTCAGAAAAATGTACGAATACTTGCAGCATATGGTGAACAATGAGCCTACACTGATGGGTTTGCGTCTGTATGTGGAAAAAACCAATCTGCCAGCGCAAAAGGTATACAAAGCCCTCGGGATGAACGGCGATCATTACCACTTCTTTGAATGGATGAAATCATTTTAACCAAGTGTTTCCTTTATTTGATCCGCCAGGTATAGCCGAGGCTGAAATCCGTGAAATCGGCTCCGCCAAAATTCGCATTGACGTGACCCGCCAAAAAGAGGTTTCTGGCAGGGCTTTTTGCCGGATTGATCAGATAATATCTGAGGCCAAAACGGGTGGGAAGCATTTTTTTAAGCCAGAGCTTTGTAGGTCCCTGCTGCTCATACAAATCATTGAAGGTCTGATAAAAGGGCTTGTAAAGATTAACCCCACCTTCAATATCCAGTGACACATGGCCCACCATAAATTCAATACCTAAAAAGGCATAGACGTTAGAAGCCATTGCTACCGGACTTTTATCTACGTCCCGACCGCGCTCCTCTATAGCATAATCGTAAAAATGCTGATAGAACCGGTAGGCAAGACCCACTTTGTATTTGATAAACTGCCTGGGAGCCATGCCCGCGGCTACCGACAGAGAATAAACTGCTTTTTTAGGCCCGTTGACAGGGCCGGCTGTTCCGCCAAACTCGTGAAAACCATAACCCGCACGGTACTCCATAAAATAGCGGTTAACTGGTCCTAATAAGGAGTTCGCTGATTTTTTACCAGGCTTTTCGCTGATAGGTTGGACGTTGTATTGTATAGCCAGAGAAAGTACGGCGGAGTTGAGGCCAAAGTTTGGCAGTTGTGTATGTCCGTTGGAGCTATGCAATACACCTACACCCAATTTAAGCATCACTTTTTGCTGTACTACCAGGTGATAGTACGTAAAAGCCTGGAAGGCCCAGTTGAGTCCCGAACCAATAGCTTTGTTGGTTTGGTTTTGCTGCGCATCATAAAAGCGTGTGAAATAAGAAGCACCCAGACCCAATTTAAAGTTCAGCGAGTGGCTGCGGTGCCTACCCTGGCCAAGCACCATATACGGAACGATCGTATAAGATTGACCATAAAGGTGATGCTGTCTGTATCGGGTGGCAGACAGTGCAACACCTGTCTCCGGATAATTGTAAAAGGCCGCCAATGCATTTTTCTCGTCATCGTGGTGCTTCCCGATATTGAGAAATAAAGACTGCTGATAGTTGTGTGTAGGGTAAAAACTTCCGTTAGGAACCACTTTACCGATCATCAGTTCAGGTTCCACAAACCACGCTTCAGAAGCAACAGGCGTTTGCGCCAGACTGATACAGGTAGCAAAACACATTCCTAACAAAACAAACAGCTTGTACATGGTGCTTAAACAGAAAAACCTGCTTTCGGTTATTGTAGCTGAACTGATACCATTCATAACTAGGATATTAGCTTGCTTTTTGTGGTATATGAGGTTTTTGTTTTTGGCTTTTATTTCACGCATAAATTGCTCCCTGTATCCGGGCGATATCTCTAAACAACTATCCTGACCGTAGAATATCCTAAGCCTTCTCTCGGGTATATACATGAGCAATACTGAGAAATCTTGTGATCTCCTCTACACGGTTAATGCTGCTCAAACTGATAACAATATGCTTAAAACCAGCCCGAATATCAAGCATGTTGTGTACTATGTGCTTCTTTAAAAGCTTCTCTGGGCCTGATGTTCAGCGTTTGGAACAGCGCCTTGTCAGCGTGTTCTTCCGGGTTGGGCGTAGTCAGTAGCTGCTCACCAGAGAAAATAGAATTAGCACCAGCCATAAAGCAAAGTGCCTGTTCTTCAAAACTCATACGCACTCTGCCAGCCGACAGGCGTACCATCGCTTTCGGCATGATGATCCTGGCCGTAGCGATCATGCGCACCATATCCCACACAGGCACTTTAGGCTGTTGTTCCAGCGGCGTACCCGGCACCGGCACCAATGCATTCACCGGCACTGACTCGGGCTGTTCGGGCAGGTTGGCCAGGGTGTGCAGCAGCCCGATACGGTCTTCTACCGTTTCTCCCATGCCAATAATGCCCCCTGAGCAGACAGAAATCTTGTTGTTTCTCACATTTTCTAGGGTATCCAGCCGGTCTTGGTAGGTTCGGGTAGAAATAATGTCTTCGTAATGTTCTTCGGAAGTATCCAGGTTGTGGTTATAAGCATACAGACCGGCCTTTTTTAGTTTGAGAGCCTGCTCATCGGTGAGCATACCCAGCGTACAGCACACTTCCATGCCCAGCGCACTCACTCCTTTTACCATATCCAAGACCTTGTCAAAATCGCGATTGTCTCTGACCTCACGCCAGGCAGCACCCATGCAGAACCTGGTGCTGCCAGCTTCTTGTGCTTGTGTAGCTTTTTGCATCACGTCGTTCATATCCAGGAGCTTGTGCGCTTTTACATGCGTATGATAGCGGGCCGCCTGCGGACAGTAGGCGCAATCTTCAGGGCAGCCGCCAGTTTTGATAGACAGGAGCGTGCAAACCTGCACTTCCTGCGGGTCGTGATGTTGCCGGTGTATGGTGGCTGCCTGGTATACAAGTTCCATAAAGGGTAGGTGGTAGAATTGACTGATTTCTTCCTGAGACCATGTATGTTTCATATTGCCGTGTGTTGTTTTAATAAACGATTCCCAAATTAACTGATATTATGTGTGATCTGCCAAAAAATATGATAAAAGTACAGGCTTTTTGTCACTAGCAAACAGATATTTCCTGGGTTGTATGCTATCTTTGTGCAACTATAATGATAAACCGTCAAGTATGGCTACATTTGCACTCAAGGAAGGTATTGCGTATATCGAGCTCAACAAACTACTTAAAGTGCTAGGTTGGGTAGGGTCAGGAGGAGAAGCAAACCAGGTGATTGATGAAGGTGAGGTTACCGTCAATGGGATGGCTGAAAAACAGAGAAGAAAAAAGCTCAGGGCAGGCGATCAGGTGATGTTTGAAGGCCAAACTGTGGCTGTTGAGTGAATGAAATACTATGCCAACGCAAAAAAGGGTGTACTATAATTTGCAGGCAGCGATGGCTCAGACCCGGTCGGACAGATGCTGATGTGGATAAATCTTATCGCTGCTGGTGACGAGGGTTAGGAATCTGCAAACTGCCTTACGCCCTACAAAAAAGTGCTCCTTTACTCCTCAAACTCGAATAACATCCCTTCCCCTTTCGTTACTCTTACATACTACACTAATATAAGCTATCTTATGCGTATAAGAATTCTTGCAGGTGTGATCACCCTGCTATGTACAACCACCTTCTCACTGGCACAGAAATCCGGAAATGAATGGGAAAATCCTGCTGTGTTTGATCAGCATAAAGAAGCTGCCCGAACTTTTTTTGTATTATACGAAAATGCCAACAAAGCCAGGCAATATCAACCCAAAAGCTCTGCCTACTACCAAAGCCTGAATGGCGACTGGAAATTCTCCCTGGTCAAAAAACCCGCTGATCGTTTGCAGGATTTCTACCAAGTAGACCTGAATGACTCCAAGTGGGACAAGATTCCGGTGCCATCCAACTGGGAGTTGAAGGGATACGATATACCCATTTACACCAACATTATCTATCCGTTTCCAGCCAATCCGCCATATATAGATAGTAGCTACAATCCGGTAGGTACTTATCGTAAAACGTTTGAAGTACCTGAACACTGGAAAGACCATGAGGTGATACTGAACTTTAAATCTATCTCAGGCTATGCCCAGGTGTATCTGAACGGACAGGAGGTAGGCATGACCAAAGCAGCCAAAACTTCGGCAGAATTTGATATTACGCCTTATCTCAAAGACGGCAAAAATCTGCTGGCCGTACAAGTATTTCGCTGGCATGATGGCAGCTACCTGGAAGATCAGGATTTCTGGCGGCTCAGTGGTATCGAGCGCGACGTATTCCTGCAAGCCATGCCCAAACTAACCATCTGGGACTATTTTATCAAGGGCAACCTAGATAAAAGCTATCGCAATGGTTTGCTGGATGTATCTGTCAACCTCAGGGCTTTTGAGGGCAACACGCTCAAAGATCCGTCCGTATTGGTAGAGCTTTTTGATGATAACAACCAAAAAGTGTATAGCCAGGAGAAAAAAGCCGGAAAAGAACTAAAAGAAGCACTCACATTTAGCGGCACGCTCAAAAACGTGAAACGCTGGAGTGCCGAGCATCCTAACTTATACGACTGTGTGATCACGCTGAAAGATGGCAACGGTGAATCTATGGCAGCCAGCAGTTATAAAACCGGATTCCGCAAGGTAGAAATCAAAGATGCGCAACTGCATGTTAATGGAATGCCGGTACTGGTGAAAGGTGTGAACCTGCATGAGCACGACGATGTGCTGGGCCATGTGCCCAACGAAAAGACGATGCTCAAAGACCTCACACTGATGAAGCAAAATAACATCAATGCCATTCGTATGAGCCACTATCCGCACGACTCGCGCCTGTACGAACTCTGCGATCAGTACGGTTTTTATGTAGTAGACGAGGCCAACATTGAGTCTCACGGCATGGGTGCCGAGTTTCAGGCACCCTTTGATAAGTCAAAGCACCCGGCGTATCTGCCGGTTTGGGCACCGGCACACATGGACCGTATCACCAGAATGATGGAATCTGATAAAAACCATCCATCCGTGATCATCTGGTCGATGGGCAACGAATGTGGTAATGGTCCGGTATTTCATGATGCCTACAAATGGCTCAAAAAGCGCGATACCACTCGGCCAGTGCAGTTCGAGCAGGCTGGTGAAGACTGGAATACCGATATTATTGCACCGATGTATCCCGACAAAGATTCGATGGAGCACTATGCCAGTAGCCAAAAAGAGCGGCCTCTCATCATGTGCGAATATTCTCATGCGATGGGCAACAGCTCCGGTAATTTTCAGGAATACTGGGACATCATTCACAGCAGCAAGCACATGCAGGGCGGCTTTATTTGGGACTGGGTAGACCAGGGCATCAAAACATCCGACCGGTACGGCAACGTGTTCTGGGCCTATGGTGGTGATCTGGGCAGTGCGCATCTGCACAACGATGAGAATTTCTGCGCCAACGGTCTGATTGCCGCCAACCGGGTGCCGCACCCCAGTTTGTATGAAATCAAGAAAGTACATCAGAACGTGCTCTTTAATGGCGATGATGTGGCACATGGTAAGCTGACCATTCAGAATATGTTTGACTTTACCAACCTGGATGCCTATCAGTTCAGATGGGAAATGTATCAGCAGCAGAGAAAAGTAGCGGAAGGTGATTTTTCTGTCAGTCTGGCACCGCATCAGCAGAAAGAAGTAACACTGAACCTGCCTGAGTTCAAAGCCGAAGCAGGCAGCGAGTATTTTCTGAATGTGTATGCCCTGACCAAAAAACCGCAACCCTTGGTGCCTGCCGGTTATGAGATTGCCAAGGAACAGTTTGCTTATGCAGGCGACTATTTTGTTGAAAATCCAATACCGGAAGGTCCGTTGAAGATTACAAGAGAAGATAAGCAACTCAAATTTAAATCGGGAGATGTGGAAGGCGTATTTGATACGGAAAGCGGACGACTGCTTCGCTATCAGCGCAACGGAAAGAGTGCCATCATCAGCTATCCCGAACCCTATTTCTGGCGTGCACCCATCGACAACGATTTTGGAAACATGATGCCCGAAAAGCTCGGTATATGGCGTTCAGCTCATAACAATCGTACGGTAAAAGACGTGCAGGTAGGGAAACAGGGCACAGACGGGCAGGCCATCACTGTTAGTTATAAGCTCAATAGTATCAACGTGCCCTATACGGTTACCTATCATATCCTCAATGATGGTGCCTTGAAAGTGACTGCCGCCATTGATACTCGGGGAAAAGGAATGCCCGAGTTGCCACGTTTTGGTATGCGTATGATACTGCCGCAAGACTACGACCAGGTGCAATATTATGGCAGGGGCCCTTGGGAAAATTACCAGGATCGTAATACCGCATCTTTTGTAGGTGTGTATAGCGATACCGTGAAAAACATGTTCGTAAAAACGTATATTCGTCCCCAGGAAAACGGTTACCGCACCGATGTACGCTGGCTGAAGCTTACGGATGAGAAGGGAAATGGCCTACTGATAGAAGGTGCACAACCTCTGTCTTTCAGTACGTTGCACTACCTGGTAGAAGACCTGGACCCTGGTCTCACCAAAAAGCAGCAGCATCCTACAGACGTTCAACCCAAGAAGCTTGTCTCGTTGCACATAGATTTAAAGCAGCGTGGTTTGGGAGGACAAAACAGCTGGGGCGCGTTGCCTTTCGAGGAGTATCGCATGAAGGATAATCAGTATGCGTATACCTACACCGTTAGGCTAATTGACCAAAAGAATGCTGGAATAGGAAAATAAGAACTTTCTTACGTTTACCCCTCAAAAAGCCTTTCTGGTAGGCAACCTTTTTATTATTAAGTCGTATGCCAGAAAAACTATTTTGTTGAATATAGTTTAAACAATCGCTAAATATTTCTTAAAATTGCAAATTTTACTTTCAAATTTATAGATACTTTTAAAAATTTAATAGTATCTTAGACGTACTTTAATAGCGTACCCATACAGGCGTTGGTAGCTTGTATGATAGTAGAAAAACTAAACCACATACATCTATGAAGCGTTCAATGTTAGAGTATTCCAAGCTAATTCTTTCCAAAGTGAGCTTTCATCCTGAGCTACTAAAAAAGGAGTACAGAAAGGCTTTGGCCCAACTGACCAAAGAAGAAGCTAAGGAACTGACTGATTGGTTGGCAACTAAGATTTTGTATCCAAACCAGGCACAGCAGTTGGAATTTGCCGAATAGGCAAACTTTTTATTATGTAACACAACGTAAATCCTGGCATACCGCCAGGATTTTTTTATGATTCACAATGAAAAGGGAATGGAAGTGAAAGCCTGGATGAGGTAATCATAAAACGCATCCCGATCAACACTTGTAGTAGTGTGTATCCACTGACCGGAGATTTTCTCTTCTGGAGAAATATAAAGAAGGCGCAGATTTTTACTAACAAATCTATCTGTAGATTTCGTATTCTGTAGGTAGGTTTTTATGAAGGCACTTAGCATAAATCTTCTATCTATGGAACAACAGGTGATTTTAGAATTTACAGTTCCACGACAACATAGTTATCTTCCATCATAAAAACGTGGCAACAGTTATAGCCTACTGTAAAGGATTGCTGTTTTACTTGTAATTTGGTGAAGATCCCTAACGGGATGACCTTATGTGGAGCCTCCGCAGTCGCTACTAAAGGTTGGTATAACTTAACAAGATAAGGCTCAGCAAAATAATACCAGTCGACAAGCTGTTCTTTATTTTGTCGCTATTTCTTAAATTTGAAAAAAATAAACATGCGCAATACTCCTCTCGTTTTTACGCTATGCCTGCTACTTACTTTGGCTGGCATAGCTTCTTTCGGGCAATCCAGCCTGACAACAAGCATTGATTCGTTGCTCAAAACTACATCTCCCAGGTCTTTCAATGGTGTAGTGCTGGTGGCACAGTATGGTCATGTACAGTATGCAAAAGCTCAAGGCTTTGCTGATATGCAAAAGAAGCAACCACTCACTATAGACGACCAGTTCATCATAGGCTCTATCAGTAAGCAAACCACTGCTGTGCTGGTGCTTCAGGAACTGGACGAAAGACATGTATCGCTACAGGAACCGCTCAGTAAATACCTGCCCGATCTCAAAGAAAACTGGGCAGACTCGGTGACCATCCATCATCTTCTGAACCACACTTCGGGTATCATCGGGCTGGACCAGCCGCTGGCTTTCAAGCCGGGGACACAGTTTGCCTACTCGCCCATCATAGGGTATCAGCTGTTGGCAGAGATTGTAGAGAAAACCAGTGGAGAATCTTATGAGGTGCTTATAACCAGGTTATTCAAAAAATGTGGTATGCGGCACACCACCATTCCGGCACTGTATAATCAGGGAAAATTAGTCAGCAGCTATACCGAAAAGCCAGACGGAAGTCTGACCAAGGAAAAATATTCACTGAAAGAAATAGCCTTCGTTACACCCAGCGGTGGTGTCATGACTACTGCCAAAGACCTGTTGCGGTGGAATGAATGCCTGCATCAAGGCAAACTTTTAACGCCAAAATCCTATCAGTTGATGACTACCCGCTACATAACAAGGCCCAACCACCGGTGGGGAGATTTGGGCTATGGATACGGTATTCAGGTGAGTGATCAAAATGATCACTTGGAACTGAGCCATAGTGGTGCTTTGCTGGGTTTTATCGCTACCAATATCTATGAGCCAGCCAGCCAGACAAGCATCGTTGTACTGGAGAATGTAGCCCCTGATTTTGAAGATATGCAGCGCGCTTTCTTCTTTCATGATCAGGTACGGGACATTGTGAAAGCCAGCCGCCTGAGGGAATAAATGAGGATTCCGGGACTAAAACACCTGTTGTATCTGCTATTTTTGAAAAAGCGATGACATACATAAAATAAGGGTTGGTCTGATTTGCATCAAAAAACAGGATAGTGTTTATTGCATGAGTACTTACTTATTTATTCAACGCTGACACTGAAAAACAATGAAACAAAAAAGCGTATTGATCTTTGCTTTCTTTGTCATAAGCTTTGGTTCATCAGGGCAATCCATTTACGAAGGAACCATCAAAGACAGCAAAACACAAGTGCCGCTGGCTTATGTCAATATTGGGATTGTGGGTAAAAATGTAGGCACCGTTTCAGACAGTGATGGCCAGTTCCGGTTGGCTATTGATGACAAACATGACGATGATACGATGAAAATTTCCATGATCGGATATAAGTCTGTGTCAATGAAAGTAGCGGATTTTGGGCAGCAAATCAGGGAAAACCCTGTGATAAGTCTGAAAGAGGAACCATACACTTTGGAAGAGGTAGTGGTGTCGGAAAAGAAATATAATGGTAGAAAACTTCGGGAAAAACTACTTGGCAATGAAGTTGAGTCCACGAACAGCAGAACAGGATTTGATATGAATCTGTTGGGCAACGAAATGGGTATTGTCATCAAGATCAAAAAGAAGCCTACCTTTATTCAAGAATTTAGCATCGGTATCGCTGAAAATAAGTACGATTCTTTTAAATTCAGAATCAATATTTATAATGTAAAGGACGGTTTGCCTGATCAAAATATCCTGCAAGAAAACATCATTGTGACAAGCGATCTCAAAGAGGGAAAGCTGACGGTTGACCTCAGCAAATACCATATTATGGTAGAGGATGATATTTTTGTTGCCATGGAATGGATTGAAGATATGGGAGATTATGGCTTGCTTTTTTCCACAAAAGTGAATGGTCGTACAAGTCCCACGATTGTCAGGAAAACAAGTCAGGGCCATTGGAGGAGAATAGGAAAGAATAATTTTATGACCAATGGCATTGGTATATTGATAAGGGTTTTGCAGTAGTAATTAAGGTCATATTCAAATGTCTACGTGAAAGAGGAAGTATCTTGTGACGAGATTAACTATATTAGCATCAGCTTTCGGTGACAGGTTTTGCCGGTTATATCTCTAACTATATTCCTATGAACAGGGTAGACAGACTCTTCGGTATGCTGACTTTGCTGCAATCTAAAAAGTATGTCATGGCTGCCCAGATTGCCGACAAGTATGAGATCAGTATACGCACGGTTTATCGTGATATCCGAGCACTTTGCGAGCAAGGAATCCCTGTGGGCTTTGAGCCGAACAAAGGATATTTTGTGGTGCAAGGCTATTTTCTGCCGCCCGTATCGTTCAGTTCCGAGGAAGCCAATGCTCTGTTGCTGATGGAATCTATTGTACGTGGTTTTGCCGACAAATCTATTCAGTTACATTATTCTAATGCCCTTAATAAAGTGAAGGCAGTGCTGCGTACCCCACAAAAAGAACAGCTCGAAAGCCTGACCAGCAACATCAAAATGCAGGTGCCAGCCTGCTTTGAACTGGACTTTGCCTATTTGTCTACTTTGCAACATGCCATTGTACACCGGCAAATGATAGAGATCGCTTATAAAAATAACCGTCAGGAAGTAAGCCACAGGAAAGCCGAACCGGTCGGATTGGTCTTTTATGCCCTCAACTGGCACCTCATTGCCTGGTGCCACCATAGAAATGAATACCGCGATTTCCGTGTATCCCGCATCCAGCAGATCAAAAGCACCAGTGTACCGTTCACCATTTTGCAGCACATCACTATGAATGAGTATATGGAGCAAATACCGGTAGATTATTGAAAATTTCAAATTATGTTTGATAGCATCCCCATCATGTTAGTTTACACGGTATAATCACTTTTATAGAGCTATTAAGACGGCTAAATTACGGTTCAAATCATAGCGTAGTTTAAAGTCTTTTATGAGAAAAATACTGATTCTTGAAATAGCCCTCCTGCTTATTTCCATATCGTTTGCTTCAGCACAGGCAAGCTTTCGCGATGGATTTATCATTGTTGATCAACAGGATACGATTTTTGGGAAAGTGGCTTATAGAACCAATGCCAGAAACTATCGCGTATGCCGCTTTAAAAAGGATGGTCTGGTTACCAGGTATACCTCGTCACAGATAGACGGATTTGGATACATGGATGATAAATTTTTCTCTTCCAAAGTGCTGAACAACCAGTTTGCTGAAGTGTTGGTGAAAGGAGATTTGAGTTTGTATAAACACAAGCGTCACTATTATATCAGAAAGTTAGATGGGGGAGTCCTTAAATTTGAAAGTAAAAATGTAAAGTTGATGCTTGATGGTAAAGAGGGCGTAATATTAGACGACAGGTGGAAAAAATATCTTACCTACTTGGTATCAGACTGTAATATTATTGGTGAAAAAAAGTTGCGTTTAACTGAAAAAAAATTAGGCAAAGTCATAACGGATTATAACAAGTGCAGAGGAACTAATTTTACTGTTTACAGAGAAAACAGACCTTGGGTCAAGATGGATTTTGGCGTAGCAGCAGGCATAACCCGGTCGTCTATCAAAATAACGGAAAGAAGTAGGCAGTTTTTGTCTTTGAGTGAAAATTATATATCTGTTCATCCTTCGGCAGGATTGCTGGTTAGTATTTCCTCGCCCAGAACAGCTGAAAGACTTTTCTTACAATCGGAGATACACTACATGAAGTCAAGCTTTTCCTCTTTTGTTTCACTCCAAAGGTCACTAAACACATCGCCTGTACAAGAGCGGCACAACACCTCTATTGATCTGACAACGATATCTATTCCCTTGTCGGTAAAGTATACCATACCCAATGAGGTATTGGCACTTTACTTTCAGGGCGGTATCAATTATGATCACCAGATCAGCCCAAAAACATGGATAGCCAGCGAGAAAGTATACAAAGGTAATCTGGAAACCATAGAAAAAGCCCCCTTTACATTCGATCGGAATCAGGTTGGCTACTGGGGTGGTATTGGGATGCTAAAGCCTTTCAGGTATTTTAAAGGAAGTCTCACGGTTAGGTATTTTAAAATGGGTAGGCTAAACCAAACCAACGGCTTCATCGCAAAAACCGATAGACTATCCCTGTTACTGATTATCTTCAGAAAGTGACGCTGCAACCCGGAGGCAGGTTACTTCAAATAAAAATCAGTTTTTTTAACATTGCAAAATCGCACTGACATAGGGTTGTCAGTGCGGGGTGTTTACTTTACAGAACACACTAAAAACACTTATGCTTATGTTAATGATTCCGATGTTTTTGAAAGAACTGGACGAAGAAGCCCAGACTACCCGCAACATGCTGAGCCGTGTACCTGCCAACAAATTCGACTGGCAGCCGCATCCCAGAAGCATGACGATGAAGCAACTGGCTACCCACCTTGCCGACCTGCCTTCCTGGGTAGACCTGGCCCTGAATACCGATGAGCTGGACTTTGCCGTGGCCGAATACCATCCAAAGGAGGTGGCAGATACAGAGGCATTGCTGGCTTACTATGAAGAGCAACTGGCTACCGGCAGAGCGGCACTGGAAGCAGCCCGCAAAGATCAGCTTTCCGAACCCTGGGTGCTGCGTACCGGTGAAGAAATTCATTGGAAGGCTACCCGCTGGGAAATGATACGGCAGGCGTTTTCTCAAACCATCCATCACCGTGCACAACTGGGCGTGTATCTTCGGTTGCTGGATATTCCAATCCCCGGCAGCTATGGCCCTAGTGCCGATGAAACGGATTTTTGAGAGTATGACAAAAGAAAAGGGACAGCGTGCAACTGTCCCTTTACCTGTTTTTGAGTATTTTACTATTTTTTTGGTGGCAGATCAAAGGCAATTGCTTCGTGCTCGAAGTGCCCTTTGTGGGAGCCATCGCAGAAGGGTTTGTTGCTGGAAAGGCCACAGCGGCAGATAGAGACAAGCTCTCTGCCTCCCAAATGGTAGGTGTTACCGTTTTTGTCTACAATCTCAAAGTTGCCTTCAACTTTGAGCGAACCGTTGTTATTTACTGTAATTTTTGTGTTAGCCATTGTTATTTTAAATCAAATACATTGCAAAGTAAAACCAGCGTTGCAGAAAATCAATTGCCTGCCAGACTACAGACTTTCTTCATCTTCTGTGTTGGAGTTGAGCTTTTTTCTTTCTGAAGAATCACCGAAAATCTGGTTGGGGATGATCTTGCGGATAAAAGACGACTGCCCTTTTTCTGACTTCTGAATGTCCTGTTCTGCTTCGCGCATGGCTCGTTGCCACATAGGGGCAAATCCCTGGGCACTCTCGGTCATGATCTCTACGGCGCGCTGGTATACGTGCATGTTCATCACCTCGCGGCGGCCCGGCTTTTGTGCGAGCGTCTGGTTGGTCACGCGCAGGTTTTCATTTTCCTGCTTGAGCTGATCTATCTGAATTCTTCTGTTTTCCATACCTTCGGCTTCAATCTCCAGCTTGTTTTGCAGGTGGTTCTTCAGCGTGTTAATTTCTTTCTTCAGCGATCTGCGTTTCATGCTTTCTCTAAAAAGCACAATAATGACCAGCAGCAGGCCAATACCAAACCCAATGAGGTAAGGCAGTATTTGTTGTCCGAATTGATCCATGATATCAAGATATTTGTATTAAATGCTATGAATATAAAGTCAAAAATACACGAAATGTTCATGAGATAGAACAATCGCCGGTACTATTATACAGAATATCCGGCAAAATCAGCCTAGGCTGCCAAAAATGATAAAGACTTTCTAAATCTCCAGGATTCAGAAAGTCTTTGATGTTACCCTGATGGCAAGGCCATCGCGTTTATGAATGATGTTTTTCGCCAGCAGGTTTTTCCTTTTTTGGTTCCTCAGGAGGGGTATCAGTGATATTACCAAAATCGTCTACATAAGCTATCATTTCATCCAGCGTTCCGTTGGTGGAATTTTCCTGACGTTCTTGTTTGCGTTTTTGTTTATCATCTTTCTTTCGCTGCTTTTGCTTCTCTCGCTGTTTCTTCATGAACTGATTCTGGGATTTAGCCATATTTCTTTTTTTTTAGTGTTAAAAATGCAAATTCGTCAGTGCGCTATGTGTAGGATGTTGGTTATATCATATACGTTTTTTTAAATGAAACTATGATCTTTGCAATAGCAACAGCTCCTGCAAATATAAGGCGATAAAGAGATGTTGCAGCACCTGAAAGCAAATGTAGCCTTTTTTGTGCCATTTTCACCCCTTTTATTTGGTATTTACCTATTACACGACGTATACCAACAGAAAAACAAGGTGATTCATTCCCCGAGAATGAAAAAAGCGGAAGCCGCTGTGTAGCTTGTCTTTACACTTTTTGCTGCGATGCCAGTATCCTTATACATGTCAATTTTTTTGCACTTTTTACAACTTGTTTTGGCTTCTGCATGTCTTTCTTACGTCGTTATCACACACAACAAGGATTGACTATGCCTAAAATGAAATTATCATCCGTTTGCTTTGCTATCGTGCTTTGTACATTGACCTGCTACAATTATAGTCAGGTTTCCGGTCCGGGATTGGAATTTGGTGTTTTTCCAACAACTAAATAATTAACATTTGAAAGATTCTATTTTCGTTCGGTAATAGCTATTTATTGATAATAGAGGCTTAGCCTTGTTAAGGGTAAAAAACATCTTGTATCAATACTAAAGCTATGTTACCTTACATAATATACCTTCCATCAGTAATGGCGTGGAAGGGTGTAATATTTCTACAAACCGATTAATTAACAATCGTTTTACTGCAAAAATACCTTTTTTATTACATGCCTTTCCGTAAATGTTTTCTCACTTGTAAAACGAATTTTTTATAGTAAGTATTCCTGTTATTATACTATCTGGTATCAGTATAATTGTACTTTTTTTTAGTAATCATTTCTATAAATCTTTGTAAAGCTAATTTAAAGAGTGATATATGACATTCATTCTTTTTTTGTACTATTTGTTAGTTTTTGTACAAAACAGAGACAATGCGCAAAACAAATGTTCCCACCTTTCGCCTGATCTTACATGGATATAGGCTAAACCACCATTACCCGGTCTGATCTTCACAAACCACTATGTCAAACAAAAACATCTGTCACTATGCGTAAAATTTACTTATCAATCATGATGTTGCTATCCTGCCTGCTGCTACAGGCACAGACTCCCGGCTTTACCGGACAGCGCACGTTCCACTGGGATGCTCAAAGTGCTCCAAGCAATGGAAGGGCCATCACCACCCAGGCGCAGCAGCAGCTATCAACGGTTTTCAAAGCCTACGATATTTATACTATTGATGCCAGGGCGATCAGCAACTTTGTACATCAGTCGCCGGGTAATGCGGCATTCTCCCTGATACTGGAAGACCACTACCAGTGGGATATTCGCCTGGAGGCAGTCAATCTCTTGTCAGATGATTATCAGGCAAGGGCACTCACCACTTCCGGCGAGCAGGCCATAGCGCGGCCTGCGCAAGTCAACTACAAAGGCACCGTAGCAGGTGATCCTGCATCAAAAGTGCGGCTGATGCTGGAAGGTGACCGGATTTCCGGCTTTATCCAGCAGCAGGGACAGAAAGTGTACATAGAGCATGTGGGCAACGTAGTGAAAGGACGCTCGGGGTCTTCGTTTCTGGTTTATCAGGCTGCCAATGTACAGGAAGAGGGCGAATTGCTTTGCTTGGCTGTGAAAGAAAACAACCAGAAAGAACAGCTCGACCGCGCCAATGAGCGGACTGCTGCCAGTTGTAGCGAACAGACGGAACTCAAGATTGCCACTTTTGCTACCTTCGATCGCTTTACTTCGGCTGGTGGAGAAGCGGCTGTCAACAACGAGATTCTGGCTATTCTCAATAATGTGCAATCCAACTATGAAGAATTTCAGGTGAAGTTCAGTGTAGTAGAGCAGGTGGTGTCTACCTGTAGCAGCTGCGACCCCTGGTCAACCCCTTCCAGTCCCAGCGACCTATTATCTAAGTTTACTGCCTGGGGGCCATCCGGTTTCAGGCAGACGCACAACGATGGCGTATGCTTTTTTGATGGCGCAGGTTCCGGCACGGTAGGGGTGGCCTGGATAGGAGCCATCTGTACCAACAATCGCTATGCCGTGTGCGATAAACTGGGATCGGCAGAGTCCAACCGCGTGCTGGTAGCTCACGAGATGGGACATAACTTCAGTGCCAACCACGATGCTGCCGGCTCTCCCTACATCATGGCTCCGTCGGTGAATGTGACCAACGATTGGTCGGGCACTTCTGCCAGTTCTATCAACAACCACATTGCCAGCCGTACCTGCCTGGAGTGTGTAGGAGGAGATACGCCTCCTTTGGCCTGTGAGGTGCCTACCAGCTTACGCGTGAGCAATATAACTACAAGCTCAGTATTGCTTTCCTGGACGGCGGTTGCCAATGCCAAAGGTTATGCTATACGCTACCGAAAGCAAGGCACTTCTGCATGGACAGACTTGTCATCTAATGGCAACCAACTATCTGTCAGTGGATTAGCGGCCAATACTTCTTATCAGTGGCAGATACTGTCTTCCTGTAATGGAGAGATATCTTCCTGGGCAAACGGCCCTAACTTTAAGACCTTGACCGGCGATGCCAATCCGCCTGTAACCAAAAATACGCTGCCCTGGCGAGAAGACTTTTCTCTATCCAACGGTACCAAAGCAGATAATGGAGCTACCGGATGGACCAGTAACCTGATAAGTTCTAACAATGGTTTTGCTTCCGTGCAAAACAACCAGTTTGCCATTAATGCCTCTACCTGCCAGTGGGTTACCGCCAAGATAGACGTAACAGCCGTATCGGCAGTGACCGTGCAGTTTGAGTTGCAAGGAGACGATGCCAGCACGATGGAAAATGTAGACGAAATTAAGATAGAATACCGTTCGGATGATAACAGTTGGCAGCAGATTTACCGGGCAACAGATGGTTTTAGCAAGCGTAGCCTGTCAGGTAACTTCACCAACCTGGGAAGCGTCAGCACCATACAATTCCGGGTGACGGGCCAGAACAGCTTCACCGACGAAACTTACTTTATTGATAATGTTTTGGTAGGCAACTGTAGCTCATGTGCCAACGCCGGTGTGATGGCAGCCGCAACGATTGGAGAGACGCTATCTGATGCCGCACTTACCGTAACTTCAGAAATAATAGCTTATCCGAATCCGTTCAGCAACCGTATCTCTTTTCAGTATAACAACGCAAGTGTGGAAAAAGTAAGCGTCCGGTTGTATGATGCAGGAGGTAAGCTGGTGTATGCCAATAACCATGCGGATGCCAATGCAGCTCTGTTGCTGGGAGAAGAACTTGCAACCGGCTTGTATATTTTGCAGGTAGAAACTGCCAGTGGCACAGAGCAGATCAAAATAGTTAAGCAATAGAGATGCTGTATAGATTGTGAGTTCAAAGGATATAGCATACCATAAACAGTATGCTATATTTTTTTGGTGGATACCTTCTTTGAACAAGTATACTTCGTTTTTCCAAAAATAATGTATCGCTTAAGAAACCTCGCTGATGACCGCAGCAATTTGCTGGTACCTTTCCCTGATAAAAGATTGCTGAAGATACTCGGGCAGTTCCTGTATCCATGCCTGCACCGTATCTGTTTCTACTGCTTTGGCTACATAGGCTTCATGTACAAAGTTGAGCAGATCAACAATACCCAGCAGCGACTCATGAAATAGTTTCATATCAATATCAGCTTCTACAAAACGTGCAATCTCGCGATGGTTGGCCGAAATACGGAGCCGTGAGAGCAGGTTGAAAATAGTGGTATAACCAATGCGCCAGTTCAACTGCTGCCAGTGTTTGTCTTCAAACCGCTGTAGTATCTTGCCTGACTTGGGGCTGCGTAAGGCTGTCATCGGATTGCCCTGCACCTGCTGCCGCACCTGTAGTGCCCGCTGCCGGTGAGTAGTTCGCAGAAACTGGCCGATCTGACGTTGGGCTTCCTCATCAGTGGTGGCCTGTTGCAGTCCGGGCTGGTATTTGCCATAAGGCAAACGGTAAACCCGTGGCTGGTGCGGATGCCCTGACGCATAAAACGAAACAATGCCAGGATAAGCCCCCCTGGCAATCAGCCGTCCGCTTTCTTTCTCCACTTTGCCAGGCCACCGGGTATCTTTATGATGCAAGGCAAGCAAGGCAAACAGCGTCTCCTGCACGCTGTAATAAGCCTGTGGGAAGGTCCAGTGCAGGGCATGTTTCAGATAGGTACTGTCTCCCATGTGTGCAGTAGTACGTAGCGTATATTCAGTATGCCAGCTATTGACCAGGTGTTTTCTGATATTTTCCTTTTGCTGATCCGAAAGCTTCGTACCAAACTCTCTGAAATAAGGCAAATCCTGTAACTGATAAGCATCGGTCTGATGCCGGAGGTGAAAATACAGACCAGAAAAATGGTTGAGAAATACCTGTGCCGGAATAGATCTTCGCCATTGTAGCTGCTCTTCGGCTGACTGCTGTATGTCAATATCTAAGGATTCTTTCATCATTTGTTTTATCTTATATACTTATTATAAGAACATATCTATGATGAAAATAATTTGCTCAGAAACAAATTTTGTAGCTATTTCAGCAAATTTTTGAGATGTTAAGGAAACTTATATCTTAAATAAATACTTATTTTGAGTATACGCTAATTATCTCCCCATCAACAAGTCATCACATCCTCCCATCAATAAATCACCACATCCCCCCATTAATATCCAATATGAAACAATGCCTCTCCCTGGCTGACCAGCGGATGGTAGTTGATGCAGATAATATAACCGGGATACGAGGCGGTGACTTTCTTCTCAAACTCACCATACGGATCAGTGATAACACCCAGCATAGAACCTTTCTCCACATAAGTGCCATTTTGTGCGGTAGCGCGGAACATGCCGGAGTACTTTGCCCGTACCCAACTCGATTTCTTCAGCACCACCGGCATACTCTCCACCGGTGGACTGTCCTTTCTCATGCCCAGGTGGTGGAGCACCCGTAAGGCTCCGTTAACACCTTCGTTGATGGCATATTCATCCAGCCGGAGCGATTCGCCGCCTTCGTAGAGCAGCACAGATTTGTCGATAGATTTGGCTGTTTTTCGCAGTGATTTGTCCAGGTATTTGGAGGCCAGGATAAACGGCGGACTGAAAACGTGTCCGAGTTCGGTGCTGTCTTCATCGTCCAGTACGCAGCGCACCTGTGGGAAGTTGGAGCGGCTGGCTCCGCCGGTATGAAAATCCAGTGCATAGTCTACGTGTTCTATCACACCGTGCAGCAGCGTCCAGGCAATACGGCTGGCCAGAGAGCCTTGTGGTGAGCCAGGAAACACCCGGTTGAGATCGCGCCCGTCAGGCACCATGCGGCTTTGGTTGATAAACCCGAAGATATTCATGATCGGAATGCAAACAATGGCTCCACTGATAGGCTTGTGATAGCCTGCCCGGATCATCCGGCGAATGATCTCCACCCCATTGATTTCATCTCCGTGAAGCCCTGCCAGCAGCAACATAAAAGGGCCTTCTTTCCTGGCGCGGTTGATAATTACGGGAATCTCTACGTGCGTCCGGGTGGGTAGTTTGGCAATGTCCATGTACAACTGGGTAGAACATCCCGGAGGAATGTCCTCACCCAGTATTTTCATTGGCCTGCTACTCAATCTACTTCTGCGTTTCTTTCGATATACTTAATAATGGTGCCGGCTATATCTTTGCCGGTAGCTGCCTCGATGCCCTCCAGGCCAGGCGATGAGTTGACTTCCAAAATCAGCGGACCTCTGGCAGACTGTAACAAATCTACACCCGCTACGCTCAGGTTCATGGCCTTGGCAGCCCTGATGGCGACTGTTTCTTCTTCGTCGGTAAGCTCAATGACTTCGGCACTTCCGCCCCGGTGCAGGTTAGAGCGAAATTCTCCTTCTTTGGCCTGCCTTTTCATGGCACCTACCACTTGCTCGCCCACCACAAACGCCCGGATATCAGCTCCTTTGGCTTCTTTGATAAATTCCTGCACGATTACCCTGGCTTTGAGCCCATTGAACGCCTCAAGGACAGATTCGGCAGCCTTCTTGGTTTCTGCCAGCACTACGCCCAGTCCTTGCGTGCCCTCCAGCAATTTAATAACACAAGGCACACCACCTACTTTCTCAATGATCGGCCTTACATCTTTGGAATAGTTGGTAAACACCGTCTTGGGTAGCCCCAACCCGGCCCTTGAGAGTATCTGTAGGCTGCGCAGCTTGTCGCGGGAACGCACCAGGGCGATGGATTCTACCGTAGAGAAGACTTTCATCATCTCAAACTGGCGTACGACGGCTGTGCCATAAAAAGTGACAGAAGCACCAATACGGGGAATGATCGCATCTATATCGGTTAGATGTTCTCCTTTGTAATAAATGGAAGGCTTTTTCTTTTCTATTTCAATATTGCATTTGAGCGTGTCCACAGTACGCATATGGTGGCCACGATTTCTACCTGCCTCCAATAATCTTTTGGTAGAATAAAGGTTGGGGTTACGGGTTAATACAGCGATGTTCATAAATTAGCGGATAATTTTTTTGTTCGCAAAATATATAAAATATTACTAAAACTCACCATTCCTTGCATATTCTTCCAGCTTCATTTGCATATTCAGGATACGATCTTCCAGCGTCTCGGAGCTTAGCTTTTCGCGCATCCGGTCTACCATAATCGGAAAGGCGAACGGCGTAGGTTTTGGCGGGTCGCAGATCATGATTTTCTGCCGTCCGATAGTATGCAGTAGCGTTTTTAGAGCCGCCTGTTCCAGTTGCTGGTAGATGGCTTCGTGCAGAGCCTGATGCAGCAGCAGGTTATCCGGATCATACTTCTCAAACACCTCGTAAATGATCTGTGCCGATGCCTGCAAATGCCGGTTGCCAATATTCTTGCCCGGATAACCCTGAAAGATCAAACCGGCAATTGCCCCGATTTCTCTGAACCTGCGCTTGGCCATTTCCGTGCTGTTGATACTTTGCAGTACATCATCCAGCAGGTTTTCCGTAGAAAACAGATCTACTTCCAAGGCTTCTTCCAGTGGAATCTCTTTATCAGAGAGCAGCTCAAAGCCATAGTCGTTCATCGCAATAGAAAAGCTGATAGGCTGCACCTGCGCAATGCGCCAGGCCACCAGTGCCGACAGCAGTTCGTGCACACTCCGACCGGCAAACGGATACATAAAGATATGGTACCCTTCGGAAGAATGCAGCCGCTCAATCAGCAGGGTGTGGGAGTCGGGTAGGGCAGACCACTGATCCTGCAAGTGCAGTAGCGGGGCGATGGCTTTGAGTTCCACATCAGTATCATCGCCGCGGATAAACTGGTCCAGCTTATAGCGGATCATCTCCGAAAGCTGAGAAGAAAGCGACATCCTGCCACCACTCCATCGTGGGATAACACCGTTTTTGCCACGGGCACGGCTTACCAGTGCGGTCATATCTTTGATGCGTTCCAGCTTCAGGTTTCTGCCGGCAAACCAGAAGTTATCGCCTTTATTGAGCCTTGCGATAAAGCTTTCTTCTACCGAGCCGATATAGCCGCCACTCATATACTTCACCTGTAGCACCGGATCGCTCACAATGGTACCCATCGAGAGGCGGTGGCGCATGGCTGTTTTGCGGTTAGTTACTTTGTATACGCCATCTTCCACCACCACTTTGGTAAACTCATCGTACTGTCCCAGGCTTTCGCCACCGGTCGTGATAAACCTAAGTGCCCACTGCCAGGCAGCATCGCTGAGGTCTCTGAACGCGTGGGTAGCCCGCACTTCCTGCAAGGCCGCCGCTTCTGTAAAGCCTTCGCCCACGGCCATTGTCACCAGGTACTGCACCAGCACATCGTAGGTAAGCTCCATCGGCTTTTTAGCTTCAAATATTTTCTGCCGGATGGCCTCCTGAATGGATGCCGACTCCAGCAGTTCTAGCGAATGAGTAGGCAGAAAATGAATGACACTGCTGGCACCTGGCTGGTGTCCGCTCCGACCGGCCCGTTGCAGAAAGCGGGAAACGCCCTTCGGACTACCTACTTGTATGACCGTCTCTACCGGACGGAAATCTACGCCCAGGTCCAGGCTAGAGGTGCAGACTACCAGTTTGAGAATACCCTGGTGCAGGGCTTCTTCCACCCAGGTACGTACCTCATTATCAAGTGAGCCATGATGCATGGCCATTTGCCCGGCCAGGTCTGGTACTTTGTATAGCAGTGTCTGATACCAGATCTCCGTCTGCGCCCGGGTATTGGTGAAGAGCAAGGTCGTCTTGCTGCGGTCTATGATGGGTAATATTTTATCAATCAGCCGAATTCCCAGGTGACCCGTCCAGGGAAACTTTTCTACCGCATCGGGCAGGATGGAGTGTACGCTGATTTGCTTGTCGATATTGGCCTTGATGATGACGGAAGGCTGTGCAGGCGTAGGTCCTAGCAGCACGTCTTTGGCTTGTTCCAGGTTGCCGATGGTGGCTGAAATGCCCCAGGTGCGTAACTGCGGGCAGATGGTACGCAGCCGGACAGCCGCCAGTTCCATCTGCACACCACGCTTGCTGCCCAGCAGTTCATGCCATTCATCCACCACCAGGCAACGCACTTTTTTGAGATGGCGGCTATGGTCTTTCTGGGCAAACAGCAGGTGCAGACTTTCAGGCGTAGTAATCAGGCATTCGGGCATATGGCGCAGCTGTTTCTGGCGTTCGCTCTGGGTGGTATCACCGCTACGCACGGCCACTTCCCAGGGAAGCTCCAGCTCGTGGCAGGCCCGTTGCATGGCCATGCGGATATCTTTGGCCAGTGCTTTCAACGGTGTGATCCAGATCACCTGTAATCCATTGCGGCGTTTTTCTCGGAAATTATGGGGATGCTCACTAATAAACTCAAGCAGACAGGGAATCCACAGCGCATAAGTTTTACCACTGCCAGTAGGTGCATTAAGCAGCCCGCTCTGGCCGCCAAGCAAAGCATCTCTCACCTGCTGCTGAAAAGGAAAAGGTTGCCAGCCCTTCTGCTGATACCACTGATCGGCCAGGTCTAGCGCAAAAGATATGTCTGACATGCCAGAAGAACGACTGAGATAGTGATGATGTTTTGATGAGTTGATGGGTTGATATGATGATAGGTTGATATGATGATGCGTTGATGAGGTGATCGAGGAGTTAGATGTAAGGATTATAAAAATTATTAACAAAATATTAGTATATAAATTTGTATTGATTATTTTTACTTGAGTTTATGTACAACACTTAAAGATTAAAAAACAATGAAGAAAATTTATTTTTTTACCTTTTTGGTGATGCTATTTGCCACAAACGTAATACACGCACAACAATTTGAACTAAACCAGGATATCACGGTCGGAAAGTTACGTGGTTCAACAGGTGCCATGTACCACAACCAGGCAGTGTATGCTGGTTATGGAAAGGTTTTTCTGTTTGAAAAGCAAGACAACAATCAATGGAAATTAGCCGCTACACTACAGGCTGACGAAGGATCAGATCAATTCGGCATTTCGGTTGGTATTACACAAAATCGTGTGATTGTAGCTGACAAAGATGGTAGTGCCTTTATTTTTGAGAAGTTGGTGGGTAAATGGCAACAGACGCAACGTATTGTACTGCCACCCAACAATTCAGGAGAAAATATTCCTGTGCCGGAAGTTGCCATTTCAGAGAATGATGCTTTTGTAAGCAATCCTGGTACTTATAATAATGGTGCAGGTACGGTTTACGTGTATCGTAGGAATACCATAGGTACCTGGGAACAAACACAGGAATTGCCTGCCCCTGATCAAATTGACGGTGTCCAGTTTGGCGGTAATGACGTTATAGTAAAAGGCGACCGTATGGCCATCAGCGCTTTCGGACTTGACTATTACGAAGAGCGTAGTGATCAGACTGCTTACATCTTTGATAAAGATGGTGCAGGCAACTGGAACTATACTGCCACCTTAAAAGGATATTCTGCTAATTCTGATTTCGCTTATACCAATAGTCTGGCCTTTTCAGGAGCGTATGCATCGATAGGACAGTATGAAACTGAAACCTCTGACGCCATCTTGCCCGGAAGTCTCAAAATATTTGAAAATGATGCAAGCACCTGGAGTCAGACGACTGAATTTAGTGCTCCTGACAAAGAAGTAAATGATTATTTTAGTATGAATTTGCTGATGGATGGCGATTTACTGATGGCGACCACGCGCCGGAAAGGCTCTTATGTCTACCAGAGAAGTGCAGGCGGAGCATGGGAAAACCAGCAGACCATTCGGGATTATTATGTGGCTGGCCTCTCAGGAGATGATGCTATTGCACATGGACCAGATCCCACTGCCGTCTATTTTTTCTCTAAATCGGCTAATACCAAGCCTATTGCTGTCACTGGTTTCAACCTGGTGGATGCAAAAACTAACCAAATTATACAATCTCTCAAAGATGGAGACGTGATTGATCTGGATAAGCTTACCTACAAGGATTTCAACGTGCTGGCAGTAACAGAAGGGGGAGGTGTTAAAAGTGTAGCCCTGGAATTGAAGGGAGCCATCCGTCAATATGAATCTGAAAAGCTGCTCATTCAACGTACAGAAAACAGCGCTCCTTATGCGTTGTTTGGTGACAAAAACGGGGATGCCCGCAACTGGAATCCTGAGCCGGGCTATTATGTGCTGGTAGCTGTTCCTTATACAGAAAAAGGTAACAAAGGACTGGCCGGACGAGCATTAAGTATAGCATTCAATGTTATCGAGAGAGGTGGTAGCGTTACTAAGCCTGCACCAATGCTTGCTGCCAACGCTGAGTCTAAACGCAAAATGGACATTGTATTTTTCCTGCTGGATGCAGACCATTTTGAGGTGCTACAGGAAATACGTGACGAAGATGTAATCAACCTGAGGGCGTATGGCAATAAAAACTTCAATATTTTAGCCAAACCTAGAGAAAAGACCGGAAGTGCTGTCATTGAGGTCAGACTGCCCAACCAGTTTTACCAGAAAAGAACAGAGAATAAGATGCCTTATACAGGCTTTGGGGATACCAAAAACAGTTACAGAAACTGGGAGCCAGAGCTGGGAAGATACACCCTGAAAACTACAGGCTATCGCTCCGACAATGCTATCTCTAGCCTTGGTAGTCACGAAATCCATTTCAGTATTATAGACGAACCAGTAGCCAATCCTGCAGTGACCCACATGGCATTATCTGCTTTTTCTATCTATCCAAATCCATCCACTACAGAGGTGAATGCCAAAGTCAGTGCGAAAAGTCAGTACACGTTGTATATATATGACCATGTTGGAAATATCGTCTACAGAAAAAATGGTAAAGGAGGTAGTATTGAGAACATGAGACTAAACCGGCAACTTCCTGGTATCTACATGGTCGTGCTGGAAACGGATGGCAAGCGAGAGACACAGCGACTGGTGATAGAATAAACAGTAGACTGCCAAACCTGAAACTCGTTTCATAAAGTCATAAAAAAAGCTCCCATATGGAGCCTTTTTTATGTCAGTTAAATAGAAAACCAATCTTACGACTTGCCTTCCAGCTTACGGATGAGGTTCAGTGCAGAACCTGCTTTGAGCCATTCAATCTGGTTTTCATTATAGGTATGGTTCGTTTTGATCATGTCTTCCGAACCATCGGTGTGTTTGAATTTCAGGGTGACGGGCTTGCCGGGAGCAAACTGATCCAGGTCTACTGTTTCAATCACATCATCTTCCTGTACCTTGTCATAGTCGGCAGGATTGGCAAACGTGAGGGCCAGCATGCCTTGCTTCTTCAGGTTGGTTTCGTGAATACGGGCAAAAGATTTTACCAGCACGATACGTACCCCCAGGTGGCGGGGTTCCATGGCTGCATGTTCGCGCGACGAACCTTCGCCGTAGTTGTCATCACCCACCACAATGGTTGGAATGCCTTCGGCTTTGTACTTTCTGGCGGTATCTGGCACGGCACCGTATTCGCCGGTTACCTGGCTTTTCACTTTATTGGACTGCTCATTGAACGCATTGATGGCACCAATCAGGCAGTTGTTGGAGATATTGTCCAGGTGGCCACGGTATTTCAGCCAAGGACCTGCCATAGAAATATGGTCGGTGGTACATTTGCCGAGTGCTTTGATGAGCAGGCGCATACCGGTGATATTGCCACCTTTCCAGGGTTCAAACGGCGTGAGCAGTTGCAGGCGGTCAGAGTCTTCATCTACCTGTACGGCTACATGGCTGCCATCTTGGGCAGGGGCCTGATAGCCTGCATCTTCTACGGCAAAGCCTTTGGGTGGCAACTCAATGCCTTGCGGCTCGTCGAGCATCACTTCCTGTCCATCGGCGTTTTTAAGCTTATCTTTCAGTGGGTTGAACATCAGCGTGCCGGCAATGGCCAGGGCAGTGGTTAGCTCCGGGGAAGCTACAAACGAGTGCGTATTCGGGTTGCCATCGTTTCTTTTGGCAAAGTTACGGTTGAACGAAGTCACAATCGTGTTTTTCTTGTTTGGGTCTTTGCTGTGGCGTGCCCACTGTCCGATGCAAGGTCCGCAGGCATTGGCCAGTACCACGCCGCCCATTTCACCAAAAGTATCCAGCAAACCATCGCGCTCGGTGGTGTATCGTACCAGTTCGGAGCCTGGCGTGATGGTGTACTCTGATTTGGCCTTTAGTTTTTTGTCTACCGCCTGTTGCGCAATAGAGGCTGCACGGGTGATGTCTTCATACGATGAGTTGGTGCACGAGCCAATCAGGCCCACTTCAATTTCTTCCGGCCAGTTGTGTTCTTTGGCTGCTTCTGCCAGCTTGGAGATTGGCCAGGCCAGATCAGGGGTAAACGGACCATTCACGTGAGGTTCCAGCTCTGAAAGATTGATTTCAATGACCTGATCGTAGAACTTTTCAGGAGTTTCCCATACTTCAGCATCAGGCCGCAGGTGGTCTTTCACCTTTTCAGCTTCGTTGGCTATATCCTCACGGTCGGTAGCCATCAAATAATCTTTCATTTTATCGCTGTAGGCAAACAGAGAGGTAGTAGCACCGATTTCCGCTCCCATGTTGCAGATGGTACCCTTACCAGTGCAGGAGATCGCGTCGGCTCCTTCGCCAAAATATTCTACAATGGCCCCGGTACCACCTTTGACAGTCAGGATGCCCGCTACTTTCAGGATGACATCTTTGGCAGAAGTCCATCCGCTGAGCCTGCCGGTAAGTTTTATACCAATAAGTTTCGGGAATTTAAGTTCCCAGGCCATGCCGGCCATCACATCCACAGCATCAGCACCCCCTACACCAATGGCGACCATGCCCAAGCCACCCGCGTTGGGTGTATGAGAATCGGTACCGATCATCATACCACCTGGGAAAGCATAATTTTCCAGCACCACCTGGTGGATGATACCCGCGCCTGGTTTCCAAAAGCCGATGCCGTATTTGTTGGACACAGAAGACAGGAAGTCGTATACTTCCTTGTTGGTATTGATGGCTTTTTCCAAATCCTGTGCCGCACCTACTTCTGCCTGAATGAGGTGATCGCAGTGTACGGTAGAAGGAACGGCAGCAGTATCTTTACCTGCCTGCATAAATTGTAGTAGGGCCATCTGTGCGGTGGCATCCTGCATGGCTACACGGTCGGGCCTGAACTCCACGTAGGATTTACCGCGCTCGAGAGCTTCGGAGGGATCGCCCTGATAGAGGTGGGAGTATAAGATTTTTTCAGCCAGCGTGAGGGGACGCCCCACAGCCTGACGCGCCTTTTCAATACGGTCGCCCATCTGAGCGTACACGTCCTTGATCATATCTATGTCGAAAGCCATGCGATAGAAGTTTAGTTTAAAGAATAAAAATTATGTTTGCAAAAATAAGAATTCCGGTGAGAATCGGTAATGATAAACCTTTTTGCTATATATGTTTGTACGTAGTTTTCCGGGTTTGGGTCTAATTTAAACGAATTCTAAAGTTTGAGGGAAGTGGGAAGTCCAGAGTAACACCCCACGGGAACCGAAGACGGGAAGCGGGAGATCAAAGTTATACTTGATGGCGGATGTATTGCAAATTAATATAATAAATCCAGTACACATAGGATTCCCGAAGCTAAGCACTACGAGTAAAAGTACTGCGTTTTGTTGTTGAAATGTCTGATAAACTCGTAGATAAACACCCTCCAATCGTTTAACAGGCTCTGCGAATAGTAAAAAGACCTTGTTTTGTCATGTTTCCAATGATTTATGTGATAAAACACTGCCACTCTGTCATTTTTCTGATTGCTTATGTAATAAAGAGCCGGTACTTTGTCATTTTCCTGATTGTTTATGTAATAGAGGAACGTTGTTCTGTTATATTTCCGGCTGCCTATGTAATAAAGAACCGGTACGCTATCAGTTTTCCGATGGTTGATGTAACAGAGCGGCATTCCTTTGTCATTTTTCCCGAACAGAAAGTCGGCAAAAGTAACTACCTGATATTAACAAAAATCAGGTACTTAATGCTGCTTTGTGCGCTGTAGAGGCCTAGGTGTTGGTATATTACATTCAAACCTGTCCTTTAAAAACAGGCATGTACTATGGTATTAGCTATTATACATGATGTGTGATGCTTAGCTTCATAAGTTGTACAAAAACAGTTACTTATCATACAATAAGACACGACAATGAACAACGTGGTAAACTTTCTTAACTTTGACCCATGCATAAAAGCAATGCCTGCAATGGGCAACCTGTTTCAAACGCACTCTATGTTTTATAGATTCCATCTCCTGTTTATACTATGGCTGGCGGCCTGCCAGTCTTATCCACAAAACGAAAGTCCGAAAACCATTTCTTATCCCGTCGGAACAGTGCAGGAAAGCCTGATGATGCAGAGCACCATACTCGGACATGATGTGCAGTACTCTGTATACCTGCCACCAGGTTATGAAGCATCTGACCGCAGCTATCCGGTGCTGTACCTGCTGCATGGCTATACCGATGATGAAACGGCCTGGGTGCAGAAGGGAGAAATCAGTAAGACTGCTGACCAGGGCATTGCAGCCGGAGAGGTAGCACCCATGGTCATTGTGATGCCGGATGGTGGCGTTAGTTTTTTTGTGGATGATTACCTGGCAAAAGAAAAGTACGAGACATTTTTTTTCCAGGAGTTGATGCCTGCCATAGAAAAGGCATACCGGATACGTCAGGAGAAAAAGTATCGGGCAGTGGGTGGCCTGTCGATGGGAGGCTATGGCGCAGCTATCTACGCCATGCATCGGCCCGATCTTTTCTCTACATGTGTTGCCTTAAGCAGTGCCTTCCGGACTGATGAAGACATGGCTACCATGAAACCCAAAAAGTACAACCGGATATTCAACAAACTCTATGGCGAAGGAACAGGCGCAGAGCGAATTACCGCGCACTGGCACCAGAATAGTCCGAACTACCTGGCACAGACGCTACCAGCCGAACAGCTAAAAAGCATCCGCTGGTACATTGACTGTGGCGACGACGACGGGCTAAGTCCGGGCAATGCGATGATGCACATCATACTGAAAGAACGAGGCATTGCACATGAGTACCGTATGCGCAATGGCAAGCACGACTGGCACTACTGGCGCACCGGTATGGCAGAAGGGCTAAAGTTTATCAGTGAGTCTTTTAGGAAATAGTTTTTAGTTCACAGTTCTTTTGTAAAACAATGAACATTCAGAACTCAGTTTCATCCGTTTCAATGCTGTCCAGCATTTCAGAGAGTTCTTCTACTCTTCCTTTGAGCGTCTTCATGGTCTCTTTGGTGGCATTATCCTGGTTGATGGCGGCAGAAATCTGGGAAATCACATCATGGGCAATGGTTTGGGCAGAGACAATTTTTTCGTTTTGATCTTTCATAAGGGAACTGGTTAAAGTGTTTTAAAAATTCAACTCAAAGGTCCATCAATTGTTTACTGCGTCAGACAATCGGAAAAAGCCGGTATATTCCTGACATATTAGCTTCGTGCATATTATTTCTGTTGTCTCTGTGCCATTTTTTGCCAGCAATTGTTTACCTTGAATCAGCGACCACTTTTTAACACATGGCTTATGAAGTATCTGATTTTTAGTGCGTTACTCGTATTTTCCGTCTTTTCGGCTCATGCCAACCGGCTGCTGATCCCCATGGACCGGCAACAAGCCAACCACCTCAAAGCTTACGGCATCACCTATTGGGTATTGCAGCACCAAAAGCCGGTCGACTGGCTGCTCAACTATCGGGGGGGCAGCTTTATGTGCGAGCATGAAACGGCTATTGAAAATGAACTGGTCATCAGGGGCATCACTTATGAAGTACTGTCGGAGGCACAGGCCAACCAGATATTAAGCGTGATTGCAAGTCCTGCCTCCAACCAGGATGTGATGAAACTGGAGAAAGAACCCCGCATCGCTGTCTATTCACCCAAAACGGCCCAGCCGTGGGATGATGCCGTGACGCTGGCACTCACTTATGCAGAAATCCCCTACACGGTGATCTTCGATGAAGAAGTGCTCACAGACCAGCTGCCGCGCTACGACTGGATTCACCTGCACCACGAAGATTTTACGGGCCAGTACGGCAAATTCTATGTGTCGTTTCACCTTTACCCGTGGTACCAGGAGCAAGAGCGCGAATATGGAGAGACTGCCCGCAAATTCGGGTTTGATAAAGTCTCTGATATGCGCAAAGCAGTTGCCCTGAAGATCAGGGGGTTTGTAGCCAATGGAGGGTTTATGTTTGCCATGTGCTCCGCCACCGATACCTACGACATTGCCTTGGCCTCCGTAGGCGTAGATATTGTAGCAGATATTTACGACGGCGATCCACCCGACCCGCAGGCACAGCAGAAGCTGGATTTTTCGCAGACGTTTGCCTTCACAAATTTTACGCTACAGATGAATCCCTACGATGTGGAATTCTCCAACATCGATGTAGACCTTAATACGCGCCAGCTTAGTCAGGAAAATGACTTCTTTTCGCTCTTTGAGTTCTCTGCCAAATGGGATCCGGTGCCTACCATGCTGACGCAAAACCATGAGTTCAACATCAAAGGGTTTCTGGGAGCTACCACGGCCTTCAAAAAATCGGTGCTGCGACCAGATGTGGTGGTGCTTGGAGAAAACCGCAATGTGCAGGAGGCACGATACATTCATGGCACACATGGCAAAGGCTTCTGGACGTTCTATGGCGGACATGACCCGGAAGACTACCAGCACAATATAGGAGAGGAAGCCACAGACCTCAGCCTGTTTCCCACCTCGCCGGGCTATCGGCTGATTCTCAACAACGTGTTATTTCCGGCAGCCAAGAAGAAGAAACAGAAAACCTGATCCGCTGCTGCGTAAGTTTTGTACTTTTAGTGGCGCAATATTCTGGTAAAAATCCATTAACGCACCAAGGTGGCGCATTTTCATCATGCCAATGACCTTTATACATAATGGCTAATTAAAGTTTTTGCAATTACACAGAAGTAAATAAGCCAGCCATTAATTTGAATAATATTATTTAAAATTGTTTAAGTTAAATTTATTCATATTTATTGATTATGTTTATGACAATACGCTATTTTCCCGCTCTTTTATTCTTTTGGTAATATAACATTGTAACATATCATCTCATTCATCCATCGGATTTAAAGTTTAGATAGATAATTTTGAACAAAAGAATTATCTATGAAAAATACGCTCCGGATTATCTGTGTACTGCTGAGTTTTGTTTTGTATTCCTGCCAGGATGAAGACCTGTATTTGCCTGAAACTGCTGGCGAAGGAACCCTTCAGCTCAACGTAAATGTAGGCAAAGAAAACCTGATCAATGCCCGCAGTAAGGCTACGGTTACAGAGGCATTTCAGGTCAGTTTGCTCAGCCAAGCCAACGACACGGTATACCAGTGGAGTGATAGGAGTGAAGTGCCTGAAAGCATCAGTCTCCGTACAGGAATATACTATGTGAAGGTAAGCTCCGGTACGCTCGCTTCACCGGCTTTTGATGCAGTGTATTATACGGGCCAATCAGCCTTTTTTGAGATAGGCGATGGGCAGGTGGCGGCTGTAGAGGTAACGGCCAGACTGGCTAATACCAAGGTAAGTATCAGTTTTTCAGATAGCTTGCAGAAAGACTTTTATGATTATTTTGTCAGAATTACCGATGAAGATGACCATTACCTGACTTTCAGTAAAGATGAAATCAGGGCTGGTTATTTCAATGGTGGCAACCTGACGGCCTATGTCAGACTGTCCTACGTTAGCCCGGAAGGTGATTCACTTTTTTACGAGAAAACGCAGCGCATTGAAGGGGCAGAAGCCAACGATCATATCCATATCACCATCAAAGCAAACCTGCACTATGGCGATGGCCTGTTTTCAGTAAATACCAGCGATGCCGTGAATAAGAAAGAAGTGGTCATTGGTTTTGATCAACCCGCAAAGAGCGAAGCACCAGCGCAGCAAATATACACCGAAAACCTAGTCTATAGAGGCAACGGCTCGGCATTTGCTTCCTCATATGCCAGCGACTCCATGCAGTATGCCAGGCCAGCTTATGACGCAAAAAATGATACCATCAAGACAGTATATGACCTTCCGCTTCCCGAAAAAGCCTTTGATGGCAAATTCACACACTGGACATCCGACAGTCGCCAGGAAAACCTGCCGCAGTGGCTTGGGTTTGACTTTGGCGCAGGGCAGGAAAAAACAATCCGCCAATACAGCCTGCAGGTAACACAGTGGGGCACGCCCGAAAGCTGGATGTTTCAGGGTAGCCACGATGGCCTGACCTGGCAGACACTGGACGAGCAACAAGATAAATCGCTGGCAACCTTTGAAACTACCAGCTTTGAGATTGACAACCAGCAATCTTACAGATACTACAGGCTGCTGGTCACCAAAGCTACCGGACTTACCAACTCTACCAGTGCGCATGAAGTAAATTTCGTGCTGATCAGGGAGCTGGAAATGAGAGAATTGATACAGTGATCATGGCAGAAAGTGAGCGTGGTGGTTGCTCAAACTCAATGGAGTAACTTCCATGTAAATACTTGGATATCTAACATCATTCAGAAGTTTTATATTGATACTGATATACCTCACGCAAGTCCAGGTGATGGTCTTTGACAGCTTTGACCCTACCAAATTCATCATATTCGTAGTAGGTGATGATGCTGTTAGTGTCTGTTTTGGATGTCATTCCAATGAGCGGATCGTAGGTGTAGGTAGTCATTTGGGCTGTAGCAGGATAAAGCCGTAGTTCATCTATATTTCCGGTGACATTAAGTAACAATGTATTTCCCGTAACAGTGACACGTACCTTCTTCTCAAAATACTTCCATCCATTGGTACTGGTTTCATCATTGTATTCTGAAAGAACAGTAGTGTTTCCTCTGATAGTAGTAGTTGTATTGTTGTGTGCCCAAAAGGAAAGTATATATAATCCTCTGGGTAAATTTTCTCTCCCTATACTATTATTGTCGCCATAAAATGACCTGCTTCCAGTTTTCCCAAAATTAGATACACTAACTGAACCCTCTCCGTCAACGTACCAGTTACTATAATAATTATCTTCAAAACTGGTGTAAAAAGCCTGATCCTTATCTGCTCCTGTAACTTTAGCTATAGGAAGGGTGTTTTCGTAGCCCCATATGAAGGAAGATATGATCCCATCGCTGCTTTTTTGTTGCAATACGTTACTATAATCGTCGTGCTTATCCCAGGTTTGTGTTACCTCGTATCGGTTGTCATATGATACAGTATAAAGGTCTTCGCCTGATTTAGTGACAGACAGATTGATGAAATCCGTAACAGGTTGGCTTAACGATAAACTTAATGTCTGAGAGGGTTGCGCGCGAAGAGGCTCGCTACCTGGCCATTGGTAGAGCATCAGCTTGCCGTTGACGACTTTGTACCTGGCATCGGTAGCACTTTTTCTTGATACTATAGTTTCCAGCACTTGCGTGTGCTGGTGACTTGCCAGCAAACCAAGAAGTGCCCGTGTTTCTTTAGAGTTATCGGAATGCCAGTTAGCAGAGTTTTCTGCTTCATTTAAGCTTTCTTTTAAGACATCATAAAAATCTGTGATATAGGTATACTGCGTTTTCCATTCTGTACCTTCGCTATCCGTAACATTTTCCTGATTTACCTGTAGAAAATCGGGGTTATATTGATACGCTGTCTTTGTTACTACTTTTTTGCTTTCATCCTCCGGATCATAAAGCTCTTCTGTTTTGGAAGTTAAAAAGAATGGCTGAGAGATTACTTCATATTGACCATATTGAAAGTGACAATAGGGATAATCTTTATTGATTTTGTCATCATAATACATTTCGTAAACAGATAAGCCTCTTATCTTACTTATTATAGGAGTATCAAAGTCATATTTATAGAGTTCTTTTTTGACTGTATTATCTTCGTTGTTTTTATGAGTTATTTCTTTTAGCTGACCTCTTTTCCAACCTTCATAAGTGGGTGGTGGAAAAGGAAATGCATTATTGAGGAGAGTGTACTCGAAAAATGGAAAACCTGGTGGAACATAATAGCGCCTTTTCAAGTAAACTTCTGTTTCATTGTCTGAGTAGTCAGTATACATACGCTGTATCTTGCTCCCATCAGCATGTTGTTCCTCAACTTCATTATAGTACACATGTATCCCATTCAAATCAAACAATTGATTAAAAGATAGAGAATTTCTAAGAAGTACGGCCTTCCTACAATTACCGTCTATATAAGATATGCTGTGATTGTAAAATCTAACGTCTGCTGTGCCTTCGATCCTGGGAGTATAATGATATTTTTTAGACAAACTTAGGTTTCCGTCTGCTTCATACTGATCAACTTGACTGACTCTTATTCCGGCGGCGTTCTTTTCGTTGTTTTGTTCATCCAAATACGTATGGCCCTCATAAGTTAACTTGGTAAACCCACCAGTACTATAGATAATAGCATTAAGAGAATTGGCTTTGGCTTTAATCGGATCGGGTTGTCGTGACGCTCCATCATAATATACTCCATCATAATAGCTATTGACGTATGGTATGTGGCTGTCCGAATTGTTGTTGTTAAAATACCCCCAAAAATCATAATTAGGTGAATCTCTGGCGGGTAGTAAGTCAGTTGTGTTGTACTTGAAACTATAAAGGGTGAGAGCATCGAATGCTGTTTCCTCATTTATAATGTCTAAACGTAAGCGATAAGAGCGGTCATTGTAAAAATAGCTATATGTCAGTTTTATCTTCTTGATGATCTTTGCATCTTTATCTTCCAACAAAACATCTGACAGAGCCAATCCATTGTCTAAATCATTTCGGTTGATATTATAATAGAATCGTACACTTCCCTTTACATTTTCAATTTTTTCTAAATATTTAGGCTGTTTTACCACAATAGCTTTATCAAGGTCTTTCAACTCAGTTGTTAGTCCATCGCCGCAATCAAATGTACGTGTTTGCCTTGATTCTACACTTTGGTAATACGTATATTCCAAATTTTGCCCAATTTGATAAGTAAAAGAAACGGTCTCTTCCAAATTGGGAGTTTTAATTTTTGAGAGATACCAACTAGATATATAGCTTTCCGTCTTTTCACTTCCGTCAAATCTCTTGCTTGTGTATTCAGTTTCTTCTGTAGCATCACTGCCCAAACCAAAAACATAAACAGTTCCATCTTCTGTAGTAATTTCCCAGCTCCCACCACCTCCGTTGGGTCCGATGCCAGGTTTAATTTTAATGTTTTGATAAGGTATCAAAACAGGATTGCCATCACCATCAAGAACAAAGCGGCCTGTTCTGCCCTGAAAATTAAAATAAAACACGTCAGGTTCTCCGTCCTGCGCTTCTGTGGCTATTCTATGCAGCATTGGGTCGCTATAATAACTAATATCATCTTGGTTAATCTCTTTTCCTCTTCTGTTTGGACCGCAATAACCTTCGGGTGCTTCATCCGGTATTCCCCTTACTGTTCTGGTAATCACACCACCAGCGTTCAGTGTCCATCCTAGTCCTACTGAACCTGCAATATCCTGTACCTTGATACCAGAAGTATGGTAGCTAATGCTTACCGGTATATTGAGCCTTCTCCCTTGTAGTTCTAACAATGGAAGATCTATTTTGGTAGCACCGGTATATTCTACAGCCGGAATATTGGCATACTTTAACAAAGAACTAGCTTCTGGAGAAGGTGGTATGATATCCTGAGCAATTGATACGGTAATTGAAAAAAGTAATAAAAGGAAACTAACAAAGGTTTTTTGTTTGGATAGTAGTAAACGCATGATGAATTTATTTTAAGTTAGAGGTATCTGTTGAACATGAAGCCTAAGCCATAGCTCCGAAGAAAAGTGTTAGTGTCACCAAACCCTTTATCTTTATATGTTTGGCTAAACATATAGTGATAAAAAGCATATGGGCCGATGGAGAACTTGTCATTGATACGATAAGAATACCCAAGCCTGGCTTCAGCGCTTAAAATCAAACGTTGTGTGTTTGGTCTTAAATCAAGTGCTAATATGGATGACCCAGGATGAGGAAATAGCTGGTACCTGCCTTTGTTTGGCCAGGCGAAGTCAAAAGAAGGACCTACACTCAAAGAAAAATTACTATGGGAAAATTCTATAAGCACTGGGATTCTGAACAAATGTAGATTGCCCATCATGTATCTGTCCGTATATTCATAAATTTCATCGAATGGAATAAATACCCTTAATGTTTCATAATGTTCCCACCTTCTTTTGGTATATATAATTCCTGATACGATAGAGAAGCGATCTGAAATCAGTTTCCTTTTGACATTTATCCCAACACTAAACCCATTCCGAGTTTTGGGTGGAAATGGTAGCCATATAAACCGGTCATTAAACTCTCTTGCTTTAAATCTATCATATGAGATGGTTGGGCTGATGATCCATGAGCTTTCTTGGGCAAAAGCCAGGTTTATGGGTATAATGAAAAAGAAAAGGGATAGTTTAGTTTTGCTTGTTATAATCTTCATAAAATTCTTTGAAAGTTTATCGTTGTGAGGTTATTTTTTCCAAGAACTTATAAAATTCAACAAATTTTGAGTTAAACTGTATCTCATAGGATTCTTCCCCTATTTTAGTGCTTTCGTTAAAAACTTCTTCTCCCTTTCTATAACCTTCAACATCAATTCTAGGATAATTAGTAACTATCGTAGGTTTTTCTTTTCTGTCCAATATTATTTCTTGTGTCTTATCTATATAGAACTGGTTGACGTAATCAATAAATTGATTTGCCGAATTAGACAAACTGATTTTCTTAGTATCTAAAAAACTAGGGTTCCCTTCAACTCTTATATTTCCATTTGATGAAATAGTAAATTTATAGGTATTTGCATTTATATTATTCCAGTACTGGATTGTTACACTATCCATATTATTTGATAGTTTCTTTTTCACTGTATCATTATTAATTGAACTAGCTTGCTGTTTTTTCACTAATTGTTCTTCAGATAGGTTTCCATTGCCGGTTCTAGACTCTTTGCAAGCACTAAAAACAAATAACAAGGATAAAAGTAAAAGCAGAAAAGATTTCATATGATTTAGTATTTGTTATAGTACTTATTGTATAATTTCCTATAAGGAAGGTCTACCTGGATACGTCCTGTTTCAATTTTAGTGTATTCCTGTAGTGATCTCATATTGAAACCTTTATAGGCATCTGTAGTGTTATTCCAAAGTAATTTAAAGTTTATTACATTTTTGTATGCTAACCTATGCGAACTCATATCATCTCTATTCCCTTTTTGGAGATGTGAATACCACTCATGTACAATAATGGAAGACTGAAGATTTTCAACAGTTGTTTCGTAATAATATTTATCTGAACCTACCAAGCTTCCTTTACCTTTTCCTGCTTGACTGGTTGGGACTCCCCAAGAACCACCAAAGTCTTTATATTCAATTTTACCCTCGGACAATGTAGCCATACTGAATTTCTCGTCATATATCTGCTTGCCTTCCATTTTGGAGGCGATATGAGTCCATATTTTAGACTTTGCATCTTCAGTCAAACTTTCTCTTAGTTGGTCGTAGGTATTCACCTCATCTATAGCTAACAGTTCATCTTTGCTCATTCCGCTAAATTCCTGATTACCATCGTATATTATGACCGTTCCTGTAAAACCTTCCTTTGTATCTCCGCGATAAGTTCCATCAGAACCATAAACAGGCTCCGCCCATTTTCCGTCTGGGTCAAAATTTAAGATAGGGTTATTCCACATCGCGTTATAAGGTGTCCAACTCGACGCATCTGCTGCCAGCGGGTCAACAACATGCCACCTCCCCAATGCCGCATCATACATTCTAGCCCCATAGTCATACCAATCCAACCCCAATTCGTTCTGTAACTCTTTGCCGTTGTAGAGATACTTATTCTCAAAATCCTCCCTTGGCTGATGGGCTAATCCGAAGGGGTAATAATTGTCGGCTTGTACAATGTTGCCATGCTGGTGCTCTACCTGGAAGTCATCAAAGTAGACCAGCGTGCTGCTTTCATTCCATAAATAGACATATACATAGCCGGGCTGGTCAATAGGTACATCCAAGCTTAGCGTCTCATGCGGTGTGTCCGGGTTGTCAGCCGTCACTTTGGCTGCTTCCGTAATAGACTGTATGATCGGATTGCCTAGCTGGTTGTAATCCTGGTCAAATACTAGGATAATCAGAGAAGCAGGAGGTACCGAGGTGCCATCGCCGTTGATAGCGGCTCCTGCTGCGCCTACTTCGTGAGAAGACTTGCTGGCTCCTTGCGTTTCTATACCTGCGCCACTGCCCATGCTGCCGATCACCGTGGCAGCCATGTTGGCGATGGCTTGGGTGTTGGTGGTAGCTTGTTCCAGATACTGAGCTTCTACCGCTACATATAGCTGGTCTCCTTTCTGTACGGGTAAACTCTTGGCTGGTACCAACATATTGTCGGTGGTATTGGCTACAATGGCTACTTCATTGGGGTTAGTTATTTCAGTGCATCCGTTCGCTTCCGTAGCGTTGTAAGCTTGTTGTACGCTTCGGTGCGTATTCAGATTGAGAAAAGCAGTCTCTTCTGCGGCAGCTATGGCTGTCTCACTTTCCATCGTTGCCACATATTTGTCGGTGATAAGCTCAGAGGAAAGCGTTAGCCGCGTATTACCCAAATGGTCTGTTAAGTTGTACTGATATACCCATGCGCCAGCTTGCAGGTTGGTGGTATTCACCGTGGCACATGGCTCCACTTGCATAGGGACAAAAGGAATGATTCTCCCTTCCGCGCTGGCAATAAAATCCAACTGTATGGGTGCCTGACCTTGATGCATCGTGTGGTATTGTATACCGTTAAGGTAATACGTTGCGGCTGTTTTTCCAGCTTCAGTCACTTCTTTTTTCAGCTTGGTTCCTGTAGCATCATATGTATAACGAATGACATTGCCATTGTTGAAGGCAATCTCTTTCGGCAGATTCATGTGGTTGTATGCCATACCGGTGATGGCTTTGTTCAGGTCTTTTGTCAGATTTCCGTTGGCATCATAGCCATAATCGTTGCCTGCGGTATTACCATCTTTCATGCCGACGGCACTTGTGCTATGGTCGGTGACCCACTGCAACTGGTTGCCTACGGATGAACCGTCAGTGTAGTCATACGCCAGATCGTCTATCTTGTTACTGCCACCATAACGTGACAAGTGCAGAAGATTGCCGTTGAGGTCGTAGCGAATGGCTTCGGTGTTTGCTCCTCTCACATCATACTGTCCGTTTTTGGTGTTGTCGCTGATGTTTTTGTAGGCAGCTTTGCTGATACGATTCAGGTTGTCGTAACTGTAGGCATAGCCTTCCTGCTGGGTAGCCCCTGTCTGGTTAGTCCAGGTGACAGCAGATAGGTTGCCATTGTATTGAGGACTACTGCCCATGCCCGCAGCTTGTTGATAGTGCAGTTGCATACCGAACAGGTCATCGTCGTCATCATTGGTCGTACCATCATTGCTCAGGTCGCTGTTGTTGATGTGGGTCATCCATCCCCGCTCGTTGTAGCGGTAGTCTACACTTTGCAAAAAGCTACCGTCTGCTTTTTGGTGCAGATTTTTCTCCACCAGTTCTCCGAGTTCGTTGTACTGGTAAGTAGCGTGTAGTACTTCTGTTTCTTCATTGATTTTTATGTACAAGTGCGTATTTCTCCCGGCGTGGTCATACAAATACCGTTGGTTAATTTTCAGCGCAGTATGAGGCGAGAATCCCTGGTGCAAACGCAATGTGTTGAGTACTTCACCTGCAAAATCATATTCATTGGTAGTTACATCGATACCCTGCGAATAGTTTTCGCCGATGGTCTGAATAAGCTGGTAACGCTCGTCATAGTAATTGACCTGGCTTAACCATGCATCCGTTTGTAATACACGGGTCAGGCTGCCGGTCACCTGTCCTTGCACCCTGGTAAAATAGTTAGTAGGGTAAGATGCCTTGTTGTTTTGTGCAGCAACGTTCTGGAAGTTATAAGCAGCACCAAAATGTGTACTTACATCGGTGATAAAACCATAATGATCATAGTAGGTAATGCTTAATACCTGCACAGCACTGTTATTGGTTGTAGAAGGAAATCCTCTATCGCTATAACCAAAATTGTCAGCAGTACCGGTGTAGTATCCCTCAAAGCCTCTCATATCCATTTCATTCTGCATACCTGAAGGATTGTCCTGATAATCTGTATCATGCGTATACAAACCGGTCATGATGGGTCGGTTGAGCGCATCGTATTTAGTAAACATCCACTGCCTACTTTTTCGCTGCTCTCCATCCTGGGTAAGGATCAGTCGGTCGTATCTGTCATATACCATCCAGGCAGCCTGCGCTCCTGGCACTTGCTTGCTGACCATGCGCTGGCGTGCGTCATAGTCATATGCAAAGCAGCCTTGGGTAATGAAGCTATCGGATAATGCTTTAGTGATGGTTCCCGCACTATTCAGCGTGGCGGATGCTTTGGGAGGAATGACTACACGTAGATTGCCAAAATCATCATACACATAATACGTAAGTAGTTCTTTTGCTGCACCTGCTTCATCTACGCCTTCCACTTTTTTAAGTACTATCCGGTCCTGATTGTCTTTGTATTCCCACATCGCACGATTTTCTTCATCTTTGGTTTCGGTAATATACAGCTGACCTGCACTATAGAAAGCTTTGCTTTCAATACTACTCGCCTCATACCTCCACACCCTCACCTCATCCGCTACATTGGTTCGGTAAGTATATTTAATGGTTTTGTTGTCAGCATCGCCAGGGGTGGCAGGCTGCCAGTCGGTGCCGGGCGCCCCCTGCTCAGTCACCCTGTTGAGTGGCGACGGCTCGAAGATCGTTTCACTGTAAGGATGATCGGTATTGGCTATTTTATTGCCGGAAGTCTGGTAGAACGCAGGTTGCTTGGTAGCGTAATCACTTTGATAGCCACCGCCTTGCTCACCGCTGGCGTAGGGTAAGAACTGCCTGGCTTCTCTGCCTAGCGCATCATACTCAATGGGCTGGATGAGATCTTTGCTGGCAGGGCTTGTTCCTTTGTCTACTTTTTGCATCACACGACCCAGTCCGTCTATATAGTCGTAGTGCGTAGCAAGTTCTTTGTTACTGAGATGCTTGAAGTTATTCTCATCTTTATGGTCTTTTGTTAGCACTGTCTTTGTTTGCATATAATTGTAAGGCGATTGCGTGTTAAGACAATTGAGTGTATTGTTCCTGACCACTCTGATAGGTCTGGTAACTGCAACATAGCCTGGCAAAAGTGGATTGGTTATTTCGGCAGTGTAAATTCCAAACAAGCCATTCGCATATAGGTCTGCGGGTTTGAGTTCTATCGTATTCGTCCTTGTATCGGCAATAAAATCATCGGCTCTTCGCCATTTGTACAGGTTATTTTTAATAAAAGGATCAAAGCCCAGATCAATGGTTTGCAAATAACAATCTAATAAATTTAATGTTTTTTCCTTCCCTACGGGCTTCTGTGGCATAAAGCTAATACCCCCGATATTTCTGTTGGGAATCAGACAGCCTGGCGTAAAACGATTATTAAATAGATCAAATCGGGTAATCAGGGAGAGCCTGGAAAAGTCTGGCAAACAGGTAAATTCGTTATTATTGATGCGGAGTTCTCTTAAACGAGACAAACGGGTTAGTTCAAAAGGCAAATCGCCTTCCAACTGGTTGTCATACAAATGCATCCGCTCCAGGTACTGTAGCTTTCCCAGGTTGGTAGGCACATTACCGGTGAGTTGATTGCTCCAGAGATGGAGTTCTTTTAAAGCCTCCATATCTCCGATAGCTGGTGGAATATTACCGGTAAACCGGTTGCCGCCTAGTTTGAGCTGATAAGTTTTCTTAAGATTGCCCAACCAGGTAGGTAAAGCTCCACTGAACTGGTTTCGGGTAAGATCAAGTCTCTGTAAGTTGAGCAGGTTGGTATATTCAGGAGGCAATTCTCCGCTGAACTGATTATATCCCAGAAACAGGTGTCCCAGATTCCCTAGATTTCCCAGTTCACCGGGGAGAGGACCGCTTAGTTGGTTTTTTCCCAGGTTCATCACCTGAAGATGAGAAAGATTGCCAAAGCTAGAAGGTACAGAACCTGTGAGCTTATTTTCGTTGAGGTAAAGGAAATCCAGGTTTTTTAAGTTGCCTAATGCCGTAGGAACTTCACCAGACAACTCATTCTGGCTAATATCCAGGCTTTTCAGAGCGGTCAGGTGACCAAAAGCCTTTGGGATGTTGCCTTTGAGCTTTTTATTTTTCAGGTTTATACTACTTACCCGTCCGTTGGTGAGCGTCACACCTTCCCATTCGCTCAAAGGTCTTTCAGGTTTCCACGAGGCAGGTAAATTCTCTTTGTTTGGAATAGCATCATAAAAGCCTCGCAGTACCTGTTCGTCTCTGCTTGCAAAATCCCAAAGATTGGCATAATCCCGAATCCAGACGCTTCCTTTGGGTGCCCAGGTAGATACATATAGTTTCTTATCTGTTTTGTCAAAATAAGCAGAAGCGACATGGTTTTCAAGAATATGCGGATCACCAGTCCGGTTGATAGGTTCGTTTAAATTATCATCCGTAGCAGCAAAAATCTTCTCTTGTCCTGTCTGGGTATTTATTTCGAGCAACCCACCATCTTCATAGGCTACAAAAAGCAGACTTTTCTCCGAATATATGTCTATATGATTTACCAGGTTGTGAATCATGGCAGAATTGTCTTTGTTGTAGATTCTGCTGGTATGGTTGGTACGATCCCATACAAATAGTCCCTCATGCGTACCAACATACATTTTATTTTGTGAGTTGTCAACAAGTATATGTGTGGTTTTGTTGGAAGGCAAACCAGGATTTCCTGCTGCCAAGCCCATTCCTCCATTGGTACTATAAACTCCTGTTGTGTTATCATCTCGATCCCACCACCATAGTCCATAGCCAGTGGAGAAATACAGCCTGTTCTCTTGCTCTTCTATGTACAACTTATAACCACTCCAATAGACATCATCAGGTGCTACACCATCCAAAACGTTGGGAATAGCCACCGGACTAGAAGTCTTGTTGATCCATCTTTTGGTATCATTTATTAAGTTCCACTCCAACAGACCATAAAAGTAGACCGGGCCATTACTTCTATAAAATACGGGAGCATATAGTATATCGTCTTTGACTAGTACACTTGGAACAAATGGATCCTTAGTATTAGAAACCGGTTCACCAATAAGTGGGTTATATTTGCTGCTTTCTCTAGTCTCTCTGTCAATGATGTATAAGCCAACAGTATGTGTTGGTATATAAATCTTTTTAGTGTGATCGCTCACCGCTTCCTCAAGCCTCTGGATTTTAGTAAAAAACAGGTCATTATATATTCTGGATGTGGGTAAACCATTAGTAAGGCCATTATGATCTAAAGTCATGATATACCATCCTACTATATAAGTTTTATTGTAATCGTGGTCTTTATAAGTATAATAAACGTGCGGTCCCCGCATTCTGCTACCAGAAAATTTAACTTGGCCAGGATAGTCATCTAGCCCATTATTTACTGGAAACATGATAGAGTCTGTGGGATATTGTTCTGTTTGCGCTTTGACAGGTGAACATATACACGATATAGCAATCAGCGACAATATGTAAAGCCTTTTTTTAATGCTCTGAAAAGCCGTAAACCTTAAAGAATTATTTTTTTGGTAAGCAATAGTGACAAAAAGGCAAAGCCATGCCAGGGCTACCAGAAGATAAGTAGTTTTCATAAGGAGTAGTAAGTGAGGTTAACTTAGGCGTTATACGTCGGTAATTTGGTATTCTCTAAATACGTAACATTTTTTTCGTTTTACAACTTTGTTCTGAAAACTTAATAAAATAAGCATGTAAGAAAAAGTCGATTTTGCAAATAAATATGGTTAAATCACCTACCGTTTCATTCTATCAAAGAGTATTTTTGTCATATATGAAGTTTATTTTGCGATTGTATTTTAATTATGTCCTTTATGCTTAATTGTATATAGTATGTAGCTTCGAATCTATTCTAATAGGGCATTTATAGGAATAAAAAATGGTACTCAATCAAGAAGTTTACCCCATGTAATAAATTGCGGTCAGTTTACAAAAACTTTTATGTTGTAAAAATTGATATTGCCTTCAGTTACATATTGCCCATCCTATACCTGGATAAATAAGGCTTCTCAGTACTTCTCTGATTTTTATGTAAAGAATATTGTGTATAAACTTTAGCATTACCTTTTATGAAACATGTCTATCTCATCTCGCATATTCTATTTTTTATCTCGTTTTTTTTTGAAGTACAGGCACAATCCATTGTTGATATAGATACTCTGCTCAAGCAAAACTACCATCTGGATACTGTCATTACTACTTTAGATACTATTGTGTCAAAGTCTGGAAAGGTAGAAGATAGTATCACTCAAATACTTAATAATCCATTAGATAGTTTGCTTCAAACCATAGATGAAAAACAGGATAGCGTAGTTGGTAGAATCAATAAAAAAATATCAGATGTGGAGCAAAAGATCGCCAAAGAAAACAAGGTGGCCAAACAAGCAGGCAAAATTGACGAAAAACTACAAAGTAAAATTAAAGCCATAGAAAATACTTCTGCTGGAAAATTAGTCACTGATCAAGCAGATAATTTGCTGCCAGTAGAACAAATAAACAAAGTAAAGACGCTTTCTAAGCAGGCTGGTAGTTTTGAGGCACCCACCACTAACAAAATCAGTACGATTAAACCTATAGAGCCAATTAAAGCTACCATAGATGGCACATCATCCATTAAAACCAAAGCCTCGGCTTACGGAAATAAACTCCGTGTAATTCCTCAGAACAAAATCAGTCAGCTAAAGCAGCTTCCGGCTTTTATAGAAAGCAAAGCTTTTCAGACTAAAGGTTTAAAGGCAATAGAAACGCATTCTCAGCAAATGGAAGATTGGAAGCAGCAATTTTCTACTCAACAGGATCAACTCAAACAATACCAAGAACAATCTTACCTGAAAGAGCAGGCCCAGGTGAAGCTTATAGAGAAAGCTAAAAACCATTTCGCTGCACACGCTGATAAGCTTCAGGAAGCACAGGAAACCGTAGCAAAATTTAAAAAAAAATATACAGGTGAACAGACAACAGATAGTAAGCTGATCAAACAGCGAAGCTTACAGGGCAAACCCTTGGGTGAACGACTTGTATGGGGAGGCCAGTTCCAGGTTTTACCCGGCACTACTTTCTCCATCGATCTTTCTCCTATGCTGGGCTACCAACTCAATAAACTATGGATAATAGCTATGGGTGGTACCTACAGGGCAGAACTCCAACCCGGCAAAAACTACAAACCTATTAAAGGAGATACCTATGGCGTAAGAAGCTTTACAGAGCATAAAGTATACAAAGGGTTTTTTATGCATGGAGAATATGAGTTAATGCATACACTACAGACAAACAGTTTGCAGGATATACCTAAAAGTAATTGGGTCAAGGGTATTTTAATAGGTATAGGCAACGCGTATCACATCATTGGAAAAGTGAAAGGTAGAGCCACTTTACTATATAATTTAACACACCAATCAATAGGTGCTTATCAAAGTCCGTGGATCGTACGGTTTGGTTTTACTATTGAATAATAATTTTTTACCTTGTCACCCATCACTAATCACCTAATCTTATGAATGTTAAACGAACCCGGGGCGTGACCCTGACCTTGATCATTTTGTTAGTTGGCTACCTGCATGTTCAGGCGGCAGTTACCCTTCCTAAAGTTTTTTCTGATAACATGGTGCTGCAACGCGACAAGCCGCTTAAAATATGGGGCTGGGCTGATCCGCAGGAAGCAGTCACCATCAGCTTCAACGGGCAACAAGTGAAGGCGAAGGCAGACAAAAGCGGTGCCTGGCATACCGAACTCAAAGCCATGAAATACGGCGGCCCTTATGATATGACCGTGAGCGGAAAATCTGGTAAACAAACCCTCAAAAATATCCTGATTGGCGATGTCTGGCTTTGCAGCGGGCAGTCTAATATGGAGTGGATGCTCAAAAATACCAATGATGCTGAAAATGAGATAGCAGAAGCCAATTATCCTAAAATACGTTTGTTTACTGTAGAAAAAGCCACTGCTTACCAGCTACAGGATACACTGGCCGGAGGCACCTGGCAGGTATGTAGCCCGGAGACCGTGCCCGATTTTTCTGCTGTTGCTTATTTCTTCGGCAGAAAGCTGGAGCAAGACCTGGACATTCCTATTGGCTTATTACACAGTTCCTGGGGTGGCACCAATGTGCAGACCTGGATCAGCTGGGACGTGATCTCAAAAAAGGAGAACTACCAGAATATTGATATGAAGAAAATGCAGCAGAAAGCTGCTGCTGGTCAGGTAAACAGAGACCAATACCAGCAGTCGTTGCAGCATGACAAAGGAATGACAGAAAAGTGGTATGCTCCGCAAACAAAGACACAGGACTGGCAAGACGTGACGTTACCCAACGAATGGGGCAGCACACCCATAGGCAACACCGATGGCATTGTATGGTTCAGAAAGACGATCAACATTACGGCTTCGCAGGCAGAACAATCAGCGACGCTTAGCCTCGGACCGATTGATGACGAGGATGTGACGTTTGTGAACGGACAGCAGGTGGGTAGTACACAAGCATATAATATCCTGCGGGAATATACTCTGCCAGCCGGATTGCTCAAAGCAGGCGAAAATACGATTGTTGTCAAGGTGACGGACAACCAGGGTGGTGGCGGCATCATAGGCACACCGGAGCAGCTTTTTGTAAAGACCGGAGAAAAAAAAATACCTTTGCAGGGGACTTGGAAATTCAAGCCTTCCGTGCTTGCCAGTGATTTTGGTATTCAGGATATAGGGCCTAACAGTTCGCCCTCGCTGCTCTACAATGCTATGATTGCTCCGTTCATTGATTTTGCCATCAAAGGGGTGATCTGGTACCAGGGAGAAAGCAATGCTGGCCAGGCATACGAATACCGCACACTTTTTAAAGACCTGATCAGCAACTGGCGCAACAAATGGCATGATGATTTTCCTTTTCTATGGGTACAGCTGGCCAACTTTCAACAGCCGCTGGAGCAACCTGCCGAGAGCGACTGGGCTGAACTGCGCGAAGCGCAAAGCATGGCTCTTGATATGCCCAAAACCGGACAAGCTGTGATCATAGACCTTGGGGAGGCCGATGATATTCACCCACGCAATAAGCAGGACGTGGGCTACCGTCTGGCTTTGTCGGCACTCAAAGTAGCGTACGACAAAGATGTAGTCTACTCCGGTCCGGCCTATGACACCATGAAGGTTGCTGGCAACAAGGTGACGCTGACATTTACCAACACCGGTAGCGGGCTGATGACCAAAGACAAGTACAGTTATGTACGGGGTTTTGCAGTGGCTGGTAAGGATCATCAGTTTCACTGGGCACAAGCCCGTTTAGAGGGTAACAAAGTAGTTGTTTCCAGCGATGAAGTGCCAAACCCGGTAGCTGTGCGCTATGCCTGGGCCAATAATCCCGATGATGCCAGCCTTTATAACAAAGAAGGGCTACCGGCATCACCCTTCCGCACTGACGACTGGAAAGGCATAACAGCAGGAAAATAATGATGGAAACCGGTAAAAAAGGAGACTGGAGATTGTTTTGATCTAGGTTTCCTAGTCCGAAGAGGAAAGGCTTCAGATACAATCTGAAGCCAGGAAGGGGAGGCAGAGGTTTCGACAAGAACAGATACTATTAGAAGTTAGGAATAGGAAAGGCTTCAGATGCAATCTGAAGCCAGAAGGGGGTTAGAAGTTAGGAATAGGAAAGGCTTCAGATGCAATCTGAAGCCAGAGTGGGGTAAAGAAGCCGGAAGTCCGAAGACGAGCAACTTCGGTCTCCCGTCTCCTGTTTCCCGTCTTCGGTCTCCTATCTCCGCTATTTAAGCGTATTGATCCACTTGGCTATTTTCAGGGCCTGATCTTTGGGCACCTGCGGCATGGGAGGCATCTCGGTAGCATACTCGGGCCAGTGCTGCGGTTTGGGGTTGTAGATCAGGTCTACAATTTCTTCCGGCTTATAATTACGCTTGGCTACATCCTTGAAGGCCGGGCCTACTCTTCTCTTTTCTGTATCATGGCAGGCCGTACAGGTATTTGAAGCCAGCAAAGGCTCAATAGCTGCATAAGTCATCGGCTGCTCCTTGGCATTGGTATTACTGGATGCTGTGGCATTGGCAGGAGGTTTGGCGTTGCTGTTAGCCTCGGGCTTCTTACTGGCAGAAGAACTGCCGGTGCTCAACTCACTCATAGCGAGCTTTTTACCTTCCGGAATGTTATTGAGCGTGTAGTAAGCCGTTGGGTGTACCAGCGAATAGTAGCTGTCTTTTGCGCGGACACCTTTCAGCGTCAGGCGATGGATGTAGTAGCGGCGACCAGTGTCCAGTACGATGCGTGCTTTCATGCCATCATCAGACACTTTCACCCCTTTTACGTTCATCACTTCTGAGTTTACCGGCGGACTGCCATATACGGGATGATACTTGTAGAGGAAGCTTTCTATCTCGTAGGAAGCCGGGTCTGCGGCAGACTTTTTATCTACCTCCTGGGTAAATTCTATCTCAAAACCGTCGGGCATAGCACGTACGGCGCGCATTTCAAAGGGCATCTTGTTGTTCCATACCACTCGCTGCAAGCCTTCGTTGGCCTCACCGGCAGAACCCCATCCACGGTTGGTTTCCCCTACAAACAGGGAGCCATCATCGGCCCACGCCATGCGCAGCACACCAGAGCGGAAGCCTTTACGAAAATCAAAAGAAGCACCCTGGTACTGCCCGTTCACTTTTTCCAGAAATATCCGGTTGATCAGGCTTTGTCCCTGATCGCCTACCAGAATCTGACCGGCAAACGGGCCGAAAGCACCTTCCGGTATTTTAATTGGTTGTGAGGTAGAGATGCCCTGGATACCATGAGGCAGCCATACGGCAGGCAGCTTCACGTTGGGCAGCTTGTCCTTCATCTCATACAGCATTTTAAAGTCTTCATCCACCACATTTTCCGGCTTAATGTAGCGTCCGTTCTCATCTTTGGTTTTGCGCGGATCAATCTGGGCATATAGCTGCTCGGTGGTCAGCTTTACCGGAGATTCCGGAAGGCCAGTCCATCGCAGCCCTGCCGGATGGCCGGTAAAATCACCTTTCTCCACATGCCACAAGCCGCCCGTACCCATCCAGTCGCCCTGGTTATCGGTATAAAACAGTTCGCCATCAATCATGTTCAGCCCGCAGGGGGAGCGCATACCGGTAGCCCAGGGTTGCCTGTTGCCTGCCGTATCGATGTGCATGATCCAACCGCGCCCCGGCACCCGGCTTTCACCGCGCCACCATTCCTCATCGCCAAACGCCACGTTGCCCGACACGAAGAACGAGCCGTCGGGAGCAATGGCAGGGCCGTAGCTATATTCGTGGTAGTAACCGGAAAGTGGCCATGCAGATACTGTTTCCAGTACATCGGCTTTGCCGTCCATGTTGGTGTCTTCCAGGCGGGTAAGCTCACCGCGTTGTACACAATATAGCGAACCGTCTTTGTAGGATAGCCCCAGCACCTCGTGCAACCCTTCGGCAAACTTGCGGAAGAAGGGGCGAAGACCGGTAGGATTTTCTACAATAAAAATATCGCCACGGCGGGTAGACACCCCCAAGTCGCCATTGGGTAGTGTGGTGAGTCCGCCCACCTCCAGCAGCGTGCCTTCGGGTGAGCTTACTTTCATAATTTTAGAAAAATCTTCTTCCTTGGGAGATTCCTGCGCCCATGCGGAAGGCGTAACGCTTAGGATACATGCCAGGGTAAATACTGCCTGTACCGTTTTGCGAAAGTTTTTATAGAATATATTGCTGTGTATGTTCATCTGAATCGAGTAATCTAAAAGAGAATTGAATAGGTAACAGTGTCTTTGATGGGCATGATCAGTTCTTGGTTGCCACTTTTGCCACGCACAATAGGTTTGGTGCCCGCCTGTGCCAGATCAAGATAATACGCCTTGTCATCCACCAGGTACATACCTTCTTTGCCCATCGGCTCTATCTTTTCGCCTTTGGCCAGGCGTACGTACAGGTTATCGGCAGGTTTTTCCAGGGTGATCTTACGCTGAAATCCTTTGCCGTCTTCTGTCACACTGATGGCATCATCTACGGTAGTGCCATACATCTGGTAATGAAAAACAGGCTTCCCATTCTTATCCAACTGATAGCCTTTTTCTTTGAAAGACTGGTTGGTAGAATCGCTGATCCAGTCAGCTTCTGCGGATGCGAGTTGACCGATGGTAAAACCTGGCTTGCCAAAATACTGCACTTCGCCTCTTGGCCTGGAAGAGCCATCACCACGGTCGTGCCACATGGGGGTAGTATCCAGAAAATCGCCACGCCATACCTGCACGATCATGCCATGATCCAGGTCATAGGTATAATGTACATGCTGGTTGCTGCCCACTGATATGCCATGCGTCACGCGGCCGCCCACGGGCAAATCCATAAAGCTGCGCAGGATTGGCTCCTGCTGCGCATTAACCAAGATGGGGTCTACCACGTCGCCACCCTGTATGTCCCCTTGATCGCTGATTAGGTATTCACGAACACCCGGACCTGCCACACTAAGCCCCAGGGCCGGTTGTGTCCAGTCCACAAACTTGGTATACAACAACTCAAAAGGCAGGTCACCTTCAGGCAGGTTGATTTTGCCTGTTCCATTCCAGCGACTCTGTGAAACGGCCTCTTTGTTGTTAATCATCAATATACCCCCGCCGCCGGGCACATTCAGGTTAAAAGTATATTCGCCGGGTTCTTCCACATGCAACGTACCCTGGTAGCGCAGCAAAAACTGCTGTGGACGCTTATTTAGGTTAGCCGTTAGGATCACTGAAGTGCCTTCTGCCTCCGGTGCCAGTGAGTCGTAGTTAGGAGCACTTTCGTATTTCCCTTCGTAGACTGTGTAGCTCAGGTCTTTGAGTTCCGGTCTTGGCTTGTCATAAGTAGTAATTGTGATATTGCGGAAAGCTACTGCACCGTGATCGCCCTGAATGCGCAGCGGGCCTTTGGCAGCCTCTTTGTTGCCATCCATGGCACCACGGGTAGGGCCGGTCACTTCCACGTCTTCGTGGATGGGTACTCCGTTGAGTGCTACCAGCAGGAATTTAGCTTTCTCTGTTTTCTTACCATTTTTATCAAAGCGTGGTGCCTGAAAAGAGATTTTGAGGTGTTGCCACAGGCCGGGAGCTTTACTCACATTCTGGCGGGGTGCATATCCCTGGTAGCCTTTCTGGCCTTCAGGCTTGCTTTCATCCCAGCGTTCGTAGATACCGCCATTGTCGGCGGAGGTAGGTCTGCCGGTACTCCAGCTATCGAGTAGTTGGATCTCATAACGCCCCTGCAAGTAGATGCCCGAGTTTGAACCTTTGGCGATCATATAATCCAGCTCGATATCAGCATCGCCATGTTCCAGCGTCGTATACAAATCCTGACCATGTTCCTTGCTGGTAGGCAGGTTTACCAGTACACCTTTTCCCTGGCTGGTAGAGAGCTTGTTTTCCGTTTGCAGGTCGGCAGTCACGCCACCCACAATCTTCCACGTCTTGCCAGGGTCTTTGAAGGCTGAAAGGTCATCCAGGGCGAAGGTAGTAGACTGGCTCTGAGCTGGTTGTGATAAAGCAAGGCCCGTAGTACATAAAAAAATAGTTAAGCCCTTTCGTAGTTGTTGCCATGTGCTGGTAATGGCTTTACCTCTGGTGACAGATAATATCTGAGGAGGTGATTCTTTGTAGCGTTTCATTGATAGTCTTAAGTGTAAAAAATTATGTTGAAGTTGTGTGATAGCCTAAAATTAGTAAATAAATGCACAATGGACAAACTGAACATTTGTGGTAAGGTCAAAAATTTATCAGCTAACAAAGAACCAGAATATGGCTATGCATCCCCAATGGGTGGCTTGTTGAGTGCTTGATTAAAAAAAATTACAAAAACCAAATAACAAAAAACAAACAATATTCAAATGCTAAATTAGAATTACCAAAACATCTTTTTATTTATGATTTGTTATGTGATTAGTGCTTGGCGTTTATTTGAGATTTGCGATCCGCCGCGCGGTTTCTTGAAAATTGTAATTTAATTTGAGTCAGTACTTATTTGGCGATTTCATCTGTGTTATTTTATAATGTGCAGACTGCTATGTTTCTAAAGTATACCTGTTATATGTTGACAGTCGAAGTCGTAAGCCCCGGCAAACTTTGTGAATATATAGTTGCTTCACTTGCTACCGGGGCTTTGCCTTTTCTGGTATTACACAGGCGTTGCCGTCAGGTAAACGTAATGCGTGGTTATTTCTTTTCTATTCGGCTCACGTAGCCTACTTTATAGCCAAAGAGTGATACCACATATATGCCAGCAGGTTTTCCTTGTAAATTGATCTGAGTGGTATAGTTGCGATTTGGACTTAGCTTGCTATAAGCAACAATATGCCCTTGTAGGTTGAAGACTACTACGCCTACTGCCCCCTTCAATTCGTCGCCGGCAAGGCTAATGGTGAAGTCATGCTCAAAAGGGTTAGGATAGATACGTATCGTACCATTGCCAAAAGGAAGTTCTTCCTCAATGCCTTCCGAGCGCGTTGTTACCGTAAGGCTGGCCTGTGCTGACTCATTGCCTGCACTATCTACCGCACTTACGCTAAAACGATATTCCGTTTCGGCTTGCAGCTCGGTGATGGTGGTGATGGTGTCATCAATAGTCAACACTAGCTCGTCATCCTGGTAGACGCGGTAAGACTGAACGCCGACATTGTCTGAAGAAGCAACCCACTGCAGATTAACGGCATCCTGGGTGATCTCGGTGGCCTCCAGGTTAGCGGGTATTGTCGGGGCCTCGATGTCTAAGGAAAGATCTCTGAATAACACAGTATCCGGCACAGCTTGTTTCTCCAAGCCAGGACCTTTGTAGCGTACCTGAAGCACTTCTTTGCCACGCCTCTCGAAGTAGCCTACTTTGATGGCGTGCTTGCCTGATTTAAGTCCCAGGCTACCGCTCCTCTCTCTGGCATTATGATGACCATCATTGTTGACCACCTCTTCATGACCAATCCATAGGATGCTGCCATCGTCAGAACTGGTGTAGAAGGTATATAATCCATCAGTAGGTACTTCAATATAGCCTTCATAGAGGACGGCAAATTGATCATCACGTTTTCTTAGAGATAGATCAAAGTTAGCACTGCCGCCCTTCTCTAATACTGTTAGTTGGCTAAAGTCCGGTAGCTTTTTCCAGTTACCCTCATAATAAGCATACGCTAGGCCGTTGGTGACGCTATCGGGATTATCCGCGGCGCGCAATTCCGGGGTATCCAGACTATCTCCAAACAGTTCTATCTCCGAGAGTTGAAGCAACCCGCCCTCGTTGTTGCTGAAATTAAAGCGATAGAAAACATATGCCTGCGTGTTTTCAATACTAAACACGCGTCGCTGAATCCGGTAAGGAAAATCCTCTCCCGAAAGGCTGTCCAGCGTTGTCCAGTTGGTGCTGTCGGTGGATGCTTGCAGGGTCCAGCTCAAAGGATCTCTTTCATCAGCATCATTGCCGGAAGTAAGGGAGTAACCATTGACTACATAGGCTTGATCAGCCTGAAACTGCACCCAGCCTGTACTGCTGACAGCCAGGTATTTTGTGCCCGGATTGTCGTCAATGAGATTGCCAACCCCTTCGTTGGCAGGTGAGTTGGTGTGCTCGCCAGTGATGTTACCACCCAAACCAGTGATGTCTTTACTTGCCACAATGATAGATGATGCCCGGTCGTTCCAGTCACCTAGCCAACTGGTATTAGAGGTAAGCTTGGTGCTTGCTCCGGTAAAATTATCGTTTTCAAATAAGGTCACCTCATAGCCGGGAGGAATAGAAAGAGAGGTTATGTCATTATCCTGTGCCCCTTGTGATACCAGATCGGATAGCGTATAATGCCCTGTCTTTAGCTGCACGCTGTAACCCCCGTAATTGATATCCTGGTTGAGGATCACTTTACCTGCTGCTGCTGCCGCTTCCAGAAGCATGATGCCACTGAGTTGCGTGGAATAGTCGAGGGTTATGTCATTGGGCGTTGCATTCCAAACGGGTCCTACCAGATGGTCTGTGCGCGACCCCTGAGTGAGTAAGACCTGTGCATTGTATTGGATGATATTGTTGTATCGTGCCCTGGTATCTTCGGGCAAATCTGTTTCCCTGGCCAGTTGAATCAGGCAACGAATGAAGATTCCTTTGAACAGCCCACCATCTCCCTGCCCGCCTTCGTTGGTAAAGAACACACTATTGACCAAACGATTGTTGATGGCAAATTCTGCCGACTTGACGGCATCGTCCAGATAAGCGCGTTGGCCTGTTACTTTATACAATTCTACACTGGCTGCCAGGTACATTCCCACATTGTAAGAGAATATCCAGTTAGATCTCTTGTCGGTTGTATTATCCACAGGATTGTAAGAATCCCATACGCCGCCGGTTTGTGGATCAACCAGTTTGCTTTTTACAAAGGCATGGATTTCCTCGGCTATTTGCAGGTTTTGTGCATTGCTGTTGATGCGATACAAGCGAGCACCAATCAGGGCTGCCGGAGAATTGGAAATAGCATTTTTACAACTTGGATGGCATCCTTTGTTCCAGGTAACGGCTCCCTCATATTCAGGACTTCTGCCGGTTTGGATGTCCTGCCAAAGCAGTGTGGCTACATTATAGTATGCAGTGTCTTTGGTTACTTCATAGGCTTTGAGGCAAGCCAGGGTGAGCCATTCCATGTCGTCATAAAAATCGTTGATGTAGGTGCCTCCATGCTGCGTTTTGATACCTTCCAGGATGGTTTTCATGCGTTGCTTATAACTTTCTTGACGCGTCCTGATGTACCCCTGTGTCAAAGCGTCCAGCGCATTGGCGTTCCACCAGTAGTTGAAGGAGGTATTGCCATCGTTACTTTGGATGAAGTAACTTCCGTCAGATGAAATGTAGGTGTTATAAGCAGCTTGCTGGAGTGCTTCAGCAGCGTTTTCAAAATTTGCAGTCTGTGCTGTTGCATAGCCAGTTATCAAATACATACCCAGGTATAGGGGCAGATACTTCAACAGGCTGATACCTGTTGTGTTAGAGATATTTTTCATATGTTTTGTGTTTGTGATTTATAAACTTCAGTAATAGCCCTATCATCTGAGATAGGGCGTTATTATCAAATATATTGTCCGCCGCGTTGGTTGTCAGGGGTGAATAATTTCAGAGATTTTCGTCATTCTGGTTTAGCTTTGGGTTCGCGTTGATCGCTCGGTTGGGTATCGGGAACACCGACATATCCTCAGCGTCTAAGGGTTTGTCCCACCATGCGTTACCAAACCGGTTCCAGCGTATCAGATCGGTTCTCCGATGGCGTTCTCCCAAAAATTCACGGCCAAGGCTTTTGACAAACTCTGCTTCTGTGAGCATATCCAGGTTGCTCGTGTAGCTATTGGCAGGCCAGGTTTCGGGCATAAAATTCCTTTCCTGTACAGCATCCAGTAGTTGGGCCGCCGTAGCCACATCGCCCTCTCTGAACTTGCATTCGGCCAGTGAATAGTATATCTCTGCCAACCTGATTTCAGGAGCAGAATTGTTTTGAAATAATTCTTGCGAGAGAGGCAACCAAGGGAACTTAACCAGACGGACACCAGAGTTTTCTTCTCCGGTAATCACATGGGAACCTTTGGCAAGGCCTTCGGCACCTTCTGAAAAACGCCCTACCTGGTCTACAAAGCGCAGAGGCTCGCCATTGTATTCTTCTGTTCCGTTAATAAGCTTGGTGCTATCAAAGCCATAATTGTTAGCGTAGTCAAATTCATACTGCTGACCCACCAGAAAGAAGCCTTCATATTCTCCTCCTGGTGCTGTGGTACGAAACGCCTGTTTACGCTTGTCTCCGTCAGCAAAGTTCTCATAGGGCATTCCTAGCTCATCGTTATACAAGTCACCGTTCAGGTCGCGGGATGGTGTGAGATGGATACCGTTCCATCCGCCCCAGTCATTATCTAAAGCATATCTTTCCTGGTAGTGCATCATGGAGTTGTACATCCATCCGAAATCATAGATATTTCTGGCATGAGGAAACTCAAAAATGTTTTCCGGAGATCGATAACCCTTGATACCGGAGCGGAAAGGACCTCTATAATCCGGGTCTATGGTGTAGGTGCCGTATTTGCCATCGATAATATCTTGGGCAACCTGGGCGCATTCATTATACATTGGCTTTCCTATCCATTTCTCGGCGTTCAGATACAGCCGTACCATCAATGCTGCGGCTCCTGCCTGATCCCACCGGCCTACACTTCCGTTTTTTGGCAGCCCGCTGATTGATTCCGTCAGTTCAGTTTCTATATAGCTAAATACTTCCTGAGGAGATGATTTGGCCTGTATGGTTTCATTGTCTGTTGAAATAGGCACACTACGAAAGTAATCAATCAGGAAAAGGTAAAACCAAGCCCTTAGCGTTCTAAGCTCTGCGGTATACTGCGCTTTGTCGGTATCTGTCAGGTCAAAATCGGTAAAATTAAGTGCTTCAAAATCTTTGAGAAGAACATTACATTGCCCGATGCCCTGATAAGGTCCTGTCCAGCCACCATAAACACGGTCATCATCGGCATTCCAGGTATGGTTATGCATACGCACCCACGCACCTCCGTCCCAGCCATGTTTTCCTTTTTGTGTCCACACAAAGTTATCAGAAGTCAGTTCAGAAAGTATCCATCGGTCACCATTCCAACCACACCACTGTGCATGTTCGTAGGGACGAATGAGTGCGGCAATGATGGAGTTATCGTCTTGATAATACGTATCAGCAGGCAATACATCAAAAGCCTCTTCAGTCAGATCAGTACATGCCGGAGCAACCAGCATGCAAGTCAATATGGTTATTAAAATAGTGTATTTCATATTGCTAATATTATAGGTCATTAAATGTTAGGAAAATCAGAAAGTGACAACAGCACCCAGTGAGTAATTTCTGGTAACAGGATAAACGTTTAGGTCAGCAATACCTGGTTCTAGGCCACCTGCTCTGCCAAGGTCAAGTGCTGTAGGGTCAAGTCCACTGTATTTGGTCAGTGTAAATACATTACGCACCGTTCCATAAAGACGCAGGCTTTTAAGCCATTTGGTTTGTAGCTGAGGGGTCCATCCCAGGGTCACGTTATCCAGTTTGAGGTAGTTGCCGCTCTCAATAAAATAATCGGCGATCACTTTACCCGATTTGATCTGTCCGTTTCTGTCGTAAGCATCTTGTAGCAGGTTAACACCTGGCTCAGCTGTTAGGCCATAATACATCTGATAAAGATTCAGAATATCGTAGTTAAGACGGCTGTGAAAAAACAAGGTCAGGTCGAAACTTTTATAATTAAGATTATTGCTCCACGACAACTCCATTCGGGGTGCGCCGTGTCCTAAATAAGTTCTGTCGCGGTTAGGATCAGATTCAGACGATGCATTAATTTTTTCTGTACCTACTTCGCCATTTTTCCATACCAGAATATTCCCATCTGCATCTACGCCAGCGTATTTATAACCGTAGAAGCTACCAATCTCCACATTATCTTCCAGCCTTTGTGCAGGGCCTGGGTTACCAGGGGAGGGCAGTTGATAACGATCCATAAAGCCTTTGTTGAAAGTGCCGTTGGAGAACTTGTCTAGCTTAGATTTGATATAAGAACCTGTTACGTTGGTTGTGTAGCCAAAGTCATCTTTGTCAATAACCCGAGCACTCAGCGTCAGTTCTACACCCCGCGCGCTGGTAGAGGCTACGTTGGTAAATACCTGGTCGTGCAGATAAGGAGGCACTGGTGCATCATAGTTAGATATAACATCTTTCCCCTGACGGATGAAAGCATCAAATGTACCGCTTAGTGCACTGTTGAAGAGACTAAAATCAAGTCCCAGGTTATAGGATATTTGCTTTTCCCAACGCAAGTCCAGGTTAGGGTTGTTGCCAGGGCCATATACCTGCACCCATTCTCCTACATTGTTCAGGTACCTGCCGTATCCCTGGTATTTGGCCAATGATGAGTAAGGATCAAACCCGGCACGCCCGGTCACACCATATGAGGCGCGTAGTTTCAAATCGTCAATGGCAGAAACATCTGCAATAACCGGCAGTTTTGAAAGACGCCAGGCGGCTGAAGCAGAAGGAAATAAGCCCCACTTGTTATTGATACCAAATTTGGTATTACCTTCATATCTCAGCGTACCGGTAAACAGATAGGTATCATCAAAACTATAGTTGGCCCTTCCAAAAAAAGCGATGATCTTCACCTTATTTTTCTTTGAATCCATACCCAGGCGGCCTTCTTCATTGTTCCATAAGCCTGCATCCAGGTTGTTGTAGCCAAAAGCATCTGATGGAAAGTCAGCATTTTCTGCCCAGAAGCCTTTATTATTAAATTCCTGGTAAGAATAACCACCCATCACACTAAAATCATTTCTTCCAATAGAGTTAGCATAGTTCCCGATCCATTCTAAAGTTAAGTCTGTCCATTTTTCATCTCCCAACCTGGCACGACCTGTTCTATTATTATCAATAGACTCTTTGGCTTTGGATGAATAATATTCTTGTCGAAGTTCGTCATGATCCTGGCGAGCTACCTTAAGCATGGTATTGAGGTGGTCGGTAATATTGAGTTTGGCGTTCAGGTTCACAATAGAATAGGTTTGCTCAGCACCATTTTCGCGCGCTTTTAGGTCCTGTACCGGATTATATGTGTCGTAACCGTACAAAAAGTTGTATTCTGAAGGGTTATCTGGGTCCATCACAGGGAGTGTAGGGTTGAGCTTTACGGCCTGCTGGAATACGCCATAATTCGTATACGCCTCATCCACTACTCTATAGTTGATATTTCCACCAAATTCCAGAACGTCGTCAATGGCATTTTGCTTGAAACTAGCCCGGATACCATATTCGGTACGGTCAGAGGCAATGTCAATACCTTGTTTGCTACGGTAGTTTCCGGCAATGCGGAACACTGTTTTTTCGTCTCCGCCTGAAACAGATAAGTAATGGTTCTGACCAAAGTTGTTTTTTCTGATCAACTCATCGTACCAATCGGTTCTGGCTCCTTCGTCATCGCCAATTCCTTTTTCCAGGTACTGTTCAGGAGAAAGAATATCGGGCCGGGCAGACACTGCATCATGCTCTATATAGCTATCGTACGATATGGATACTTTGCCTGCTTTACCTCCTTTGGTGGTCACCAGGATCACACCGTTGGCTCCTCGTGAACCATAGATGGCTGCCGAAGCACCGTCTCGGAGTACAGTGATAGATTCTATATCCTGTTGGGCGATATTGCGCAGGTCGCCACCAGGCATCCCGTCAATGACAATCAGTGGGCCATTGCCGGCACTGATAGAAGATGAACCCCGCACAGAGATGTATGCCTGTCGGTTTGGGTCAGCTGCCGCCACATTAGAGATACCTACGCCGGGCACCTTTCCCTGTATCATTTGCATAGGACTATTAAATGCTCCTTTCTGGAAGTCCTTACTGTCTATGGTAGCCACTGCGTTGGTCAGGTTCTTTTTTTCCTGAGAGCCATAACCCACCACCACAACTTCCTGCAACGATTGAATATCAGGTGCCAAAGTCAGGTTAATAGTACTTCTGCCCCGAACAGGAACTTCTTCGGTAAGATAACCAATGGAAGAAAACACCAATGTATCGGATTCATCACCTACCTGGATTTTATATTGTCCATCAATATCTGTGACAGTACCCATATTGGTGCCTTTCACCAAAATGTTGACGCCCGGCAACATTTCCCCCGACTCCAGATCACCAACTGTTCCTGTCACATTAAGTGGAGGTTGAGGAGCGGGAACGTTTGCGTTTTCTGCCACTTGTTTTCTGACAACTACCGTGCTGTCGTAAATCTCGTATGTGAAGCCGTAAGGATGAAATAGCTGATTTAGCACTTCTTCAACCTTGGTGTCTTCTACTTTGATACTGAGTAAAGGTATGTCCTTGATCAGATCGGTACGGTATAAAAAGCTCAAACCACTTTGCTGTTTGATTTCATGGATAATACTTTCTATAGGTGCGTTTTCCAGATTCAGTTGCACCAGTGTATTTTGAGCGGAAACGTTTGCAGAAACTCTCAATGCTGTAGTAAGCAGCAGCATAATAGTGAGTTTCACAAAGAGGATTGCGTGTTTTCCTTGACGAAAAGGAAAGATGGTAAGTTTGTAATGCATACTTTTAGATCGTTTAAGTTTGTAATAAATCATAAAATAATAGATGGATGAATAATAGTGGTTTGTTTTTAATCGATAACGATCCTCCTTCCTTTGATTTTAAATGAAACTTCGTTGGTTTTTTCTATCAGAAATAAGATCTTTTCAAAGTCCTTGTATCTTTCTATGTCTCCGGTAAAGCTCAGATTTTTGCTCTTTTCGTTTGTAAACACTACCTCTACATCATACCAGCGCGCCAGCGTCTTCATCATGTCTTTCAGAGGCTGGTCTACGAAAACGAACTTGCCATCTTTCCAGGCGGTGTATACCCTGGTATCCACTGTATGCTGTTTGATCTCTTGCTTACCTTTGGGCAAAAGGCTCTGGCTACCCGGCAATAACGAAGTCTGTATGTCAGGTCTTGCTGTGACAAAAACTTTCACCTTTCCTTCTACCAGCGTAGTGGCAGTGAGCGAGTCATCCGGGTAAGAGGAGATGTTGAATGCAGTACCCAATACCTCTATCGTCTGCCCTTGAGATTGTATTCTAAAGGGTATCTTTTTGTTTTTGCTAACCTCAAAATAGGCTTCTCCAGTAAGAGTCACTTTTCTTTCAGAGCCGCTAAAATATACAGGATAACGCAGGGTGGAGGCCGCATTCAACCACACGCGGGTGCCGTCAGAGAGTGTTAGCTTAAACTGTCCGCCGCGGGGCACTTTGAGGGTGTTAAAAACAGGTTTTGTATCTTTGATCGTTTCTTTTTTGTAAACAACATCGGTGCCTTCACTTTGAATATCGGTACCACCTACTTTGAGTTGTAATTTGCTTCCCTGCGAGAGATCATATTGTGCTCCATTGTCCATTACCAACAAAGCTTTATCGGTGCCCGGCGTGATAGAGTCTTGCTGGGCAGTGGTGGCTGGTTGTTGGGGCGCAGCAACAGGAAAGAAGTACCATGCAGAAAAAAGCAGCAGCAACGATGCTGCTATGCCCGTAACCAGCCGCCAGGTAATCATCTTTTTGTCTTGTTGATGCAATCTGCGACTGACTTTTTCCCATGCCTTGTCCACTTCCGGGCTGGGAGAAGCAGCGTCTTGCAAATAAAAGTTTTGTAGGCTTTTGAAATATTCACGGTGTCGGCTACTCTCGGAGAGCCATGTATCAAGCTTCTCTTCTTCTTCCAGGGTAAGCTTCGAATGGATCTTTTTCCATAGTAGTAAAAAGTCTATTGGTTGCTTGCTGTCTGCCATAGTGTAGGTTGGTTACTACTATGACACTGTCGTTGGTATTTGGGGTGACAAACTTTTTTCTTTTCACAGAAAAAAATGAAATAAGGCTGATTTTAGCACTGTTTCGGAGATCTTCTTTCGGGCTCTCTTCAACTGTGTTTTGACTGTATTTTCGGTAAGATTCAGGGAAGAAGCAATCTCCTTTTGTTTTTTGCCTTGCAGGTATTTCATGCTAAAGATTTCAGCCATCTTACAGGGAAGTTGTTCAATAGCCCTTTCCAAAGCATCTTCCAGATCATCTTCATGGTCTTGATTTTCAGTAATATGTAACAGTGCCTGTGCATATAGTAGATGATGTTTATCCTGTACCTTTAAATCTCTCAGGTAGTTCATGCATCGGTTTCTAACAGCCTGATAAAGGTAAGATTTTAGCGATGTCTGAACATGAAGATGGTCAACCTGCTCCCACAAACAAACAAAGACACTTTGTACAAGGTCTTCAGCAGCTTGCCTGTCCATGACATAGCCTTGCGCAAAAAGTGTCAGGCAACAATAGTATTCATGAAACAGATGCTGAAAAGCTTTTTCGTGTCGGCTTCTGATTTCTTCAATAAATATTTTTTCGTCAGTGCTCACATTATATGCATTAAAGTGGTTGTTTGTATCAGAGTATTACAAGTAGTAGCGGGCATCTGCAATATTTAGCAGCAGCCTGCGATAAAGTGGACACGATACGAATATAAAAAAAATTGTCAAACATATTGAGTATGAGAAAAATATTTATCACAGGAGCTAGCGGGCTGGTAGGGCAGCAGGTAATCCGTTGCCTGAGTGAGAGCCACGAAGGTATTCAGATCATAGCAGGTGAAAGAAAACCTTCTAAAATGGGCGATGAGCCGGAAGTACACGATACGGTACATTTCGATTTTGAAGATGCTACTACTTTTGAGCCTGCGCTGGAACAGGTAGACACACTATTTTTGCTCAGACCGCCGCAGCTGGCCGATGTAGATAAATATTTTGTACCGCTTATATTGGCAGCAGAAAGGAAACGGGTGCGGCACGTAGTCTTTTTGTCGGTGCAGGGCGCAGATACCAATAAAGTGATTCCTCACCATAAAATTGAGCAGCTGATCATGCACAGCAAGTTGAGCTATACCTTTCTCAGGCCCGCCTACTTTATGCAAAACTTCCTGACCAGCCTGCACCACGATCTGGCAGACCGCCACCGCGTTTTTCTGCCGGCAGGCAAGGCTAAGTTTACGCTGGTGGATGTGCGCGACATTGGCCGTGTGGCAGCCACTATTATCCAAAACCCCGAAGCGCACGTCAACCGGGCTTACGATCTTACTGACAACGAATTGCTGACTTTTAGCGACATGGCCGCGCAACTGTCTGAAGGGCTGAACAAGCCCATTGCGTATGTCTCGCCCAATCTGCTGCGTTTCTTCTATACCAAGCGTAAAGATGGCGTAGCCACCACGATGATTCTGGTGATGATTATGCTGCATTTTATGCCCAGGTTTTCTAAGCCACCTGCTATCAGCGATTGTGTACAACAAATCACCGGCGAGAAGCCCATCACCTTCAGGCAGTTTGTGGCCGACCATCGGCAGGCGTTGCTCAATAGCTAACGAAGGGCATCTGGCGATCGTATTGTTCCTCTTCCACCAGCTTCACTATGAAGTCGGCTAAGTCAGCGCGGCCTATTTTGGTGCTGGCATTCACACCTACCCAACCCACGCGGTAGGTGCCCTTTCGGGGTTCGTTGGTCAGCCTGGGACCCCGCACGATCGTCCATTCCAGGCCACTTTGCCGGAGTACTTCTGCATGGCTGATGGCGTCGTTGAGGATTTTGGGTGCCGCCACTTTCATAAGCATCCGAATCAGCTTATCAGGTAGTTTGGGCTGATCTTTTTCCTTGAAGGGTAGTCCGCCCCCGGAGAGCGAGATGACCCGCTGCACACCATGCTTTTGCATAGCCTCTACGATATTTTTGGTGCCATTGGTCTGTAGCCATTCCGGCGATCCTTTCACATGTCCGAATAGGCTGACAACCAGTTCGTTATCTGCCACCGTCTGCTCCACATCCTGTGCATTCAGCACATCTCCCTGAATAACTTGCAGGTGGTTATGCTTCACCGAAAGTTTGGCAGGTGAGCGGACCAATACTTTGATGGAGTATCCTTTAGCCAGTGCCTGGGTGAGAAACTCCTGACCGGTCTGGCCGGTAGCACCAAAAAGTGCAATCTTTTTCATAAGTGTCGTTGTTTTCTTCAAAGGTAAACAAGCTAACTGTTGCAAACCAGCCTTGTGCCACCTACCTTTAGGTAAGCGATGAAAGACCACCCAAAGATCACTGCCCGATGTCCGATCCGCACCACGCTGGAAATGCTTGGCGGCAAATGGCGTTTGCTGATCATCGAGGTGATTGGCGACCGTAGCCTGCGCTTTAGCGAGATACTACGGGCTGTCCCTGAAATTAGTGAAAAGATGCTGGCGCAGGAACTCAGCAACCTGGCAGACAACAGCCTGGTAATACGCCACGATGGTCAGGTGTCGCCCAACATTGTGTACTCACTCACCGAACAGGGACAGAAAGCACGCATACTTATCCAACCCATCAGGGCATTTGGATTATACTATGTAGAAACGCAATCGTAATATGAAAATAAGCTTGATTCTGGCAATGACTGCCCTACTTGTCAATAGTTGTGTGGTGTACAGTCCTCAAACGGTGGATATACCGTTGATTCATGAGAAAAACGATGTCAGGCTGGATGCAGGACTTACTTTACTGCCACCATCTTTCAATGCCACCCTCTCCTATGGTTTGTCAGATAAGCTGGCTGCACAATTCTATGGAAGCATCGTCCCGGAACAAACCTATCATTTGCAGGGAGCCGTTGGGCGTTATCAAAACATCAGCAACAACCAGGTGATTGAACTGTTTGCAGGTCCCGGATTTGGTCATGGACATACCCCGGTCAATAGCACCGGCGGGTCTATTGATAACAACTACACGCTGGGTTTTGCCCAGTTCAATTATGGAACATTAAAAACACAGAAGGGCAATGCCGAGCTGGGTGTGGGCATCAAAACAGGCTATTTATATTCCCGCATCACTGAAGCTGCCATTGAGGATGTAGATAGATTCCGGGCACGAAGTATCTTGCTGGAGCCAACCGTGTTTGCCCGCACCAGGGGAAAGCATGTGCGGGTCAGCTTCAAGCTCAGCGGATGCCTGATTGCAAACCTGACAAACGAAGACACCTACTTTCCCTTTAGTAAGGTTAATTTTGGCATAGCATTAAATATTAGATGAGATACTTCGTTCATATGGGCTACAATGGCACCAAATATTGTGGCTGGCAGCGTCAGCCTAAGCTGGCTACCGTGCAGGAAGTGCTGGAAAAAAGACTGGCAGAAGTATTCAACCGGCCCATGCCCGTGGTAGGGTGCGGACGCACGGATACCAAAGTACATGCCAGCCAGTTTTTCTTTCATATAGATGTGGACAGTGAGATTGATCCGGTTATTAAATTTCGCCTCAACAAACGGCTGCCGGATGATATTGCCATCTTTGATATTGTGGCTGTAGATGACCGCCGCCATGCACGCTTTGATGCTACCTCAAGAACCTATGATTACTTCATACATACCTACAAAGATCCCTTTCTAAGCAATATCAGTGCCCTCTACGAAGAAGAACTGGACGTAATCAGTATGCAAAAAGCCGTGGCATTGCTCCCACACTACCACAACTTCCGGCCTTTTTGTAAGTCGCCCGACAAGTACAAGCACACGCAATGCAACGTTACGGCGGCACATTTGTATACCGACCGGCAGGGGGAGCGGCTGCGTTTTCAGATCACTTCCAACCGGTTTTTGTACAGGATGATCCGCATCATAGCAGCCAAGCTCATCCAGATTGGTACGGGCAGCCTGGAGGTAGCCACCTTCGAACGTTACCTATCTATGCAGCAAACGCCACCCGATATCAAGCCGGCCCATCCGCAGGGTCTGTTTCTTTCCAAAGTGACGTATCCTTTTTTAGATTTACCACCCAGAACAACCTTTGCTGCCATCATGCATCAGCCCACTACTGCGTGGGAAATGGTATAGCTGCTGGCTGTTGTCATTACCTAAGAATATATGAAATCAATAGCTTATTGCCTTCTTGTTTTAATAGTCTGCTGTTTTGCCTGTAATTATCATAAGACAAAACCGGCTTCAGCAGAAGAAGTATCTGTTATTCAACCAGACATCCGGGAAGTGGACGTTGCCATTGTCAATGGTAAGATCATGGATGGAACTGGCAAAAAGGCGTACGATGCCAATGTGTATATCAACGGTGATAGCATCGTGTATATCGGTACACTGACCAACCCCGACCTGAACATCCTCAAAACCATAGATGCAGCAGGTAAATATGTCAGTCCTGGTTTCATTGACCTGCACGCGCATGGAAATCCGTTAGAGGCACCCGACTTTGAGAACTTTCTGGCGATGGGTGTCACCACCCTTGTACTGGGTCAGGATGGTTCCAGTGCCCAGGTCAAAGACTTGAAAAGCTATATTGAGCAAGTGAACAAGCAAAACTTAGGGGTCAATATCATAGAATTTGTAGGGCACGGCACCCTGAGAAGTCTGTGTGGCATTGGCGTAAAAGCCACCATCAGCCAGGCAGCCCTAGACAGCCTGAAAAAGCTGTTGGCAGCGCAACTGCCCTATACTTTTGGCATGTCTACCGGCTTGGAATATGCCCCCGGACTGTATGCGGAAGAAGATGAGTTGCTGGCACTGGCCGATGTGGTAGGCCAGCACCATAAGATGATCATGAGCCATATGCGCAACGAGGATGACGAGGCCGTCATTGAATCTATCAAAGAACTCAGCAGGCAAGGCAGAACAGCCAGGGTGCATATCTCGCATTTGAAATCGGTATATGGCAAAGGCGAAGACAGGGCCAGGGCAATACTGGATACGATCAGAAGCATCCGGCAATCGGGTGTGCAACTGACTGCCGATATGTATCCCTACACGGCAAGCTATACCGGCATTGCCATTCTTTTTCCAGACTGGTCTAAAACCCCTGCACAATTTGAAAAAGCAAAGAAGTTCAGAAGAAAAGAACTGGAAGCTTTCATCAAACGCAAAGTCAACCTGCGCAATGGTCCGGAAGCTACGCTGTTGGGCACGGCACCTTATACGGGTAAAACGCTGGCAGAAGCCGCAGCATCAAAACACAAACCCTTTGAGCAGTTTCTGATAGAAGATGTAGGCCCGCAGGGCACTTCTGCCGCGTACTTTGTGATGGACGAAGCATTACAAGATACTTTTTTACAAGACAGCACCATTGGTATTTGTTCAGATGGCAGCCAGACCGGTCATCATCCACGCGGACATGGTACTTTTGCCAAAGTGATAGAAACCTATGTCGTACAAGATAGTGTACTGAGCCTGTCGGCAGCCGTGAGAAAAATAACTTCTTTGGCTGCGGACATTTTACAGTTAAAGGATAGGGGAGTCCTCAAAACAGGCAACAAAGCCGACATCATCATTTTTGATCCCAAGAAGGTTAAAGCCCCAGCAGATTATATCAATCCGCACCAGTTAGCCACCGGATTTGATATAGTACTCGTCAACGGAAAGATAGCCAGGGAAAATAACCGTTTGTCAGCAACATTAAGCGGCAAAGTAATCATGCCTGATTGATACAAACCGGAAAATTGCTACCGCATCGTTTAGAATCATATCAACAGCGATGTAAGCCCATTGCTGTTGAGTATGAATCCACATGGATTTGTCCCTAGACCACGTGGTCTTCTCATCAATCCACGTGGATTTGTCCCTAGACCACGTGGTCTTCTCATCAATCCATATGGATTTGCCTCTGGACCACGTGGTCTACTCATCAATCCACGTGGATTTGCCTCTGGACCACGTGGTCTACTCATCAATCCATACATTTTACGCCATCGCTGGTATTGTTGACCAGCGATCTTTGCAGTGATTGGCAAAGCCTATGCTTTCCATTATGCCTAACACTGCCTTCAGCCACAGCTAATGCGCCTCGGACTACGTATTCCGGATTAAAGCGAAATATAGATGGTGGATGGTAGGAAAAACGAGCAGGCTGTCGATAAATGTTTGGATGGTTAAGGGAATGTTTTTACTTTGTGGAGAGATAGGCTATGTAGCGTGGATATAATCGTTGGCCGTATGCTAATTTGATACATGTTAACGTTTATAAATATGAAGAGAATACATATTACGATATTGATGTACTTTTGTTTTTCGAATTTATTATTAGCACAAGGCGGATATACTATAAAAGGACATATTGATGGTTTAACAGACAATAGCAAAATATATCTTATAGACGGTGGGCGAAGAGAAACAATAGATTCAGCTGTTGTAAGAAATGAAACTTTTATTTTAAAAGGTAATATTACCTCTGGAGCGCGTTTGTAACTTACAAACGCGCTCCAGGGTGGATTTTAAAAGGTAATATTTCGGAAGCGGCACATACATATTTATTTCAGGGAAAATCAAATAAGCTTGCAGACATTTTATTAGACAATAGTCAAATTACTATATCAGGAACTCACCCAATATATGATAGTATAAAAATTACCGGGTCAGATATTGATGTACAATGGAAAGAATGGTATGAAGCAGACCAACGTATTGGCTATCTCAGGTACCTCTGGAGCGCGTTTGTAACGCGTTACAAACGCGCTCCAGGGTGGGGTTGCAAACGCGCTCCAGGGTGGGGTTGCAAACGCGCTCCAGGGTGTGTGGGTAGATATATTTGTCAGGGATGCATTTTAAAGAAAAACCGCCATATGGCGTATATACAATCGCTGGGTGTCACCGAAGGAAAAGAAAGGAAAGTGAAACTAGAGCGATTTGTGAGTCTCTACTAATATGAACATAAGTAAACACTTCAAACTCGGTATTGTGCCTCTGGAGCGCGTTTGTAACGCGTTACAAACGCGCTCTAGGGTGGTAGTATAAAAATTACCGGGTCAGATATTGATGTACAATGGAAAGAATGGTATGAAGCAGACCAACGTATTGGCTATCTCAGGTACCTCTGGAGCGCGTTTGTAACGCGTTACAAACGCGCTCCAGGGTGGGGTTGCAAACGCGCTCCAGGGTGGGGTTGCAAACGCGCTCCAGGGTGTGTGGGTAGATATATTTGTCAGGGATGCATTTTAAAGAAAAACCGCCATATGGCGTATATACAATCGCTGGGTGTCACCGAAGGAAAAGAAAGGAAAGTGAAACTAGAGCGATTTGTGAGTCTCTACTAATATGAACATAAGTAAACACTTCAAACTCGGTATTGTGCCTCTGGAGCGCGTTTGTAACGCGTTACAAACGCGCTCTAGGGTGGTAGTATAAAAATTACCGGGTCAGATATTGATGTACAATGGAAAGAACAGTATGAAGCAGACCAACGTATTGGCTATCTCAGGTACCTCTGGAGCGCGTTTGTAACGCGTTACAAACGCGCTCTAGGGTGGGGCTACATAAAAAATGAAACTAAAGAATAAAGAAATTTTAAAATACGCCTCCTATGAAATTGCCACGATGATAGTATGTGGCCAATCATTAAAATTTAATAATCCCGAATTTTTTAACGATCCATTTGATTGTGACATAGATCTTCTGGATTTTGAAATTAAAGAAGTTTCAGAAGAGGTGCAGAGCGAAATACTTATGTTGAAAAATTCAATACCTTATGAAATTTCTGATGAACTTTTAAGAGAGGCATATGAAGCGAGTCAAAAAGACAAAATCAAAAGAAGTTCTATTTGTTGCTTCTCAATGAGGTACGATATGCCAACAATGTGGTCACATTATGCAGATCATCATAATGGAATCGCTTTAGTTTTTGATTATGCGATAGATCAACCATTTGAAAGTATTTCAAATGAAAATTTGACTTCCTTCTCTGTTGATTACGACAATTATACCAAAATGAACTACCCCGAGGCAGAGCCGTCGGGGTATCAAAACAAACGTAGCTGATTCTTGTGCAACTCCATATATTTTGACTTTCCCTGATTTTGAATATACTTTTTGATCACTTCTTCACTTGCATATTGGCCTACAGTATTTACATAGTAGCCACTCGTCCAAAACTTGCCGCCCCAAAGCATCTGCTTGACCTCTGGATGAAGGCGGAAAATCTCTTTGGCAGTGATACTCTTGACCGCACCAATGATCTTCTTAGGAGCATTCGAGGGAACACTCTGAATCAAAAAATGAACATGGTCCCCATCAAGGCCGATCTCCAAAAAATGAATTTCATATCGCTCCTCTATCTTCAGGCAAATATTCTTGAAAGTGGACGAGACCTCTGCACTCAATACTTTTCTCCTATACTTGATAGGACAAACAAAATGATACAAAAGCAAGCTTTTATTGTGACTCTTGTGAATATGTTCGCTCATACTCACAAATGTAAATATCCTCACGCAACACCCGAGGCAGAGCCTCGGGGAATTCTATTGATTAAATTATTACGTCTCACAGTCAAATGGCATAAAGAAATTGTTTGGAACAAAGTCTTGGGAATGGAAATACGAATCTGAATATCGAATTATTTTACTTAATAACTCAGGATTAATAAAATTCAATAAATCTTTTTTGACGGGTGTTATCTTTGGATTGAGGGTTAATGAAAAAGATATTGAAAGATTTATTTCTATATGTAATAACAATGGATATGATAATCTGCGGTTTAGTAAAATGAAAAAGGAGGGATTAAAATTCCAAATTGAAGAAATAAACCTAGTTTAACATTATGTAACGGCCATGCTTGTTTGAAATTCGGAGATGTGCTTCTCCAAGTGCCAAAAATGAAATACGAAAGAAAATCGCAAACAAACCAGCCCGTCCAACTTAAGCGCATTGGTAATACCCAGCATTCCATGCGGGGCGTTGAGCACGTTCTTAAACTCCTTGCTTTTAGATTTCTACACGACAGTTCCGAAGATATTTATTTAATACATGATGGGAAGCCATTCCATGATTAAGCACGTTATCGTTCTTGCACCTTTTCCTTTTGATGACTTTTCTCCTCCTGGTTTTTTGATGTTTGATAGTTAAACAATTGCTTGTCTTTTCCTGTTTAACTTATAATTGTATTTTTTAAACAAAATAAAAGATCATGCAAGCCTTATCTTTAAGTGAAAGAGACACAGACAGAATCATACAAATGGCCTGGGAAGACCGTACGCCCTTTGGTGCTATTGAATTTCAGTTTGGGTTGGGTGAACCGGAAGTGATTGCCTTGATGCGTAAACATATGAAAAGGTCTAGTTTCAATATGTGGCGGGCCAGGGTGAGCGGCAGAAAGACTAAGCACCGCAGCCTCAGAGACGATGATACCACCCGATTCAGATGCAGCCGCCAGCGAAGTATCACCCACAATACAATCTCCAAGCGGTAGCCTTTCAGGCAACTACACCAAATCAATAGAAAACCTTAACATCATTGACCATGTTCGGATTGTTCAAGAAAAAATCAAAGCTGGAAAAGCTACAGGAGCAGTACAAAAAACTCACAGAAGAATCATTTAAGCTATCGCACTCCAATAGAAGATTGGCCGATAAAAAAGCTACGGAAGCCGATGCCGTGATGCAGGAAATAGAAATACTACGAAAAGAAGAGTAGCAGTTGTTCCGGCTTTGTTCACATTCACTGTGATTTACCCTTGTAATGCTGCTACTCTGTAAATTTACGTATGGACAAATTACCGCAAAAATTTACGAAGACCCAGAGATAGCGAAGATTATCCACACGCATAAGAAAATAGCGATCTTGCCCATGCAAGTTTCTGTGAAAGATGCCAAATCCAATAAAAAGAATAAGCTTTCTGATGCCGAAATTGTACGAATGGAAGAAGAATATCAGCAAGCTTTTCAGAACAGTATGTATTCGTGGTTTCTGAAAATGAAAAACAAAGGACGAATGACGCAAGAGGTGCAGGACATGCATAAGACAAACCTCATTTTAAAAAGAAATAGCATTGAACAGGCAGATGATCTTAGCAATTATTCTTTTGATGAAATTGCAAAAATGCTGGATGTTGATGGTGTTTTTGCTGGCAATGTGATCACTACGCGTTCCTTTAGCCAAGGTGGTGCTGTGGCTGTTGCGATGCTCACCGGAATTAGTGTAAAGACTGGCGATGCTGATGTGTTTGTCAAACTCTATGATAAAGAAGAAGGTAAGTTAATATGGAGCTTCGATAGAAACGTAGCCAGTAGCTACGCCAACACACCGGAAAATGTAGTAGATTATCTTATGAAAAGAGTTTCCAAACGCTTTCCTTATAAGAGATAAAGGTATAACCCACTTATTTATATTGAATTTTGGCCAGGTATGGATTATTTTCTGCCTGGCTATTTTTTGTACATCTTACATTGGTTAGAAAACCTAAAAGATTCCCGTTCAGCAGTAACCAAATGTACCTAACTTGGGATGACAACTTAAAGTGAAAGCTGATCGCAAAAAATGGAGCTTTATGACAGACGAACCACAGGATAGCCTTCTCTCTTATCAACAGCTATGGTTGCTGGTGGGTATATTGGTGATTTTCAGTATCTTATACCAGGCACTGTCTCTCAGGCATTCGCTGACCCATACGCTGGACAGAATGGAAATCGTGCAGGACGATCTGCGGATGGTGCGCGACAGTCTGCAACACACACAGCAGATGATAGAAGTGCTGCTGGATCAGTCTTATCAGCGGCAGGAAGACCTCCGAGCCATTCGGAAATATGTGGTAGCCATCGATAGCCAATACACAGAACGTAAGCTGATGCACCGGCAAAAGATCAGCCAACTGCAAACTGTCAAAGCACAAAAAGACAAAGAAATGCTTTCTATCAAGGAAGAAGCCAGTCAGTTTGATTATTAGCCTATGAAGCAATATCTGATCATACTCTGGCTTTTCTTGTTGGCGCATATCAGCTTTGGTCAACAAACCAAACCAATCATATTTGGCGATTCGCTATGCTTGTCCACTTCCGCCCCGGTATTGCTGCAAAAAGGAGTACAAGTACACATCACCTGCGATTCTGCGTACCTGATCAATACTGTCCGCTACGGCATGTATTTGCAACTGCATCGCTATATCCGCGAAGACGCTACCCAACAGTGCCTGCTACTCATCGATGCTTACGAGAAAGCCCTGGCAGACAGCCACCTTGCCTACCAGGATATGAAGCAGCAATACCAACACTGTGATACGCTTAGCAGCCAGTGGATAGCACAATCGCAGCAGGCACTGAAGGATATTCAACAGACGGTACAACACACCGACAGCATGGTGAGCCAGTCTGAAAATAACCTGGAAGCAGCCAAAAAAAGTCTTCGGGCCGAAAGAAGAAGGCACTTCATGCATAAGATCATCGCAGGAGCCACCGGCATTGTGCTGGGCCTGGCAGTAGCCCACTTCTGATTCATCTATCCCTAGCTTGCTTTGAACGCCTTTGCCAGTCTAAACGTATTTGCCGGTCTTGTGACCAGCAAATAAACCCTTCGTTCACCACCCTATAAATTTACCCGAATTACCGTATTTATCGTACCTTGCCTGTTACAGGGCAGGCACAGTTGCCACTCAACTCCTAAGGGTAAATTTTTGCAGAATGAACACAGGAAAGATACCAGCAGAAAGGATCAGCGTTTTTGATATTTTGAAGATCGGAATCGGTCCTTCCTCATCGCACACACTCGGACCCTGGAGAGCAGCACAGCGGTTTTTGCGATCGCTGGAAGAAGTACACACGCTCCAGGAAATTGTACATCTGGAGATACATCTGTATGGCTCTCTGGCCAAGACGGGCAAAGGACATGGCACCGATAAAGCCCTGATGCTAAGCCTGTGCGGCGAAGATCCTGAAACCATAGACGTAGCTACTATTTCAGAGAAAATCCAGACGATCCTGGATCATAAAAAGCTCATGCTCAATGGTTGGCAGCCTTTGCCGTTTGATCCTGAAAAAGACCTGATCTATCATTTCACAGAAACCCTTGCCTATCATCCCAATGGCCTGCGGTTTGTAGCTGCTTTTAGGGATGAGCAAACGCTTGCAGAAACGTTTTTCTCCATCGGTGGCGGTTTTGTCGTAAAAGAAGGAGAGGCCCCGGTGCAAAAAGAGGAAGTGCCCCTGCCTTATCCTTGCAACCAGCCAAAGGATATACTAGCGCGTTGCACAGCGTCCGGACTGCACATGGCGGCAGTGGTATGGCACAATGAACTCACCTGGCGCGAGCCCGAAGAAGTGCGTGTACAACTGCTGCGCATCTGGCAAGAAATGAAAGCATGTGCTTACCGCGGATGCCACACTTCAGGCATATTGCCTGGTGGACTCAAAACTGTCAGGCGCGCACCGGCCATGCATCAGAAGCTCATCAAAACCAAACAGTACAGCAACGCCGATGAGTGGATGCAGGTTATCATCGATGATACCTACACCTTCCGTGACACCATGAAATGGATCAGTTGCTTTGCCATTGCTGTCAATGAAGAAAATGCAGCGTTTGGCAGGGTAGTGACCGCACCCACCAACGGAGCCGCAGGCGTGATACCGGCCGTGTTGCTCTACCACCTTTGCTTTTGCCATCAGCGCATGGACGAGCAGCAGGTGATTGATTTTTTGCTTGTTTGTGGAGAAATTGGGTCTTACTACAAAAAAGGAGCGACCATATCCGCAGCGATGGGTGGCTGTCAGGCTGAGATTGGCGTATCTTCTTCTATGGCTGCCGCCGCCCTCACCGCCTGCCAGGGCGGAACGGTAGCACAGGCACTGATGGCTGCTGAAATTGCCATGGAACATCACCTGGGCATGACCTGCGACCCGGTGGCAGGGCTGGTGCAGGTGCCCTGTATAGAGCGCAATGCGATGGGTGCCATCAAGGCGATTAATGCCAGTGAGATTGCCCTGGACAGCGACCCGCAACACGCCAAAGTGACCCTGGATGATGTGATCAAAACCATGTGGCAAACTGCCCAGGATATGAACGATAAATACAAAGAAACCTCCGAAGGCGGCCTGGCCGTGCATATATCAGTGAACGTACCAGAATGTTAAAAAGGAAGCGGGAGATATGGGAGATCGGAGTCAGGAGAACTAGGTTGGTTTAACTTTTTGGCTTTCTTATCAAAATTACTCCCAAAGCTAGACAAGTGATAATAGCTATGATATGAGGCATGGCCTGCGATACATCATTTCCGTCTTTGTTTAAAACGATCAGCATATCTGTGAGTGGAATCATAGCCCCAGCCAGCAAGCCCAACGCTAACGTCTGCTTCTGATGGCTGAATACCAACAACCAAATGATGATTCCTGAAAACACGTCGCGGATTCCTTTCATGTAGTGGAATGAATAATCGCCCTGTTCATTGAATTGGATGCCATAAGCGGCTTCAGCTGGCTCGGGGGCTAACATGAACCTGATACCGATAAAAATCAGTCCCGCTCCGGTAAGCAGTGCCAATGCGAAAGAAATTTTAATGACCATGATGTTACTTGTTTAAGTTAGCCTGTAAAATTCCGATAGCAACGGTTCAATTTCATGCACCCAGGTTAACAAATTACGGCAGCTTTGTCATTCTTTTTCGGATGCGACTCAGAGACTGTGGTTTGACACCTACGTAGGAGGCGATATGGTATTGCGAAAGTCTTTGTTGAAGGTTGGAATGGTTTTTAATAAACCTATTATACCGGATTTCGGGTGGGTCTGTATAAAATGACGTGATATCTTTCAGGCTTTGAACATACAACTGCTCGGCGATCAGTCGACCGAAACGTTCTCCCGCTTTTATTTTTTTGTAAAACTGTTGCAAACTGTCATAAGAGATGGTCAGCATGTGAGTATCCTCTAAAGCCTGAATCGTTTTTGAGGAAGAAGCCTGCACAAGAAAGCTTTCATAATTGCAAACAAAGCTTCCTTCCTGTGCAAAGGCATACGCTTTTTCTTCTCCTTCATGATTAATGTAATAGCGTAACAATCCCTGGGTTACAAACCCTACCTGCTTGCATACACGACCTTCTGTTAGAAAAAAGCTGTTTTTCTGATAGGTTCTTTCTTCAAAAAAAGTGTGGATCAGTGAGGCTTCTTCCTCAGTAATTGCAATCAGATGTTGGATATACTGGATCAGATTTAGCATGAATAGGTATTTGTGGCGATATAAAAGTATGTAAATTACCGATTAATTGTCTTTCGTGCTATGGAAAAACCATTTGTCATATACCGCTCGTCGGCAGGTTCGGGAAAAACCTTTACCCTGGCGTTGGAATACCTGAAGCTGGCCCTCAGCCAAAACGGTACCTACCGGAATATTCTGGCGGTCACCTTCACCAACAAGGCCACCAAGGAAATGAAATCCAGGATCGTAGAGTTTCTCTACGAACTATCAACAGGTAAATCCGGACCGGTGAGAGATGCATTGCTGGCAAGCACAGGCTTATCCAATCCCGAACTCACAGATAAAGCAGCTGCTGTACTCTCCCAGATACTGCATGGCTATGCCTACTTCTCGGTGATGACCATCGACTCGTTTTTTCAGAAGGTCATCCGGGCATTTGCTCGGGAAATCGGCCTCCAGGCTGGGTTTATGCTGGAGCTTGACCAGCAAAAAGTACTCGACGAAGTGGTGGACGAACTGCTCCAGGATATTGGTAAACCCGATAAGCAGGAACTCACCAGCTGGCTGACCCGCTTTGCCGAAGAGCGGGTAGAGGAGGGCAAAGCCTGGGATTTTAAGCACGACATCAAAGACCTGGCCATCGAGCTGCTCAAAGAAAACTTCAAAGTGCAGGAAGAAGCTTATGCCGCATTCAAACACCCTGAAGCTGACATGCCTTCCATCCAACACCACCAGCACCACCTGCGCGATATACAGACAAACTTCGAACAGCACCTGCAAAAACTCGGAGAGGAAGGACTGCAACAGATCGCCCGGTCTGGACTATCAGTAGATGATTTTGCCTACAAAGCATCGGGCGTGGCCGGATATTTTATCAACCTGGCAGCACTGAAGTCGCTGGAGCCGGGCAAGCGGGTGCGGCAGGCACTGGAAAATCCGGAAGGCTGGACTTCTAAATCTTCCAGCATGAAGAGGCAGATCATGGCGGCGGTGGCAGGCGGGTTGCAGCAATGCCTGGACGGTGCCGTGGCTTTTTATGACGAGCACCACCGCGCCTATTATTCTGCTCGTCAGTTGCAGCGGTTTATCTATACCTATGCCGTCCTCAAAGATATAGAAACCAAACTGGAGCAGTACAAAAAAGACAATGAACTGATGCTGATCTCGGATGCTTCGGTTTTTCTCAAAGCAATCATCGGTAAGGATCATACGCCTTTTGTTTATGAAAAGATGGGAACCTTCTACCAGCACTTCCTCATCGATGAGTTTCAGGATACCTCCGGACTGCAATGGAACAACTTTCGTCCGCTTATAGAAAACAGCCTGGATGCCGGTCATGCCAACCTGGTCGTGGGCGATGTCAAACAGGCCATCTACCGCTGGCGGGGCGGCGACTGGCAGTTGCTGCTGGAAAAAATTCAGCAAGACATTAGCGACTGGCGTACCCAGGTGCAAAACCTGAACAGAAATTTTCGCAGCAAAAAGAACATCATCGATTTCAACAATACCCTGTTTGATGTGCTGCCGCAGCTCATGGCGCAGGAAATGCTCAGTCGCCTGACAGAGGTGACCGACCCCATACTACAGGAAGACCTGCTCCACAAGGTGCGCGTCATTGGCCATGCCTATGAAGACGCCTACCAGTATCTGCCCGATCATTATGATACCGGCAACCTGTGGCAGGGCTTTGTGCAGGTCAGGCTTTTCAACGATGAAGAACTCATCGATGAGGCTGGCGAACTTATGGACTGGAAAGACAAAGTGCGGGAGCAGTTGCCTGCGCTGGTGGAGCAGCTGCAAGACCAGGGCTACGCCTTGCGGGATATAGCATTTCTGGTTAGAAACAGGAGAGAAGGCAAGCTGGTAGCCGACACGCTCATGGACTATAAAAGTGAAGGCCATGCCAAGCCCGGCTACGAATATGAAGTGATCTCGCCGGAATCGTTGTTCCTGGAAAGCTCCCTTAGCATTGGGATGCTGGTGGATATTCTGCGCTTTCTGGATAACCCGAAGCATGTGCTGGCTAAAGGAAATATCCTGTACAAGTTTCATAGGCTGCACCATGAGGGGGTATCTTCCGATGAGTTGCACCAACTGTTTAAAGCGGCAGCGCACCGGGAAGTAGCAGAAGCCGAAGATATATTTTATGAAAGTCTGCCCAAAGATTTTGCTGCCCTGCGCCCATACCTCAACAAGCTGCCGCTGTATGAACTGGTAGAAAACCTGATCAGTATTTTTGCCCTGCACCAGGGAACAGAGCTGGCGTACCTCCAGGCATTTCAGGATGCTGTGCTGGAATATACCAAGACGGAGAAAGGCGACCTGGACTCTTTTCTGACTTGGTGGGATGATAAAGGAAAGCAAACGTCTATCCAGATCTCAGAGCAGGTAGATGCCATGCGCATCCTGACCATCCACAAAGCCAAAGGGCTACAGTTCAAAACAGTGATCCTGCCGTTCTGCGACTGGTCGCTGGACCACAACGCCTTTCAGCAGAATATCATCTGGACGTACACCCAGGAGCAGCCGTTTCAGGAGATGGGACTTATGCCCATGAAGTATTCCAAAGCCCTGATCAATACTGTTTTCAGTCGCGACTATTACGATGAAATGCTCAAGGCGCATCTTGACAACCTGAATCTGCTGTATGTAGCCACCACCCGAGCCGAAGAATGCCTGTATGCCTTTGCGCAGCCCCGGCGCACCAAGCAGGGAGCCACCATGAACAGTATTGCCAATGCCCTCTTTCTGGGGCTGACGGGCAGCGCAGAGGATAAGCCAAAAAGTAATCCTGAAAAGGAACTACTGTCTTTGCCAAAGTACTGGGATGAAGCGTCAGGCACCTTCACACTGGGGTACGAGCCTTACGAAAAGAAAGTGTCTGCACTAGAAAGCAAGCGGGTATTGCTGAAAGCCTATCCGGCAGAACGCTGGCGCAACAGGCTGATGGTGCGGCCCGTATCCGGAAATTTCTTTGTGCAGGAAGCCGCAGGAAAACCCATGCAGATGAACCAGGCAGTACTGATCAAAGATGTGCTTGCCGGTATCACAACAGCAGCTGACCTAGCCGACAGGTTGCAGCAGGTATATTTCAGGAGAGGCATAGACGCAGCACAAAAAGACACCTTGCAGCAAGCCGTACACCAACTGCTGACCATCCCCGAACTTACTACGTGGTTTGGCGGCACGTATGACAAAGTAGTGCTCAGGCAGCCCGTATATTCAGGCAGGCAGTATTTTGCCGTACCGGAAAGGCTCATGATCAGTGGCAACAAAGCCACCGTCGTGCATTTCAATGCAGGCGACGAACAACATGCACGGGAAGTCAGCAAAAGCCTGCAAATACTCCAAAGCACCGGCTACCAGACAGCAGGGTATATCTTTGATATTGCTACTAGAGAAGTTCGGTCTGTCAAAGTTTGATGTTAGCATGATGGATAGTGTATAGAAGGTCCGCTAAAACTGTGTTAGGTACAGGGTTTATTTGGTAAAGCAAGCAGCTACAGGGTGGTGAGGCAGCAAAAAATCAGTTGTAAGAAAAATAGCTGATATTGAGCCATAGAAAAATCATTTTTCCAGTGGAAAACTCATTGTTTGATAAAAATAAATGATTATTCCGTCAGCAACCTTACATAGGAGCAAGGAAAAATCATTATTCTGTCAGGAAACTCATTTTGATGTAAGGGGGAAGTACTAAGCAGACAGGAAACTCACTTTTCTTCACGTCCATGTAATATTCCTGACAGGAGAATCATTTATTTTCGAAAAGAATGAGTTTTCCAGCCGGAAACTCATTCTTTTCCACTTCTGAACGAGTTTGCTGTCAGAAAACGCATAAATCCTCATGTCAGAAAGTGCAGGAATTACGAAAGCTCAAAGTAAAATAACCCCTTTTAAGAAGACAGTTTTCTGCCCGTTGTGCAGATAATTGAGGAGGGTTTGGTCTGGTGCAGGTATTCAGTTTTATCTCATCTTGACCGCGTCTTGCCGATCCACCCTGTCATCCCGCAGGGATCTTATTGATGCTGCCGGTCAACTGCGTGTCAAAGATCCCTAACGGGATGACAGAGTCGCTTAGACGCGGTTGGCAAGACAGGGAACTGCCGTTCCGGGTCGCTTAGACAGAGCGAATAAAATCGCTTGAATTAAGTTAGCGTTGTAATCATTCTGTCAGCATGGACAATATAACTGAAAACTGCTTGTACAATGGCGTATATCTGCTTATTTTGTAGGCTATACGACCTATGGTGGGTATACAATCATTGGCAATAAGACAAAGAGAGAACATAACAATATGGAAGAAAACGATAAAATAGAAAATATACCTTCCTACTCAAAACTAAGAAAAGATATTGAAGGAGCCGATTCTTTGGGAAAGTTTGTGAAATTCCTTTCTGTATTTAGCATTAAAGACAAAGAGTCAAATAAGACCCTAGACGAAATACCGGATCTTAAAAAGCAAATCATTCATTTATTAACTCTGCCTGATAGATTTAATAATCATTTTTCGAAAAATGGTTGGATTGCTCATGAATCAATGAATCCTGATTTAATGGAAAGGGCTATTAAACTTGCTGATAGTGGGAAGATTGGAGAAGCAAATCAGGAACTTGTAGATTATTACTGCTCAGAAGAGATTGAGTGGCTGTTGATGCATTTCCAAGGAATTCCTGAGTTTTCGAAGCGATTTGATTTTATCAAATTGGCATATCAGGATACAATTGATAAAAGATTCTATTCATGCATTCCAACTCTTTTAATGATTATTGATGGCTTTGTAAACGACATAGATAAAAACAAAGGTTTTTTCACAGAATCAACCGATCTAACTGCATGGGATTCAATCGCTGCTCATAGTTCTGGTCTGAGTGTGATAAGAGATGTTTTTAATTCTACAAGAAAAAAGACAACTACAGAACCAATCGATATGCCATATCGCAATGGCATACTACATGGCCGTGACTTAGGATTTGCAAATGAAGTCGTAGCTGCAAAATGCTGGGCAACACTAATTGCCATTAAAGATTGGGCGAAAGCAGTCAAGGAAGGAAAAAAGGATATTCCTGAATCTGAAAAGAAATTAAGTTTTAAAGAACACCTTACTGAATTCAAAAAATCATTGGATAATTACGTTGAAGAAAAAAGGAAAAGTACAGAAGTTTCAAGAAAGGTAGAACAATGGAGTCCTCGTCAAATAAAAATTGGCGTAGACATTCCAAAAACAGGTGGTGTTTTAGAGTATGTAGATTTTTATCCTGAAAAGGAAGCGATTCAGTTTGCAATTTATTGGCAAAAGAAAAATTATGGAAAAATTGTTGGACAGATTAATCGTTTTTCATCGAGAAAAATAAGCTTAGGTAAAGAAGCTAAGCGAATAAGAGAACTACTTGATGATAAGAAGTTAATAGATTATAAAATAAGTAGGGTTGATGATAAATCTCCTGTCGCTTCAGAAATTACTCTTGATGTTATTTATGAGTATAAGAATGAAACATTATCAAAATCAATTACATTAAGTTTTATTTGTCAAAGTGATGACGGTGAGATTCTAATGATAGGAGATAAAAATTGTACCTGGAGATTTATTGATAGTTTTTTCTATGATTTGGATATCATTACATAATAATAAAGACCAGTTACCAACACTGTATATACAAAATAGCCCGCTTGAGCGCATATTCATGCGTTCTTCATCTTACAGGGCATTTTCAATGTCTTTATACACGCAACTGTTATGCTAATAATTGATGAAGGTTTTATCTGCTGTAAATACTTTTTTTGCGTTTTTAATGAAGTGAAAGGATGGATAGCACTTCAGTCATTGGAAGGCTATAGATTTGACTTAGACTATCCACATAATCGGCTACCACAAACACCAATAATTGTTTGTAACAGTTTGTATGATGGCGTATATCTGCTTATTTTGTGAGATATATGCATATGGCATTTATACAATCGTTGGCAAGAATATAAGCAGGCATACAAAAATTCGCTATAACTTAAAAATATCGTAATTTTAAAGAAAAAAATGATGGGTTTGACTTTAACAAATAGAGCAATTGACAAATACTTTGGATTTCTTTCACGCCTTGACAATGGTTCCAAGAAAAAGTTGATTATTAAGTTGACTGAATCTATTGAAGAAAAAGAAACAAAAACTGTTAGCCTGAAAGATTTATCTGGAGCTTGGGAGGACTCTCGCGACTCCGATGAAATTATTAAAGAAATCCGAAATTCGAGAGTTGACAAACAAGATAACATTGAATTCTAATGAATTACCTTCTTGATACTAATATTTGTGTTCATTTTTTTCGTGGGAAATTCGGCGTAACTGAAAGATTTGAAGCAGCCAAAGCTGAAGATTGTGCAATTTCTGAAATTACATTAGCAGAACTCGTTTTTGGAGCTGAGAACAGTGCGAATCCTCAAAAAAACCATCGACTTATTGAACAATTGACTGAGATCGTAACAATCATTCCAATTTTCGACTCAATAATGATATATGGAAAGGAAAAAGCCAGATTGAGAAAATCGGGAACCATGATTAGCGATTTAGATCTGTTTATTGGATGCACTGCAGTTGGAAATGACTTGATTATGGTTACTGAAAACACAAATGAATTTGAGCGAATTTCCGGTATCAAACTTGAAAATTGGGTGAACCGAAACAAATAAGCACGATGGCAAAGATCCCTAACGGGATAACTGGTCGGTTAGACGCGGTCGGCTAGACGCGGTCGGCTAGACGCGGTCGGCTAGACGCGGTCGGCTAGACGCGGTCGGCTAGACGCGGTCGGCTAGACGCGGTCGGCTAGACGCGGTCGGCTAGACGCGGTCGGCTAGACGCGGTCGGCTAGACGCGGTCGGCTAGACGCGGTCGGCTAGACGCGGTCGGCTAGACGCGGTCGGCTAGACGCGGTCGGCTAGACGCGGTCGGCTAAACAGAGAGAATAAAACTGCTTGAATTAAGTTAGCGTTGCAATCATTTTGTCAGAGCATGGACAATAACTGAAAACCGCTTGTGCAATGGCGTGGGATGCCCCGCGTATATCTGCTTATTTTGTAGGCTATACACCATATATAGCGTTTACACAATCGTTAGGTATAACAAATCACATAAACTCAAAATAAAAAATGAAAAGTATATCTCAAATTGAATCTATCGGTGGGATAGATGCCGACAACGATGATTTATTGATAAGTTGTTTTCAAAACCATAATGCTTTTAAAGATGTAGTGGATTTCAAAAGATGTATCGTTATTGGCAGAAAAGGTACGGGTAAGACTGCAATATTTAAAAATATACTTATAGATAGGAATTTTGACAAATTTTCATTTGGTCATACATTTTCAGATTACCCTTGGCATCATCATGATGTACAGGTAAAAATGGGAGTTCCTGATTTTGAAAGATATGTACATAGTTGGAAATATTTGATCCTAATAACTATTTCAAAAATATTGTTAAACGAAGATCAGTCCATTCCCTATGATGATCGATCATTAGATTATTCATCTAAGATTGAAAGATTCATAATTGACTCTTATGGTTCTAGAAATCCAGATATAACACAAATATTTACACCATCAAAAAGATTAAAAATTAAACCAAACCTTAATGTTGCTGGTGAACTGATAAGTGCAGATATTTCTTTAGAATAATTACCAATTAATGATCTCCCAAAAATAATTCAGGAAGTAAATTCTAATCTGTCAGAATATATACTTTATAGCCTAAATCCAAAAAATAAATATTACATTTTATTCGACCAGTTAGATCTAGGATTTGATCCAAATAGTCCGAATTATAGTGATAGATTAATTGGTTTATTACTAGCAGCAAAAGAAATCAACAACCTAGCAAAACAGCATGGTCGTAATTTAGGAGTAGTCATTTTTCTCCGCGACGACATTTACAATAATTTAAAATTTGAAGATAAAAATAAACTTACTGTTGGCTACTCAACACATATTGAGTGGGATATAAAGGGCAATCATACATTGAAAGAATTGGTTGAACTAAGATTAACTGAGTTGCTTTCAGAAAATGAAAATGAAAAAATAAAATGGGAAGATGTATTTGATGAAACCCAACAAATGACCGGTAAACAGGAAAAATACAATTATATAACAGATAGAACTTTTTTGAGACCAAGAGATATTATTCAATTCTGTAACGAAACCTTAAATGTCCATAAAATAAATTCATCCGAAGAAGACAAAATTAATAACGATGATATTTATAAAGCTAAAGATGAGTACGGAAACTACTTATTGAACGAATTAGACGATGAGATTCATAAACATATTTTAAACTACGAACTATTGCTAGAAATTTTAAAGTCTATTGGTTATTATCAGTTTGACCTAGAGGATTTTAAATTTGCTTCAAAAACTAAAAACTATAGTGCACTGTCGGAGACAACTGAAGTTGATTCCTTAAAAGATTTATTCGAATTTTCAATTCTTGGATATTATCGTGCTGGTGGAAGCGGATTTGGAGGTTCAGAATATGTTTTTAAATACAAAGATTTAAATGCTAGATTCGATGAAAATGCTAGGACCTTTAGAGTTCATCCTGGTTTGATTGAAGTTTTGCGTTTGAAAAGAACTACTAAACCAAAGCCGTAAGATTTACTATACACCCGCTTGAGCGCATATCCATGCGTTCTTCATCTTGCAGGGCATTTTTAATGCCTTTATACATGCAACTTAGCAAAATAATTGAACCCTATCCAGCCCATCATGTTTGCTGGCAGTAAATTATGCAAAAATAATGTAGCTTAGGATTCGTTAGGAAATAACTTGTACAAAAAATTATTTTAAATTATTGATATTCAAAACTTTGACATCATAAAAAGTAATACTTATTATCTGGTCATTACACGTAAGTTAAATAAAACAGAATTTATATCTTAGATTAAAAAGGACATGGAATATATCACAGACAGAATTACAATAGATTCTGATCTCTGTAATGGTAAGCCAACAATCAGAGGCAAAAGAATCACGGTACAAACTGTTTTAGAGTTTTTAAGTGCCGGAGATGGTAAAGAAGAAATTTTGGAAGCATATCCGTCTTTAGAGCCTGAAGATATTGATGCCTGTTTAAAATTTGCTTCTAAGTTAATGGGGAATCATTACGATATCCGCACTATAGCATGATAGAATTTCTGGTCGATGTAAACCTCCCTTACAAATTTAAGCTCTGGCATAATGAGCGATTTCAGCATGTCAGAGAGATCAATGACGAATGGAGTGATAGTCAGATTTGGCAATATGCCAAGAAAAGAAGTTTGACCATTGTTACTAAAGATGTTGATTTTTCTAATCGTATCATTACAGCGGAACCGCCACCGAAAGTAATTCATTTGAGGATAGGCAATATGAAACTTGCAGAATTTCGGTATTTTATGCTCACCAATTGGGAAGAGATGGAACGAATGAGTGCTAATCACAAACTGGTAGATGTTTACATAGACAGAATTATAGGAATAGACTAATATACAAAGCCTACGCCCAGTAATATGCAACGGCCATGCCTTTTAAAACGTATTTGGAAGCTTGTTGCTTCAAATACTCGAAAATGAAACATGAGCAAAATACGCAAACAAACCCGCCCCGGCTGTACCTGGCCGTTGGCGGTTACGAATTCATCATACTTTGAGAAAAGGAGTTGAGGTTACTTTCATCTAAAATATAGGGAATTACAAATCCAGTATTGTGAAACAATCTAATTTCTTTCACTCAGTGCACATTTGCCATTTCATACAAACCAACGGTAAAGCCAAATGTAAAAGGGGCACCAAGTCAACGCGCGACAAAGCCACCCGGTGGGACACCACCCGGTGAGGTACCACTCCTGACTTCCATCTCCGACTTTTTGTTCTACGGTGGTCGGTTTCCGGTTTTCTGTCTCTAGTACCCATTCTATTACAACTGTAGCAACGCTATCTGGATCAGGCCAATGATGAAGCCGAGAACGCCGCCCAGGATTTCAATGAACCTGAATTCTTTGCTCATGATGGAGTAAAGGATTTCTTCCAGCTTGTCGGAAGAAAAGGCCACTACCTTGTCATATACAATCTTTTCCACATCCACTTCGGTCTCTATCTTCTGGACAAAGATACTGATCATCTCAGGCAGCATCTGCTGTATCTCCAGCATCAGCGTGGTTTTGATCTGTGCTTTGAGTTCGTCGTTGAGGAACATGGCAAACATGGGCATCGCTTCTACGAGTTTGGTATCCAAAAAATGATCTATCTTCTGGGAAATCACCTCGTTGATCTCATCGTGCCTTTCAGGTGCCTGAATAGCTTGTTTGATGTCCTGTACCGAAAAAAGCTCATTGGCTACGATAGCTCCCAGTCTTTCTGCCAGAATTTTTTGTCTTTTAGGGAAGATGCCCTGAATTTCTAAAAATAATACCTTAACTTTCTCACGCGGGTGAAAAAGCATCTTAATAGCGATGTAATTGGTAATCCAGCCCGTAAGAGCAGCAATAATGGGCAGTGTGAGTAAAATCATGTATTTCTGCGTGTTGTGTTGTTAAGTTAATCTGTAAAATTATGTAAACTCACGGTATTGGCAAATGGAAAATGGCCGCTGTAAAACGGAAGTCCGAAGTTGGAAGTTTTTTACTCCGTTCATCCGTCTTCCAGTCTTCCATCTATCTATATCCAACAACTAACTTATGCTATGAAAAACAATTTCAATCGACGGGATTTTATCAGGTCTGTAGGACTTACAGGAGCAGGCATCACTTTTTTGGGCAGTGGCATATCTTTCGGGCAGAATGCACCCAACAAAAAGCTGATAGTAGCCATTATGGGCGTAAACGGACGAGGCATGGCCCACGTGCATGAACTAGGCATATTGCCAGGCGTAGAGATCGCCTACATTTGCGATGTAGACAGCCGGGCAGCCGCCAAGGCCATAGAGCATGTAGTCTCTCTCAATACCCAAAAGAAAAAGCCCAAAGGCGTGACAGATTTCCGCAAGGCACTGGACGATAAGGACGTGGATGCGCTCGTGATTGCCGCACCCGACCACTGGCATATGCCTGCCTCGGTGATCGCTATGGATGCTGGTAAGCATGTGTATGTAGAAAAACCCTGTGGACATAATCCTGAAGAAGGAGAAATGCTGGTAGAAGCGCAAAAAAAATACGGCAAAGTGGTGCAAATGGGCAACCAGCAGCGTTCCGCTCCCGAATCTATCCAGGCCATTCAGGAAATCAAAGATGGGGTTGTGGGCAATCCGTATTTTGCCAAAACCTGGTACGCCAATACCCGGGATTCTATTGGCAACGGTAAAAAAACAGCCGTGCCCGAGTGGCTCGACTATGAGCTGTGGCAAGGACCTGCTCCCAGAGAACCCTACCAGGATAACCTGATCCACTACAACTGGCACTGGTTTAAAAACTGGGGTACCGGCGAAATATGCAACAATGGTACCCATGAAATAGATGTCGCCCGATGGGCATTGGGCGTGGATTATCCCACCCAGGTAAGCTCACAGGGCGGACGCTACCAGTTTGACGACGACTGGCAGTTTTGCGATACCCAGGTAGTCAGCTACGAGTTTGATGGCGACAAAACCATCACCTGGGAAGGCCGAAGCTGCAATGGACGTGGCGTAGAAGGCAGGGGCAGAGGTACTGCCATCTATGGCTCGGAGGGTACCATGATTCTGGATCGGGACGGCTATGAAATCTACGATTATAAAAACAACAAAGTCAAAGAAGTGAAGGCAAGCGACAAAGCGGCTTCTATGGACACCCGTGGCGGTGATAAAATGACTTCCCTGCACCTGCAAAACTTCATGAAGGCAGTGACAGACGGCGAAAAGCTTCATTCACCCATCAGCGAGGGGCACGTTAGCGTATTACTATGCCATTTGGGTAACATTTCCCAGACAACAGGCCGCACATTGCAGTGCGATCCTAAAGACGGACATATCAAAGACGATAAGGAAGCCATGAAAATGTGGAGCCGTGAATATGCGCCTGACTGGGAACCTAAAATCTGATAAGCATAAAAAAGCCCCTGACAGTAGGGGCTTTTTTTATCATAACGTTTGGGTGTTACATGGAAGATCAGTTCCTGTTTTTGTAAGAAATATTCAGCAGGCTTCTGTCTTTGATAGCTCTGTCCTTATTGTCTTGCTCAATTTTTTTGTAATTCTCTATTTCAATGTCTTCCAACTTCTTGATCTGGCGGGCGCACTCATTGAGCAAACCAATTTCTACCAAGTCAAATTCTTCTTCGGAAATAAGTACAAAGGCTACTTCCTGAGTATGTTCTTCTTCAGGTTCTTCGCAAACACTGTGCTTGCTAAATTCATATCCATAGTCGGTTAGTAGTTTTTCAAACTTTTTCTCTACCTTTTTTTCTATGGTTACACTTAATGTCTGCATATGCAAGTCATTTAAATTTTGAGATCGGGTGCCAAGGTATACATTTGAAATTGCTACTTCAATTAATTACAATAAATATTAATACAAAGTAAGATTGGTCTATAAAGTAGCAGGAAATATAACACGTAGGTGAAAAACTAGCACACCTCAAAAAAATATTATATGGATAATCTACTCACGGATATACAAGCCTTCTTGTTGTTAACGGCCCATAAGCATGTTAGTTATCGATACAAGCTAATATGCTTTTAATTACACAATTATTTTTGTTTAGTCAAGTGTATCGCCTGTTTTTGTTGAATTATCTTCAATGATGGATTTAGCACGGGCATATACTGTCCTGGGAAGATAGTTTCCATCCTTTTTGGCATCTTGTAAAAAAAGCTGAATAAGTTCTTTATTTTTCATTTCTGCTATCTTTTGCATCAGCATTTCTTCGCGCAGCTTATCAAAACTGGCCTGATGCAGGGCTTCTTCATCTTCAAACTTTTTAGCAAAGACATGCCTGAGTGAATATTTTAGATTAAAAGTAGCCCTGCTCATCAAGATAAAGCATATGGCATCGAGGATGCCTATCAGAAAAGGAACAAGCGTCCAGCAAAAAACCAGGTACAACCAGCCATATTTCGGCTGACCAAGATAGAAACGGTGGATACCAAAACCGCCGAAAAAAAACGCAAGGACGATGGTTAATAGCTTATTTTTCATTTTACAGGCTCCATGTTTGAACTGACAATAACTTTAAATAAAATGATTTATGGAAGATCAATGTGCAATAAGATAGCCAAAAAGACTTTTTCTCAGCATTTTGTGGTTAAGCAGGTAAGAAGAATAACAAGTATCCATAAAAAACAGCATAAGTCTGATGTTTTGATTATAAAGCTCTGAAATATTTGACTTATATTGGTTCAACTGACAACATAAAATCCTGATATCTTATGCCAGAAGTATTTCTCCCTCCTGCAAAAGGAGACTTATTAATCTCCGAACCTTTTTTACCAGACCCAAATTTTGAACGTTCTGTGATATTGCTCTGCGAACACAACGCAGAAGGATCGCTGGGCTTCGTACTCAACAAACCTACCGACCTTAAACTACAGGACGCACTGGATGAAGTCTCTGATTTTGACAAAACTTTGTACACAGGTGGCCCTGTGCAGAGAGACACCCTGCATTTCATTCACAAGTCTGCGGTGCTGGCCGATCGGGCAGAACACTTAGGCAACGGCATTTACTGGGGCGGAGATTTCGAAAAACTACTTACCATGATGAACACCCGGCAGATTTCCCCTGAGGAATTAAAATTTTTTGTTGGATATTCCGGCTGGGCTGCCGGACAGCTGGAAGCTGAGCTTAAACAAAACTCGTGGATCGTCTGCAAAGCCGCCTCAGAGCAGCAGGTATTCCGGATGTCTCCGGATATGTTGTGGCGGCAGATTCTGGCCAGTATGGGCGGAAAATTCAAGATGTATTCGAATTATCCGATAGACCCTAGATTAAACTGAAAATTTATTAATTTTGTTGGTAGTAGTTCTTGTAGAACAAATTGATAGCACAATGTCTGATACTCCTGAAAACAACAAGGAAGAAATTGTAAACAACAACGCACAGCAACCTGAGCCTAAGCAGGATACTCCGTCTTCTGAAGCCGCTACTGATCAGCCTCACCAAGAACCAGGGGGTAATGATAAGGAGCAAGATATGGCTGAGCAGGCTATTCCATCTAAATCTCCTGCTGATCAACGGTATGAAGAACCTCATGGCGCCGGGCAGGAGCACGTTGACGCTGAGCAGACTGACACATCTGAACCCACTGCCGAGCAACTCCGTGAAGTATCGGATGACGTTAAAGAAGAAACCAAGGAGATGCAAGCTACAATATCTGAGGCCACTGCCGAGCAGTTCCATGAAGTATCAGGTGGCGATGATCGTGAGCAGGCTGAGGAAGAACTTCACACAACAGACTATAGTCAGTATTCCGAATCCGAGCTCGTAAAGCTTATCAAAGAGCTGGCAGGGAGCAACGATATTCGACAGGCTGATAAGACCGCTCAGGAACTCAAACCTCATATGGATGAGCTCGAAGAGCAACGGCGAAAGGAAGCCTTGCAAAATTTTATTGCAGATGGCAGCGAAGAAGATGACTTTGAGTACCGTTCGGCAGAGCAAGCGGAGGCTTTTTATGCTGCCTTCCGGCAAATCAGAGAGAGAAGGCACCAGTACCATAACAACCTGAATCAGGAGCGTAATAAGAACCTGGAAACCAAGCAACAGATACTAGATGGCCTGCGCGAACTGGTAGACAGTGAAGAAACACAGGTGAGCATCAACAAGCTCAAGGAGTTTCAGAAGGAGTGGCGAACTGTAGGGCAGGTACCCGCACAGCAGGCCCGTAACCTATGGGCCAACTACAATGCACTTCTCAACAGGTTTTACGATAACCGCAGCATCTATTTTGAACTCAAAGAACTGGATCGCAGAAAAAATCTGGAAGCCAAACAGGAACTTTGCCAAAAAGCAGAAGCATTGGCTGAAAACAATGACCTGCGCGATGCTGTCAGGCAACTCGATGAGTTGCACGAAGAATACAAGCATATAGGTCCGGTACCGCAGGATGATCAGGAACCGCTTTGGCAGCGTTTCAAGTCGGCCTCTGATGTGATCCACGACCGGCGACGTGAACATGCCGAAGTATTCAAAAAAGAGCTCCAGCAAAACATGGATGCCAAGCTTACTTTGAGTCAGGAAGTGGAAACCTACGCTTCATTTACCAGCGACAGCATCAAAGAATGGAACCAAAAGACCAAAGAACTACAGGCCATACAAAAAAAGTGGGAAGCCGTAGGGAGTATGTCCCGCGAAAAAGCCAAAGAAGTCAACAAAAAGTTCTGGTCAGGTTTCAAGCAGTTTTTTAACAACAAAGGAGCGTTTTTCAAACGCCTGGATGCTAGCAGGGAAGATAATCTTCAGCAGAAAGAAGCTTTGATAGAACGCGCAGAGGCTTTAAAAGACAGCGATGATTGGCAGCAAGCCTCTAATACGCTCAAAAACCTTCAGCAGGAATGGAAAGATGTGGGTCCGGTACCGGAGCGGCAACGCGAAGCGGTCTATCAGCGTTTTAAAGCTGCCTGCGATCATTTCTTTGAGCGACGGAGAAATAAAAATAAAGAGTCAGATTCGGAATATGAGAAGAATCTGGTAGCCAAGCAAGATATATGCACACAGATAGAAGCCCTGGCCAGTGCCGGTTCCAAAGATACAGACCAACTCAAGGAGCTTAGTGAAAAATATAGTGACATTGGTTTTGTACCTAAGAATGCTATCAAATCCATCAGCCAGCGTTTTGACAAAGCAGTTAGCCATTTTGTCGAAAAAGCAGATGTAGATGAGCAGCAGCAACACGAGCTAAAAGTAGAGACAGAACTGATCTCTATGAAAAACAGTCCTGGTGCCGACAGGAAAATGTACAATAAAGAAAACCAGCTCCGAAAAAGAATCGGCCGTTTAGAGGACGATGTGGCTTTATGGAAAAACAACATCACATTTTTTGCTTCTTCAAAGCAGGCAGATAAGCTAAAAGCCGATTTTGAACAGCGAATAGAAGATGCGACCAATGAGCTATCGGACCTGAAAGCACAGTTGAATGTAGTGCAAAATATGCGATAAAAAACTTAAATTTTATGTTGCACAAATAGCAAAAGCTATTTATACTTGCATCCTCAAACACTTGAGTGGCCCATTAAGCCTCCTTAGCTCAGCTGGTAGAGCAACTGACTTGTAATCAGTAGGTCGCTGGTTCGATCCCGGCAGGGGGCTCCTGAAAATCAAGCACTTACGAGTTAAATCTTGTAAGTGCTTTTTTATTTGATACACAATTTGAAACACAAAGGCTTTTATTAGCTTACTATAACCATTTTTATTTCATGATAAGGTCTGCTTTCCGCTTTTTGTATCTGCTTCATGATTTGCAAATATTTTTTAGTAGGCTTTCCGGCATACGTCTTTTTGAAATGCTTTTTGTATAGCTGTTCATACAGCCGGGCAGCTTTGAAGTATGCACCATAGGTTTTACCTATATCTCTGTACTTTTTGCTTTGGGTTTGGCAATCGTACATGCAGCCTTTGAAGGCTTCACGATGCAGAAAGTAACCACCAATTAAATACAACTTACGGCAACGCTTGCCAGTCTTTGGACAAATAAAAAACCACATACAGCTCTTACCTAAATTGGAAGGAACAGTAATCAATCTTACTTTGTAGCGGCGGGGTTCATCATTGTATTTATAATCCAGTTCAATGTATGGCTGTTCGTCGTGGGTGTTTACCCAAATGTGAATGCTGCCGGTTGACCTGCCCTGGCTGCTCCAATGCAATGTGCCGCTTGCTATTTGCCCAAGTTTGAGATAGCCTAACTCTTTCAGCTTTGTAACGCTGATCTGCAAAGCTTCATCAAAAAGGGTTGGGAGTGTATGTGGTTTTGGCATTGAAATTTATTTTGAGAATTGAAACCTAAATTATTAGGGAATCTAGTCTGAAAACTCCGATTTTGTCTTTACCAGTTATATCCTGAAATAGTAGTTTTGCTTTCCCTGTCGGGTTTGCCTTTTTCCGAATATACAGCCTTAACTTTCGGTAACACATAAGGTATGAGTTTGCAAACAATGTTTAGCCGTTGCATCGGTTTAAGGGCTTGTATATCTTCTGCTGTTTCGTCGCATTTTACACTGCTTTTACGTTGTTTTTACGTTGATAATGTTCAAGTTCTTTAAGGTCTTGTATTCCTTCTGCTGTCATCATCAAATCACTTAATTGTTAATACTTCTTTTACGGCTTTCAATCGGTTTAGATAGGGTAAAAAAGTAGCGTTGTTACTGTTGGCTTTGATAGTGGCTAAGTGGCTATCAACGAATAGAGAAACATTCGCTATTGTGCTACATTGGTTTAGCTTTATAGGTTGTTTTGGTAGCGATATACCAGCAAAGTAGTTTTCCAGTGCTGAAATATCTTTGCTCCAACATTTAAGCGGATGGCGTTTAGCTTTTATTAGGTTCTGAATATGAGGTTTTGTGAAGTTGTTTCTTTCTTGTAAGTCAGGTTTTGTTAAGTCCCCAACACTAAATTTTGCTAAGTCCTGGATGTTAGCATTTGTTAGCTTCTCATTGATAGGTTTTGAATCAGTGTGTGAAAAATAAGTTTTTTTCCCGGCTTCACACTTTTCACACTTTTCACAGTTTGAATCTTCAAACGGAATGCTATCCAACGGCTTTTGAACCTTAACATTTGTTAACACCTTAGCTTGCCCTGAAAGGTTAATCTGTACAGCTTTGGATTGTAATTTTTCTTCGGACTGTTCTTGTAAAGTTTGTTCTCTGAACCATTGCCAGCGTGGTGAATCCCAATCCTGTTGTATAAGATAGTCTGCAAGATCATTGCCTTTCTCTCTGTCGGTTGCAGGTGCTAACTGCTCCAGCAAGTCGGAAAAAACAAAACGTGTTCCTGGCAATCGGCTTTCAATCTCTTTGGCTTTGGCCTGCCATTCAGCAAAGGTGTTGCCGTCTTTGGATAGATCAGGAAAGGTGTAAACGTCCCGGCCTTGCAAGGCTTTCAGTTTAGCAAACGTGAAACTGCTTTTGTTATAGACTGCCAACCAGATAAGGCTTTTGGGTCTTTCTGGAAAACCAAAGTACAACGTACTGTAAACGGCTGTCTTTGGAGCTTCAACCAATGCAACCGGGTTCAATGGATATTTGCTCAAAAGGTGTTCGCCAAACAGACAGGAAACTTTTGTTTCATTCTTATTGTAAGCTTCCAACCATTCGGGCAAAGGCTTATTGCTCCGGGAATTGCCATTCCAGGAACCGCCGTTCGGTGTGTGATATTTTTCAATCATAGAATGTAAAAAGTCTGTGCCTGTAGTGTGGTTGGTTTTGTCAAATTGCTTAACCTGAATAGCTCTTACATTGCCTTTTATGTCAATGAAAGGAAACGTGACGGCTCCGGCTCTATATCCTTTGTTTATCGTACCCAAATAGTAAAGGGAAACAACCTTTTCAACATCTTTGGGTTCAAAAGGAAAAGTAACCCTTGTGAGTAGATTTTGAAGGAATACATTTTGTTCGTACCGTTTCGGCTGTAATGTTTGTTTGAAGACTTCAACAGGAATAAATACTGGTTTAGGTTTTATTACTGGCTTCTGACAGTGATTTGGCTGGTATGATTTGCAATTGCCTGTATATCTTCCCTGTTCCTGCTCCCTTATCATTTTAGCATAACCGTCTTTGTATGGGTTGTTCCATGCATGGCATTTACTTACATTATCGCACCGGCCATAATCTTCTGGTAATACTTCATCTGTTTCTGTATCAATGTAGCGTTGCCAATGCTTCTTTGATTGGCAATAAGGGCAATTTAGCTTTGTTACTTTGTTTGAAGCTAATATGTATCGGTATTCGTTTTGTATCATGTGTAGTCTAGCTGCTTTAAAACGGTTCGTTGCCTTTCTTTAGATAGACTATCTTTTGACCGGTTCCCGGCTCTCTGTCAAGGTGCATACCCAATGCCTGCAACTGCTTTGAAAAGTTTACTTTCTTAAAAGCTGTCATTCCGTCCTCCATACAATAGGTTCTGTATTCCGGGTATAGTTCTTTGATCAATCGGTAACCGTCCGGGCTGCTCTGGTATCCGTTTTCATTTAAAAACAATTGAATGCTGTTGCTTTCTAACTTATATTGCTCAATAGCTCTTTGCGCTGCCTGGCAGTCAGAAAACCTTTTTTGCTCTAATAATCTTTGCAGTCCAGACAATACCCAATTAAACACGCCTGAAAGTTCGCTTTCAATGATCTTTGTATGTAGGTTCTTATCCTGCTCGTGTTCCGGTATAGTTTCATCAAAAGGAATGATCAAAAACCTTCTGAAATAAGCATTGGTATGTTCTACATCTTTAGGCAACTCGTTACAGTTAAAAATCAATTTTGCATACTGCTTTAGCATGAACGGTTGCCCATAAGGTAACCGGGCTTCCACAGGTTCGCCGGAAACCAACTGTTTAAAAACAGAAGCTTCCAGCTTGCCGTTGATCTCACTGGCATAGTTAACCAGCATGTTAGCCAGCTTTGCCCGAAAGTATCCGTTATCATTGGTAAGGCTCTGCAACGAAAAGCTGCTTACATTCTGTGAACCTAGCAAAGCATTCACAATTTCAAAGAAGACAGATTTACCGTTTGCACCTGTACCGTACAAAATCAAAGCTTTTTCCTCCTTTAGCGTATTGCTGCCGTGTTTGATGAACACGAAGCCTAAGTATTCAGCTAGTACCTTTTGCCGTTCCTTGTCAGGCAGCACCCGGTTCAGATACGTTTCAAACAAAGGTGCTTTGGCCTGTGGATTGTATACAAATGGCAGTTGATAGGTAAGAAAGTCTGTACGGTCAAACGGTCTTAATTTAGTGCCTTGTGCGTTGATCTCAAACGTACCATTTTGCAGGTTGATCAATACTGTATCTTTGTTGCTTTCTGGGGTAGGCAAATAAGCCGTTGCAATAAACTGTTTAAATAACTGTTCTCTGAACTGGTAGTAACGGGCTGAAAATATAGGAACGTCCATCTGTTCGGCTGCTTCCCCTAAAAACTTTTGAAAAGTTTCTTTTTCAAGTTCTGCCCAAAATGTGCCATTGAACAGGTAAATGAAATCATGGTTTTTACATAGTCCCCAACGGTTCTTTTCAGCCACCTTCAAAATGCTTTCAATAGATAGAATCAGGTAGTGTTTCGTATTAACTTTATATTCCTTTATTTTCTCTTCTATCTGCTGCACCTGTTCACTTTCCGGTTCTAACTTTTCCAACTGCTTTTTTAGTTGTTCCACTATCGGGAATGCCAGTGCCACAAAGTCTAACGGTTCAAACTGTTCAATCAGTTGTTGCAGTATTTCAGCATGTGGGGTTGCTGCTTGCTTTTTTGTCAAGTCCTGAATATGATTGATAATAGTTTCAGGTTCTTTCAGGTCTTCAAACTGCGGATTCAATCTTACTGCTTTACTCATCTTTGCCTCCTTTCTCTATGATCTTATAGTATTGCACAAGCTTTCCAGTAATTTTACACTTTGCTTTAAAAGCTATTTCTATGGTTGGCTTTTGTGGTGGGTTAGGGTTTTGTAAATCAAACAAACAACGACAAAGGCTGCTGATTTCTAATTTTGTGATGTGGTGCAATTCCCTTCTTGTGCAAGGTTGATGCTGTTGCAACGCTTTGTAAACTATCTGCTTTTCTTTGGCAACTTGCCCGGAATTGACAACTTCGGCAAAGGAACGTCTTTGGGTGTAGGTGGCTCTAATTTTCATAAAACCTCCTTCCTGCTGCAATGAGAGCTTTTAACGTTTCATGCTCAATGCCGAATCGGTACGAAATGATGATCAGTAAGGAACTTGTAAACTCTACATGCCGGGAAGCTTGTATCAAATGAAAGATAGGCTTTGATTGATTTGATACAACTTTTTGTATATCTTTGTAGCGTTCTTTATGCAGAAAAGGGGTTTTCGACGCTTTAAGCATTGTTGCCCCCTTTCTTTTTTAGGGAGCTTCCGGCTTCCGCTTCAATTTCAGAAATCGTTTTTTTCCTGCCTTCATGTACCCATTCTGTCAATTCTTGTTTTGAGAAGTACAGCCGCTTACCTTTTTTGCTATGGGGTATTTGCCGATTGGATACTAAACCGTAGACGGTTTGTTTTGATAGGTTCAGAAATTTGGCAGCTTGCTCAATGCTTAAAAGCTGTTCCGGTTGGCTGTTAGGTTCTTGTTCATTTCTTAATGCTTTAAGAATGTTTGCAGTAACCCTTTCCGAAATACTGCTTATTAGTTTTTCGGGGTCAATTGGACTTAATACTACGTTGTGCATAATCTTTATATTTAAAGGTATGCACCAAAATTCAAGGGGCGTTTTTTGGGGCGCGTTGGGGCATTGCCCTTTTTTCGCCCTATTTTATAGTTGTTTGCTTTGTAAATATTTTTCAACTATTTCAGGAGCTTTTGAAAGTCCTATTATTGCCTTTCGCCAGTTTTTGCCCCCTATTTCTATTAGAATGTTTTCAGCATTCATGTCTTTGATTACAATACTGTTGAAGTTTTTGTAAAATGTATTTCCTTTTCCTGCTCCCATTCTTTCGTCTCCTATTCGTTGCAACTTTGTTTTGTTTCCATTAGGTAAAGTTTCGCCCTTCGCATAACATTCAAAAATATACGCTAATACATAGTGTTTTGCTCTCAACTTTTTAAGATCAAACTCTGTATCTATTGATTGTTGGAATGCAGAACCTTTGTTTTCTGTTGGTTGAGATACGTCCTTTACGTCGGCAGTTTTTCTTTGGAACGTTTGAACTGGTAAGGCTTTCTGTATTGAAACAACTTCATGTTCTTTTTTAATCAATAGAATTCCCCGAGGCTCTGCCTCGGGTGTTGCGTGAGGATATTTACATTTGTGAGTATGAGCGAACATATTCACAAGAGTCACAATAAAAGCTTGCTTTTGTATCATTTTGTTTGTCCTATCAAGTATAGGAGAAAAGTATTGAGTGCAGAGGTCTCGTCCACTTTCAAGAATATTTGCCTGAAGATAGAGGAGCGATATGAAATTCATTTTTTGGAGATCGGCCTTGATGGGGACCATGTTCATTTTTTGATTCAGAGTGTTCCCTCGAATGCTCCTAAGAAGATCATTGGTGCGGTCAAGAGTATCACTGCCAAAGAGATTTTCCGCCTTCATCCAGAGGTCAAGCAGATGCTTTGGGGCGGCAAGTTTTGGACGAGTGGCTACTATGTAAATACTGTAGGCCAATATGCAAGTGAAGAAGTGATCAAAAAGTATATTCAAAATCAGGGAAAGTCAAAATATATGGAGTTGCACAAGAATCAGCTACGTTTGTTTTGATACCCCGACGGCTCTGCCTCGGGGTAGTTCATTTTATATTCAGGGTGTAAGTTTTTGTTTATCAACTTGCGACCAATATCTTGAAAAGCACTTGTAAGAACTGGATACTCTGTAGTTGTATAAATATATTCTTCTATCCATTTTATTTTATCTGGTAAATTTTGTTTGTAAATTTTTAAAATTAAGGTTGCCTGAATTAGCTCATTTGCTTTATCGATTAGCTCTTGCTTTTCTTCGCAGTTGTAAGTACCATCCTCGTAATACTTCATCTCAATTGTTAAATCTTCTTTATGTCTACTGTTGAACCAATTGTAAGCTTCTAACACATGAGATGAAAAAAAAATAACTGGAGCAACAAAAGTTTCTAATACATAATCATATTCATCAGCAATATCTTTTGGTGGGTTCGACAAAATTGCTTTTCGGAAAACTTCTAGTCTCATACCTAAATACGACAATCCAGTTAAAGCATGATCTTTTTCAAGTATTCCTTTTATGTCTTCAAACGAAAGCGGAGTGTCATTTTGTAACTTTAATTCAAATTGGTTATGTATTACTGATACAGCTTTATCTAACCTATCCTGATTGTTCATCTGTTCTTTATGCTTTGTGAAAAGTGTGAAGCCGGGAAAAAAACTTTTATTTTTCCTTACTGTTTTTAAATCCAATCTGTTGGCGTTCCTTTTGCTCTGCTTCCTGCTGGTCTTTCTGCAAAAGGTAGTTGATAGCTTCGTATATATCTTTAAACTGTTTGTCATATTTGGTTTCCAGCTCCTTCAATTTGTCGGTTAAATCTTTGTGAGAAAGTGCGTACTGCCTTATAAATACAAAAGCTCTCATGATAGCAATATTTACCTGTAAAGCTTTCTTGCTTTTCAATACGCTGGATAGCATGGCAACACCTTGTTCAGTAAAAGCAAAAGGTGTGGCCGGGCTGAATTTTACGCCTTCGGGTAGCTTATCACAATTTGTGATAAGCTCCTGCCATTCGTCTTTAGTAAGCTGAAACATGAAATCATCGGGAAACCGGTCAAGGTTACGTTTTACTGCCTGCTTCAAGGCTCTGTTTTCAACTTCGTACATGTCGGCTAAGTCAAAATCTAACATGACTTTTTGCGTACGCACTTCATAAATTTTTTGCTGAATGGTCTGTAACTGCATAGGGGGTTGGTTTGGAATTAAATTTATTCTATCTGATTAACATTGTCAACGTTTTGTAAAGTTAGTCAACATTCCGGCATACTGCTTTTTCAAATCATCTTCAAATGAATCTAAGTAACTTTCTGTCGTCCTCAAATCATGGTGTCCTAATGATTCGCTGATAAACTCAATGGGTGCGCCGGAACGTTTCAAAATGGTTGAAAAACTATGCCTTGCGGTGTAGGTGCTTATGTTCTTTTCTATGCCTACACTTTTGGCAATGCGTTTGAGATACTTGTTTACTGTCTTGGCTCCCTGTTTGATTCTGTTAACTTCCTTTTCGGGTGCTAATCCATCACTGATAATATCAAATATCAATTGGTTTGGTTCAGCCGGTTGGCTTCCCCATCTTGTTATGATCTCTTTAGCTTCCGCTGTGAGCATAGCCACAATGGTTTTTTGGTTCTTTTTGCTGGTTCGTTCTGTTTTGGCTCTTACAAAGCTCACTTTATCATCTTCAATGTTGCTATACCTAAGCCTTGCAATGTTTTTGATGTTGATACCGTTGCATAGGTAGCTAAACAAAAAAATATCCCTAGCTTTGGCTTCTGCTGCCGTTTGCGGTGCATAGTCAAAAATCTTTTGCATGTCTTGCAGTGTAAGGGCTTTCTTTACATTGCGCCCGGCGGGTATCTGATATTTGCGTTTGCCAAATGGGTAAAGTTCTTTGGCTAACATTCCGTCCTCAATGGCAAGATTGATAATAATGCGTAAGGTTCTTAAATAGATTCCCACAGTAGTAAGGCTTTTGCCTTGTGTTGTCATGTGTTGTTCGTATCTGTGTAACCAGTCCGGCGTTACATTTTCAAAAGGTAATACTTTTCGGCCTGCAAATATTCTGAATGACTGCAAAGCATTGCCGTAGCTGATAGCTGTACCAGCTCTTTGCTGTTTGTGAAGTTCTGCAATGTAGCTTTCAAATAGCGAATAAACATCAGTGGCCTTTGCTTTGGTATCCAGATACTTTTTCTCAAAGGCTACAAAACTAAAGGCTGGCAGGTTGTCAATGATGTTGATAGCTTTTTGCTCAACGGCTATAAGCTCCAATTTTAAGTCTTTGTAATTGCCTCTCGGTTTGGGGTTGGTGGCTTTCTTGAAGTCTTCTTCTGATAGTGTATACTTGGTCGGATAGTACTTTCTTTGGCGTTGGTAGGTTACTCGAATTTGTACAGGATAGGTTCCGTCCTGTCTTGCCCGGCGGGTGTCCAGATAAACGGCTGTTGTTTCTTTCATATTCTTTATGCTTATAGTAAATACTCTGTGTATCAAATATACAAATTTGATACATGATTTGATACACAAACTTGATAAAAAAGAGTATAAGAACGATAAACAACAACTTGCTAAATTTCCAAAAATGTACTTAAATTAGTGCTTTGAAAGGATTAGATCATAGAAATGATAAATAAACAAATAATAAAAATAAGGTAGTTTTATGACTTGTAATCAGTAGGTCGCTGGTTCGATCCCGGCAGGGGGCTCTTTGAAGTGGAATTGTAATAATCAGGCAGTTACGAGATATTTATCGTGGCTGCCTTTTTTATTCTTAATCCCAGGCATTTTCAAGTCGTGCTTTTCATTTTTTCCAATCCGGCATCGTGGTTTCCTGTAGATCACAGAAGGCCCTTGTATGGTTGTGATGAATTGCACAACAAAATTTATGTATGATCACGTACACTATAATGACCTTCAAGGCTTTGATCAAATCAGAGTTGAGCACTACAACTGCTGTAATATTTCTTTTTTCATCTGTAGGTACCTTCTGGTGAAGTATATGCCGTTTTGCGACTCCCGAAGGTCAAAGCCAAAGGCTCTTCGGCTCACAGCAATGATCGGAGGGCTTTGTATTCTTTTGAAAATATTGATCTTGTACAGCCTCCACTTATGCTCTAGGTCTTCCATAAAATTTACCGGTTCCGGGAAAAGGCTGCTAATGACTGAACCGTCACATTTGATTTTCTCGGCCAGATTTCCATGCAGATAGTATTCCAGTATATTTTCCGGATCCAGACGGAACTCCACAAATGCACGTACCAGGTGGTCGTGGTAATCGTACTGGATGGGGTCGCCCAGCCCTTCGTCTACATTGTGTGCGTCGCTTAGTTCTGCGCTGGCCGGAATGGTGAAGATACTGTCAGGCACTACCTTGCTTTTGTGGTTGATATGTCGTACCAAGTGGTATATTTCCCATTTGTACAGGTCGGCCAGGGGAGCCAGCGCGCCATTCACATCACCATACAAGGTAGCGTAGCCCAGTGCTACTTCCGTCTTGTTGCCGTTGTTTATAAATACGGCGTTGAGGGCAGAAGCCACCCCGGCCAACACGCGCGACCCGCGGTCTCTCGCCTGTATGTTCTCCTTGTTCAGATCAGACAAAACGACCGGTACCTTATCACCGTTTCCCAGCCGCTCAAAGCTGGTCTGCTCAAGCTGGCCGACGGTCAGTTCGTAGCTCTGCTGAATGGGAATGATGGCGTAATGAATTCCCAGTCCTTTGGCCAGCTGATAGGCTGCATCTTTGGTGGTGTTGGAGTTGTAGCGGCTGGGCATGTTGATGCCATACACGTTTTCAGCACCCAGGGCTTCTGTCAGCAACAAAGTGCTTAGCGTGGAATCAACCCCGCCGCTGATGCCGATGACTACTTTTTTGGAAGATAATTTGTCAAAAAATCTTCGGATAGCATACACCAGGCCCTGGTACAGCTCTTCTGTATCTGCTTCCGGCGACAAGTCAGGGTCGGGTAAGAGATGTTGGTCTGAAGCAAACGGTTTGGATCGGATGATCAGCTCCTGGTAGCTTGGAGCTACTTTTTGCAGGGTGCCATCAGGGTTGTAAATGGTGGTGTTGCCGTCGAAAAGGAAGATGTTTTTGCCGTTATTTTGTGTGCCAATATTATTGCAGTAGATCAGCGGTACAGGTTTGTGACTAAGCCTTTCCCGTACCACGCGGTTCCGTTTGTTATTCTTACGCCACGTCCAGGGTGAGCTGGAGAGGTTGATGATGATCTCTGCGCCATTGTCTAGCAGGTAGTCGATCGGATTGAGCGTATAGTCAGCACTCCACATATCTTCGCATAGTATCATGCCCATCTTAATGGTTGTCCCTTTGATGGAAACTTCTACCGGCAGAAAGCCTTGCTGATACGTTTTGTTTTCGTCCTGTAACTGCTGCCGGAAAGGGTAGAAGTGCCTGGCATCATCAAATTCCCGGTAGTTAGGCAGCAAGGTCTTGTGGATAATACCATTGTCAAGATATTCGCCATTGCAGGCTGCAAAAGCTGCATTGTACTTTCTGAATCTTCCGTCCTGGTTGCGTTTCGTTTTGTCGATGTCCACATTGCCCCAAATCACCACCATGTCTTCGGCAGCATTTATAATTTCCTGGTTGTAAGCAAGGCAATCCGCTACAAACGACTGGTTTTCCCACTCATCGCCTAGCAGATAGCCCGGTACAGCCATTTCAGGGAAGATAAGCACATCGTCTCCATGATGGTGCGCTTCTCTGATAGCCTGACATATTTTTTTGATATTCAGATCAGGCCGCCCCGCGATTACATCTATCTGAGCAGCAGCCGTACGTATATTTGCTTTGTTGTTCATGGATGCTAATGCTTGTTAATCAGTGACACCTTTCCATTTTCACTCGGCAATATACCGGATTTGTGTCATAAATATTTGAATGTGCTTTTCTTGTCAATTATCAATTTTTGGTATCCTGTAAATATAACAATTTGCGGCAAATCTTATTGACATGTCAAAAATACCCTTACTTCTAAGCTTGCTGTTCATCACTTTCAACAGCATCGCACAATCTTCCACCCATGAATTATGCAATAATGGCATCGATGATGATGGAGATGGCCTGATAGATTGCTGTGATCAGGAATGTATAGGCGTACTATATTGTCAACTTCCATCTGCTCAAGCCAAATATGATTGCAGAGAAACAGGGATCTTATGCAATAATGGCATCGACGACGATAACGATGGATACATTGATAACGAAGATGCTGACTGCCTGGAAGATCCGGAAAATCCTAACGAATACATTGTGGACAACTATGATTGCGAAGCAGCACCAATGGGTAGCGGCATAGGGAACATGGAAGTAACCTGGCAGTCTGCCAACCAAACCAGTGCGGTGTATGGTATGCCAGTGGTAGCTGATATCGATAATGATGGTACGCCGGAAGTGATTTCTTCCAACAATCAGAGTAGCTATATCTATATCATCAGTGGTAAAGATGGTACTACAGAACTTTCTAAGAACAGTGGACTAGGTACTCTTTTTGGCAATCCGTCTGTAGCTGATGTAGATAGTGATGGCACCGGAGAAATATTTGTTATTGATAATAATGGAAAACTAAAAGCCTACCATCATGATCTGAGTGATTTTTGGACATCCAACCAAACATCATGTTATACTACATTTGGCAGGCAATTAGGACTGGCAGATTTTAATGGAGATGGTATTGTTGAGTTGTATCAGGTCAACGAAATCAGGAACGCAGAAACAGGTAACGTAATTATTGCAGGAAGCCACGGCACTGCCAAATACCCAAGTGCCAACAATTGGGAAACAGAACTAAATGCCACACCAGTAGCCGTAGATATACTACCCGACAACTATCCGGGCTGCACAGATTGTCAGGGATTGGAACTGATAGTCGGCCATATCATTTATTCGGTAAGTATTGAAAGTGGTAAACTCACCGAGCGGCTCAATATGAACAATGCAGCTACCAAACCAGCAGACTATCTCACTACTGGCTATTTTCCCAAACATGCTGGTTTTGCCGGACAATCTTATAGTACCACTTCCACAGTAGATATCAACAACGATGGTTATCTGGATGTGCTCTTATCAGGTACCACCGGTAATGCTCATGGTCCTACCACACTTTTCTTGTGGGATATACACCATGATGCGGTAAAATCATTTGTGGTAACCCGTGCAGCGAATTCTATTCCTAATTCAGCTCCATCTAACATTAGAACCAACTTCCGTGATCTTAATGGAAATAGCTGTGATAATGGTGAAACCTGCACCTCGTACAGAGGCATGGGCGTACCTGCCATTGCCAACATAGATACTGATCCTGCACTTGAAATCACCTTTGCCTCCGGTTCAAGTCTGTATGCTCTGGACAACAACCTGACGGTCAAATGGCAAAATAATGATGACTTTTGGGATTCCGGTTCTGGTCATACAGGTGTATCTGTGTTTGATTTTGATGGCGATGGTGCTGCTGAGATTCTCTATCGGGATGAGATTGATTTGTATATTGTCAATGGAACAGACGGAACTATTGCTAATAGTGATTATGATATATCTACTTTCTGTAGTTCGCAGACGCAAGCCGAATATCCCATTGTGGCGGATGTTGATGGTGATGGCAAAACAGAGATCATCGTTTCTTGCGGGCAACTTCCTAATACCTTCGGAGATACTAATACGGCAACAGGTACTAACAGACAGAATGGACATATCAAAGCATACAAAGCAGCCGACAATAACTATTGGACACCAGCCCGCAAGATATGGAACCAGTTCATGTACTTCAACGTCAATGTGAATGATGATATGTCCATTCCAAGATTCCAGAAGGCTCACCACCTGAGCTTTGCACAGACTTGTCATGATCCGAATGCTCCGGCACGTTTTCCGCTCAATACATCCATCAGTCAGTCGCCCAGGCTCAATAGTTGCGGGCAGGTTGTGTTTTCGGCTGCTAAACTGGACTTCCGCAGCGATAGTGTGTCGGTGGTGCCACCAGTTTGCCCGGAAAATACTTTCCAGGTAAGACTGTTTTTTGAGAACAACGGAGATGCAGCCGTCAACCAGCCCATCCCGGTTTCCTTCTATAGTGCCAATCCGCTGGTAGGCCATAACCCTTCAGAAGAACCTTATCTCTATACCCAGGAGTTCAGCGTAGCCGGTGGCCTGCAACCCGGAGCCCATCTGGATACTACCATCACTGTAACTGGACTAAAAGGCGATTTCAGATTGTATATTTCTCTCAACGACCGTGGACAATATGATGAAAATGGCAGCCTGATGCCTAGTAGTAGCTTTTATCCGCTCACGGAACTCAACGGCCCGGTACGTGAGTGCGATAGTAGCCCAACTGTAATGTCCAAAGCCATCGTTGCCAGACCTTTCCGCATCATAGCTAGTACTGTATCAGACAACCTCAACTGTAAGGGAGTTTCCAATAATAACGGAGAAGTGGAAGTGACAAAAGAAGACGGCTCGGCTTTTTCTGCTGCTGATTATACCTTCACATGGACAAATATCAGCAACGGCAAAACGGTAGGTACTACTGCCTACGTAGGCTCACTACCGGCAGGAAGTTATGTAGTTAAAGTTACCGGCACCAAATTTACCTGTTCCAGCATTCCCGATACTGCCGTAGTGGAACTCAAAAACAGTTGGTCAGAATTTGATGTAGTGACAACAGAATCACTTAAGGAAGTATCCAACTGTAAAGATAAAACGGCAGACGGTGAGGCCCGAGTACTCATCAATGGCGTAGAACCTAACCTAAATGATTACGATATCGCGTGGACCAACCAGGAGTCTGGTGCCACAGTTTCTTTACAACCACACGCTAAGGCATTGGAAGCTTATGTGCATTATGTCAGGATTGTGAACAAACTCAGTGGATGTGCGGAAACAGGCATCATAGACATGACTTTGAAAAGACCTAAGTTCAGTGTCATAGCAAAAGGTAATCCGAGTAACTGTGTAAACCCGAACGGCACGATCCAGCTTGCTCCGGAGCAGGGCGATGTAGCTGACTACCGCTACTTTTTGTTGACTTCTGCTCATGATACGATTACAGCCAATACCAACGGTACATTCGAGAATCTGGCGGAAGGAACTTACCAAGCTTATATGTATAATCCTGCAAATAAATGTGGAAAGTTCTCTAACAGTAGTCAAGTTAAACTTATAGCTGAAAAAAAGGTGCTGAATGTTTCTGCCAGTATCATAAAGAACCAGACTGCCTGCGTAGTACCTTATACCGGACAGTTGACGGTGAATACACCCAGTCCTGAAAATTATGAATACCATTGGTATCGTCTGGAGGCCAATGGTAATCAAGTAACAGTAAGCAATGCGCCCACTACGCCCGATACGCTCAGCAGCAGGCAATATTTTGTGACTATGCTGAACAAAACAAGCTTATGCGATACCACGATAGCCATCACATTGACGGACCAGATTACACTCCCTATAGCTTCTGTAACAACTGTGGATAATACTTCCTGTTCTTTGCCCAACGGCAGCATTACTGCGACAGCCAGTGGTGGGCAGCCCGAAAATTATACATTTAAACTTATCCAAGGAACGTCTGAACAAGTAGTAGCCAACAATGCAACAGGAGAATTTACCCATCTTACTGCCGGACGATACACCCTGATTGTGACAGACGAAAGCCGGGCATGTAAACCTGAAAGCGACCCTGTAGTGGTGGTGATCAGAGATCAGCGTCAGCTTCTTTTGTTAGATATCAAGCTCATAGCTCCGCAGACGCTATGTTCAGACTCAATGGGCAATGGCCATCTGCAAGCTGTTGTAGAGGGTGATATAAATAATTACGATTTTACTTGGTATAAGGGCGATGAGCTTTCGGGAGAAGTTGTGAGCAACGCCGCTGAGGCTATAAAACTGTCAACGGATGGAAAGAACGTTCAAACGTACGTTTTGAAAGTTATTCATAAAATTACACTATGCGAAAGTCTAAAGGCGTATGAACTGCAACAGGAAATCAGCTATCCCATCATAAGAGAACCCAATTATGCTGTTACAGCCCAGACGTTATGTGCTATACCCAACGGTAATATACAGCTCAGTGTGAACGGTAATACTGATAAATATTCTTTCAGACTGTTCCAAAAGGGAACTTCTTCTGCATCTTATTCAGAAAACAACTCTGACGGAAGATTTGAGTATTTAGCTGCCGGAACTTATTTGGCACTTGCTTATGATAATACAACCGTATGTCTTACGCCTGATAGTCTAGCTACCATCATTGTGATACCGGAAAGTTTATCAACCCCAAAAATAGATAGCCTTGTTCATTCACCACAAACTTCTTTAGAAAAGCCCGATGGTGCTATTTTAGTTTATCTTTCCAAAAGTGAAAATATAACAGACTATACCTTTCAATGGCTGCTAAACGGACAAGTTGTAGCCGGACAAACCAATTCACTTTCTAATCTGCAAAGCGGAACTTATGCACTTTCGATAACAAATAAGCATTCTGGCTGTGTGACAGATACAAGTATCGTGGTGGAAAGTAAGGTGAAGCTACAGCAAGCCATCACCTTTGAGCAGATTGAGGATAAAGTATATGACGATAACATTTTTACGCTGAATGCTGTCAGCAACAGCGGTTTGCCCATAAGTTTCCTTAAAGTACAAGGTCCGGTTACCATAGAAAACGGGCAGATACATATCGCCGGAGTAGGAGCGGTGACCATAGAAGCTACGCAGGCTGGCAGCGAGCAGTATGAAGCTGCCGAACCTGTCAGCGTTAGCTTTGCGATAGTTGAAGCTAATCAGATAATCACTTTTGACCCTATTGATGACCAGTCGCTGGATGCAAAGTCGCTGATATTACAAGCCACGGCAAGCTCCGGACTACCAGCAACCTATCAAGCGACAGGCCCGGTGATGCTGGAAGGAAATACCCTCACTTTTCTGGATGCCGGTCTGGTGACGATCACAGCCGGACAGCAGGGTGATGAAAATTATCTGTCCGCTGCCGAAGTAAGCCAGTCTTTCTTCATACAGTTAGCAGAAACACCGGAAGAGCCAACAGATAGCGTTCAAAAGCATGTGTTAAGCGTGAAAATTAGCACTTTTAATAAACAACCTCTGCCTTCGTTCTCTGCAACGTTGTACCTCAAATCCCAGGGAAAATATGGAGTGGTGGAAACAAAAGAAGGTGGAAATGCTACTTTCTCTTTTGAAAACCTCCAGGAAGGGGAGGCATACGCTGTAGGTATTCGGCCAGTGGGCATGGACTTCCTGCCTTCTTATTCTGGCAACAAAATCATGCTGCAAGATGCTAAAGCCATCGTTCTGCGTCAGGATACGCTACAACACATAACGCTTTTCAGTAAACCCACCGGCAATGCCAATGGCTCATCTATCATTAAAGGAATATTGCTGCGTGATACAGATAGTAACAATGGAAGAATACTGGCTGGTAAGAACACGCAATCCTCAGAAGTTTTAGCTGATATTCCGGTCTATCTGCTGCACCCCGACACGCAGGAGGTGCTGGCCTATGCCGTAACAGATGCGCAGGGAAACTTCTCTTTTCCAGGACTCGAGGCAGGGCAGTATCTGCTGGTTGCAGACTACCAGGGCCTGCCCAACGACAATCAACAAAACTTACTGCATATTACCTCGGGCTTTGAGACGCTTACAGTGACAGCCGTAGCAGGTAGCCATGTCCGTGTCACAGAGGTGCAGCGAGTAAAACAGGTGACGGCCATCCCAGAAGATGATCTATTACCTGATGCCGTGCGTTATTATCCAAACCCTGTCCATGACCAACTCGTGCTTCAGCTAACTAGCGACTGGCTGGGTGGGGAACTTAGGCTCAGCGATACATCCGGCAAATTGCTGAATAAATGGACAGCTACAGCCTTGGAAATGAAATTGCTATTGAAGCATTTAAGTGCAGGAGTGTATACGGTTACCCTGTCAAAAGATAAAAGAAGACAAACATTTAAAATTTACAAGCAATGATGATCCATTAATGGTTACATTTGGTGCAGGCAATGTCAAGGAGATATTTTCTTGAAATGTCTGACTAAATAAGCAATGAAAACACACCATCAGTATAACACAAAAGCAGGAAAAGCATTTGAAAGAAACATATGGCAGCTCCGTGCTTTGCTGTTGGTCATTGGCCTGGTGCTGTTTGGATGTGATACCAGGAAAGCAAGTGAAAATCCTGAAGATTATACTTCAGAAACACTTACTATCCAGAAGGTGACCAACCATGTGTATCAGCATACGTCGTTTCTTAATACGCAGAGCTTTGGCAAAGTTCCTTGCAATGGCATGATTGTCTTTGATGCGCAGGAAGCCATTATCTTTGATACCCCAGCCGATGCTCACGCTACGGTGGAACTAATCGGCTGGGTGGAAGACACGCTGCATTGTAAAGTGAAGGCCATCATTCCCACACATTTTCATACGGACTGTCTGGGCGGGCTGAATGAATTTCATCAACGTCATATTCCTTCTTATGCCAACAACCTGACGATTACATTGGCTGGAAACAACGATGCCACACTCCCAGAGCACGGATTTGACAGGTTGCTCGAACTGAAAGTGGGAGATAAACAGGTGCTGGCCGCCTTTGTGGGAGAAGGGCATACCAAGGACAACATCATCGGCTACTTTCCGTATGAGAAAGTGATGTTTGGCGGTTGCCTGATCAAAGAGCAAGGTGCAGGAAAGGGATACCTGGAAGATGCCAATGTGCCTGACTGGCCTGTCACTGTGGCAAAGTTGAAAGCACAGTACCCCGCTGTGCAGATTATTATTCCCGGACACGGAGAGCGGGGCAATACCTCGCTGTTGGATTACACCATTGATTTGTTTGCACAAAAAAATAAGCCTTCCGAAGAAGGCTTATAAAGGAGAAGTCAGATGACGCTGCTCAGCAATCGGAGCATCAGCTTATAGTTGCTTCAATGATCGTCGCCCAGCACGAAAGTTCTTCCTAAAAAATATTTTCCTTATTCAGATTATTATACGATAGCTCCAAATTGAGGGAGATGAAGCAAAAAAAACTGTAACTTGAAGAAGCATTTTTGTGAGTCGACAAAATCTGACATATTTAAACATTCAAGGCACTCGCATTGCCCTTGCTATTTGTTACGAATTGTCTGTATCCGAACATACGGAACTGGCTTCCAAGAGCGGAGCGGAAGTTTACATAGCCAGTGTGGCAAAATCTGTGGATGGTGTTGCCAAAGCCAGTAAACGCTTATCTGACATAGCCCACATATAAAGAATACTTGCTTTGAGAAAGCCCCCTGCTATTCCTGAAAAACGTTTGAACTTGAAAGATACTCTACTACATGAATTATTCCATTTGCTGTTGTCAGCATAATTTCTTGCATATCTAGCAGGAAAGTTGTTGTTTGTTTATTTTACCGAACCAGTGAACCGATGGATGCGGAAAAAGCTGGTATCTAACACATATTAATAAAGGAAATGAAACAAATTCTCAACGATCTGATCAGTTATAAGTCGCTGGACAAAGCCAATGCCAAGGATATATTGGTGCGGCTCACGCAGGGGGAGTTCAACCAGAGTCAGATGGCTGCTTTTCTTACAGTGTATCTGATGCGCAGCGTCACGGTAGAAGAGCTGGCGGGTTTTCGGGAAGCGATGCTGGAACTTTGCCTGCCTTTGCATATTCCGCAATACGATGCCATCGACCTATGCGGTACGGGTGGCGATGGCAAAGACACGTTTAATATTTCTACGCTTGCCTCTTTTATCGTTGCCGGTGCCGGGCAGCATGTAGCCAAGCATGGCAATAACGGGGTTTCTTCTGTATGCGGTTCGTCAAATCTGCTGGCACATTTTGGCTACCGGTTTACCAACGATACGGAGCAGTTGATTGACAGTCTGGAAAAAAGCGGTATCTGCTTTTTACATGCACCACTCTTTCACCCTGCCATGAAAAATGTGGCACCCATCCGCAAGGAATTGGGTGTCAAGACGTTTTTTAATATGCTTGGGCCTATGGTGAACCCTTCGTTTCCCAAAAAGCAACTGGTCGGTGTATTTAGCCTGGAACTGGCACGGCTGTATGCCTATTTGTACCAGCAAACCGATACCGATTTTGTGATCCTGCACTCGCTGGATGGCTACGATGAGATTTCGCTGACAGGGCCGTTTAAGATGATTACCAACGAACGGGAACAGTTGCTGTACCCCGAAGACCTGGGCTTTAGCACACACCGGCAACAGGATATCGCCGGAGGAAATACGATAGAAGATTCTGCCAAGATATTCCTGAATATCCTGCAAGGAGAAGGCACCCTGGCCCAAAATGAGGTGGTGACCGCCAATGCAGGTATGGCCGTTTATTGTGGCAACAAATCGCTGGGGCTGGAAGAAAGTATGCAAACAGCCCGCCAGTCGCTGGAATCAGGAGAAGCCCTCAAAAGGTTCAACCTCCTGACCGGAAGGGATATTTAAGCACCAAAAAACCAAAACCTAACCCCCAACCACTAAAATCTGATTTCTAACACCCAACACTCACTTCTTCGCAGCTTTCTTTTTACCGCCACGTCCTTTTTTCTCCGGAGCTTTTTCTGCCAGTTCTACACATTCTTCCAGCGTGAGGTCTTTCGGGTTTTTGTCTTTCGGAATTTTTACATTCTTCTTACCAGCTTTGATATACGGGCCAAACCGTCCGTTGAGCACCTGTATATCAGGGTTTTCATCAAATACTTTGATGTATTTGTTCTCATCTGCCTTTCTTTTGGTCTCTATAATCTCAATGGCACGGTCTGCATCTACCGACAGCGGGTCATCTTCTTTGGTAAGCGAGTAATATTTATTCTTGTGCTTGATGTAAGGGCCAAACCGCCCGATAGCAGCCGTCATCACTTCATCTTCATATGCTCCCACTTCGCGCGGTAGTTTAAACAGTTCCAGTGCTTCCTCATAGGTAACAGTTTCCAGAAACTGGCCTTTGCGCAGACTGGCAAACGTAGGCTTTTCTTCCGCTTCGGTTTCGCCAATCTGAATCATCGGGCCAAAACGCCCCAGCTTGGCATACATGGGTAAGCCTGACTTTGGGTCTTCGCCAACAAACCGCTCATATTTGATTTTGGAACGTTCAATCTGCTCGGTACTTTCTACTTTTGGATGGAATTTGCCATAAAAATCTCCGATCATCTTTTCCCACTGCTTTTTGCCATTGGCAATCTCATCAAATTCTTTTTCTACATCGGCAGTAAAAGAATAATCCATGATGGTTTCAAAATATTCTGTCAGGAAGTCGTTGACCACCATCGCCACATCGGTAGGAAAGAGTTTCTTCTTTTCGGTTCCGAATATTTCGGTATGTTTTTTCTCTTCTACCTGGGTGGCTGGTTTTTTCAGCACCAGTTCCGTATAGGCTCTTTCGGTACCCTCGCGGTCTTCTTTGAGGATGTAGCCTCTTTTCTGTATGGTAGAGATGGTAGGCGCATAGGTAGAGGGTCTGCCGATACCCATTTCTTCCAGTTTTTTCACCAGGCTTGCCTCAGTATAGCGGGGAGGGTTACGGGTAAAAGTCTGGCGAGCGTTCATCATATCAAATGTTAGCTGTTGCCCTTCAGCAAGCGGTGGCAGCATATCTTTGCTCTCCTCATCCTGCTCGTCCTCATCGGTAGACTCGATGTATACTCTCAGAAATCCTTCAAATTTAATTACCTCACCGCTGGCAGTTAGCACCTGGGGCACCGTGGAGATGCCGATGGTAGCAGTGGTTCTTTCGATCTGTGCATCAGCCATCTGAGAAGCAATAGCACGCTTCCAGATCAGTTCATACAACCGCTGCTCATTCCGTTCGTTGCCCGCTTCTTTTACAGAAAAGTTGGTAGGGCGAATAGCTTCGTGCGCTTCCTGCGCCGATTCCGACTTTGATTTGTATTTTCTGATCTGAACAAACTCTGGCCCGTAGCTGCTATTGATCTCATTTTTGGCATTCTCGATGGCTTCTTCCGACAGGTTAGTAGAGTCGGTACGCATATAACTGATCTTACCAGCCTCGTACAGCCGCTGTGCCAGCGACATCGTTTGTGTAACCGAAAAACCCATTTTGCGGGAAGCTTCCTGTTGCAGGGTAGACGTGATAAAAGGAGGTGCCGGGGATTTCTTAACCGGCTTTTTCTCCAGCTGTTGAATACTGAATACAGCATCTTTGCAATCTTCCAGAAACCGAAAGGCTTCTTCCTGGGCATCAAACTTTTTGGACAATTCAGCTTTGAGCACACTGCCATTGTCCAGCTTGAATAAAGCGACTACTTTGAAAGAAGACTTGGATTTAAACTCCAGAATTTCTCTTTCCCGTTCAACCACCAGGCGTACGGCCACAGATTGCACCCTGCCGGCAGATAGTCCTCGCTTGATCTTTTTCCACAATACCGGAGAAAGCTCATAGCCCACCAGCCTGTCCAGAATACGGCGTGCCTGCTGCGCATTGACCAGGTCCAGATCTATGCCCCGCGGAGACTGTATGGCATTCAGGATAGCACTCTTGGTGATTTCTCTGAACACAATACGCCGCGTATTTTCTTCTTTGAGCTTGAGCACTTCTTTGAGGTGCCAGGAGATGGCTTCGCCTTCACGGTCATCATCACTGGCCAGGTAGATCAGGTCTGCATCTTTGACCAGCTTCTTCAACTGGCTGATCACTTCCTTTTTGTCTGGTGATACCAGGTAGGTGGGGGCAAAGCCATTGGCTACATCGATGCCCGTTTCGTCTTTAGGAAGATCGCGTACGTGACCAAAGCTTGAAGTGACAATATAATCCGAACCCAGATAACCTTCAATGGTTTTTGCCTTTGCCGGCGACTCTACTATAACTAAATTTTTGGGCATACAATCGTTGAGTTTCTTTGTGGTACTTTCAAATCTATAAAACTTCTTTCACAAGGCTTTATTTTCACCAGTGAAACATCAGAGTTTTCTCAAACTTTGGTAACATTGTTTTCTTTCTACAAATGTTTTGCCGAATTTTGAAAGCTTCATGGACAACGTTCTGTTAAGCGGCATTCCGATGAAGTTGATGTTACCTATTACTATATAAAAGCATTTGTCCTTCTTTAATTCCTGTCAGGTCCGATAAAATGGTTAAAAATTTATTTCTGGTGCGTCACGCCGAAGCGGCTGAAGCAAATGCAAATCAAAGAGATGTTGAACGGGAGCTAACCGCCAAAGGTTATCGCGATGCACCCAGGGTAGGCAGGTACCTGTTTGAGCAACAGCTTCAGCCCAGCATAATCTGGTCGAGCAACGCACAGCGGGCTATGGCTACTGCTGAGCTGGTCGCCGAGCAGATGAAATACGATACGCTCAAGATCAAGACCAGCGAAGATATCTACCATGCTTCTGTCAGAAGTCTGCTGCAACTGATCAATGAGCAGAAAGATGCTCATGATCAGGTACTAATCGTCGGTCATAATCCGGCCATCAGTTACCTGGCAGAATACCTCACCGGTGAAGAAATCGGAGATATGATGCCCTGCGGTGTGGTGCATGTTACTTTTGAGGTAGAAAAGTGGGCAGAAGTATCCCAAGACACTGGAAAAATGGCTTATTATCTAACACCCGATAAACTGGCTATGTAACCAGGAGCATAAAAAAAAATATTTCATATACTTTGGGTATATAGTAACAGTATTTTATTGCTATATTGAATGTCCAACTTATTGTTGACTACATAACTATATCTGTAAGTATATGAGAAATAATTTTTTACTAATAATGCTTGTCGGTATCATTTTTACTGGCTGTTTAGGCTACAAAGAATTTCCGGTAGAGTCGGATTACAGCTATGCGGGAGATTTCAAGAAGTACAAAACCTTCAACTTTCTGGATACCCGTAGCTCCGGTCCCGATTCTTCCATGCAAAACGACGTGATAGAAGGTGCCATCCGTGCCCGAATGGAACTGCAAGGATACGAATACTCTGAAATGGACCCGCGTCTGTTGGTTTCTTACAAAATATTCTACGACAGTCTTTTTTTTACAGGCTACGAACAGCCGGACATCGAAATGTTTCTGGAATATGAAGAGAATGTAGACCAGGAAATGGATCCTGTTAAATACAACCTACGGCAGGGCACACTGCTGGTGCTCATGTATGATAGGGAGCGTAAGAAATCTATCTGGCAGGGATATGCCTCGGGCGTATTTAGTAATCAGTATTTCACTGACAAACGTTACCTTCAGGGAGCCGTGCGCTCCATTTTTGACCAGTATAAGGTGTTTGCCCAAGGATTTGCCGTGCAGAAAAAACGCTAGTCGTTCACCAGGTTGATCACCCTGTCGGGATAGTCTGATATGATGCCGTCTACTCTTAGGCTGAGCATCTTTTGGATGTCTTCGGGCTGGTTGACGGTCCACGGAATCACTTTCATACCCTGATGCCGAGCGTAGGCCATGAGCTTTGGGTTGACCAGTTTGTAGTAAGGACTGTAAATGTCAGGCGTAAAGCCCAGCGTCTGTAGATTTTTGGTAGCCGATTGATCTTCAACCAGCAAAGCCAGCGGAATCTGCGGGTATTGCTGGTGTGCATATTGCAAAGTGCGCACATCAAAAGACTGGATATTAGCTTGCGGCAGTATATTTTTATCCTCAAGTACAGCCATCAGCAAATCTACAAAGTCAGCAGGCTTGGGATGTAATGTTCCATCACCTTCTGGAGATAATTTTGTCTCGATATTATAATGAATGGGCGGAAGATTATTTGCTTTGAGGTAGGCTTCTACGGTGTCTATCACCTGCGAGAGCAACGGCTTTGGTACCTTCTGCGTAGCCTGCTTCGGAAAATCAGGATGTTGCCGACTGCCACAGTCGCAATGGGCAATCTGCACATAGTCCATTTGATATAGGGCATAGTCATGTTTCTGTGCAATTTTTTTCCCATCAGGACTGAGGCAAATGGCAGGATTGAGATAAAGATCATGAGAAACTACCACCTGCCCGTCTTTGGAAATAACCACGTCCAGTTCCAGCGTGGTCACACCTAGCGATACAGCTTTGATAAAAGCAGGAATGGTATTTTCTGGCATCAGCCCTCGGCAGCCTCTATGCCCTTGGATATCAAGATCTTGTGCCTGCAAAGCGTTTGTGCTTAACAAAATTAACAGAATAAAAGGTACAGCATTCCAGATTGCGTTAGCGTATCTCAAAGCTGGTTTTTCCGATAACATAATCATTTGCATAGATTTCTACGGTCTGTCTTCCTTCTACGTAGTCGCTTCCTTTATCATACAGAAAAGAAACCTGCTGGCCGGTGTTGTCAAACAGAATATCCTTTTTCATGGTATAATACATTTCTTTACCTTCATACATAAAGGTGCCGGAGCCTTTGGCCACATCAAAGATGACATTGCCATCGGGTTCTAACACACGGATATAGATTTGCTTGCCTTCAATAGGGGCCACGTCATTTTTAGCCAGGTTAAAGCTAAGCTGCATATCGTCTATCTGGTTGTTGCGGTAGCGGTCACGTGCTTTAACTTTTCCCTTGGAGTTGACACCTGCTACCTGGATGTTTTCCGCTTTGAGCTTGGAAGCCTGTTGTACCTTCTGGGCGAGTTGCTGCTTATCAGTTTGTACATTAGACAGCGTTTTATTCAACTGACGCTGATCTTCTTTCAGTTCGGTATTTTCCGTATATAAGGCTTCGTTCAGCTTTTTTAGCTCCTGTATTTCTTCATCTTTTTTCAGCAAAAGCTCTCGGTAGCCTTCCACCCGGTTTTTGATCTGGTTGTAACGGGTTTGTGCGATTTCCCCCTGGCTGGTTAGTTGTTCTTTTTCCTGTTCCAGGTTTTCTCTGATCATTCTCAACTCTTCTACGTCGCCGCCCAGCTTTTGAATTTCTTCAATCTTAAGGTCAAGCTCATTGCTGATAGACTCCAGTTTGTTGTACGTCTCTTTCAGTTCCTGCTGGTTGCTTTGAAGCTCGGTATCGCTTTTTTGACTGCTTTGGTAAAACAAAAATAGTGTGACCAGGTTTGTCAACACCAGGACGCCAATAATAATGTAGAGTACTTTCGGGTTGTTACCAAGTTTAGGTTCAGCTTCCTGTTGCATTTTTTCAGTCTGATAGGTGGACATATGATTTGAGGTTAATTGTTCAAAGGTTCGCAAAAAACTAATTTAAAAAAAACAATCTGGGTATATTTTCGGCTTTGTGGTATTTTTACCAGATACTTTTATAAAACACCATGAAATCCACTGATTTCACCAGTTCCCATGAGGCAGATTATGCCAATAGCCATGCGCTTACGCTAATTTTAGGCTGCATTTTCCAATTAATGACAGATAGCAAAAACATCTCCATATTAAAAAAGCAGCGAGTAGTGCTGTTTATTTTTTAGTTCTTTGAAAAGTACGATGCCAACATCAAATAAATCAAGGCTAAGACTTACATCTGTATCCTGCCGAATATATTGCCATGCCCGACGCATCTCGTCTGACCAGTAGATATCATCCAGCACAAAAATGCTGTTTTCATGCGCTTTTTCTTTGCACATCCGAAAGTAGCGTAGCGTTGGCTCAAACCGGTGGTTGGCATCCAGGTAGAGCATGTCTATCTTAGGCATAGTAGCCAACACCTGTGGCAGCACGTCGTCGATGTTCCCGATAATTTGGGTGATATTTTGATAGGGCCAACGATCAAAATTATCTTTTGCCAGCGCGGCAATGGCAGGACATCCTTCTATGGTATGTACCTGATTATCAGGAGCCGAAGCAAGATACAATGTGCTGATACCCAGCGAAGTGCCAAGCTCCAGTGTATACTTGGCTTGAGCATACCTGGCACATCGGTAGAGCAGGGCAGCATATTTGGGAGAGACTAGGGTGTTTTTGGCAATATTGTTTAGCCGCCTTTGCTGATTGCCTGCACCTGCTCCATAGTCGGTGACTTCTATCACCGCCGGTGATGCAAGAAACTGTTGCCTGTACGGCTCAATGATATCCACCTCGAGGGGCAACTCCGGCGATTTGATTACTTGTGTATAAAATTCATAGATAAACGGCGCGTGCAGCGAGTGCTCGTTGACTGCATTGAGCCAGTGTTGGCTATAACCTTTGATAAGGGAAAGCTGATTTCTCAAGGATAAAAACAGTAGTGCAAGATAGTGACAAAGATAGCAGCTAGTGTGCTGGCGAAAGAAGAATACGGCAGCTTAATTAGCCCTGAAAGGGACTGACATCACAAACTCAGGAATTACAGCACTGAAAATTTTGCCATCTAGTTGCCGTTCCATCAGGTAATTACCCATCATTTTACCGATTCCGGATTTCAGGTTACAGCCCGATACGTACTGGTGAGATTGGTTGGGCTCGAGCACTGGCTGTTTGCCTACTACACCCTCGCCTTCTACCTCGCGCATAGGATAGCCGATATCAAAAATCTGCCAGTACCTGCGCAATAACTTTATCGTGTAATTACTGTTGTTTTCAATAGAAATATGATAGGTAAAAACAAAATGATCCTTGCCGGGACTGGAGTACTCCGGTTGGTATTCAGTAATAACACTGATTTTTATGCCTTCGGTAATTTCAGTGACCATATCTGTAAATCTATTACGGGTGATGCCCTTGTGTCATGGCAGACCAGGATGAACCATCACTACTTTACGGAGTAAGATAAGTATAAGTTTAATATAATATCACAGAAAAGTAAAATTATCACAACAATGGATGTAAAAATTGCTGATTCGTGGAAAACACATCTGGATCATGAGTTTTCCAAGACATATTTTATGGAACTCACAGCTTTTGTCAAGTCAGAATATCAAGCGCAGACTATTTATCCACCGGGTAAAGAGATTTTCAGAGCTTTTGACCTGATTAATTTTGAGGCTGTCAAAGTGGTTATTCTGGGGCAAGACCCTTATCATGGGCCTAAGCAGGCCAATGGACTTGCTTTTTCGGTGAGAGAGGGCATCACAAAACCACCTTCGCTGATAAATATTTTCAAGGAGATTCAAAACGAATCTGGCAAACCCATACCAGAAAGTGGCGACCTGGAACGATGGGCCAAACAGGGAGTGCTGCTGCTAAATGCCACGCTCACCGTGAGGGCACGGCAGGCCGGCTCACATCAGAAAAAGGGGTGGGAGGAATTTACCGATGCTGTGATCAAGAGTCTTTCAGATCAGCGTGAACACCTGGTGTTTATGCTTTGGGGTGCCTATGCTCAGAAGAAAGGTGCCATCATCGATGCATCAAAGCATTGCGTGCTGCAATCGCCACATCCATCTCCTTTTTCTGCCGACAGGGGTTTCTTTGGCAATAACCACTTCAAAAAAGCCAACGAATACCTGAAAGCAAACGGGATGGAAGAGATTGCCTGGTAGGAGCCTGGCTGATCATGTATGATATTTGTTTGATCAGTGTGCGTATTACAGGAAAGATTTACAAAAGCCAGTTAGTAGAATTAAGTTTAGAATTATACTACGGTACAGTTTCGGTTTGTGGAGACACAAACCGAGGCGCGAAGGCCGTGGGCTGTGTCCTCACAGCCCACTTTAAGCCAAATGTACCGTAGTATAGTTTAGAATATAATTTTTTTGATCAACCTGAACGGTTGATGATTTACTTAATCAGATGAAACAAGCGATCCCAGCGGATTTTGTGAAGGAAATCGGCATTCTGATCAATAGACAGCCAGATGAAGAAGGCTTTGCCTACGATATGATCTTCGGGCACAAAACCCCAAAACCTGGAATCTTCGGAGTTGTGACGGTTGTCGCCCATCATAAAGTAATAGTCCTGTTTGAAGGTGTAAGTCTGCGCGGCCTGCCCATCAATATACAAAATACCGTCTTTATTTTCCACTGTTTCATGTCCTTCATAGTGCTTGATCACCGGCTCGTATTTAGCAATATTTTCTTTGTTAAGTTCAATGGTCATACCTTCGGCAGGGATTTTCAACGGCCCAAACCAGTCGACGTTCCACGGAAAAATCCGGGCATCAGGATAAATTCTGGGATTTACCTGGTCTTCGGACATGATGTCTGGTTTTACACTTGCAATAAAATCTAGCTTAGCCATTTGTTCTGCCACTTCGGGAGTAGAGAGCATGATATAGTCACCGTTTGGTGTCTGACTGTATTCCCATATCCCATATTTGGCAAATACACGGTCGTTGAGGTCAGTCAAATTTTGAGAGGGTGTCACAATGTATTTAAACTGTAAACCCGGAGAATTGATCGTTTTTTGGTTGTTGACATACACCTGCCGGTCTTTAACCTGTATGATGTCTCCTGGCAGACCGATGCATCGTTTGATGTAGTTGGTTTTCAGGTCAGTAGGATGTTCATATTCAGCCGGGTAGTTGAATACCACTACGTCATTGCGTTTTACCTCAGAAAAGCCAGGCAAACGATATTGTGGAAGCTGTATCCAATCGACATAAGAGGGAATATTCGTGCCCCAGATCTTCTGATGCGTAAGAGGCATCTGCAACGGAGTCTTGGGAGTACGCGCTCCATAGTGCATTTTGCTTACAAACAGAAAATCACCTACCAGCAGCGATTTTTCCATAGAGGGCGTAGGAATGGTGAATGCTTCCAGAAACAACCAGCGTATCAGCGTGGCTGCAATAACGGCAAAAAGGATAGCATCAATCCATTCTCTGGATTTTGATTTAGGATGCTTTGGTTCGGTGGTGCGTCTTTCTTCTTTATTTTTGAATGTAAATGTAGCCATAGGAATTTATATCAGTCTTTGGATATATGCGGTGAAGTTTCTGGAAAATGTATATGAACAGAAACGTTTTTCTACAATAAATGATATGCGAAGATATGGAATTATAGTTTTAAAAAATCCTGCATGGTCAGGATGCCTTTTTTGTTTTTGATCCACTCGGCCACCATCACTGCACCCTGGGCGAAGCCTTTGCGGGCGTGAGCCGTATGCCTGATCTCAATAGTATCAATGTCAGAGGCATAGGTGACGGTGTGTGTGCCCGGCACCTGACCTTCTCGTATAGCCTGAATGGGCAACTTGCCGGTGCCTGCATAGTTTTCACCTTTTCTTTCCAACTCCCACTCATGCTTTTTGAGATGTTCTCTCAGAATGCCTTCCGCCAGGGTGATGGCCGTGCCGCTGGGGGCATCTTTCTTTTCGGTATGGTGTGTTTCTATCACCGATGGCTCATACTCTTCAAACTTTTTCATCATACCGGCCAGATATTCATTCAACCTGAAGAAGATATTGACTCCGATGCTGAAGTTGGAGGCATACAAGAATGTGCCATTGCGCTCGGTGCAGTAATCTTCGATAGCTGGTTTGTCTTTAAGCCATCCGGTGGTGCCGGAAATGACAGGAATACCATTTTTCAGGCAGTAGCGAATATTCTGAGAGGCTGCGTCCGGCTGGCTGAATTCAATGGCAACATCTACAGCGGTGGTATCAAGGGCAGTGAGGTTTTCGGCGTTATGCAGGTCAATCTTTGCTACAATGGAATGGTTCCTTTCCAGGGCAAGCTGTTCTATGGCTTTACCCATCTTGCCGTAGCCAAGCAGTAAAATATTCATGCAAATGGTTTGTTTGTAAAAATGCAAGATGTAGAATTTCACTGGTTTGTAAAAGGGCAAAGCTTGTTAATTTACCATACCTTTGTTTGATGGGTGATTATGACAGAATACTAAAGGAAAATACAGAAAGGAAGTCAAGCAATATGTGATATATCTAGGAGAAAGGAAACCAGCGATGGGTGCTTTAATTGCTAAGCTCACTGGGCTGAACGACATGCAAATACAGAGTCTGTAGCTATGCACTTGTATAATGTTGATGTATTTCTGATAAATTACTGGAACTTTAATAATGTTGATGTATTTCTGATAAATTACTGGAACTTTAGTGTCAATGCCAGCCCATAATTAGGTACGCTGTATCCATCACCTACGCCACCAGCTCCACCCGAAGGTTTGAGTTCAAAGGACAGATCAGTGTCCGTATCAAAATCCATCAGGTGTGCATCCACGATGGCATCCATGATCTGTAAGCCATACAGGGCCACCATGATGATGATAGAAAGATCGCGGTCTCTGTTATAATTCTCTACGGTGCTCTGTAGTCTTGTAGGATCAATAGTACCCAAAATTCCATTTAACGGGTCTTCGGCAGTAGCATTAACACTTCTTGCCAGAAGCACCCGCTTGTACAGCTGGTATTTATCGTTGTTCCACACCACCGCATAGGCTATACCAGCAAACCCTGCATAAATGATGGGTACTTTCCAGTATTTGCCATTATAGATCTGCCCAAATCCGGGAAAGACTGCCGCAAGCAGGGCGGCTTTGCGGGGTGCCCTGTTCCTGTCTTCCTCTACCACTATCACAGAGTCGGATGCGTCGTTTTGTCCAGGTACACCTGTGCCAATGTTATTGCTTTTGCCTGCCGGTATGGCATCAATGTCTACTACGGTGGTATCTGCCTGCTTCTGGGCATACACAGGTTGCAGCCACTGACAAACCAGGATGCCTGTCAGCAGAAAAACCAGTCTTATTATGTTGCGCGTATGGACCATCAGACAACGTCGAGCAACTCCAGAATTCTGTTTAGATCATCGGAAGAAACATACGGGATTTTGATCTCACCTTTCTCTTTACCGCTGCTTTTGACATGCACTCTGGTGCCAAAATGTGAGGAAAGGCGGGTCTGCAACTGTCTGATCTGATGTTGTGTTTCCGGATGGGCTTCTGGTTGTGGGGTGGCTTTTTTCTTGGGGTTAGACAGTTCTCTTACAAGTGCCTCTACCTTTCTTACCGACAGCTCTTCACTGATGATACGCTCAAAGATATGCAGCTGCTGTTCTACATTATCTACATTGATAATAGCCCTGGCGTGGCCCATCGAGATGCGGCTGTCGCGCAGACCTGCCTGAATATCGGGTGGAAGCCTGAGCAGGCGGAGGTAGTTATTGACAGTAGACCTGTTTTTTCCCACCCGGTCGCCAAGCTGTTCTTGCTTCAGGTTACATTCGGAGATCAGGCGCTGGTAGCTCAGGGCAATTTCCATCGCATTGAGGTTTTCGCGCTGGATGTTTTCAATGAGTGCCATTTCCAGCATCTGCTGGTCGTTGGCAGAGCGCACATAGGCTGGCACTTTTTTGAGACCTGCCAGCTTGGAAGCCTGCACCCGGCGCTCACCGGAGATAAGCTGGTAATGGTTTTCTCCCAGTTTCCTAACCGTGATAGGTTGTATAATACCCTGCACACGGATAGATTCCGCGAGTTCTTCTATGGCCTGCGGGTCAAAATCTGTCCGGGGCTGGTAGGGATTTACCTCTACGTAGTCCAGTAAAATTTCGTTGATACTGCTGACTTCCCTCACCACATTGTCTTTCTGGTCATGGGAAGGGGTATCTTCCAGCAAAGCTCCCAATCCTCTGCCCAATGCATTTCTTCTCTTACCTGCTTTCACTGATGATTTATCTAAATTCATTCGAGTTCTTGTTTCTGTAATTTTCCGTTTCTTACCAATATTTCTTTTGCCAGGTTCAGGTAACTAATGGCCCCTTTGCTTTCGGCATCATGTGCAATTACAGGCAAGCCAAAACTAGGCGACTCACTCAGCTTGATGTTTCGGGGAATGAGCGTATCAAAAACCATTTGCTGAAAGTGGGAGGTTACTTCTTCTACTACCTGGTTGGACAGGCGCAGGCGCACATCGTACATGGTAAGCAGGATGCCCTCAATTTCAAGTCTGGGGTTCAGGCGCGTCTGTATGATTTTGATGGTATTAAGCAATTTTCCCAGACCTTCCAGAGCATAATATTCACACTGTACCGGCACAATCACCGAGTCGGCAGCTGTCAGGGAGTTGATCGTAATCAGGCCCAGTGAAGGAGAGCAGTCAACAATGATAAACTCATAATCGTCTTTGATAGGCTGCAAAGCATGGCGCATCTTCTCTTCGCGTTGCTCCAAGCTTACCATTTCCACCTCAGCACCTACCAGATCGATATGCGAAGGAAGCAGGTCGAGGTATTTAATGTCTGTGGCCACAATGGCTCCCCGTACCTCCACACCGTCTACCATACATTCGTACACGCTGTTTTCAATCTCCTTAGGATTAAATCCCAGCCCGGAGGTGGTATTAGCCTGTGGGTCGGCATCCACTACCAGTGTTTTATATTCCAGTGCAGCCAGGCTGGCCGCAAGGTTGATCGCACTGGTCGTCTTACCTACGCCTCCCTTTTGGTTTGCTATTGCGATGATTTTGCCCATTGTGTTTTTATAAACAGATTACTGGTTTGATGTAATATTTTACTACTTTTTAAAGAAAAAGTAGTAATTTTAAATTTATATTATTATTTTTATGACTTTATCAGGATAAATATTGTTTGATGTCAAAAAATACACTTTATTAACAGATTTTATATATATAAGTGGTATAATGCCGGGAGAAATGTTTTAGATAATAAAGTTATTTTAGCAATTGCTTGACAGTCAGCTTCCGGCTAATCTAAGTTTTGTTTAGGTAAGCCACAAATATAAAGTATAAATCCTTAAAAGGTAGTGCAAGTTATAAGCGATCCGTAATTTTAGTCAAAACCATTTTTCACTATGCAAATTCTACGAGTTTGTGATACAGAGACAGCAAAAGCGTTTGTGCATTTCCCTGTCAGATTATATAAACACAATACCCACTGGGGCCATATGGGGCACCAAGCCTTGTATCAGTTGTTTGATCCCGAAAGAAATCCGTTTTTTCAGCATGGTGAAGCCGAACGCTGGATCATCACCAATTTCAGAGGAGACATGATCGGTCGCATTGCCGCCTTTGTCTGCCATACCGGTCAGGAGCTTCCAACGGGAAGCATTGGCTTTTTTGAGTGCATCGACCATCCCAAAGCAGCTTTTGCGCTCTTTGATCATTGTAAACAATGGCTGGAAAGAAAGAACGTATGGCAGGCCATGGCTCCGCACAATATGCTTTATCCACTGATGCCAGGCGGGCTGCTCACAGATGGCTTTGAAGAAGAAGCACTGTGCGGCGTACCTTACCACCAGCCCTACTATCAAAACCTGTTTGAGTCGTATGGCTTTGAGCTTCAGCACGAACAGCATCATTATCTGGCTGATCTTTTTTCTCAGGATTTGCAGCGCGTATGCCGGGCAAAAGCTGCAGACATCCTGGCAGATCAGGATTTTTGTGTCAGAGCCTTTGACAAAAAAGATGGGGCAGAACTGGCACAGACCGTCACCGAAGTGTATCAGCATGCCTGGGAACCACAGGCAGACTGTGGGGTGATGAACGTGGGTTCAATGGAAGACCTATTGGCTGCATTAGACCCCTTTCTGGATGAGAAAACAGCATGGGGAGCTTTTTATAAGGAACAGCCTGTTGGCTTTTTCCTTTGCCTGCCAGGTGACGCGCAGAAATATATCAGAAGCAGCAAAAATGTCATAAATAAAGTCAAAATGCTATTTCAGGCAGGCAGCGAACCTAAGATTACGGCATTGCTGATGGGGGTGAAACAGGATTTTCAGCATAAAGGTATTGCAGCAGCATTACTACAGCAGTTGATTAATGAAGCTCCATCAGGCAAAAAATACCGATGGCTCGAGATGGCAGGTATTGAGGAAAACAATGCAAGGCTACTCCAAATCATGCAGCAACTGGAAATGAAAAAGATCAAAACTTTTCGGCAATATCGTTATCTGATCAGAGAAGCCAAACCCATTACAACCAACGAACAACGCGTATCATCCGCTCAACTAAAGACGCAGGTGGAATAAAAGTATAAATGGAAATTGAAAGAGACTTGTTGAAATAAATAGAGACTGATTGAAATCACTTTTTACTATCGACGAGCTAAAAGTGATTTCTCACCAATTTCTTAGTTTCAATAAACTTCTTGATATCTATCAACTTCTTAATTTCCCGATTCCTATAATTTTCCTATCAGTTTGACTATTTTGCGCAAAGTATTATTTATTAGCTAACAACAATACACATGAGTTTATTAATGGTAGGTACGATGGCTTTTGATGCGATCGAGACACCTTTTGGCAAAACAGATAAAATTATTGGGGGCTCCTGCACATATATCGCTCTATCAGCAGCTTATTTTGCCGATAAGCCAAATCTGGTAGCCGTGGTTGGCGAGGATTTTCCTTCGGAGGATATCAAGATGTTCCAGCGCAAGGGTATCAACACCGAGGGGTTGCAGATCAAACAGGGCGAAAAATCCTTCTTCTGGTCAGGTAAGTACCATAACGACCTGAATACCCGCGATACGCTGGCAACCGAACTAAACGTGCTGGCTGATTTTGATCCCGTCATACCGGATGCTTACCAGGACTGTGAGTACCTGATGCTGGGCAACCTTACACCATCCGTACAGATCACCGCGTTGAAGCGATTAAAGAAGCGACCAAAGCTGGTAGTCCTCGACACTATGAACTTCTGGATGACCGATACTTTTCTGCCAGACCTGAAAGAAGTACTGCAAATGGTAGACGTACTGTCTATCAATGATGAAGAAGCCCGTCTGCTTTCCGGAGAATATTCCATTGTAAAGGCTGCCAGAAAGATTCAGCGGATGGGGCCTAAAGTGCTGATTATCAAGAAGGGAGAACATGGGGCTTTGCTGTTTGGTGAAAAGCAGGTGTTCTTTGCACCCGCCCTGCCACTGGAAGATGTGTTTGATCCAACCGGTGCCGGCGATACGTTTGCAGGCGGCTTTATCGGTCACCTGGCAAGTTCTGGTGATATTTCTTTTGAGAACATGAAACGAGGTATTATCTACGGTTCGGCCATGGCTTCCTTCTGTGTAGAAAAGTTTGGTGCCGAACGCCTGATCAACCTCACTGCTGAAGATGTAGAGCAAAGGGTGCAGGAATTTATTGACCTAGTGCAGTTTGAAATAGATATTTTATGAACAAATTCAAAGTCCTTCTACTTGCTTTCTTGTTTTTTGTATTTATTGTCAAAAATACCTTTGCACAGGGTAATATTGGTATCAAAGCAGGATTAAACTTGGCAAAAACGACTTTTTTACATACGCCAGATGGTTTTGATGTTTCTGAACCCTATTATAGGGCTGCTTTTCATGCTGGAATATTTTGGCACATTCCTTTCAGTAAACAATGGTATGTACAACCTGAACTAATATACTCTGGTAAGGGGAACAGAACAGAAGGACAAACTTTTGATATTCCATACTTGATACTACCTATTACGATAGGGTATAAGAGCGTGTTTAAATTTTGAAAAGAGCGGGCCAGTGCGTAAACTTTAGTTGACCAAAACATAAAAGTTTATGCAGACCGGGCCACGGCGGCTCAATATGAGAGACTCACTGACCCGCACAGGATCGCCTGCCGGTGACAAGTTATAAAAGAAAAATTACCCATCCAAAGAAAGCGAAGGTATGATTTACGGGATATAGTAGATGCTATATTTTGGATATTACGAACAGGTAGCCAATGGAGAAACTTACCAAAAGAGTTTCCTAAGTGGCAGTTGGTTTACTATTATTTCAGCAAGTGGAAAAAGGATGGCACCTTAGTTGGACTTAATAGTTGTCTCAATATGATGCTGAGGGAACAAGAGGGTAGGCAAGCTACGCCTAGTGCCGTATCTATTGATAGTCAGTCAGTTAAGAAAGCACCATTTGTTAGTGAGGATACAGGCATAGATGGAAATAAGAGGATTAATGGAAGGAAACGTCATATATTGACTGACACAGTGGGGTTGATTTGGGTAGCCGTAGTGCATGCGGCAAACCAGCACGACGGAGTGATGGCCGAGCATGTTGTCAGTCCTGTGCTTGGCTATCTTCACCGCTTGAAGAAAGTCTTTGCAGATGCAGCCTATAAAGTGGAGCTTGGTGATTGGTTGGTCAGAATGTATACCAGCATAGAGCTGGAAATATCATCCCGACCACCTACTGCCAGAGGATTTGTTCCCGTGAAAATTAGATGGGTCGTTGAGCAAACTTTTGGCATCTTTAATCAATAGAATTCCCCGAGGCTCTGCCTCGGGTGTTGCGTGAGGATATTTACATTTGTGAGTATGAGCGAACATATTCACAAGAGTCACAATAAAAGCTTGCTTTTGTATCATTTTGTTTGTCCTATCAAGTATAGGAGAAAAGTATTGAGTGCAGAGGTCTCGTCCACTTTCAAGAATATTTGCCTGAAGATAGAGGAGCGATATGAAATTCATTTTTTGGAGATCGGCCTTGATGGGGACCATGTTCATTTTTTGATTCAGAGTGTTCCCTCGAATGCTCCTAAGAAGATCATTGGTGCGGTCAAGAGTATCACTGCCAAAGAGATTTTCCGCCTTCATCCAGAGGTCAAGCAGATGCTTTGGGGCGGCAAGTTTTGGACGAGTGGCTACTATGTAAATACTGTAGGCCAATATGCAAGTGAAGAAGTGATCAAAAAGTATATTCAAAATCAGGGAAAGTCAAAATATATGGAGTTGCACAAGAATCAGCTACGTTTGTTTTGATACCCCGACGGCTCTGCCTCGGGGTAGTTCATTTTCCAAAGAAGGCTGGACAAGGATCACGAAAAAACAACAAACAGTGCTGAAGCTTGGATATATTGGGCTAACTGCCAAAGAATCCTTAATCGTTTGAACCTTGAACCTACATAAAATTTTTAAACAAGCTCTAAATGTGATTGGTGAGCCAGCATTACAGTAACTTGAATAACTTTGTGAAATAATAGGATTGAGTACCTGACCCACTGTTAGTTCTTTAGGTACTGAAGTGCCGCACACGTTGACAGTAACAGATACTTTTCCGCCTTGACCATTAGAGCGTGCTGTAATAGAATTGGTAGTACTAGAACCTGTCCATCCGGCGGGCAAGCTCCATTTGTAAGAAGAAGCACAAGACAAGGCCGGAACCGAATAAGTAACAGTAGAAGCAGCGGCACAGGATACCGCACTTGGTCCACTGATGGTGCCGCCATAATAGCGTTTTACTGTTATATCTAAATAGTCACTAAAGTATACATTTCCACAAAAGCTTACACCTCTTACTCTTACTTTGTCTCCTCCACAATTGCCAGGTATAGGGCTGATACTTCTAGCTGAAGTTCTGAAAGGTGTACTACCATCACTAACGACGTTGTTAATTTTCCATCCGGCTGGTATAACCCATTCATACGAATCTACCTGAGCGGCTGTTTGTTCTGCTTTTCCCTTGCTGGCATATTGCAGAGGATTAATAGCAAATGTAGCAGGAGTAGCACAATAACCTACATTTACTGAAGGGCTGCCGTTGGTAGTAGAAGGTTTTAAACCGCTTATAGACTTGATTGCGTAATTTATGTTTTTCGACCCTTGAAAGTCAGCGCAACCAGTTAATACTACAGAAATTGTCCCTTGAGTAACATTATTCCATTTTACATCAATCTGACCGTTGTTGATAACGGAATTTCCGGTTACACCTGATATTTCTCCATTGGTTACAGTCCATTGGTACTGGCAACTTCCACTGACAGGTTTTGTTGGATAGGCAGAATATGTGATGTATTCCCCTGGACAGAAAGATCTATCATCATTAGGAGAGATTGTAAGTCCAACAGTTACAACGTTTTGAGAATACACGATTGATGCGCAAAATATGTGTATAGCTAAGAAAATCAACTTTTTCATGATAAAATTATTTAAAAGTGATAATACAGATTAAGCATATAGAATGGGGTAAAACGACTATCCCATGCATTAAAAATAGTCGCCTCATTTAGGTAATTTGTAACGTCCTGATAAGTCATATCATTTTTTCGTTTGTCTCTTCTGTAGATTATACTATAAGAAGCTTCTGTAGAAAAAGAGATATGAGGTGAAAGAAAGTACTGATAACCTATAAAACCTACTGGGCCTACGTTCCATGACCAAACTCTTGCGTCTTCATTTCTCTGATTGTTCTCCGAGTAGTATGCCTTGCTATAGCGATAATTGTATTCTAAATGTAAATCGGCACCATATAGAACTCGATGTCTTCCTCGCGCTATCTGCCATTCATAACCTAACCTTGTATAGACGTCAAAATCCATTGATTCGTAAGGCTGACCATCAGGTCTTATCTCTCGTTCCAGAGAACTAAAATTCAATCCCACCCTCATTCTTACTGCACCTGGTATCTTGTTTTTAGGTTGCACGTTGCGCTTGATAAAAATGGTGGTAGCAGGTAGGCTGTTCTTATCGATGAGCCAGAGCAGGTCGGTGCCTACGGTCCAGGGCAGGCGGGGCATCTCTTCTTCTATCACGTTGTTGGTGATGGTGGTAAGAGTTACCGTACTTTTTTGCTCCCCCTGAGCCATTGTTCCTCCTCCTAACAAACAAACATAAAACAGAGAAAACAGGATGAAACGTAAGTTTCTCATAATTATAAAGATTTAACATATTACCTACTCTATTGAAAGGATTTTCGGCTTACTCCTTTATTAATCTTAAAGCATGTTGATCAATAGCTTATATCAAATCTTCCGTCTTTGATTTCCAGTAAGGTTCCGTCATTGCGCTCCCTGAGCACCGCATAAAATTCACCGGAGATGATATGAGCTTATCGGGTCTAATCTGGTAATAAGCAACTGTCCGTCTATTACCTGGTAGTTGCCTACATCATCGCTATATTCTGTACAGATATTTTGAGTACAGGAGATGGTTTCCAGATCATACGCTCCTTCCGAAAATACATCATAAACTCTAAGGGTGATGATGGCTTTTTTAGACTTGTTTTCCGCATAAACATACAGCTTGCCGTCTTCTGTCCAGTTTGTCATCAGTGCAGGCGCTTTGGCAAAAGGCTGGGGCAGCCACAAAGAATCCTGTACCAGGCAACCAAAGGTATGGTAACCCGAAGTGGTTTTGGCAGGTAAGGCAGAGGAAGTAACAGGTAAAGGGTCAGTTTGGCAACCTAGCAGCCATAGCAGGCTTATCAATCGCAGGCCGCCTTTTAGCATATAACGTTACACATATTTACAGAGGTTTAAAGATATTTTTCCTTCTCCAACAGCCAACAATTATCCAATAAATATGAGAAAAATATGTAAATGTTGATATTGACTGATAGCTACTTTTTTACCAAAAAGCTTTTGGCTAGATAATAAGATGTAATAAAAGTATTACTTTAGTATAATTTTTAAGGCTACATCTTCAGATAACTGTAAATTTACCGGATAAATACATGAACCTGTGTAATAGTTTAGCTGACATTCATGTATGTTTTTGACTGTTATTTACTAAAATTTAGCAACAATTGATGCGTAAAAAGCTTTAGTGAACGCCATAAGGTTACCTCCTTCGAAAGATAAAAGTACAAGCCGTGATTAAGCCAATGGTGGTGAGCAGCAACAAATCCATGCGGAACATGCCTACGTGGTCAGGAATGATGCCAAGCAAGGAGGACAGAAATAGCACGAGTCCTGCGGCTGTTGCTATGATGATGACCGGGCTGGGCTTTTGCTCAGACAAAATGGCTGATAGGATCATGGGAGCAAGCATAGAGGTGCCTGCAAAGCTTACCCTGGCTAATGTGGCGAGCTGATCGCCAGCGATAACGGAAAAGATAACGGCAATAGCCGAAAAGCAAATGATAGCAATCTTAGTTATTTTTAGGTTTTGATGATGTCGGTCGGGAAGCACAGACCGCAGTTCTGTTCCCAAGGCAAAGATCATGGAATCGGTAGTGGATAAACCTGCTGCCAAGAGTCCTATCACCGTGACGGCAGCAATGAAAGGGGGCTGCTCATACAACAGCACCTGCGATAGAAATTCTGCCGTAGATAATTCCTGGTACCGCACGGCTCCATAAAGTCCTATGAAGATGGTGGGGAAAATGACCAGGATGGCAAAGATACCGACAGCAACGGCCATCAGGTGGGTAGTTTTCAGATTGCGAATGATCACCAGCCGGATCGTAAGTTGAGGTTGCGTGATAGGAAGACACAGGATGACCAGAAAAGAAGCGATCAGAAATTGTGGCGTGAACAGCCCTTTGGGACCCGGAACCGACAAAAGTTCTTTATTGGTAGCCTCAATTTCCTGGAAGAGGTTTCGGATATCTCCATAGTGAATGATACAACTGATGCCGATAATCCAGGTGACGGTAAGCAATATGATGGCCTGAATGGCATCGGCGTGCATGATGGCCTTCAAGCCCCCGGTTTCACTATACAACAACATCACAGCAATGATGGCGACAGCCCACCCCCAAAGCGGCAGTGCGTCCGGGAACACGGCAGTCATAAAAATGGAAATACCCCTGATTTGGATGCCTACGTAGGGTATCAGAAATACAAATACACCAGTCAGGCTTACATAACCCGCCCACTTATTGTCAAAACACTGCGATACAAGCCCGGCCACGCCTCTGAAACCTTTTTTTGCTGCTTTTTTGCGAAGGTGATAGCCCCACCAAAGAAGCAAAAACACCATGCCACCATCTGACAAAGCCAAAAAAATCCATGCACCAATGCCATTGACGCGGAAAAAGTCGGGCATACCCAGTAAAGTGAAAGTACTAAACAGGGTAGCGGCAAACGTTAGAAAGCCCAGAATCATGCCGATGTTAGAGCCTGCGAGCAGGTAGTCTTCAGCCGTTTTGTTTTTTTTGAAAGATTGTGTGGCGACAAACGCCAGCATTCCTGCATACAATATACCGAGAACAATTACCCAGGTAGTCATAACTCATCTTCGTTTCTTCCGGGATGCACCCGTGTGCCAATATAAGTGAGCAACACGTAGAGACAAGTGATCAGGACGGTCACCCAGAGCGTATAGGGCATACCCAGCAACCTGGGCCGATAAACTCCTGCTGGTATTACCAAAGGGGTAAAGGTGACGATGGTCAGTAGTATGGCTGTTGCAATACAAAGATACCAGTAAATAGGGCTGGGTCGTTTGGTCATATATAGGTTAGGTTGTTTGTTTTAGTATTAAAATATCAAAAGCCAAAATACAAATAAATCACAATACGTAAAGGATCAAGCATCAAACGATATACACTATTTCAGAGCCTGGGGATGGTCATGCCACCTTCTACCATGATCGTCTGCCCGGTAGAGTAGGGGAAATATCCTTTGGCCAAGGCTGCTACAGCTTTGCCCACATCTTCAGGATAGCCCCACCGCGGTTGCACCATCAGCCCCTCGCTGATCAACCGATCGTATTTTTCTTGCACACCTGCCGTCATGTCGGTACTGATGACACCAGGGCGCACTTCGTATACGGGAATATTATGTTCGCCCAGACGGGCAGCAAACAGTAAGGTCATCATGCTCATGCCTGCTTTGGAGATGCAGTACTCCCCCCGGTTGACTGAAGCGATGGTGGCTGAAATGGAAGAGATATTGATGATATAGCCTGAAAACTGCTTTTCTTCCTGCTTTTGCGCAATCATCCAGTTGGCTACCTGCTGCGTGAGAAAGTAAGGTCCCTGAAGATTTGTCTTCACAACATACTCAAAGCTTTCCTCACTGGCTTCCAGGATGTCTTTACGCTCTTTGGGAGCTACGCCAGCATTGTTGACCAGCACATGCAGGCGGCCAAAGTGTGCTTTGATGCTGGTCAACATCTCTTTTCTGGCATCGGTAGCAGCAATATCTCCCTGGCAGTACAATACATTGGCTCCCAGTGCTTCAAGTTTTTCTATAACATCAGCCACCTGTTCTTTTGGACGCATACCGTTGATGGCTATATCAAAGCCTTCTTTGGCCAGAGCTGCTGCAATGCCATATCCGATGCCGCGGCTACCACCGGTAATAAAAGCTACTTGTTTCATGATATATTCAGGTTATATTTTTTGATAAGAACTTACGATAGCTCTTCCAGGTCTACCCAGCATCGTTTTGCCCAGCTTTCCAGACCTTTTTCGGCCAGTTGTACGCCTTTGGCTCCTTCCAGTAGGGTATAAGGAAAAGGTTCGTCTTTCACCACATGGCGCAAAAACATTTCCCACTGTACCTTGAAAGCATTATCATAAAACTCCTGTTCAGGCACTTTGGCCCAGCCTTCGTAAAAATCAATAGGTTGTTTGATATCAGGATTCCACACAGGCTTTGGCGTGTTTCCATAGTGCTGAATCCAGCAGTCGCGCAGGCCGGCTACGGCAGAGCCTTTGGTGCCGTCTACCTGCAGGGTCAGCAAATCGTCGCGGCGTACACGCACGGTCCAGGAGGAGTTGAATTGGGCAATGATGTTGTTTTCCAGTTCGAAGGTGGCATAAGCTGCATCGTCGGCAGTGGCCTGATATGAGTTACCCTGTTCATCTATTCTTTTAGGAATATGTGTCGCACCCAGGCAGGACACGGATTTTACTTTGCCAAAAATGCCGTCCAGCACATAGCGCCAGTGGCAGAGCATGTCTACGATGATACCGCCGTCTTCTTCTTTTTTATAATTCCAGGAAGGGCGTTGCGCTGGAATAGTATCGCCTTCAAACACCCAGTAGCCAAACTCTCCCCGAACAGAAAGGATGTCACCAAAGAATCCATTCTGAATCAGCCGCTGGATTTTCATCAGACCCGGTAGAAAGAGTTTGTCCTGCACGACCCCGTTTTTTACGCCATGTTCCTGACAGAAATGATATAGATCAAGGGCCGTTTTGGTGCTGGTAGCCGTTGGCTTCTCGCAATAGACATGCTTACCGGCTTTTGCGGCTTTTTTGACAGCATCTGCCCGCCTGCCAGTGGTTTGCGCATCAAAATAAATGGTGTAGTGCGGATCATTGATCACTTCATCCAGGTTGGTTGTGTATTTCTTGATGCCAGACATCTGGCAAAGCTTTTCCAGTTTTGCAGCGTTGCGACCCACCAGGATCGGGTCAGGCATAATGGTTTCGGTAGGACTCAACTGTACGCCTCCCTGCCTGATAATCTCTACAATAGAGCGCATCAGGTGCTGGTTGGTGCCCATACGACCGGTAACGCCATTCATGATGATTCCTATGCTGTGTATCTTGATGTTTTGGTTCATAGTTGTTTGTATTCGTGATTTTGTTTGGTTAAGAGAAAGTGAGGTAAGCTTCTTTAATTTTTTCCAGAAATGCATCCTGCTCCATCTGCCAGAAGCGGTTGGAAAATATTTCTACCTCAGTGAATCCTGTAAAGCCTGCTGCTTCAACCCAACTTCGTATTTCCGGCACGTTGATACAGCCTTCTCCCATCAGTCCCCTGTCGTTGAGCATGTCCAGGGTGGGTACGTTCCAGTCGCAAATGTGAAAAGCAAAAAGATGGTTGTTGCGTCCGCAGCGCATAATTTCTGATTGTAGATGATTGTCCCACCAAAGATGATATACATCTACCGCTACACCTACCCACGATGAACTGATGGCTTCCGCCATGTCATTGGCCTGGCCCAGCGTATTGATCGCAGAGCGGGTGTCGGCATACATAGGGTGCAGCGGCTCAATGGCAAGTTTAACCTGGTGTTCTTCCGCATAGGCAGCAAAGCCTCAATACCATCCTGAATCTGCTGGCGAGAAATAGCCAAAGGCTGCCCTGGCTCGGCACCACAAACCAGCACGATCATAGGCGCACCCAGTGCTGCCGCTTCATCAATGGCCTTTTTGTTTTCCTTCAAGAGCTGCCTGTCTTTTTTCGGCAGAGGTGGCAGGAAAAAAGCCTCCGCGACAGAGTGAAATGATTTGCAGTTGATGTTGCCGGAGCACATTACCGGTTTGCTGAATGTTTCGTTTTTCAAGGGCATCTCTCCAGACAGTGATGCCACGGACTCCGGCTTCTGCAAATTTCTCGGCGGCAGTTTCAATAGGCCAGGGTTTGGTGGTGATGGTGTGGATACAAAGTTTGGATAAGTCTTTCAATGGGGTGGTGTATGAGTAAGCGATTATTCCGTACACTTATAAAATGTATAATAAGGTTCTCCTTTTGCCAGTCTTTGCACATATAGTGCTGCTTCCAGAATATGATAGTCGCCCCACATGCTGGACTCTCCCTGTGGAATCTTGCTTCCTTCCGGTATGTAGTCCCAGCCATTAGGCCGATGATAGATAGAGTGCAGCAGAATGCCCTGATGGCTGTTGCTGGTACTCAGGTAAGGCTCTTCCAGCAAGGTATCCAGCACTGTAAGTCCGGCCTGAAAGTATCTTTTACCTTTCTCATCTTTGCCTTTGTGCTGCAAATAATGCCCTAGCCGGAGCAGGCCCTGTGCTGCGATGGCTGCTGCTGAGCTATCAATAGGCTCATAATCATTGTAGGGAACAGAGGGATTGTCCAGGTAATTGCCCAGCTTATACAGATTGGGTGCCCCGGTATCCCAGTAAGGAATGCCATCTATCGGCGTATGATCTATGTAAAAATCGCAGGTGGCTTGTGCAGCTTTCAGCATAAAACTGGTGATCTCATCGCGAGTGCCATAAACGCTGAGTTCGTCGTCGCTCAGGGTATCTATCAGCTCCAGTTCTTCAGGGAAGCCACACATGGCCCAGGCCAGTCCGCGTGTCCAGGTGGAAAAACCTGTATAGCCTTGTTGTGAATTGGGACATCGGTAGTTGCCATCCCTGGTATTGAAAATGCACTCGTGGGCTGTACGCCCCCAGGCATCATAGATATCGCGGCCTTCGCCATAAAACACCGAATAGTCAGCCGTGGCTTTCATGTGCTGGAGCGCACGTTTGAGCAGGTTGATCCTGACATCGTTTTCACTTTGCAGCGTGTGTCCAAGCTGATGTGAGACGACCAGTGCACGGCAGGAACGGATGGTATCTACAAAGAGCGACTGGGGGCCGTTGAAAGAGTGAATAAAGCCTCCGTTTTTTGATATTGGTCCAGCGGGTAGCCTGCACTGCACCCGACACTTTGAGGGCCAGTTCATAAAACTCCTGTTCCCAATCGTTTTGCTCGATTTTGCCTTCCTTCATCAGGCGAAGCAGGTTGCCATAGGTGCTGACGTTGTTGAAACCGTGGTCGTGTACACCAATATGGCTCACATGGGAAGCCATTGCCTGGCGTGTGTGTTTTCTGCCTATTCCAGAAACTGCTCATCGCCGGTAGCATCAAACTGCAACAGGGCAGAGCCGTACTGAAAACCCTGCGTCCCACTCTGTCCATCCCCGGGTCGTGTACTTACCTTTGACCGTAAAGACAGGCGAGCCTTTTGTGTGATCATAATTTTTTTCTATACCCAGGATCTTCTGCGCAGATAATTTCCCACAATCTGCTCAATTTGTTATTGAGATCGTTTGGTTTGATCGGACGGCGCGGCCGACCGTCGCCGAGCGGTTGTGTATTGATTTTCAGCATGATAAATTAGGTGAATGAGAATTTTCACCCAAAATAGAAAATAACCTGTGAAAGAAAAATATTTTTTTTTCTACCAGGTGAGTTTCTTACCAAAGCATATTTGTTTTGCTTAGGTGATTAGGGATAAAGACAGAGGAAATAGCGTAGGACGTAAGTTTCTTATAGTTACAGAGATTCTATGTGGTACCTACTCTACACGCATCTCAGCGGTATCTACAGTTTCACGGATGAGCTGCTGCATCTTGAGTTCTGATGAGATGGTCTCTTCCAGGACGCTGTTGGTGAAGATAATTCCTAATCATATTTCGCTTACGATCTACCCATGGAAAGGTGCCAAAAGCCCCCGGCTGGCTGATTCTTTCTATTTCGTCGGTATCCGGATTCACCACATCCTGCCAGCTGCCAAAGCCATAATACACCAGTTTGGCATCGTAAGGATGGTAGGGTGGCGGGGTAGGATAGGGGACTCTCGACGCGCTGTGCTTTGCGTGTTTGCGGGGTAAAAAACACCTCTATTGCTTCCTCGCTCAGCACTCTTTTTTGGCCAAATACGCCATAGTCCAGGATCATTTGCAGAAAGTTGAGATAGTCTGCCGGTACGGTCTGCAAACCACCTGCAATGTATGCATTATCAGTATCCCCATAGCTGCTTACCTGCATAGCGCAAGGGTCAGCAATACGCTCTTTGAAGAGTATTGCCCAGCTTTTGCCGGTGACCAGTTCAGCAATACGTCCTACGATATGCATCCCTACACTGCTGTAATAAACGGTGGTACCGGTGTATATACCAGGGGCTGGGTTTCTGCCAGTTGCTCAGTTGCCTGTTGCAGCGTAATAGTCGTATTGGCGATCGGACAGCCATATTTGCCCGACAGGCATTCCTCAAAACCAGAGGTCATGGTAAAACATTGCCGATAGTGACCTGCCCTTTGTTTTTCAAGGTAAATACGGCAGATACTTGCCAATGGAATCATCCAACTGAATCAAACCATCATCCACTAAGCTGAGGATAACGGCTGCGGATACCCACTTGGAACAAGAGGCTACCTGCATAGGTTGTTGCGTATCCAGAGTGCCAAAGGCATTTTCGTAGATAATTTTGCCCTTTTTTTGCAGTACAATGCTCATCCCATCGGTAAAGCGCTGCTGCACACTTGCCTGTTCAACATACTGTCTAATGCCGAAAAGTCATAGGCAGGCAATTTGTACACATCGTCGTCCTGCTTATTACAGCTATATAATAAAGGCAACGCCAGAAGGCATATCATTAGATAATATGCAGGGTGTGGTGTTTTACTTGCTTTACCAGCTACACTGTAGCCATTGAGTGAAATTTTCTTTTTCTTCCGTACTTGCATTGTCTTTCTGCTCGATTGTATATTGTTTAAAAAAGCTTCTTCCATCATTGACCAAATGGAAAGTATGGAGGTAGTGCTGCCTGAAAATCGTCAGATGCACTGCATCTTGCGTAGCCAGCAGCTCATCTATGCTATCTGTCACTTTTCGCTGATCTACGGCAACAATCTCATCATGCAGGCGCAAACAAGCTGCTGCCACTGATCCGGGTTCTATGGCACTAACTACCATTTTGTTATCTGATATAGCAGTTTTGAAGCCAAATTTTCTTTCGCTGATGAAAGCCGAACCGGATTCTTTCAGTAGGTAGCCTACCGTATTCAGCAACTCCTGAATTTTGGTCTCCAGGGGCACTTTGCCTTCAACAAACTGTTCAAAGTAATCGGGCAGGCGATTGCCTGATAGTTCACCAACCAGTTCCTTGAGATCATCCAGCGTATAACCTTTGGACACTTTTCCAAAGCGTTCCCACATACAACGCATAAAGGTGTCCAGCGATTGTTGGTTGCCGGTAACCTGCCTGAGCCATAGGTCAAGATCATGCTGACCAAAGCTCCTTTGACATAAATAGATACTTTTCTGTTGGGAATGCCCGGACCATAACCATCCAGCCACAGGTCGTAAGAGGATTCAACAGAGAGTGATTGAAGCGGCCAAAGTTTTCAAAATGGCGCTTGAAGAGCTTGTTCAGCTCCATAAAGTAGTCTCGTTTGGTGATCACGCCACTTCTAACCAGAAACAAATCGCCATAGTAAGTAGTTACGCCCTCGGCAATGAAGCCCGTAGGAAAATAGTTTTCTCGGCTGTAGTCGTAGGGCATCATTTCGGCAGGGCGGATGCGGATAATGTTCCAGGTATGGAAAAGCTCATGAGAACTAATGCCCAGCAGGTCTTCGTAAGCGTTGGAACCTTCCAGCAACTGCTCTGCCGGACCAAGTGTGATGACGGTGGAGTTGAAATGTTCTACTCCGTGGTAGGCATGATAGGGAAGAAACTGATAGATAAAATGATATGCCTGACAGGGGAAAATCGCCCATCATGGCTATCTGCTGTTCTGTGAAAGCTGCAAACCGGCTGGTGGTTTCTGCTGGCTGAGCCTACACGGCCCTGTATCCAGATATGGAACGTATGTTGTGCCACTTTGTAGGTCCAATGCGTAAGGTTTGCACTAGCTATCATCGGGCTTTCAGCCAGGTGATAAAAAACTGGGAGCTTCCAGCGTATGTGGTTCAACCTCGGGCAAGCCACAGGCTAATCCGGTAGTTTTCAGGAATGATTAATTGTACCCGGTGCGGTTCTTCCATGCGTGCCTCTACATACACCATGCAATTGACAAAGTTGACATACAATTGGTCATTGTCCAGCCAAGTGCTGCCCGCGTCCAGTGTGGCTGCATAGTAATTATATTTTACGATAAAGGTACTGATGCCTTCGGTGCTTACTTTCCAACGGTCTTTGGCTACTTTTACACAAGGAAGCGAATTGCCTGCTGTATCTTCTGCGCTGAAGTGCTGGATATTTTGGCAAAGTTGCTGAGTTCATATCTTCCTGGCCGCCAGGTAGGTAGCTGTAGGTAGGTTTCCGGTTGCCGGATGTCGTGTACGGTGAGAGAAATATCGATAAACTGCTGGTGCGGATGTTGGTAAGACAGCGTATAGCGTATCATGCATTAAAATTTGATTACTGCTCTGGTTTGTAGCTTAAACACGCAATATCTGCTACTTTTGTTCCAAATTGCTGATGCTTTCCATTTCTGCCACTATTTTATCTTATGATGATCATTTCAAAACCAAAACTATCTACACTGTTTTCTTTGGGTGCTTTTCTGGTGCTTGCCTATGGTCTGGCGACCTATCTTTTTATTCAGGTGGCAAGGGGAATGGCTACTTCCTGGATGGTGATCGGCCTGGGCGTGAGTGCTGGGGTAGCAGTGGCTGTAACCATCAAGACGATTACCGGCTATCAGCAGTTATTTGTTAGTAAAAATAAAATAGAAGTGATGCGAATCTTTGGACTAGGCAAACGTACGCGTTATTTCAAAGACCTTACTTTCTGGAAAGAAACGTCTGTCAAAACTTTTTCAGGACAATTCAAAGAGCTGGATATTTGTTTTCAAGACAACAAGCATGTCAAACTTACGCTCCAGGAAAACAGTAATTATGATAAGGTGCATAATTTTATGCTCAGAAGTTACAAGCGTAAGATGCAATGAATTAAAAGGGACAAAAACAAATCAGCCTCAAAGATTTTCTCTGAGGCTGAATTATATAAAGTAGTATCCCCTTACTTTACCAAATTAATGCTCATTAATAATGGTATTTCCTAATTCATCAAACCTAATGGCTTCTTCCGAATTTTCACTAGAAATAACAATTTCGTATGTAATTGTCTGATCGTCCTCTTTTTCTTCCAGTATTCTGTTAATTTGCCATGCTGAATATTTAGTATCATGAAAGTTGTTTTGTACTACCTGCGGAAGTTCGTCGAAATCTATTCTTTTTTTGCTGGCCTGTGCCAGCACAGGTTCTTCAAAAAAAGAATCTCTCACGGGGTCAAAATTTTGTGCTTCAGCAATGAGGGCAGAAAAAAGACAGAAAAGGTAAAGAGTACAATTTTTTTCATTTTCAATAAAATTAAAAGGCAGTGTATGGTTGTTTTAAAGGAGCAATGCTGCTTGTTTGATGCTTATATTACATACATGCGATAAGAAATAGTATGCCAAAAGCGAAAGATGTATTGTTAAGTCGCTGGCGGACTATATTAGGCACTTATTAAAATAAAGGCAGAAATTATATGTGAAGTAATTTTCCCAATGTGTGGAAAAGTTACACGACTTGACATAACATTACCTGAATGTTAGCCAGAAGGATGCCTTTTTGTTTGGAATGGATTTTATATATAAGTACAGTAAGTATTAATCATACCTAAAGCTATTTATTTTGAATAGAACCAATCGCACCAGTGCCATTAAAAGCGAAAGTAATTGTGGGCTTTGGCCTGGTGCTGATCGCTTTTATGGCGGCCTCTTATTTTTCCTATGTAAGCTTCAATAAACTGCTTGCGGCAGTAGAGGTGATCTCCCAGCCAACAAGCCGCTTTTGCAGATAGACAGTATCCTGGTCACAATTACCAAAACTGAGAATACCTTGCAGGAATATACAGTTTCCAAGTCTAATGAGAAACTAAAACGATACTACAGGCAGGTAGATTCTATTGGTACTCAAATCACAGAATTACAATACGATACCGAGTTTAAAGGAGATGAAGCACTGGACTCTGTACTTACGCTGTTGAATGCCAGGCTGGGTCAATTTTAAAGAGTTTATTGATATTAAAAAAAAGCAGGACAACTTTGATCTCTATGGCAAAACACTGGGCGAACTGGAGGAACAGATTCAGATTAGCAAGCATCAGGATACTAAAAAGGACAGCGTTACACTGCAGCAGAAGACGAAGAAAAACGTGGTATACTAAGTAGGATTCTACAAGAAAAAAAATCCGGTTTCCGAAGAAATCAAAGGAGCTTTGACGGATGCGGATTCTGTATTAAATCTCAATGCCGATTCTGTTAAACGAATACTCAATAATGTAAGAAGGAGACAGGCTTCGCTTCAGCGCAAACTAAGCGAGCAGGAGTTGGCCTATCTGTCTACCAACTCCGAAGTAATGGATAATATTTACCAGCTGATCAGGCAGATCAAGCACGAAAGGCAGCTTAATTCAGAAGATAGAACGCAAAAAGCCAAAGCCACCCTGGAAGATTCTCTTTCCCGGATAGAATGATCCTGGCGGCTGTGCTGATCATCACAGCGGTGATCATATACCTTATTTTTGCCGATATTACCCGAAGCGACTATTATCGCAAAAAGCTCCAGCTCGCCAAGGTAGAGGCAGAGCGGCTTGCCAGGGTCAAGGAAGATTTTTTGGCTAACATGAGCCATGAGATACGCACACCCCTCACGGCCATTCTGGGTTTTACCAAACAACTCAAAGAAACGCCAATGGACCATCAGCAGACAGAGTATATCCAGGCTGTAGCATAATTCCTCCGAGCATTTGCTTTCGCTGGTCAACGATATTCTTGATTTTTCTAAGATTGAGGCAGGTGAGTTAAAATTTGAAAGGTCGCCATTTGATATTGTCAAAATTGTGGAGCAGGTGCGTACCGACCTGCTGCCGCAGGCACAGAAAAAGTCACTGTCGCTGCATTATACCGCAGAGGGCGAAGAACTGCGGTTTGTACAGGGCGATTCTTTCCGGCTCAAACAGGTATTGTACAACCTGATCTTCAATGCCATTAAATTTACAGAAGAAGGAAGTATCTCGGTGCATTGTCTGCTGGAGCCAGTCAACAAGCATATCACCAAAGCCTGCATTTCTGTGCAAGATACCGGCATTGGTATTCCGGTCAGCAAAATGAAAGAAATTTTCGGTGCTTTCAGCCAGACTGATGCTTCCAATACCCGGAAATACGGAGGCACTGGCCTGGGTCTTACCATCAGCAAGAAACTGGTGGAAGCCCAGGGCGGAAGAATCAATGTCAGCAGCAAGGAAGGAAGAGGTTCTGAGTTTGAAGTGATCCTTGCCTTTGATAAGGCTAGCCCCAAAGCTGTGGAAACAGAAGTGAAACTGCTTCCCAAACACACCGAAAATTTTGCCGGGCAAAAGGTACTGGTCATTGACGACGATAAGCTCAATACCCGGCTGGTAGAGATCATTCTTCATAAGTGGGGCATTGAGCCGGTGCTGGCAAATTCTGGCAAAGAGGGTCTGGCGCAATATGAAAAACAACAGGTTGATCTGATCTTATGCGATTTACAGATGCCCGAAATGGATGCAGAGACGTATTACGCAGCGTAAAGGCGATGGAGAAAAAATCGAGAAAATCCACGCCATTTATTGCTTTTACGGCACGTATCCTCAAAGACGAGTGGCATCATTACCAGGCATTGGGCATGGGACGATTACTTGCTTAAACCTTTCAGTGAAGATGAAATGTATTATTTGTTTGGCAAGTATTTTAGCAAAAAAGCGGCTCCGAAAAAAATAACTCCTGCTACGCCGGATACCGCTGCCTCAGCTCCACCAGCCCAGGAAGGTATTAGTATCTCTTTGAAAAACATTCGCATGTTCACTGGAGATGACGATGAGGCACTGATGGGTTATCTGGAAAGTTTTTCGGCGGTCAACAAAGCAAGCCTAGAGAAACTGGAAGAAACGCTGGAATCGCACAATGTGCAGGACGTGTCGTTTTATGCGCACAAAATGTTTCCGGGAGTGCAGCAGCTAGAAGTGAAAAGCCTGGCGGCTCGCTTGCGAAAACTTGAGTCGCTTGCTACACCAGGAGCTGCTTGGGACCAGCCAATGGAAACGCTGGTGCAGGAAACCATTCGCGATACACAAGGCATGTTGGTGACGGTGCAGCAGCAAATGGAGGAACTAGACCTGCTCAAATCGTGATAACAAATCAGCCTTGCGCTGATTTTGAGGTATCAGGAGTCCAGATTGTATCGCTTTATCTTGTTATACAACGTTTTTCGGTCAATATTAAGCACTTTCGCAGCCAGCGTTTTATTGTATTTCACCTTGGCCAGTGTTTCTTCAATAATGGCTTTTTCGGTCTTGTGTTTTACCAC
>CATQIH010000003.1 GCA_958296015.1 Cyclobacteriaceae bacterium
CTGATGCACAGTATTGGTCCAGAAGTACACTTCCTCAGCAAGTATCTTCGAGTTGCGTATCTGATTAAACATATCCATTACATAAATATATTACAAGAGCAACCATGAACCAAATTAGTAGTTACGTGTTCCCCGGTCTCCCGGCTTAGGTCTGTGAGGACACAGACCCGGGGAGTGGGGAGTGGATTTAGGTCTGTGCGGACACAGACCTGGGGGGTGGGGGGTGAGATGCGACTGCATATTACCCCCAATAGCCTCTTGTCTTCGGATGAGAGGCTTTTTTGTGCTTTTTAAAAAGGATTTCATCTTGCTGGTTACATACGCCGCGTCACCTGCTACCAAGAGTCAATTAAACCATAAACTTTTTTGACAAATGAAAAAAATGAGTAAAACCCTGATGATGTCAGCCATCGCACTGACCCTTGTTTCAAGTTGTAAAGAAAACCAGGAGGTTATACCAGAGGCAACACAAGAAACTCAGGTAGTTGAAACAGCGCTGGTGGCAACAGCCCCCCTAGATGCAGAGACTCCGGCTTTTGATGAGGAAAGTGAAAGGATTGCAGACCTACCTCACCCTCTAGGAAAATCGATAACAAATGCCAGAACATCTTCTAGTGGTGTGACTGATTATGTCAATTTTAACGATAAAATGGCGCTCACTATCATGCCTGATCACGCAAAAAACACCTTTGCCCTCGCTCCCTTTTATATACAGCAGGTAGGTAATGCCTGGATACACGTCAAAGAAAACAGTGGTCCGGGTTATTTTCCTAAGTTCACCAGCAACTACAAGCACTATCACCTAAGCTATGAAAACTTCGTGCCTTGCATTTCCAACGGGCAGTTTGGTAAACCTAGTGGAAACAAATGCCTTGATTTTGATCCTACAGAAGAACCCAGAACATTGGATACACACGATGGCAATGAATGGATCAAGATTTATGCTTACGACTACGACAGTCCGAGCCGGGTTTTTGATTTGCTGGGCATTCAGGTTACGCATGGACCGATACAGCTTTGGTTCAGAAAGGAGAATGGCAGCTGGCTGCACTGGTCAAGTCTGGGTGTGGGTACATGGGACCTGTCAGCATATGCTACTGATATTAAAGAAATTCTGATCTCCGGCACCGGTAGCACCAGTATTGGTTTTGACAATGTAAAAGTAAAAGTTCCTTACTTATAGATTTCCAACACGCAGGTCTGTGCCACCGTGAAGTGTTCCACATGGGGCCACTAAACTATCTTCACATACCTTGCACCATTATGCCATTGCCGGTCTTATGACCGGCAATTCCATGATCCAACTATGTCCATGCTTCTAGGTTGACCAAAGCAAAGGCTTAAAGATCATCGCTGCTCTTATGGTTGATACTGCTTTTGAAAGATGACTCATAGATTCCCACCATCCAAAGCGAGTCACAAGACTAGCCCTTATCATTGTGCTGCTCATAGAGGGTGCACAAAACAGTATAGAAGTAAGTTGTATGCTTTCGTGGTGATCTCTGTCGTTCAAAAGAACAACGGAGGTGTCAATTGGGTTAAAATCAATCTAATAAGCTACCTTTTCTTTTTTGCCGCGTTTGCTGACGTAGTACCAGTCGCCGATACGCTTACCGTCGTGGTAGCTGCCGATGTATTCTAGCTGGCCCTTTTCATTATAAAACTTCCACTCCCCCTCTTCTTGCCCTTGCCGGAAGGCTCCTTCCTGCATCGGAGAGCCATCTTTATGATAAAAATGCCATAGGCCCTGGGGCAGGCCGTGCTGGTAGGAGCCGGTGCGCTTGAGCGTGCCATCAGGATAGTAGAAAACCCATCGGCCCTGGTACAGCCCATCTATGAGGCTTCCTTTTTTCTCCAGCTGGCCGTTGGCATGATAGTAAAAAGAAGAGTCTTGTTGCAAGTCGTGCTGCCAGTGCTCTACGGCTATCGGGTGGCCCTGGTAGTTGAAGTAGCGAATAGTACCGTGCAGTTGCCCCTGCTGGTAATGCTCTATGGCGTTGGGTGTGCCATCGGGAAAATAATACTGCCAGAGGCCCTCTTTCAATCCATTGTTTAGCTTACCTTCTGCTTTGATCTGCCCGTTGGCAAAACGGCTCACCTGCTGTTGGCAAAAGGCAGACCTACAGGTATACAATAAGGCAAGAGAAAGCAGCAGGGTTTTCATAAACAATCACGCAAAGTTTATTCTGTATTTAACTAAAAAAGTAACGAATCTTTTATAATTATTGCTATAATTGCGTGATGTACAACAATGCGGCATTCACCGTGGCGGCTTCTACCGTGGCGGCATCCCGCTTACACTAAACTACGCGCTAACTATGACAGGGTTCTCAACGCTTGATATAGTCATTTTTGTTGGCTATTGTGTTTTCATTATTGCATTAGGGCTATGGGTATCAAGAGATAAAAAGGGGCATAAAAAAGATTCCCAAGATTATTTCCTTGCCAGCCGCTCGCTACCCTGGTGGGCTGTAGGGGCCTCCCTGATCGCCTCCAACATTTCTGCCGAACAGTTTATCGGTATGTCAGGCTCCGGCTATGCTCTGGGACTGGCTATTTCTACCTACGAATGGATGGCTGCTGCCACCTTGCTGGTGGTAGGAAAATTCTTCATTCCTATTTACATCAAAAAGCAGATATATACCATGCCGCAGTTTCTGGCCGACCGCTATAGTGATACGGTTAGAACGGTGATGGCAGTATTCTGGCTGCTGGTGTATGTGTTTGTCAACCTAACCTCCATCATTTACCTAGGAGCATTGAGTATAGAAACTGTGATGGGTATACCGATGGAGGTGGCGATTTATGCACTGGCTGCATTTGCTATCGTCTATTCCATTTACGGCGGACTTACGGCAGTAGCCTGGACAGATGTGGTGCAGGTAATATTCCTGGTATTGGGCGGTTTGGTGACGACCTACTTGGCTCTTGAAATTGTGGGCAATGGCGACGTACTTGCCGGACTAGGTATGTTGCGCGACGAAGCACCCAAGCACTTCAGTATGATACTGCACCAGGGTGAAATGATGATCCCCGACGGACAAGGGGGCACCCGCGATGCTTACCAGGATTTGCCAGGATTAAGTGTGCTCATCGGTGGGATGTGGATCACCAACCTGAGCTACTGGGGATTCAACCAGTACATTACGCAGCGGGCACTGGGTGCCAAGAACCTGGATCATGCCCAGCGTGGGGTGATGTTTGCCGGTTTCCTTAAACTGCTGATTCCGCTGATCGTTGTCATTCCGGGTATTGCTGCGTATGTGATTGTGCAAAATGAACATATGGGAGGAGAATTCACTGCGTTGATGACCGACTCGGCTACTGGCTTCATCAAGCCTGACCGTGCCTATCCTGCTTTGTTGAACCTGCTTCCCAACGGTTTGCAGGGCGTGGCATTTGCAGCACTCACCGCTGCTATTGTATCTTCGCTGGCTTCTATGGCCAATAGCACTTCTACCATCTTTACGATGGATATTTACAAGAACTATTTCAACAAGAACGCTTCGGAAGCTAATCTGGTGCGCACAGGAAGAATTGTAGCCTTTGTAGCTTTTGCCATTGCCTGTATCGTAGCACCTGCACTGGAAGCACTTGGACAAGCCTTCCAGTTTATTCAGGAATACACAGGTTTTGTGTCTCCTGGTGTCTTTGCTATCTTTGTGTTTGGCATCTTCTGGAAAAAAACGACGGCCAATGCAGCACTCTGGGCGGCTATCCTCACCATCCCTTTGTCTGTTTTCCTAAAGTATTTCTTTCCGGAGCTTCCATTCCTGGATCGGATGGGCATCGTGTTTTTGATTCTGGTGGCTGTTATCGTTGCTATTAGTCTGATAGAGTCTAAAGGCAAAGATCACCCCAAAGCTATTGATATAAGTACGAGCCTTTTTAAAACCAGTATACAATTTAATATAGGAGCTATTATTATCTGTGGTATTCTGGCTGCTTTGTATATTGCCTACTGGTAATGAATTAAATATTAAACGCATCATGGTCGATCAGATTCAAGAAGCATTTGCCTCACTTTACAGCACTTCTCCTACCTTGTTCCGGTCACCGGGCAGGGTCAACCTCATTGGAGAACATACTGATTACAACCAGGGGTTTGTATTGCCTGCGGCCATCAACAAAGAACTCTACTTTGCGGTAGCACTCAACGATGATGAACGCTGCCGTATCCACGCCTACGATTTGCAGGAAAGCGTAGACGTGTCTATAGCTTCGTTTAACAAGTCTGAAAAAGGCTGGGCCAACTATGTGCTGGGGGTGGTAGATCAACTGCAAAAGCAAGGACTGGAAGTGGGTGGATTTGATTGCGTGTTTGGTGGCAACATCCCGCGGGGTGCCGGCATGTCGTCTTCGGCAGCACTGGAGTGTGGTATAGGCACAGCACTTAATACGCTGTTTGCACTGGGGTTGAGCCAGGAAGCCATTGCCAAGCTAGGGCAAAAAGCCGAAAATGAATACGTAGGTGTGCAGTGCGGCATCATGGATCAGTTTGCCAATGTGTTTGGCCGCAACAACCATGTGATCAAACTTGACTGCCGCTCGCTGGCATACGAATACTTTCCGTTGGATATCGACGGATATAAGATCGTGCTGCTGGATACCAATGTAAGTCACTCGCTGGACACGTCTGAATACAACATCAGAAGGCAGCAATGTGAAGAAGGTGTACATATTTTGCAGCAGCAAGGGCTTGATATTACCAGTCTGCGCGATGTATCGCCCGAAGAGATCGGGCAGCACCAGTCTGCGATGGACCCCGTCATCTTTATGCGGTGCCATTATGTGGTAGAGGAAAACAGAAGGGTGGAAGAAGCCTGCCACTTTTTGCAGCAACATGATCTGTTATCTTTTGGTAAAAAAATGTATGAGTCGCACGAAGGGTTGAGCAACCAATACGAGGTGAGCTGCCCTGAGCTGGATTTTCTGGTAGCACAGACCCGCGCTCATGAGCAGGTGCTTGGTGCCCGTATGATGGGCGGCGGCTTTGGAGGGTGCACGATCAACCTTATGGAAGAATCTGTGGTAGAGCCGCTTACGGAACAGATCGGCAAAGCCTACCATAACGCTTTTGATCTGCAACTGAAAGTATATGTAGGAGATATTGTAGATGGTACTTCCAGCATACCTTGAGAAATTGTTGAAATATATCTGCAAGAGTTTCCGATAATCTTTTCTTTGTTTGTATGAATCCGTATATTGTATGGTATGTAAGGCAACCAAAGGCTAGTCTGCGCATAGGATAGTACAATAAGCAGGTTAAATAGCAATTTTTATTGTCTGACGTACCACCATCTTTCATATAGCTACTCCTGAATGCCAACCGGCGTTACCAAACAGGTAATGATCGCATGTTTATGTGCAGGCTCCATGCAGCGGAGCCTTTAAGTTAGTAACTGATCTCACAGGATTGATTTTCTTAAACCAAGAATCTTTCTGTACTTTTTTGATATAGTTCCATCTAAACATTAAATGCTATGAAAACGCTTCTAATCGCTACCATGCTTCTTGGCTTTGTCAGCATACATGCTGATAAAAAAACTGAAAAAGTGCTTGCTGTTCCCTTAGATCATACCAGCACAGCTCCCACAAGTGTTATGATGATCAGCCCCGGCAACATCGTGGCCATACGCGAACTGACACTGAAACCGGATGTGAAAACGGAAGAATTTGAGCGTTTCGTCAACGAAGAGTTTACGCCTACTTTTGAAGAACAAGTGCCCGGCGTGAAAGCCTACATATTAAGAGGCGAACGTGGCGACCAGAAAGGGCACTACTCCTTTGCCCTTATCTTTGACTCCGAAAACACCCGGGATTTTTACTACCCCTTTGAGCATGGCGGAGAAGCGAGTGTGCCCAAGAGTGCTGAAAAACTCTGGATGCCCGCCCGCCAGATGATCTTTGAAAAGCTTGCTGGATATGTAGAAGATATTGGCCAGAAAGGCGGCTACACAGACTATGTAGTACTTGGCGACCAGCCAGTAGTATCCAGATGAGTTTGAACCAGGCGGCTATAATACCTATAATTGATGTATTTATTGAACGAGGAGCTTTTATGTAAATACATCGGTTGCACCTACAAAAACATATAACTTCTTACATAAGAATTTTTCTTATCTGGAAAAGTTCTGTAGCTTTGTACTTTGTATGAGGCAACAGTTACAACATATCAGAGAGCAACTTGCTAATGCAGGGCTAAAGGCTACGCAGCAACGTATGGTTGTGTATCATACCTTGCTGGAGACGATGCACATGCACCCTACGGCTGAAAATATATATGAACATGTGAAGCCGGAGAACCCCAGCATATCTTTGGGCACCATATACAAAACTTTAGATACGCTTGTGGCCTGTGGCTTGGCAACCCGAGTCTCTACTGCCTCAGGCTATATGCGTTATGATGCCAACATGGATCGGCACAACCATATATACTGTGCAAATACCCGCGAAATTATCGACTATCATGATGCTGCACTGGATGAGATCGTTCAGGCGTATTTTGAGCGTAAAAATATTCCTAATCTAAAAATTACGAATATCCATGTTCAGATCAATGGAGATAGAATTGATCCTGAGCAGCGTATTCATATTCAGGAGTAATTTTATCATTTTTAATTTTTATAAACTTTATCTTAATTATGTCATTAGTAGGAAAAAAAGCCCCGTTGATCAATGCCCCAGCAGTCGTCAATGGAGAAGAAATTGTGGAAAACTTTTCCTTGGATCAATACATTGGCAACAAGTATGTGGTATTCTTCTTTTACCCAAAAGATTTTACCTTTGTATGCCCAACAGAGATCATTGCTTTTCAGAACAAACTTACAGAGTTCGAAAAGCGTGATGTGGCTGTAGTTGGTTGCTCCTGTGATACAGAAGAATCGCACCTGGCTTGGTTGATGACTCCCCAGGAGCAAGGTGGTATTGAAGGCGTAACATATCCTATCGTAGCTGACCCTGCCAAAGTGGTTGCCCAGAAGTACCAGGTGTTGGCTGGTGAGTATGCTTATGATGAAGAAGGTGAGCTTTACTTCGATGGTATACCTGTAGCTTATCGTGGTACTTTTCTGATTGATAAAGAAGGTAAAGTACGTCATGAAACCATCAACGATCTGCCATTAGGCAGAAATATCGACGAAATGATTCGTCTGGTAGATGCCTTACAATATGTGGAGAAGAACGGTGAAGTTTGCCCGGCCAATTGGGAAGAAGGTAAAGATGCTATGAAAGCTACCAAAGAAGGCGTATCAGATTACCTTGCCAAAAACAAAAGTAACTAAGATAAATTGCATACATTCGTAGCAAATACAAAGCTCTTCTAACTTTAGAAGGGCTTTTTTCATGTTTTTCTATCTCATAGCATCTAACATTTGCTGTTTTGTTAATTCATATCTATAATTTATTTACGCTGTTGCTGAAAGCCGGACTTTGGCTGACTTTACCTTTTTCTACCAAGCTTCGGCATTTTATGCAAAAACGCAGGGGAGCATTCACAAAGATAGCGCAAGCCATCGCTCAAAGAGCCGAGGGCACACAAACTTTCTGGTTTCATTGTGCCTCACTAGGCGAGTTTGAGCAGGGAAGACCCGTTATTGAGCACATCAGAGAAATATACCCACGCAGCTATATTGTACTCTCTTTTTTCTCTCCTTCAGGTTACGAGGTTCGTCGGCATTATACCGTAGCCGATCTGGTATGCTATCTGCCACTGGATGGAAAAAGGAATGCAAACAGATTTATAGACCTGGTGAAGCCCGATATTGCCGTTATCGTGAAGTATGAGTTTTGGTATGGTTACCTTTGGACGCTAAAAAAACGAAATATCCCTTCCATTTCTATTTCTGCTATTTTCAAACCTGGTGGCATACCTTTCCGCTGGTATGGCAACGTATACAGAAAGATACTCCGGCAGATTGACCATTATTTTGTGCAGGATAAAACTTCGGTGAAATTGCTAAACCATATAGGAATTACAGACGTAACGCTTGCCGGAGACACTCGCTTTGATAGGGTTGCAGATATCTGCCGACAGGCTAAGCCCATTGCACTGGCAGAAGTATTCGGCCAGAGAGCAAAAGTGATGGTGGTTGGTAGTAGCTGGTCCGAAGATATGGAAGTACTGTTACCACTAATGCAGGAATTTGCAGCAGAGATCAAGTTTATTGTAGCCCCACACCAGATAGAAGAAGAAAAGCTGGAACGCATAGAAAGAGCTATTTCTCACAAAACAGTACGGTTTTCCAAAGCCAAAGAGGACACCATATCCGATTATCGTGTATTGCTGATAGATAATATTGGTATGCTGACTTCCCTGTATCAATATGGGGCATTTGCTTATGTAGGAGGAGCTTTTGGGAAGAATCTGCACAATATTCTGGAACCTGCTACCTTTGGAATGCCTATATTTTTTGGCAGCAAAAGCTACCAACGCTTCAACGAGGCCAATGATTTGATCAGGTTGGACGTAGCTTCTGCGGTGAGTGATACCGAAGAACTCAGGCTTCAGTTTCTGCTATATCATCAGGCGGAAGAAAAGCGTAAAGCAATAGCAGAGGTATGCCGTAGATATGTAGCAGAAAACACCGGGGCTACCAAAATCATCGTTGATTATATACAGCAAAAAGTCTAACGTATGGAAGGAATAGTGATAAAATCTACAGGCTCTTGGTACGATGTGCTGACGCAAAACAAACATATATTGCAGTGCCGCCTGCGGGGTAAATTTAAAATCAAGGGGCTTAAAGTAACTAATCCGCTGGCCGTAGGTGATCGGGTAACCATAGTACTTGAAGACGAAGTGGAAAATACCGGGATCATTACCGATATTCTGCCACGCGAAAACTATATCATTCGCAAATCTACCCACAAAACACAGATAGGACACATCATTGCTGCCAACATAGACCAGGCTATGCTGGTAGCTACCCTGGTATTTCCCCGCACTTCGCTGGGTTTTATTGACCGCTTTCTGGTATCGGCAGAGTCTTTTAGAATTCCGGCCACGATTATTTTCAACAAAACAGATTTGCTGGACGAAGAACAAACAGATTACCTGAAGTCTCTGATGGCTTTGTATGAGCAACTCGGATACACCTGCCGGGCTATCTCTGCGCTGGACCAGCATGATACAGACAAGGTAAAGGCATTGATTGAGCACAAAACCAGTCTGTTCTCTGGTCATTCTGGTGTAGGAAAGTCTACCTTACTCAACCGCCTGGCTCCCGGTATACAACAGAAAACAGCAGAAGTATCTACCTTCGCCAACAAAGGCGTGCATACAACTACTTATGCCGAGATGTTTATCCTCAGCAACCATACATTTGTAATTGATACACCAGGTATCAAAGAATTGGGTCTGATAGACATCAACGAAGGAGAGTTGAGTCACTATTTTCCGGAGATGCGGGATTTGCTAGGGGCCTGCAAATTTCATAACTGCACGCATACCCATGAACCAGGGTGTGCCATTCGCGAAGCAGTGGAAGCAGGTGATATCGCAGTCAGCCGTTATTACAGCTACCTGAGTATGCTGGAAGGAGAAGATAACCGCCGGTAATTATGGTAAAATGGAGGGTTTTATCAGTAATTGTTGTACCTTTTCCCTGTCCTTTGTGCTTATCTCCCTGTAGAGCTTATCTAACAAATGATTTTATGTACGTAGTTGAGTAAGAAAAACAGCAAATATAGTTGTAAATGTGATACAGCTTTTTGTTTAACTGACTACGAAAGATGCCTCAATTGTCTATAAAAAGCGGTTTTTGAAAAATTTACATGTTTTTTTCAACAATCTGTATTTCGAGCTGAAGATGTATAAAGCCTTGTTTCTTACCTGTAGATAAAGGGAGCTTTTTATCTGCTTCGTTTAAAAATACTTGTATAGAAACTGCTAGATAATTAAAGATAGAACTTAAACAATTATGCTATGACAATACTATTTGAAAGACCGTATTTGACCGTCGCTTACGACGAAGAACTGAATTGTATCCAACAAAACTGGAAAGGATTTGCCAAATCGCATGATTTCAGAGAGGGTATCCTAAAAAGTGTTGAATTCTTGGAAGAAAAACAAGCAGATAAGATTTTGAGCAATACCAAAGAGTTTTCTGTAGTGAAAAAAGAAGATACTGACTGGGTAGCAAAAGAAATAACGCCTATACTTGTAGAAAAGGGTATGAGGAAAATGGCCTTTATTGTGCCTTCTAATGTTTTTACGCAGGTATCCGTCAATAATTTTAAGGACGAGGCCAACAAAATTGTTTCTATCTGCTATTTTGATGATGTACAAAAAGCAAAAGACTGGATGGCAGGCAAGTAAGGCATAGCTTAATAAAAAGTGCTACCTATAATAATTACAGGTAGCACTTCTGTGGTATACTACTTATCAGCAGAAAATATAGCGACTAACGGTACATTTTCAAAAGCCGTAGTGACATATCCTTGCTGATCATTGACGATAACTTCCATATCTGTATCTTGATCATGCACACGGATACCATCAACAGGTAGATGTTTGAGACGAAACCCTGCCTTTTTTAAGCGTTGGACCCAAACGGCAGCTTCCTCATGTTTCTCAGAGCGTTTGTCTTCGTCGTTACCAAGAATATCCTCAATTTCCCGGCCAAAAAACTTATATTTGATGGCATCTCCTACTTCCTTACTCACCCCGGAAGCATCTACCAGTTTGAAGATAGTGCCAAACAAGTTCCAGCAATTGACCAACCTTTCGTTGATATTAGAGGTAAAATGATTAACATCCGGCTCAAGTAGCGTAAAAGAATCCGGCTGGCAGGTAGCAATCTTGTTAATTACTTCCTGACGCTGTTCGGAAGTTGGAATATGATGTAGCGTAAAAGCCGATACTACACCCAGTATTTCGGTATTATGCGCCTGAATAGTTTCCCAAACGTTTGGTGTAATGGCTTCTGCAAATGCAAAAATAGGAATATATTCAATTTTGGTGGTTGGAGGAAATAAATCTGATGCTATGCGCTTAATACCGTCGCCTGTTTCACGCAAAGACGCGTTGTCAATATCAATACCTATAATCCTGATGAATTTGGGCATCTTGTCCGGGCTGATCTTAGATAGTTCTTTCAGAAGTTTAAATTCAAACCTGCCCTTGCCAACACCTATATTCAAATGTGTAAAAGACGTTATACCCTTGCCATATAGCTGAAGCATTTTTTGTAGTGCCATACTGCCTACAACCTGTACGGGTGGCACAGCCTGCAATACCATATCAAATACATTGATTTGTTTGTCATCTGTATTCAGATCTCTCAAATACATGGGCATTTCCTGTTTGCTCCGCTCTCTAAGAGATTTGGCGCAAATTCTGTTGATAGCATCATTGGATGGTAACTGATCCAGCAGATCGTCTAAAGCATGTACGGCTTGCGGTGTTTTTTGATCATTTAACAATGTGAGAGCGGAGATTAGCTGTTGTAGATAGCCACGACGAGATAGTTGTAATTGTTCCATTACAGATAGAGAGGTTAATTGGTTAATAAATAATTTAAGTAAGAAAGGTCAGATTTAGCACCTATTGGCTGTAGGTATAGTAGCGTATAGTTAATACTAAAATACTATTATTACACGCGTATGTAATGAATTTTATAAGGTTAAATACTTTTTTAATAAATCTTTACAGGAAAAAGATCATTTTCCATTCAAAAAACTATAATTATATCCATTGTCAATAGTATATAAACTAAAGTGTCTATAAAATAATACAGGCAAAAGTGAGATTTCTGGAATTAAGGTGGGTAAATCTTTTATAGCAAAAGTTTATTAAAATAGAACGCATAGCGTGTTTGGACATGTACTAAAATTATGCTGAACGTATCTTTAATAAGATCCACCAGAAGGGTTAATTTATCAAAGATACCAGTTGATGCAATGGCAAAGTTTTACCATATGGCAGTTGACGTCATCTTTTTATGTAAGCAACTTCATAGCGTTTGTAAGAAAGGAAAGTGTTACTAAGGGAAGGGTTGGGTTAAATTTTGGTATGGTATTTTTCAGTCTGTGCTTTTCTGTCTCTGCCCTGGCGTTCGTACATCCATCCTGGGTATTCTGCCGGTAGCTGGCTTATGCTATCCAGCTTTTGTAATTCGTCAGCGGTGAAGGTCACCTCTATGGCTTTCAGATTGTCTTCCAATTGCTCTGCTTTTTTGGCTCCAATAATAACAGTAGATACCACGGGTTGCTCAAGCAACCAGGCAAGTGCCAGGCGCGCAACCGACACACCTTTCTCTTTGGCCATAGGGTGTAGCACGTCCAAAATATCAAAAGCTCTTTCGTTGTCTACAGGAGGAAAATCAAATTCTACACGACGCGAACCTTCCGGCCCCTTCTCATCGCGCTTATACTTACCGCTCAGCAAGCCACCGGCAAGCGGACTCCATACCATCAGCCCTACGTTCTGGTCAAGCAGCAAAGGCACAATTTCTCTTTCCAAATCACGGCCTGCAATGGTATAGTAGGCTTGCAGCGATACAAACTTGGCCAGGTTATGCTGTTCTGAGTACGCCAGTGCTTTCATGATATGCCAGGCAGCTAAGTTGCTACAGCCAATGTAACGCACCTTTCCACTATGCACAATATCATCCAATGCACGGATTGTCTCTTCCAGAGGAGTGAATGGATCAAAGCCATGGATCTGGTACAAATCTATATAATCTGTATCAAGCCGTCGCAGGCTCTCCTCTACCTGGTGCAGAATATGTCCGCGGCTTAATCCGGTCTGGTTGGGACCTTTGCCCATCTGGCCTCGTACTTTGGTAGCCAACACAAGTTCGTCTCGTTTCAAACCCAGGTTGCGGAGGGCTTTACCGGTCATTTCTTCAGAAAGTCCTTCAGAATATACGTTGGCGGTATCTATAAAATTGATACCGGCATCTACAGAGCGTTTTATCAGTTGGTCAACAGGCTCCTGCTCGAGATTGCCAATAGCCGTCCAGTGACCTTTTCCACCAAAAGTCATGGTGCCTAAGCAAAGTTCAGAGACTAATAAGCCTGTATTGCCTAAAATATTGTATTTCATATGGAGATGGTTCTATAGTGGTCATGTGTCTGCTCATTTTCCTTAACGGGATGCAACAGGCTACAGTTGTTTTCTGTTATTTTATATGGTAGGATACAACATAATTTTCTGTGAGAAGTTGATAGACAAATCATAACCCAATGCTCAGTTATAAAGCAAAAGACTATCCTACATGAGTACACATATCGGAACTTCGGGTTGGGGTTACGCTCATTGGCAGGATGTACTTTATCCGGCAGGAACTCCAGTTTATGAGCGTTTATCTTATTATACACAACACTTTCATACAGTAGAACTCAACAGCAGTTACTATCATTGGCCCAAAGTAAGCACTTTTACAAGCTGGCGCAGGCACTTGCCGGAAGGTTTTGTGATGAGCGTAAAAGCTCCTGCCTGGCTCACACACGCCCAGCGGTTGTATGATCCTGATGGTGGTGAGCAAGCTAAATCAATACAACCGGATATCAGCTATCCTCTATTACTGAACAGCCGCTGTACTTTCCTGCTCGCCTATTTGCTGTATTTTATCAGCATATTTTCGGATCACCTGAATAGTAGAAGTGTCTGTATCGTATACTGAGTACCAACCCTGAGTTTCGTGAGGGGGATCTCCTATGAAATCATCGCCCGGCTTCCATAAATCTTCTGCTACGCGCGGACGTCCTTCCCCGCCCCAGGCCCAGAAATTGCAACCCGCCAACGCACTGCTATCCTGCTTGCACGGTCGTATACTGCTTGAAAAATAGCTTGATAGTATTTGTTACGAACTGTAACAGGCGCACCCGGATCATGATCGTTAAGATCGCGGGATATGCCAAACTCTTCCAGCACAATGGGTTTGTTAAGTTGCCGGGCCATTTTGATATGATCGTCTATATAGTTGGTGGCGTATGCTACTGCCGGTTCAAAGGTGGAATCTGCTTTGGCCGGATTATAAATCTCCCAGTTTTGTACCCAAATATGGATGGTGGTATAGTCAATATTGGCATCCGAGTGGTCTGTGATCAGGTCTGTGCCTGATGTAGGTGAAGATGTTCTGCCTTCGCTGCCTACCGTCACCAGATGAGTGCTGTCAAGCTCTTTGATCAACCCTGATGTACGCGTCAGCCATTGCTGAAATGCTTCCGTATTTTTGCCGCCACGCGGTTCGTTGGCCAGTTCCCAGGCCATAATCGTCGGATCTTCTTTGTAAGGTAAGTCTGAATAAGTATTTGTTCTGCCAACAATATAGCGGATATGTTCATCGAACATGCTCATCGCCTTTTCATTGCTATAAAACTGTACGGTGAAATCCTGGTAGCCTCCCCAATCGCCATTGGGAGCAGGCGGGGGGTAAGGGATGGAGTCTGCTGCGCCACTCCATACCAGGTACTGACCCATGCCACCTGACCAGTTCCAGAAATTGTTGAGGCAAACTACAGCGTACATGCCTCTTTTACGCATTTCATAGAGTAGAAAGTCCAGCCCATCTACTACTTCTTGGTTGTATTGGCCGGGAGCAGTTTGTAAAGCGGGCACCATACGATAAGGCTCCGTGTCTGGGCCTTCGCTGCCTGCCATAATACGCAGGTTGGTAACACCCATATCTTTGAGCTGGTCCAGTTCTCGGAGCAATCTTTCCCTGTCTCCGCCTGCGCCTTTGGAACCCAGGTTCAATCCGTACCAAAAATTGGTACCTAGGAAATGATAAGGGGTTCCATTAGTCTCCAGATGGATTCCATTCACTTTTACGAAGTATTTGGTTGCTGCTTCCTTTTTCTGACAGGCACTCAACAATGTGATTAGAAAACAGCATTGGAGTAGGTAGGTGTATTTCATAGTATCTGATAGATAGCTTTAAAAGCTGCTATATTAACAAATATCTTATACTACGGTACAGTTTCGGTTTGTGGAGACACAAACCGAGGCGCGAAGGCCGTGGGCTGTGTCCTCACAGCCCACTCTAAGCCAAATGTACCGTAGTATGCAAATATCTATAAAATTTACACAACAAGTATAAAATTCGTGCTTATCTGAATCCTACAGGCTTTTCCAGTATTTTCACGATCTCTATTTCCGTGCGGCGGTTCATGTTGCGTCCTCCTTCTTCAAAATCGTTGGAGGCTACCGGTTTTGCTTCCCCAAACCCTTTGGCAGAGATACGGTCGGTAGACAGGCCGAAGTTGAGCAGGTAGTCCGCTACAGCCTGTGCTCTTTTTTCAGATAATTGCTGGTTATAACTGTCATCACCTACGTTATCCGTATGGCCGTTTACCCGGATAACAATGTTAGGCTGCGCTTTCAGCAAAGCATAGATTTGGTTAAGCTCTACCAGCGATTCCTGTTTGATGACAGACTGATTGGTATCAAAGAAGATGTTTTTCAGAATACCTACCGTACCTACGCGGGTTTTTTGCAGCGTAATCTCTTCATGAATATCCTGACCGGCTGCCAGCTTCGACTGGTTCAGGTTCTGGGAATAGAAGAAATAGCCATCCAACTCTATGTTGATACCAAAGTCTGTACCTTCTGGTACCGGTATTTTGAATTTACCAGTGGCTGGGTTAGAGTACAGACGCGAAATAACAATGTTCTTGCTATTGTCTGATAAGGTGATTTCTGCTTCCAATGGTTCGCCCGTGTCTATATCCGTAATTTTTCCTGTCAGATAAAGTTTTGTCTTGCGGTTGACCAGCACGACAGAGGGTGCATCTTCTTTTTTCTGTTCGTAATCTTTTTTGTCCATGCGGATGGCGTAAATATCATTACCTCCCAGGCCATCTTCCCGAGCTGTGGCGTAGTAACCATAAATATTATCTTTGGCTATTACAAAGTAATTATCATCCTGCGCAGTGTTGATAGGGTACCCCAGGTTAATAGGGGTTGTCCATTTTTCCCGGTGCCATTTGCTTTTAAAAATATCAAATCCCCCAATGCCTAAGTGCCCGGTAGAGCTGAAATAGAGCATATCATCGCCCGGATGGATAAACGGCGCATCTTCATCCCCTTCTGTATTAATTTTTGGTCCCAAATTGATAGGCCGCCCCCACTGGTTGTACTGGTCGAGGGTAGATACATATAGGTCGAACCCGCCATAGCCGCCGGGGCGGTCGCTGGAGAAGTACAGCTTGTTGCCCTCGGCGTTGATAGAAAGAGATAGCTCCCGGGAAGGAGAGTTGACACCACTTACCGACTGCGCTACCGACCATTGCTTTCCATCGAAGGTAGAGACATAAAAATCCCCTTCGCCTTCATCTGAATAGATAAACAGCTTGTCGCCATCAGGCGAGATAGCGGCGGCACATTCGTGGTACTCTGTGTTGATCTGGGGGCTGATGCTGGTAGGAGCAGACCATTGTTCACCCTCACGATGTGCGATATAAATATCTTCGTAGTAGTTGTTGTCATAAGCCATTTTGCCTCCGGTAGACTCCTTTCTGCGCGAAGTAAAGATCAGCGATTGTCCGTTGGCTGTAACCAGTGGCGCATAGTCTTGGTTATCGGAGTTGATGCTTGTCAGGTTATTGATCTTTACATCCTTTGGGTTGTTGATGTACTCGATGCCGACTGCACATTGCAGAATATGTTTATCGGCCACAAAGGTATTCTTTACTTGGTCGCGGTAGGTATCAAAAAAATCCAGGGCTTCAATAAACTGATGGTTATACTGATAAGCCAGCCCAATGTTGAACTGTAGGGAAGGATCGGGCTTGTCTGTTTGCTCATATACCTTTTTTAGGTAAGGCAAAGCCCGGTCTTTGAACTTACTGTTGAGGTAAGCCTCTCCGATCTTCTGGGTTAGTTTCAGGTCGTCGGGCATTTCTTCTGCCGCCTGAAGATACGTATTAGCCGCTTCTGTATAAAAGCCTTCTTTGTAGTACTGATCGGCAATTTTGATGAGTTTTTTGCTTGACTGTGCGATGGCTGAAGTACCTACCAATAGCGTCAATGCCCAGTATATGAGATGTTTCATGGAATAATAGCCTAGATGCTTATTTGATCATGCAAATAGGTGACTCTTGTGTAAAATTAAAAAGTAAAAAACCGGCAAGTCTCACGATGTAAAGGAATACCCCAAAATAGATAGGTTCTTTAGCAGAATAGTGTTAGTTAGGGTAGCATAGACTGGCAAGAAGCGGTTTTTGTCAGATATACTTGCTGATGAGCAGGTGTGTTATTTTATCAAGCGGATAGCGGCTGTTGGTAAGATAATGATTAGTAATGCCGTCAATAGTAGCAAAAAGCAGCACCGCTTCGTGTAAAGGCCGCTCATAGCGCAGGTTTTTCAAGATCAGCGATAGCTCTCCGATTATATAGTTGCTCAACGTCTCTGTTTCCTGTGCCAGTAGCTGGCTGAGGTGTTGTTGCATACGGATACCGTGCAGCAGCCGCCAGTGATCCTGCCTCTTTTCTATAGCATCGAAATATCGTCTCAGTAGCAAAGCCAGTCGTCCGGTATCGTTAGGTTCGATGGCAAAAGAATCCTGAATATTCTGAATGCTCTCCTGAAATATCGCTTTGAGCAATGCTTCTTTACTATCAAAGTAGTTGTACATCAGTCCCAGAGAGATACCCGCAGCCTTGGTAATTTCTCTGACAGAGGTCTTCTCAAATCCCTGCTGGCTAAAAAGCTTCAGAGCCGTATCAACGATCTTCTGTCGACTATTGCCTCGTGCTTCCACTGGCTGATTCATCACTAATGAACGTTTGTATGGTTTCTATATACAGTTGCTATTCACAACCTATGCGCAAGTTGTACCAAAAAGAACAGAACACCTAGCGCTTTTGTTTGTTGTCATGATATGGATCATTATTAAGAACCAAACAACATCGCTATGAACCACGAAAAAATTGTATCGTTATTAGGTAAAGAAGGAGAAACTCTGTTAAACCATACCTGTGAGACCATCACCAAAGAGCATATACGGAATCCTGATCCTGATTATGTAACAGAAAGCTTTGGTGCTTCCAACCGCTCGCCACAAGTACTCCGCAACCTACAGGCCATAATTGATCACGGCAAGCTGGGCGGCTCTGGCTACATTTCCATACTACCGGTAGACCAGGGTATAGAGCACACAGCGGGAGCTTCTTTTGCACCGAATCCTATGTATTTTGATGGGGAGAACGTGATCAAACTGGCTATGGAAGGTGGGTGTAATGCGGTGGCTACTACTTTTGGTATTCTGGCTCAGAACTCCCGTAAGTATGCCCACAAAATCCCGTTTATTGTCAAGATCAACCACAATGAACTGCTGACTTATCCTAACAAATACGACCAGATCATGTTTGGCTCTGTGGAGGACGCCTGGAACCTGGGTGCTGCAGCTGTTGGAGCTACTATTTACTTTGGTTCGGAAGAATCCAGTCGGCAGATTCAGGAAGTATCCAAAGCCTTCGAACAAGCACATGCGTTGGGTATGGCTACTATTCTGTGGTGTTATACCCGGAACAATGACTTTAAGAAGGATGGTAAAGATTACTCCAACGCTACAGACATCAGCAGCCAGGCATGTCATATTGGTGTCACCATTCAGGCTGATCTGATCAAACAAAAGCTACCGGAGACCAATGGCGGCTTTAAAGCACTCAATTTTGGAAAATACGACCCGAAGATGTACACCGAACTGGCAACCGACCATCCTATTGACCTAACGCGATACATGGTAGCCAACTGCTATATGGGCAAGATTGGGCTGATTAATTCCGGTGGTGCTTCGGCAGGTGCAGCAGATATGGAAGAAGCTGTAAGAACGGCTGTCATCAACAAAAGAGCCGGTGGTGTGGGACTGATTCTTGGCCGGAAAGCTTTTCAGCGTCCTTTTGAACAAGGTGTAGAAATGCTACATGCTGTACAGGATGTCTACCTCGATCAGGAAATCCAGCTGGCCTAATCATGATCAAAAAGCTTCTGAGATATTGATATAGAAGTTCTGAGTGTCCTTGCCTATAGCATAATCAAGCCGGATATTAAGATTTTGTTCAGGTAATAATAAATACCGCAAACCTGCTCCCAGAGAATATTTGAGGTCGGGGAAGTTGAAATCCTGTAGGCGGTTGGCTACATCGCCTACACCTGCAAAAGCTACGGCCCCAAGGGCCCGCCATATGGGAAAGCGGTATTCTACCTGTGTGGCCGCCATGTGGTTATCTCTATAGCGGCCTTCGTAATATCCCCGCATGATCATGCCGCCACCCAGCGGAGCCAGTTCTGTGAAAGGTGTCTGACCATAGGTAGAAAGACCATATATCTGCCAGGCAAATGTGTGCCGTGGCTTGCCGAAGACAGGATGGTAATAGCGGAAATCCAGTACTCCCACCGCATAATGATAGTCGCTGCCCAGCCAGGTTCTGTAAAAACGCTGACGAAACTCAGCCAGGATGCCTCTTCTGGTGCTTAAAACATTGTCACGGTTATCAAACATAAGGCCCAGGGTAATTCCAACAGCTTTGTTGGCATCGATGCCTATGGGTTGTTCTGTAAACAGCAAGCCGTCTTCTTTCGTCTGAATATTAAAATTCGTGGCTGCCCGAAAGCCTGCACCCATATAAAACTTGCTAAAAATATTGCGGTACGTCAGATGCTCAGCACTTAGTGTATTGTAAGAAAATATCTCTTCGTTGCTGTTGGGTGTATGATTGCCAACACCATAATAAAGGCGGGGAAACATACTGTAAGTAATCACTCCACGGTGAATATGTTTTTCGCCCCTGGCAAAGATAGTATATTCCGGAGAGACAAGTAATTGTTTGTTAAGCGTGAACCGGGCTGTAAAATCTATGAAAGATGTTCTTTCCCAATCGCCTACTCCACGAAGTCTGAAGAGTACCTTTCCACCCACACCAAATTGCCAGCTGGTTTCCGGCGCATAAGCTACCACCGGCGCGACCACCCATTCTATCGGGTTGCCAGCAGAATCCATGCGAATTTCGCCGGAAAAGAAATCGATGACATTATCGGCAAGATCAAAAAATTTTCCTTGTGCTTTGAGAGAGAAAGAGAAGACGATCAGTATACCTGTTAAAAAAAAGGTAATAATATGTTTCATTGAGTTATTAAACCACAATCTTAGATCAGGGTTCCGTTTAATTAAAAATCAAAGTACTCCGATTCTGTCAGCTCTACTTTCTTGCGTGGCTGTCCTTTTTGCTGAAAGGTTTCTTTGAGTTCCTGCTTTTCCTGGCGCAGGTTTTCTTTGAACTGGGTATGTGCCGCAGGCATGTCATAGCTGATCTTATAGTCATCTACCGTACCTTGAGCTTTCAGAAACAGCATCAGCGGGCGCGACGGGTCATCAGCAATGTTGCCAAAAGTACGGGCACGCTGCTGCGCCCGCTCCCGTGCAGCGACAGTACGGATGCTGAAGCTACGCATGGGCAGCTCAAAGTGATAATCTATCTGGTGCGCAAAAGTATGCGTCCCCGCGATGGTGATATCAGACACGTTATTGCGTACCTGCATCCGTGGAATGGTGATGGTCTGGTTGGCAATACGAATATGGTTACGTACGTCATCAAAGCGCAGCCTTGACAGGCTTTCGGCATCCATAAAGCGGCTCAGTGCCTGCATTGGCTCAAAATTGTTGAGTTCACCGCCCTGAATACTGGTGAAAACATCTGCCTTCAGGGCCGGATAATTCAAATGAAGTTGTTGGTTAAATGACAATTCCCAGTGTATATCGGCATCCGTCTTTCCTTTGAGGTTCCGGGAAGTGAGGAAAGTCTGGTCAAAATCTTCAAACACATAAAAAACGCTGTCCAGGTGCAGCCCTTGCAGCTTAAGATCGGAGCTGACCTGTATATTGTTGGGCGATTGGGCATCAACGGTACTGTTGGCAAGTAGTTTTCCTCCGGCTGCCTGTAGCGATAACCCGCTGATATTTGCCAGGCTGTTTTTAATGGTAAGTTTGCCTGCCACCTGTTGTGCTTTGAGCCTTCTGAACTTGAGCTTGTCTACCTGGCAGCTAAAGTTTACGATCAGCCTTGGGCTTATGCTGAATTGGTAAAGCTGTTTTTCTGCCGTTGTTTGAAAATGTACATTACCGGCTGGCTGCTTGCTTATCACTTCGGCACTCAGATGATCCGAAAGCAGCTCATCCACATCAAGCATGGAAGAATAAAGATCGGCCTGAATATCGATGTACTGGTGGCTGGTAAGGGCATAAGCCAAAGCATTGCGAAAAAGCCCATTGAATAGAAAGTGGCTGTTGCCTATATAGCCCGATAAGTCATGCAACGCTATATTGTTGTTCTTGAACATAAGGTTACCGTTCCAGGCGTGTAATGGAAGTGCTGTTTTTTTGAGTTGCAACCGGATGTTTTGCAATGTGATATCTCCCGAACTCCTGACCCGTTGCTGGCGATATGCATGTGGGTCTTGTAGGTCTTTGAGGCTCCCGCAGATGGCAAAGTCAGCTTTAAGCATACCGGAAGCCGACCGAATTTCAGGCACAGCATAAAAAGCCAATAAAGAGTTGATGTCCAGTTCCGCCGTTGCTTGGCAGTCCAGTAGTAGCCTGTCAAAGTTTTTCAGTGAGAAATTGCCAGTCACAGGTTTTCCATCCAGCGTAGCCTCTATATTTTGAAGTATCAGCTCGGAAGTGCGCAGGCCCCTGTCTGCACCGTTGGTAAAGCTACCGGTCATGCTGACTGCCTCCAGGCTTTTGTGGTATTCTGGATGATAAAAAGAAGCCTTATCGCATCCAAACGACAACTCCACCAGCGGATTTTCCTGTGCGCTGATGGTCCCCTGCACTTTTCCTGATAAATATACATCACCTTTGCTTTTGTAGGCTGACAGGTTTTTGGTTGTTTTGGACGGAAGCAGGGAAGTAAGCGTTTGCAGGTCGGTATTTTTTCCGGAAATATCCAGGTTTACCACATTTTTCTGTGCGTGTTGTACATTGCCTGCTACCAGAAACTCGCCTTGCCCGATGTGCACGGTAGAAGGATGAATAGTCAGGTGCCTGTTGGAATAATCATACAACATGGTAGCATCCAGGTCCAGCATTTTTTGTTTGAAATACACGTCCTTATCCAGGCCAATGCCTTCGCACATGACCTGACCGGTCAGGTCGATATGGTATTGCTCGCTGGCAACCTGAAGCGCAGCGCGGGCCTCCTCTGCCAGAAAGTGGTGTTCCTGTAGCGCAGGCTGGTCCACGTAAGTGACATGCACATCAGACAATGTAATGTGCTTGAGCCTGAACTGCACCGCTGCATCGGAGGGCGACGCAGATGGTGTTGGGTTTTTGAATATGTTATAATTGGTGTCTGTAGTATTCATATACAGGAACACCTGTGCATGGGCAAGGTATATCTGGCTGATGATATAATTGCCGCGCAGCAGTTGTATAGGATTGAAGGTGAAATACAGTTTTTCAGCTACGGCCAGCGGTTGGGTCGTGTCGCTCATGCTGCCTTGTATGCGCACGTTGTTGAAGGTGATAGCAATAAAAGGAAACTGCTCCAGGGTCGATACCGACATTTTTTCTACCTGTACCGGCGTGTCGATGTATTGATTGGCAGCTGCTATAAAGCGTTGAATGATCTGATCCTGATAGACATACACCAGCAGTAGCACTACAGCCATCAGTGAGGCGCAGCAAATGGTAGTATATCGAAGGATTTTCTTGAACAAGGATAAAAGGTTTTGTAATAACGAACGCAAAGGTATATTCAAATATGATACCTCATCCATGATAAGTTCGGCAGGAGAATAAGGTTATATATTACATGCAATACTCGTTTAATATTTTTTCAAAATCTTTAGCCTATACTTTTGGAATATTGCCGGGTAAATCTACCTTTGCAAAACATTTGATCAGACGGCGAACATTTAGCTGTTTTTTGATTGGAAGTGATTAAATACAAGGTTTCTTAGCTCAGCGAATGTCGCCCGGTTGGTTCAAAGCATCTGCCTTACGACATACTTGCAAAGCGGAACATATAATGGGTTCTTAGCTCAGTTGGTTCAGAGCATCTGCCTTACAAGCAGAGGGTCGTAGGTTCGAATCCTACAGGACCCACTCAAATTTAAAGCTGGTCTTTTAGACTAGCTTTTTTATTTTTATGATATTTAACACGTACATACTATACAGTTTTACAAAAGACCGGTATTATGTGGGCAGTACAGGTAATCTTTCTGATCGTTTAGAAAGGCACAATGGTGGGCGAAGCAAGGCCACCAAATCTGGTATACCCTGGCAATTAGTCTATCAGAAGAGCTTTGCCTTGAGATCCGAAGCTTATCAATTTGAGATGTACATCAAACGCCAAAAGAGCAGGCAATACATAGAAAAGTTGATCATCAATGATAATGGCAACAAACCTGAATAAGCAGCTGGTTTGGAGCATCCCGACTTACCATCGGGAGGGTCGTAGGTTCGAATCCTACAGGACCCACATTCAAAAAAGCACTTACGAAGCAAAATTTGTAAGTGCTTTTTTTGTACCCTTCCGTATATGCGTATTGCATAGCTTATCTGGCAAGTGTCATCCAAAATGGGAATAGAAGCAAAAAAATGTAAAAAGGTACTTCAAAAATATGTTCGAAAAGGAAGAATAGTTATTATTGGTTTTCAAGCTTAAAGCGTAGAACCATTTTATGCCTATTCATCATATTCAGCCAAAGAACGCGCTTAACCAAGCGTACAGAAGGCAAAAAGTAACCAAAGAAGCTATTGACCATTTCAGCGATCAACTGAAGCTACTGATACAACGGGTAGAACACAGTGAAAGCGATGGAGAATCAGAAGAAAACTTCAAAAATCACCTCACCAAATTTCTTCTGGATACCTATTATGCCGGTCGTTATGAAATTAATACCTATCAGAAGACAGACCTGGTAATCCATAACGACAAATCGGCCAAGAGCACGGTGGGCATATTGCTGGAGGTGAAGCGGCCTGCCAATAAACCGGACATGGTAACTTTGGAGAACCTGAATGCCAAAGCTTTTCAGGAATTGCTGCTGTATTATTTCCGCCAGAAAGACCAGCACAACAATGATCTGAAGTATGGCGTAATCACCAATATTCATGAATGGTTTATCATAGACGCGCAGGAACTATTCAAATACTTCTACCAAGATAAAGCGTTAAAAAAGGAATATGATGCCTGGAAGAACGGGCAGAAAGAAAGCAAGTCTACCGACTATTTTTACAAACATATTGCTGCTCCAGCCATTCAGGCCAAACAGGCGTTGCTGCCTTACACTTATGTCAATTTGCAGGACTACCTCAGCCTGATACATAAGCACGACAGCAAACAAAGCCATAAGCTTACAACGCTTTATAAGATGTTTTCTCCGGAACATCTGCTCAAACAATCTTTTGCCAACGACAGTAACTCGCTGGATAAGAAATTTTACCACGAGTTGCTGCACATCATCGGGCTGACAGAAACCAAGGAAAAGGGCAAAAAGCTGATTCAGCGGAGACCTGAACACGAACGCGACGCTGGGTCTTTACTAGAGAATACCATTTCGGTGCTGGATGCGGAAAATCGCTTGCAACGCTTCCGCGAAGCAGCCAACTATGGCAACAACCGCGAAGAGCAAACTTTTAATATTGCCCTGGAACTAACCATCACCTGGATGAACCGCATCCTGTTTCTCAAATTGCTGGAAGCGCAGCTGATCAATTACCACAAAAGCCGGGAATATGCATTTCTGAACCAGCAGAAGATACATGATTTTGATGATCTGAATAGTCTTTTCTTCAAGGTGATGGCCAAAGAACTGAAAGACCGGAGTAGTAACTTAGAGCAGCATTTTGGCAAAGTCCCTTATCTCAACAGTTCTTTGTTTGAGCCTACCGACCTGGAATACGACACTATTTTTGTAAGCAATCTGGAAGACCGGCTGATGTTGTTGGCCTACAAGCAGACCGTGCTGAAAGATGCCAGGGGCCAATCTATGAAAGGGGCGGCACTCGGTACGCTGGAATACCTTTTCCGCTTTCTGGATGCCTACGATTTTAGTACAGAAGGTGGAGAAGAAATACAGGAGGAAAATAAGACGCTCATCAGTGCCTCGGTGCTAGGGTTGATCTTTGAAAAAATTAATGGCTACAAAGATGGGTCTTTCTTTACGCCAGGGTTCATCACCATGTATATGTGCCGCGAAACGATCCGCAGGGCGGTGCTACAGAAGTTTAACCGGCAGTATGGTATTCATTGTGAGACACTGGATGATTTGAAAAACTACGTCAACCGGCATTTTAAGACCACAGAGGTGCTGGTATTTAATGCTTTGGTCAACAGCCTGACACTCTGCGACCCGGCGGTAGGCTCCGGTCACTTCCTGGTATCGGCACTCAATGAGATCATTGCAATCAAATCGGAATTGGGCATACTGGCAGACAAGGAAGGGAAGACGGTGCCGGTGCAGGTGGAAGTGGTGAATGATGAGCTGATCGTGACCGATCGCAACAATGAGTTCTTCCGGTATGTGCCCGGCCAGCCGGAAGCACAGCGGATACAGCAAACGTTGTTTCACGAAAAAGAAAATCTGATAGAAAGCTGCCTGTTTGGGGTGGATATCAACGAGAATTCTGTAAAAATATGCCGCCTACGTCTCTGGATTGAACTGCTGAAGAACGCTTATTATACGCAGGAAAGCCGCTACACTGAACTGGAAACGCTGCCCAATATTGATATCAACATCAAAACCGGCAACTCGCTGCTCTACCGTTTTGACCTGAAAGAAGATTTGAGTGAGGTTTTCAAAAAGCAGCAGTTCAGCCTGACTACCTACAAAGATGCCGTGAAAGCCTACAAAACCACACATTCCAAAGAAGCCAAGCGGGAGTTGCTACAATTTATCCGCGAGATCAAAGAAGAATTCAAGACCAGCATTAGCAACCGCGACCCACGCCGCGAAAAGCTGGCCAAACTCCGGGGGCAACTGCTGTTATTGGACAACAACATCGACCTGTTTGGCCAGCCGATCAAAGACCCGGGGTTGGTGGTAGCTGAGAAGAAGCGGCTGACCTTGCTGATTGCCCAGCGGGAAAAAGAGATAGAAGACATCCAGAACAACGCTATCTACCGGAATGCCTTCGAGTGGCGCTTTGAGTTTCCCGAAGTGCTGGATGAGAAAGGCAACTTCATAGGGTTTGATATAGTGATCGGCAATCCGCCATACATCCGGCAGGAGGAATTAGGTGATTTTAAAGGCTATTTACAGACCCGATACAAAACTTTTGCTGGTACAGCCGACCTGTACATATTCTTTGTAGAGCAGGGCATGAATTTACTGCGACGCAATGGTCATTTCACCTATATATTGCCTAACAAGTGGATGCGTGCCAACTATGGCAAAGCTTTTCGACGGTGGCTTAAACAATGGCAGTTGCGCCAGATCATAGATTTTGGTGATCTGCCGGTGTTTGAAGAAGCCACTACGTATCCTTGTGTGCTCAGTATAGACAAGCAAGCTCTGGCAAATACCTTCCGGGCAGCCGAGGTTGACACCCTAACATTTGAAGCAGGCATGGAAGCATATCTTCAGCACAGGTTCAATACCGTGGATGCCGCGCTGCTCAGCGACGAAGGCTGGTCGCTGGCCGACGAAAAAGCACAAAAGCTGCTGGAAAAAATAAAAGCCCAAGGCACACCGCTGGGCAAATATGTGCAAGGGAAAATTTTTTATGGAATAAAGACCGGCCTAAACGAAGCCTTTGTTATTGATGAAGCGACCAAAGACAAACTGGTGGCAGAAGATCCCAAAAGTGCAGAGGTGATCAAGCCTTTTTTGGCAGGAAGAGATATTAAGCGATACAAAACACCCGAAGAGAAAAGCTACTTGATCTTGTTTCCGAGAGGATGGACAAAGAAACGGGCAGGAAGAATAGAGGAAGGCAAAGCCTGGGATTGGCTACAAGCAAACTATGCTGCTATCAGCGAATATCTTGCTAAATTTAAAGAAAAAGCCGAAAAGCGTTACGATAAAGGTGATTTTTGGTGGGAACTGAGAGCATGTGATTATTATGATGAGTTTGAAAAACCGAAGATTATTTATCCTAATATTTGCAAGCAGCCTGAATTTACTTATGATGGAGGAAGCTTTTATACCAATCAAAAATGTTTTATCATCACAAAAATAGATATGGTTTTGCTCGCTATTCTCAATAGTAAGCTAACCTATTTTCTTTTTGATCATATACTACCCAAGCTTAGAGGCGATTTTTACGAACCTAGCTATCTGTATTTCAAAGATTTTCCTATTGCCAGATATGATGAAAGTAATCTTAACATTGACATAAAAAGTAAAGCGGAGAAAATACTTGCACTTAAAAAACAAAACCCCACCGCCGACACCTCAGCTTTGGAAGCAGAGATAGACCGGTTGGTGTATGCCTTGTATGGGTTGACGGAGGAGGAGATTAAGATGATTGAAAATTCGTTATATTCGTAGCAAGTATATACAGCATAATATGAAACCGTTGGGAGCAATAGCAGATAAAATAAACGCATTACATGAACTATGTTTGAGGCATAGCGTGCAACAACTATATGCCTTTGGATCGGTGGCAACCGAATATTTTAACGCCGCTTCCAGCGATATTGATCTAATTGCTATATTAGAACCCATGTCTCCGTTAGAAAAAGGAGAGCATTTGATCAACTTATGGACAGCGTTAGAGCATTTGTTTGGAAGAAAAGTAGATTTGCTCACAGATCAGCCTATCGAGAATCCTTATCTTAGAAAAGAAATTGAACAAACCAAGAGATTGATCTATAACCGCGAAAGCCAAGAAATACCTTTCTGATATATTAAAAGCTATTAGTCTTATCAAAGATTTTGTGTCTGAAACAGAAAGCTTCCTTGATTATCAAAACAATGCTAAAACAAAAAGTGCTGTAGAAAGGCAGTTGGCCATTATAGGCGAGGCCATCAATCAGTTTAGAAAAATTGAGCATGAATATCAATTGACGCACACAAGGCAAATTATAGACCTTAGAAATAGGTTGATTCATGCTTATGATAGTATAGATGATACTATCATTTGGACAATTGTTCGTAAACATTTACCAATATTAGCACAAGAAGTAATAATAAGCCTTGGACAAACAGACGAATTGTGAACACATATCTAAGCTATTTGATATTGATCTTTAAAAAGTTGAGAGAAAAGAACGCTGCCAAGTTTTCAGCATGGATCAGTGAATGACAAACTATAGCGTCAGTAGCCCATCTTCTGGGCCAAAACATCTACAAGCCAAATAATACTAACAATCGGCTCACGAGCTACAACTAGCAACATCCGGATTGGCCGGACTTTACCTACAGTCTTGAAAGTATTGAGGAAATATGTCTCTATTGCTCATACATCCAAAGCAACAGCCACCAGGGATTTACAGCACCTTGTTGAAAGAAATGTTTTTCTGCCTGTAGGTGGAGGCTGAAGTACCCGCTACAATCTGAACCTTTGATACTTATCGTTTCCGGATCACTTTTTTACGGACAATAGCAACTTCTTTGTCAGGTTAGCATACAAATTTATAGACGCCGTTGCCAGCGCACATACAGCACAATGCATCACTTCAACATAAATACGGTTTTACCTTCGCAAATGCCTTGCGTAGTCTGGTAAAGCATGTTTTTCTTTTTCCATTACTGCAAATCTACCGTTCTGGTGGGCGTTGCGCTACTTTTACTGCCTCATTATGCATTCCCTGCATATATGTACAAATATGCGGGGAGTTTTCTTGACCTCTTATGCTAATTTTTAGACAGCCTACTTATAGCAGGCATGAAATCACGATAATTTCATACCTGCTATGAAAACAGTTTTATTCTTCCCACCAAAGCTTAAGTTTCATGTTGTTTTCTCCACCTTGCCGGTTGAGGGCTTCTTCAAAATGATCATAATTCAGCGATTCTTCGGAAGATGGATAAGGCAGCCGGGTAGGAATAATACCATCGTTTGTGCCTGCTTCTGGTGTTTGAAGGGCTGGAATACCCGTACGGCGCTGTTCGGTCCAGGCCTCTATGCCCTCGCCAAACAAAGCGATCCATTTCTGCTCCATTATTTGCTGGTAACCGGCTGCGCCTCCCTGATAGGCAGTCAGGGCCAGGTACGCATCGTCAGCAACAAGGCCATATTGCTGAAAGGAAGCTTTGATGCCGTTTGTATAGTTTTGAGCAGCATCTCCGGCAGCGGCAACTCCTTTGTAGGCGGCTTCCGCCTTGATAAACAGCAGTTCTGCATACGACATCAGCATGGCAGGTGCCGTGGCCGCGGTGAAATAGGAACCTACTTTAGACGTTTTGCTCAGTCCTAAGGCATTGGCTTCGCTGGCCTGTAGCCCGTTGGGAACGCCTACATATTCATCACCATCTTCTGGCAGATTTGCATAGATAGTCAGGCGGGCATCGTTCAGGGATTTTAATTTGTCTACCAGTGTAGCACTCACGCGGTGGTCATCGCGGGTGATGCGGTTCTGGTTGATAGGATTGTTGTTGGGTTGAGCAGGCAGATATTGCAGGGCCGCCATATCATCGTTGCTGGTAAATACCGGGTATTGGGCCGGGCTGTTCAGGATGCGCTCCATCTCCGCCTGCGCATCGATAGAAGCGTTTGGCTTCTCTAACATGCGGTTAAGCAAACGAAGGCTGAGCGAATTGGCAAACATCTTCCACTTAGCCATCTGGTTATCAAAAAGAATGTCGCCACTGATCTCCGTCTCATCGATCATATCGCTGGCGGCTTTTAGGTCAGCGATCATACCGGCATATACATCTTGCTGGGCATCGTAAGCAGGAGAAAGTTCATTGCTCAGTCCTTGCAATGCTCCGGTGTAGGGAATATCTCCATAGACATCTGTCAGCAGAGAAAATACCCAGGAGCGCATGATAAGGGCAACCGCCGTATAGTTGGCATTGTCACTTTCCTCACTCAAAGCATAAATACGCTGAAAATCTGCCAGCGATTCTATATAAAAATCCCGCCAGCTATTGTCGATGATATCCTGGCTGATGATGTATCGGTCTACATCCGTATACTGGATACGTGCCCAATGCTGGGCAAACAGGTTGCCAATATCCTGCCCCAGGCTGTAGGTTGTCAGGCCGCCCCAATAAAGGTCTACGGCACTTTCTATGGCGTGGGGCAACAGCAGGTTGGGTGTTACTGTTTCCGCTTCGTTAGGATTTACGTTAGTCTCTTCAAAATCTTTGTCGCAGCCAGGTAGCAGAAAGAGTGCTAAGCACAGTGCGGGAATGAATTGTTTGATATGAAAATTTTTCATCGTATGTCAAGAAAATTAAATGCAAATTATAATTTAAAACTGATATCAAAACCAATGCTGCGGGTGGTAGGAATCTGTCCGCTTTCTACTCCTTGTGCATTGCTTTGGCTACCATAGTAGCTGGTTTCCGGGTCAATGTGTGGTATTTTACTGTACAACAGCAGCAGGTTGCGGCCAGTAATGGCTACGTTAATATCCCGGAAAGGAAGGTTTTTCAGTATATCGTTGGGAATGGTGTAGCCTAGCCGGGCCTCTCGCAACTTGACATAAGTACCATCAAAAATACCAGCTTCGTTGTTATACAATCCATAGAACGAATGGTGGTACTGCTCTGAAGAAACGCTGACATCGTTGGGCACATATTCGGGGCTTTCGGCAGTGCCTGCATTTTTCACACCGTCGCCAATAATTCCGTCTTCACGCCCTGCCACCGTTTCGGCCAGTACGCCGGTGTAGCGGCCAATATTGATGGTTTGCGAGAAAATATCACCACCCCATTTGGCATCTACCAGGGTGTAGAGTGTAAAGCCTTTGTAGCTGAACGTATTGGAGATGCCTCCGATCCATTTAGGCGTAAAGTTTCCCAGGATGCGGCGATCGGCAGCCATTTGTGGAAGTCCATCCTGGAAAACAATCTGTCCGTCAGGAGCGCGAAGGTACTGGCTGCCAAAAAAAGTGCCGTAGGGTTGTCCTACCCGCGCTTCAATACCCATACCACGAATAGCATCCAACTGGTAATTTTCCAGTCCGTCTGCCAGCTTGGTTACCTTGTTACGGTTTCTGGCATAGTTCAGCCCGATATCCCACTGAAACCCACTGCTTAGCTGAATGGGTGTGGCATTGAGCTGTATCTCTACACCTTTGTTCGTTAATTCTCCTGCATTCAGTAGCTTGGAGCTAAAGCCGGAAGCATTGGAAATATTGACATTCAGAATCTGGTTCCGGGAAATCTGATTGTAATAAGTGACATCCAGGCCGATACGATTGGCAAAAAAGCGAATATCCACACCAGCCTCAAAAGAGGACGTAATCTCCGGCTTCAGGTCTGGCGACAGTAGTACGTTGCTTTCAGACACCGCTGGTGTGCTACCCCAGGCATCTTCAAAATTAAAAGTTTGGGTAAGCTGATAAGGATCGGTATCGTTGCCTACCCTGGCAAGTCCTGCTCGGAGTTTGGCAAACGAAAGCCAGTCAGATTGCACTTCAAACATATCTGTAAGGACAGCACTCACAGAGGCCGAAGGATAGAAATAGGAATTATTGGCCTTGGGTAGCGTACTTGACCAATCGTTACGGGCAGAAAGGCTCAAAAACAGGTAGTTGCGGTAGGACAGCTCGGCAGAGCCATACAAGCTGTTGACAATCTTTTGGGTAGAACGGTTCTCAGCTACGGGCCGCTGCCGGGAATTACCAAGATTAAACACGTTGGGGATGGCTAGCTCCGAAGCATACATGTAGTTGCGCTGGTAATTATTGGAGCGATGATTACCACCGATATTTGCACTCAGGTTAAAATCACTGGCTATTTCCTTATTCAAATTTAGCAGGAAATCCGAGTTGTTTTCTTCCACATAGATTTGCTCTTCGGCATAGTTGCCATAGCGGGTAGCATTGAAGCGGGCACCTTTGGTTTTGCGGCGGTCGTTGAAAAAGTCTGTTCCGGAACGCACCATCAGGCTAAGCCAGGGAGCAAATTCATAATTGGCCATGATGTTCCCGTATAACCGGTTCTTTTCGTTGCCCTTGGTGCTTTCGTTCAGCACATAGTAAGGATTATTCCAGTAGTTGTAGTTCCAGTTGAACTGGTCGGTGCTTTCCGGCTTAAGATAATCCTGTAGTGCTGCTATATCTACCTGTCGGCCAAACCAGGTGTGGTACAGCCCCCAGTTCTGGCGGTTGTCGCTGCCATCTTTGATATAGTTGACGGTGGTACGGACCGAAAGTTTTGGCGTGAGCTTGTAACCAGCATTGACAGAGATAGTATTTCGGTCGTAATTGGTATTGGGTAGTATGCCGGTAGATTGCAGGTTGGTAAGCGACAACCGGAAATCTCCTTTATCATTGCTGCCCATCACCGCTACGTTGTTGGTAAAGGTTTTGCCGGTTTCATAAAAGTTCTTGACGTTATCGGGACGCGCAATCCAGGGAGTAGGAATCCGGTTGCCGTCTGCGTCTAGTGGAGAATCAAACTGTGGGATTAACTGGCCGTTCAGCGCAGGACCCCAGCTTTCATCAATGCCATCGCCCACACCGCCTCCTTTGCCATCTACAAATTCAAAGGTGCCTTTGGTGCCTTGTCCGTAGGAATTTTGATAATCAGGAATACGAAAAGGGGTTTCAAAGAGCGTATTGGAGTTTACGGATACGCCAATGCCTTTAGTGCTTTTTCCACTTTTGGTCGTGATCAGGATGACCCCATTGGCCCCCCGCGACCCGTACAAGGCGGCTGCCGAAGGGCCTTTCAATACGCTCATAGAAGCGATATCGTCCGGATTGATGGCCGCTGCACCGTTGCCGTAGTCAATAGAGGTAGAAGAACCATAATTGCCATTATCAATAGGTACGCCATCGACCACAAACAGTGGTTGGTTATTGCTTCCGATAGAACTGGCACCCCGAATCTGGATACGGGAAGAAGCACCCGGTGCCCCATTGGTACCGGTCACCTGCACACCGGCGATCTTGCCAGACATGGCATTGACCAGGTTGCTGGTACGAGCTTCATCCAGTGATTTTCCTTGTAGCTCTTGCACCGAATAGCCCAGTGCTTTTTTCTCTTTTTCAATACCAAAGGCCGTAACAACCACTTCCGAGAGTTGCTGAATGTCATCGAATAACTCCACATCAACGGTAGATCGGTCTCCAATATTGACTTCCTGAGAAACATAGCCCACAAAAGTAAAGATCAGGGTATCTGTATTTTCTGGTACTGCCAGGCTATAGGCTCCCTGAATATCGGTAATAGTGCCATTGGAGCTATTCTTTATCAGCACATTCACACCCGGTAGCGGTGTATCATTTTCGTCGGTGACGGTACCGGTGATGGTCTTCTCAGGTTGTTGTCCCGGAGCCACTTCTGGTATTTTGGCGTGTAAAGGCCCTACTAATATGCCAATGAGTAACAGGGTAAGGTAAGTAAATTTCAAATTTCCATACATAAAAATGAGGTTTTGTAGTTGATGGTAATGATTCAGATACAGAAGGGCTTTCCAGGTAAAATGATGTATACAAATGCCGAACAAAACTGACAGGGTTTGTTTTACCTGATATTGAGCTGTTATTTGTTGAGCATACAGCATACAGAGATTGTATGAATCCTGAAAAGCCTATTCTATAGCATCAACAATTATTGTAAAATATTCTTCAATAAGCAAGATTAGTAATATTAAATTTTACTATTTATAATACTTTCAAAACTTACAACTAAAAAATGCTGGTTTTTTAGAATTATAAGAAAAAGTGTTGAAGAATCAGCAGAATTGCAAACTTAGAAGTACTGGTTGTTTACAAATCACTTTTTTGTCAACAATAGTGGCTTTTTTATTAGGTTTACATACAAATTCAACCTCATCTGCACAGTTGTAGACACTGCTGTCGGCACCGATGCAGCACACCACTAACTCCAACAATGAACATGGTTTTGCCTTCGCACACGCCTTGCGTAACCTGGTAAATGGAGCAAGTGAGTTTTCGGCTTATGCGCATCAAGCTTATCCTATAGCCAGGATAGCTACTGCAAAGGGTTGGAGAGGAATAGGAAAATCTGAAATTGCTGTGACTATATAAACAGAAAGACCGGCCTGATGATAGTGCCGGGCTTTTTTTATCAGGGAAAATCTTTTTTTACTGACGGATGATACTTACCGGATCATGATCGGCTACTTGCAGTATGTAAACACCCGCAGGAACGTGGCTTAAATCCACTTCATCATCTATGCCTGATAACTTTGTATACTTCACAGGCTGGCCAAGAGCATTTCTAATCACGGCTGCGCCAGTGTAACCTTGCAGGTGTAGCGATTGAATTACCGGGTTAGGGTAAGCTTGCAATCTATTAGTCGTAGTATAGGGCAGTGTATTGCCGTTTTGAGCTAGGGTATCAGGATTGGTAGAAGGTGTACAGGCATCTATGTTTTCTGCTCCGCTATTGCAGCCAGTGGCATTGTGTGCCATATACAATCTGGTGATCTCAGTATTGAGCAATACGCAGCAGGTGCCAAGGCTGGTGTTCCCCGAGAGGTACAAATTATAGACACTTTCTAGCTTGCTAAGGGCTTCTATGTTGCTTAAAGCAGGATTGTTGACAACATCAAAACTATTTGAGATCCTTTGCAAATTATCTAGTCCTTTGAAGCTGGTAAGACTATTATTGAAACTGATAACAAGCTTTTCATCAACTTCGTATAGGTTTTCTATTCCTTGTAGGTCTTTTAGCGAGGTGTTACTCTGAATAACCAGAGAATGCATTGTAGGGTACAAACTCTGTAATCCTTCGAGGTTGGTAAGCAATGCATTATATTTTATAGTCATAGATACCACATATTTCAATTGGCTGATTCCTTGCAAATCCAATAACTGCTTGTTTTTAGATATTTCTGCTATCGTAGCTTCCTGCAATTTGTCTAATCCCTGAATACTTGACAATGCATCGTTGTGGCTAATGTAAAGCCAGTTGGTAGCTTCCAGGTTATTCAGACCTTGTAGATTCTTCAGCTTTGAATTGCCGTAAATGCCTATTGATGCAAGCTGTTTTAATTTTTCCAGGCCATGCAACGACTCAAGCTGATCGCAATTACTTATGTAAAAATCTCCTGTCACCGACTCCAAGGCAGACAAATTAGCAAGGCTAATAATATCATCAGGTTTATTGGGTATGCCCCCAATAGTAAGTGAACCGTATATTTTGGTGTACTTAAAAGCATCTACCTCTGTCTGTGTCTTCAGTGTGATATCACCCTGATACTCATGATCAGGAATGCAGGTAGTGTTCCAGTTACTACAACCAGTGCCATTGCTAGAAACACTTATTTGCCCTCTTATGGTCAGTTGCTTAAGCGAACAGCAGGCAGATAGCAAATTATTATTTTCAACCACCAGGTTTCCCGGAACACGCACGATACGAGATATGGCATCTACGTCTGTAAGTTTTTTATTCTTCACCAAGATCAGGCTGCCTTTGATAGTCTGTAGCGTATCAATTCCCTGCAAGCTTTGTAGTCCGATGTTGGTACTGACAAAGAAATCGCGTCCAATAGATTGCAGTTTATCCAGGCCATCCAGATTGATTAGTCCGTCATTGTAGGAAATGTAAAAATTGTTACCAATGGTTTTCACATTATGCAGGCCCTTCATATTCTTTAGAGCATCGTTGCTGGAAATATACAATACTTTGCCAATAGCAGTCACACCTTCCAGTCCTTTCAGGCTCGATAGACTATTGTTGTTGAGGATATACAAACTTCCTGCTGATTGAAGCTTAGAAAGAGGAGCAAGGTCTGTAATATCTGAGCTACCCTGTTTGAGGCCAATAGTTAGCTTGCCGCTGATATCACTATAATTGAAGCTATTGATCTGACTTTGGGTAGCGAGGGTAAGATCGCCGGAATAAGTTTGAGCATTTACATAAATATTGAGCCAAAGCATGGTCATAAACAGGGATAGATAGTTTTTCATAGCATGGTGGTTTGTGTGAAAGATAGAGTTAAAAAATGTATATACTAAGGTGTGATATGGAATATGTGTTTGGATAAAAATAAGTTTAAAGTATAATTATTTATACTTTAAATAAAAGTATTTAGACTAAATTAAATGGTTATTTTAAAAGTAAAAACTATTTCGTTACTTTTTTAGCAAAGAAAATATAAGCAGTTGGTAGTTTAATGGCATAATACAAATCAGGTAGCCGTTTGTAGATAAATTAGCCATTTTGTTAAATTCATAGTGCTATTTTTTCCATTTACAAACGATTACACTCGATTATAAACGGCTATAAATAGTTTTCAACCGACTATCACTTTTGACTTGCCCTACCTTTGCTTCTGTCAATCAGTTATATGTTCAACGCAAAAACAAAAAAACAATGATGAGTGCATTAAAAAATCGTGTGCAGTTGATCGGTCACTTAGGTAAAGACCCACAAGTGAAACACCTGCAAGGGGAAAAGGTAGTCGCACAATTCTCGCTGGCTACTTCGGAGAGCTACAAAAACAAGCAAGGTGAAAAGGTGAAAGACACGCAGTGGCACCAGGTGGTGGTGTGGGGCAAGCTGGCAGAAATTTCAGAAAAATTCTTGCAAAAAGGTATGAAAGTAGCTATAGAAGGCAAGCTCACCTACCGCAGTTATGAAGACAAACAGGGCAACCAGCGATACGTTACGGAGATAGTAGCCCAGGACCTGCTCATGCTGGACAAAAAAGAGAAGACCACTGAAAAAAAAACAGCACTGGTAGAGGACGATCTGCCGTTTTGAAATGGAATTAGCAATTGATTTTTATTATTAAAATAATAGACAGCATAGGTCATCCCTGTGCTGTTTCATTTTTTCAGATTCTAAGCCTACTCAAATCCAGTTGAAAACCTGGTAGCACAGGATCGGCAGAAACTTTTTGATCAAACCCGGTAATAGTTGTTGTAGGTTGCTTTGAACTATATATGTATATTTCTTCCTTTTCCGGGTCTATTAGCCAGCCTAATAGCACGCCATTCGCTAACCATTCTTCCATTTTGCGCTGTACATCTTTCAACCGGTCAGATTTTGATTTAAGCTCAACAATAAATTCCGGGCACACAGGGGCAAAGCCCTCTTTCTCTTTTTGAGAAAGCCCTTTCCATTGATTCTTGGAAACCCATGCAGCATCCGGTGCTTTGATAGACTGATCAGGCAAGGTAAATCCTCCGGAAGAATCAAACACAAGTCCAGTTCTATACTTATCATTCCAATTGCTAAGTTGAGCAACAATTTCTGAGTTTCTGTAACTTGATAAAGACCCTGTAGGAGACATAATAATGATTTCTCGCTGTTTGTTTCGTTCAATATTTAATTCAGGGTTAGACTGACAAAAAGCAAAAAACTCTTCATCAGTCAGCAACTGCATTTCTTTTCCTTTTAGTACAATTTTGTCCAACATAACCTATTTTTTTACCCTAATATATGAAAAATAAATCTACGGCAACAACACTTCACGTCCAGTAAAGTATCTTAGCCTTGGGAAAACGCCTGCCGATTCCTTTCTCGAAAAAGCTGCGCAATTGTTTCATCATATCAGGCGAATACACAAACTTTTGTCCACCAAACTTATTGCGTTTGACCACACGACCAACCTCATCCAGGTCTAACGAGGTGTTAGGATACCATTGCAGCAGTATCTCTTTGGAACCAGGCGTGAAGCGGTGGCTGATCAGTTCAAAAGTCAGATCGCACGAAAAATCTAGTTTATCGGCTAGTCTGTCAAGTAAATCATTGTAATGCTGCTCCCAGTCTGGTATAGGCATGATAGGGGCCAGCACCACACCGATCGGATAGCCACCTCCACCTTGTGCAGTTGGCAGAGCCAGCGAACGCAAAGCATTTAGCCGTGCCTCAATAGAGGCGGTGCCCCCTTCCAACCGGTGCGCTACCGGCTCGGCATTCATACTGATGCGGCAGCGGGTATGTCCGTTGTGAGATAGATTAATTAACGGCTCTACCTGATTGTATTTGGTAACCCATCGCAGATGCATGTTGGGCTGTGTGCCAAAAAAACGGATGGTCTCAGCCAGGCTGCCGGTAAGATGCTCTATGCCCAGCGGATCAGTATAACAACTGGCCTCATAAGTGGTAAGGCCATGAGTAGCATAAGCAGGAAGATTCTCCAAAATAGCAGGCAGATTAGCGTACGCCCGAATAACCGGTGGGCCAGACAAACTGCCAGCCAGATAGCAATACTGGCAATGTGCCGGGCACCCCTGCGCCAGATGAAACTGATAATCTGCTGAAGGTGGGATGGGTTGCAGCTTAAAAGCACTCGGTGGAGCCGTTACTACTGCCAACGTATTTTTGGCGGTACGATAGGTGGCCTTTTCGTCTTCGCCCCGCAGGCCGGTAAGCCTGTTGCCAGATAGTTCTTCTGTCATAATTCCTAAACGGGTAACCCGTTCGTGCATGGCTTGCCCAAAAGGCTCTGTCAGCGCGGCCTGCGTGAAGATAACCCGTTTAGGCAGCCATAACTTTGCTGGTCGGGTATCTATTGCTTGTGAGGAGATGGTGTCTTGCATAAGCTAGAATATATAGCGGATGTTGCACCAGGGAATAGTTTGCTGGTGAAGCTGTTCGAAAATCTCTATCATTTTGGATTTCATCCGATGCTCATAACGGATGTTGTAGCCACCCATCTGGCTTTGCTTGTCTTCCTGTAAAGTAGGGGTCCACAGCAGGGTTTCTGCTTTGGGGTTAATGTCCAGATTGGCTTCGTGCTGCCCCCGGTTGTGGGTCAGGAAAATTACTTCGCACTGCATCTGTTCCTTAACGGCTGGCGGCAATATGCGATCCAGTTGTATGAACAGGTCGCGGTAATCTTCGCGCCACTGCTTGCCGCCGTATACGATGATGGGCGAAAAATTGAGATGCACCTCATAGCCAGCTTTCCAGAAGTCTGCAATAGCTTCTATGCGTTTTTCAATTGCATCGGTACGAACATCTACCAGCCTACTGATATTGGCAGGCATCAGGCTGAAGCGGATACGGGTTTTGCCCTGCGGATCATACTGAAGCAAATCCCGGTTGACAAACTTAGTGGCAAACGTACCTTTGGCTCTCGGATGATCGCGGAAAAAATCAACAGCATATCGGATGCTGTCGGCAATGGTGGCATCTACCGAAGCATCAGAATTACAGCCCACATCGTAGGTATAATAGACGGCATCCGTCTGGTTGGGCTCTTTGCGCCAGGGAAGTGTCGTCACATGCCGGTCTACCGCTTCAAAAATTTCTTCTACATTCGTAAACAGCGAAATAGGATTGATCGGTTTGTGCCGGTCTACATAGCAATAAGCACAACCGCCGAAGCAGCCATTGGCCAGACTGGGCGCAATATAATCAGCACTACGTCCGCTCCATTTACAGGTAAGTGTTTTTAACTTGCCCAGTACCAAAACATCTGATTTGGCTTTGTAATGGCCCATATCCAGTGCAGGCAAGCGGTTATGCTGGCGTACAGGCTGGGCAATTGCCTGTGCATATTGTTGTAAAATTTGTCTGCCGCGTTGGTTCAGCGCATCAGGTGTATAAAAAATAGTATTCGGCTCAAATGTTTGCATAGAGAACATAAAAGTTGTGCTCTTATAGAACATACATTCAAGCCAGAATGTTCAGAAAATACCAGATGTAAAACATTGACAGTCAGATAATTGCAATATAATTTCTTGCTAAGAAAATGCTTGTTAAAAAGAAGATTTAGCGACGAGCATTGAGCAGGTACCGACCAGCCAACACACCTGCCAAAGTTGCCAAACCAATGACAACCGTTCTGCCCGAGACAGGAATATCCTGCACTTTGCTCGTAGGCCATCCGCCACTCACTGAGGTCCAGGTGCTGTTGGGTTCATACAAATTACCTTTGGTTAGTTCTTGCGGCTGGTCTTTGAAATGCTTATTGGCAATAGACTTTCTGAATTTTTTGTTAAAATACTTAGGCGCAAAGAAACGGGCCGCACGGGACAGCTTTCCGGTATAGCCTACAATCACCTCGGGCTGTGGATAATGCACCAGTTTGATGATCACGTCAGCTACATTTTGTGCCGGAATCACCGGATCGGGTGCCTGTATGGCTTTGCCAATGTAATTACCTGCCTGGTTGAAGATAGGCGTGTCGATGACAGAGGGCAGCACAGCACACACATGAATTTGCTTTTCGTCGGCCAGTTCCTGCGCTAGTCCCAGGCTCAAACCACGGATGCCAAATTTGCTGATGGTATAGGCGGCGGTGTAAGGCTGCGCTGTAATGCCCACCATAGAGGCTACGTTGATCAGCGTACCCCGGCCAGCCTGCCGGAAGAAGGGCAACACCGCATGTGCCCCGTAGATATAGCCCATCAGGTTGACATCCAGTACTCTTCTGATATCTTCCATAGGCGTTTCCTCAAAAATGCCAAACAGAGAAACTGCTGCGTCGTTGATCCATACATCGATGCGGCCATAGGTATCAAATGCCTTTTGCGCCAGTGCTTTTACTTCTTCTTCTTTGGATACGTCGGTAGGCACATACAAGGCCACGCCGCCTCTTTGCTCACACTCCACTGCCAGGGTTTCCAGCGCCTCTTTGCGGCGGGCGGCCAGCACAACCGTGCTTCCCCTTTCTGCAAATGACAAGGCAGTTGCCCTGCCAATACCCGAAGAAGCACCAGTGATTACAACAATAAGAGAACGATAACTTTCCATATGACTAAATTTTTTTGAATGCATAATTGATTGTCAGTCAATAGAACTAGAGAATGCGATGCTTGTTTGAATAGAAGCGTCGGGATGGCAGGAAATGAAAGCTTGTGGTATTGCTAAAGATTACAAGCAATTAGTGTTTGTGTGATGGAGTATATGTGCGTAATTTGTGGGAGCTAAATTAATGGCGTTTATCCGGTTGCTGTGCGTGACTTTGTAACGACAGACATACAATTACTAATACTATAAAAATAAAAACATGAAATACACATTTTGGAATAATAAAGGAGGGACTGGAAAATCTAGTTTAGCATTCCAGACAATCACAGAATATGCAATTTTGCATCCTGACAAAAGAATTTTAACTATCGACCTTTGTCCTCAAGCAAATTTATCTGAATTATTTATGGGAGGACTATTAGGCAATGGCTCAGCAAATCTTAATAATTTAACAACCTCAACTTCAGTTAAAACTATTGGTGGGTATTTTCAAATCCGTATAATACTCCTACAATAATAGCAACAAATTATATAAGTAATCCGAGTGAAGTAAATACTCAAATACCAGTCAATATAGACCTGATCGCAGGTGATAGAATTGTTGAATTACAATCGAACTCGATTTCAGCATTATCGATAACTCAAATTCCAGGTATTGATACATACATGAAGATAATAGACTGGGTAAATGATTTAATCTTTGCCGCTAATCAAGTGAATGATTATGACGATGTTTTTATTGACACTAATCCGAGTTTCGCTATTTACACTCAAATTGCTCTGGCCGCAACAGACAGAATTATTGCTCCTGTAATGGCGGACGACAGTTCAAGAAGAGCACTCTCAAATATTTATTCATTAGTGTATGGTATAAATTTACCCGCAGCAATATATAACCAATATGCTTTTCATACAAAGTTGATTGCGGCAGAAAGACAGCTTCCGAAAATTCATCTTGTTATAAAAAATCGATTAACTCAATACATGGGACCAGCTTCCGCTTATGCTTCGGTTTTAACATCAATAGATGACGACCTTACCGCAGTTATTAAATCGCATCCACAGTATTTCACTTTTACAGATATAGATAATGGTCTTGTTGACGTTCGTGATTTTCAAACAACAGGAGTAGTAGCTTTTGCTGAGGCTACTCCATTCTCGCGGTTAGCAAAAGGTATTCATAACATTTTCGGTACGCAGACACAAATACAGGATCCTAACTGGACGAATTGTATAAACGCAATCAATGGTGTAGTAAAGAGATTATAAAAGTAGCGCATAACAGTGGTTTGGCAAAAGATGGACTAATATACTTCGTAGAAACATTTGTACAAGGTTCAGCACTTACGTTTCCTATAAACCTCAACGCTAAAAATACTACCTTTCGCCAAGCCGCAAAACATTATCACTAATACAGATAAAATTAGTAGTAGAAGAATTATTCTAAGTGGGAAATTGTTGTCTGATTAGGTAACTTTGTGTTATGAATGATGCAAAAAGACAAATCATTTTTTATGGCGATGAGTTTTGGGAATTCTATTACAAGCAGAATCAACAAGTAAAGAAGCGTATTAACTGGACATTAGGCGTTATCAGAGATATAGAGATGGTTCCTGAGAAATACTTCAAGCATATTATCGGCACTGACCTCTATGAAATCAGAATTAGCGCTGGAAACAACATTTTCAGGATTTTCTGTTTCTTCGATAGAGGTAAATTAGTAGTCGTATTGAATGCATTCCAAAAAAAGACACAAAAAACACCCAAAAGAGAAATAGAACGAGCTTTAAAACTTCAAAAAGCATATCATGATGAACAAAAGTAAGATCATTAACTTTGAAGATCATTTAGATCAAGAGTACGGAAAAAAGGGATTACCTTCTCGTGAAAAATACGAGCAGGAATTTGAAGCGTTCAAGCTTGGTGTAATGCTACAAGAATTAAGAAAACAAAGAGGGATGACACAACAAGAATTGGCTGACAAGTGTGGCACAACCAAAAACTACATCTCACGAATTGAAAATGATGCTTCTGATATAAGACTATCTACCCTAATGAGAATTATACAGGAAGGTTTAGGAGCACACCTGAAGTTGACAGTAGATGTATAATTAACAAGTTTTGGTTCAAAACTATAGACTTCAACCGCTACTTCCACTATTTTACAATCTCCGCCAACGTTTTCCTCACACCTTGCTGCACATAGGCTAATAACAATTTAGCTACCTGGCTGCTGAAATCACCCAGCTTCCTGAAATCTTGCTCCCAAACGTCAGTATTGGCAAGTACTTTTTCTACAAGCTGGTTGACAGACGATGGATTTTGTAAGTCCGTTTCCTGCCATCGTTGATAAAAATAGGCAGCCTGATTGTCGTTGATAGGATAAGCCTTACCCTGAAATTCTCCGAAGTACTGATCTGCTTCTTTCTTCACCGGTTTTGTAAACAACAGATAAGCAGCAAAGCCAGCACACATCAATTCCGGCACCTTTCCATGCTTTTCATAATATCGTACAAAGGTAAGCCCGTTGCGCATGTTCATTTTAGAAGTGTATTGCAGCGTGATGCTGATCAGCTTGTGGTTAAGGAAGGGGTTGCGAAAACGATCCAGCACATCCTCGGCAAACTCCGTAGCCATCTGCTGATCTATGTCCAGCGAAGGAATAATATTGTCATACATCACCTGTTTGATAAACTTGGACATTACATCATCTTCCATGCAATCATACACGGTTTCCAGTCCGCACAGAAAGCCAGCGGCTACGCTGATGGTATGCCCGCCATTCAAAATGCGCAGCTTTCGTTCGCGGTAGGGAGTGATGTCTTTGTCTATGATAATGCCTTCATCTGCCTGCAAAAAAGGCACTTTCCGCAGCAGCGTGTCTCTGTCGCCTTCAATGGCAAACAGGCGATACACTTCGCTGACGGTAAGCAAGGCATCTTTATAGCCTACTTCCTGCTCGATTTGCGCCTGCTTTTCCTGGCTAGGCTCACCCGGCACGATGCGGTCTACCAACGTATTACAAAAGATATTGTGTTCATTGATCCAGCTTTTAAAGCCTTCTTCCAACTGATTAATATCGGCCAGTTTCAATACAATATCTTTGAGCTTGCTGCCATTGTCCAGAATAAGTTCGGTAGGCAGAATGACCATGCCGCTCTCGGCAGCACCGCCAAATGCTTTGTATCGCGCCAGCAAAAAGGCAGTGAGCTTGCCTGGAAAAGAGGCAGGTGGAGTAGCCTGTAAATTATCATCTTCCTGCAAGGTGATGCCTATCTCTGTTGTATTGGAAACTACCACCTGTATATCCTTATTTTCCGCATAGGCTAGTATTTGCGGCCAGTGGTCGGCAGCGGGCAGTGCCTGGCTGATGGCAGACGTGATAATGTATTCTTTTTTTGTTTCCCCCTTCTCAAAGCCTTCTACGCAAAGGGTGAACAAGCCATCCTGATCGTTCAACAGGTTGCTTCTGCCAGAACGGGTGTTGTTAACAACCACTGCTTTGCCTTTGAACATGCCCTGGCGATTGGCTTTGTCAATAAAAAAATCCACAAAACCCCGCAGCAAGGCACCTGAACCAAACTGGATGATTTTTTCAGGATAATCAAGATGCTCTGGTGTTGGAGGAAAGAAGTTGCCCTGTGACTTGTATTGCTTTGTAGTAATAAGTGCTTTGCTAAGTTGTGCTGACATTGTTGTAATCTATTGTGATCATGGAAATTGTACTGCATTTAGACTTTCCAGGACTAGGCATCCCCGACTAAGTGTCCCTGCTTAAAAACCTGGAAAGTCTTGGTCGGTTGATAAAATCAAAGAGAAACGCCGCGTTTCCAGGGAATAAAATCATCTTGTCCTAAGGCTACGGCCTTCGGTATATATTCGCCGCTAGCGGTGCGGATGATAAAATCCAGGATTTCTTCGCCTTTAGTATTAATAGTATCTTCTCCGGTGATGATCGTACCTGCATCGATGTCAATAATATCGGACATGCGACGGGCCAGGGTGGAGTTGCTGGATATTTTCAGGGTAGGCGCTACGGCATTGCCAGTAGGCGTACCCAATCCGGTGGTAAACAAAATAACGTTGGCACCAGAGCCTGCCAGTCCGGTGGTCGATTCCACATCGTTGCCAGGCGTACAGAGCAGATTCAGACCGGGCTGGGTCACTGGTTCGGTATAATCCAGCACGGCTGTTACCGGAGAAGTTCCTCCTTTCTTGGCAGCACCCGCCGATTTGATGGCATCGGTGATCAGCCCGTCTTTGATGTTGCCGGGAGAAGGGTTCATATCAAAACCACTGCCTACGGCTTCTGCACTGTTGCTGTAGGCCCGCATGATGCTGACAAACTTTTGGGCAGTGTTATTGTCTACACAACGATCCGTCAGTTCCTGCTCTACGCCACAAAGCTCCGGGAATTCGGACAAGATGACCGCGCCACCCAGGGCTACTATCAGATCGGCTGCATGTCCTACTGCCGGATTGGCCGAGATACCGGAAAAACCATCGGAGCCGCCACATTCCAGCCCAACGATTAGTTTGCTGAGTGGCGCAGGTACTCTTTTTAGTTTGTTGGCTTCGCTGAGTCCTACAAAAGTTTTCTTGATGGCTTCGGCAATAAAATCCCGCTCCGACTTACTTTTTTGCTGCTCAAGAATATACAAAGGCTTGCTAAAGTTTGGATCACGCTTGCGGATTTCTTCCTGAAGCACTTGTACTTCGGCATTCTGGCAGCCCAAGCTGAGAATGGTTGCTCCGGCTACATTAGCATTGTTGATATACCCGGCAAACAGTGCGCAAAGGGTGTTGGCATCAAAGCGAGTGCCGCCGCAGCCACCTTCGTGGGTAAGAAACTGTATGCCATCTACGTTGGGAAAAGCCCTATTGTTGGATAGTTCTTCACCTGACACAATGATATTAGCAGTCAGAATATCTTTTTCAGAAGCACCGCTGTGGTGTTTGCGTACCAAAGAGCGCACATCAAAATTATAAGTGCAGCTGTGGTCGTAGCCCAATTCTGTTACCAATGCCTCTCTGATCACCTTAATATTCCTGTTTTCACAAAATACCATCGGAATAAACAGCCAGTAATTGGCCGTGCCTACCTGCCCGTTGGCACGTGGGTAACCCATAAATGTCCTGTTTTTGAATTTGGACACATCAGGAGCTTGCCAATGAAAATTTCTTGATGCATGAGCAGCATAAGCATTGGCTTCGTGTTTGACATTACTGGTTGTCACGGGTTCGCCCCGTTGGATAGGGTGGGTTGCCTTGCCTACCAGCACGCCATACATGATGATCTTGTCGCCAACAGCAAAATCATGTGCTGCAAATTTGTGTTTGGCAGGCACATCGCTGACAATCAGGTACTGTTCTTCTCCTAATAGCAGTTGGTCACCTACCATCAGGTCGTCCAGGGCAACAATAATATTATCGGCAGGATGAATTTTGAGAATTTTCTGTCGCATAGTAGTGGGTTATAAGCATCAACGGAAAATAATATGACTATTAGGTGTTCCCTTTACGTGCCTGTTCCAACTGATCCCACATCTCCTGGCTTACCATGTCCAGGTGATTAAACTCGCCGGCACCTTTCAGCCATTCGCCTCCATCGATGGTAATAACCTCACCATTGACAAAAGCGGAATAATCAGACATCAGATAGGCCGCCAGGTTGGCCAGTTCCTGATGTTCGCCAACGCGTTTCAATGGGTTCTTCTTGGCAGGATCAAACTTTTCTACCAGGTTGCTGGGCAATAGCCTGCTCCACGCGCCTTCGGTAGGAAATGGGCCAGGGGCAATAGCGTTGGAGCGTATCTTGTATTTGGCCCACTCTACGGCCAGCGATCGGGTAAGGGCCAGTACGCCTGCCTTGGCTGTGGCAGAGGGTACCACATAGCCAGAGCCAGTCCAGGCATAGGTAGTGACAATATTGAGTATGGTGCCCGGCTGCTTTTGCGCTATCCATTGCTTGCCCAGTGCCAGTGTAAAGTTGTAAGTGCCGCGTAGCACAATGTCTACTACCGTATCAAATGCCCGGTGAGACAAACGTTCCGTAGGACTGATGAAGTTGCCGGCAGCGTTGTTAAGCAACCCATCGATGCTTCCAAACCGATCGGTAGCAGCTGCAATCACTTTTTCTATGCTTTCATAAGAGCGTACATCGCAGGCTACGGGGAGCACCTGTCCGCCAGTTGCCTGGCTAAGTTCATTGGCGGTTTGTTCCAGCACCTCCATTTTGCGACTAGCAATCACCAGGTTGGCACCCAGCTCCATAAAATAACGTCCCATCGATTTGCCCAGGCCGGTACCACCACCCGTCACGAGTATGGTCTTCCCTTTGAGCGCATCCTGGTGTAGCATCCCTTGTGTGTTTTTCATCGTCTTTTGTATTGAGAAGTTAGTAGCCAGGCATCAGCAGACAGAAGCCTGATATGATTTACTAAAAAATAGATTAAATGCCAACCCCGATTTTCTGTTTCCAGTCTCCTTTTCCCCCGCCTTAATACGCAGAAACGCGCAATAACATACTCTCCAGCGTAAGGCCGGGACCAAAAGCCAGGCCCAGGATGGACTTATCATTATCGCTGATGGTGAGCCGCTTGTGTAGTTCTTTCAGGACAAAGAGGATCGTAGGAGAAGACATGTTACCGAAGCGGCGCAGCACCTGGTAGGCATCCAGGTTGTTTTGCTTGGCAATGGAAAGTTCTTCTTCTATCACCTTCAGAATACTTTTGCCACCGGGATGTATGGCATAATAATCTACCGGCAGGCGTTCTTCCTGCATAGATTCTTCTTCCGTAGCCAGTGCCAGGCTACTCAATAGGTTTTGCGTAAGCTGGCGGATGCCTTTTTTGATAATAACAGGCACATAGGCAGAAAGCCGCATTTCGAAGCCAAAGTTACCAATCTTCCAGGCCATATCCTGTTTGCCTTCAGGTGCCAGATCGCAATAAAACTGTTCCAGGCTGAGCTGTGTGACGGCATGCATCTTCTGTCCGCTAATCAGCACCGCAGCCGAACCATCAGAAAAGAGGGCATTGGCCAGCAGGTTATCTTCGTCTTTTGTCTTCTGAAAATGTAGGGTACACAGTTCTGTGCAGACAATCAGCACATTGGCTTCCGGATTGGCCCGTACGATGCTATCGGCTACTTTGATGGCATTGAAAGCCGCATAACATCCCATAAAATTGATCGCAGTACGTTGTACATGAGTATGCAAACCCAACTTGTCAACCAGTTCAATATCTACTCCGGGAGCATACATACCGGTGCAACTCACATAAATTAAGTGTGTAATGTCTGAAACAGAAAAATCCTCTGGCATTTGCGACAGGCAGTCCTGTGCTGCCTGATAGCTAAGCGTAATGGCATGTTTGCGATACAGGTTCATACGTTGGTTGATATCCGGAAAAGGCTCCAGGTTGTCGGTATCCGGAAAAAAGGAGTAATCCGCTTCCTGTGCATAATCGGGAATCACAGAGTGGCGGTATTGAATACCCGAAGCTCTGTATAAAGCCTGAAGCCTCTGTTTTTCCTGGTCATCCAAGGCATATGCCTTCGTCATGAACCTAACAGCATCAGCCTGATCAATCTTGTAGGGAGGAACGGCAGTCCCAATAGCAGTTATATATGCATTCATCGTTTAATATAAACTAAAATATACTAACTTGTTTTGGAACCCAGGAAAGGATTTACAAAAAAACATTGTTATTTGTTCATTGAAGTACACGTAAAGCGTAAACAATTGGTCAAAAATAAAACAATATATGTCTGCCAAAGCTGTGGCACCTCGTCGCCCAAGTGGCAGGGCAAGTGTCCGGCCTGTGGCGAATGGAACACTTATGTAGAAGAAGTGATCGCCAAAGAAACCAAGCAACCTCAGTGGCGGCAGGATAAGGGAAACTCCAAATCCATTACGCGCCCGCTGGCCCTGAATGAAATTACGTTTCGCCCGGAGAGCCGCATCAATACACACGACCAGGAACTCAACCGTGTGCTGGGCGGAGGCATCATGCCTGGCTCATTGGTGCTGATTGGCGGAGAACCAGGCATTGGCAAGTCTACGCTCATGCTACAGATCGCCCTGATGCTGCGCGAATACAAAGTGCTGTACGTATCCGGTGAAGAAAGTGAGCAGCAGATCAAGATGCGGGCCGATCGGTTGCAGGAAAAGATAGCGGCACCAAGCACTACCAACGATTGCTATGTGTTGCCAGAAACTTCCATGCAAATAATTTTTAAGCAGATAGAGTTGCTGCAACCCAACTTTGTGGTAATAGATTCTATCCAAACCTTACAGTCTGACTACGTAGAATCGTCTGCCGGCAGCGTGTCGCAGGTAAAAGAATGTACCAGCGAACTGATGAAGTTTGCCAAAGAAAGCGGTACGCCTGTGATGCTGATCGGACATATCACCAAAGAAGGCAGCATTGCCGGACCCAAAGTGCTGGAACATATGGTGGACACGGTGCTACAGTTTGAGGGCGACCGCCACATGTCGTATCGCATTTTGCGTACCACCAAAAACCGGTTTGGCTCCACAGCCGAGCTGGGTATTTATGAAATGACCGACGGAGGGCTAAGGCAGGTGACCAACCCATCGGAGATTCTTATTTCGCAGCGGGAGGGAGAGCTGAGTGGCATCACCGTGGGTGCTTCGCTGGAAGGCAATCGGCCCATGCTCATAGAGATACAGTCGCTGGTGAGCACGGCCACCTATGGCACCCCACAGCGCAGTTCTACCGGATTTGATGCCAAACGCCTCAATATGCTGCTGGCCGTGCTGGAGAAACGGGCAGGGTATCGTCTGGGCGTGCAGGATGTGTTTCTCAACATTGCCGGTGGCCTTAAAGTGGAAGACCCCGCCATCGATCTTGCGGTGTGTGCCTCCATTGTGTCTTCCTTTCTGGATATACCCGTATCCAGCAGGTTGTGTTTAGCTGCTGAGGTAGGACTGGGTGGCGAGATCAGGGCGGTCAACCGTATTGAGAACAGGATTTCGGAAGCAGAAAAGCTGGGTTTTGAAGAGATTTTTATTTCAAAATTTAGCCTGAAAGGAATTGATACCAAGAAGTTTAATATCACGGTCAGACCTTACACCAAACTGGAAGATATGATCGCAGATCTGATGCAGTAAGCCAAAATATATTATGAACTTGTACATGTTTTAGCCCCAAAATTGTAATGCCATGTTTGTTTAGTATATCATTCTATTAACCTTTATTACAGTTTTGGAAACGTTCATTGTTAGCGAGTTAGGTATTTCCCGAGAAATGTTTGCGTATGTTGTATTGCCTGTGCTGATTTTTATGGCACGGGTCACTGATGTGTCTATCTCCACTGTGCGGGTCATGTTTGTGATGAACGGTGCCAAAAGGCTGGCCCCGTTGCTGGGCTTTTTTGAGTCTATGATCTGGCTGCTGGCCATCGGGCAGATTATGCAGAACCTGACCAATGTTTATTCTTACCTGGCGTATGCCTCCGGGTATGCTACCGGTACTTTTGTAGGCATGTGTATTGAAGAAAAAATAGCGATGGGCAAAGTGCTGGTGCGCATCATTGCCAAGTCTCCCATAGAAGAACTCACCGACTGGCTGGGCGACCAGCAGTACCGCTATAGCATTGTGCCTGCCGAAGACAATGGTGGCAATGCCAATGTGCTTTTTACTGTAGCCAAACGTAGCAAACTGGAAGAAATGCTGGCCGCCATCCGTTACTTTCATCCCGAGGCATTCTACACCGTAGAAAATGTAAAACGTGTAAGCGATGACGACGCACCTGTGAGTAAGCGAACCAGGCAAGCAGCCCGCATGGCCGTGGCTGTGAGAAAGTAAAGCGGAGTTTTAAGCAACAGATAAAAACTGTCAGCCCAGGGGCGGTTCGCCTGGTCGGCCAGGGTGGCCACGCCACGCCGCTGCGATTCAAGCCCTGGGCTGATTAAAATGTCGGGTAATATTATACAGGATTTTTGAAATTTAATAACGCTGATTTTTGCTATAGACATCCTAAAAGGAGTTTGTGTAAGTTCTGCTATTCGTACTTAGTAAGCAGCGTATAAGACCTGAGTTTGCCTTTTCTGTCGTAATCGTTAAAGCGCACTACGCCCACACCTTCTGCAATCCATAACTCGCCTTTGGCACTTTCTTTTCTGTTGATCATCATCACTTTGATGGCGGTTTCTATATCCTGTTTGATTTTCAGGCAATCAAAAGTGCCCGCGGGCGTAGTTATTCTCTCTTGTGCTATGACTTCACGGTTATTCATATGAATATCTGTTGAAGAAACAGCCATATCACTGTCGCCCATTTTCACTGTGAAGTTGCCTTCGGTGTCAGGCAATTTATCACCCACCGATAAATTGGATGGAATGATCATGAACAAGCCATCAGCACTCATGTCCATATCAGGTGATCCGCTATTTTGCTGCATACTGCCCATCATGTTTTCAAACATACTTTTCATATCAATTTTTACCTTCCCATCGTCGCACAGCATATAGTAATCTCCTTCATATATCATTTTATCTTTGTCGTCAAAAAGTTTGGTGTGGACCGTCGCTCGTTTTCCTTCACTGGTGTCTTCTACAGCCGCAATCGTATTTTCTGATCTTGCCTCCGCTTTATCCTTCTTATTGAAAGTGGTTAGCTCAAATGCGGTACCTTCTTTCAGAGAGTAGTATGTATTATCACACTGAGCATGGGTGTATAGATGTAAAGCAGACAGCAGGCAGGCAAGGATCAAGGTTCTCATGGTAGGGTAGGTTTGGTTTTTGTATTAATACCGTTTGGTAGTGATAAGTAAACATGTATTGGCAAAAAACAAAGGCAAACTTGTGAGGGAGTGTTTTCATATAGTACAACTTACCCTGCCAGGGCACATTTGTAATATGCACTTCCTCTTAGATGGCATTCGTAATGCCAGCAATAACTGTTATTTTCTGCTATGCTGGCAGATAAAAGTAAAAAAAGATACGCTAAGAATGCAATTAATCAGCGATAAACATTAAACTTTTAAAGTCTGCTATTTGTGTTTTTGGCTTTTGTCATTTACGTCATTAATACCTAAAATAGGCTGCTGATAACCAAACCGCTCATTGTAGCCATGCACCCCCTGTAACCCTCCGCTGTGAATAGCCAGGATGCGGCTTCCCGCCGGAAAAAAGCCCTGACGCACCATGTCATATATACCATACAGCATTTTGCCGGTATAGACCGGGTCTAGCAATATTTGATGTTTTCGGATAAACGCATTGATAAAATCAATCAGTGAGGGCTTGAATCTGGCGTATCCTCCAAAGTGGTATTGATCAATAAGCTGAATATTATCAAAAGTTTTACCCGCATATGCCTGTGTCAACTGATGTACTTCATCCATTAAAAAGCTGCCATTTTTTAGGGCCGGAAAGCCCAATAGCTTACCCGTTCCGTTCATGGCCACCGCCATGCCTGCCAGGGTACTGCCGGTGCCCATGCTTACGCACGCATAGTCATAATCAGCAGCATATCGGGCTATTTCCATACATCCTTTTACAGCCAGCGCATTGGCACCGCCTTCCGGCAGCAGATAGTAATTACCAAACTGACGGTGTAGTTCTTCGGCAAAAGATTCTTCCTCTTTATGACGATAACTTTGCCGGTCTATATAGTGCAGCTGCATACCCATCGCCGCTGCCTGCCGTAAAGTATAATTCGGCGGATTAGAAGCTTCTCCCCGGATCACGCCAATCGTCTTGAAACCATACACTTGTCCGGCTGCTGCGGTGGCATAAATATGGTTGGAATAGGCACCACCAAAAGTGAGCAATGTGTGCTGTCCTTCATTTTTTGCCTGCTCCAGGTTGTACTTTAGCTTATACCATTTGTTGCCGGACAGCAGAGGATGTACCAGGTCTTCCCGTTGCAGAAAGAGCGAAACATGGGCTTTTTTGCACAGAGGCTCATATATCTGAATGACAGTAGCTTTCTGTTCTTCTAACATACCGCTTGCTATTGTATTCATTGCAGGATTCAAGATTCATAAAAAACCCCAACAAGCAGAACTTGTTGGGGATTCATACTAAAATTTGGTATCTGTATCAATAAAATTTATAACGCTCGTCCTCAATATCAGAGAACTTTTTAACAGCCTCTGCAATATTAAAGGCAGTCTGCTGACGCTCACGCTGCGCTATCTGCTCTTTGTAGGTAGAATAATCCGCAATCTCAGGAGCTGCTGTAATGGCTTCTGTCTGCACAATGACTACCCCATTTTCTCCGATCACCGGACCCGTCATCTGACCTGCTTTCAGGGCAAAGGCTTTGCCGATAGCCTCTGGCGCAAACCCGACGTTAGGCAGTGTATTGGTGCTCAGCTTTAGGTCACTGGAAGAATAGACATTGGCTTCTTTGCCGTAAGCCGTGGCAATTTCATCTACATTGTTGCCTGATAAACCTTTGAGCTTCTCGGCAATCTGCTTGCCTTTCATCTCAGCTTTTACCTTGGCCGTAACTTCTGCTCTTACATTTGCCAATTTGGCGGTACCTGCTTCTGTTTTGCCGCTCAATGCTGCAATCACATAAGCATCTTCCAGCTCAAAAACCTCAGACACATCTCCTACAGAAGCATCGTTGTAGGCCCACCGTACTACCTGACGTGCTTCGCCCAGCCCTCTGACAGACTGTGCGTTTGGTGCCAAACCTTCGGCAGTAGTCATACTTACGGAATCGCTTTTGGCTACATCCTGGAAAGAACTCAGGTCATCAGCACTGCTGTGAAAATTATCTGCCTTCCGGAAAGCCTCATCGCGGGTAGCATCACTTGGGTACAAGATGCTGACAACAGTAGCAATGTCATATACTTTGCGGGTGGGCAGCTCTGTTACGTCAATGATATGGTAACCAAAATCTGTCTTGACCAGCTTATCGATCAGTCCTGTTGACTTCTGACTAAATACGGCTTCTTCAAAAGGAGCTACCATACGGCCCTCTGAAAACCAACCCAGATCACCGCCCTGTGAGGCAGTGCCATCCTCACCATTTTTTTGCGCCATTTCAGCAAAATCAGCTCCTTTTTTGATCTGATTCAGCACATCCTGCGCCTTTTTGCGTACTTCTTCTTCGTTGTTCCCTTCCGTTTTGAACAGAATATGGCGAGCGCGTGCCGATTGTACCGTATCTTCTCTGATGTCCGACACTTTGTAAAACTCATAAGAGCCGTTGGTAAGATAAGGCCCATATACCTGTCCTGCTTCCAGCGGAGAAACATTGTTTAGTTGGGCAGGCAATTCTCCGGGGTTGTACGACCCGTAAGCCGCCCCCTGCCCATCGGTGTTGATTGCGGCAAAAGACGAATCATTGTTAGCCTCAGCAAAATTATTTTTCAGTTCGGATAAATCCTCCTGAAAATAGGCAGAGTCTTGTACTGAAGGAATCAGCGAAAAAGAAACATACTCAATTGTTCTGCCTTCTTCTACTTTGAATTCCTCTTTATGGTTGTCTATATATTCCTGCAAATTGTTGTCGGTAACCTGCACAGCCGAATCGCTTATCACATAGAATGGCACATACAGGTACTTCACTTCAGCCACCGTATTTTCCTGCTCCTGCTGGTTTTTAGCTTCGGCATTGGTTACGTAATCCGAAAGCAGCATTAGATTATCATATTTCAGGCGTACACGGCCTTCATTCAGGTTGCTTTCAAAAAGCTGCCATGCCACTTGCTGCTGCTGAGGCAACTGCGGAAGGTTTTGCAGATAAGATACCACCTGCTCACGGTTGAACTCGCCCGTTTCGGGGTTGGTGAATGCCTGGCGTATTTCCGGCGTAATGTTGTTGCCCTGCACCATGTCTACCAGTTCGTTTTCGGAAACGCCTATGCCGAGTTTCTTAAATTCTTTGCCAAAGGCAATCTGGGCAATCAGCTTGTCCCATGCCTGCTGGCGGATGGTGTTCATTTCTCTTTCTGTAGGATTGCGCCCGGTGTTTACAGCGTAGTTATACCGCACTTCTTCAATAGCCTGTTGGTATTGGTTATAGTTTACGTCTTCCCCGGCTATTTCGCCTACGGTATTATCCGAACCAAACAAAGAAGAATTTCCCCTCAGCAGATCGCCACCTACAATGAACAATATCAGGCCGACGGCAACAACGCCTACTACTAATACTGTTTTTTCTCTTATCTTGGTAATTAATGCCATATTTTTGCCTCAAATATTTTATATAGAAAAGATATGCAAAGTAAATTGATTGTTTTGAATTTCAAAACCTATCAAACGGCTGTGTCTGAACAATTTGGTATTTTTTGCAATTATTATCATCAATTGAAAAATAAGCCGGACTAATTTATTTCTGCTCTTCTTTGATAGGGGTCTTATAAACTTTGATATTGTCTATCCGGTTTTCGTGCTTCGACATGATAGTGAACATAAAGGGTGCTACTTTGATGATGGTATTGTTGGCAGGAATTTCCCCGGCAATAGAAAGAATATAGCCTCCCAGGGTATCATAATCACCCAAAGGAATATCCCATCCGTACTTTTCTTTCAGATAGTCTATCTCATGCCGCGCACTGATGAGGTAAGTGTTATCATCAATTTTCAATTCTACCCAGTCCTCGGCATCGTGTTCGTCTTGGATTTCGCCAAATATTTCCTCTATGATGTCTTCTATGCTCACAATACCGGCTGTGCCACCAAACTCATCTACTACCAGAGCCAGGCTTTTGTGCTCGGTAATGAACTGTATCATCAGCTCATTGGCAGGGATCGTCTCAGGTACAATGATGATAGGCGTGAGTATCTGGCTGATTGTTTTTGGCTTTTTGAACAGTTCCAGCGAGTGGCAATAGCCAATAACCTCATCAACAGATTCTTTATATACAATGATTTTGGAATGACCGCTTTCTATAAAAGCTTCTTTCAAATCTTCTATGGTATCTTCCGCATCTACAGCTACCACCTCTGTACGCGGTATCATACATTCTCGGACTTTCACTGTTTTAAACTCCAGAGCGTTGTTAAATATCTTGGTATTTACCCTGGGATTAGCACTGACATGTTCCTCTTTTTCTTCCCTGGTATCATCATTTAGCGTATTCTTGATGTAGTTGTTGAGATCTGTCAGTCCAAATACAGGTGTATCATCCTGATATTTGAATCCTAGAAAGTGAACGATGATAAACTTAGAAATGACATCAATTATAGACACGACAGGATAGAGCAGATAAAAAACAAAGGCCATCGGTAGCGCAAATAAGGATAACAACCCATTGGGATCTAGCATAAAAACGCTCTTGGGCGTAAACTCTCCTGTCACCAGCACCAGCAGCGTAGCCAGTATGGTTTGTATGATGAGAATAGTGACATCGTTGTTGATAGCAGCAGGCAGATAGTCCGCCAGCACCGGCTCCAGCAAAGTAGCCATAAAAAAGCTGTAAAGTACCAAGGCTATGTTGTTGCCTACCAACGTGGTACCAATAAATTTAGTAGGTTGTTTGACAAAGCGGGCTACCAGTCTGCCAGATAAGCTTCCTTTTTTGTTTGCCAGTTCGATACGCAGCTTATCAGCAGAAATAAAGGCAATCTCTATACCCGAAAAAAGTGCCGAAAATAATAGGCAAACGACGACGGCAATGATATTATAATAGTTCATGTAGGATTGTTGAGTATCATACCGTTTACGATCTGCGAGAGATCTTTTTGTGCTTATCTTTTCTGGCAGGTGGATGACCGGCCTCTTTCTCTCTTTCCTGTGCTTTTCTTCTTCTGAAGTTGTGCCAAAACAAACAGATTAGTGAGAACATGAACAACCAGTAAGCATAAGCAATCCCTACTGTCATTACCTGGTGTACTCCTATGGTAAAAAATACCAGGCTCAAAGAAATAAGTACCGAATCCCACAAACGTGTCATAATTATTGGTTAATAGGTAACGAACCTGTAGGTTTTAAGATTCTGTAGGAGGAGAAATCCTCTAGGGCGGTCAGCCCTTCTCCCATCAGCACAGACCCATCCGTTGTGATTTCCACATACCTGTCTGTGAATACTTCGTGCTTTTCAGGACTCCAGTTCAACAGTTCTGTCTCCAGCTTGGTTTTTTCCACTAAGTTTGTCACCACCACTTCCTCTGTAGCAGTATATAAATTATCTTTTTTGGAGTACTTTCCCTGCTTGGCTTTGATAGTAGCAGTTTTGGTGCCGTCCGGGTCAAAAAATTCAATATAAAAGCCTTCTGGAAATTCTTGGTTTCCGTTTTCATAATCCAATTGCTTTTCACCCTTTACACGAACTCTTAGTTTAGCAGAATCGCTGTACTTTATATCAGAATTTGTCACCTCAGAAATGGGTCCTTCATACTCTTTCAGGTTATCTGCACTCTGGCCTTCATCTGCACATGCTGCTAATCCCAGAATCGTTATTAGAAAGAGTATTTTGCCCATAGTACAATAATATTTGGTGATGTTGGTACAGATAAAACAACAAAAACAGCCATTCTCAGCATTAAGGTACAAACCTGATACTGAAAATGGCCATAAAAGTACTTAAATAAGCTACATCCTAGTCCCTGGTCTGTATGGTAACAGACTGGCCGATCCAGCATCCTACTTTCACAGAATCACCCACTTTTTTGCCATAGGTAAACACTTCTTCTTTGGATGGGAACTGCTCTTTGGCCTTTTGCATGCCCTGGTTGTTGCCAGCCTTTCTGTACATATCATAGGCAGCCACAAAGACAGCACGGTCTTCTACAATACTCTTGCCTGCTTTGCACTGGTTAAAGCTATTCATATACATGGTACCTATCAGCGAATAGGCTTTCTCCGAAACACTGGGGGATGCCTGGGCTGCCTTAACAGCATTATCGCGGGCAGCAGATTTGTTTCCTTCTTTTTCTTCAAGGCTGGCGATGCTCAAGTATATCTCGCCCTTTTGCTCATCAGTTTCAGAAAGCTCGGCAGCTTTGGTTAGGAAAGTCATGGCTTGTTCCATATTGCCTGCACGTGCCATACGTTCACCAATAGTTTTAGCCAGGCCAGCATTAGGTTCCTTTTCAAATGTCTTCATTGCGGCCTGCGTAAAATAATCCTCATCGGTACATTTAGAGGCCAGTGAAAGTGCTATGATTTTCTTGGCCGTCTCTACGTCACCCGGATTGCTGTTCATCTTAGGTACCAGACGCTGCTTGATAAAGTCACAGTCTACATTGACGGTAGCCATAAAGATACCATCCAGTTTTTCGCCCTGTTCTTTATATTTGCTGGCACTTTTGCCACCTTCGTTTTTATCGATCACTTCGTTGAGCTGATCATAAAGATTTATTACCTGCTCATCGTCCATTTCTCCCTGCTCATGCAGTGTTTTGGCGATAGACATGTAGGGTACAATATCGTAGTAAGCAAATTTATCTTTGTTGGCCGCCAGTGCTTTGGAAAAAATAGAATCCAGTCTGGAATATGCATCTTTGTCCTTAAACAGCAATTTGATAGCTGCACTGGCTTTCCTGTTCATCACTTCAGCCTCGTCACCAAAGTATTTGATACGTTTGTCATACATATCCAGTGCTTTATCTATATATTCTTTTTTTGTAGCACCATCTGTAGCTTTTGTAGCGAGTCCTTCATATATATCAGCTCCGTCAATATATATACGTGCATTCAGATCAGGAGCTTTGTCCAGCAACCACTGTAAAGGTTCAATAGCGGCTTTCAGGTTTTTCTGCTTCTGAGCATCTGTGTAAAGCGTAAACTTTTCCTGTGCTGTCTTCTTATCCTCCGGCCAGTTGAACTGTGCCTGGGCGGTATTAGAAGAAATAATAAACACCAGCAGTAAAGCAGACCAGATTAAGTTAAGTTTTGATTGTAATCTCATGGTTCCCGTAATGATTAAAATGATACTTGATGAATGATAAGTGCTGCAATATGCAACAACCTGTTGTGTGTGTAAAGTTCAATCCGCAAAAGGCAGAACAAACTGCGCTAAACCTTTTAAACCTTACATGCTATCTGATATAGGAAAATACAAAAATAAAGCCGGAATATCTTTTTTCTAATGAAAAAATTATCTCACACCAAAATTTATTAAATAATAACCGTATTATTTTGAATTAAAGCCATACCTATCACAACATTGATGAGGATAATATGTAAATAACCAATGATTGCAACAAATGTTGTGTCTATAACTTACTTATGGCAGGAATAATGGCAAGTATCAGTTTTATTCGTATTGCCTTCTTACAAACCAGCGATCGCTGAAAGATACGCCCAAAGTCAATTTGTAGTAGTTTTGCCTGATCATTCCATTGTCTGTATTCCCACGTTTCCCTGCCTCCAGTGCCAAATTTAGGCTGGAAAGGTTGTTCAGTGGCAAAGAAAATCCTACACTTACTCCTATGTCTTTGATCTGAGTATTGCTGGTTTGAGAGGGATCAATCATAGCCAGATAGGGGGTGCGCTGGTATTTTAATCCCAGCCGATAAGCTACCCTCTTTAGGTAACTGTTGACAGAAGAAGCATCCGGTATAAGCTCTCCGCCCAAGGATATGCTCATGCTATTTTGCAGCATATTGCTTTTGTTTGCAGGAAGTTGCAGATCATTTTCATAAGATGTGGCAAAATTTGCCCAGTTCTGTACACTTACGTCAAGTCCTACCATATAGGCCAAAGGTTTTTCTATGCCTATACCTAGCCCAAATTTTTGGGGTAACACAGTGCTTCCCACACTGCTGGCTACAGTGTCTTGCGCCAGTTGTACCAACGAAGCAAGAGTTACATTCTGAGAAGACTTCAACTGTGTTTGAGGCTGGTAAATAGCACCTACGCTGATCAGCGAGTTTTTTCCTATGTTAATGGCATAATATACACCGGCTTCCGGTACAATACCGGCATGATACACGGACTCTTTGTAAGAAGTAGCAAAACTATTGGCTACCAACGGGGCTATACTCATGGTACGGTCGATGGCTCCAAAAATATAGGATAGTTTAAGTCCTACCGATAAGTTCTTATAAACCCTTGCACCACCAGCCACAAACACCTGCGAAAGCCCGCCATCTCCCTGAAGGGCTACGCTTGCTATCTTATCGCTGCCTGCGATAGTCGTAGTGTCTTGCCCGGCATAGCCCACTTTGCTGTAAGGGTTAAGCCCTACACTGATAGATAGCCTGTTGATGATGGCAGGAAAAACAAAAGCTGCGTAGGCCAGACCCCCATTGGTTTGCCGTATGGTGGCATCCGAACTCTTCAAATCGTTTACCTCTACAGAGAAAGCCACATCAAAATTGGTGAGTGTGTTTCTATAAAGCAGGGCCGGATTGAGGTTATTAATGCGCAGTCCATTGCCAGTGGCGATACCCACACCGCCCATGCCCATATTGTGTGTGAAGCCGGGCGTTACCAAATTGCCCAGCCCTTGGGATGAATAAGGCGAAACACCTACTTGTGCCCAAGAAACAAACGGCAACAGCAGCAGGCACAACAGATAACAGCACTTTGGTTTAAATGACATTGTATATGAGTATTCGGTTCAGCCCCATGAGAATAAGTTCGGGAACAAGGCGATGCTTTTGTTTGATCGTTTTTGTAAAGAAAGAGGCATTTCCTCCAGAGATAATAACTTGCAAATCTGCAAATTTGTCGGCATACATCCGAATCATTTCCGCGATTTCTGCTCTCATACCGCAAACTGCACCGCTGATCATACAGTCGCGTGTATTTTTGCCTAATAGCGATATATGATCTTCTTTTATTTCATTTCCTGTAATTAACGGCAGACGCGCCGTAAAAGTATGCATAGCCTGCAGGCGCATTTGCAATCCCGGAGCAATACCGCCACCGCAAAACTGCCGATGGCTGCTGATCAGGTCATACGTGATGCAGGTGCCTATGTCTACAGAAAGCACATTGGTATCTGGGTACAGCCCCTGAGCACCAGCCACAGCGGCAATCCGGTCGGCACCCAGCGTATGTGGGGTTTCGTAATCAATGGTAAATGGCAGACTGGTATCAGCATTGAGGTAGATAACGGGCAATTTGTCCATTATCTGTGCTATTGCCACAGGCACAGGTCGTACAGCACTTACAATGGCTCTCTGATACGACAGGGTGTGCAAAAGGCTATATAAATCGTCTGTTGTAAGTTGAAAATGAGTCTGCCTCAGGATATCATCTTCAAAGATACCAGCTTTTATAAATGTGTTTCCTATATCTAATGCTAATAAAACCATAAGTTTTCGCAATAATACGCACAAATAATTATTGATTTAGTAGATTTTGCAAAACCTATTCTAAAAGTGCAGCATTATACTATATTTGTTGCCATTCTAAAACAATTTTTATCTTTACTATGTAAGCAAGATGGCTGTTGCCACTATAATCTTGCATACTACACATAACTGATCAAACTAGATGAACAGCAGATTGGCTCGTATACTACCTGTATGGTCTATGCTTATTTTTATGACGCTCTTTTGCTATCAACCTGGATATGCAAATCCGAGCAATACTCTTGTGAACGATGCTCAACTCACTCCCCATGCTGTGCAGGTGCAGAAGCAAGGGAGTGAGCATGAAGATATGAGTGAGCAAGAAACAGCAGACCATACTACAGCAGAGGAAGGAGGGCATCATGTGGCTCCTACATGGCTGGTTATTCCTTTTGCTCTATTGCTGATCATGATAGCTACCGGACCGCTGTTTTATGAACATTTTTGGCATAAAAACTATCCGGTGGTTGCCATACTGCTGGCGGTTATCGTAGTTTGCTACTATTTATTTGTGTTGCAAAACTCCCACGGCCCGGTGCATGCGTTGGCAGAGTATGCGCAGTTTATCGCGCTGCTGGCTTCGCTCTACATTGCTTCGGGGGGTATCCTGATCAAAGTGAACAAAAAAGCGACACCGCTGGCCAATGTGGGCATATTGCTGCTAGGCGCACTTTTTTCAAACATCATTGGTACTACCGGAGCTTCTATGCTATTGGTGCGCCCGTTCATTCGACTAAACAAAGAGCGTATCAAAGCTTATCATATCATTTTTTTTATTTTTATGGTCAGCAATGTAGGCGGAGCAATGACACCTATTGGCGATCCTCCGCTTTTTCTAGGTTTTTTGAGGGGGGTGCCTTTCACCTGGACCATCACTCATATTGTTCCTGAATGGAGTTTTACGCTGGCTATATTGGCCACTATCTTTTACTTTCTTGACAGGCGCAATAATACAGAAGATGAACTGGAAGAGGAGCTTGAATATGACAACAAAATATCAGTAATCGGGATGCGTAATTTCCTATGGCTGGCAGTGATCATTGCTGCTGTATTTGTTGATCCTAATAAGTTCGACTGGGTACCGGGTATTACTTTTGGCGGAGTGAAATTCTCTTTTGTCAGAGAACTGATCATGTTTTCTGTGGCGTACCTGTCGCATCGCTTTGCCAACAAAGAAGCCCTGGCAGGCAATGACTTTAATTTTGAACCTATTCGAGAGGTGGCTTTTATCTTTGTCGGCATCTTTGGCACGATGATGCCCGCGTTGGAACTGGTCGGCAACTTTGCCAAATCAGAGGCCGGGGCAGAGCTTATCACCCACAATACACTCTTTTGGGGCACAGGATTGCTATCTGGCTTTCTGGATAACGCACCTACCTATCTAAACTTTCTGGCGGCTGCTATGGCCTCAAGGGGTGCTGATGTGGGGGTAATCTCTGAAGTGTTGGCTTTCGCCGAAGGAAAATACCCGGATAGCATCCTCGATCTGACGGCGATCTCGGTGGCATCTGTATTCTTTGGTGCCATGACCTACATTGGTAACGGTCCAAATTTTATGGTGAAGTCTATTGCAGAGCAGGTAGGTATCAAGATGCCTTCATTTTTTGGCTACATCATCCGGTTCTCGCTGCCGTTTCTGCTACCTGCCCTATTCATCGTCTGGCTGGTCTTCTTTGCCTTTCAGTCAACCGGGTGACAGGCAAAAACAAGGAATCTGCTAGATGAACCAACGGACAAATCGCCTGGAGGCTTCATGAGGATATGATGTATGAAATTAGCTTTTTAAGGAACATAGAGCATAGTTTGAGGATGTTGAAGAAGGGACTTCACATAAAGCAGTATCACAGCTAGAACAAGTTCCTCATATAGGGCGTATTGTTCCGGAAAAAGTAAGCTTCCAAAGGCTACATCCATGTTTGTTGTTCAACTTCCCCCTTTTTCACTGTAAACACCTTCCTTTCGGCTTCTATCGCCTGGAAAATAGTGTAGGTGCGCTCTGGACGGGCATCGGTCACAAAAAGCTGCCCAAAAGAGTGCTGCGCCACCATTTCTACCAGTTTGGCAATGCGCAGGTCGTCCAGCTTATCAAAAATATCATCCAGCAGCAAAATGGGCTTCACACCTTTTTCATGCTTGATGATATCAAACTGGGCCAGCCGCAGGGCAATGACAAAAGACTTTTGCTGCCCTTGTGAGCCGTATTTTTTGACAGGAAAACTATTGATCTCAAAATCAAAATCATCTTTGTGGATGCCTTTGCGCGTGCGCTGTGCCTGCACATCTCTCTGATAACCCCGGTAAAAATCTTTGTAAAATGCCTCATGATCAAAGTCAGACTGGTAGTTGATAGTTACTGCTTCCTTTTGCCCGGATATATTATTATAATGATCTGTGAAAATAGGTAAAAAGCTGCTGATAAAGGCTTTGCGGTAAGCATAGATTTTATCTCCATGCGCGAGTAGCTGCTCGGTATAAGAGTCTAGCAGGTCTTTATCAAAGCGGTTGGTGTCGGCAAACCGCTTCAGGGTGCTGTTCCGTTGTTTGAGCACATGGCTGTATTTGAGCAGATGGTCCAGATATATGCTGTCGATCTGGGAGATCAGTCCGTCGAAAAACTTGCGCCTGATCTCGCTGGTGCCCCGGATGATGTCAGTATCGTCAGGTGTGATAAGAACCACCGGAAAAAGTCCGATATGTTCGCTAAGCCGGTCGTAGAGTGCACCGTTGTTTTTGGCAACCTTCCGCTGTCCATTCTGTATGCTGAATTGTAACTGGTAATCTTGTGCATCTTTGTGCATCAGCCCTTTTACCAGAAAGAAAGGCGTATCGTGCCGCATGTTCTGTCCTTCGGTACTGCTGAAGGCACTTTTGGTGAGCGATAAATAATAGATGGCATCCAGCAAATTCGTTTTGCCACTTCCGTTTTCTCCTACAAAGCAGTTAATCTGTGCAGAAAACTGTAGATTAAGTTCCTCGTAGTTTTTAAAGTTCAGCAAACTGATTTTTTCGAGCCACATGTAGTTCTATGTTGAATGTTTTTATCTATTTTGCGGGTTTAAAATACTGAAGTGCTGCAAGTTTACAACAAGTAGTCCGAATTATAATTTAAATGCGATGGCAGTAAGTACAAAAGAAAAGGAAAAAGTAAAAAAAACCAGTCCCACTGCAAAGAAAGCAGCATTCTCTAAGCAAACATATATGTGGTGGTATGAGATGATGTATCTGCTCAGAAGGTTTGAAGAAAAGGCCGGGCAACAATATGGCCTTCAGAAAATCAAAGGGTTTTGTCACCTGTACATTGGACAGGAAGCCTGTGTGGTCGGTGCCGTCTCTGCCCTTAAAAAGGGAGATAAATACATCACGGCCTATCGCGACCATGCACATCCTATCGCACTGGGCACAGACCCCAAATACATTATGGCAGAGCTGTTTGCCAAAGAAACCGGCGTTTCCAAAGGCAAAGGCGGCTCCATGCACATGTTTGACGTAGCTAATCACTTTTACGGCGGTCACGGTATTGTGGGCGGGCAGATTCCACTGGGTGCCGGACTGGCTTTTGCCGAGCAATACAAAGGCACTGATCTGGTTTGCGCTACTTTTATGGGTGATGGTGCCACCCGCCAGGGTGCCTTCCACGAAACCCTGAACATGGCCATGACCATGAAACTTCCGGTACTGTTCATCATCGAGAACAATGGGTATGCAATGGGCACCTCAGTGAAGAGAAGCAGCAACGTGACCGAGCTTTATCAATTGGGCGAATCATATGATATTCCTTCGTTTCCGGTAGATGCCATGAACGTAGAAGCAGTACACCACGCTGTAGCCGAAGCGGCAGAACGTGCCCGTAGCGGCAACGGGCCTACCCTGCTGGAGTTCAGAACATATCGCTACAAAGGGCACTCTATCTCTGATCCGGCAAAATATCGCACCAAAGATGAGCTGGAAGAATACAAACAGCAAGACCCAATCGTCCAGTGTATGAAGACTATTCTCGACAAAAAGCTGGCAACAGAAGATGAGTTGAAAGAAATAGAGAACCAAGTAAAAGAGCAGGTGGAAGCATGTATTAAGTTTGCCGACGAATCAGCCTTTCCCGACCCTTCAGAGGCAACTAAAGATGTATATGCCCAGCAGGATTATCCGTTTATTATGGAATAAAAAAAATTATTGTAAATTTGCATCCTTAAACTACAAAAGATGGCAAACAGAGTAAAAGGAAGTAACGCAAAAAAGCCCAGAGAGGCGCAAAGCAAACATGAACTGCTGGAAAGCCCTGACGCTTTAAGAGAATCGCTGACAGGTCCTAATGCGTTTTTGAGCAAAAAGAAGAACCAGCGACTTGTACTGGGCGTTTCCATAGTGATTGCACTGGCAGTAGCTGCTTTCTTTGGTTATAAATACTACATGAACAACCAGGACAAGCTAGCGCAGGAAGAAATGTTTCAGGCTATCTTTTATTTTGAAGCTGATAGTTTGAACAAAGCCCTAAATGGCGATGGCAACAACTATGGTTTTTTGGAAATCATCGACGAATATGGTGGCACAGATGCTGCCAACCTCGCGCACTTTTATGCGGGTGTGTCTTACCTCAAGCAGGGTGAGTATCAGTCAGCCGTCGATCATCTGAAAGATTTTAGTGCATCAGATTATTTGCTACAGGCCCGTGCCGATGCGCTGGTAGGCGACGCTTATATGCAGCTCAACCAATATGATCAGGCAATAAGTGCTTATCAAAAGGCCGCAGATTATAAACCTAATCAGTATTTTACGCCTGGTTATCTGGAAAAAGAAGCCGTTGGTTATGAAGCAAAACAGGATTATGCCTCAGCGGCCAAGAGCTACCAGCGCATTATTGATGATTTTCCTTCTTCAGAGGCTTATCAAAACGCACTGAAGCAACAGGCACGCCTTGAACAGTTGTCTGCTGAAAAAAAGTAAACTCTTTTTAAAGAAATTCTAAGGATAAGACCTGTGGCGGCCATCTCCTGCTATGTCTTATCCTTTTTTTATGCAAAAACGATAAACTTATTTATGGCTACTGCAAATAAAAACCTAAGCGAATACAAGACAGATCGCCTGCCAGACATCCTGAATAAGAAATTTGCCATTGTGATCTCAGAATGGAACGATGAAATTACCGATGCGCTTGGAACGGGAGCCTACCAGACGCTCATCAGACATGGTGCCCGGGAAGCGAACGTGTTGGTAAAATACGTGCCAGGCACTTATGAACTTTCCTTAGGAGCACAATGGATGGCCAGCCAGGAAGGCATCGACGCTGTCATTTGCCTGGGATGTGTCATTCAGGGAGAAACCCCCCACTTCGATTACATTTGCCAGTCGGTGGCGCAAGGCATCAAAGATGTGGCACTAAAGTATAACAAACCAGTAATTTTTGGTGTTTTAACTACGCTTGATATGGCACAGGCCAGAGACAGGGCAGGAGGGAAGCATGGAAACAAAGGAGACGAAGCGGCTATTACAGCAGTGAAGCTACTGGGTTTTTGATTGTCAGGTATACTAACACTAAGTTCGATTATGAAAATTTTAAAGTTTGGAGGTACTTCTGTAGGTAGCCCGGAGCGTATGCGCGCAGTGGCCGAGCTTGTCACCAAAGAACCCGAAAACAAGATTGTAGTATTATCAGCAGTATCAGGCACCACCAATACACTGGTGAGTGTTGCCTCTGCTTTGTATGAAAATAAAAATGAAATAGCCATTGGCATCATTGATAAGCTCTACCAGGACTATGTGGTGTACGTCAACGAACTGTTGGTCAGTAAACAGGCCAATAAAGCCGGTCACGCTATTGTGGATGCCCACTTTGACGCACTAAACTCTATGACACGGGAGCCGTTTACCGCAGATGTAGAGAAAGAAATACTGGCGCAGGGCGAGCTATTGTCTACCAAACTCTTTTGTGCTTACTTACAGCAAGAAAGTATCGATGCTGCATTGCTTCCGGCACTAAACTACATGCGCATAGATGATGACAATGAGCCTGATATGCCTTATATCAGTGAGAAATTAAAAGATCTGATTGCAGAAAGCAAACAGGTAGATATCTACGTGACGCAGGGCTATATCTGCCTCAACAGCCAAAACCGGGTAGACAACCTGCAAAGAGGCGGCAGCGATTATACAGCTTCCCTGGTAGGTGTAGCCATTGCCGCCAGCGAGATTCAGATATGGACCGATATTGATGGTATGCACAACAACGATCCAAGAATTGTCAAGCGTACTTTCCCCATTGCCGAGCTTTCCTTTGACGAAGCCGCCGAACTGGCCTATTTTGGTGCCAAAATACTGCATCCATCATCCATTCGCCCGGCACAGGCAGCCAATGTGCCCGTGCGTTTGCTCAATACTATGAAACCAGAAGCTGCTGGTACACTTATTTCTTCCAGTAGGCAATCAGAGCGTGCTTTTACTGCCGTGGCGGCCAAAGATGGTATCACCGCGATTAAGATAAAATCTTCGCGGATGCTGCTGGCCTATGGCTTTTTGAGAAAAGTGTTTGAGATTTTTGAGAAATATAAAACGCCCATAGACCTGATCACTACCTCGGAAGTGGCTATCTCGCTGACCATAGACAACCAGACGCACCTACAGGAAATAGTAGCAGAACTAAACGGCTTTGGTGAGGTAGAAGTAGATGATGGCCATACCATTATCTGTGTAGTAGGAATGATGCCTTTTGAAAAAGCAGCGATCACCAAGCAGGTGATGGATGCCCTGGATGATATACCCGTTAGGATGGTGTCTTATGGCGGCAGTAAGTTTAATATCTCCATACTCATTAACAGCCAGCACAAAACGGAAGCCCTTACCCGGCTCAACGAGCATATCTTTGGTATGCAACGGGATTAGTAGTGTGTTGAAAGCATGGTGAACTGTTGTTTTCCGGTATAGGTGAAAACAACAGTTTTTTATGCCTAAAGCTTGCAAATGAGTAAGTCGCTGACAATCAAGAATCTGAAAAGAAGATGTTGATGGCAAAAGATATTTATCTCGATAACTGGCTGAGTTGAGCAGGATATTACTACATTACGCAACAGATTATAAAAAAACTACCTCCAACTTCGTCTCATTGATATGGCTAAAAACAACTTATACTCCGCACGCAAATCAGACACAACTACTTTTGGAGAATCTATGCGGGAGCTGTTGCAGGTGTACCAGTTGAATGCCAAATATGAACAAACCCGTCTGATCAATTCCTGGGAAAGACTCATGGGTGAGCCTATTGCTAAAAGAACCGATAAGCTTTTTATCAACAACCAGAAGCTATACGTAAAACTGAACTCGGCTGCCTTGAAGCAGGAACTGAATATGTCTAAAACAAAAATTTTGGCTATTTTTCTGAGAGAGTTTGGAGAGGTAGTGATAGAAGATGTAGTCTTTTTGTAAGAAACCACAGCATAAAAAATCAGGCGATATATTTATGCAGACGATACACGTTGCTACGTATCTCATCATTATAAGAAAACTCCACATGGTCCATAATGCGCTTGACCAGTAGCAGCCCCACACCACCTTTTCTTCTGTCTTTGATGATTTGTTCCAGGCAGGGTTCCTGGTAGCTTTTGAAGTTGAATCCAGTACCTTTATCTCTAATTTCAAAGATAACTTCCTTGTGTTCTTTGACAAAAATTTCGAGTTCCAGACTGTCTTTCGGATTGCAATGGTGTGAATGGATCATCAGGTTGGCACATACCTCATCAACAGCCAATATCATCTGGCTAAGTGCCAACTCAGGAATAGCATAGTGCTGCAAAGTTGCTTTAATAAACTCTCTGATACTCTGCAACCTCTCTTTTCGACACGAAACTTTAAAGCTATAGTTCATGGGTTAAAATCTTTGCGTCTTCTTCAGTATCCACAATGGTGAGCAGCTGGTGCAACCCTAAAATCTCAAAAGTTTTGTATACTGTTTCATTCATATCAAACAGGATAAACTTGATATCCCTTGCTTCTAACTCTTGTATATAAGACATAAATACACCCAATCCGGCAGACGAAATATAGGTTAGATGCTTACAGTTTACCAAAACAGCCTTTACATCAGATCCTACTGCTTGCTGCATGGCTTCATCCAGGTGAATAGATGAGCTTGCGTCTACTTCTCCATTCACCACAATCAAAGCGTGTTCCTCTGTAATCTGTACTTTTACTTCCACCATAGTCAGTAGTATATACGATTTGTATTGACTAAAGTTACTTTTGTGCTATTTAAACTTAATAATCAGCACGGTATAGTCGTCGTTCAATATCTTTTGCTGACAAAATTCATACAGGTTCCGGATTATCTCTTGTTGAATGACCTGTGGCTCATTATCCGCACTCTCTTCAATCAATACGCGCAGTCTTTCGTAGCCAAACTGTTCATTGGCTGGGTTAACCGCTTCGGTGATACCGTCAGTATAGAGCACCACCACGTCGTGGCTTTCGTAAGTTTCTTTGCTCACCTCTATATAGCTATCAAAGCTGGCGTTTCTGACAATGCCCAAACCCAGTCCTTTGCTCTCCAGAAACTTCGCCTGATGCTTTTGAGCGTTGTATACCAATGTAGGGCAGTGGCCCGCCCTGGCAAACTCTATGGTATGTTCATGGGTATCTACTACAAAAAATGAAGCGGTGATAAAAGACGTTTTTTCCAGGCAACGGCTCAAGGCACTGTTGGCATAAGACAGGAACTTATCCGGTGACAGATCGAGCTGCGCTAAGCTATGAAACACGCCTTTCATCTGCGACATATGGAAAGCGGCAGACGTACCCTTGCCGGAAACATCCCCGATGATGATGATAAATTTGTGTTCATTGATCTGGTAAATATCGTAATAATCGCCTCCTACCTGGTCGGCTGCTTCGGAGAAAGCCACAATATCGAAAGCTTCATTGGAAATAGTCTTTTTAGGCAACAGACTACGTTGTACCCTGTTGGCGATTTTGAGTTCTTCTTTATAGCGTTCGTTTTCCAGCGTCTCGCTGAGCAGTTGAAAGTTCTCTATAGAAATACATGCCTGGCTCACGAAAGTATGAATGATACCCACCATTTCTTTGTTGTAGCTATCAGCCAATTCTTTGAGAATAACCAGCGTGCCTATGTTGATATTCTTCACCACCAGCGGAAACCACAATACTGAGCGGTATGCTGGCAACTCGAGCATCTTATGGCGTTTGCGTTTCTGGCTACGATTTATTCTGGCAAGCCGCGAGGGTAACGAACGGATGATATCATATTGATGGTACTCTTCCTTAAGCTGCTGCTTGAGGGCAGGAACCTTTTCGGCAGCCACATTTTTGGTAAGCAACAGCTGCTTGCTACCGTCGTTGACCTCAACCCAGGCAGCATCTGCAAATACGGCTTTCACAGAACTTTCCAGTAAAATATCATATACCTGTTCGGCTTTATACCCCGCCTGTGTTGACTGGCTCAACCGCTGAAAATTAATAACTTCTTCAATCTTTTGTTCAAAAACCGAAGAAGTAGGCAGGTTGAAGAGAATCACCAGTAGTGAGAAAAGGGTATAGATAAAGGTGAAAGCAAACAGCGCAGAGATATACAGGTTGCCCTGCATCTCGAAAGGCAGTATCTGTCCGTATATTTCAGTGTAGCCATTGAGGTCAATAAAAAAGTAGGCCAGAAAGAAGGCAATGGCGAGCATCATCATAATGCTTTTCCACTTCTGGCGAAAATCCAGATAGGCCACCCATTTCAGGTTGATAGACAACACCAGCCCCAGCACAAACAATACGGTGAGTACGGCATTGTATACCAAGCCATTGAGGTTGAGTGGCACAAAGCTAAGCAGCACACTGATCAGCAGCGTATACTCAAAGATGCTCCACAGCGTGATGAGCCTTTTAGATTTTTGATACAAAATCAGCTGTTGCCATACCATGAGCGTAGAGGTGAGAAAAGCCGTCACCAGTCCGTAGAACACCAGGTAAAAGAAACTGATCAGGAAAACATTTTCTGTAAGCCTGCTGTTGCCCAGTAGCCTGAAAAACAGCAGGATGGTGAGCGATACCATCGTGGCTATCAGCCCGGTGGCAAACACCCGCCATAGCAGATCTATGAAGTTGACCTTCTCTGCCCTGCCCGTGATAAACTTGTAATAAAAGAACAGCGCAATAAAGAAAATCTCAAGCAATGCAATACGCAGTTCTACCGGAACACCCGACCGGACATTGTTGACATCACCAAACAGCATCAGTAAGTCGGTTGCCAGCAAGGCCAACCAACTTACAATGCCTAAAGACAATGTTAGCCTGATGATGTTTTTGTAATTGCGCATACATTGATAGCTCAAAACAGACTACAATGTTGTAATCTATTCTGGTTGAATCTCAAAAGTCTGATCTGGGACTATAATTTGATGATTCCCGGGTGATTTGTATGTCGTGCGGGTGGCTTTCTTTCACGCCTGCGGCAGTGATCTTAACAAACCGGGCCTGCTGTAGTGCTGTAATATCCTGTGCGCCGCAGTAGCCCATGCCAGCACGCAGGCCACCCACCAGCTGGTAAATGACCTCCTCTACCAGCCCTTTATAAGGCACACGTCCTACGATACCTTCAGGTACCAGTTTCTTGATATCGTCTTCCACATCCTGGAAATAGCGGTCTTTAGAACCTTGTTCCATTGCTTCCACCGATCCCATGCCCCGGTAAGTCTTGAATTTACGCCCTTCGTAGAGGACCAGCTCGCCGGGAGCTTCATCTGTACCAGCCAGCAAAGAACCAATCATGACACTGCTGGCACCGCCTGCGATGGCCTTCACCAGATCGCCCGAAAAGCGGATGCCTCCATCGGCAATTACCGGCACGCCCGAATCTTTGATGGCCTGCGAAGCTTCGTAAACTGCTGAAAGCTGTGGAATACCCACACCGGCCACCACGCGGGTGGTGCAGATACTGCCAGGGCCAACACCAACTTTCACGGCATCGGCACCTGCTTTTACCAAGGCTTTGGCAGCTTCTCCAGTAGCAATGTTGCCTACAATCAGGTCGAGATCAGGATAGCGGCTTTTGATCAGCCTACAGGCATCTATCACACCTTTGGAGTGCCCATGTGCCGTATCAATACTGATAACATCAACACCGGCGGTTTTGAGCATTTCCACTCTTTCCACAATGTCGGGTGTCACTCCTACGGCTGCCCCTACGCGCAGGCGTCCGAACCCGTCTTTGCAGGCATGGGGCCGGTCTTTGTTTTTCAGGATATCTTTGTAGGTAATCAGCCCGTTGAGCCGCCCCATCTCGTCTACGATAGGCAGCTTTTCTATCTTATGCTTTTGCAGAATATCTTCTGCTTCATCCAGGTCAACGCCTGGTTCTGCACTAATTAGCCTTTCATCGGTCATCACTTCCTTGACGGGCTGCGACATATCTTTGAGAAAACGCAGATCGCGATTGGTGACGATACCCAACAGCTTGCGGCTGCCATCTACTACCGGAATACCACCGATCTTGTGCTCTCGCATAATTGCCTTGGCATCAGCCACAGTAGCATCTACCAGCAACGTGATAGGGTCCAGGATCATCCCACTCTGCGATCGCTTGACTTTGCGTACCTGGTAAGCCTGCGCTTCAATAGACATGTTCTTATGGATAAATCCTAGTCCGCCGGTGAGTGCCACCGCAATGGCCAGTTCGGATTCGGTAACAGTATCCATCGCTGCAGATACCAAAGGCACATTGAGCTGGATATTTCTGGTAAGCTGTGTGACAGTGCTGGTGTTTCTGGGAAGCACTTCGGAATAGCTGGGTACGAGCAGCACATCATCATAGGTGAGGGCCTCGTACAGGAATTTAGAAGGGTCTTTCATCATGGCAAATAACAATACTTATTTGCCGGTCAAAGGTACTCACATTACACGACATTATAAAACATTATGCCAAAGGTATTTTTACAATGCGCTGTAAACCCCATGGGCGATGCCCCAACTAACCTGGCGTGAGCGTCCGCTTGTGCCACCCCAACCTAGCTTCAGGCACATCGGCCGATCCGACTCGGACTACGCGTCCCGGACTACGCGTCCCGGACTGCGCGCTTACACCCCAGGTCTGTGTCTCCACAGACCTGATGATAAATTAAGACCTTTATCTCTTCTCAGGTCTGTGAGGACACAGACCTGGGGGTTGACTGCGCGCCTACGCCCCAGGTCTGTGTCTCCACAGACCTGATGATAAATTAAGACCTTTATCTCTTCTCAGGTCTGTGAGGACACAGACCTGGGGGTTGACTGCGCGCCTACGCCCCAGGTCTGTGTCTCCACAGACCTGATGATAAATTAAGACCTTTATCTCTTCTCAGGTCTGTGAGGACACAGACCTGGGGGTTATATCAATGGTTATTTGACGAATTGATTGCTGATCAATATATAATTTCCTAATACGCTTTAAACTAAAGAAGCAGCCCCGTTTTGGCAAACAACATACAGGGTACGGCTTCTCCCGGATGGCAAAAGCCAGGGTTTCCTCTTAAATCTTACATCCCACCCATTACCCCCCAAAAGACATATTCCTATCCAACCCTGCACCGGTGGGCTGTTGCTTGCCTGATATTTACCGACATAAAAAAACCCCTCGTACCGCGCATACGAGGGGGGTAGAGTTGTTGAGCCTCGATCCCTAGAGGAGCTCGATCGATACCCCTGTAGTTGTATCGATCGAGCAATGTGTAATGATTCTAAATAAAAAAGCCTTCCGAATGGGAAGGCTTCTTCTAACAGGGGGGTATGTTCTGTACCGCTTGTTTTTAAACTACAACCAAAGTTTCACTCAATCGCCCTTTTCTTACTTTATTACCACCCCTAATGGCTGTTCTGATCTCCAGGGCGTATTCGCCTTTCTTCAGCGTGCCGGGGATGTGGATGGTGAGCTTTTTGGGGAGGTTGTTAGATACTTCTGCCACCTTGATCTCTGCCCCCTGACTGCTGATAAAGAAAACACCCTGCGCTGCATCTACTGTGTCCCATATCTTGAGGTTTTCGCCTGCTATCTCTGCAAAACTGTTGGGCGTGATACGGTCGTTGACGGTCTTGCTCAACAGGTCGCGGAAACCCTCTACGATAGGCGCTGCCGTGGTAGACTTGATCTTCTCTACCGGAATATCCTGCACATACGTCCTCAATGAGCTACCCAGGCGAGAGTTGGTGTTAACCTCGTGCCTGTTGCTGTCAAAGTTGTCGCCGTGGTTGGTGAACCTACCTTTGATGCTGTGGTCGATCAAAAGGTACTCACACTCAAAGCTTCTGCCGCTGCTCATCTTTCTGCCAATAGATTTGAACATGGCATGGTACACAGCCGACACCTCGGTCTCCTTCAGGATTGAACCCGGCCCGGTGATGTCATCGAAGACTTCCTGGATGTTGAACTTGTCATTTTCCTGGACTACGGCAACGCAGTCGTCCGGATCATCTTTGGTAAGCTCGTTAAGAGCCAATGAATACTTTAACATAAGTATACTATTTTGTTTTGCGACAATATTGTCGGGTTGGCTATACGAAAAATGGTGCTATACTGGCATCAGGCACCGCAAAGGCTCACAGGCCGGAGGTAAGTTTGGCAAGGATGAGCATAGGTAGCAGGCAAAAGATGAAGGTATGGTGGATATAGTACACACACACCTGCAACGGGCTATCCTTTCCAGCAATAGGACCTGGCAGCAGGCTTATTTTGAACAATACATTCTATGATGGCTTGTTTGATACACTATCGTGTCATCAATAGGTTACTATGAGTACAAAGAACAAGGCTGAAGACAAGCCAAAAGAACATGAAGAGCAGGGTGGGCAAAGCGTGTTAATTTTTGTAGTGAGCGGAGGAATTATACTTGCATCGGTACTATGCTATTTCTTAATACCGGATTTCAAGGCTTTTATCAATGATGCGATCAGCATCCTCTCCAGCGACGATGAGCAGCGTATTGAGCAGTGGGTGAGTGGCTTTGGTGCCTGGGGACCGGCCTTTATCATCCTGGCTATGGTTGTTCAGATGTTCCTGATTGTCATTCCGTCGGTGGTGCTGATGGTGGTGTCTACACTGGCCTATGGCCCGTGGTGGGGTTCTGTCATCTCTTACGTTGCTGTGGCTGTGGCCTCTACCATTGCCTATTTTATTGGCCTGAAGGCTGGTCAGGCTCTTATAGACGAACTGATCGGGGAAAAGTCTGAGAAGAAGGTAGCGCATTATATCCAGAAATACGGTGCCTGGGCCATCATGGCTTTTCGCGTCTCTCCCTTTCTATCCAATGATGCCATTAGCTTTGTGGCGGGGCTGGGAAAAATGGGCTACCCTAAGTTCATTGGAGCCACTACCGTAGGAATCATCCCGCTGATTGTGCTGATCGCCGTCTTGGGTCAGGACATGGGCACTCTGAAGACCGGTATGCTGTGGGTATCGGGCTTCACTGTCGGGGCATTTCTGATCTATCTTTTTATCAGCGAGAGAAAGAAGTAATCGTGAAAGTATGCCTACTGTCAGACAGATTATCTAAATTTGTATTTGTCAGTCTATCGTATGTTATTGCCTTTTCATTGTTGAAAACCTACTAAGCTATGCACAAAATATTTCAGGGAACATACACCGCTATCATCACCCCGTTCACAGCATCTGACCAGATAGACTGGGAGGCTTTTGAGCAACTGGTAGAAAGGCAGATTGAAGGAGGCGTAGAAGGGTTGGTGTTTGTAGGTACCACTGGCGAAAGCCCTACCCTTTCTCACCAGGAACATCAGGATATTCTGCGCTGGTCTGTCAAGACAGTCAACGGCAGATGTCAGGTGATCCACGGCACGGGTTCTAATAACACAAAAGAAACGATAGGACTGGCAGAAGTAGCTGCCAATGCCGGTGCCGATGGGCAGCTGGTGATCAACCCCTACTACAACAAACCCACGCAAGAAGGGCTATACCTGCATTTTAAGGCAGTGGCAGATGCAGTAGACCTTCCAATCATCATCTACAACATATCCAGCCGCACAGCGGTGAATATGGAAACCCCCACCTTGCTCCGGCTGATAGATCACGCCAATGTGGTGGGCGTGAAAGAGGCCAGTGGTAACCTGCCGCAGATGATCGATGTGATCAGAAAAACACCGGATGATTTCTGTGTGCTGGTAGGCGACGATGCCCTCACGCTGCCTTTTATGATCTGTGGTGGCGACGGGCTGGTTTCGGTAGTGTCTAACTGTACTCCTAAAACAACCTCTAATATGGTGCGCTTTTGCCTGGACGGGCAGTGGGACGAGGCTCGCAAGGCTTATTACAGCCAACTGGATGTGATGCAGACCACCATGATAGAAACCAACCCTATTCCTGTGAAATACATGATGCACAAGATGGGCTATTGCACCTCCAACATCCGCCTACCCCTCTGCGCACCCAGCGAACAGTCGCTGGAGCGTATCCATCAGGCGATCAAATTGGTGGAGACACTCGAAAAATAACATGGTGACGATATGATAAAGATAAGACATACAGCCATCGTGCTGGCAGCAGGGATATTGTTGTTATATAGCTGCCGCAGTGCCAAAGCACCTACAGCCAAAGGAGACAAAAAGGATAAAGAAGATTTTGACGCTTTCTACGACCGCTTCCTGACGGATAGCACCTTTCAGATGTCACGCATTATGTTTCCTCTGCCGGGCATCAATGCTATGGAAATGGAAGACTCCGGCGACTCGACCTACTACTGGACCAAAGACAATTGGATTATGCTGAAAAAGCCCGATATTGATCCAGGTGAGTTTGTAAGAAAGACAGAAGTAACAGATACCCTGGCAACTGATGAGATCTACATGGACAATGCCGGTTTCTACTTCAAGACTATCTACAAGCCCATCAAAAGCAAGTGGCACCTGGTGTATATGATAGATAGCAATATGTGAAGAACGGAGACGGGAGGCCGGAGACGGGAGTTGGTTGCTGTGGAACGGAAGATGGAAGACCGGAGACGGAAGTTGGCCGCTGTGGAACGGGGGGGAGAATCTGGGCTGTGGTTTGGTGTGGGTGCTTTGGGAGGTGTAAGTCTATTGTAACCAAGACTTTAAACAGGACAAGATTGATAAAAGATAGCCCTCATACTAATTCCGAGCCGGACGTTGACAGCAGCATACAGACCAACCTAACGGGCATCTCTATTCTGATGATGGGGATCATTGATGCTTATGCGATTGTTGTAAAAGGCACCCTGGTTAGCTCTCAGACAGGAAACCTGGTCATACTCGCACGAGAGTTGTTTGCAGAAGACTGGTCTGATATATGGAAGCATATCATCGTGTTCATCGGCTTTGCGCTGGGTGCATTCTCAGGAAAAGCAGTACATGAAGCTCTGAAAAGCAGATGGATGCGGTTTCGGCTTTACCTCCTTTTTCAGGCTGCCCTGCTTCTTGTGGTGGCTATTCTCCAGAACACGCTGCCAGAAACGCTTCTCGTTTTCCTTCTGGCACTCCTTGCAGGCTATGACCTTGCATTGTTCCGAAAGTTTGGAGATACCAATGTAAACAATGGCGTGATGACCGGGAATACAAAAGATCTAATGAGCTATCTTTTCCTGGCGATTTACTATAAAGATAAAGAAGCAAGGAAGCACTCGGGAAATGTATTCCTTGCCATCACGATTTTTTGTCTTGGGAGTAGGAATAGGCGTTGCATTAGTCACTGTAAACCAGCTATTGAACTTATGGGTATGCTTTATTATCGTCGCCCTGTATATATTGTGGCTGACTTATGCAACTGGTAAGCAGGAAGTCTGAAGACCGGAGACCGAAGTCGGGAGACTGAAGGCCCTAACTACTGTCCCAGTGGGGCACCATTCCGGTCTCCAGTTTCCCGTCTCCGGTGTCCCTATTTCCGTCTCCCCCCATCACACATCACATATCTCGACACCTTCCTGGAGGGAAGCCAGGGGTTTTCCGGATTGTGGCACAAACTCCTGCGCAATGAAACCATCAAAGCCGGTATCCAGAATGGCTTTGACAATAGCAGGATAGTAGAGTTCCTGGGTCTGGTCGATCTCTGCTCTACCCGGCACGCCGCCTGTATGATAATGAGAAATATAGGGATGGTGTTCTTTGATGGTGGCAATCACATCGCCTTCCATAATTTGCATATGGTAAATGTCGTATAGGAGTTTGAAGTTCTCCGAACCTATCATCTTGCACAAGTCAACACCCCATACAGTATGGTCACACATATAATCAGGATGGTTTACCTTGCTGTTGAGCAGTTCCATCACCACCAGTACCTTGTGTTTTTTTGCCAGCGGCATGATCTGCTTCAATCCTTCGGCACAGTTTTTCATGCCTGTCTGATCGTCCATACCCTCCCGGTTGCCAGAAAAGGTAATGATCTGATCAAGTCCTGCTTCGGCTACCATTGGAATGACTTTCTCATACATGGCTATCAGCTTTTTGTGGTTTTCCTTCCGGTTCCAGCATTTGGTAATGCCAAAGTCTTCTTCCCAGTAGGAAGCCATTGCACAGGTAAGTCCGTGTTTCTTTAGTACTGGCCATTCATCGGGACCCAGCAGCTCTACAGACTGCAAGCCCATGTTTTTGGCCGCCACGCAAAACTCATCCAGCGGAATGTCGTTGTAGCACCACTTGCATACAGATTGTTTGATGTTGCCCTTCAGCACCATTGGCTTTACGGGAAGATAAGAAGTAGCCTTTGACATAAAAGGAGTAGCGAAAGCAGCAGTAGTACCCACTATTTTCTTCAGTGCATTTCTGCGGTCATGTGTGTTTGTCATGAATGTAATCAGTTGATTGTTGTAAACTCAAGATACAGCATTTTGCCGAACCGTCAACTAATTTGGTGTTGTTTGCCTGATTCTTTCTTATATTTGGCGTTTATGACACATCACATTACCAAACGAGAACCTACACTATGGGAAGCACTCATTCCTGTGGTCTTCCTGATTGCCCTGCTCTCTGTCAATGTTATCTATATCTTCAAAGATGAGGCTATTGAAGGCTCCAATCAGATTGTGCTGATCTTATCGGCTACGGTGGCAGCACTGGTGGCTTTGCGTACGGGTATCCACTGGGAAGAAATGCAGGATGGTATTGTCAAAAGTATCAGTGCCTCTATGTCGGCCATTCTTATTCTGCTGCTGATTGGTGCGCTGGCAGGTACCTGGATGCTGAGCGGCATTGTGCCTGCTATGATTTACTACGGACTAAAAATACTAAACCCTACGATTTTTCTGGTAGCGGCCTGTGTGATCTGTGCCATCGTATCAGTGGCCACCGGTAGTAGCTGGTCTACAGTAGCTACGGTGGGTATTGCCTTGCTAGGTATTGGCAGAGCATTGGGCCTTTCCGAAGGAGTTATTGGAGGAGCAATCATTTCAGGAGCCTATTTTGGCGATAAAATGTCTCCACTGTCAGATACCACCAACCTGGCACCGGCAATGGCAGGCACCGATCTGTTTACCCACATCCGCTATATGATGCTCACCACCGTACCTTCTATGACCATTACGCTGATTATTTTCCTGATCATAGGGTTCACCGGTAAACATGCAGAGCCTGCTGCCGGCATCGATGACGTGCTTGCTGCACTAGATCATGCGTTCAACATCAACGGCTGGTTGTTTATTGTGCCTGTTGTGGTGATCGGGATGATCGTCCGAAAAGTGCCTGCGCTGCCGGCATTGCTGGCAGGCACCTTGTTGGGTGGGCTGTTTGCTATTATTTTTCAGCCGCAGGCCATACAGGCTGTAGCTGGTGGTAGTACAGGCCCTACGGCTACCTATGTGGCAGTGATGAAGTCTATTTATACTAATATCAGCATTCCTACCGAAAGTGATATGGTCAACAAGCTATTATCTACCAAAGGAATGTCGGGTATGCTCAATACGATATGGCTGATCATTTGTGCGATGGTCTTTGGCGGGGTAATGGAATCGGCAGGCATGTTGCAGCGTATTACCTCATCCATTGTGCAGTATGCAAAGTCGACTGGCTCACTGATTGCCTCCACGGCTTTTACCTCTATATTCTTCAATTTTACAGCGTCTGACCAGTATTTGGCCATTGTAGTACCTGGGCGGATGTACGCTGATACCTACCGAAAAAGAGGGCTAAAGCCCGAGAACCTAAGCCGAACGCTGGAAGACTCCGGTACGGTCACTTCCGTACTGATTCCCTGGAATACCTGTGGGGCCACACAGGCTTCTGTACTTGGCGTAGCCACCTTAGTCTATGCGCCCTTTTGCTTTTTTTGTATCATAAGCCCGCTCATGACCATGCTCTATGGCTATCTGGGCATCAAAATAGCCTATTATGATCAGCAGGAGAAACAGCCGGAAGAATATCTTGTAGAGAAGAAGGCATTGTAGAAAATTTATCAACTATTACGTATGTTCCCTCAACAAATCACCAAAGAAGAAGTCAACCTATTACCTTTGCAAAAGTATGAGGGAAAGGTAGTGGTAATCACCGACCGGGAGAAACTGAAAGAAGCCATAGTAGAAATCAGGCAGGAGCAAGCCGTAGGGTTTGATACCGAGACAAAACCTGCTTTTAAAAAAGGCGTTTGGCATCATATATCATTGCTCCAAATAGCAAGCAGCCAGAAGGTGTATCTTTTTCGCCTCAACCATACGGAGTTCACCCAGGAAATCGCAGACCTCTTTGCCAGTCCGGCCATTCAAAAGGTAGGCATCAGCATACGCGATGATCTCAAGCAATTACAGAAACTAGCCGAAAAATACCACATCTCTTTTCAACCCGACAATATTCTGGAACTGAATGACGTGGCAAAAGAACTGGGCGTACAACATGCAGGTGTGAGGAACCTGACGGCCATCTTTCTTCAATTCAGGGTGTCTAAATCGCAGCAAACCTCCAACTGGGAGAACCCGCACCTTACAGAAAAGCAGATACGCTATGCAGCTACAGATGCCTGGGTATGCCTGGAAATCTACCATCGCTTAGCCTATCAGGGTTATATCTGAACGTAATCGCTGATATCCGAAAGGTCAAAGCTATCCATAAAGGCTGTGGTAAAGTCTCCCGACCTGAATTTCGGATCGTCCATCAGCTTGATATGGAATGGGATGGTGGTATTGATGCCTTCTATGATAAATTCCTGCAACGCCCTTTTCATACGTTTGATCGCATCTTCCCTGTCCTGTCCGCTCACAATCAGCTTGGCGATCATGGAGTCGTAGTTAGGAGGAATGGTATATCCGGCATATACGTGGCTGTCTACCCTTACGCCGTGGCCGCCTGGCAAGTGCAGGTTGGTGATTTTTCCAGGACAAGGCCGGAAGTTATGTGCCGGGTCTTCTGCATTGATTCGGCACTCTATGGCATGCATGGTCGGGTAATAGTTCTCTCCGGAAATAGTGACACCCACCGCTACTTTGATCTGTTCTTTGATCAGGTCGAAGTTAGTCACTTCTTCTGTGATGGGGTGCTCTACCTGAATCCTAGTATTCATCTCCATAAAATAGAAATTTCTGTGCTTATCTACCAGAAACTCAATCGTACCGGCTCCTTCATAGCTGATGGCCTCTGCTCCGGCAATGGCAGCCTTTCCCATCTTGTCGCGCAGCTCTTGGTCCATGAAGGGCGAAGGGGTTTCTTCCAGTAGCTTCTGATGGCGACGCTGGATAGAACAATCTCTTTCTGACAGGTGACATGCACGGCCATTTTTATCGCCTACTATCTGAATTTCTATGTGCCGTGGTTCTTCTACAAATTTTTCCAGGTAAAGACCATCATTGCCAAAAGATGCACTGGCTTCGCGGCGGGCCTCGTCCCAGGCTTTCTGAAAGCCGCTTTCGTCTTTAACAATGCGCATACCCTTGCCACCACCACCGGCGGTAGCTTTAAGGATGACAGGGTAACCCACCTTTTTGGCTATAGACAAACCAGAAGCAACACTCTGCAACAAGCCTTCAGAACCCGGAATGGTGGGGACGCCTGCCTGTTTCATAGTGGCCTTAGCCGTAGCCTTATCGCCCATTTTGTTGATCATATTAGGCGACGGACCTATAAATTTGATGCCATATTCCTCACAAATACGGGAAAACTCTGCGTTCTCCGACAAAAACCCATAGCCCGGATGGATGGCATCGGCGTTGGTGATTTCTGCCGCAGCAATAATATTTGGGATGTTCAGATAGGATGCGCTACTGGCTGGCGGGCCAATACAAACTGCCTCATCCGCAAAACGCACATGCAGACTGTCTTTATCAGCCGTAGAGTAAACAGCCACTGTGCTGATTCCCATTTCGCGGCAGGTCCGGATCACTCTGAGGGCAATCTCTCCCCGGTTGGCAACTAATATTTTTTTAAACAAAGCAACTACTGATTACAATAGACAAATAGGTAAGCAAAAAATGAGTGTAGATACTGTCTGATGCACTTAGGACGGATCAACCAGAAACAGGGGCTGATCATACTCCACCGGTGAAGCATCGTCTGTCAGTACTTTAATGATCGTGCCTGAAACTTCAGACTCTATTTCGTTGAACAGCTTCATGGCCTCGATGATGCATACGGCCTGCCCGGCACTTATCTTGTCTCCCACTTGCACAAAAACACCTGCGTCAGGATTAGGCGACCTATAAAACGTCCCGATCATAGGCGACTTGATGGTCAGCGTTTTGCTGTCCTCTTCTTCTGTTTGATCTTCTTTCTTCTCAGCATTGCCAGGGGATTGCGAGGCAGGAGCAAAGTTGCCTGAAGCAGCTACAAGCCCGGTAGAATCATGCGGCATGGCCGACAGCGCAGGCTGTATAAAATTTTGCTTGATTTTGGCAGGGGTGTGCTTTTTAACTTTAAGTTTAATTTCACTCGTCTCGAGATTTACTTCATCGAGGCCGGATTTAGATATAAAGTCCAAAAGCTCCTGTATTTCGGTGGCTTTCATAGATTGTGTTACTTTACTCTTTCGTAATATGATTTGGTTCGGGTATCTACTCTGATTTTTTCATCCTGATCAACGAAAAGCGGCACCTGTACTTCTGCACCCGTGTTGAGCGTTAGCGGGTTTGGTGGTGTTGGTAGCCGTATCTCCTTTGATGCCAGGCTCAGTATAAGTGACTGTGAGTTCTACAAAAGCAGGCAGTTCGCAGCTAAGCACCGTTTCTGTTTCATCGTGCACAATCACATCTACCTCCTGCCCGTCGGTTAAAAACTCCGGAGCATTGATTTTACTTTCTTCTATCATTACTTGCTCAAAGGTGTTGCTATCCATAAAATGGTAGCCCATTTCATCCTTATACAAGTACTGGTGTGGCCGCCTTTCGATACGGGCCGTCGTTACTTTTACACCTGAGTTAAAGGTGTTTTCCAGTACTTTGCCGGTGGTGAGACTTTTGAGCTTGGTACGTACAAAAGCACTACCTTTGCCTGGCTTTACATGCTGAAACTCTACGATAGTGAATAGATCGTGGTTATACTCGATACAAAGGCCGTTTCTAAAATCTGCTGTTGTTGCCATAAAAAACTAAATGAGGTTGAACAGTCTTGCAAGATAAGTAAATAGTTGGGTTGACAATCGCAATGTTGGTTTTAAAAAAAATGCCCAACAGTATCAGCTATCATATCCCCACACCAGGTAGGTGGCTCCCCAGGTGAAACCGCCGCCAAAAGCAGCCATGATGATGTTATCTCCTTTTTTGAGCTTGGATTCGTAATCCCACAGGCACAAGGGGATGGTGCCGCTGGTGGTGTTGCCGTATTTATGGATGGTGTACATCACCTTTTCTTGCCCAATACCCATACGCTCGGAAGTAGCGTTAATGATCCTTTTGTTGGCCTGATGCGGCACCAGCCAGGCAATGTCATCTGCTGTCAGGTTGTTTCGCTTCATAATCTCTGCCGATACATCTGCCATATGCTTAACGGCATATTTGAACACTGCGGCACCTTCCTGGTACACATAGTGTTCGCGTGCCATCACAGACTCTATAGTAGTAGGTCTGCGGCTACCGCCTGCTTTTAGGTGAAGATGCTGTACGCCGCTGCCATCTGATTTCAAATAAGAATCCATCAAACCAACCGGCTCTTGCGTAGGCTCCAGCATAACAGCAGCAGCCCCATCACCAAAAATAATACAGGTAGCACGATCCCGATAGTCTATAATAGACGACATCTTATCGGCACCTACAACGATCACTTTTTTGTACGTACTAGCCGTAATAAATTGCGCACCTGTGACCAAACCATACAAAAAGCCGGAACAGGCAGCCTGCAAATCGAAACCAAATGCATTTTTAGCCCCTATCTTATCTCCAATGATATTGGCAGTAGCCGGAAAAATCATATCTGGCGTGGTAGTAGAGCAAATGATCAGGTCAATCTCGGCGGGGTCTGTATTGGTTTTTTGCAGCAATTCTTCTATGGCCTTCACTGCCATTACAGAAGTACCCTGGTCTTTTCCTTTCAGAATACGGCGTTCTTTGATGCCCGTCCGTGTGGTGATCCACTCATCGGTGGTGTCTATGATAGACTCAAGTTCCTTATTAGTGAGAACATAATCAGGAACATGCCCTCCTACACCAGTGATAACCGCTCTAGTTGTGCTCATGTAATCTTTTTTAAATTGGTAATAGCTGTTTTATGTATCAGCTATTCTTGCCGCCGGCCAAATGCATCACGTATTTTGAGGTGGATGTTGGTCTGCGCCATTTTTCCGGCAACCTGTAGCATATTTTTGATGGCCATTCCTGTAGAAACTCCATGACCAATAATGACGTTGCCGTTGACGCCCAACACCGGGCTGCCTCCAATAGCTTCATAGTTTAGCTGATTGAAAAACGGATCGGATATATTTCTTTTGTGCAACAAATCATAAATAGATTCTGCCATTTTCAGAATCACATTTCCTACATATCCGTTGCAGATCATCACATCTGATTTGCCAGAAAAGATGTCTCTACCTTCAATATTACCGACAAAATTGATGTTTGCATTGTTTTTAAGCAGTTGATAGGCAGCCTGAGCAATCTGGGTGCCTTTTTTTTCTTCTTCACCAATATTGATAATCGCTACTTTTGGCTTTGCTATATCATATACATACTCGACATACAACGACCCAAGCTGGCCAAACTGCTCTAGCATTTCAGGTTTCACTTCTGCGTTGGCACCCACATCGAGTATGATGCCAAAAGTGCCATCTTCGCGGGGCGCAAAGCTGGCCAGAGCAGGGCGGATCACTCCTTCACAAGGTTTCACAGAAAACATGGCACCTACATGCATAGCACCGGTGTTGCCTGCACTGCAAAAAGCCTGCACTTGCTCTTCCTGCATCAACTTAAATCCAACAGCGATGCTGGAGTTGGGCTTTTGGCTAAGTGCCTTGGTTGGATGTTCGTTCATGCCGATTACTTCACTGGCATGAACTATTTCAATAGCAGATGAATCTACCTCCTTTTGGGCAAGTTTTTCTTCAATCGCTTTTTTGTCGCCAATCAGCACTATCTGATTGCCATCTTGAAGATCCTCTACAAAGAGTTTTACACCCTCTATGGTTGCCTCAGGAGCAAAATCACCACCCATTGCATCTAGTGCAATCTTCATATCTTAGGCTTATCTTCTTTTTCCATCACTACTTTACCTTTGTAGTAAAGCTTATCTTCAGACCAGTGCGCTCTATGATACAGGTGAGGTTCGCCGGTGGTAGGGCAAATGGCAATGGTCTTTGGAGTCGCCTGATGATGCGTTCTTCTTTTATCTCTCCTTGATTTGGATATTTTTCGTTTTGGATGTGCCATCTTAATTATTGAATTTTAATTTTTAAGCTTTTTTAAAATATCCCATCTGGGATCTAACTGATCTTTGGTATCATCTTCTTGCTGGTTAGCAGCACCTGACGAATACACAATTTCACCTTCGGCAAAAGGACTGTCATTATCTTCATACCTGGGGTGTAGCTTTTTCATAGGTATGCTCAACCCTATAAACTCATAAATATACTGCGCCACATTGATACGCTGTGTATTTCGAGTAATAACAGCCAGTTCTTCCGAGAGTTCTTGCTCTTCGGCACCATACTGTAGGATAATTTGTTCTTTAGTGTCTAAAGGATAATCAAACTTTTCCAGGCTACGGTCGCACTCAAGCTCTACGGTTCCGTATATATGAAACTTGAGTACAATGAGCCTTTCCTGCTTGTCCAGCGTTATATCTGCCTGGAGCTTACCCTCACTGATCAAGCTATTCTCAAAATGTTTGAAGAAATCCTGACGGATGTTGTACTGATATTCATGTGCCTTGTTAGGCAGCTTATAAATATCAATATCATAAGCTTTTAATTTCATCGCTTTCTCCCCTGTTTTCTTTGAGTTTGCAAAGTTAAGGATATAATTTTAATATTTAAAAACTATATAACGAATAACGTACTGTATATTACCTTGTTACGCTTCGTAAATAACAATATATTTTCTAATTAATGACATTTGGCCCAAAATTTAAAGCTTGTTGTGAAATAATTTGACATACTCCCTTGTTTATTCGTATAGAACAGAACCGTTATGAAGAGTTTACTATATATATGTACTGCATTGTTTTTTTTGACCCATCCTTTGTTTGCCCAGAATGGATACGCCCAGGCTGCTGAAGTGGGGAAAAGGAAGCCATTGCTGTTGGATGTGGACGTGCAGATTGATGCCACACAGGCTGTGAATGATATGTATAATTTCAAATTTGCGCAGGCAGAAAAACAGTTTCGCTGGATCAAACAAAAATATGCCTGGCATCCGCTTCCTTACTTCCTGCTGGGGCTAAGCGAGTGGTGGAAGATCGTTCCTAATATTGAAAACAAGCAATACGATCGCAAATTCATTGCCTACATGGATACAGCCCTTGTAAAAGCGGATAGAATGCTGGAAGAAGATGAAGATGATCCGGAAGCCGCGTTTTTTATGGCTGCTGCTTATGCCTTTCAGAGCAGACTCTATTCGGAAAGGCACGACTGGGGGAAGGCTACCGTAGCAGGGAAAAACTCCCTTAAATACCTGGAACTCAGCAAAGGGCACGAAGATTTCAGCCCGGAACTGCTGCTGGGCGATGCCTTGTACAATTATTACGCAGAGTGGGTACCGGAAAACTATCCGTTGCTTCGCCCGGTGCTGATGTTTTTTCCTGATGGTGATAAGCAACTGGGCATCAAGCAACTCAAGACGGTTGCCAATAATGCTTTCTACACCCGTACAGAGGCGCAGTACTTTCTGATGAGAATTTTGGCAGAAGAAGGTGATAAGCCAGAAGAAGCGTTTTATATTTCAGAATATCTACACACAACTTTCCCTGACAATGCCTATTTTCACAGATACTATGCCCGAATGCTCTACAGCAGGGGCCGCCTTCAGGAAGCAGAGACCGAAGCCAAAAGTATTCTGGCAAAAATAGACAGTAGTATGGCAGGCTACGAGGCTACCAGCGGACGCTATGCCAGTTTCTTTCTGGGCCAAATCTACCAAATGAAAGGGCAACTGAATGCGGCAGAAGAAGCCTACCTGAAATCTGTAGCATTTTCCAAACAAGTAGGCGCAACAGATTCCGGTTATTACCTGTATTCATTGCTCAGCCTGGGAGAGATTGCGCAAACCAAAGGCGAGTACGATAAAGCCAAAGACTATTACCAGCAAGTGAAGAAAGATGCCAAACGCAAAAACAGGGTACACGAAAAAGCCAGGGAAAACTTGAAAGAACTCCGCAAGCTAAGATAGCATCCTTTCAATGTACGTCCTTATTTGGCAGGGTCATGGCCCCAGTTCTTCAGGCTGTAGGCCCAGTGAGTATCTTTGGTGTTGCCCGAAGGCTTTTGCGCCATATGTCTGCTCACATAGGAATTTACTTTTTGCATATGCTCATAGTCGCTGTCTATCAGTTCATCTTTTTTCTTCCTTTTGATATCAATGATACGTTTGGCTGATTTGCGGCCAATAGACTCCCCGTCGCCACTGTCTTGCCCAACAGCTTGGGATTCGTCTGTATCCAGCCATTTTTCTATCTCCGAAGGACTCATGTTCACGTGATCAGAAAATTCCTGATAAATTTCGTTGTTGGATTTGCCTGACATATAAGCTCAGATTTGATTTGAATGTGCACTGACCTACATAAAACGCTCAACGGGTATTTTGTTTAGCACTTTCAGGCTATTCTTTAAAGAATAAATAATCATCAACATAAACGCCTGCTCCCAGTTACGTAAGATAATACACCTCTAACTCAAAGTTGATTATGACACAGAATATGGAAACTTTTGATGCGATCATTATTGGTTCGGGGCAAGCCGGTAGTCCGCTGGCAGTCTCGCTTGCCAAACAAGGACTCAGGACTGCCATCATTGAGAGAAGCCACTTAGGAGGTACCTGTATTAATACTGGCTGTACACCTACCAAAGCCATGATCGGTTCGGCACAGGCAGCTTATACGGCAAAAAATTCACAAGACCTGGGTGTGACTACAGCGCATGTACAGGTTGATTTTCAAAAAATAATCGCCCGCAAAGATAAAATTGTGGAAAATTTTCGGGCCGGTTCAGCAAACAGCCTGGAGGATAAGGAGAATATAGCGTTGGTGCGCGGACAAGCCCGGTTTATCGATAAAAAGATGGTGGAAGTAGCACTGAACGAAGGTGGTAAGCGTGTGCTTAAAGCAGATAAAATATTCATTGATACCGGCTCCAAAACGCATGTGCCTGATATTGAAGGCATAGAAACTTCGGGTTACCTGGATAACCGTACCATCATGGAGCTACACGAACTCCCGGAACATCTGATGATTATCGGGGGCGGGTACATTGGCCTGGAGTTTGGGCAGATGTTTCATCGCTTTGGCAGCAAAGTAAGTATCTTTCAGCATGGTGAGCATATTGCTGACCACGAAGATGATGATGTGGCAGACGAACTTGCCAACATATTGCAGGATGAAGGTATTGATATTCATTTGAACAGTAGCATTGAATCTGTCAGCAAAAGTGGTGCGTTTGTTACACTTTCAGGAAGTTTTTCAGGTAAAAAACAGCAATATACAGGCACGCACCTGCTGGTAGCTACGGGCCGGATGCCTAATACCGGGGAGCTACAGCTTGACAAAACCGGTGTGAAGACCGGCGAGAAAGGCTACATTACTGTAAACAACAAGCTGGAAACCAATATAGAAGGTATTTACGCACTGGGAGATGTCAAAGGAGGACCGCAGTTTACGCACGTGAGCTACAACGACTACCTGATTGTAGCAGCAAATCTGCCTGAAAACAAAACACCTGCTACTACTGACCAGCGTATCCTTACCTATACCATGTTTACCGAGCCGCAGTTGGGCAGGGCAGGACTTACCGAAAAGCAAGCCAAAGAAAAGGGCATACGCTACAAAGTGGCCAAGCTGCCTATGAAAAAGGTAGCCCGTGGTATTGAGACAGGCCATACCGAAGGTTTTATGAAAGCTCTGGTGGACGAAAGCAATGATAAAATCATTGGTACCGCTATGCTGTGTATGGAAGGCGGCGAAATAGCTTCCGCCGTACTGATTGCCATGATGGGTGGCCTTACCTACCAGCAATTACGTGATGGCATGTTTGCGCACCCTACTCTGACAGAATCTTTAAATAACCTGTTTGCTACGCTATGATCGTCAACGCTACCAGTCAGGGCTGGCAAATTATTTTTCAACGCACACATGCCCTACTAGCTGGTAAAATAGCCATGCACTGGCGCGACAAACCTATTCCCGAGAAATGGACAGAAACGCTGGCAGCTATCATAGACCATGACGACGGGCAAAGAGACTGGCACAGCAGGGTACACTTGACAGAAGCTGGCGCACCGATGGATTTTACGATGCTGGAACTGGACCTGGAACAAGCCAAAAATACAGTAGACCAGGCACGGTACCGCTCCCGGTGGATTGCCCTGCTTACTTCTTTGCACACCTCTGCCCTCTATGAAAAGCTAAGGGGCCAGCACAAAGAAACTGATGCTTTTTTGAATGAGCAGCATGTATATCAGAAAAAACTGATGCGTTCTCTGTCTGTCAAAAAAGAAGAGGTAGAGCGTACCTACCATCTCATGTTTTTGTGCGACGCCTGTTCGCTGGTGCTATGCAAAGATGAAGTGCCTGTAGGGGGCAGAAAACTGGAGCTGGGCGCCGATCCTAATGGGGCCAGTTGCTTTATATTTGCCAAAAAAGAAATAGTGTTTTCCATAGATCCCTGGCCTTTCGAAGCAGACAGTTTTGAAGTAGATATAGAGTTTTTTTCATCTCCGGCAGCTACAATTCAAAAGTGACCAGGCCCTTTATGAATCTCTGGACAAAGCTGAAATAAGTACAAGAACCTGGTCTTTCGAAAAATAGCAAAGCTATATTGTTTTCTAAAAACCAGCAGGTGTATAGAAGGTAAACCAGTTGGGAAAACAGCAGGTCACGCCTGCTGGGCAGGCAGCATGGCGGCTATATTAGTATAAGTCATCCGTATACCCAGCGGACAATCGTGAGTGCCACCACAACTAATACCACAATGGATATAAGATTGAGGAAAAAGCCGGCTTTTACCATGTCTGCAATTTTGATATAGCCACTGGAGAAAACCACGGCGTTGGGTGGCGTAGACACCGGCATCATAAAGGCGCAACTGGCAGCCAACGTAACGGGAATAGCCAGATATAATGGATTAACCCCTAAATTATCAGCAATACCCAATACGATGGGCACAAATACCACGGTAAGTGCCACATTGCTCATGATCTCTGTGATAAACAAAGAAAAAGCCGTGAGCAACAGTACTACCAGCCAAAGACTCATCTGGCCCCCACCCGCCAGCGATTTGCCCACCAATGCTACCACGCCTGTGCTGTCCATGCCTCTTGCCAGGCAAATACCTCCTCCAAAGAGCAGTAGAATGCCCCAGGGTAATCTTTTGGTACTTTCCCAATCGAGCACATATTCCTGGGTACGTAAATGTACGGGTATCACAAACATCAGAATACCGCCAGCCATAGCGATAGCAGTATCATTCAGATAGGCGTGGCCCATCAGATCATTGAACTGCGATTTGAAGATCCAGCAGATGGCTGTACACAGAAATACACCGGCCACCAGTTTTTCTGCCAGCCGCATCGTGCCAAGCTCCTGCAACTTATCGCGGATCAGGGTATCTGAACCGGACAGTTTCTTTAAGTTATGAGGAAAAAGCACGCGGGTGATCAGCATATAAGTAGTAAACAATAGCGTAAAACAAACCGGAATACCGACAAACAGCCACCGGCCAAATTCAATGTCCCGATCGTAAAACTGTTTGATATAACCCACAAAAACCACATTGGGCGGTGTGCCGATAATGGTAGTGGTGCCACCGATATTGGCAGCATATGCAATGCTAAGCATCAGCCCCAGGGCAAACCTGCGGTAGCCTTCACTTTGTTCATGTTGCTTATCTCTGAGCAGGTCTATCACAGACACGGCGATGGGCAACATCATCACGGCCGTAGCTGTATTGGATATCCACATGCTCAAAAAAGCGGTCGACAGCATAAAGCCCAGTATGATACCATTGGCACTGGTACCTGTGAGCCGGATAATGTTCAAAGCGATTCTTTTGTGCAGGTTCTGCTTTTCCATGGCCAGGGCGATGATGAAGCCGCCCATAAACAAAAATATCACCGGGTTGGCATAAGGCACGGTAGCTTCCTCCATGCTGAACACATCAAGCACCGGAAACACCACCAATGGCAGCAACGCCGTAACCGGCAGCGGCACCGCTTCGATAATCCACCAGATCACCATCCAGGCTGCCAGTCCGAGTACCTGCGGTGCTTTGGGTTCCAGCCCCTCGATATTGAGCAACGTACTAAGCACCAGGAAAAGCACCGGGCCTGCCAGAAAGCCAAGCAGTTTATAGGTAGAAACAGGACTGGAAGAATGCAAGCTGAGTGTTCTTTAAGGTGATGGAATATGTAAGATCCTATACTATGGTATATTTGCCTGAGAGTGGACTTTGGGAACAGGCTACGGGGCCACAGCCCACGGAATCTATACCTCTGGTTTGTATCTCATAAACCGGAAATATACCGTAGCTTAATAAAATCTTTATACTGCCTGTTCACCCACAGTTAAAACATGACAATACATAACAAATATAGCTGCCAAACCGCCAAAATAGCTATTTTGCCATACATCTTCGCATACCATAGGCACAATCTTTTGAAACGCATTATTTCATTGTGGGAAAGATAGATAAAAAGAGGTTTTTTGATGACGCTGCGAACTTACGCGAACACTTCCTCCGTGCAGGCTTATGATATGGCGTGAAAGGCTTAAGCCTATGCCTGATCCTGTTTCTTTGGTAGAAAAGAAAGGAATAAAAATCTGATCCAGCTTGTCATCCGCTATTCCCTGCCCATTGTCTGTAACCTCTATCAAAAGATGATGGCCTTGTGTATAAGCAGACAGCATAATGGTGGGTGTATGGATATTCGCCAATGCCTGTATGCTGTTGGTGATTAGGTTGATGAGTACCTGTTCGGCCTGCCGGAAGTCTGCTGACAACAGAAGGTGCTCAGGCGATACGGCTATGCTGAGGCTGATCTGGTGCCGTTGTGTTTCTCCGCTCATCAGGCGGCATACGCTGTCGAATAGTGTTTGTATCGGAAAGCTTTCCTTTTGCGGCAAAGGTACCCTGGTAAGTTTGCGGTAATCGTCCAGAAAATGCAACAGACCGTCGCTGCGCTTCTGGATGGTTTGCAGCGAATAAGCCAGGTCAGGAATAAAATCTTCCCGGATGTCCTGCCTTGTTTTCAGACTGCCATCTTCGTGTTGCATCAGCATCAACAAAGTTTCTGTCAGCGAGGCAATGGGTGTCACAGAATTCATGATCTCATGCGTGAGAATGCGAATCAATTTATGCCAGGCATCTATCTCGCTCTGGTCTATTTCCTGCCCTATATCCTGAAAGGTAATGATCTTATAAGGTTGTTTGAGCAGCACGACGGCAGTGGTATGTACAGAAAGCTTTTTATGCTCACCATCTACAGATATTTCAATCAGTTTGCTTTCTCCTTCTCTGAGTTGTTCTATTTCACTGACAAAGTGGGCGTGCTTCAGTTTCAGGTTTCGCCAGTGATGATACTGGGCGATCCGAAGCATATCCATTGCCGGTTGGTTGATCAGGGCTATTTCATCGTCTCCTTTTAGAGAAATGATGCCTATTTTGATATGTTTGACGATCAGCTTCAGGTACTGGTACTGGATTTCCCTGTCTGCTTTCACCTGCTTGTAAGACTCCACGATCTCTCTGAAAGCAGTATGCAGTTCGCTAAAACTACGGTCTTCGTGATGATGCGAAAAATGTACGGTAAAGTCGGCATTCTTGATAGACAGCAGAAACCTGGCCAGCTGCCGGTTGGTACGATTAACATAACGGATCAGTGCGTATACCTGTACTACCAGCAAGCCACCCAGAATAATCTGGTTAAAGAAAAGATCGGCACGTCCTAGTATCAGCGACAGGCCGGTAATGGTTGCCAGCAACAGCAGTACGCGAATGACAACAGATACAGTGAAGGATTTTAAAAGCATGGATGGTTCTTGAACGCCTTTTTCTGAGATCTCCCTGCACCCAAGACTACAGATCTTCCGTCTTCAGATAAAGCTCCCGTAGGGCAACGTTTATGCCCAGCGATTGTAAATGTACCGCCTGTTCAATGCCTTCTACCCAACTCATTTGCCAGAGATCGGTATAGGTTTCACGGTAGAATATCTGCACCAATGGTTCGTGCTGGCTCACCAGTACATATTCCTGCAAGCTCGGCAAGTTGCTATAGTATTTGAATTTATTACCTTGGTCATAAATGGCCGTGCTGTCTGACAGCACTTCTATCAACAGTACAGGGTTGGTAATGGCTTTGGTATCTTCTTTGAAACGCTCCACAGTTCCGCAAGTAACGGATACATCGGGGTAAAGTGATTTGCTAACAGATTCAATGCGCACTTTCTGGTCGCTGTTAAATACGTTGCACTTTTTCTCTCTTAACAATTGATTTAGAATTGTTACCGTATTACCACCAATAGCACTATGCTTAGGATCACCTCCCGCCATCGCAAACACTTCACCATCGTGGTATTCGTATCGTTCGCCGGTCTCTTCTTCCAGTTGCTGGTATTCTTCCAGGGATAGGAAGTTTTTTTGTTGTGTCTGTTCCATGATTTATTTTTTAGCAAGGTAGTGTTTTTTAAACGACTTACCAGATACGTTGTTTCGCGTGTGAGATTCATCCATTTGACAATTTAAGCATATCTGATAGTTTTTCCACAATACTTATCTTCCTGTTATGCGCTCTATGCCTTCTTTCAGCGTTAGTATACTTTTTTCCATCTCTTCGTTGTTCAGAGAAGCAAAGCCCAGGCGCAGCGCGTTGAATTTGAGCCAGTGCTCATAACCTTCTAAGGAGATTTGATGCTTCTCTGTATATTGGCTCAAAGCAACCAAATCCACTTCGCTGGAAAACTGAATCCACACGGCCATGCCACCATCCGGTTTGTGAAAGCTTGCCCAACGCCCCAGGTGCTTTTCCAGCAGCATACAGCAATGATCGCGGCGCTGCCGGTAGGTTTTGAGCACCTTTTTAAGGTGTCGTTGCAGTTCTCCGTCTGCTATAAATTCACTCAATGCTCGCTCCAACACCGGATCACCCTGGCGATCCTGCATTTTCCTAAACTGTGCCAGTGCCTGTATCACATTGGTGGGTGCTACTACATAGCCTGTGCGGATGGCAGGCGCAATGCATTTGGTAAAAGAGCCGATGTAGATCACCACACCCTGCGTGTCTAGGCTGGCCAGTGGCAGCACCGGACTGCTGGCATAGTGAAAGTCGTAATCATAATCGTCTTCTATGATGGCAATGCGATATTGCTGTGCCAGTTGCAGCAAGCGTAGCCTCCGCTCGGCAGTGAGCGTAACGGTGGTAGGATAATGGTGGTGTGGTGTCAGGTACATAGCCCGTATAGTATCTTGCTGACAAAGTGCTGCTACTTTGTCGACGTCTATTCCCTGTTTGTCTATCGGAACGGTGACTATTTCACCCCGGAAATACCTAATCACCTGGTTGGTGACCGGATAGCTGACTTCGCCAACGATCACTTTGTCGCCAGGCACCAGCAATAGTTGCAAGGTAAGGTAGATACCCATTTGGCTTCCCCTGGTAAGCAACAACTGCTCAGGCGTGCAGTGGAATCCTCGGGTTTCCCTTAAATAATGCGCCAGTGTTTCTCTGAGATGGATTTCTCCCTGCTCATCCCCATACCGCAGATGCAAGCGTTGGGCACCACGCACGGCTATCCGCCGACAGCGTTTGTAAATATCTTCCATTGGGGCCAACCGTACATCCGGAGAGCCATCCGTAATGCGGAGGATATGGCTGGTATGGCGTTCCACAGCTTGTTGGTTTGGCGGCTGTATGATAGTAAATGCTGCCTGGGTAGCTCCTGCAACTATAGAAGTTGCTGCTGGAGTAGTCATTAGACTATTGGACTGCTGGCTGAGTGGTTTCTGTTTGACAATAGGTAAAGAGCGCGCAACGAAAGTGCCTTGTGCAGGGATGACCTCCAGCCAGTCCTGCGCCGTCAGTTCGTCGTAAGCACACACCACCGTCTTGCGGTTGACAGACAGCAGAGCTGCCATCTGACGCGTACCTGGTATCTTCTGCCCAGACTGCAACCGGCCGGCCACAATTTCTTTGATGAACGCGTTGCTGATCTGAATGTATACGGGCTTAGCAGCCTTTTTGTCTATGGCAATACTGTTTTTCCAGGGATACATGACTGGACCATCTGATAATTAAAAACTGGTGTAGATAACGAACCCTACAAAGATATAGTTTTGTGACAGAAGATGGGAGTTAGGATACAGAAATCAGAAGACCGGAGTTTGAGGGCTGAATAAAATCGGTCAATACTATTCAGGGATGTTCGAGGCTTCCAACTTCAATTCATTAAACAAAAGAAAAACGTATGGAAACTTACCAACAATCTGCACGCAATACAGTGAAGCGTTCACCCAAGCGAGGACACTACGACAAAGAAACCGTATACCAGATACTGGATGCCGGATATATCTGCCATGTAGGCTTTGCTGTAAACGAACAGCCCTATGTAATCCCTACGGCTTATGGAAGAGACGGGGATACCATTTACCTGCATGGTGCTATGGGCAACCACATGCTCAGCAGCCTGGAAAAAGGACTACCCGTGTGCCTTACAGTGACGCATCTGGATGGGTTGGTGCTGGCCCGCTCTGCCTTTCACCATAGCTTTAACTATCGCTCCGCTGTGCTTTTTGGTATTGCCTGTCTGGTAACAGCCGATGAGCAGAAAGACCATGCCTTAAAGGTAATTACCGAACAGATACTACAAGGTCGTTGGGATGAAGTGCGCTTACCTTCAAAAAATGAGCGTAAGATCACCAAAGTATTAGCCTTTGAAATAGAACAGGCATCTGCCAAAATCCGTACTGGTGGGCCGAATGACGAAGCAGAAGACTATCAACTGCCCATCTGGGCTGGTGTGGTACCACTACGCCTGGAGACTGGTGTTGCTGAAACTGATGCAAAAGCAACGATGGAACTGCCACTGCCAGCAAGTATTAAAAGTTTGTCCTTATAATTTGTATAAGCTTCATCATTCAGAAGTAATAGTCAGGTATATTTATTAAACGCTTTTACAATTCAGGGTATAATACTTTGAGCATCATAAGTACTGTTGCCAGATATACGATGGCTACAGGCAAGCCCATCCTCATAAAATCGCGAAAGGTGTAGCCACCGGGTCCGTAGACGATCAGGTTGGTCTGATAGCCGATAGGGGTGATAAAAGCAGCAGAGGCAGCGTAGGCAATGGCCAGGTAAAACGGCATCCCATCAACGCCCAGGCTGTTGCTGATGGAGTAAGCCAGCGGAAAAGTGATAGACACCGCCCCTACGTTGGTAATAAATGAAGTAAGCACAGTCGTGATGACCAGCAGGCTTGCCAGGATGGCTGTGGAGCCAAAGCCTTTGGTTAGGTCCAATATCCAGGTAGCCAGCAAGTCGCCGGTGCCAGTCTTGATCATGGCTTGCCCCAGGGCCAGGGAAAAGACCAGAATGGCGACCATATTCAGATCTACTTCCCGTTTAACATCCTGTAGCGAGATCATTTTCAGGGCAGTCATGATGGCAAAGATGATAAGCAGCGAGGTAAACAGCGAAAAGTAGCCAAACAGTACCATCACAATGGCTACCACAGCCACAATTAGAAAAGAAATGACTTTCCGCTTGTTGGGCCGCAGCATTTCCTTCACTTGGGAGACGATGAATATATCGCGGAACAAGTCTACGCGGTTCTTAAAGTTTTTGCCTGCATAAAGCAGCAGCAGGTCGCCTTGGTGGAGCTTGCTATTGCCCAGCTTGCCGCTTAGCTTCTCACCGTTGCGGTGAATGGCCACTATGGCTGCATCATAGCGGTTGCGGAAGTCCATTTCTTTGGGTGTATGCCCTACCAGGCTGGAATTGCTGCCTACTACCGCTTCCATGATATTCACCTTGTCCTCGTTGCGGGTATCGGCAGGCTTGGGCAGTGCCAGTCCCTGTCCATTGCTCACCAGTTCTACAATATATTCTGTAGCACCTGCAAAGGTGAGAATATCGTCGGAATAGATCTTTTCGTCAGGTTCTACCGGAGAGATGGTCTGTTGCTTTCTGATGATCTCTACCAGGTACACACCCTTTAGGCTTCTCAACCCGGCTTCCTTGATGGTCTTTCCGGTCAGCGGAGAGTTGTTGTCCAGTATCGTTTCTACGGTATATTCGCGTTTGTTCTTGTTGAAACTTTCCAGAATATCTTTACGGTCTGGCAGCACTTTGTCTGCTATGAGCGTGATGAACAGAATGCCGGTGACACATACTGCCCCTCCTATGAGCAGTAGGTTGAGCGTAGGCAAAGAAACACCATGAAATTCAACCACAAAGCCATTGAGCACCAGCGTAGTAGAAGTACCAATGATAGTAAGCATGCCACCCATAATGGTCGCATAAGAGAGTGGAATGAGCAGTTTGGATGGCGATATGTTGTTGCGCTTGCCCCAGTTGAACAGGTAGGGGGTCATGATGGCTACAATGGGTGTGTTGTTGATAAAGGAGGAAAAGATAGCTACCTGCGCCATCATACGGGCCAGAAAGATACGGTAGGATAGTTTTTTTTTATAAAAGCTATCGAGCAGAGCTTCCAGTTGAAAATTTTTGCGGAGTGCCGTACTGATAAGTATCAGCAAAATGATGCTAGCAATAGAGGTGTTGGCAAAGCCGGAGAGCATTTCTTCCGGTGTCAGAATCCCTACCAGTACAAAGAACAATACGGCCAGCATGAATCCCAAGGGTGGCCTCACCCATTCTTTATAGACCACTACAAATAAAACAAGGATGGTCAGCAAAGTAACGGTTTGTTGCAAATAGAGCGGTAGTATCATATGTTTGTTTGGCGTGTCCTTCGGCTACTCAAATCTAAGGTGTTTGACAGATTCTCCGGAGTCTGCTAGCTCACGCAAGGCATCAATACCGATTAGCAGGTGCTTTTCGGCAAAGCGCAGGGTCACTTCCTGATCGCTTTTTTCGGTTTTTACTCCTTCGGCAATCATCGGCATGTCAGACACCAGCAGCAAAGCTCCGTGCGGTATCTTGTTGACGAAGCCGGCAATAAACACGGTGGCTGTTTCCATATCGATACCAATGGCCCTGATCTTTTCCAGGTAGTTTTTAAACTCTTTGTCGTGCTCCCACACGCGGCGGTTGGTCGTATACACCGTGCCCGTCCAGTAGTCCATCTGGTGCTTTTTGATCATGGAAGATACGGCACGTTGCAGGCGAAACGAGGGTAGGGCAGGTACCTCGGGCGGCATATAGTCATTGCTGGTACCTTCGCCACGGATGGCCGCAATAGGCAGGATCAGATCGCCTACCTGGTTTTTCCCTTTCAGTCCGCCACACTTGCCCAGAAAAAGGGCGGCTTTTGGCTTCACGGCGGCCAGCAGGTCCATTACCAGTGCCGCATTCGGACTGCCAATGCCAAAGTTGACAATGGTGATCTGGTCGGCTGTGGCTGTTTGCATCGGCCGGCCTATGCCTTTGATCTCCACGTTAAATCTGGTAGCAAATGTCTCTACATAGTTGAAAAAATTAGTCAGCAGAATATACTCGCCAAACCCTTCCAACGGCATACCTGTATACCGGGGCAACCAGTTTTTTACAATAGCTTCTTTATTCTTCATCTATCTAATGCTTTTTGTATTTTTGTGCTATGATCAGCCTGAATTTACCGCCTTACGACTATAAAACCATGCAACAGCACGGTAAAGCTACAATCTTTGACCCAATAAGAAAAAAATATGTAGCACTGACGCCCGAAGAATGGGTGCGGCAGCATTTTGTCAATTACCTTATTACACACCTAAGTTATCCAAGATCGCTGGTAAATGTGGAGAACGGCCTGACATACAATCAGATGCAACGGCGGTCGGATATTGTGGTATATAACAGGCAAGGGCAACCTTTTGTGCTCATAGAATGCAAAGCACACACAGTAGCCATCAAGCCACAGGTGTTTGAGCAGATCGCGCTATATAATTATACACTCAAAGCCAAATTTATTGTGATCACCAACGGTATGCAACACTACTGCTGCCGCATAGATCATCAGCAGAAAACTTATCACTTTGAAGACGGGATGCCGGTTTTTGGGGAGGGATGAACCCACTTGTTACTCTGAAAAATAAAAGGCGTGGAAGTTAATGCCACGCCTTGAAAACTGATATAGTCAATTAAACCGCCATCTGCTTCAGATGCTCTTCTACGGGTACGTATGACATATCGAAGGCGTCGGCTACGCTTTTGTAGGTAATGTCTCCTTTCACTACGTTGAGTCCGAGTTTGAGGGGTACAGACAGTGCGCATGCTTGTTGCCAGCCGGTATTGGCTAGTTGTATGGCATACGGCAGCGTAGCGTTGGTCAGTGCCAGGGTAGATGTGTAGGGTACGGCACCCGGCATATTGGCTACGCAGTAATGCACCACATCATCGATGATGAAGGTGGGATCTTCGTGGGTAGTAGGCTTGCAGGTTTCTATACAACCGCCCTGGTCTACAGCGACATCTACCAGCACCGTGCCAGGCTGCATATCTTTGAGCATATCGCGCGTGATGAGCTTGGGGGCTTTGGCACCGGGAATCAGCACGGCACCAATGATCAGGTCGTGGCTGCTGATGAGCGAACGGATGTTGTACTCATTGGACATAAACGTGTTGACGTTGGCAGGTAGAATGTCTGCTAGATAACGCATACGGTTCAGGTTGTTGTCCATGATGGTGACATCAGCCCCCAGGCCAGCTGCCATTTTTGCTGCCTGCGTTCCCACGATGCCGCCACCCAAGATCATGACCTTGGCCGGACGCACGCCTGGCACGCCGCCTAGCAGAATACCTCTGCCCATCATGGGTTTTTCCAGAAACTTGGCTCCTTCCTGTACAGCCATGCGGCCTGCCACTTCCGACATCGGGATGAGCAGCGGCAAACTACGGTCGGGCATCTCTACAGTTTCGTAGGCCAGGCATACAGCACCACTCTGAACCATAGCTCTGGTCAGCTTTTCGCTGGAGGCAAAGTGAAAATAGGTAAATACCAGTTGGTCTTTTTTAACTAGGCTGTATTCCTTTTCAATAGGCTCTTTCACTTTAATAATCATTTCAGATGCTGCATACACCGACTCAATATCAAGTAGAATGCTAGCCCCGGCTTCCTGATACAGGGCATCAACAAAGCCACTCCCCTCGCCAGCACTGCTTTGCACGTTGACAGTATGGCCTGCCTTGGTAAGTTCTTTGGCACCGGCAGGTGTAAGCCCCACACGGTTCTCGTTGTTTTTAATTTCCTTGGGTACTCCAATAATCATGATTAACGCTATCTAATGTTGTTATATGTGATGCTATTACCGTTGCAACCGGCCATAGTTTCAACAAATATACAGCGACTCTTTCAAGCTACCTAGAAGTACCAGAGGCATTTGTTGAGGAAATGCTGATGGTATTAGACGAATTTCTGTAGAGATTAAATATTTGACAAACTTACCCTACACTTGCACTAATTTTTCTGATCGTTTTTTTAATACAATTTAAATTAACATGATAGACTTTTTACATTCCCTGTACTTTCTCCTACCTTTGCCCCCAACACTACATACTAAAATCATGGCTTATGTCACAGCAGAAGAACGCTTCGGTGGTACCGGTGATTCAATCTAAAAAAGGTAAAACAATGAGCCGGTTGCAGCGGCAGTTTAACCATCGGATCAAAAGAATCCAAAAGCTGAAAAAGAAGATTGAAGCTATTGAAAAAGCGATTCCTGAAATCCGCAGCCTGATGCAGCAGGAACTACAACCAGTGCGCGATAAGATTGTGGCTGTCAGAATACAGGTGGTTGAGCAATTTGACAAAGCCTGGGAGATGAAGTTCTTCCGCCACAAAGAAAAAGAAAAGCTACAGGATTTTATCCTCAATCAAGTCTACGAACTGATCCACGAACATGGCAGGCAGGAACTGGAGCCACTCTACGACAAACATGCGCCCACCAGTTACCAAGAGGAAGAAGCACTGGTAAAAGAAGCCAGCAAAGGCATGGCTACGGAAATGTTCAAAAATCTGTTTGATGTAGACTTAGACCTGGATGATGTGGACATGAACAACTTTGGGCAGGTGAGCGAAAAGCTGCGGGAGTCTGTGGAAGAACGGGCGCGCCAGGAAGAGGAGCGGCAAAAGGCGAAGAAAAAGACCAAAGCCGAGCTGGCCCGGGAAGAGAAACTGAAAAAAGAAACAGAAAACATCAGCAAAACTTCTCGTGCGGTATACACGCGTCTGGTCAAAGAGTTTCACCCGGATAAGGAGCGCGATGAGGAAAAAAGACTGTGGAAAACCGAAACCATGAAGCGTGTGACACAAGCCTATAAGCAGGATGATTTCTTCGGGTTGCTTTCGCTGGAAATAGAACTGATGCAGGGCAGTGCTCACAACATCGGCGATCTGCCAGACAAGCAACTGAAATACTACACCAAGATGCTCAAAGACCAGGTGGAGGAACTGGAAATGCAGATGGATGTCATCCAAAACCCGCCGCCCCCGTTTGATAGGATGGGGCATTTGCTGCAAAACCCCAAAGAGGCTGAGAGCACAATCAAGCATGAGCGAAAAATGCTGGAACGAGAACTGACAGCCCTGAAAAATGATCTTGCTTACTTCAACGACACAAAAAATATTCGCGAATATCTACGCGATTATGCGTTGCAGGAAGGTGAGGATGGTCTCATGTATTTTGACTTTCCCACGTAAATTTTTATGATCAAGCAGTTTGGTTATACCTGGTGGGGCCAGCAGTGGCTCAACTCCTTCAATAATATCGACTACAGCAACCGCCTGCCCCGCGGCAAGTCCTATGCCCGCAATGGCAAAGCACGTGATATTATCATTGCTGGCAATACTGTTAACGCCAAAGTGCAGGGTTCGCGGCCTAAGCCCTACAAAGTGACGGTGAGTGCAGAGGTGTTTTCTAAAGCGGAAAAGGAAACCATCGTCAACACCATGACCGATAATCCGGTGTTTCTGTCCCAACTGCTTTCCCGTGAGCTGCCGCCCAAGGTCAACGAAGTGCTCAGCGGCCAGCACATCGACCTTTTTCCGGCCAGCTGGCACGATATGGATGCCCGCTGCAACTGCCCCGACCATGCCATGCCCTGCAAGCATATTGCTGCTGTTATTTACCTGATTGCCAACGAGATAGACAAGAATCCATTCCTGATCTTTGAACTGCACGGTATGGATATGCTCGAGGCCCTGCGTAAAAAAGGTTTTGCTGATGAGCGGCCTGCGCTGGATGATATTCCTTCGGTGAAAGCTTTAACTCAAAAACTGCTGAAGTCGTTGCCTAAAGCAAGTGCCATCCTGCCTGCTACGCCCGATTTGAGCAAGGTGCCGGAATGTCGCGATGAGTTGCTTTCGCTGCTCACCCCTAATCCGCTGTTTTATCCGGGCAAAGATTTTAAAGATGTGCTGGACAGAATTCTGAAAGCAAAAGCCAGGGAAGCTAAAAAGCAACTGGATGCAGCCCTTAACACCGAAGAACAGCAAAACAAAGAGCTGCCTCCCGAATCCGTAGTTCATATCAGCATAGCCCTCAACGAAGAAATGGCCGTTTCCAAAGTGAGTTTTCAACTGAACAACGGACAAAAAAAAGTGGTGAAACAGGCCAAATATCTTCCACTTTCTTTTCTTACCAACTGGTTAGAGTTATTGGTGCCCGAAAGGCTAAGCCGCTATGCGCCTGCCGTACAGGCTTTCTCTTTATTGTACCGTACCAGCCTGGTGCTGCTGCGTCAGGGGGCGGTGGTGCCACAGATATTCAGTATTTCGGGAGGAGAATACACTATTTACTGGCTGCCAGCCCTGCTCAACGACACAGTAAAGCAGGTGACCGAACTACTAACAAAACATATGCCGCCAGGCAGTCTCATCCTTACAGTTGATGACCAGCCATTGTATTTTTCGGAACAAGAGCAAGCTACGTATTTGCTCGGCACGCTGGTCACATATTTTATGAAGAATAATTTGCCGGAAGGCGATCCGATGCTTGATGCATTCTTTGGGTCAAACACGCTTCAACCCTATGGGTTTGAACACAAAGAAGACCCTATCACGATTTACCTGTGGCTGCGGCGTTTTTATCTCTACGAGAAAAATATTGTGCCTGTCATCCGCATCCGCGAAGAAGAACGGGAGACGACAGAGGCAGGTTTCATCATCGATATGCTGGTGAAGCAAAAGCAGGGCCCCTTTGAAGAGCCAGTGCCTTTGCAGGAAGTGTTTCGGCAGGATACCTTCGTAGCACTTCGCAAAGCAGTGATGCAGGATTTGTCTTTGCTGATCAACTATTTTCCACAGCTTTCCTCCGTCATTGCCAGTCATGGCTCGCAGGATTTGACGGTAGACGGGCGCGAATTCGCCAGTATTTTTCTGCAAACACTGCCTATCATCCGTCTGCTGGGGATTGATATTTTGCTGCCCAAAAGCCTGCAACGGCTACTGCGCCCTACGCTGTCGATGACTATAGAGGCAGGAGATGAGAAAGGTATCACCAAACATTTCCTCAACATGGACGAACTGCTGCGCTACAAGTGGCAGATTGCCATTGGCGAAGACCAGCTCAGTGCCGAAGAGTTTCTGCAACTGGTGAAAGGCATGTCGGGCATCGTCAAAATACGCGACCAGTATGTATATCTCAATCCGCAGGAGATACGGCAGCTGGTAGACAAGCTGGAAAACCCGCCGGAACTGTCGGGCAAAGATTTGCTGCAAACGGCACTGTCGCAAGAGTACGAAGGCAGTCCGATACAGCTTAGCAAAAAGGCACAGAAGCTGCTGCGCTCGCTGATGGAAGCCGAGACAGTAGCTACGCCCGAAGACTTGCAAGCCAGCCTGCGTCCGTACCAGCAGCGCGGCTACGCCTGGCTCTACAAAAACAGCCGTATTGGTTTTGGTAGCATCCTTGCCGACGATATGGGGCTAGGCAAAACGTTGCAGGTGATCGCTACGCTGCTGAAATTCAAGCAGGAAGGGTTGTTGGATAAGAAAAAAGCCCTGGTGGTAGTTCCAACTACGTTGCTCACCAACTGGCAGAAAGAGATGAGTCGGTTTGCACCCAGCCTGCTGTGGCACACATACCACGGACCCAAACGTGCTTTTCCGGAAGCGGTTCCCCTGCTCCGGCGTACCGGCCGGGATGATTTTGATGTGCTGCTTACCACCTACGGCATTGCCCGCAGCGATGCCAAACTACTCAATAAGATCAAATGGCACAGCCTTATCATCGATGAGGCGCAAAATATCAAGAATCCAGGCACAGCACAGACGAAAGCCCTTAAAAAGCTGAAATCCGACATCCGCATTGCCATGAGCGGTACGCCCGTAGAAAACCGCCTCAGCGAATACTGGAGCATCATGGACTTTACCAACAAAGGCTATCTAGGTGGTTTAAAGCCTTTCATCCGGGACTATTCTTATCCTATTGAAGTAGAACAGGATCAGCATAAACTGGAAAACTTCAAAAAGGTGATGTCGCCCTTCATTATGCGCCGCCTGAAAACCGATAAAAGTATCATCAGCGACCTGCCAGATAAGGTGACTACCAACGAGTTTTGCCACCTCACCAAAGAGCAGGGTGCTGTGTATCAGAACGTGGTAGACGAGATCATGAAGCAGATAGAAGAACTGGATGGCATAGAACGCCGGGGGCTGGTTTTCAAGCTTATCATCGCCCTCAAGCAAATATGCAATCACCCGCTGCAATACCTCAAGCGCGGCAGTGCCGATATTGCCCTTTCAGGCAAAGCGCAGCGGCTGATAGCGTTATTAGACGAAATGTACGAGCAACGCGAAAAAGTCCTGATCTTCACCCAGTTTCGCGAGATGGGAGACCTGCTGCAACAGTTCATCAGCGACACCTACCACACCCAGCCGCTGTTTCTGCATGGCGGATGTAGCCGCAAGCAGCGCGACCAGATGGTAGAAGATTTTCAGACCAAACCGGAGATCAACACCATGATCCTGTCGCTCAAAGCAGGTGGCACCGGACTCAACCTCACGCAGGCCAACCACGTCATTCACTACGACCTGTGGTGGAACCCGGCGGTAGAATCACAGGCCACCGACCGGGCGTACCGTATCGGGCAGCAAAAGAACGTGTTTGTCTATCGCCTGATCACCGAAGGCACGTTTGAAGAAAAGATCAACCAGATGCTCATAGAAAAACGCGAACTGGCCGACATGGCCGTCTCTCAAGGCGAGCAGTGGATCGGAGAGTTGTCTAATAGAGATTTGAAAGGGATGTTTGCGTTGGGTTAAAACACCAGGTCTGCCAAACTTTAAAAATTTGGCAAACCTGGTTTCCAGAGTTATAGGGTGGTAATTAGCATATGATTGATCAGGCATTTAGCTTATCGCGGACTTTGATCAGCAGATCTCTGGTAGCAATCACGCCTTCTTCTTCGGGCAAACCTTCGCCTTCGTATTCTATGCCTACAAAGCCATGATAGTTGTTGTCCATCACGATCTTCATCATTTTCATATAGTCTATGTCAGATTCCTGGCCCTCGTTGTTGAAGTTGTACGTTTTGGCACTTACGCCTTTGGCATAAGGCATCAGTTCTGCCACACCTTTGTATTTGTCGTATTCTTCTTTGCAGCCATCGTTGGTGCGCTCCAGGCAAAAGTTACCAAAGTCGGGAAGGGTGCCTACGTTTGGCATATCGACGGCCTTCATCACACCAGATAGCCATTCGCCATTGCTGGAAAGCCCGCCGTGGTTTTCTACGATCACGCCAATGTTTTCTTTTTGTGCATACTCGCCAAGCTTGCCCAGTCCTTCGGCAGCCAGTTTCTGCTGTTCTTCGTAGCCTCCCTGGCTCTGCGCATTCACCCGGATGGAATGACAACCCAGATACTTAGCTGCCTCTACCCACTTGTAATGGTTCTCTACAGCCTGCATACGGACTTTCTGGTCAGGGTCGCCCAGCGCACCTTCGCCATCACACATGATCAGCACGCTGGTCACGCCTTCGCTGTTACAGATTTTTTTGAGCTCTGCCAGGTATTGTGTGTCTTTGGCTTTGTCTTTGAAAAATTGGTTGACGAATTCTACGCCCTCGATACCCAGCTCACGGGCTTTGCGGGGGAAATCCAGGTTGTCCATTTTGGCTGTGCCTGGATTACCAAACAAGGCTCTGTGATAAGACCATTCTGCCAAAGAGATTTTGAATAAAGGATTGGCACCGGTTGTTTTTTGCTGCGATGTAGTGTCTGCTACTTGTGCTGTTTCAGACTTTGTGCTGCTGTTGCAACTAAAACCCACAAGTCCTAATCCTGCGGAAAGTGCTACTGATTGTCTGATGAAAATTCTTCTTTGCATGAGTTTGTTGTAATATGATGAATATAAGCCTGAAAATAGTATTTATTTCTTATACTTCAATTACTTCGTGCAGATATGCCATTGCTTGCCAATAAAATCTATTTTAGTGAATGGCGGTGAAAAACCTGTTCCAGCGAATTGTATGGAGCAAGTCTGCATCTTTATCTGTAGAAAAATAGACAAACAGAGGCTTGCCCACGATATGGTCTCCTGGTACAAAGCCCCAGAACCTTGAATCCTCCGAATTATGCCGGTTGTCGCCCATCATAAAATAATAATCCTGCTGAAAAGTATACTGTGTCTGCTCCTTTCCATCGATCAATAGCTTGTCGTCTTTTATCGTGGCGTTTACCGGCTCATAATGTATAATGGCCGATCCATATAGCCTGATGTTGTATGGGTTGATGGGTATGGTCGCACCTGCCTTAGGCAAATAGACAGGCCCGTAAAAATCAGTGGTCCAGTTCAGCGATGCATCATGTGGATACACGGCATTGCCCATGCTGCCCGGTTCGTAGGTGATTTCTTCTACCGATTGGATAAAGTCCAGCTTTTGCATATCGGCTACTTGGTATGCTTCCATGTTGATCTTGTATCCGCCCGGCACCTGCCGGTAATCATCGATGTTTAGCTTACGGAATATTCGGGGATGGATTTGCTGATCGGTAGCGGCAAAGTAACTGGTCTGTGCATTTTCGGGCAAGGCAAGAGCTTGCCCGTTGATCATAATCTGCTTGTTAACGATCTGGAGCGTATCGCCTGGCAAGCCCACGCAGCGTTTTACATAGAAAGTCTTCATATCGACCGGACGATCCCATTCCGGTGGGTAGTTGAACACCACCGGGTCATTGTGTTGCACCTGCGTAAATCCTGGCAGGCGGTATTTTGGTAGCTGCACCCAATCGAGGTAAGCAGGAATGTCCGTACCGGGCATGGTCTGGTGCATCAGCGGAATTTGTAGCAGCGTCTCCGGCAGCTTTGCACCGTAGTGTACTTTACTCACAAAAAGCTGGTCGCCCACGAGCAAAGAATTTTCCATAGAACCTGTTGGGATGGCAAAAGCCTGCATAAAAAGTCCTCGTACAAGAGAAGCAACAACAACGGCAAACACAATGGCACTCAGCCATTCTTTGGTGAACTTTCTGAAGCCCGAGGGCTGGGGTTGATCGGTATGAGATTCCATAAAAATAGTTGTTTTGACGGTGGTAAATAACAGACAGTGGCACTTTATAATAAACGTTGCGACAAGGTGGTTTATTGACAGTAAGACAGAGGGCTTCGGAAGAAAATACAGTTTCGCAAAGGAAGTGTGAAAGGTTGTAGAAAATCTGTGGAATTGTTTGCTACACAATTTCCACAACCAATAGAATCTCACCTACGAAAAACTTGGCAAAAGGGTTCCTAAGAGGCTTCAATAAGTTTGGTATGGTTTTGTTACAGCTTAAGCATATGAAAGTGATTAAGTTTTTTTGTCTTATTGGTTTGCTGGCAGTTATTGCATCCGCAGTGGCAGAAAATACGATTGTAAGTTCTTCATTTTTTAAGCAATACTTAGATCGGAGTATCGCAAGTACACATCAGGCTATTAGCCTGTCGGATATACCGACAGAGGTCATAGAAAGTTTCATGCAGAGTCCGTACAAAGACCTGCACATCCACGAAGTGCAAAAAATAGAAGATCATGCCTCCTTTTCTTTTGCATGGGCAACATACCTCATGCCTGCCAAAGCTTTTGCACCGGAAGTACAATATGTATTATCTCTTGGCGATGACGTAAGCCAACAGGTAGTGGCTATCGTTAGTTTTGACTATAAAGGCAAGCTGCTAACAATCAGAAATATTTAATAAAAGGATTTTCCATCTCACCGGATGACCTCGGCTACGGACTTTTGCTCCGCATTTTTTATGGCTGCACTGCTTGTACAAATCTGTTGGTGATTTCTATAAAATAGCTCCCTGTATATGGCCCAAACCAGTTGGTTTCTTTTGCTTCCTGGTTATCGTTATGATAATAAGCATCAGGAACGATGTAGCCGACATAGCTGCCATCAAAACTGGTGACTATGGTATGCATATTTTTCGGCACTTGCAGTCGTGGATAAAGCATACCGGAAAAGTCTCCCGGAAAACCTAGAAATATAATATCTCCTATTTGCAGGAGTGTGATTTGCGGCGACAGTTTACCAAATACCGCGTCAAAAAGCCAAGGACGAAGACGCCAACGTTCGTTGATCTTAAACTGCGGCTCGCCCAATGCTACAGGCAGCGAGGCAAACAAAAATACACCCTGAGTATTCCCTGTGTGTGGTTTTGATACGTTTGCCAGCACCGGGGCTGCAAGTTGCTGTGCAAAATGTGCCAGTTTCTCATCAGCAAAAGTGCCCTCTCTGACAGGCGCATGGCTTCCTACGGCTCCGGCAGCAAACAAAGCAAAATCTATGGCAGTATCCGCTTCCAACGCCCTGACAAAGGCACCCGGATAGTCTGCCGATAAGCCTTTGAGTTTAGCATCGGTATACGTAGCATGGGCTGCAAAAGTGCAGATCAGCCCTGTTTTTCCACTTTTTTTTCTAAGTGAAACCACGCGAAGCAGCGAATCAACGGCCCCGTTGGCTACCAGCCGATTGGCTACCAGGGCGGGCAGTGCATATGCCTGATAGTCCATATCTACAGGCTCCATGCTGTTAATGGCTGTTTGAATAGATTTTTTTGTTTGCGTAGCAATGTATTGTACCAGGTCTTCATTGTAGATACCGGCAATCATTTGTCCGCCCAGCCCGGTAGCCCAGCCACCATAGCTGTGATGCGTATGGATAGCCGTAAAATAAAAATAATCTATGCCTAGCAGCTCCGTGGCCTGTCGCACTGCGGCTGCCAGTGCCGGGTGTACCATCATAAAATCATAACTGATAAAGGCTACTTTCTTGCCGCCTTTTGAAAAAACCACCGTGCGGACAAATACCGAATCGTGGACATGCGTGTAGTCTCCTTTATAGCCATAGCCCATCAGGTGTGCAGGTTTTTGGGGTGTTATGTTTGCAGCAGCCCAGCCTGCCCGGAGCGTATCTTTGTGGCTAACAGCAAATTTTACAAGGCTATCGCTGCCCAGCTGCGCCAGGGTTTTCCGGTAATAGTCTTTTTCCTGATAAGGCGTGTCATCGACAGGCTTGACCAACACCAGCACAATAATCAGCAGCGTAGCGATGACGTATAAAAAGAGTTTCAACAAACGAGTCACAGGCGAATCCTCCTCGGTTTTGTAGCATTCAATCGTAATATTATGGCAATGACGATCATTTGGTAAAGTTATTTTTGCAGGCAGCACATCATCTTACACCTTCGGCTACACATATCCTACGATGCCTGATATAGTATGCTACGTCGCCTGACTGTAAAAAACGCTGGATAACCCGGTTTATGATAAAGGCCAACGGCTACATATAAAATGTGCTACAATGTTCTTTTTCTGATTTTAGTACATCATAGCTTATGGACAGAAACCCTCCGGCCTATTGCCGAAAGCATTCTTTACTTTTACCATAGCATATGATACTAACAGATTGCCTTCGGATAAGCATCATACAGCAAGGATAGCAAAAAAAGAAAGAGAATGATAGCCAGACTAATAATTATATTGATGCTTAGTTTTGCGCACACCATATACGGGCAGAATGCCGTTGATGTGCAGACAACAGAAGCTACCATCAACGCAGACAGCATTCAGCAGTATTTTATTTTGTCTTCTTTGCCCATCAACCAACTCAAATCCGGTGAGATCATTGCTATTCCATATCCGGGCCAGGCCCAGGTAGTAGATGCCTATGTGGTGACCGGTCAGCTACCTGCTGGCATTACCCTGTATCCCAATGGCTTGTTAACTGTCAGCGACAGCAAACTTGTACAGGCGGGCCATTACAACTTTACAATTGAAACCATATTGGTAAGCAAAGAGGTCCGCAGACATGAGCTTCACTGGCAGGCAACAGCAGCCAAAGGCATAGACCGTGACGCGATCTTTTTTGTAACCAACAAAAAGAATATCGGTGAATATGTGAATGGAGAAATGCTGGCCCATGCCCACGACCCAGACGGAGATGTCACCAGTGCTAGGGTAATCAGAGGAGGGCTTCCAAATGGTTCGTCATTGTCTGACAAGGGAAATGTCGTTGTATCTGACAGCCATATGCTGAAAACCGGTACCTACCATGCGTGGATCGTGACGACAGATACGCAGAAAGGTATTTCCTTGTTTGTGCTTACCCTTTATCTGGAAAATGCGCCCATCGCCGGTAACTGATGAACCATAACGGATAAATTCAAAAATAAATACCGTATATCCTCTGCCCGTTTACGATCTTGGGATGATGGATGCAACGGGGCTTATTTTATTACAATCTGTACCCAGCATCACCACCATTGATTTCGGTGAGATTCGCAATAGAAAAATAACATTATCCACCATCGGTCAATGGGCAGAAACATGTTGGCACGAAATATCCGAACATTTTCCATTTGTGGAATTGGATGCGTTTGTCGTCATGCATTCCATGCTGGGCCAAACCACATACACGGCATTATCACCATCAATAAACCGGGCAATAACGTAACCGCAACCGTAGAGACACAAAATTTTGCGTCTCTACTACCATCGCCGTCATCATCCCACCAAACAAAAAACAAATTTGGTCTCCAATCACAAAACCTGCCATCCATCGTACGGGGATACAAAATTGGGGTAACCAGACAGGCACGAAAAATCAATAAACATTTTGCCTGACGGACCGGGTCCACGGTGGATGCCGCCCAGCAACCCCGGTATCACGACCATATTATTCGCAATGAACAATCATTCCTGCGTATTCAGCATTATATCAATGTAAATGTTGAAAACTGGAAGGAAGACCGGTTTCATAAATAGGCTGTTGGCTGCTCAACACAACGCCTGTCTGATAACATCCAAAGATTAATATGATATTAAGTTGAAATTTTCTGTCGCATAAACCGTAGCTATTCTTATTTTTGTTTAGATGCAAAAAGCATGAATAGATAAGCGTTAGAAAAAGCAATCAACTATGTACCTGATCTTTGATAATTGCATCTAACTATCTGATAATTAACACACTTATATTTTCAGGATAACAAATAGGTAACAACTTGTAGTTTTTTTCTCTTTTAGTCTCTATAAAACCTCAACTAAGCCCTACTCAAAAAGTTGTTGGGCTTCCAGTCTCAACATGCGCAATTCAGATAAGGCAAAAAAAGCTCCCGAAACATTTCAGAAGCCTTTATTTAGGTATCACTTTAAATGATAGAAGATGTCAAAGAAGCAGCAAAGCACCATCAATCGTGCTAAATTTATAGTTATTGGTATGTAACACTCCTGCTGTATCCTGATAGCTTACAACCTGATTGAGCGTATCGAATACGGCTGGCATCTGGTACCCACCCCAGGAAGGAACATAACCGTATTGAATATTAGATTTGTAGGTAACAGGTTCGTACTCCTCATTGAAATATTCTTTCATCATCTTTTGGGAAAATGCTTCTGCCTCGTCTTCTTCCTGCCATTGGTCCTGAAAAGAATACTGACAACCATTCTGATCTAAATAGTAGTGGTAGAACTCATGAAACAGCGTAGGAATAAGATCATTAGACTTATAGTTGAGTAGTATCTGTTTTGCTTTTGGTCTGTACATGCCGTCAATTGCATCACTATAATCAAAATCAAAAGTATTGCCTTTTTCTACCTGTGCCATCCACTGTACACGTAAATCATTATCTTTTTCAAGATCTAAAGACTTGTAAATGCTATCAATAGCCTTTGCTATCTTAATCCTTTCAGTATCACAAAAACTTTGTCCTACCTCTTTTGATGCGAAGCACTCATTGATGAAGCTCGCTGCACTATCGTATATTTTGTAGTAATACATAGCCTTATAGTTTTAGCCTGTTTTTAATCCCATCCAGATAATAATCCATGCCTTTCATATTATCCCCTGTTCCTGCCTGGGATGAAAAAGCCATTATGTTTTTGATTACCTGTTCTAACGCCAAAGTATGTTTTTCCGCTTGCTGTATGTAAGGCAAAGCCAGCCTATTGTACTCCTGTGTTATTTCTTTTTCCAGGTCTTTACGCATGGCATTCATGTTCAAACCCTGCTGGTAGATTTCTTTCATTTCCTGGTAAATGTCCTTTAGTTTCCCTTTCTCATTCTCATAATCATCATCTCTGGTTAAGGTGTTGATATGTCCACCGTGAGAAACTCCGGAAGGCTCAACAGGATTGCGTAAATCAGATACTACTTTTGTTTGTTCGTTGAATGCTTTTTTCAGCACATCAGTGCGCTGTAAAACATCTTGATGCTGTATGCTAAGCTCTTTGATTTTCTGCTGAAGCACTGCCAGTTGAGGATATTGTTTTGTGAAAGCTTTTGTATCTTCCTCGTTTTCCTTTTTTATGCGGGCTTCAATCCTCGTTCTTTTTTCTTTGAGTACCTGCATTTCTTGCACTGATTCTTTGGCTTCCGGTCTGTTTCTACCATATTCATTATTGTACCGGATTGCATAAATGCGTTGTAATTCCAACTGCTGTTGAATAATGACATCTCTTTCTTTTTCCAGTTCCCTCAACACAGGATTATGGCCGTAATACGAATCTCTCATACTGTTTTTTGATTATATGTTCTTGTAATGCTTCCTCGATGATCTTGTTGCGGCTTTTGCCTTCTGCTTCTGCCAGATATTTCAATTCTTCTTCCCACAAGTGTCTGGAAAGTGTTGTGTTAATTCTAACTTTGTCTGTCATGATGCTGCTTTTAATTGTCTGTACATGCGTACAATTTACGAAATGATAGCACGCTTTTAAGGTACATAATGTCACTTTTTTCATGATAATATATACCTTTTTTTATGCGCATCTATTTTTCTGGCAACGGTTCACACCCCAGGGCTTGTATCCTGCTAATGATTACGCCGTCTTCAAGTCCATAGGCTTCCATTTGCTTTTTAGCGTCTTCTACCGTCATTCGATCGGGAAAGTACTCTCTGTACATAGAATCTACCGACAACGTTATAACGCCTTCGTGAGCGATGAATACCACCCTTTGTTGTGATAGCTTTGCAATGCGTTCCGCGTGCTCTAACTCGAGCAAGAACTTTAATTTTTCTTTCAATTGGTTCATGATTTTGAGAAGTCTTCAAATTCAATAATCAAAGGTTTTATGCCTATATCGTTACACTTCTTGACAAGGATTGCCCGGCTCATGGGCATGGCGAACATTTCGGTTAATACCGGGCTTTTGATTGTACCCAAAATGGTAAACTTATCCGGCTGCTCCATATTAGAAAAAGCTAGGTATTGAGCGTCCTTAGCGGCTGCCTCTATCATCTGAAGCAACTTCAACCTTTCTTGTAATTCTGATTTGCCTTTCATTTCTTTTTTGCTAGTTGTTCTTTGATTCGCTGTATTTCTGCCACTCTTTCTTCAGGAGACATTAAGAGCAATTCCTGTATCTCTGTGACTTCCTGTACTTCAACCCGGCCTAGTTTGGGCACTAAGTATTCGTGTGCCGCCAGATATATCTTTACCCTATCCCTGGCAGACAGATTTTGTATGTCAGCTTCTAAATGATCTCTTTCAATAGATTCTATTAGCTTTTGAAGATTTTCTTTTCTGATATGGGTTACTTTGTTGAGTGTTCCCTTTTTCTTTCCTGCCGGGTTCCCTGATTGCCCTGGTTCAAATTGTGCCATATTTGTATGTATTTAAAAGTTAAACATTACCTGCATTTTTCTGCACTTTGCAGGGCTTTTTGAAAAACCATCACCAAAAGATGATGATGATGGCGATAATGAGATATTTGTTTTTCATAGCGAGCGTTTAGTGTTTGAAAATGATTGCTAAAATGGTGTTCCGGCTGTTGCCATTTCTTCCAGGTAGCTTTCAGAATATGTTATCCTTTGCGAAAACGGCTTGTGTTCCGGGTATCGTTGCCGGGAACTGTTGTCGGCACATACTCCCGGTGCCGCCTCTCTAGCTACCGGCTTTTGCAGGTTCGGTTCGTACTTGATTCCTGACAGCTTAGAATGATGAAAGAATGTATTTATCTTGAATTGATAGTTATGCTTCAAACAATGGCTAAACTGTTTGTCTGTGGCAGTCTCTTTGTACTGCGGATGATACTGGCTGATCAGATGGAAGTACTCCCGACCACCTTCTCCAAACTCATTGGCTAAACTGCACCCCAGTTCAAACCATGTGGCATACGATGCGGTAATGTCCAGGTGTAAACTTTGAATCTGCTGTATAAGCTGCTCAACCCTTTGCCGGGTATCGCTGCCGTTGCAATCTGTTGGCACATACTCCCGCTGCCGTTTTTCCGGCTTCCAGGTCTTTGTATATACTTTTGCATTGTGGTTAAAGTATGCGTCCGCGTCCCAGCTGTAGCCACGTAATGAAGCTACGTTTTTAGGCTTTTCATCTATTGCTATTCCGTATTTGGCAAAATCTCTTTTTAATGCTTCAAAGTGTGCTTTATGCTGCTCCGGGTAAGATATTGGTATCACACCCCAATATCCCAGGCCGGACGCTGACAAACCGCAATAAGCTACGTTCACAATATTGCATAGCTGATCTTTCAGACTGCTATAATTTTTGATATGCTGGTTCTCTTTGAGGTCAATATCAAATTGCAGAAAGCTGCTATGTCTGACTAAACTATCGGCATTGCGGTAATTAAACTTACCACTGGGTGTAACTGCTGGCAGGGTTGCTTTCAACTGATCACGATGTTCTTTGTCCTTAATACTCCTGATCTGTTCTACAGCAGCATGATACTTTTCAGACCGCAACCATGCAAGTAAATCCACATCCTTTGGATTGTCCGGGGTTTGGTAATCTTTAAAACATGATACTGTTACGTGTAATATTGAATTCATTCTTTTGTACAATTTATCTTTATCTGTAAAGGCTATGTTTTCCCCTTTCCCTATTTTCTTAAATCTATACCCACCCTGCACTCTTTGCACTCTTTGCACTTTGGCTCATAATGTACCTCTATTGGCTGCAATTGAGGTTAAAGAGTGCAATTACCTTTTGCACTCTTTTGCATTCTTGCTTTAATGTCAGTGAAGAGTGCAACAAGAGTGCAAAGCCATTTTGCATTCTTAAAGTGCCTATACGCAATATAGTGCCCGATTTTAAGTAAGAGTGCAAAGAATGCAAAGAATGCAGGGTACTAAAATAAACGCTCATATACGCCATAGCTAATCTTCTGGAATAAGGTTTTATCATTAAGAAAATATTTTACCGTCCTCTCCGAATAATCATATTTCACTCCTAAGTCTAAGGCTTTTTGAGTTTTAAATGTTTCAGGTAATGATTCGTAAAATTCTGTTTTTGTTTTGTCCAACTTTTCTACAGGCGTAGATTCAAACACGTGCTGCCGTACCTTCCTGGCCTGGCTCTCAAAGTAGGCCGTTAGCTTTATAGCTGATTCTACAGAAATCGTATCTATGAATGTTTTGTCAGCTTCTCCGAAGGCATAGCGCATCATCTGAATGATCAATGATAACCGGGCGCAATGGATGTCTAATTTGGATAGCAGGGATTGAGCGCGTTCGTCTTGTTCGTTTTTGATGCGTTGCTGTAAATCGTTGTAGAAATTGGCAAACACCTGTTCAGTTTCTTTGGAAAATCTTAATTCGTTAGTCTCGGTTGGTTTTTCAGAAAGAAGTCTTTCAATGGCCCGGTTGTATTCTGTAAAAATATCACTTGTTACTTCTTCGGTTTGCCACGATCTGGCCGGTATCTGTTCAGGCCATACGAACAACATCCTATCAGTGAAGCCGTTGTCTACTTTGCCCTTGAATAAGTTTTGAATTACTCCAGGCTGAGCGGTGCCAGCAACTGACACAAAAGGTTTTTGTATAAATATTGGTTCTCTGCTCACTCTGTCAACAGTCAGAGGATTACCCGACCATAGAGAAAGCCAACTTTCTAAATCGCTACCGGAATTGTATTTGTTGAAGTTTGAGAGCCAACCACCGATTTCATCACTATGGAGCAATACACCCCGATTGTTTTTTTGTAGCAAACCGGCCAATGCCTCTAATGTAGTGTCGCTACAAATAGTTTTGGGGAATACTGGTAGTGGCGGTTCCGGTAAGTTATTTTTATCTTCTTTGCTAAGAGACATATAGGCTTTGTATGCCTCTTTTTCCTGCTGGTAGATGGCGAATTTTTCTTTGTCATCTTTATGAACCGAAAACAAGGCCGTCATCAAAGGATGGCTTTTGCCACTGCCTGGGCGGCCTATAAGACAAACCCACGTGTTACAACTTTCAGACCATCCAGCTTTCATTCTGACAGCATACGAACGGCCTACGGCTGCTGATACGGCCGCTAGAATACCACCTGCCAAAAAGTCTTTGTTGTACCCCAAATCGATGTAGCATCGCTGTATGAATTGCTGTACAGCTACTGGCAAGGCTTCTACGGGGAAGGGTATTGACTTTGGCTTGCCTTGATCTCGGGCCGAACCGTTCAAATTATTGAAGTTTGTCCCTGGCGAAATATGAATATCGTGATCAATCATATAGACACCTCTCCTTTCCTGCTTTTGCACTCACATGCAACCAGTGCCACAAAATGTTCTTTAGAAATATCAAATCTCTTTGCAAGATTGATTTTTGATTTGTCTGTCAATTCCAGGTGTGGAACCGCTTTCAAGAAAAAGTATATCTGCTTTGCTTTCTCGAATTGAAAGTTTTCATTATATTGCGTCATGAATTTACTTTTCTGGTTGTGTTACAACCTGTTTGAAATTTTTTAAGCCCGCGCCCAAGCGGGTTTTTTTATGATAAAACCACATGGGTAGCGGCTACGCTTTCAATTTCATTAATAGTTCTTATAGGGTTACGAAGCATAAATGCGTCTAGCTCTGAACGCTTAAAATACAGCATTTTACCTTCTGGCTTGTAATGAGGTATTTTGTTGGTGCTGGTAAGCTTGTACATGTTTTGCTTTGACCGGCCCACATAATCACAAGCCTCTTGAAAATTTAAAACTTCCTTCTGTAGTAAACGCTGTGCGTAAAGAAGGTCTTTGATTTCTGCGATGTCATTTTCAATGCCTTTCATTTTTGATTTCAGTAAAGTTTTATTTAAAGATCGATCATGACTGTATGTCAGCCACAATGTAAATTTCCTAAATAAAGGCAAGTACAGAGAACGTAACCCCTTACGTAAGGGGGTTACGAAATGCAACTTCTTCTAAATCTTGCTTTGCTTGAGCTAATGCCGTTGGAAATTCTTGTAAATGTGGTATTACAGCTTTTATGTTTTTAGCAACGTATGGCTTTTTGCCTTTCCTTTCTGTGTTTAACAGCTTATTAAATTCGGTTTCAAAACTTTTTCCGGTTGTTCCTGGCCGGTGCTTTTTTCCTATTTCAAGCTTTTCTTTTTGAGAACTGCCGATGTGCCTCATTTCTTTAGATTCTTGAATATAGAAATAGTACAGTGCAAGCTGGGCAACAGTTAGATTATCTAGTTCTTCGGGATTATTGATTTGAGATGATAACGCACCTACTTCATAATTAGTAAACTTTGAAAACTCCGTCAACATCATTTTGGCATATGTGTATATCATCTTGGTTTCATATCCAATGGCAACCATTTCATTCGTATCAAATATGTTTATGCATCTTTCAAGTGTTATAAAAAGATCGGAAAAATAAGGTGTCATCATTTCAATGGTTAACACCTGACTATATTTTGAAATTTCTTTTTCTGCCTTTACCCTGTGATATTCAATACGAGGAACATATAACTCTAAAGCTTTAGCATAGTAATTAGCTGAATCCCGGTCAGGCCAGCCCCCACACAGAGTGTTTATAAAGCCGTATATGCCTGTTAATTCATTTACGGAATGGAAGTCTACTTTGTCAAATGGTTTTGTCATCTCCTTTCAGTTTAAGCTTTGGCAAATTATTAACCGCTTCCCTTTTGCGCCTATCAATGACCTTGGCATATATCTGGGTAACAGCAATGTCCTTATGTCCCAGGAGCTTGCTCACAATGGCTATATCTGCCCCGCTGGTAAGCTGTAGCGTAGCAAAGGTATGCCTGGCTACATGGAAGGTAATATCTTTGGTAATACCGGCCTTTGCCGCCCATAGCTTCAAATCTGCCATTACTACAGTGCTGTAGTAGATGCCGGGAAATACCGGATTGTTAGCGGTGCCCATGTCTTCCGGCCCCGATACACCCAGCAAGGACATAGCCTGATCAGGTATCGGTAATGTCTCATAGCTTTGGGTTTTGATCTGCCTATGATCAATGTAATAGCCTGTAGCTTCTGAATGCTGAATGGCTCCCCAGGTCAACGCTTTGATGTCAGACCAACGTAGGCCGGTGAAGCAGGCAAATAGGAATGCTTTCTTTAGCTCCGGGCGATTGCATGGTGTATCAAAAAGCTTTTGAATCTCTTCAAAGGACAAATACGCTCTATGTGTGTCTTTGCGCTTCTTACGGTCTACCTTTTCGGCTGGATTGGTACTGATAATTTCTTTCCTGACAGCCTCATTTAGAAAATGGCTGAACTTGGTGAAATTATCATAGGCCGTATTGATGGACACTTTGTCTAAAAGATAGGCGTAGAAATTTTCACACCATTGCTTATTGATCTGATCAAACCTTAAATCGTTACTTCCGGCAAAGGATTCTATTTTGTTGGCTACCAGATTGTAAGCTTTTCGGCTGCTTTCTTCTTTCTGTTGGGTAATCTTCCTGGCAAAAGCAATGAAGGAAGCTTTACGTTTGAATGCCGGTGAATGATCATGACCAACGCTTTGTAGTTCTATTTCTTTCTTTGCCCTGATTTGATTGGCAAGCTCCTTTGTTTCTTTGTTGTGTTGCCGGTCTAGCGGTGTTTTCGCTGGCTTGGTAAGGTGAAGATTTAAGAACTCATAGTTTCTACTGCCTTTGTGGTAAATGTCAAGATACAGGCTTAAATTGCCGTTCTTAAGTTTTTTTTCACGTAACTTTACACTCATGATGTTTTATGTTTTTGTTACCCAAATTTATAAAAGTAACAGCTAAGTAACAAGATAAAAGAAAATAAAAGAAAACAAACAGCAATAAAGTAACTGTAAAATGCTGATAGTGAGAACAAAAGAAACTAAAAGATAAATAAAGAAAAAGCAATCAACTATGTACCTGATCTTTGATACCGAAACAACCGGCCTGCCCCGTGATTATAGTGCCCCCGTAACCGATGTAGACAACTGGCCCCGTGTGGTGCAGCTTTCCTGGCAACTACATGCCGCAGACGGTAGCCTAATGAATGCCCATGACTATATTGTAAAACCTGAAGGTTTTACCATTCCTTTCAACTCTGAAAAAGTGCATGGCATCTCCACCGAACGTGCCCTGAAAGAAGGATATCCACTGGCCGAAGTACTGTCTGTCTTTAATGAAGACCTGGCGAAAACCAAACTGGTTATCGGCCACAATGTAGATTTCGACATCAAAATCACCGGAGCCGAATACGTCCGCACCAATATCGATACCAGCCTGCTGAAAATCCAGAAGCTGGATACCAAAGATGCATCTACCGACTACTGCAAAATTCCGGGAGGGTACAATGGCAAATACAAGTGGCCTACCCTTTCAGAACTGCACAAGAAACTATTTGGTGTCGCCTTTGACGGGGCACACAATGCAGCTTTCGATGTAGATGCTACCGCCCGATGTTTCTTCGGCCTGATCAAAGAGCAGGTAGTGGAGCCTTATAACAAAGACGTTCCGGTAGAGGCTATCCAGTACGAAAGTCCTGATTTAGAGGCCGCAAGCCAGGCGGCAGAAGAGGCCAAAAAGCAGGCAGAAGCACCCGTGATGCCTCCTGCGGGTGAACCGATAAAGAATATCAAGACGGCTCCTTTCAGTCATTTACATGTACATTCTCAATATTCTATCCTGCAAAGCCCGGCCAGCTACCGGCAGCTTATCAGCCGGGCCAAAGAACTGAACATGCCTGCCGTGGCGATTACCGACTTGGGCAACCTTTTTGGTGCCTTCAAAGCTGTAGCAGAAGGAAAGCGGCAGGGCATCAAAGTGATCATCGGCTGCGATATCTACATGGTGGAAGACCGCAGGCAGCAGAAGTTTTCTAAAGAATTTAAAGACCACCGTACCATCCAGCTACTGCTTGCCAAACACCAACAGGGCTATCACAATCTATCCAAGATCTGTTCTTTGGGCTACATTGAAGGCTCCTACGGTGGTTATCCTCGCGTAGACAAAGAGCTGATCAAAAAGTACGCCGATGGGCTGATCGCTACCACAGGCAGCATATCCGGCGAAGTACCCGACCTGATCCTGAATGTGGGAGAATACCAGGCAGAGGAGGCTTTTCAGTGGTGGGTAGAAACCTTCGGCGATGATTTTTATGTGGAGCTGCAACGGCACGGACTGGAAGAGGAAAACCGTGTGAACGAAGTGCTGCTGCGTTTTGCCAAAAAATATGGCGTGAAGATATTAGCCACCAACAACGTGTATTATACCAAACGCGAAGATGCTGATGCTCATGATACGCTGCTTTGCGTCAAAAATGGCGACCTGAAGTCTATGGAAGTAGGCCGTGGTCGTGGTTTCCGTTTTGGTTTTCCCAATCACGAATTTTATTTCAAGACGGAGGAAGAGATGAAAAAACTCTTCCAGGACCTGCCGGAAGCCATCACCAATACGCATGAACTGGTAGAAAAGACAGAAGAACTAAAGCTCGAACGCAATATTCTGCTTCCCCGCTTCACCATTCCGGAGGAGTTTGCAGACCAGGATGATTACCTGCGCCATCTTACTTACGAAGGGGCTAAGACACGCTACGATGAAATGACAACGGAGATCAGAGCGCGCATTGACCTTGAGCTACAGATCATCAAAGACATGGGCTTTCCGGGCTACTTCCTCATCGTACAGGACTTTATCAACGCTGCCCGGCAGATGGGCGTGGCTGTTGGTCCTGGTCGTGGCTCGGCAGCAGGCTCCGTGGTGGCTTTCTGTACAGGCATCACCAACATAGACCCGATCACATACGACCTGCTCTTTGAGCGTTTCCTCAATCCGGAGCGTGTCAGTATGCCTGATATTGATATTGACTTTGACGACGATGGCCGTCAGGATGTCATTAATTACGTGATCAAAAAATATGGCCGCAACCAGGTCGCCCAAATTGTGACGTTCGGCACGATGGCTCCCAGGATGTCTATCCGCGATGTGGCCCGGGTGAGTGAACTGCCGCTGCCGGAGGCCAATTACATCGCCAAGCTGGTGCCCGAAAAACCAGGCACTACCTTCGATCAGGCACTCACTGAAGTACCGGAACTGCAACAGATCAAGATGGGGCACGACCGCAAAGCAGAAGTGGTGAAGCTAGCACATACGCTGGTAGGCTCTCTGCGTGGCACGGGCATCCACGCCGCCGGTGTAATTATCGCCCCAGACGACTTATTGGAATATATTCCTGTCAAGACAGATAAAGATTCCGACCTGTTCATCACCCAGTTTGATGGCTCGGTGGTAGAATCGGCAGGGATGCTGAAGATGGATTTTCTGGGGCTGAAGACGCTTACCATCATCAAAACCACCCTGGACATGATCAAGCGGAATCATGGCAGTAACATTGACATAGACCATATTCCGCTGGATGATGCCAAAACGTTTGAACTCTACCAGAATGGCGATACCGTAGGTACCTTTCAGTTTGAGTCGGATGGTATGCGCCAGTGGATGCAGAAGCTAAAACCTACAGATATAGAAGACCTCATTGCCATGAACGCCCTCTACCGGCCCGGTCCAATGCAGTTTATTCCCAACTTTATCGACCGGAAGCATGGCAAGGAAGACATTGAGTATCCTCACCCGTTGCTGGAACCTATTCTGAAAAATACCTACGGAATTATGGTTTATCAAGAACAGATTATGCAGACAGCGCAGATTCTGGGTGGCTACTCCCTGGGTGGTGCCGACTTGCTGCGCCGGGCAATGGGTAAGAAGAAGATAGAGGAGATGAACAAGCAGCGAGCTATCTTTGTGCAAGGTGCCAAAGAAAAGCATGGTATCAACAGCAAAAAGGCAGAAGCTGTATTTGCCATCATGGAGAAGTTTGCTCAGTACGGCTTCAACCGCTCTCACTCGGCAGCTTATTCAGTAGTAGCTTACCAGACGGGTTACCTGAAAGCCAACTACCCGGCAGAATATATGGCTGCCGTGCTCACCCACAACATGAACAACACCGAGAAGGTGACCAACTTTATGGAAGAATGCAGGCGGGCACAAATCCAGGTGCTGGGGCCGGATGTCAATGAAAGCAGCTACTTTTTCGATGTCAACAAGGACGGGCAGATCCGATTTGGGTTGGGGGCTATTAAAGGTGCCGGAGAAAGTGCGGTCAAGAGTATCATAGACGAGCGCAGCGAAAAAGGAAATTATCAGAACATCTTTGATTTTACCAAAAGGTCCAACCTCAGATCAGTCAACAAAAAGACACTGGAATGTATGGCGATGGGTGGTGCTTTTGATTGCTTTGAAGGAACGCACCGCCGCCAGTATCTCTACGCCCCTGATCATGATGCCTCGCTGCTGGAAAAAGCCGTAAAGTATGCGGCCACTTTGCAGCAGGAAGAGCAAACCGCCCAGCAGTCGCTATTTGGTGGCAGCAATGGCATTGCTGTGCCGTTGCCAAGAATGACAGACTGTGAACCATATAGCGAGATAGAAAAGCTCAAACTCGAGAAAGACGTGATTGGCTTCTATATTTCCGGTCACCCATTGGACCAGTTTAAGCTGGAGATAGACAACTTCTGCAAATGTACCGTAGACTGTATTGAGCAGTTCAAAAACCAGGATATTGCCGTAGCAGGGATTGTGACGCGCAGCATGGAGCGGCAGAGCAAAACCGGCAAACCCTTCGGCCTGATCACCATAGAAGATTACCAGGGTTCGCTGGATATGGCACTGTTTGGGGAAGACTATCTAAGCAACAAGCACCGGCTAGGCGTTGGCGAGTTTGTCTACATCAAAGGCCGTGTAGAAGAACGGTACAACCAGCCAGGCATTTGGGAGCTTAGACCCAGCCAGGTGCAATTGCTTACGGAGATACGGGAAAAGATGACTTCCGGCGTGCAGTTGTATATTCCGGTAGAGCATCTGAACAGCCAGTTGGTTCGTGAACTTGAGGCGATCACAACGGCTTATCCGGGCCATTGCCAGATGAAGGTCTGTGTGCAGGATGTAGTGGAAAATATCTCGGTAGAAATGATGTCGCGCAGGTATAAGATCAAACCTGATAATGAATTTTTTCAGAAGCTGGACATGCTAAAAACCATTTCTTACCAGTTGGCCTGACATTGATCTTCGTGTAAAGCTACGTTGCGCTTATGGAAATTTGTTTTTCAAAAAGCTCAAAGCATTTGATAATTTATGAAGAACTTTACATGTTTTCTTGCTTTCTTACGACTTGTACCATTCATACAGATAAGACAATTACCTACAATCATTTGCCCGTAATTATAATAAAAACATAGTAAATTTTCACTTTTCTATGCCCAATGATACTGCCTGACTATATAGAGGTTTGAATGCTGCTACAAGCCATACATATATGTAAGCGAAATTGATTTTTCCTCTGATTTTTTACATAGCCATGCACTATAGACTTCTTTGTCAGACAGTTTCTTCATGATACTTGCTTACAAGCCGGTAGAGTAAAGAAACAAATCATGCAAAGAAACTACTGCTATTGCCGGTCTGCGATATGGATACCGGTTTTTTTAGTTATTTTATTCAATAACATTTTATCATTCGGGCAAACAGGTCCGGCAGGTGTGGGTAATGCAGGGGGCACCAATGGCGAACCAAAAAATATGGTGTGGCTGGATGCAAATCGGATTACCGCGCCGGTTGGGACAGACATTTCTTTATGGTCAGACATTTCAGGAAATAACAACCATTTCGTTCCATCATTAGGTAATTATTCTACCACACCAAATGACGGAAGCAATGCAGGCTCTCCTTCTTTAAAAAATACCGGGTTTAATCATCTAGAGTTTAAGGCCGCTGACCATGACAGGTTAGTTGTACCTTCTTTTGGCGTTCCTACTGATGCTATTACCACATTTGTTATCTTAAAAACAGCTTCGCAAGGGCAAGGTATATTGTCTTATGCAGTTGCCGGAAGTGACAATGAGTACCTTCTCCATAATGCAGGAAACATTTCTGTTTACATAAAAGGCTCAGCAAAGAACCCTGGAACAGACTTCAGAAGCAGCAACTGGCAGATATTATCCAATCGTTGGCGTAGCAGCGATGGTGCACTTTCTTTAGGAAAAAATGGCAATATCTATACGTCCAATGTTCAAACTGGTACATACCCCCCCCCCCCCCCCCCCCCCCCCCCCCCCCTCCCCCCCACAGCAAATGGTAATTTGGCACTTGGAGGTGAGCAAGATGCAGTAGATGACGGATATGCCGTTGATCAGGATTTCGAGGGTAATGTTTCAGAAGTTATCATGTATAATGCTTACCTAACCGATGCCCAACGCACTATTGTAGAAAACTACCTTAGCCAAAAATATAATATTGGCGTTGCAAAAGATTACTTTGGTAACAGCCCTAATTATGCCACTACGTACAATCGCGACATTCGCGGCATAGGTTCGGATGGTACCGGCAAGCGCACCGATGCTCAGTCTAGCGGAGCTTTAACTGTCAGGGAAAATGCCAACTCGCTGGATGCCGATGAGTACGTGATGCTGGCACATAATGGAACTTCTCATGCGATCACCACCACCAACCGAGCAGATGCTATTAACATTACAGACCGCTGGGCCAGGGACTGGTACGTAGAGAAAAACCGGAAGGGCATTGTAAACGGAGGTGATGTAAGTGTGCAAATGATGTTTGATTTTACAGCAGCAGGGCTTACTTATTCAGGCATGCTCTCCAACT
>CATQIH010000004.1 GCA_958296015.1 Cyclobacteriaceae bacterium
ATAAAGTTGATCTTTACAAACCGCTGCTGACTGCGGTTGTTTCGGGAGATGCTTAGTAAGTCTACCACCAGGGTATCCAACCGGTTGATCGTACCTTCTATCAACTCAAGGCATCGGATGCGCTCTTCCGCGCTATCTCCTTGTTTGAGCAAAGAAAGCAGCCCCAATACGTTGCGCAAAGGAGCACGTAGATCGTGTGAGGCATGGTAGACGAAATTATCCAGCTCAAAATTTACTTTTTGCAGTTCGGTAATGGTGTCTTTAATGGCTGTAAAATCCAGAATAGCAGCATACAGGGCATTCCCGCTGCTAGACTTGCCGGAGAACAGTATCCATTTTTTGGAGCCATCTGCCAGGCGTATTTCCAGTTGTTTTCTTTCTATCAGCTCATTGTGCTCCAGTTCTTCCGTAATCTCTGACCAATCAATTTTATTGAAAGGATCATCATCCGTAAAGATAGCTTCCTGGCTGATCTGCAACACCTGCCTGGCTCTTTGGTTGGCTTCTATCAGGTATCCGCTGCGCATATCCAGGCAAATAATGCCTACCGGTACAATATCAAACACATCGAAATCTTCCAGCACGTCGGGTGCCCATTTTCCCGGCTCATGTATCACCATAAAGCCTTGAATCTTTTCAGGCTTGCCGGGTAGCATCTCTGTGAAGGGTGGCATACACGCGCAGCTTTTGCTTTCCCTGGCCAGGCAGCCTGGCTTCAAAAGAACCATATTCCATGGCTGAATGTCCGTTGACCAGTGCCAGCCACTTGGCTTCTACGATCAGGTAGGCTTCCTGAGAAACCAAATTTTTAAGGTATTCCGGTGGTGGAGCGTCACTGGCGAGCTGTTCGGATAAAGCAGCACAGGGTGCCGACGAGATAAAGAATTGCTGGGTGTCAATATCCCACTCAAACATACCGGCACGCAGGTTGGCAAGCCCTGTTTCAAACTTAGCCAGTCGTTGAGTCAGGGCATAGTTTTCTTTATCTCGCTGCGCCAGAAGGGCTTCCAGCTGAGATACCTTATCTGAGAGATCTTTTATCTTATTTGAATGCGATGTATCAGAATTCAATAAGTGAGACATTAAATGATCAGCTATCTATAGAGCAAACGCTCATGTAACAAAAATAAGATATAATTTTAAAAATATAATGCAACTCTTCAAAAATCAGAGTACAAATTACTTGGGCGATCAAGAAGTAATCATTGATGTTGACCGTTGGCAGGCATCAGAAGCGTGTTATTGGAGGTAGACGGCTTCCTGCGCAGGATCCAGGATCACCCGGATGTGTTCCTGCAATGTAGTAGCCAGTTCGTATCCCGTATAATTAGCAGCCACGGGAAACTGAATATGACTTCTGTTGACCAGCACGGCTATTTCCAGCTTTTTGATCTGATGGTGCAGAAAAGGCTGCACACTATAAGCCAGAGTGCGGCCTGTGTTCAGCACATCGTCTACAATGATAATGCATTGATGCTCCAGAGCCGAAGCATCCATGTCTGCTATATGAACTTCGTCTAGCTTGGCGGTAAATTTTTCCAGGGAAATCCGGATAAGCTTCAGCGACTTACTCTGGTAATTAAAATGGCTGATCCGGTTCAGTTCATCACATATCTTGGTTGCCAGTTGGTAGCCCCGGTCTGCAATGCCTGCCACGATTAGCTCTTTTTCCTCAAAATTACGCTCATATATTTCAAAAGCGATGCGTTTGATCTTTTGGTTTACCTGATGCGCGTCCAGGATCAGTCTGCTGGTTTCTGGTAGTTGGTGTTCTGATGACATACAAAAGCAATTAGCAATGAACAAGTAACAATCCGAAGGCTGTATTAGTCCACTTTCATATGTTCTTTGTCGATTTCTTCGGGAACAGGCAACGCCTTGCTATCCTTGAAAGTAGAAAGAATCACCAGCGATTGCAGGCTGTCGACCACTGGCACTTCGTTTACTTTGTCAAGCATCAGTTGCTGATAAGCAGCAATATCTCTGGCGATTACCCGCAAGATAAAATCGCTGGTACCGGTTACATGGTGGCATTCTATCACCTCATCAATTTTGTTGATCGCATCGATGAAGGTACGAATGCTCTTTTTGTCGTGGCCCGTTAGGCTGATCTGCACAAAAGTACTGATGCCCAGGCCAATTTTAGCAGTATTCAGTTTGGCATGGTAGCTGGCGATCACACCAGAAGTCTCGAGTTTTTTCACCCTTTCCAGGGTAGGTGCCGGTGATAAGCCTATATCTTTGGAAAGTTGTGCATTGGTAATCTTTGCATTTCTTTGCAAAATCTCTAAAATCTTTCTGTCTACTTTATCTAGTTTTGTACTTGCCATTATCAGGAGTTTTTAAGAAATAAAAATGTCCGCAAAGGTATATGATAACGTACTACTTTGCCAGAACAATATCAGGTATAAGATTTTTATGCTTCTTATAAAATAAGACCCAATATTATTACTTATAATTAACAAAATTAAAAATATTCAGGACAATAAATACAAAAAACCTGATATAGAATCGCATCGTTGCCGTACCACCACTTAACAGGTCCTTGACAGAAACTCCCTGCTTTTCAACAGGCTACTATTTGCCATGTGTAGGGGTTGCACATCTGTTCATTTTGTAGAGGCACAGGGTGATGGTAAAGTAATCTTAACATTGTGATGAGAAACGGGTTTGATGCACTAAGGACTCGAAAAGGCAGGGGAATCAAAAACAGTATCAAATTATTATGAAAGATCAGGAAACACTTAAGACAGCACTCGTCCGTGTATTGCAATGGCAAGATGCGCATGTATCTTTTGCCAAAGCTGTGGAAGGTGTCTCACCCGATAATATCGGGCAAACCCGCCATGCCCTTCCCTACTCTATCTGGCAGCTTACCGAACACATCCGCATTGCCCAGCATGATATGGTGTCCTTCTGCCTGGATGAAGATTACCAGGAACGCCAATGGCCCGACGAATACTGGCCCAAAGAAGCAGCACCTGCTTCGCTTTCGCTCTGGCAACAAAGCCTCCAGGCTATCCAAAGCGATCGCCAGCGGTTGATCAACGCCATTCAGGAGCCGGACGTTGATCTGTTTGCCCCTATTCCCAGAGGCACCGGGCAGCATTTGTTCAAAGAAGCCATGCTCATCGTAGACCATGAGGCGTACCATAACCGGCCAGATCGTACTGATCAGGAAGCTGCTGGGCGACTGGAAATCGTAGCTATTCTATCTCTTTGTGCTTTTCTTTGCCCTTAGGATGCTTTCCTACAGACAACATATTGGTGAGCAGCCGGAAGGCACCGGGTACGCCTGCCGGAAGCTCCCGGAAAAACGAAAGACCGGTGTAGATATAATAGCCTTTGCCATAAGGTGCTATCAGCAAACTGCCTTCCAGGGCTTTTCGCCTTTATCGTGCATGGCAAGCACAGGCTGGTAGTGGCTGTCCCACTTGTTGGGAAAATACAGCCCCCGCTCCTGCACCCAGCCCTTAAAATCATCCTGCGTAATTTTATTCGGCGTATTAAGCAATGACTGACCGGACAGCAACTTCACTGCCGACGTTTCGTCCGTTACTCTGTCGCCGGAAAGCTCCAGCGGGTAGGGTGCAAAGTTTTTAGTGATTAGCGAGTGGTTGGTGTTATATTGCACGATCAGAGTGCCACCATCTTTGACATATTGCAGCAGTGCGCTGTTTTTGTAGCGAAGCCATTCCTGGGTATTGTATGCCCGGATGCCCACCATGATGGCATCCATCTTTTCCAGATAGGCCGGACGGAGATCAGTACTTTGCAGCATTATAACCTGGTAGCCTATCTGTTTCAGAGCTTCGGGTACCTCGTCGCCTGCACCCATGATATAGCCGATCGTATTGCCCTGCTTCTTGATGTTCAGTTTCACCAGCCGGGCTTCTGCCTTCGGAAAGAGCGTCTGGGTAGGAATATGCGGGTAGTCTATCACCACCAGGCTCTGATCGTAGGATTTGCCGTCTAATGTGGCTACGGCAGTTACCTGCCCGGTACTTTGCCCCTGGGGCGGTGTCAGCGCAAAGCTGAATGAGGCATCCTGTCCTTTCATTGGCAGATCGTAGTCGTAAGACTTCGGATCAGACTGCCAGCCGTCGGGCAAGTCCAGCGAGAGCTTTCCCCGGACGTTGGCACTGCCTGCTTTTACCTGTACAATTAACGGCTTAGCATTTTCGCTGGCATAGACCGTCACTTTTTCAGGAATATCAACAAAGACAGGCGGCGTGATGACAAACGGCTGGTACGTCTCTCCGCTGCGCGGATTATTGCTTTTGTAGATCACCGGGTTGACAAATTCTATAGGTTTGCCGTCAACAGTCATGGCATAGTGTGCTTCTATCACGGGCTGCGTCTCATCCAGCCCGATCAGTGGCTGGTCGTCTACCGTAAAGGTGAAGCCATCGTTGGGTTTTTTGAGCCAGTAAGGCCCGGAATAGTCAATATCCTGTGGAATCACGGCTTTCAGATGAAACATTGAATCCACGTTATCGGGCAGCGTCAGGTCTACCGTGGTATCTCTATCGATGCCGGTAAAGGTGACTTTGTTGAGGCTGGCGGTCACACCCGAGCGGTTAATTACTTCTACATTCAGGGTGATGGTATCGCCGGGAGCCGAGGCATACTCTGCAATGCCGGGCACGGTTTCCTCTCCGCCTCTTCGCCTGCCCAGCACATTGGTACCGGTGCGTGTTTCCAGGTACAGCCCCCATGCAGGCGGCGATCACGTGGTTAAGTTCTTCGCGCTTCACACGTTGCCAGTAGTCGTCTTTAACATCTTTCAAGGCTTCGGAAATCTGCATCAGCACAGGCACAATGGCCGAAGGGTTTTCCGGTTGGAAGTTTTCGTACGCTTTCCTGATCATCTGCCCGAAAGCTTTACCGCCTTCCACCCTGTTCCAGGTAGTATCAATACCATCGAACAGGCTTTTCCTGGGCATACTGCCCTTCACCAGCCGAAAGTATTCCATATTTTGCCCACGACTACCCGTAGAACCGAAGCCCTGAGACTGGTGCTTGCTGCGGCTTTCGGCGGCTATCTCATTCACCGACTTGCCCAGCAGTGGGTTGTATTCCCCCACATTGACGGCCAGGATAGAATCATTTTTTTTGCTTTCCGCAGCTATATCTTTGGTAAACCATTCCGTATCGTTGAGCATCAGGCGGGTAGGCTGCCAGGGTTTTACGTATTGCAGTTGTTCGGGATAACTATTGGGGTCGCCTGCCAGCTCGAAAGCTTCGGCGGCCAGCACGGCAGAGGTAGAATGATGCCCATGCCCTGCCCTGTCGTCGGGTGGAAAGCGGGTGATGATCACATCTGGGCGAAACTTACGGATCACCCACACCACATCAGACAGTATTTTATCTTTGTTCCACAGCTTGAGTGTTTCGTCTGTGGTTTTAGAATAGCCAAAGTCGATGGCACGGGTAAAAAACTGGTGGCTGCCGTCTACCTTCCGGGCCTGGATCAGCTCTTCGGTGCGCATCACCCCCAGCAGTTCGCGTATCTCCGGACCGACCAGGTTCTGCCCACCATCGCCCCGTGTGAGTGCCAGGTAACCGGTATTCATCAGCAGTTCCTGGGAGAGGTAGCCGATCACCATTTGGTTTTCATCATCGGGATGCGCGGCCAGGTAGAGGGCACTGCCCACCACGTTGAGCTTTTTGAGTGTCAACTGGATTTCACCGGCAGACAACTTTTCAGGTATCTGGGCTATTGCGCCCTGCCAGAAACTGCCAATAAATAAAAAAAAGATGAGTAATCCTCTCAAAATATGCATAGGTAGAAAGTTGTGCTTCACAGATAATTGGAATTCAAAGTACAAAAATACTATTAACTTTCTACAATTCCCTTATAGTTTTGAAGTGTACCATTCCCCTCTATAGCTTTACCATAGCCAATAGCTCCGCACTTTACAGTTTTTCAATCTGTTCTTTTGTCAAACCTGTCGTCTTTTCAATCATATTAACCGACACTCCATTTCTTTTCAGTTCTCTAGCAATTTCTGTCTCACGCTTTGATGCTCCTTCTAATATTCCTTCTTGCCTTCCTTCTTTTTTAGCAGTCTCAATAGTGTAATCCATTGTATTTTTGTTGTCTCTGTAGACTTTCAAACTTTCCTCGCCGGGACGCCGGTCGTATGCTTTCATATCTTCTGTGATTAGCCGCTGTGGCGGTTTCGCTATTTCAGCTTGGTTGAATAACTCCTTGTGCCTTCGTTCAAGAGCACAAGGGAGACCCTTGCGCTAGATTTTAGTGAAAGGGCATTATGAATGCCCAGCATGGAATGCCCAGGAAGATTAGATCGCATAAAAATGTGACCTAGCTGGTTTGTGCTTAACAAATAGCCTTGCGCATCTGCAGCCCGGTTGCCGACTACACGATGTTAGCCCAAGTCCTTTATTTTTTCTTATTCCTTTTATTTCTAACTTTCTCTAACTTCTCTGCATCTACCTTATCCTGTAGCCTTGCCGAAGCTTTCTTGTTTGTAATCAAATCATCAAAGGCAATAAAGCTAACTTGCACTCCCTCAAAGTCCACCTCCTGACGGTTGGCGTAACAACTGTCAAACGCTATGCCGCTTACCTGGGTAATTAGGTCTATGCGGTTGGGCGGATGACCTAACTGAATGACATTGTCCGGATTTAAAAAATCATCTGCGGTTAAGCTCAAAGAAACAAAACCAAAATCATTGAGTGTTTTAACTGTATTCTCGGCATTCTTTTGGTCGAGCCACAGCCAAAAATCTAAATCTTTCGTGTAACGTGGATAACCGTGAAAAGCAACTGCATACCCACCTACAACTAGATATTTAACATCGTTTACGTTTAGCAATTTTATAAATTCTTTGAAATCCTCGTTGATTACCATATTTCCATTGATTGTATTCCTGCCGAATTGTTTCTAAGGCTAATATGCGTTCTATTGGCCTTCTTTCCAACCAAAAGAAAATATCATCTTCCTCCTGCCCTTTCTTTACGATCTTCACCTGTGTCCTGTCTATTCTTGAATTAAGCATGGTTTTTTATTTTGATGTGGCATAACGTTGAGCATATGCTTGGCCACCGTTTTTAAAGCAGTTCCTATCCTCTGAAGTAGAAGTTTGCTAAAAGCTCTAAACTTTCCACTCCCACTGCACCCGGTGGTCGAGTATATGCAATGTTATGCACAGGCTTCTTTAATTCATTTATAAAGGTAATTCTCTTCTAAACCTTCCATATGCTCAATTTCTAACTTATCTGATATTACCTTTTTTAAATTATGCCATGCAATATTTGCTAATTCAACTATTGATATCCAATTCCTATCATTTATCCTTTCAATATCTGTTTTTTCAATTTGTTGATTCTTTTCCGCTTCTAAATAATTATCAAATGCAAAATGAAAATCCTTTGTAATTTTAAATTCTTCAATGGAAATAATATTTTCCCTTAGCTGATATTCATAGTTATCATCTAAATACAAATCATCAAAATATTGATTAACATCTTCTGAGAAACAACCAACTTCATTCGGAAATTTGTGATCTATCCAAAGTCCTTTTTGATATTCTATATGAGCAAACTCAAAAATTAATCCTAACCATCTAAATCTCCAATTTATTCTACCTTCCTGCTTTTCTTCTTCAGTCATATTAAAAAGTCTTGGTGACATTACGTTGTTTAGTTGGTTTATGCCTGCTTGTGCATAACATCTGTATAGACGCATTGCGTCTATTTTCTTTATAGCACCAAAAATAGGTAAATCATTTAATATTTTGTATATCATCCATTGGCCTTTTCTTGTAAAAGACTAAACAAGCGATGGCAGATGCATTATCTCAATCAGGCGTCCGTACTTATTTGTATTTTATGGACTATTATCATTTGGTAGGTGAGCCAACAGTGTCAGCAAGGCATCCTGAAGCAGGGAAAGCTGTTCACCATTCGTCGGCGAGCTATTGCACCTTGTGTATTACTACTCACCATTCGTTGGCAACGAATCTGCGGTGTGGGATAGCACTTACTGTTTGTCGGCAGGGCATTGCATGGGGTGCATTGGTGGTTACCGTTCGTCGGCAAGCTGTTGCAGGTTGCGGAAAGTGGTTCACCGTTTGTCGGCAGGCAAAAAACCATCAGAACATACCTTGTACTTTATTTGGTGAAATGCGCTTTTCATTGATACCAGGAAGAATTTATTTTGCTCTACATAAATCAAACGAAAAATACCCATGATTAAATCTGCTCTACTTAGAAGTTACCGTATCCAGGAATTTTCGCAGTTCATGCGCAACGTCCTGATGATTGTCGGCCAGCATAATCCGGATAAGCTAAAAATCAAAGCATTATATAATGCCCTCAATTTGCAGCATAAAAAGTTGCAGGAAGCGTATAAGCAAAACCCGGTAGGCGACGCTACTCCCCAGTTATCAAACTTGGACAAGCGGCGCGACCAGGCCCTCATCTGTCTGCAAAAGGTCAGCAAGGGGTATTTTTATCATGATAATGAGAAAAAGGTGGCGGCCAGCAAGCAAATCACTGCTTGCATTACCAAATATGGCAGCAGGCTCTACCAACTAAACTATGGTGCCGAAACAGCCGCACTCAAGAACCTGGTACGCGATCTGCAAACCAATCCTGCCTGTATGGCCGCACTGCAGGAGCTGCACCTCACGGATGTGGTGGATGTCATCAGCCAAGCCAACACCGAGTTTGAGGCTCTGTTTGTGCAAAGACTGGAAAAGTTTAGCCAGTATGATACCAGCAAAGAGCTTGCGCTGCCTGTTACGGAAGCTTACCGTACGCTGTTGCAGCATGTGGAAGCCCATGCCACGCTCACCCCCTCGGAAGGCTACACATCACTCATCGGGCACATGAACGAAAATATAGATCATTTCAATAAAATAGTCGCCCGAAGAAAAAGTATGGGGGAACCGGATGAAACTGATGTTGAGGTGGCTGCCCATCAGGAGAAAGACACGCCTGCTGTTTAAGTGGATGGATTCAGCGCAAAGGGAAGGGTGAAACGATCAGGGTATCAAATATAAGCAGGCATTGTGCTTATTCAGGGTCTTCCACGCCGAGGTCGCGGCATATTTTCCTTGCCAAGTGACTGTTTATTTCACGGTGTCGAGGAATAGCTGACCGTTTATTTAGTGCCGGATTGTGCCACCATGAATGACGCCCCCCTTCACGGAGTAATTCACAACCTGACGTTGTAAGATGGCGTATCAAGTCACGTCGCTTCATATGGCAATTTCTAACTCTTCAAAATCGTCACCCGCAGCATCGATCGCTTCCAATCGGTTAAATTCCAGTGCTTCGCGTAGGGTAACTCGAAGTGATTCCAAGAGTTCTTCCCGTGTTGCTTCCTGACAATTAACCCCAGGTAGTTCTTCAATCCAACCAATCCACCAATCACTCTCTTGTTTCACAACTGCTGTATAGTTTTTCATAATATTTGAGATAACACTTATAATCCATAAATACTAAAGAAAGTTAGGGTAATAATGACAAGCAACAAACTTTTTGCATCATAATGTTTCTATACTGTTTCTGCTACTGCCTGTTTGGCAAAGTGAAAATTTTCTAAGGATGCAGTAGTGGCATGACTATCTTATCAATCCAGATAGTCATGCCACCACTTCTCATTATATAAAGTTTTCAGACGCATAAAATGTTTGTCTATGCTACCTGATGCTTGTCAAATCTGCGGACTTTCAAAGCCTAGTTTTTTCAGTCCGGCTTTCACTTCCGGGCACGACATGAACAGGTTCCAGAGCAGGCCGGAGCGGTGGTTTTCTATCATCACAGGAATCGGCCCTTGGTCTATGGCCAGGTATTTCTGCGGAAACCAATCATCCTGCTGGCTGAACGCATCATAAAACCCATAAGGCCCGATGAGCCTGTCGCCTAGGTTATAGTAAAAATTCTTGAGTGCCTGCATAGCATATTCAGGCGTATAGGGGAACGATGACAAGGCGGCTGTAGGAGAAATCACGCCCAGATCACGCTTTGGGCTGTGGGCTGCATAGCCATCCACAGAGTAGCTGGCCGTGAGTCCCCAGCAGTCCGGGCCATAGCCTTTGTACCCTTCCGGATTTTCCACGCACCACTGCCGGTTGATGAGCGTCTGGTCTTTGTTTTCTTCCCAATAATCGGCATACTGGTCTTTGAGTCCTTTGGGATTCAGCCCCAGGTATGAATAATGCGCCCAGAAGAGTGGTCCGCCATATTTCTCCGCACCATTATGTTTGAGTTGCAGGCGGTAACCATAGGTTGTTACATCGGCTTTGATGCCTCCGTTCCTGGCCCAGCCTTTGTGGTAGGCATCGGCACTGATGGTGTGGGTAGGCGAAGCTGCTGCTAATACATAGGTGATCAGGCATTCGTTGTAGCCTTCCAGCGGAAAATTCATCTGCCAGGCATAGTTAGGCGACCAATGCCAGTAAAGCACGTCTTTGCCCTGCGTATACCAGTCCCATTCCACCTCACGCCAGAGGGTATCAATCTGGGCAGCCACCTGCTGCTCTTCCTCGTTGCCTGTCTGAAAATACTGCCGGGCACACAAGAGTCCCTGCACCATGAAGGCCGTTTCTACCAGATCGCCGCCATCGTCTTTTTGGCCGAAAGGCTTTACCTTGCCGGTTTCCCCATACATCCAGTGCGGCCAGGCACCATGAAACCGGTCGGCATGTTTCAGAAAACTCACGATGATCTTAAAGCGATCCAGCCCTTCCTGCCGGGTGATAAATCCACGCTCTATGCCAACCAGCAGAGCCATGATGCCAAAGCCAGACCCGCCGGTAGTGACCACATTCTTATCGTTTTGCGGGTAGTTTCCGTCCACATGAAAACGCTCTCGGGCCAGCCCGGAAGTAGGCTCGGCACCACTCCAGAAATACTCAAAAGTCTGCTTTTGCACAAGTGTGAGCAGAGAATCATCAGACAAAGAATCCGTAGCCGTTGATGTTTCAGAAGTGTTGGCTTGTGGTTTGTCTTTGCAGCCTATTGTTAGGATACATAGTACAGCAATGGCGAAAAAAAAGCATAAAGTGTTTTTGTATAGCATGGTAAGTTGTATTATAGCAGCGGTAAATACTTGTCAGTGCAAGTTACAAAAGTTATCATATCCTGTGCAGGATGAAATGCAAATGATCAAAAACATATCTAAAGATAAAGTAATAGACATAGCTCTAAAACCATTTTGGAACAGATTCTTCCGGTTTAACTGGGTTTTTGGCTTAGTGCTGTTGCTGGCTGTTTGTATTCCCAGGTTTATCCTGGTATTGCAAGCCAATATGAAGGGCAGCTATGGCAGCATAGGCATCATCATGGCAATTTCTGCGTTGGTACCCTTCGTTTTCCTTTCCAAAAACGGAAGAAGAATCATAGGCTTTACAAAACCAGCAAGCTATACATGGCTATGCTATTCGTTTCTTGCAGGTATTTTCATGAGTACTCTATTGTTTGTGATTGGCCATGCTTTGTACTCAGATACGGTGAGCAATTGGTACGTGTATATAGGCAAATCCTATGATCTGCCGGAGAATATAAGCTCGCATGACAAGCTGATTCACTTCACAATCTTTGCCGTCACCGGCATGATTTTTAGTCCGATCGGCGAGGAGTTATTTTTCAGGGGAATTGTTCATGCAAGTTTCAGGGCTAGTGTTGGAGACAAAAAAGCATCCATCATTGATAGCCTTTCCTTCGCCCTCACCCACCTTGCGCATTTTGGGATTGTGTATATTGCGGGTATGTGGGAATTTCTGTTTATCCCTTCTATCTTGTGGGTGCTAGGCATGTTTGTTACAAGCTTAGTATTCATCCTATGTAAAGAAAAGACAGGTTCTATCACAGGAGCTATTGTAAGCCATGCAGGTTTTAATCTGTCCATGATCTACTATATTTTTTATCACTTATGAAAACTTATAGAAGGCATCTACATGGCTGCTGCCAAAGGAGAGAAGGTAGCCTTGATATGATTTTCACATTACCCACACTTCTACCACCCGTGTTAGTTCCCAGGTGTGGTGTTTGTATTCGTAGATACGGGTTTCGCCGCCGCCGCATGACGGGCCACAGAGCTGCCCTACCCTGATGTATGCCTTGCGGAAATTGCTGGAGAACACCGGCATACTTACACTATAAAATCCATACGCATAATGCTGGTTGACAAAAGTCCATAACGAATCGCTGGTGATCTGCTGGTTTTCCATGCTGCGCAAAGGCACCATCGTAAACCCTTTGTCCCGGAGTTTACCAAGCGAGAGATTACGCTGCCCATTCAACTGGCTCCGGATAAATCCGTGGTCTTTTTCGTGCAGCACTTCAGCAATCTTGTCTACTTCGGATGTTTGTGCGTCCATCTTTGTCGGGGGCAAAAAGCCCATATCATCCGACAGCACATAATAATGGTCTTGAATAAAACCCGATTGGCTCGAGTCGGTAAGGATTTCACCCAGAAACTGGATGGCCTGCCGGGGCAGTTCTTCGGCGTTCTGTGCCAGGCCCACAGGCTGTTCTGATGGCTGGCAGGCGATCAGGCACATACTAATGGCAAAAAATCCAATGTATCTCACAAGAATCCTGAAATTTGGTGGCTCATATATTTTACCTGCCAGATGTGCGACAGCTTTACCGGTGCTAATTAATGATCAAACCGCAAAAGTCAAACAAAGATTATTTTAAATTTTTGCGGATTCAGAAAATGTCTGTTTCAAACATTCATTACATACAGGATTTAGCCGTTTGGGTACAGTAGGAAAACTGAATCACCCTGATCTACTAAGTTTAGTACAACGCTGTTCACCAAAAAATCAATAAAAAAACCTATGTTCAGCATCCTGCACAGACGTGTTTGCTATTTGCAGCAATATACTACAACCTGCCAGTTCCTGCCTCAAATTTGCATCTGTCATACAAACTTAAACCAACAGAGAAGATGAAAATACATGATTTTACAACACTTCCATTTCCTCAGCAACTCAAGCACACCCAAGGACAAGGAACTTTCCTCACTGTGATCAGGATGAGCGATCATGTGGTGAAACTGTATGCTTTGGGTAGATTTTATGTGGAAATATGGTACAATACAGAGAGCGACAGCATGGATATCACAGCTTTTGATAACACAGAATGGCTGGCAGCCTACATCCCTAATATTGACATTGCGATATAATTGCATTATCAAGGCAGGCATTTATAGGTTGTTCATTAAATGCAACAGTGCGGAGTTAGAACCGAGTCAATTCTTTTCCTTAATTTTGACGTTGAAAAGTTTCATTGATAAGGTTTTGACAATATGCATCCTCCGGCCATTAGCCTGAACGACTATTCCTACGATCTGCCCGACAACCGCATCGCCCGCTTCCCACTGGCACAAAGAGACCAAGCAAAGCTGCTAGTGTATCAGCGCGGACAAATACATGACCATACTTTTGCTGAACTTCCTGCACTGCTTCCGGAAGGTTGTAGTCTTTTTTTCAACAACACTAAGGTAATTCCGGCAAGGTTATATTTTCAGAAAGCCTCCGATCAGCATGAGGCTGGTGCCTTGATAGAAGTATTTCTGTTACACCCGGTGCTGCCAAACAATATCATCAGCCAGGCTATGTTGGCTATCGGAAGCTGTAGCTGGCAATGTGTCATTGGTAAACAGAAAAAGTGGAAACCGGGCATCGTTCTGCAAAAAACAGTACAAGTGCGTGCACACACCGTTACGCTCTACGCCGAACTAACTGACCGTGAGCAGAAGCTGGTCACCTTCCGGTGGGAGCCTGCCGACCTGCCCTTTGCAGATATCGTAGAAGCCAGCGGACAGGTGCCCTTGCCCCCCTACCTCAAACGTGAAGTGACGGAAGAAGATAAGCCCCGCTACCAGACGATATATTCCAAACAGCAGGGAGCTGTAGCAGCCCCCACAGCCGGTCTGCATTTTACCGGCCAGGTGCTGGAAAATTTACAACAGCGGGGTATTTTGCTCAATTACCTCACGTTGCATGTGAGTGCCGGTACTTTTCAACCGATCAAGGAAGAGATCATCCAGCAGCATCCTATGCATTCGGAGCAGGTGGTTATTACCCAGGAAAATTTGCACAGTCTGCTAAATGCAGATAAGAGCGTGATAGCCGTAGGTACTACCTCTATGCGTACGCTGGAAAGCCTTTACTGGTATGGCGTGCAACTGATTAAAGAGGGAGATACTCACTTCTTTGTCAGAAAACTAAGTCCCTACGAATATCCGGAAGAGGCATTGCCCGATGCTAAAACGTCTATGGCAGCAGTACTACAATATATGCAGCAGCAGGAAATGGAATCATTGGTAGGAGAAACGGAGATCTTTATCTTTCCGGGATACACTTTCAGGATTTGCCAGGGACTGGTGACCAATTTTCATATGCCTACCTCTACGCTTGTGCTATTGATTGCGGCTTTTATTGGCGAAGACTGGCGGAAGGTGTACGAACATGCACTGGCAAACCGGTACCGCTTTTTGAGCTATGGTGATTCTTCTTTGTTGTTAAAAAAAGATTAGTATCTTTCTTGCACAAAATATAGAAGCACTGACAGATAGCTGCATCTATCGAAAACAAAAAATTAAGGAATTCAACTCGATTCAGATTCGTACTCGCGCATCTTACGTTTTATACGTCTGTGGGTTTTGACGCTCAGCTCAATGGCATAAGCTGCAAGTCCTATAGTAAATATTAAAAGTGCTGTTGACGCCATGCCACTTTATTTTTTTGGTAAGATAATCAATATAGTCGTTTGCTACATGAATAGCTAACCTTAAGTAAATAACAGCTATAGCGCAAACAAACCAGACTATTATATATCTATAACTATCAAACCTAGGATAAGGTTGGTAATTAATAAAAGCAGTTAAAAAACTTGCTACAAAAGTAATCATTGTATTTTGCAAATGCCTTTTACGTTCATGTTCATTGACGATTTCTTGTTTGAGCTTATCGTTATTCATGCGTGTTGGTAAAGTCAATTTACAGCATGGTACTTTTTCGTTTATTATAAAGAAGACACAGTAGCCAGCTTACTTAGCTGATTGTAATGAGATACCATCAGGTACATATTTAATTCCTTGTTCAGGTTTCTGATGTTGTTTCTGTCTTTGAATAGCTGCATTTCGGCTTCCTGGTCTTCCATCAGGGGCAACACCTGCCTGCGGAAGCTCTTGATCTTACGCACTTTGTTGTTAGACACGTAATACCATTCTTCTACTTCATACTCATCGCTGGCATCAAATACATCGTATTCAAAGGTGCGCTGCAAAAGTGTAATGTCACCATCGGCTACTACATAGAATATTTTCTTTTCCATACGATCAAAAAAGCTGTTGGAGCGATAGTCATACGTACGGAATGTTTGTTTAAACTCACAATCGTCTACGGTGGTAATTTCCCGGATCATAGAGGCATGATAGGTAAGCTGCCGCCCGTCGGGCATTGTGACCATCGCCGAATTAATAAAGGAATTGATATCTACGATTCCTGTCACTACCCTGCCACTGGTCAGCAGAATTTCACCCCGGGCAGGTGCCTGGGCGAAAACGGTGTAGGACAAAAGGCAAATTAACAGGATTAGGCTGGTCTTCTTCATTTTGTATAAATCGTTAAAACCTTACAATGTAATATTATACAATAATATGAATAATTTTTGTAAAAATATATAAATAGTTATAATAATTTATTCCTGTGTCTTATAAAAATGATATAAATTGCTTCCTAATAGGCATAAAGTTGCAAAAAAGGCTTTTTCTTACCTGTGCAACAAAATTGCTATAACCCATCAATTAAATGATACAGCCTTTTATTCAGCGTTTTGTAATACAATAGCCAGATAGATGATTGTTTGGTATTTTTAAGACAGACAATAGATTGCTTACACAATTTCTTTGCTAAATTGCGCTGATTCATCTGACACATCTCATAGCCTATGTCTTCAAATCATACTCAAGGTCGTCTGCTTATCGGGTTCATTCTCGTATTGGTAGGCATTTACCTGCTGCTCAACAACTTCGGTCTGGTGCCTTTCACGCTTCCCCACACGTTATTTTCCTGGCCTTCGCTGCTGGTACTGATTGGTTTGGTGATGGTGGGCACCAAAGAAAGTAAAAGTGGTGGTTTCACGCTGATCATCATTGGCATCGTATTTTTGCTTCCCAAGCTGTTTGAAGTGACCATGGACGAGATACTACAGTTCTGGCCACTGATCTTTGTTTTCATCGGCATCGGTATCCTGTTCCGACACAATCGCGAAAAAAAAAAGATTACTGATGAACCCTATGATGCTGGTGCTGTAAGTGAGGCTGTAGACTTTGCCGATGAGACGGTGATCTTTGGTAACCTGCAAAAAGCCATTATCTCTGATTATTTTAAAGGAGGAAATATCACCCTTATTGCCGGAAATGCTACCCTTGACCTGACGGAGGCACGGCTGGCAGAGGGGAATTATACGTTCAGCATTTTTGTGCTGCTAGGCACTCTGGAAGTCATTGTACCCAACCACTGGAATGCCAGCAACCAGAGCGAGGAGATATTAGGCACAGTCATAGACCATAGAAGACAGCATGTAGCCTTTAATCCTGGTATCAGTAAACAGTTTCGGATCACAGGCAGTGCCATTCTTGGCAAAAGCATTTTGAGTAGTGGTCAATGACTTATACAGGTTCCTCTTCGAGAACACCTGCTTTGACGACGGTGGTATGGATGTACTTATGGGTAGAGATGCGCAGGTTCGTCTTCGAGAGCACCTGCTTTGGCGGTGGTGGTATGGATGTACTGTGTGTGTATATATGGGTGGAGATTACAAGATAGACTGGTTGCCGGGTTTGGATATGCGTACTGCTTCCTGGTTGTGTTTCTGATAGAAGCTGGTGATGATATCGTTGAGTTCGGGGATTTCTATCAGGAAGCCATCATGCCCATAGTCTGAATCGATGATCGCCAGGCTGGCTTCGGGCACATGCCGGGCTATGAATTCCTGTTCTTCCGGTGGAAAAAGGATATCGGTTTTTACGCCTACGATTAGGCAGTGCGCTTTGATGCTTTGCAAAGCAGGCACAACGCCCCCTCTGCCACGACCTACATTGTGAGAATCCATTGCTTCGGAAAGTACCCAGTAGGAAAAGGCGTTGAAGCGACGGGCAATCTTCTCTCCTTGGTACCGCTGGTAGGAAGATGCCCTGAAGTTCAGCAGTTTATCGTCTGTGTCTTCGCTTTGTGTTTTTTCATAGGTACGGTAGTGGCGGTAAGAGAGCAGTGCCATTGCCCGGGCGGCCCGTAAGCCATGTATACCGGCCTCCGGCGTAGAAGTATGCCAGGTGCTGTCGTGTTCAATGGCCATCCGTTGTGCCTCGTTGAAGGCAATGCCCCAGGGTGAGTGCCGGGCGTTGGAAGCTACCTGCACCAGGTGCGCTACATCATCCGGAAACATGATGCTCCATTCCAGGGCATGTTGCCCGCCCATAGAACCACCAATCAGCGTATGAATACAGGTAATGCCCAGGTGTTCTCTGAGTAAATTAAAGCTGCGCACCATATCGCGGTTGGTGAGCTTGGGGAACGTATGGAAATACGGTGCATCCGTTACCGGATCGACAGACAGCGGACTGGTAGAGCCATAACAGGAACCGGGCATGTTAACACAGATCATAAAATATTGGCGTGGATCATACAGTTTGCCCTCACCAAAAAGATGGGGCCACCATTCTGTAAACCGCGAGTTGCCGGTGAGCGCGTGGCATACCCAGATCACATTGCTTTTCTCATTGTTTAAAGTACCCAACGTATGGTATCGAAGCTGAAAGCCGGGCAGTTGTCCACCCGACTCCAACTCAAATATCTGATCGTATTGAAAAGTATGCTCCTGTAACATTCGTTTTTAATCAATAATAGCAAGCTTCCAGATAACGTATGATATGAGAATAGAGCATATAGAGGCTACCTGCAGCACGCATTCCAAAATCACCACCTCAATCTATCATCATATCGGTCCGTCCTCAAATCCTCACATCAACCCATCCTCACATCATTTTATCTTCTGAAATGCCTGCTCAAAATCTGCTTTGATATCATCGATATGCTCTATACCAACCGAAACGCGCAGCTGCGTAGGCTCTATGCCTGAATGCGCCTGTTCTTCTTCGCTAAGCTGTGCATGCGTGGTAGAGGAAGGATGGATGATCAGCGTCTTGGCATCGCCTACGTTGGCTACGTGACTGATCAGTTTCATACTGTTAACAAACTTTTTGGCTGTCTCCAGATCACCTTTCACCTTGAAGGTAAGCACGCCGCCAAAGCCTTTCTTCAGATATTTTTTGGCCAGTTCATGGTATTTGCTGGAAGCCAGTCCCGGATAATTTACATTATCTACCTGCTCATGCTGCTCCAGCCACTGCGCCAACGCCAGCGCATTCTGCACCGTGCGTTCTACTCGCAGCGATAGTGTTTCTACTCCCTGCAACAGCAGAAAAGAGTTGAATGGGCTTAATGCAGGGCCGAAATCTCTTAGTCCTTCCACGCGAGCGCGAATGGCAAAGGCCACATTCGGCATGCCCAGTGCATTGTTTACGCCAAATGCATCGGAGAAGACCATACCATGATAGCCTTCCGAAGGCTCGGAGAACTGCGGATATTTGCCATTGCCCCAGTTGTAAGTGCCCCCGTCGATGATCACCCCACCAATGCTGTTGCCATGTCCGCCAATCCACTTGGTAGCCGAAGCCGTCACGATAGAAGCACCATGCTCTAATGGACGAAACAGGTAGCCTCCTGCGCCAAAGGTGTTGTCTACTACCAATGGAATATCATGCTTTTTGGTAAGGGCGGCAAAAGCTTCAAAGTCAGGCACATTGAAGCCGGGATTGCCGATCGTTTCCAGGTAGATGGCCTTGGTCTTTTCATTGATCAGGTCTTCAAAAGCCGCTGATTCGTTGCCTTTGGCAAAGCGCACTTCTATGCCAATACGTTTGAAAGCTACTTTAAACTGATTGTAAGTGCCTCCATACAGGTAATTGGTAGAAACAATATTATCACCTGCCTCACAGATGTTGTTGAGTGCGATGAACTGCGCTGCCTGTCCGGAGGCTACGGCCAGTGCTGCCACCCCACCTTCCAGCGCGGCGATGCGTTTTTCAAACACATCAGTGGTTGGGTTCATGATGCGGGTATAGATGTTGCCAAACTCCTTGAGGCCAAACAGGTTGGCACCGTGGTCTGCATCTTTGAAGTTGTAAGAAGTGGTTTGATAGATGGGCACTGCTCTGGCATTGGTGGTAGGGTCTACCTCCTGGCCTGCGTGTATTTGTAAAGTCTCAAATTTAAGTTCCTGTGACATATTTGTGTAAAATTATAGGTTAGGGAAAAAAGAATATTGGGCAACGTATATCGCACCCGGATCACTTACTGATAAAGGAGGAAGATCGTTAGCAACAACACATCTGCGTTATACGGCAGCAGGCAGTGTAGGATAATAGCAAAAATGGATCGGGTACAGTGGTTACTGATGGCTTCATCATGATAATTTAATTTATATGCTCCCGTTAAACAGCTAACGGGAAAGGATTTAGCACCTTTTCCTTAAGGAAGGTTGCTAGCGCTTCACCGAGCCTGTCTCTCCGCGCTTCTTTATAAATCAATTACCTTTCAGTGCGAAGGCTGAAGGGCGTTTGACTTGTAAAGCACAATATTAACCATAGTTCCCTTGAATTACAAATGATTTGTTTTTTGTTATTTGTGGCTTAAAAGTTATCCTTCCTGGCAAATACAGAAGATTGTGCTATCTTATACGTTCATTATATATCATTAGCTTTGACCTGTGAAGTTTACGTATCCCCAGATCTTTTCTCCCTTTTTCCGGTGCGGTAGCCGACGTTTGTTTGCCTTGCTGCTTTTCTTATGCATCACCGCCCCCATGCAGGCGCAGGTGCAGCTACAGAAGCCACCGGAAAAAACCCGTATGCTGTTTCTGCTCGATGCTTCCGGAAGCATGTATGCCGAATGGGGCAACGACATCCGCATGAACATTGCCAAGAAGATGCTGGCAGACCTGGTGGACTCACTCAGAGCAGACAAAAACCTAGAACTGGCCCTGCGGGTATACGGACACCAGTATGATCTGAAATACAAAAACTGCCAGGACAGCAAGCTGGAGGTACCGTTTGGCCGCGACAACCACAACGAGATCATCTACCGCCTGCAACGCATTCAGCCGCAGGGCGTCACGCCAATTGCCTATTCGCTGGAACAGGCTGCCAACGATTTTCCTGTAGACAAAGACTATCGCAACATCATCATCATTCTCACCGACGGACTGGAATCATGTGGTGACGATCCATGTGCAGTATCGCAGGCATTACAGCAGAAAAATATCTTTTTGAAGCCGTTTGTCATTGGTCTTGGGGTAGAAAAAGATTATGCCGAGCAGTTCAGCTGCATGGGTCAATACTATGATGCCAAAAATGTAGCTCAGTTCAGGCAGGTGCTGAATAAAGTGCTGAAACAGTCGCTGGAAAAAACCACGGTGAGCGTGGAGCTGCTGGATGCCAATGAGCAACCGAAAGAAACCAACGTCAACGTCACTTTCTACAACAGCATCACACACGCACCGCTATATAATTTTATCCATTTCCGCGATGCCAAAGGCCGTGCTGATTCTGTGGTGGTAGACCCTGTGCTTTCCTACGATGTAGTGGCCAATACATTGCCACCGGTAATCAAGCGCAACGTCAGCTTTCAGGGTGGGCAACACAATGTGGTAAAAATCCAGTCGCCACAGGGCGAGTTGCTGATCAAACAGAAAAATCATACCGAGTACAAAGACGGCGTGCGGGCACTGATCCGGCAGCCCGGCCAGCAGCCCATACTCAACATACAGCAAATCCCCAATGCAGAAAAATACCTGATAGGCAGCTATGACGTGGAAGTGCTCACCCTGCCCAAGACCCTCTTTAAAGATGTGCTCATTGACCAAAGCCAGACCACCACACTGGAAGTACCCGGACCGGGCTTATTGAATATTGACCTGGTATCGCAGGGGTTTGGCAGCATCTACAAGCTGCTTGATAACGGCTTTCAGGAGTGGGTAACCGACCTGAGTGGCGACAAGACGCGGATGACGATGGCCATACAGCCTGGTCAGTACAAAATGGTATACCGCGCCAAAGATGCTTTCGGTAGCAAATTTACCGAAACCAAAGAATTCACCATAGAAACCGGGTCAACGGCTAGCATAAAGTTTTTTGGTGAGTAGTGCAAAATTCAAGTGCTATGCAAAAAGGTTCGGAATGTGATCCTAAGCGTACAAGCTTGATCTCTTTAGGAGATTCTATCGCGCGGCGAACCGTTTGTATCCGGATAATGAGCAAATCAGGTTTGATATGACATTTTCAGTTGTTTTTATATTTTCCTTTGAGCTTATAAGGCCGCATTGAAACCGGAATACCTTTGATACTAGAATCTTGAAGCACTTCCAATAATTCAAAGGTCATTTCAAAATCCCCCTTGTTTCGTTTTGACACTTTCTTCAGATCCTTACGGAACTGTGTCGTTTGAATTAACTTATACATCTGAAAGAAGCGACTTTTTCAAAGCTTCCAAGTCATCTATTTCGGTAAGATTGATACTATACTCTGCTTCGTAAATTGCTTGCTGTGTATCTTGGTTAGGCATATCTTCTATTACTTGCAACAGCAGAAATTCTATATAGCTATCCAGACTACGCTTTTCAGCTTTGGCTTTTTTCTTTAACTGTTTAAGCAATGCTGCATCTAATTGAAAAGTGGTTTGTATTTTCATAAAATAGTTGTTTCTTAAAGCTACAAAAATATCTCTTATTGCGTAAATAGTCAATTTTATGGTATTTTTCCCTATGAGTTTATTTAAATACAACCTACTATGTTCAGCCACTACTTCAAGATCAGTACCCGTATGCTGCTCAGGCATAAGCTGTATTACGCCATCAACATTCTGGGCTTGGCTGTCGGCATGGGTGTTTGCCTGCTGATTTATCAATACATTCATTTTGAGTTGAGCTATGACCGGTTTCACGACAATGCAGAAAATATTTACCGGCTTACACAGACTACTATTAGAAATGGAGAGAATCAAGGGACAGCTGTTTATACTACCCGTGCCCTTGGCCCTACAGGAAAAGAAAGTATCCCGGAAACCAAAGACTTTGTGCGCGTCCGACCAGATGATGTGGGCTTGATCGTTATCAACCCTAAGAATGATGAAAAGCATCAGGAAAATGGCATTTGGTATACTGACGATAATTTCCTTCAAATATTTAACTTCCCACTTCAGTTTGGAAACCCTGCAACGGCATTGAATGGCATGAACAATATTGTCCTCACCCAGTCAATGGCTACCAAATACTTTGGTGACGCTGATCCGATAGGTGAAGTACTCAAGATCAGCGCAGGTACACTAAGCGGAGATTTTATTGTGACCGGTGTGTTGGAAGAGCTACCTATGAACAGTCATTTACAATTTGATTTTCTGTTGCCGATGGCTTTTCTGCTGGAGCATTGGAGACTTTACAAAGACCAGGATAACGGCTGGGAATGGAATGATTTTGTGACTTACGTCGCCTTTGATAAGAATGCTGACCTTGACGAAGTAAGCGAAAAATATGATCAGTTGGTAGCGTCTCATACCGGAGAAGAAGTAGCAAAATCTAATGCAGCCCTGAAAATAGGATTCCAGCCATTGACGGACATTCATTTGAAATCTGACTTTCCCAAAGATCTGACAAGTAATCAGGGTGACATACAGAATATACAGTTTTTTACCATCATTGCTCTCTTTATTTTGCTCATGGCCTGGATTAATTATATCAACCTTTCTACAGCACGCGCTATGCACCGAGCCAAAGAAGTAGGCGTTCGCAAATCTATTGGTGCGCTGAAGAGGCAGTTGGTAAGTCAGTTTATGGTAGAATCTTTTTTGGTCAACTGCCTGGCTGCCTTGTTATCCGTAGGCGTTGCTTTCCTGTCTTTACCAGTGCTCAACAACATCATCGGAAAAGAACTCACATTCGATATTTTACAACAGCCGGAATTTTGGATGGGGTCTATCACAATTATTATTTTCGGGTCTATACTTGCCGGACTCTATCCAGCCTTTGTACTGTCTTCTTTCAATCCTGTAAGTGTACTCAAATCAGCTACTGTTGCTTCAAAGAAAGGATTCAGTTTGCGCAAGGGCCTCATTGTATTTCAGTTTCTCACGTCTGTGTTACTAATTTCAGGCACCTATCTGGTATACCAGCAGATTACTTTTATGAAAAACCAGGATTTGGGTTTTGATATGGAAAAGATATTGGTGGTGAATGGACCAAGGGTGATTTTGGAAACTTTGATACCAGAGGGAAAGACAATAGGGACTACCTATCAAACTTTCAAGAGCAAGGCATTTAGTGATCATTCTATTTTGGCAGTATCAGCTACAAGTCAAATTCCAGCTAAAGGGTATACAGGGACTTTCAATGTTCGGAAATTAGGCGAGCCTGAAAATACTACCAAAGAGGTAAACGCTATCTTTGTAGATACTGACTTTACCAGTGCCTATAATATTGAGTTTTTGGCGAAAAAGAAATTCCCAGATCAAATAGCACCCTATCAATGGTTGATTATCAATGAAGAGGCTGTCAAAGCATTCGAATTAGGTTCGCCAGAAAAAGCACTAAACGAGCAACTCGTGGTTTTTGGTGATACGTTGAATATATTAGGCGTTGTAAAAAATATGCATTGGAGTTCACTAAGAGATGCTCACTCTCCACTTTTATTTACGCTTGATAATTATTATGGTGCTTATTTTTCTATCAAAATGACTATGACCAATATCCAGGAAAGTATTGCTCACATCAAGTCTGCTTATCATGCTGTTTACCCTGATGATCCTTTCTACTATTTCTTCCTAGATGATGACTTCAACCGACAATACCAGGCTGATTTGCAGTTTGGTAACCTATTTTCTGCCTTTTCTATCCTGGCGATCTTCATCGCTTGCTTGGGGCTTTTTGCGCTGGTTTCTTTCTCGGCTACGCTGCGCATCAAAGAGATCGGCATCAGAAAAGTGCTGGGTGCCGGTGTGGGCCATCTGATGGCATTGCTATCGCGGGAATACCTGGTGCTATTGTGTATAGCGATTGCCCTGGCAGTTCCGGTTATTATCTTGGGGGGAAGGGCTTGGCTGGAAAATTATGCGTATCAGGTTGGGATAGGACTTGATCTTTTTCTAGTTCCCGCACTGATATTAACCATCATCGCACTGATGACAGTCAGCTACCGAACGTATGCAGCAGCCAGAGCAAATCCTGTGGATTCTTTGAAAACAGAATGACAGATCAGCGATATATCCCTGAAACCAAAGGAAAATCGCTGGAAGAACTTGAAAAGGAGTTGTTCAATGAGTATGCAGTGCCTGAAAATAACTAATAAGACTTCCAGGACCATTCTCAACTTTCCTGCCTTTTACTCTGAAATTGATGTTATATTGCAGCCAATGAGCGCGAAATGCTGCTGCCAACCTTGTATCAAAGCTGTGCTGCCTTGTGAACGACATACTGTTTAAACTTATAAAATTCGGATTTGTAGGTGCCTCCGGACTGGTTATAGACTTTGGACTGACTTATCTGTTCAAAGAAAAAGTGCGCATCAACAAGTATGTTGCCAATGCCATTGGCTTCTCGGCAGCGGCTACCTCCAATTTCTTCCTGAACAAAATATGGACTTTTGAGGACAACAACACGGCGGTGCTCAACCAATACTTTCTGTTCATCGGCATTGCTCTGGCCGGACTTGCCATCAACCAGCTGGTGCTGTATCTGCTGCATCATTACCTAAAAACAAATTTCTATGTAGCCAAACTCCTGGCTACTGCTGTGGTGATGTTCTGGAATTTTGCCCTCAACTACCTGTTTACCTTCCAATGATATGACCCAAGAAAGAAAGTTTGGCCTCTTCCTGTTGCTATGGTGTGTGCAGAGCATCATCACTGCCTGTTTTACCGAACTGTATTCCGACGAAGCCTATTACTGGATGTACTCCCGCTTTCCAGACTGGGGTTACTTTGACCATCCGCCCGGCGTAGCCATCGTCATCTGGCTGGGTAGCTGGCTGGGCAAGACCGAAATAGCCGTCAGGATCATCACCATCCTGCTGATGACTACTACTCTTTGGCTGATCTACCGACTGGTGAAGCCCAGACATATCGTGCCGTTCTGCCTGACGCTCTTCTCGTTTCTCTCCTTTCACCTGATGGGTTTTGTGAGCCTGCCCGACACACCCTTTTTCTTTTTCAGCATCGTCTTTATGATTGCCTACAGGAAGTTTCTGGAGCAAGAATCTTTGGCACACCAGGTGCTGCTGGGCGTAGCGGCAGCCCTGATGCTGTACAGCAAATACCACGGCGTGCTGGTCATTCTGTTTGTTGTGCTGAGCAATCCTCGGCTGCTGCTCAACTACCGGTTTTATGTGGCAGGGCTTTGCGGCGTTCTGCTTTTTCTGCCGCATCTCTGGTGGCAGTTCAGTCACAACTTCCCGTCGCTGCAATACCATTTGGTAGACCGGGCCGCCTCGCAATACAAGATCAGCCAGACGCTCGACTATACGTTTGGCAACCTGCCCTATCATGGCGGACTGATCTCTGTGGCACTGTTTATCACTGCCCTATATTACAAACCCCGCGATCGCTGGGAAAAGGCGTTGAAGTGGAACCTGTATGGCACCTATCTGTTTTTTTTCTTCATCACCTTCAGAGGGCAGTACATAGAACCCAACTGGACGATATTCGCTACTTTTCCAATGGTATATCTGGGCTACCGGCAGGTGGAGAATGTGCGATGGTTCAACACATACAAGGTAGGTGCCGGTGTCTTTGCGGCGATCCTGTTGCTGCTGAAAGTCCATCTGATGTTTCCGCTAGTTGATATTCCTAAAGACCGAGTATGGGATTTTCATCTGAGCAAACAATTTGCCCGGCAGGTGGAAGGTATTGTTCAAAATAATATGATTGTAGCCAACGATTATCAGACCGCCTCGCTGCTCAATTTTTATACACACAAAGACTATTACATCCCATCGCTCAACATCAACGGCAGGGCCAATCAATACAGCATCTGGGCACTGGATGCTATCGTTTGCGACGCGGATATCGCGTATGTCAACAACCACCTGGAAGGGCCACTAGCAGAAGGGCGTATGCACAAAACGCAGCATGTCACCCTACTAAACGATGTCACCTCGCTCAAAAGCATTCAGCTACACAACACCAGCCTCACTGTCAGCGATTCGGTCATCAGCCTGGGCATTGAAGCTGCCTACAGGTATCCGCAGCCATGCAGATTTACCGATACCCTGTGGCTTGAGTTCAGGTTGTATGGAGAAGGATCGGTGATAGCTACAGAAAAACTTCCTTTTGCGAACTTAGTTGATGGCAATTTATCTTTGGAAGCATATACTTATCACATTCCAAAAACTCCCTCGCAACAGGTCAGCCGCGTCAGTGTGAGGATTCTTTCAGACAAACTAGGCGGCGGCAATAATGATTATCTAATGATTGGAATGGAATAAATGGAATTCTCAACTTATGGCAATCGGAGTTAATTGATGTTTTCCCACCATTTGGAAAAAGTTTGTGTATTATCATTCAGGTGTACTATCTCCCCGATTTTAGGTGTTACCAATGGAAAATGATATTCTTTTTCATTCAGTTTGCTGATGGTTTTTAATGGTTCATCCCAAGGGTGATAGGCCAATTTAAATTTAGAAGAATGGACTGGAAACAATCGTTTTGTTTGTAAATCTTTGGCGGCTTTCAATGCTTCATCAGGTAGCATATGAATAGCTTGCCAAGCCAAATTATACTGACCATTATCCAAAAGTGCCAAATCAAATCCTCCGAACTTTTCTCCGATTTCAGCAAAATGCGTGTCGTAGCCGCTATCGCCACCAAGATACAATTTCAGATCGGGTGTTTGCAGAATAAATGAAAGCCAAAGCGTATTGTTTCTTGTAAGACTTCTACCCGAAAAATGCCGTGCGGGTGCGGTGTGCAACGTAAAATCATCACTAATCTTAACACGCTCGTTCCAATCTTTCTCAATGATTTTTGTGCTGTCGAAGCTCCAAAATTCAAAATGTTCGCCTACGCCCAAACCACAAATAACCTGCTTGACTTTAGGCTTTAGTTTCAGTATGGTTGGATAATCTAAATGGTCGTAATGATCGTGTGTGATCAATAAATAATCAATTTCAGGCATATCATCAGCCGAATAAATATCTGTTCCTTTGAATGACTTATTAGAATTCGGAATGGGTGAAGCGTTACCGCTGAAAACGGGGTCAATCAGAAAGCGTTTGCCATTGAGCTGGATAAAGTAAGACGAATGGCCGAACCATACCAATACATTTTCGGTAATTGAAACATTTTTTAAATCGGTTTTTACAGACGGAATATTGTCGGTCGGTATGGTGCGTGGAAATTTTCCGAAAATGTAATTGAACGTCACTCCTATCATAGAATGGCCTTCACTTAACATAGGCGTAAAGTGTATATTTTGAAACTTCCCGTCTTTGTAATTGGATGATTTTTGCAACAATTCAAGGCGCTTGCCTCTTGGTGCTTTTCCGAATTGTGGTTGACGCATATAGAAGAATGTTACGGTTGCTAATAGTGATATAATGCCAAAAAAGATTGGCATTTTTCGTATTATAAATTTTATTTATTGTTTTTCTTTTTTGGGCTTACATTCAGCAAAATGGAGGTGCTTTACTCAAATTTATACGCCACGCTTGTCAGTTTTTCGCTTAAATCCCATAACAGATTTGCCATTTTTAAATCTAACGCTTTACTGGGGATTTTAGCTTGTGCAGGATAGCCTGTAAGTCCAAACAAAGAGGAAGGGCCCCAATACGAACCATTGGACACCGTTAGGTCACATGCAGCTCTGAGCGTAGAAAGTGCGGCTTCGGAAGGTGGGTGTGAAATCAAAGGCGTTAACATATGCTTCATAAAATAACTGCTCGTTCGTTGCAAATTAGTAGGCGAACCACCTGGGTGTGATGCTACCGCAATAGACTGAATTCTATGCTTTTTTAATTTTCTCGACAATTCTTGGATAAACATGAGGTTTGCCAACTTGCTTTGCCCATAGGCTTCCCATTCTTTGTATTTGCGATGGTGGTAGTTCAAATCCTCCAAATCAATTTTACCCACAAATGCCGCCAAACTTGATACAGAAACAATTCTGGAATCAGGCGTTTGTATTAGCAATGGCAGTAAATGTCCTGTAAGTGCAAAATGTCCCAAATGGTTAGTGCCCATCTGCAATTCAAACCCTTGCTTGGTTTTAGTAAATGGTGGAACCATTACTCCTGCGTTATTGATCAGCAAATCAAGATTTGTGTATTTCTTTTTGATTTCCTCGGCACACGCTTTCACGGAATGTAAGTCTGTCAAATCAAGTTTTACAGAAAACAGCTTGGCTTCGGGACATTCTTTGATGATCTCCTTACTCGCTTCTTGTGCTTTGTCAAAATTCCGATAAGTCATCATCACTGCTGCTCCTTTTTTTGCAAGCATTAGCGAAGTCTGAAATCCGATGCCCGAAGTCGCACCCGTAACAACAGCCACACGTCCGCTTTGGTCGGGTATGTTATTAAAATTCCACTTTCCCATAATTTATCTTTTTCCTACGTTAATAATTTGCCTTGTCCATTGGCGGTTTTCAACTGCGTCCAGCAAACACTTGGCACAATCTGCAAATGCCAACGCATTGAAAGGCGAAACTTTGCTTTTGATTCCTGCCTTGTATTTTCCGGTGGGTTCGGATTTAGACAAGCCAACAGCCCGCACGATTACCCATTCCAGAGAACTTGCTTGTATAAAAGTTTCCGCAATTATTTTGTCTTTGTAGGCTTCTTTGTAAAACTGTCTAATAAACTTTATGCCCAGCCTGTTCAAAAAAGTGAGTTCATGACCGTTTGATTGCAAAATTCCGCTCATAAATGCGAAACGTTTTATTCCGTTTTGCTCACAGGCACGAACGATGTTGGTTGCTCCGACAGACATTAAATTTCCTGCTTTTCTGCCGTTTGCAGGCCCAAAACAACTGATAACAACATCCATATTTTTAAAAGCTTCTGTAAGACTTTCCAAATCTGTTACATCGCCTTTTACTACCGACAAATTTTCTTTTGGCTGAAGCCCATTTGGCTTTCTTTCCACCAGGGTTATTTTGTAATTTGCTTCGAGAGCCAATCGCACAACTTCACTACCTGTCGCACCCGAACCTCCAATTATTGCAATATGTTTCATGCTTGGTTTTTGTTTCTGCAAAAATGTGGCATAAATTTGCAACTAACAAGTATAGAGTATAGTCTATACTTAAAGTATTTTTTTCAACAACCAGGAATGTATATGTTAATAAATGAATTATCAAAGCAAACAGGTGTTTCGATACACACTTTGCGGTATTATGAAAACTTTGGTTTTTTCAATGGTGTGGCAGATGAAAAAACAAAAACCAACAACTACAAGAACTACGATGAAAGCCTTGTAGAAACAATAGCATTGATTAAAGAAGCGAAAGAAGTTGGGTTTACTTTGTCTGAAATAAAATACCTGCTAAGTAGTTGGACGAATAACAAGTTTACGGTAGCGAATAAAATGGAAATAGCCAATGTCAAAATCAACGAGATTGACGCTAAAATCCGCCAGCTAAAACAAGTGAAAAGCAAACTTATCAGGATGCTTAAAGACATTGAAAATGGGGATTGTTAGTGTTACCTGCACCACGTCAGCCGCCATAAAATATTATTTTTCGTCAGCTTTTTTCCAAACGGTTCTTGTCTGTTTACTCTCAAAAAGTCTGATATTACTCTACTGAAATTTTAAACTATATTTCAGGTTATTGTTCTGATATGAGCTGAAAATATATTGTTTGATACCAGGTTGATGTCTGTTCGGTGGTCGGTCAGGGTGATCGCCAAAGACTGTATATGCGCCCTATGGCGGCCGCCGCGGCCCGGTTATTTTCTTTATAGCATCCAAACTAACCATTTTAATAAATACTTTGTCTATCGCGCACTGACTTTTTCTTGTAGATAGCAAATCAGTTTGATAAACAATAATTAGTGGATGCTGACCATTTGTAAAGAGTTGTATTGACATGGTTTTAGGCTGGTTCATTGCTATGAAAGGATACAGTCTGACCACTTGCTCTTTCATGTAGCATGGTTTGTATCCTTTATTTCCATAAATAGTACATCTGCCGTTTGGCCTTGTTGGTCTTGTCAGCAGACATAGTGGGGCTTCTTATTGACTATTTCGTTGCTGTTGGCCTATCGTCTTACACGAGTAAAACTTGGTACGGCTCGTTGTTCAGGCGCAAAAAATGACCGGAACCTAAGTCCGGCTCATTATTTGTTCAAAATAAATGAGTGGTACCTGGTACATATTTACATAGAAGTGAAAAAAAATGGACGATCACCAGGTTTCTTACACTTTTCTTACAGTGCTGTTGACATTTTTGCGGTTTTTTAGTGCATTTTTCCTGGTACTATTCATTGTCATGTAAGGTCGATGTAATATGTACCGGTTACCGTCCATTGTTTTAGTAAAAAAAATGGACGGTAACCAGGTTTTATTCATTTTTTTTGGATGGGCAATAAGGGTCTTACCAATCTTGGTTCTTTTTCTCAAAACTTACATCTCGTGGTTTAAGTGATGTGCAAACTACGTTTTGAGTGATGTATAGAGCTTGTCATTGAGAAAGAACCTGTTGTCTTGTTTTAGTAGCGGCATTCCATGCGGGGCATTATAAATGCCCC
>CATQIH010000005.1 GCA_958296015.1 Cyclobacteriaceae bacterium
GCTTTTATCAGCCCAGGGCTTTAAGCCCTGGGCTGATAAACAGTGTCTGCCGTCCACAGATTTTGTTAAGTGCTTCCAACGCTTAGAAAACAAACAATATCTTTCTTGAAGCACCTAACAGGCATAGAATGATCTTCAAGATGTTTTGTTATGGGATACATTCACTCGGAAACTACTTCAAGAAGTTTTGTAAAGGGCTTGATAAGCGTAGAAAGTGCTCAACAAAATAATGTGCAGCACTTATTGAGCCTGCAAACAGCATTACAAACTTTTGTAACGCATCCATCAAGCTATAAAAGCAGCACCATATGTTTCTTGAACAACTTTGGAAGGGTAAATAGCAGGCAACATCAGATTGTATTCGTTTTTTAGGGCTGTAGAATACCTGTCAGAAAAGTAAAGAAGGCGTGGACGCTCACGCCCAGCCTTCTGCGAAGATCAGGATTGCTTTGCCGCCGCTTCTTTGGCTTCGGCAGATGTTTTGTCTGATTTCTTTTTGGTATTGAAAGTAGGAAACAAACGTTCGGCCAGCGGTCTGCCCAGTTGTTTGCGGGCATCCAGGTAATTGTTTTCGTATTGACGGCGCAGTGCGGTGCAAGCCATTTCACATTCGGTTTCGCACACCTTCAATAACTGCACACATTCCTGGTAAGCACGAATAGCTTTGCGTGTTGTAGCTACCACTTGTTTGAGTTCCTGTGCGATCGGGAATAGCGAATGCTTTTCACCCAGACTTTCCAGTCGCATCGCCAGTTTTTCTACCATAGCTGGTTCTTCCTGCCGGTTCATGGTGACGATATGGCTGAACTTACGTTCGGGAAAGATTTGCTGCAATACGTTATCGCCGGGATGCGTGCGGTCAAACGCTTCACATTTTCCAAAGAGGTTTCTCACGCTATCATCCAGCTGGTTATCTGCCATGAGCATGTCATCGTAGCGATCTTCACGCACCAGCTTTTGCGCTTGTAGCTCCTGATCTTTCTCTGTGACCAGTTGATACGCCGGGGTGATCTGCTTGACGAGTCCCTGCGTGTTTTTTACCTGTTTGCATAGCCGCAGGTGGCGGCGGGTGGCGCTCATGTGCTTTTGTGATGAGTCGCGGGGGTACAGTAATTGTGCCATGTGCTTTTAATTGAGGTTGAACATTCTTTTAAAGCTAGAAGTACAGACAAGTTAGTGCCAAACGCAAAGCCGCAGATAGCTGTATGAGGTAAGAAAGCGTATCAATTTGTCAATTCAAACTGAAAAATAGCGAAATATAGGCGCAACCATACCGCAAAGACCAGCAGAAATGGCATACACTTGCTGCCTGAATCCTATCTGTATTCACTGTAAGCCGACTATGGTAAAGTATGGTACAGGACATTGATACATTTTCTGACAGACGTATCATTTTTACACTAAAGTTAAGGTTTGCCTAAAAATAATACAGGCATTTGTTGTTCGGTATTGACAAACCAGCGAACTTATTATCGTCATATCTTAATTCTTCCGGATGAACTATCGCCACCTATACATTCTTTTATTATCACTCCTGTTTGCCTGCGAGTCAGTTGTAGAGGTTGACATCCCCCGGCAGCCTGCACAGCTTACAGCCAATGCATTCTTTACTCCTGATAGTGTATGGACGGTAGCATTGAGCAAAAACCGTTATATTCTGGATAACAATCAGTTTGAAGGTTTGCCACAAGCCACAGTAGCAGTATGGCAGGGCGAGCAATTGGTCACCAGTTTGCAGTATCAGGGCGAAGATCCTTTCAAAGGTCACAGCATCTACCGGGCAACGGACGCTTATCCGCAGGCAGGCATTCCCTATACGCTGCGCGTGGACCACCCTGACTTTGCTACCTTGACGGCCAGTAGCCAGGTGCCAGGTAATGCCCCGCAGATCATTGATGTGATTTTAGATACATTGGATGTCCGACAGGATGATCAACTTGATACCACTGAGGTAGCTTATGGCCTGACACTACGCCTGGATGACCCGCCCGAAGATAATTTCTACAGCCTGTCTCTGATCATTCGTTGGGATGGATTCGGCACTGTTGATGTGGACGGTAATGGAGAACTATTATTGAAAGAAGAAGTAGAACCTATGTTAATCCGATCGGATGACCCTATCATAGATAATACATTTGATAGTTACCGTGGCGAATTGCTTTTTAAAGATGGGAGCTTTAATGGACAACAGTACGCATTGAAGACGTACGTTCTTTTTAGGCTAAACAGCGAAATCTACACCAGGGTTTTTAATGAAGGGTTTGTGTTGGAAATGAATGCCTACGGTAGTGAAGGCAACATCATTCGTCAGGCAGGTGATACAGTAGGTATCCATACGATCTATGCCATATTGCGCACTACCACCGAAGCGTATTATAATTACACCTACACCCGCGACCTGCAAGCCTTGGTAGAAAGCAACCCTTTTGCCCAGCCGGTGCAGGTCTTTGATAATATAGACAACGGCTTGGGTGTTTTTGCAGGATATAATCAAGCGGAACAGAAAATCGCTACAAGATGATAGCTTCCTATATTGCGTTTATTGCTACTGCTATATTAATATCATTTGGTTTGGTTAGCCAGGCTCAGCAGCTTCACACGGTTAGCGGCTATGTGCGCGATGCACAAACCGGCGAACCGCTGATACAGGCCACAGTGCTGAACCTGTCGGGTGGGCAGGGCATAGCCACCAACCGCTATGGCTTCTATAGCTTTACGCTAACGGCAGACTCGGCGCAGCTGCGTTTTTCTTATGTGGGCTACGTGCCTGCTGCCGTTGCCATACCGTTGCAAAAGGATACGGTACTCAACATAGACCTGGTAGCCAACACCCTGCTGGAAGAAGTAGTGGTGGAAGGTACGCCGGAAGATGCCGTGCACGAGCGCACCCAGATGAGCGTGGTATCGGTGCAGCCCGAGCAGATACGGAAGATGCCTGCCCTGCTGGGAGAAGTAGACATCCTGAAAACTCTGCAACTGCTGCCCGGCATACAGTCGGGCAACGAAGGCACCGTCGGGCTGTATGTGCGCGGCGGTAGTCCCGACCAGAACCTGATCTTGCTGGATGGGGTGCCGGTGTATAATGTGTCGCACCTGTTTGGCTTCTTCTCTGTGTTTAACCCCAACTCGGTGAGCTATGTGGAACTGATCAAAGGTGGTTTTCCGGCACGGTATGGCGAGCGGTTGTCCTCAGTGCTGGACATCCGCATGAAGGAAGGTAATATGAAGCAGTTTGCCGGGGAAGTGAACCTCGGCCTAATCTCCGGCAGTGCCTCTATCGAAGGGCCTATCATCAAAGACAAAGCATCCTTTATCATCTCCGGCAGGCGTACCTACCTGGACCTGGTAGCCAAGCCGCTGCTCAAGAAATTTGTCGGCGAAGGTGAGGAAGGCGACGTGGGTTACTATTTCTACGACCTCAATGCCAAAGTCAACTACCGCCTGGGAAAGAACCACCACTTCTATCTGAGTGCCTACACCGGCCGCGACGAGGGCACCATCAGCGACCAGCGCGAAAATAGGATACAAGGCGTGGAAACGATCAGCAACAGTGATTTTAACCTGCAATGGAGCAACCTGACGACGGCTTTTCGCTGGAACTACATCATCTCTCCCCGCTGGTTCAGTAATACCTCTGTTACTTACAGCCGCTATGATTATGACAATGATGTGACATACAAAACGATTAGAAAGGGCTTATCCACAGAGGCAAATGACAGCAGCTATACCCTTTCACGACAGCGTTACCGCTCGGCCATTGAAGACTGGGCTGCCCGCATAGATGTGAACTTTCTGCCCAACCCGAAGCACAACATTCAGGCAGGAGCCAACATGATCTGGCACACGTTCAACCCCGGTGCCGTCAACTACGTCTTTGACACGCTGGCCGATGACCCGGTGGTGAGCGGCGATACGGTGCTGGGTTCGGCCATCGTGGAAGCGCAGGAAGGCTATGTGTACCTGGAAGATGAGTGGCAGCCGTTTCGGCGTATTGGTGCCAACCTGGGCATTCATGCTTCTGCTTTCAGCGTCAATAGCAAAACCTATACGTCGCTGCAACCCAGGGTATCACTCCGCTATTTGCCGGGTAAAACGCTGGCACTGAAAGCCTCTTATGCTCGCATGACGCAGTACATCCATCTGCTTACCAATGCCGGGCTGGGCCTGCCTACCGACCTGTGGGTACCAGCCACCGAGCGCATTGCCCCGCAACAGGCGCAGCAGGTAGCCGTTGGCTTAGCCAAAACACTGACCGGTGGCTTGCAGGTGAGCCTGGAAGGATACTATAAGACGATGGAAAATCTGCTGGAATACAAAGACGGCGCAGACTTCCTGGATGTGGAAGAAGACTGGCAGGATAAAGTGGTGGCTGGCAAAGGCCGCAGCTATGGCGTAGAGCTGCTGGTGGAGCAAAGAACGGGGCGGCTTACCGGCTGGCTGGGCTACACGCTGTCGCGTACCGAACGGCAGTTTGACGAGGTAAACTTCGGAGCCTGGTTTCCCTTCCGCTACGACCGCAGGCATGATATATCAGTTACGGCTTCTTACCAATGGACCAAAAGGCTGACCGTTTCGGCCAACTGGGTATTCGGTACCGGTCAGGCCGTCACGCTGCCGGTCTCCTCGTATGACCCGATAGAGATCACCGACTTCTACTTCCGGGATTTGGTGAGTGAAGGAGATATAGAAGAAATCCGGGGGCGCAATGGCTTTCGCATGAATCCGTATCACCGGCTGGACATCAACCTGCAACACCGCAAGGAAAAGAAGTGGGGCGCACGCATCTGGACAGTGGGTGTCTACAATGCCTATAACCGGAAGAATCCGTTTTTCATCGATCGGGATACTTTTGCGGATGGTACCAAGCGGTTCGTGCAGTACACGTTGTTTCCTATCTTACCGGCAATCTCTTACCAGTTGCGCTTTCAATAGTTTGTTAAGTCAGTTATCTTATGCTATCAACGATATGCTTATGAAATACTTTATCATGTTTTTACTCCTTGTGTTTGCAGGTTGTAGTGAGGAGAAAGAGCCGGAGTGCGACGTGCAGCCAGAGCCGTTTCGTTTTAAGATTACAGACCAGTCAGGCAGCAACCGGCTAACCGATGCCAACAGGCCAGACAATACCAGGATTTACTATATCAAATATGATACGGATGCAACCTTAGAATTAGAATTCAAAGGGAGCGGTGAAGAAACATATGGTATTTCTCCCGTCCTTCCGTATATCAGCGTGTTTGAGAAAGTAGTTACCTATTACCTGGAAAGAGGTAATGTGATAGACACATTGTCAGTGAGTGTTTCAGAACGAAAGCCAGGCGATCAGTGCGCCGGATACGTTTACAATAGTGTGTCCTTGAATGGTGTACAAGCGGTGTATGATGACAAAGCAGCACCGCCGGTGTATGTATTGAAAGAGTAATTCACAATGATCAAGAGACCTCAAGTTTTCTTATTAAAAAATCGTTTTCCCAATACGATATTGCTAGTGCGCGTTTGCAACGCGTTACAAACGCGCACTAGCAGTGTAAACCTGTCAGGCGTTTAATGCCAAACAGGTTTAAAGTATTCATCAAAGGATACGGAAGACCGTTCTGACCTGTGCTTTGAGTTCCATTTTTTTGAAATCAATCTGGGGCTGGCTGTCGGCATCGCTCTGCGCCATTGCCATGCTTCTGGCATACATGACGGGCGGTTGATAGCCGTTGTCAATTTCCTGCACTTCTATCACTTCGCCGAGTTTTTCATCGATGCCACCGAGCAGGCTTGCTGCTTTTTGCCGGGCATTTTTCAGGGCTTCTATCTTCAGGTCGTTGTTGATCTTGTCGATATCCGAATGAGAATAGCCGGAGATGTCGGTGCTTTGTATGCTCTTGGGGTCTAGGTATTCGAATAGCTTATTGATCTCGTTGAGGTCTTTGAAGGTGATATTGTATTGCTTGGTTGCCTGAAAATTTTCCCGCTCCTGCTTTTTGCCCTTGCGGTACCAGTCGTAGTTGTACCCGGCCACGTCCATCACCTGAAAGTCTTCTTTATCAATACCCATCTTGCCCACAGCATCGTATAAGTCGCGTTCCAGCTTGTCTATGGACACTTTTTTGTTATCGCTGCCCTGGTATTCTTTGAGCGTAATAGTGAAGTGAATTTCATCGGGCGTCACTTCGCGTTCGGCACTGCCATACACTTCTATTTTTCGCACCACGTCATCTTCTTTTTTGGGTTTGCTGTCCTGGTCATTGCTTTGCGCCATGGCATAGCCTGCCAAGGCAACCGCTATGATACTTAAAAAACTTCTTTTTAGCATGTCTGTTTTCGTTATGTATAGTAATTTATCTGCTGATAGCATGGTTTATCTGTTCTTCAGAAACCGGATTAAGTGTAAGCCCGATCTGTTACTGACACAGATTACCTAATAAACGTTGCAATGCCTGCGTAATATTGCAATACATCATTTTGTATATCAACGGCTTTGTGCTGATACAAAAAACCAGAGACCATTGATCTTTCAAAAAGGTTTTCCTATGTATATTGCGATTCTATTGCGTTATAATCTATCATTACCTATCAAAAGATTTGCCTGCTATGATGAATAACCTTGCTTATATTTGGATGATTGCCGTATGGTTGTTGCCTGTTTCCGCTTTTGCCCAAGAACATACACCCGACGATCTGCTTTCCTCTCAATTTCACCGTGAGCGTCGGGAAGCGTTGAGAGCAATGATGCCTGGTAATTCGGTAGCGGTTTTCTTTGCCAACCCGGTGCGCAACCGTGCCAACGATGTGGACTATATCTACCACCAAGACCCGAACTTTTACTACCTGACCGGCCATCGGGAGCCACATGCTGTGCTGCTGATTTTCAAAGACAAGCAACGTCTCAACGGAAAATCTTATGACGAGATTATCTTCGTCAGGGCACACGATGCGCTGAGAGAACTGTATGAAGGCGCAAGGCTGGGAAAAGCAGGCGCAAAAAAAGCCCTGGATTTTAAAGTAGCACTGGAAGGACCGGATTTTGAAAGCTACAACATCGACTTCAGCAAGTTCGACAAGGTAATGTTTTATGATTTTGAAGGCGACGTACGTAATACCGAAGAAGCAGGCGACCTGTATGACCTGATCGCTACGTTCAAAAAGAAGGCAAACTATCCGGACAAGGCACCTGGCACCCTCACGCTGGAGCCTCACCAAAATAACCTGGACACCCAAACGCTGGACAGCCTGATGCAGCAGAGGCGTGGTATCAAGCAGCCGGAAGAACTGGCACTGCTCAGGAAAGCCGTGACTATTTCTGCCATCGGGCAGCGGGAAGTGATGAAAGCCATGCATCCTGGCATGTCGGAAGCAGAAGTGCAGGGCATCCATGAGTTCATTTTTAAAAAGTACCGTGCCGAATACGAAGGTTACCCCAGCATTGTAGGTGCCGGGCACAACGGCTGTGTGCTGCACTATATAGATAACTATAAGCCGAGCATCGAAGATGGCGAACTCATATTGATGGACCTGGGTGCGGAATATCATGGCTACACCGCCGATGTCACCCGTACCATTCCTGTCAATGGCAAGTTCAGCAAGGAGCAGAAAATAATCTATGACCTGGTGTACAAAGCGCAGGAGGCAGGCCGTGCCATGTGCAAAGAAGGAGCCACCTTTGCCGATATTTACCTGGCTACTGCCAACGTTATCAACCAGGGACTGGTAGACCTGGGTATTTATAAAAGTACCGACAAGGAAGATATGATGGACTCGCGCACCGGACGGAACCGCTATTACCCACATGGCTGCTGCCACCATATCGGGTTGGATGTACACGACAAAGGGGAGACGGATACGCTGAAAGCCAACATGGTGATCACCATAGAACCCGGCATCTACATTCCCGAAGGTAGTCCCTGCGACCCTAAGTGGTGGAACATCCCGGTGCGCATTGAGGATGATTTCCTGGTGACTCAGGCAGGCTGCGAACTTCTATCGGATGAAGCCCCCCGAAAGAGTGAGGAAATAGAAAAGATGATGCAGCAAAGCAGTCCTTTTGATCAGATTGCCCTGCCTGCGATAGAATAGGTTGATGTGGGGATGGGGTGATGGGGTGATGGGGTGATTTAGGAATTTGATAGCTTTAAATGTACAAATTAATGTTATGTTAAAATAATACTTGAATATCATGTTGCTTATTTTTGATTTAATAAGTCTGCTGCATATTATTATGTATTCATTTCTATTGTTGTCACTATCATTTATCTTAACCATTTCACTATGCACAAATTTACTCTTATTACGCTTTTATGGATAGCCGGTGCCTCTTTACCACCAGGCTTACTGGCTCAAAGCATCCCAGTAACCGGCCAGATTACCTCAGAAGACAATAACACTTCCCTGCCCGGTGTGAATGTACTTGTCAAAAACTCTACCGTGGGTACTGTGGCTGATATAGATGGTGCCTATCGGATTGAGGTGCCAACCCGGGATGCTACGCTGATCTTTTCTTTTGTGGGCTATCTTAGCAAGGAGGTAAAGCTCAACGGGCAAACCGAATTGAATGTAAAGCTGTCGCCAGATACCAAGATGCTGGAAGATGTGGTCGTTACGTCTTTTGGTATTGAAAAGGAAACGAAAAAACTAGGCTTTTCTGTACAGGAAGTAGGTGGTGAAGAACTGGCACAAACCAGTAGACCCAACGTCATTAGTTCTCTACAGGGGCGGGTGGCCGGGGTCAATGTGAGTAGTTCTACCGGACTGCCCGGTTCTTCTGCCAATATTGTGATACGAGGTGGCACATCATTAGATGGAAACAATCAGCCCCTGTTTGTAGTAGATGGAGTGCCTATAGATAACACCACGCTCAACGGAAGTTATCTGCTGGCCGATACACCCAACCGAAACTTTGATTATACCAGTCGCGGTATGGATATCAACCCGGATGATATAGAGAGCGTGACGGTGCTAAAAGGCCCTTCTGCGGCTGCACTCTATGGTATTGATGCGGCCAACGGAGCCATCGTCATCACCACCAAAAAGGGAAAAGCCGGAAAAGCCATGATCACCTACAACAATGATTTTCGTCTGGAAGAAATCACCCGTTTTCCTGATCTGTACAACAAATACAGCCAGGGGCTTGGTGGAGTAAACAGCGATGTGTCGCTTTCACATTGGGGGCAACCACTGCCTGCTGATACGCCTATGTATAATAATGTAGACAACCTTTTTGGCAGAGGCTTTACCCAGTCGCACGATATTAGTGTGAGCGGAGGAAATGACAATATGACTTACCGCGCTTCGGGTAGCCTGCTCCGTCAAAATGGCTCGGTGCCCAATACGGGGTACAACCGAAACTCTATCAGGCTCAACCTGAGTGCAAAGCCCCTGAATAAGTTGTCGGTTACCGGGTCGTTCAACTACATCCGTTCTACGGCAGACCGTACTTCTAAGGGGAATGGCAGCCTTTATCAGAATGCACTTCTATGGCCTGCTGTCAATGATGTGCGGAAGTGGCAATATGCCGAGGACAATGCGCCTGCTTTTCTGGCTGACCCGGACAACAACCTGGACAACCCTTATTTTACCCTGAACAAAAACCAGATTTCTGACGAAACAGACCGGTTTCTGATGAACGGAAGTGCTACCTATCAGTTTACCGACTGGCTAAGTGTTACCGGGCGGATAGGTGCTGACCTATACAATACTTATGGATTGACTGCTTACGATCCCGAGTCTTATCAGGCATACCCTAATCGTGCCAGAGCCAGAAATGTAGGTGGCCTGATGGCAGAATACGATGCTAAAAGCAGTCTGATCAATTCTTTTATCTTTTTAAATGCTGACAAAAGTTTTGGTGATTTCAACGTTTCTTTAACGCTGGGCAATAACACAGAAAACCGTAACTATCGCGTAGATTCCCGCTATGGAGAAGGCATACAAGTGCCTGGTTTGTACACTATTATCAACACCAATCGAGCAACCCGTGAGGTAGGTGTGGGTGGCTACCGCAGAAGTCTGGCTAGTGTGTTTGGAGAACTTAGCGTGGGCTACAAGAACCTGGCTTTCCTGACGGTGACGGGCCGCAACGACTGGTCTTCTACCTTGCCCAAACAAAACAATAGTTTCTTCTACCCCTCCATCAGTGGTAGTTTTGTCTTCTCAGAAGCCTTCAACCTGGATGTCAACTCTATTATTTCGTTTGGTAAGATACGCGCTTCTGTGGCGCAGGTAGGAAAAGACGCTCCACCTCACAAAACACGTCCTGCCCTCGATGAGTTTACAGGTACTGGAGGAGGTTTTCAGGTAAATGTTTATGGGGCCAATGAGAACATCGTACCGGAAACCACTACTTCTTATGAAGCAGGATTTGACCTGCGTTTTCTGGCCAACAGGCTAAGCTTGGACTTTACTTACTACAACGTGCGCAGCAAAAACCAGATCGTTTCTCCTCGACTGAGTTATGTCTCCGGCTATATTCTACAGCTGATCAATGCCGGAGAAATAGAAAACCGGGGAGTAGAGCTGATGCTAAATGGTGCCTTAGTGAAAAAACAGAATTTTCAATGGGATTTGATTGCCAACTTCTCGCTGAACCGTAACAAAGTGCTCTCGCTGCCGGGTGGTTTTGATGAGTTTTATCTGAGCGATACCTGGCTGTATGGCAATGCACGTGGTGGCTACATCAGAGGAGAATCTTTCTATACGATCACAGGCTATTCCTGGCTTCGCAATGATGACAACCAGTTGGTGATCAATACATCAGATAACCCTGGCTATCCTGCACTGAATACTACTTTTCATGTAATTGGTAACCGCCAGCCTGACTTCACACTGGGGCTTACCAACAACTTTACTTATAAAGGATTCAACCTGTCCTTTCTGTGGGATATACGCAAGGGTGGAGATATTTTCAATGGCACAGCCCGCTCGCTTACCTATTATGGTTTAACGGAACAAACCGCTAACCGTGGAGAGACCACTGTTTTTCAGGGAGTGACTGAAGACGGTGCGGTAAACACACAGGAAGTAGCACTGGATCAAGACTACTACCGTTCTGCTACCGGTAGGATTGAAGCCAACTTTATAGAAAAAGATATCAACTGGTTTAGGCTGCGGGATATTAGTCTGAGCTACAATTTGCCAATTCGTTTACTGGAAAACACGTTTGTAGAGGCTTTTCAGGTACACGCCAGTGCCAACAACCTGATATTAATTACCAACTACTCCGGGCCAGACCCGGACATCAACGGCCTGAATGCATCAGCGCGGGGCAGCAATGCCGCCGGATTTGACTATTTTGCTATTCCCAACCCAGTGGTGTACTCTGCTGGCCTTAAACTCACGCTTTAACAACTCATACTTATGCATCGACAGATAATAACATACTGCTCTTTTATATTGGCTGCTCTGGCATTTACCGGCTGTAAAGATTACCTGGATATCAACGCAGATCCTTATGCGCCTCAAACTGCTCCGCCAGACTATTACCTGCCACAGATCATCTATGCAATGGCCGAGGGCGAAATGTTTGACAGCCGCTACGTAGGCTCCTATACCCAGAATTGGGTAAACGCCTTACCCGATTACTTCTATGAACGTCATGGCAGCAGCTATACCTCGGGTACGCAGAAGTTCAGAAACAACTACTGGTCTATCGGCTCCGACCTGAACGAAATGGTAACGCAGGCACAGGAAAATAACCAGCCGGTATACGAAGGCATCGCCAAAGTCATTCGTGCCTGGAGCTGGCAGGTCACTACCGATCACCACGGAGAGCTTCCCTATCAGCAAGCCTGGGACAATACCCGCACCAGCTTCGAGTATGATTCGCAGGAATTTATTTACGGGCAAATCCAAATACTGTGCGATGAGGGCATTGCTGTGCTACAGACTATTCCTGAAGACAGTGCCAGTGATTTTGCAGCAGCCGATTATCTTTATGAAGGTGATATCAGCCGATGGATAAAGTTTGCTTACGCTATCAAGGCACGCAATGCAGGGCATCTAACCAACAAAAGCACTTTCAAGCCTGATGATGTGATCTCTTTTGTTGATCAGTCATTTCAAAGTATAGAAGATAACCCCAGTGTTTTTTTCATCGGAGAAAGCTCCGCCAACAGTAGTTTTATGGGGCCAATCCGTGGAAATTTTAACACCAGTTATGCCTCTAAGCTTGTTATCAGCTATTTGGACGGTACTTATTTTGCAGGAGTGCAGGACCCCCGTTTGCCTCTGATGTTCAATGCTGATTCTGTAGGCATTTATCATGGACTGGTGCCAACAGAAGGAGACACTGCCGAAGTAGGACAAACGCTGTACGGCAAGTATATCTTCACTGATAGCAAGCCTTATCCGCTCATGACCTATCCTGAAATACAGTTTATCAAAGCAGAAGCCGCTTTTATCAAAGGAGACTTAAACATGGCATATACAGCTTTTCTGGAAGGGGTACGTTCACATATGCTTTATGCAGGTGTAGCGTCGGCGGCTATTGCAGATTTTGTAGCTACAGCACTGCCAGCCAATGCCAGCGAACTGACTCTAAGCCAAATCATGACTCAGAAGTACATTGCTTTGTATACCAACAACGAAACATGGTCAGACCTGCGACGCTACGACTATAGTAGTGATATTTTTATGGGATTTACGTTGCCAGATACCCTAGCACTGGAAAATAACGGAAAACCGGCAGAACGCTGGTACCCCCGTCAGTATTCAGAAGTAGACTGGAACAGTGAAGCTTTGGAGAAGATAGGCGGTCTGCAACCGGATTTTCATACCAAGCCTATGTGGTTTACCGAGCCAAACTGAATACGATTTTGATAGGCTAATGGTTGATGAGATGATGCGTTAAGTACTGGCTCAGAATAAACCTATCGCCACATCAGCAAAGCCTTCCTTTCATCACCCTATCCATTGCTAGTGCGCACCACGCCGGACGCGTTTGTAACGCCAGCCGCGCTACGCGTTACAAACGCGCACTAGGAGTTGCAGCAAAGCAGCCCTTTTGATCAGATTGCCCTGCCTGCGATAGAATAGGTTGATGGGTTGATGTGGGGATGGGTTGATGAATTTATTGGTGACACTTCCATTGTAGGTTTACAGGCATGATCATATGTTGCTGAGACGCGATTAATCGCGTCTCAGCAACATATCTTGCCGCTACAAACCAGACAAGATAGCCCTATCACCCTATCTTCACATCATCTTATTATCTCATCAATCCATCCTCTCATCACCCTATCTTTTACATGCCTTACATACGCCATTGATGGTATAGGTGAAGCTTTCTATGGCATAGTCTTCGGGTAGTTTGACCATTGGGATATGGACATCTTCCAGGCAGTAGGTGTTGCTGCATTCCTGGCAGATAAAATGCACGTGATGATCCTCATGGGCATTGTCGGGGCAATGTTCTGAGCACAAGGCATATTTCACGCCATAGCCATCGTCGGGTGCTTTGTGCAGGATGCCTTTTTCTTCAAAAGAACTCAGAGCACGGTAAATGGTAACCCTATCGGACATGGCCTTCATATTGGATTCGATATAACTGGCAGACAGGGCAAACTGATGTTCCATAAAGAACTTCAGCATGGCTATGCGAATAGGCGTTTTCTTCAGCCCATGATTGCTCAAAAGTTCCTCTGCATGTTGTTGCGTATTCATGGTATTCAATATTGCTAAACTTTAAGGAGTTTCACAATGTCTTAACACACAAACCACTAGCTAAAGTTTAGTATTGCAGGTAGAGTCCGAAGGAAAAGTCTTTCTTAATGAAGCGATGCTTAACAGGCACGACATCTTCTGTCAGGCTGTTTGTCACGGTCCATGCGCTGGTGGTTTTGGTGTACTTCATCTGCCGGTTGGTAAAATAATAAGCTGCACTTCCCCTGAAGCCCAGCACTGCTTTTTTGAAGTGAAAAAGATCAAGGTTGAGTGAGAATAACGGATGGATAAAAAACGAAGGTGAAGGTTTTACCTGATATTTTTCAAGAAAGGTAAAGTTGCTGTTGCGCTGCTTGAATGCTACTTCATAATCAAAAGAGCCAATATAAGTGACACCACCATTCAGGGAAAACTCTGCATGGAATGGCCCGGCGTTGGGATACCAGAACAAGACCACCATCCAACTGTTCTCCTGTACATTACGATAAGCAGCATTAGGATCAACAAGAAAGAACGATTCACCATAGCGATCGCGGAAGTACTGATCATAGCTGGTAAGGTATTGGTTTTCAATATTATAGCCAGCCTTTATGCCGAATCTATACCATAAGGCATACCCGCCATATATGGTAAACTGCTGTGGTATGAGGTCATCATAAATGTTAACATTCGTTTCCAGCAGCCAGCGGTCTTTCAGCCAGAGCTGGACTGCAAATATGATCAATTCGTACTCCGGAAATCCCTGATACGCATCGTCATCACTTTCGAATATGTGATTAACAAAATCCATGTCATCTGAGGGCGGCAGGCTATCCCTTGCGGTATAACGTAGTCCAAAGCCCAGCATATACCTCTTTTGGGTAACCAGAGGTTCTTTCTGTGCTGTCGCGGTATGGGCTAGGCAAAGGGCCAGCACCCAGAAAAAATGTGCAGATCTCACTTTAGTAAAGTTTGATGATGTGCGTCGTATCAGATATCATCCTGCCATCTGAAAGCAAAAAGTGAACTGCGCCTGTTCAGCGGTGGGTGTTCCTTTTAGATATACTTTCAAGGATGTGCCGGAAATATCTTTGGCCCTGTTTTTAGGAATTTCGGCAATGATCTGGTCCAGGGTACTGTGCAATGCCCTTCCGTTCCTTACAAGATCTGCTACAAAAAAATCGGTAACATCTTGCTGTCCTTCAAAATCTCCACCCAGTTCGTTCAGCGTTTCAATGCTGATCTGCTCAATTTGCTGGTTGGTTTCAAAATTCAGGATGCACTCGCAGGCATAGGCACCGGCGAAGATGGTTCCGCTGGAGAATGGTGTATAACAACTAACGGTGTCGCTCACAATATGCAGTGCAAACGCCACGGCTTCCCGCTTCATGCTGTCTTCTTCGATGATCATCGGATAGCGATCTGCATTATCCAGGTTATCGATGAGTAGGTACTGATAGTCTATATACAGGGGCGCATTGTCGCAGGAGCAGACGCAGCTTTGCATCAATCCGGCAATATGAAATACAATCAAGATAAAAACGCTCTTTCTTATCATGAGACTATTTTATATATGCACAAGATAGGATTAAAAAGCATGTGCTGTACAAATATTTATCCAAAAAAAGAATCAGCCTCCACCTATACATATATAGTGGAGGCTGATTTGGATACAGTGCTTTATCTCAGATTAGTTACCGGTAATAATAACGGTCAGTCTTCTGTTTTGCGCATGTTCAGCTTCTGTTGTAGCGTTAACTATTTTCAATTTCGTCTCTCCAAATCCTTTGGCTGTCATTCTGTGTTTATCAATGCCTTTCGAGACAAGGTAAGCAAATGCAGATTCAGCTCTTCTTTGAGACAATGCCATGTTGGCCTCATCAGCCCCTCGGGCATCTGAATGTGCTTCTAATGCTACTTTTAGTTCGGGGTTTTCTTGAAGCATCTCGACGAGCTTGTCTAACTCAGGTACGGACGCTGCCTTCACGGGACTTTTACCTACTTCGTAGCCTATCGTCATCTTTATCTCCTGACCAACAGCAGTATTTTCAAGCATCCCTTCCTTCGCTACAACCACATCAATTGGAGTAGCAGCTTCCCTGCTTTCAATTTCTGAAGCCGTAATTTTTACAGACTGTGTGTTATATCCTTCTTTAGTACCGCTAATTTCATAATCGTTGCCCTGGGTTAGCTCAAGGGCTACCAAACCACTGTTTACACTGAATGTTTTAACGCTTCCGTCAGAAAGATTTTTCACTGTGATAGTACCGTCTGTCAAAAGCTCACCGCGTTTGGATTTCAAGGTTGTCTTAAAGGTTTTTGTTGTTGGCTCTTCCACTACCGGAGGTTCAGGTTCCTGTACGGCTTCCGCTTCCTCTACAGTTTCCGGTTCAGGAGTGATAGTCTCTGCTATAGGCGCAGGGTCGAAGGAAACACGTTTCTTAGGCTTTGGCGATTTGAACAATTGTATGCCTAAAATAACCTCGTGGGTGCCTCTGGCATATTGTGATATGCCAAAACTTTTGTGTTCATAGGCATAGCCAAACTGGTATTTGTTGTCAAACAAAAATCCTATGCTACCTACCATAGTTTTGTCGTTCCTGTAGGATAAGCCAGCCCACATATTTGATTGATACCTCGCTCTTGCTCCCAATTCGATCAGTGTGGGGCGGTGCTGGTCTATCCGCACAAATGTATTAGGAATAAGCTCGACCTGTTCGTTGATACTAAAGGTATAAGCTCCCATAAAGTGGTGCCTTTTTTCTGCCTTGTTGGCAAAAACGTCTTTATTTCCTGAAAGTCCGACTTTGAAGGCATCTCTCAAACTATAAGAAAGGTAAAACCTGTCGGAATGCAGTGCCAACCCGGTATTGAGTTGTAGGTTTGAGTACTTATTTCCCTGGTTCAATAGAGACTGATAAGCAGCATCGCTGACATCCTCCACAGATATGTTGTTGACTTCAATTCTTTCTGTATAATAAGAAGGGGACATTCCCAAAGATACATATGTATTGGTTGCAATAGGTATATGGTAGGCATACATCAGCGATACCTCATTCTGTTTGTAGTTTCCCTGGCTGTTGGTCATCACATATCCTCCTAAACCGTGCTTGCTGCTGATCGCTTTATCGGCATCTTTGCTGTTTTTTATCACGCCATATCCACTCAAGAAAGAGGTGTTAGGAGCACCAGCAAAGCCAGCCCATTGCCTTCTGATGCCTACGTTGATGTTGAGGAAATCGTCTGTGCCTGTATGCGCAGGATTATATGCGGACATGTTCAGATAATACTGCCCAATGAGTTCATTACTCTGGGCATTTGCTGCAACATGAGCAAATACAAGCAAACAAGATATCAATAGTATAGTCTTCATGTTCTTAGTCGATTATCATTAAATGTCCTTTATAGATTGTTTTTGATTCATCATTAAGCTTGATGAGGTAATAGTAGGTGCCCAGCGGCATAACTCTGCCTTTGTAGGTGCCATCCCATTTGGTGGTATATCCAACATTAGAGAAGAGTGCTATCCCATCGCTGTTGAATACCTTTACCACACTTTTCGGATAGCTTCCCAGGTTAGGGATGGCCCAGGTATCATTCACCCCATCGCCATTGGGAGAGAAAGCCGTAAAGATCACCGGATTTCCGTCTGTATTTTCAGGTATATCTTTTATGCGGATGGTCACCGTCTGCGTGGTAGTGTTGATCCCGTCGCTTACACTGATGGTCAGGGTATATTCGGCCATTGTTTCAAAATCAAGCTTGGTATTGTCCTTAATCATGATCACCCCTGTTGTCGGATCTATAGCGAACACGCCGCCCGTGTTACCCTCGACTATGGCCCAGTTCGTCAGTTGGTCTCCCTCCGGATCTGTTCCTGCAAGTGATACGACAACCGTATTATCAGGACTGTTTTCTTCAATTTCCGCTGCAACTCCTTTGACAATCACCGGTGCTTCATTCACATCCTCAAGGTTGATGGTCACGGTCTGGACAGTGCTGGTGTTGTTTCCATCACTCACAGTGATTTGTAAGACAAATGTTTTGTTCTTTTCATAATCTAAAGCAGCTGGTTTTTTGACCGTGATCTCACCAGTTGTCGGATTGATACTAAAAGCATCATCCTTATTACCTCCTACGATAGCCCAGTTAGATAAAACGTCACCGTCTTCATCGCTGGCTGTTATTATTCCTACACTGGTACCTTTGGCACTGTTTTCATCAATACCGAAAGTCAGTTGAGCAGTTATGACTGGCGGTTCGTTAACGTTGTTGAGATTAATTTTTACGATTTGTCTGGTGCTCGTACCTTTTCCGTCACTTACTGTAATCTCAAGGTCAAAAGTAGCAGTAGCTTCGTAATCCAGAGCGGAAGGATTATTCACAGTGATTTCTCCGGTTACCGGGTCAATAGAAAAGGCATTGTCTGTATTTCCTGCCTCGATGATCCAGTTGGATAAGACATCGCCATCCGTATCGTTAGCCATTGCTTTTCCTACACTGGTGCCCTTTACACTATGCTCATCGATGGTAAAAGACTGTTGAGCGGCAATGACTGGAACAACATTCAATTTAGATACCTTAACGATAAAAACTTGTTCGTCATAATCGGTGCCATCACTTACCCTAACAGTCACCTGATGATCGCCTATGTCGCTGCTAGCAGGTGTTCCACTTAAGACACCTGTTTGAGGATCTATCGTAAGCCAGGAGGGCAACATCGGAGCAGAAAAAGTTAACACATCGGATGGATCATAAGGATCTTCTGCAATCACGGTATAACTGTACAGTTTATCCTGTTCGGCTGCTGTGATTGCTGTGGAAGTTATGCGGGGCGGGTCATTCACCGGCAACACGGTAACATCAAAATTATACGTGCCAGAAAGAGGGCCTCCAGAGCCTGTAAAGCCATTATCTGATATAAACATTTGAACCTTTCCCGCTCCATTATAATTAGCATCGGGAACAAAAATGAAACCGTCATCGGAAAAGTTTTTATTGATCTGAGCGACCGTTGCGTTGATGGTAACCTGGGTTGTATTATTATTTGAAATATCAGATGCTGTGAGACCACCAGGGATATTTCCTAAAAACTTCAAAATTCCTTTTTCTGAAGAAAGCGTTAATGTCACTTTGTTGTTCCCTGCATCTGCCTCAATGATATCAAAGCCGGGAATGACGGTTTCGGTATCTTCGGTTACTATAAGGTTTTTCAAAGGTTCGCCATACGTGGCCCATGCTGCACCATTTTCCAGGGTTCCATCGTTCCCATTCCCACTAGCATCATGAAGTGTCAACCCACTCTTCTCAGTGGTTTTGTAATAAACTTTCAAACCATTTTCGTTGCCCTGCAAAGGTCTATCCTTAAATTTAGCGATATCACTCTGAGATCTGGCCACATCCCATATTCTAAATTCCCGCATAGAACCCCTAAAATATGAGTCCTGCCCATAGTTACTTTTAGCAAAATAATTAGTCATTCTTACGATATCCCTGGCAGTATAAGAGCCTGCATTCGCCATTACCTCTACACCATCAATGTATATATAGCTCGTACCCTGTCCATCACTTACGAAGGCTACATGCTTCCATTGGCCAACTGGAAAATAATATTGTGAACGGGCATTTGAGCTGCCGGATTGATCTTGTACGCCAAGAAACAATTCGCTAGAAGCACCGAAGAAGCCACCAGCCAGGTTATCAACACCCTGTCCATTCCCCATATCAAATATTCTTGACCAGGTTTGGTGTTGCAGTACATAAACCCTGGCCTCAACGGTAAAGTCACCGCCAAATTCACCCGTTGGAAAAGATATATAGTCATTGGCTCCGTCAAATTCAATTACCGGTACACCGACTTGACTATTGATGATAGGAGCATCGTTGATGGGAGTAAAAGATATGGAAGCCGTTCCTGTTGCTGTACTAAATGCCGTACTACCTCCACGTGTGGTAGTGCTGGCTACGTTGTGGTCAGTACCCGTGGTCTGGTCCCAGGCGCGATAGATAAAGGTAGCAGTACCATCAAAGTTGTTAGCTGGAATAAACCTGATCATCGTAGAATGGCTCAGCAGCAACGACTGGTTGTCACTAGCTTCAGCGTGGCGATCAAAATTCCACCATATGTTATTTTCAAAAAACTGCCATGTTCCATTATCTGCATCACGACTAATTACTGCTATTCCTATATCATCATTGTCGGCATCACTAACAGTACCTGATAGCAAGTCTGATATCAGCATTCCCGGATTGTTGTTTGATGCTACATCTTCCATCAAACCTGGAAGCGTCACATTCTCTGTGGCAATGACGGGTGCAAGGTTGTAGGTAAATAAATTGGCAGCCGTAGCTGTACCCGCCGGGTTGGTCACGCTCACGCTACCATCATTTGCTTCATCCACCACCGCCCTGATGGTTTCGTCGTCTATTATAATAAACGATAGTGCATTCTTTCCCCCAATCTCTACTGCTGTTGCACCTGCAAAATGACTTCCTTTGATTTCTAGAGTATCTCCTTTGGAGGCAATCTTAGGTGAAAAAGTGGTAATAGTGGGCGCAATGACAGGCGAAAAGCCCAGGGTGATGTATTCTCCTTCTTCTAAATTGACACCAGAGAAGCAGATGATGTTTCCATTAATGGAAGAGCTTGCCGCTTTTCGGCTGGCATCACTAAAAATGCCATCGGTATCACTTAGTAATGAATAAACATCAGTAGTGCTTGAATAACCCAAGCCAGAAAGATCAAAGCACAGATCAATATTGCCCAGGTCACCATCTTCATCTACTTTCCAGATACGGGTGATCCTGTTGTTGTATCCTGAAGGCACGTCGGTAGAGCTAGTAGTTACGCCACCATCGTGGGCAATGCCTAAAAACTCTCCGGCAGTATCGTTGCTTGTAGGGTTGGATATCTTGATGATGCTACTTTCAGCCTCGTTCACGACTGTTGTTACACAGGCATCCGTTACCGTACCAATTTCGGCCACATCATGGTCATAGGGAGCCGCCCAGTTGTAGTTTGAAGCAAGATTGAGAAAATCCTGCTGGTATTTGTCTGATAAATATTTGTTGATCTTTGCAATTTCACATGCGTCCAGCTTCCGATTGTAGACCAGCAGTTCTGCTACTCTGCCATAAAAATGACCGTTGTCTCCATCCCACCCCAGGCGGAAAGTTGATTGAGCAGCGTTAAGGTCTGATCTGTCATGAAATGTTCCCACCAATTTACCACTCAAATAAAAGGAGGAACCCGCTGGTACATCATGCTCGTATACCGCAGTGAATAAATTAACCTTATTTTCAGTACCGCTCCCAGTCATGGATGCATAATTGGGTGCAACTATTCCTTGAGAGGCTATGCCATCCGTAGCACTATTGTAACGTGTATATACAAAGCGATCCCAATCACCGTTGTCATTTCCCCAGAGTGCACTAGTACTAGGGCTGCCAGGTGTATGAAAATATACCGTAAATATTGTGGCTTCGGGCATGTTTGAGGCCCGTATGTCTATATTATCAAATACATACACGGCATTCCCCGGAAAATCAAGTACTGGGTTTCCACCTACCAGTGAGCTGGCATCCGACTTGAAGGTAGCCGACTGCTGGCCTGCTAGTATGGTGGCATCATTTCCTGCACCGGATTTGTCATGCCAGGTGGCAACCGGAGTGCCATCGGCAGGTTGGTTTGTAGCATTTCCATCTCCATCCACATCGCTTGCATCCAGCCAGGTGACCAGTCCGTTGTCTACTCCTGCAGGACCCGTTGTCTGGGCACTACTTTCTGTTATCAGCCCGAGCATCAATATCAGGCAACACACCACAGAAAAAATGTAACAACGGCTGATTCGTCTTTTGATAAGATACGGAAGATCAGACTCAATTTGGAATAATTTCATATTTTCAATAAAATTTAATATTATCAGCACAATAGGGATATATAGATTGATTACTTCAGGCGCACAATATTAAATACTTATGGCTGTATATTCTATGTTGTGTAAGTTTCGCTCATAATTGCTTTGAGCATATCATGTATGGTAGCATAAAATATTACAGGATTTTATTGAAATCATTTTTGCTTAGGAGAGTGGTGAGTGATATTGCCTCAGATCTATATAATAAGAACTTTTTCGGATTGTACTTAAAATATATATATGGTTTCAGTTTGTTATTATTGATGGTGTTAGATTGGTTTCAAAATTTTCTGATTTGAACTTTTTTCTTGTATAAAAGGACGTAACATTGAGCGTCAAGAACAATCAAAAGAAGCGAGCAAGCTGCTCTTGTTCTTCTTATCAAAAACATTACTCTGCCTCTCTTGCTAGAACCCATTTGGTTGAGGCGCACGGCAGCAGTGTACAATTTTACCTTTTCAATTGCCTGTAACAGCCAGTGTCTTCCATCGCTTACAAAGAACATCACACATGTTACAGAATATATGTTGATTTTCAGGCAGCATTTTTCGCCAAAATCGCCACACTATGCGTACCAAACCCCATGTTTGCCTTCTCATGATGCCCAACCCGCGCCGCGGTGGCCACAATTAAATTTCATCAATCACAACATTTTCAAAGGTGCCTTCAACCTGTGGTTTTTGTAGGGTATCAAACCATGCCGCGGTGGCCATTTCCTTTAATGCCGTTTCCTTTACTTTGGTGCTATCGCAGTGAGCCGACGTGGCGCAATATACTTTTACCTGAACGTGACACATTCAGCAAGAATGAGCTTTCATTATGACTTTTCATAGCAGCATAAATCATCTTCTGGGAAAAGAATGATTTCATAGTTGTCGGATACTGTTTGCTGCTTGATTGTTAAACTTCAAAAGTTTTCATTGATCAATATGTGGTTGATAAATGCACCCGCTTTGGTACCGGCGGCAACCGACTCTGATACCGAACGAAGGTGAGTAGTATTATCTCCCGCAGCAAATATTCCCGGTACACTGGTCTGCTGAAAGTCATCTACTAGTAGATAGCCTGATTCTGTCAATGCACAACCCAGCATTTGCGGTATGTTGCAGTGCTGTTCGAATGGAACTCTTGCATACAGAGCAGACAACCGATGAGAAGTGCCATCTCGCAGTATTACACTTTTGATTTGTCCGGCTTCATGATTTATGCTTTGTATATCTGTTTCTACAATGTTGATTTTGTTTTCTTTCATTTTCTGTATTTGTTCTGCCGTTAATGTAGATTTGCCATTGGTTAAGAGGGTTAAGTCTTTGGTCCAATGACTGATAAGTCTCGAAAACTCAAATCCCATATCTCCGTTAGCCAGTATACCCGTTTTTTGGTTACGCACTTCATATCCATGACAATAAGGGCAATGTATAACAGAGATACCCCAGCAGGCTGCAAAACCACTTATCTTGGGCATGATATCAGTAATACCTGTCGCAAATAATAGTTTCTGAGCAGCAAACTGTGCTCCTGATGTAGTGTAAAGGACAAATTCATTGTTTTGCTTTGTTGCGGCACTCCGCTGGGCGGCATTCCGCTGGGCGGCATTCCGCTGGGCGGCATTCCGCTGGGCGGCATTCCGCTGGGCGGCATTCCGCTGGGCGGCACTCCGCTGGACTGTTTCAACCTTATCGTTCATCAAATGAACAGTTTTATAATATAACACCTGCTGTTTTGCTTTTGCCACAATGGCAGCCGGAGCTTCTCCATCCTGTGTGATAAAATTGTGCGAACGGGGTGCTTGTCTGTTACAAGGTTTACCACTATCTATCACCAGCACTTTTCTGAGTGCGCGCCCTAAGGTCATAGCCGCAGAAAGACCTGCATGGCTTCCGCCAACGATAATGACATCAAAGTGAGTATCCATAAAACAAATTGTTAAAAGTAAGAAGATATACCAGCAATAGCTTCATCATTAATTGTGCTGTAGCATAAGATACGGAACCAAAGATACTAAGAATAAGAATGAATGCAACTTTGTTGCACTTGTACTTTTATATCTTTAATTTTGCTAGCGAAAGTTAAAGAGAAGATGGTTGAAACTACCGCACTACAATTTGCCTATCACCGTCACCAGCAGTTTCACTTTCCTGACATCGCGCTGCAAGATGGAAAAGACTTACTGATCCTGGGAGAATCAGGTATTGGGAAGACCACATTGTTACATCTGCTGGCAGGTTTACTAAAGCCTGTATCCGGGCATATCTCCATTCAGGGAGTGGATATCGGTAATCTTTCGGCAAAAGCTATGGACCATTTCCGGGGTCAGCACATCGGTATGGTGTTTCAGCGTCCTCACTTCGTTAGTGCCTTGTCTTTACGGGAAAACCTGTTGCTGGTACAATACCTGGCAGCGCACAAACAACGGCCCGACCATGTACAGGAAGTGCTCATGCGGCTCGGTATCGGGCATAAACTTCACCAAAAGCCACAACGCTTGAGTCAGGGAGAACAACAGAGAGCTGCCATTGCCCTGGCTATTATCAATGAGCCTTCGCTGATTCTGGCCGATGAGCCTACTGCCAGCCTGGACGATAAGAATTGTCTGAAAGTAGCCGAACTCCTCAAAGAGCAGGCTACAGCAACCAGTGCTCACCTGATCATCATTACCCATGACCAGCGGTTGAAACACTTGTTTGAAAACTTCATAGTACTATGAACATTGTTACATTAAGCTTTAAAAACATGCTGGCCAGGCCATTGAGCACCGGGCTTAGCTTGCTACTGCTCACGTTGGGCGTTGGGATGATTTCGTTGCTGTTGCAAATCAGCCATCATATACAAGAGCAGATGACCAAGAACGTTCGCGGCATTGATATGGTGGTGGGTGCAAAAGGAAGTCCTTTGCAACTGATACTTTCGGCGGTGTTTCATGTGGACGTTCCCACCGGAAACATTGATTTGAAGGAGGCTCAAAAACTAAAAAACAACCGCCTAGTGACTTCAGGTATTCCACTTTCTTATGGAGATAATTTTCAGGGATACCGTATTGTAGGCACCAATGCCCAGTATCCTGCCCTGTATGGAGGGAAAGTGGCATCAGGACGGCTTTGGCAGCAGCCTTTTGAAGTAACCCTAGGGGCTACCGTGGCAAAAAAACTACACCTGATATCAGGAGACACTTTTAGCGGATCGCATGGCTTACAGGAAGGAGGAGAGGCGCATGAAGCCCATGCTTACCGGGTGGTGGGTATTTTTGACTATACCAATTCCGTGATGGACCGGCTCATACTTACTCCTACCGAAAGTGTATGGGAGATACACCATCACGAAGAGGGAGAAGATCATGTGGAGGCAGAAAAGCACGAAGAAACACATGATGACGCAAAAGAAATTACGGCGATGCTCATCAAGTTCAGAAACCCGATGGGGATGGTACAAATGCCTCGTATGATCAACGAAAACACCAACATGCAGGCGGCCTTGCCTACGTATGAAATCAACCGGCTGTTTGGCCTGATGGGTGTAGGCATTGATACGCTGAACATGGTAGCCCTGGTCATCATGGGAGTATCGGGCATCAGCGTTTTTATCAGTCTGTATAATGCCCTGAAAGACCGGCAATACGAAATGGCTTTGATGCGTACCTATGGTGCTTCCCGGTGGCAATTGATGGCAATGGTGCTACAGGAAGGGGTGCTGCTTTCTCTGGCAGGTTTTCTGGTAGGCATCACCCTGAGCAGGCTAGCGATATGGATACTTTCTGCTTTGATGCAGGAGAATTATCGTGATGCATTTTCCGGATTTTCTTTCATGCCACAGGAGATGCTTTTGGGAGTAGTTGCCCTGGGCATTGGTTTGCTGGCATCCCTGGTGCCTGCTATACAAGCTTTCACCATTAACATTTCAAAAACGTTAGCCGATGCTTAGATTAACCTGCGTTTACTTGCTGCTGCTGGCTTGCCATACTTGTTTTTCTCAGACAGAGATTACCTGGAAAACGTTGAGCCATATGAACTTTGTAGAAACATATGATGCCGAAGAAGATATGCCTGCCTATGACATTGAATTTAGCCCCAAGCTAGAGTCATTGCGTGGGAAAGAGGTGTTTATCAAAGGTTTTATGCTCGTCATCGCTGCTGAAGACAATGTTTTTATCCTGTCGAAGAACCCCTTTTCTGCCTGCTTTTTCTGTGGCAATGCTGGACCGGAATCTATCGTTGAACTACAGGTAAAGCCCGATCATCCTGCGTTTGATATGGACCAGATAGTTGTGATGAAAGGCATACTAAAACTTAATAAAGCAGATCTTGATCATTGCAATTACATACTGGAAGCAGCGGAGGTATACAAACCGTAATTGTTTGACCAAGCGCACTTTCATATCGATACTTTTTATTGTTGATAGGGTGTTTAACGTTCGCAAATTTATGCTGTTTGCTATTGAAAGATAGGGGTGGTTGCCGGAAGGATTGGAAGCCACGGTTTGGCCCGTACCCCTTTGCGCTATTGATGATCAAGGCGTTTTGCCGAACCCCGTCAGGGGAGTGCTAGACAATCTGAGGATTGGACATAAGCCTGCGGAAAATGCCATTAGTGTTTGCAAAGAGCGCAAAGCCTTGTTAAAACTGCTTTAAATACGTTAATTTTCCGATTAGCGACTGGTTTTGTAGAGGGGAATCCCGAAAAGAATGGTCGTTGAAGACCAGGTACAAGAAGCTCAGCGGGGCAAATTCCCAGCTTCCCCGCACGTTCCATCGGCCCTGCTGCGTGGCGGTATTATACTGGTAAAAAGCCGAAGCGCGGATGCGGGGGTTGTAGGCCAGTCGCAACTCACCGGTGAGTAAATGTAAATCCTTGTTTGTGGCTTCTTCCCCCAAATTATGGATGCCGTTGTAGGTATACTCGGCAGAAAAGGCAATGTTGGGAACAGGAGCCAGGCGAATGCCTGCTTCCACCTCTTGCAAAGTGCCGTTATAATAGTTGCCCCACTGATAGCTCAGGCTGCTTGATATTTTCTTGGAGGCATCCGATCTGTAGTAAAGCTGGTAGCGGGTGTAATAATAATTGCCGGGAGCTACGGCTATGCCCAGTGGCTGGAAGAAAAAATGCTCCCAGGTAGGCAAAATGCTGCCGGTAAATTTCCCTCCATCCTGAAAAATAAAATAGACCGGAAAAATATCAATTTCTGCCGACTGAAAGCGGCCGTCGGAAGCATTCTGGTAATAATTCACAAACACGCCGGGGTCCCAGCGCCTGATCCAATTCCACCGTTTGCCCTTCGGACGAACAATATAATACCCGCCCGGATTATGCTGGATCACATCGTTCTGAAAGACAAACCCCATGCCGGGTACATATCTTTCACTCACAATATTGCTGAGCCAGCCCAGGTACATATTGTTGGGAGTGTACCCGGCATACAGGCTGCCTGCCAGGCCGATGTTATTGGGCAAGTTATCCTGCGAGGCGGAGGCTAAATATTGAATCGTAATTTCGTTGATGGGCCTCATCAGCCCGTCCACAGTGATGGTAGTGTTGTTGTGTTGGTCAAACCCAATCTCCGAGTTGGCTTCGTCCAGGCGGTGGGTCAGCATCACCCCGACGTTGTTCTGGCTGCCATAATTTTTGGCATAGCGCAACACCCCAAAGTTGGCGGCACCCTGAAATTCAGTGCCGCGCTGGTGGACATACAAGCCGGCCAGGGTTCGCTTTTCAGTACGATCAGTATAGCGCAGTCCGGCATCAATGGGCACCGGGTCAGCGTTGAACTGCGCATTGGCCAGCCCGATGGTACGGCTGAAAAAAGGCTTGATGGCATCCACATTTGCCCCAGCATATACGCCGGAGTTCTCCAGAAAAAACTGCCGCTTTTCAGGAAAAAACACGTTGAATCGCGTCAGGTTATTTACCGCCCGGTCTACATCGGCCTGGGCAAAATCGGTGTTGAAGGTCACGTCCAGCACGGCATGTGGGTTCACCGCCCATTTGATCTCCCCCCCGGCTTTGAAACGCTGTTTGGCAGTGGTTTGTCCTGTTTCATCGGTGCGGCGATCGTACTGATACAAGCCATAGGGCTGTACCCGCAGGCTGAGCGAAGGTTCGGGCAGTTGCAAGCCCTTCAGTTGCGCGGCATAGGTCATACGGTAGGGCGAATACGCCTGGGGCACGGCAGGAAATACGGTTGTCTCATAATCCCGTCGGGCCAGGCGGGCCAGGGTCAGCCCCCAGGAGACAGTATCATTTTCGGTACGTTCGTAGCGCAGCGATTTGAAGGGAATGGCAAATTCAGCAAAATAACCGCTGTCTACCACCGTAGTTCGCACCCGCCACGGCGCATCCCAGTCTTTATCGCTGAAGCTATCGTCAAATACCTGCAAGTCGCGTTGCGTGCCCAGTGGAGTGGCCTGAAAAGAGACGCAGTAGCGCCGTAGGTTCTGGGGGTCCAACTGGATGTAGATCACATCATTTTCGCCATAGACAAAATCGCGGCGGAAGTCCTGCACCCGCACCCCTTTTCTACCCAGGCTGTCGCGGGCGAACACGCCGAAGTAGAGATTTTTGTTGTCGAACAAAATTTTCACCTGGGTTGGATAACGGTAAGCACCACCCTGTCGGGGTTCCATGCGGAAGAAGTCGTCAATCACCGGGGCAACTTGCCAGGAAGCTTCATCCAGTTTGCCGTCTACGCTGATAGCACCCAAAGCTTGCCTGGCATACACCTGTGGCGGCTTGTCCGGCGGTGGAAAGTTCTGGGCATTTTGGGCAAAAGCAAGCTGTAAAAAGCCACTGAATAATAGCAAAACCAATGAAATAATAATAACCGTATAAAGTAATTGTCGGTGCATAAGCTATAGTTCATTTAAGGAAAACTTGATCTTTTGTTGTGTCATCATTTCAATACTTATGGATTATCCACTCTCAAATTTTAGAATCACTATCCACGAATTTATTGCAGCATGGCGTGGATAGAAGTAAATCGCTGCCCGTGCCCGTGCTGTACCAGATTGGTTGCCATGTCCTGGGTGGTGCCTTCCACCACAATATTAGCCTCGGGAACGGGTTGGCGGGCCTGGTCGTCTATGACCATACTACGGATGGTCTGTTGAGCAAAAAGAGAGAAGCAGTGTGATGCTGACGGTCATGTAGGGCAAACAGGAATGGCTGTACCAGTAGGAGGACGGCAATCCATATATAAAGTCTTTTTTTGCCAGGTCATTCATCGTGCGAATCTAGTAGGTATTTAAGATAAATGCAATATTGTTGCATTGATAAAGGCATCCGTTAGTAAATTTCACTAATTTTTAGAAATGATTTTCCTTCACACATCCAAAGCCAAGTGATCATCATCGGCTTTTAGGTTTGCTTCAAAAAGATATTCCCAATGGCTTCCGCTTACCCAGTGCCAATTTTCTTTATTGTACCCTTTTTTCTTCTTCCAGTGGCCGCTCTTTGCCACTTTTCAGCTTGCCTCCCAGGTGGTAGGTCATACTTAGGATGACCCGGCGGGTATCCCCGGTATGGTTGTAGCTCACGTTGGCGCCATCGTAAATAGAATAGCCCCAGTAGTGGATCGTCCTGAACAGGTCGGTTACCGACAGGCGGAGGTTTAACTTTTCGTTGAGAAAGGCTTTCCTATATCCGGCATCTACCGTGAAATAGTGCTTCAGCACGTATACCCCATCCAAGGAAGGGGAAGTATAGTAGGCAGAAACTTCCAGAGCATGGCCTTGGGGCAGGGAAAAGGTTTGTGCGGAAGAAACATCCACCGTGAACTTCTCCGGTCGGAAAACCGCCCCGTTCTGTAGATAGGCATAGGTGAGGTAGCGCAGAGTGATGGTGTTCTGCATTTCCCAGAAGTCAGCAAGGTATACAGGGAAGATCAGCAGGGCACTGGCATCATCCCGATGGGAAAAATTGAGGGTGCTGACCACCAGCTCGCCCGTCTGATTATTTTGTCGGGCAAAGCTGGAAATAGGGTTGTTGGTATGCACAAAGCCTAGCGTTAGGGTGTACATACTGCGGAAAGAATAGGTGGTGGCGGCATTCCAGGAAACCTCCGGGCGCAGCAGGGGATTGCCTTCATAATAAGAAAACTTATCGAAGAAGTAGCGGGAAGGGTTCAGGTTGCTGTAGAGCGGACGGTTGATCCGGCGGGTGAGCGAAGCGGAAAGGACGTGCTGCTTGTCCCACTGCTTTTCTACCGACAGGTAAGGAAAAAAATTAATGTAATTTCTTGGGGTAATGCGGTTCAGGTTGATCGCATTACCTTCGGATAAGGTTTTCTCTGCGCGCAAGCCCGCATCCACCTTGACGCTGCCCCATTGCTTAGCTGCTGTGGCATAGGCGGCAACAATCTGCTCATCGTAGGTAAAGTGGTTGCTCAGGGTGGGAGAAAAAACATACTGCACGTTGATCAGTGAATCATAGACAAAGTTATTGTCAATGGTGACGTAGGAATATTTTAAGCCGGTAGCCAGCCTGATGCTTTTCAACGGAAGCGTAGCATCTGCTTTCAGCGAGCGGATTTTGATCCGGCTGGGCTGGTCAAACGTCAGTTCCTGGTAAGGCTGTAACGGGGCTTGCGCTTCATTTAAAAGCCGGTTGCCCAGTGCCCCGCGGGAATTGTTGATGTAGGTGGAGTAGTCAGCGTCAACCGTGATTTGCTTGCCCGGGGAGTCCAGTTGGACCTTATAGTTCAGGTTGAAGGCATGATTGACCGAAGGCTCTACCGTCCTGTTTTGGTTTTGCACCACCGTTTTTTCCTCACTGTTTTGCGGAATGATGAACGTAGGCCCGCTGCCAGTACGGCTCCATTGGTTAGAAAAACCATTATAGACCAGCCCGACCGCCTGGTTTTTACTGATGTCATAATCAATCCCGACTTTGTATCCCTGATTGTGTTGGCGAGAAGGATCAAAGGAGGCTCGGTCGTACACCGTGGTCTCACCGGCATGGTCAATCACCCGGTAGCTGGTTCGGTGGAGATAGTCCTTTTTGTAGAAGTAGCTGTAGTTGCCAAAAATATTGATCTTCCGCGTAGCCACATTGCCGGTCAGACTCTTGGGGGCTTGCGGATAACGCCCCCGGCCCAGCCCGGCACTGATGTCCAAGGCATAGCCTTTTTGTTTACTTTTTTTGGTGATGATGTTGATAATACCGGCGTTGCCTGCCGCATCGTATTGTGAGGTGGGGGTGGTGATCACTTCGATCCGGGAAAGGCTTTCGGAAGGCATCCCTTTCAGCAGGTTGCTCAACTGCTGGGGCGAGAGGTTGGTCATTTTTCCATCCAGCAGTACATTTACGTTGGCGTAGCCATTGAGCAGCAGATCACCTTCCTGGCTGGCACTCACGCCGGGCGTACGCTGCAACAGATCAAAGGCTGAATTGCCCGAAGCCGTGGCCCGGTTTTCTAGGTTGTACACCAACTTGCCATCGGCTAGTTCCACCTGCCTCTTTTCAGCCGTCACCGCCACTTCTTCCAGGGTGGTCACGTCTTCAGTCATGAGGAGGGTGGGAAGGTTGACGATTGTATTTTCCGGATTCAGGACAAAAGGCCGGGAAAAAGCTTTGTTCATCCCCACAAAGCTGGCGATAACCAGATAGCGGCCCACGGTTTTGGCTTGTAGGGCGTACCTGCCGTGCTGGTCCGTCTGGTCAACGGCTACCGAGGCAGAATCCGGCAAGTGCACCAGGCGCACATTGACCCCAAGCAGTGGCTGTGCCTGCGCATCGGTCATCCGGCCCTGCACGGTATACGTCTGCTGGGCAGAAGATACGGTGGAGGAAAGGAGTAACAGTATGCATAGACAGGTCTGGATCATGGTCTGGGTTAAATTTTATGTAGTAGATTTTCGCGGATGTATTGCTTGTAGTATAAGAGTGAAATGAGGGTTAGGTTAAGTGTTAAGCCGATGTGAAAATTTCACGTTGGCCCAACGGATCAGCACGATGATTACGATCACAAAAACCAACAGGTTGACAAAGATCATTCCTGGTATTTTTCCCGAGGCAGTAGCTTCCTGTTCAGGTAGTTTTTTAAAATCAGATTTTTCCAATGCCCGGTCAAAGAATAAGGCTGGGAAAAAAGCATCATGAAAACGTTGATGGAATTTCATCATGTTCCCTATGAATTCATGATTCGCTGCGGCATCGTTCCGGGCCAATCCGGCAAAGATTCCATCCATGGCAGCAGCAGGGTTGACAAGGCCACTGGCATTCGTAAGTGCTTGTCTTTTTTCGATGTTATTGAAATAATGGCGAACGGCTACACTGTTACTGTCATCCAACAGTTCATGATAAGCGAAATACACGGCGAACCTAAACCCTTGACTCTTCGGACTGACGGTTGCCTTCTCATATTGCGGTTTCAATTCCCCAAGCTGCCTTACGGTCTTGATGCCAAAAGCATCATCCTCAAACTTAGCACCTTGTGGCCTCCTCGACATCCGGCTCACCAGCGTGTTATCGACGGGGATTATTTTTTCAGATACAGTGCTGGTTAGTGCTGGCATCACGATGCATACCAATACCCAGAGCAAACCACCGTATAACGCGCTGGCACTCGTGTTTAATCTCAAGGCGTTGATTAGGTACAATGCCGATAGCCATACGGTGAGGTATAGACAGGCACCTGCCAAAAAGAGCAGGTCGGTGATGGATGGCGGCTGACCGAAATGAAAGTAGTTGATCATCAGGCCACTTAAGAATAAAATAAAAAGCAAGCTGATTGCCAGACAGGCTACTAAAAAGATATTGGATGCTACCCATCTTTTTGACGTTATTCCCTGGCTGTTGATGAGTCGCCAGTTACCATTGTCCAGTTCGGATGATAGGATATTAAAGCATAACACAATGATGAGTAGAGGAAGGAGATGAATGATCCAGAAGCTGACATCAAAATGCCCGGCCAGTGCCCTTAGTGGGTTGGCGATTTCCCCTTGTTTGAAGAGTTGCATGAAGAAGCTCTCCAATTTTATCATATAGTAATAAGGAAATACATCGCCTTGACCTATGGCATAAAGGGCTGTGGTGTTGGGTATTTTATAGACAGGAAGGGTAGTATAAAAATTGGCTTCTCTAGGGGATGTTACTTTCTGATAGGCTTCTCTACCCTCAACGGTCGTCGTGTCTGCCTGGAATCCTGCGACCAATTTGTTGATGGCATCGGCTTTCTCATCGCGAAAAGCATGTATGGTAGTGATTTGCTTTTCTTTGAAAGCAAAGCCCTGGTATAAACCGTACAAACCTGTGACGAAGAACGCAATAAGAAGAAGCAAGTTGGTTTTTTGTTTCGCAAAAAGCCAGAACTGCCACTTCACCAGTTTTGAAAAAAGTATAGGTTCTTTCATCATACAATCATTTAGTGGTAAAACGTCTTGTGCCCCATCGCTACCAACACTACCAGCAGAACCAGCGTCCACAACAATAGCAAACTATTTTCGACAAGAACATGAGGAAGCGACCAAGACAGGCCATGATTATCGATTTGCAAATCGTGGATAGCGGAGTACTGATCGGCTTTCAGGCGGTAGGTGAAAAATGTTCCGTAAGCGGAGTTATTCATCATGTCGTTGTTCATATCCTGCACAAAGCCCCTGCGGTATTTCTCAGCCTGCCGTTGAAAATCAATTTCTGATTCAAGGCTTGCATTGGACGCGGCCATCGATAAATTCCTTACGGCGATGTAAGGACTCAGCAGCGCGAACCAAGCCTGAACGGTTTTCTGATGGTCGAGGGCATCGAATAATTTCTGAAAGTGGATGTCATATACTTTGCTGCTATATTCTTCACTTTGCTGCATAATGTAGCCCTCAAAGTTGAAAGGCAGTTTCTGAATACTGTCTACTTTATATTGCGCCAGCAAACTCTGCTCGATGCGCTGCGCGCGTTCACTTTTTGAATCGTGTCCGTCCAGTCCCTTTTCAATATCTTCCGCTATCTGCTTTTTGAATGAATAGTTGGTGTCCACGTCGTAAAGATTCTCCGCTACATTGGCCGAAATACGTGGTATCAGAATGGTGGAAAACATCCAGATCAGCAACAACACCGAAAGGGAACTGCCTATGTTTTTAATTTTGGATGATACAGAAATACCGATCATGCTCCAGCAGAGACCATACAACGAATAGATGACCCATATATAGAGGGCAGCCGAAACGTCAACGTTGGCCTTGACAAAAAGTAAAGCCGCAAAAACTATAACGACCAGGTAAGCGGTAAGAAATATTTCCAGAAGCATAAATACCGCGAAGGTTTTTGCAAATAGTATCTTTCGAAAACTCATTCCCTGAGAAAGCAGTAAAGGTAAGGTGCCTCTTTTCATTTCTCCGTTGACCGTATTGAACGAAAGCAGAATGATCAGCAAAGGTATGATGAGTTGGCAGACTAAGGCAGGACTCAGCCATCCAAATCGGATACCGCTATCACTTTCCTGACTTTTGCTGAATAAAAAGTCATTCTGACGATGCGGTTCCATGTACACCGAGGTTCCCATGTAGATGCTTAGCCCAGGGTCAAAGCAATGAAGCATATAGGGTTTCTTGTAGGCATAGTTACCAAAGTGCGCGGCCATATGCGGATGTTTTAGCTCTTGCGAGAGCCACTCCCTGCGCGACGCTTGCTGCGCATTCATTCGATCTGCCGACAGATTAGCCTGGTAGCTCACCTGATGCCATAAGGCGATTATTCCAAACAAAAGGAAGGCAATGATTGCCCACCTAATGTGACGGTCGCGTTGCCATTGCAACCATTCGTGTTTTAATAGGGTGTTTATCACGCGGAAAAAAATAGTAATTAGTTGAGCTTAGTAAATCCGTCGCATGACCCTGCGCTAATATCAAACTCCTTACCGACCGTGCCATCGCTGATCAAGTAGGAATAAATTGAATTGGAAGCGGCAGCAGGCCCATTGAAATATATCTTCTCATTGTCCCACTTGGTCATGAAGATACTATTGCCGAAAAGCTTTGGCAAACTTTCAGCGATGTTGCCTTCGGAGGTTTTTGCAGTCAGATCAATTTTGTAAATCTCAGCAGTGGCCAACGGGTCGTAATCGGCATCGGAATCAAACGGGTACGCTACCTCATCGGAGTAACGAATGGTAAATGTCATGCCATTATCAAAATGAAATAGGCCCGTGCATGGTTTTCCTGTGGCCGCGTTCAGGTCAAAGAAATAGTCCGGATCAAAATCCGTTGCGCCATCCTTAATACGCAGAATTCCGCTCGGCTTGCCGTTATTGGCGTAGCCAGTTACGTAGATGTCATTGTTGGCATCCTTGATCATCGGGTTAGGACTAAACGAAGCGCTAGTCCCGCCGTTCCACATCTCACTGCTTCGGCCATCTGCTATTAATTTTTCAACGGTATTGGTCGTCATGTTGATCATGGCAACAAACACAGAGTCCGCCAGGTTTGAAAAATTAGCGTCCTGATAGTTGACTCCCATAAACAGTTGATTGTCCCGGATCACCATCCCCTGATAGTACACTTCAGTGGCCCCTTCCTTTTGTAAGCCAGTTAGATCTACCGTGGTTGAAATTTGCATCGTGGTGGGATCAAACTTAACCAGTTTGGGTACACCGCCAAAACCATTGGCTGCCGCGTATGCTTCTGTGGCGCTCACAAATTCAACCGCTCCGAATGTTTTCAATCCGGGTACCGTGATGCTCCCGGACTCCTGGGGCGTGCCCGTGGCATCGAAGGTAAATTTTCTTAGGGTCGCCGGAGCGCCAAAGGTGGCCACGTAGATATCGGAACGGTACCGGAACATCATTCCGCTTCCCGTTAGCTCAGCCGCCTGGGAGGTGCCCACGCTTCCCGTGGGAAATTCGTTTGTGCCAAAGACATAGGCAGTCTGGTTCGGAAAGGTCCCGGCGGTGGTGGTCAGCGCATAATTAACTTTATTCGGATCCTTTTGAACCTCATCATCCTGACAAGAAGCGGTGAACAGTATTGCGCTGATTAATAAGAAGGTATGGAGTTTTGTTTTCATTGTTGTTTGATTTATAGTTTAAGTTTTTTGTTTATGATAGTGATAAAAGCGGACTTTGAAACTACAGGATCTTCCGGGCAGTTGTACTTTGAAATTGTCATAGGCCGGTGTGTTAGCAAGATTATTCACCTCGAGTGCAAAGGAGAGTCCTTCGCTTCCCAATGCGTAGGAGATGCCCGCGTGGTGCAAGAGCTGGGTCGGTATTCTATTCTTCAGTTCTTGGGCACCGTCTACTTCCCAATACAAAAAATATTCGTGGGTATAATTGGTGTTCCACCAGACTTGTAACACCGTGTTTTTTGCCAAAACATTATTCTTCTTCCATGCTACACCACCATTCATGAACAGGTAAGGGATGTTGGGAAGCCGTGCGTTTTTGTACCGATCATTGTCGATTCCGCTACCCTCGATGACGGACTGATTGCGTAAATCTTGGTAAGTAAAATTTGCATTGAGGTTGAATGCCGGTACCGGTCGATACTTTACACTTCCCTCGATGCCCCACACCCGTGCGCTCAAGAGGTTCTGGTACTGACTTCCGTTTTGTGCTGTGCGTAAGTAGATGATGTTCGTGATATCACGAAAGAACGTCGTCAGCTCTCCATCAACTTCCCTACGGTTATACAATACATTGACATTCACATTGTCGCTGGTCTCAATCTGAATGCGGGGATTGGACTCAATGAGCATCATGTCACCGAGGGCTTCTTCTGCTTCCGGCAAACGCGCCGCGTGCTCGTACGAAGTTTTGATCAAAAAACGGTCACTGAGTCTGTAACCCAGCGCGGTGTTGTAGGCAAGCGCATGTAGGGATTCAAAACGACTGGTTTGTGTTTGCCACTCGATTTCGTACCCCGACAAGTGGGCAGAATAATGCTTAATAGCCGATGAAAACTTTAGTCTGGATTGATAGAAATTTCCTTCCAGTCCGAGCCCTGCAATATTTTTCACTAGCGATGATGGCGTCCCGTAGTAGTCGATGCCTCCGTAGAACTTCTGCGCAACGGTATCTTTTCCAGTACGATAATACCGCTGGAAGGTATTGCTAAAAGTTAGCGTCAGATGGTCAGTAAAATGATAGGCAGTAGTAATTTTTCCATTAACCACCCGGTTGTAGATATTCAGCGCATGACCCGATGAACTGATCTCGCCACCACCGTATTTGCGATCAACGATTTTTCCTTCCCAGTTATACACACTGCGTGAAGTGTCTATGAACAACCCACGAACATGATTGTAAGAAACAAACGAAGAGAGATCAAAATCCTTGAGCAGGTTCTCCTTTTGATAACGGACGTTTCCACTCACCAGATTCTCCCGATAAAAAGCACTTCCGTACGGCTGAGTTTGTAGCAGGTTATTTTGGAGCTGATCGTAAAGTCCGGTATTAACCACACTGAGGATAAGTTGGTCGGCGTAGGCTGTGCCGGTGATTCCCGCCTGTAGTTTTGCATTGTAGTTTTTGTAAACGTCGTGAAAGCGTCTTACTTTTTTTATCTCCACATTCCCAAATTTATTGGGAACTTCGGCATCAATTGGATAATGATTGTCCGCGTGATTGATGTTGCCCATCCCACCAAGGAAGAAGTGTTCTGTCACGTATTTTCTTGCGGAAATATTGAGACGATGGGTATTGAAGGAAGCGATGGAATAAGATCCGTCAACATAGTCTTCCATTTCTTTTCGTGTCACAATATTGATGGCTGCGCCTAATGCATCAGCACCTAAGTCTACCGGCAACACCCCTTTGTATACTTCGATCCGATCGATCTGCTCGACAGGATACACGTTCAGCATCTGCGTTTCCCCCAGGTTGTCTTGCGGCAATCCATCAATGAAAAACTTGACTTGCTTTCCGGTGCTGCCATTGATGAAGAAATCGGTTCTTGCTCCAAACCCACCGAACTGTTTTATCTTAATGCCCGAAACCTGCCGAAGCAAATCAAGTCCCGTAGCGTTCGTCTTATAAAACGGCAACGCCTGTATAATCGAAACATTCACGGGCTGCTGTTTCAGTTGCTCATTCCCATCTGTAGTTCCTGTAACAGTAACTTCTTGCAATAGATGAACCGAATCCAACAGCATATTTTCTTCACTGCACTCTTTGGTACGCGCTTGCTGGCCAAGTAATAAAGTGGGAGAAAAAAGTAACAGCATGAGTACACAGGTCCGCATCATAGCCTAAGTTAAATTTTATGCATGAGTTGCAAATACAGTTTCTCCAAATCCTGAAAGCTGACATCCTCCGATTTGAACTGCTCGATCAGCACGCCTTCCTTCATGATGCCGATGTGCGTACCGGTATCTTTGGCACGGAACAGGTCGTGGGTAGCCATCAGTGTAGCCACGCCTTTTTCCTTCATGTCCAGCAGCAGTTCCGAGAATTCATTACTGGCTTTGGGATCCAGCCCCGAAGTGGGTTCGTCTAGCAAGAGTACGCTGGCATTCTTGGCACGCGCCAGGGCGATACCCACTTTCTGACGCATCCCTTTGGAATAACTGCTCACCCGCTTGCCGATAAAGTCGGCCTGTAACCCCGACTGCTTTAGCAGCTCCTCCAACTGATCTTTCGTATAGCGTGTGCCGCCCAACCCACAGAAAAATTCCAGGTTTTCCAGGCCGGTCAGGTTGGGGTAAAGCATTAGGTTTTCGGGGATGTAGGAAAGTAGTTGCTTGGTCTCCTTTCCATGCTGCGTCACGTCCAGCGAGTTGATGGTGGCTTTTCCTTCCGAAGGATCAATGAAGTTGAGAAACAGGTTGATGGTGGTGGATTTACCCGCTCCGTTGGCCCCCAACAGGCAAAAGATATCGCCTTCATTGACAGTGAGATTGAGGGCGTTCAGGGCGGTAAAGTTTCCGTACTTCTTGGTGAGATTGGTGGCTTGTAGCATGTTTAATGATTGATGAAAGTTGATTTTAATTTTTCCAGATCCGCCCGATCAAAAGCTTGCGAAGAAAATATCTTGGGATAGTAGGTGTCCGTTAAGTTTTGATGAAAAGCCTGAACCCGACTCATAAACGCCAGATGGCTTTTTCTATCGGTCTGGGCGATGGCAGACAGTTTTTCGTGTACCAGGGCCGCCGGAGCCAGCCATTCCCATGTGCGCAACAGTTGGTTTCTCTTGGCTATTTGGGTTTCAAACTTCGCTTCCAGGGCATTCGCTTCTTTATCGAGCAAGGTGAAGCTGGCGTAGTACCATTGGTCAAAATTGGTGGTATCAGCGTTGCTGTACCGGGGGGTTCCTGATAAAATTGATTCAGGACAAAGGATTTTGGTGAGGCCCACATTTTATCATTCAGGGTGCGGACCGCGTCGATTGCCTCTGCGCGGTTGGGTAGGGGTTCTTCGGCCCCGGCAAATAGGTTGAGCAGCGCGGGCGTGATCAGGGTAAAGATCAGCCAAACGCCCAGTCCCAGCATAGCACTGAGTGCCGAACTTCGGCGCAGCCATACAATCAGGCTCATCAAAGCGGTCCATAGCAGACAATAGCCGTAGATAATCCCTAACCATTGGAAAAACGGGCGGTAATAATCGCGCAACGAGATGCCTTGCAGCACAAAAGCTACTACCAGAAGCAGGGTGGCCAGCCCCAGCACCACCAGCAATCGCAACAAACCCTTCGCCAACAACACCGTGCCCAGCGAAGTGGGTTGGGATTGCAGGAGCGATAGCGTACCGCCTTCTTTTTCCCCGGCATACAAGTCGTAAAAAAGCCCGACAATGAGTATCGGCAGCAGAAACACCAACACATACGAGAGGTCAAAATTTCCGGTGAGTAGTTTCATGGGGTTGGCCAGTTCTCCTACATTGACTTGTCTTACCAGGTCGGTTATATTGATGCCATAGTACACCGGAAAAAGGTCACGCTGCCCCAGGCACAGTCCGGCGAGCGGGGGTGCTTCATTCGTTACGTAATAGGTAAAGTGTAGGTCATAGTCCGTACCGCCCGGCGAGGTTGCCTGTAGGTATTTTTCTTGATTGGCTTGAATGGTCGTATCCAGCTTTGCCCAGTTGAGCAGGTCATCGAACTGTTGCTGCTCGTACTGTTGCACCTGCGCGATCTGCCTTTGCTGCTTGTCAATTTCAAACTTCCCAAAATAAATACCATAGATACCGGTGCCCAGCACCACCAGTACCAGCACTTTCAGGGTGTTGCTACGCCGCAGGGATTTCCACTCAAAGGAAAGGATGTGAAGGAATGTGTTCATCATTTATATTTTTAGATTAACCTGAAGCCCGCCAAACCATTGTCTTCGGAAAGCAGGATTGAAGAAACCTCCAAAAGGACTGTTGTAAGCAGTCAGTCCGCTATACAGGGTATTGCCCAGGTTGTTGGCTCCTACATAAGGCTGAAGCGTCAGGCGGTTTTTCAGGAGATTAGCCTGGTAACCTGCCTTCACGTTGATGACAGAATAGGAGGGAGCCACTTGTGTATTGGCATCAGTGAGAAACGTCTCGCCATACGTATTTAGCGTGAAATTGAGATAAGCTCCCCAGCGCGTTTTCACATCCGCTTGTACCAACCACGCATTAGGGATGGTGCCCGGAATTTCTTTGCTACTATAGTCCACGGCAACGAACGTGTCGTTGAAGTCTGCGTCAGTTTCTGTTCTAAAGGTTTGGTAGCTGACGTATTCATAATCGTTGTAGGTATAGCCCACCCGCAATTGAGATCCATACCAAAAATTATCCAGATTGTTGGTGGCATTGAATCCCACCAGTGCCTCCAGGCCCGTTTGCCGAATTTCACCGGCATTGGTCTTCCGTTCCGTATTAATGCCCGTTGAAATTTCAAACAACCGGCTGATAATCGCATTCCGGATTGTCAGATGATACAAAGCCACATCGTAAAAAAACAGTCCGTTTTTCGTATTTCCCCTGGCACCTACTTCCAAATTCAAACCGGTAGAAGCTTTCAGGTTATCGTTTACGCTGCCATCCGGGTTGAGAAAGTCAGTGGAAGTACCGGCAGCAGGAGGGCTGAAACCCTGGCCAATGGAAGCGTATAGGGAATGGGTATTGAATTTTTTGAGTACCGATAAGCGGGGTACAATTTTATCGACCTCTTTACGGAAGATGAGCGGATCATCCGTATTGGTGCCGGACTCTACGTGATAGCGAAACGCATTAAAACTGGCTCCTGCCGTCACGTAAATATCATTTGGAAAAATCAATTCTACTTGTGAGAAACCCAGCATCTGATCCGTTGTAGCCTCATTCACATAGGCGATCGAGGCGGTATCTGTTTCAAAATTCCCGTCAAAACCAGTTACTGTATTATGGGCAAATCCGTATTCTGCCCCCACATCCACCTTTAGTTGAACATTGCCAAACTCATTCTTGTAAGTAGCCGTGGCGCGGGTATTCAGGCCGTTGGAAGGTGCCTGTTCAAAAATGGCGAAATATGGGTAACTCAATACGAATTTTCCTTGATTATCAAAGTAATAGCCTCCCACAGAAGCACTCCACCGTTCATTAAAATCATAAGAATACCCCAATCCAAACGTGTGCTTGTTGGGACCAAAACCGGTCGGCTCGATGGTATTGGCGGTTTTCGGTGCTGTGCGAAATGTTTCTTCATCCAGGTCTCCGGCAATGTTGGTGTTTCGTTTTTCGTAATTATACAGAAGATTGATGGTTCCTTTTTCTCCGGTATATAATTGTTCGAAGAGGTTCAATACGTCCCCTTCCGAGGTGGTCATATTCCGATAGCCGTCGGTTTTTATCTTGGTGTATTGCACGGCCACGTTTCCCTGCGCCCCGTTATGCCGAATGCCCGACGTGCTTCGGTAAGTGCCGTAGCTCCCCACCATGAAATCCGTATTCTGGGAAGTACCCAGTGCGGACGCTCGTTCGGTGTTCACCAGCACGGTGCCTCCAAATCCGGCACCGTACATAGAGCTATTAGGCCCTTTGATGATTTCCATGTTGTCGATAAAGTTCACGTCCAAACCGCCCAACGGATTTCCCCCGCTGGCCGAAGTAATAGGGATTCCGTTCCAGTACATGCGGTACCCACTGCTGTGAACCGACGGTTGCGCAAGCGCACCACCCCGGATGTTTAAGCGATAATCTCCCAGGGTATAGTAATCCAGTTTTACGCCGGGAACCGCATTCAGAATGGGAATGATACTGGTGTTGTCTCCCCGGTGCAGGTCTTGCTTGGAAATAACCGTGATGGGAGCCGCTACCGTGGACAGTTCTCTGTTCGCCTGGTACGCAGTGACCACCACTTCGCCCAGTTGCAGCGTACTTTGAACCAGATAGATACGTACATAACCATCGGTTGGCTTGATCTCCTGACTTTGATACCCGGTAAAGCTTACCTGAACAGGCACCTCTGACTTGATCTCGAATGCTCCCTGCTCATCGGTGACTGTGCCGGTGGTAGTACCAACGCGGTGGATGGTGGCCCCGATGACCGGACTGCCCGTATTGCTGTCCGTGACGCGCCCTATAATAACCTGGGCATACCCCTGCCCAATGGTCAGGACGATGAATAGTAGCGTCGTAAAATAGGGTTGGGTTTTTTTCATGGTTAGAGGATTGAAATTTTGTTAGCGTACCTGATGGAAATGCCCAGGAGCACCAAGAGCCAAAAAACCAAAGCGGTTATGCTATGCCACTGGCTGGCCAGAATATGGGCCGTGGTAGGCAACGGATAGTCAAAGGGTGCAACACTGGCCCACATGGCGTTGCCCACTTTGTAGTCGCCATAGTCCATGCCAGGCTTTTGATGGAGTTCCATGTCCTTGTTCATCTGCTTGACAAAAGCCCTGCGATAGTTTTCCGCCGCCCGGGCAAAGGCTACGTGGTGTTCAAAGTCCGTACCCGCCAGTGCCATCGACAGGTGGCGAATAGCCAGATAAGGATCTACAAAACCAGTCCACTCAGACAAGCGATTCTGTTGTTGAAAGATGTGTTTGATTTTTGAGAACTCCTTGTCATACACCTGGTCGGTATATTCTTCACCGGTCTGCATCGCAATACCATCCCAGTTGACGGGCAATTCCTCTACGGTAGCTACTTTGTATTGGCGAAGCAAACCATTCTTCAATGCAGACAAACGTACATCGGAAGAATTATGGCCGTCGATCCCATTTTTCACTTTCTCCTTGATGGTTTGGCGAAACTCAAACTGGGAGGGTGTAGGATAGAGCTTGTCGGCAAGGTTGGTGGTAGCCTTGGGAAGTACGATGCACGCCACAATCCACAACCCCAGCAAAGTCAACAGCGTGAATTCGGATTTGGCAAAAGCTGATATCAGTACACACAGCAGAACGAAGACCAGAAAATACAAGGCATACAAGGCAGTGAAGCTAAAAAATTGCGTAGTTACTCCCGGAGCCAAACTGTCAGATTGCCAGTCCAGCATGAGGTAGGCAAGGATTGCCATCGGAATGAAGAGCAGCAGTACCATGAAGTAAGTCGCCCAGACTTTGCCCATAAACAGTTTCCATATAGATAATCCCTGGGCATAAGCGAGCTTGAGCGTCCCTTCTTCCCGTTCTTTGCTGAAAATATCGAAGGTAAGAAAGATGATCAGGAGCGGTATAAGCATCTGGAAGATCAAAGCGGCCGTCAGTTCTCCGAAGCGGGTCATGCCGTTGCTGTCTTGGGCCGCACTAAAGAGTACTTCATTTTGCTTGTGCGCTTCCAGAAACACGGAAGTACCCAGGTAGTCGTCCAGGCCCGCGTCCAGAAAACTCAAGGCTGGCTTGGGCTTAAAAGCAAACTGACCAAAATGAGCGGCACTGTGCGGATGCTTACTGCCCTGGTTGAGCCACTGCCGGTACATGCTGGCCTGTACCTGTGCCCGTTCCTGCCTGATCCGTTGCTGCCCCTGGCGGCCTACCAATATGGCCGTAAGCATCAGTACCATCAGGATTGAGGCCGACACCTGAAGGCGAATATCCCGGATGGCGATAAGCAATTCTTTCTTAATGAGTAACTTCAACATGGCTTAGTATTTTCATAAGTTTTACCTGCAAATGCGCTAATTCGCTTAGGGTGATATCGGTATGGGGGATGAATTGACCCAGTAAATGCAATAGTGTTGCAAATATAATTAATTTTAACAAAAGCAAAAGTGTTGCAATTAGCTACTGACTAAAAAATACAGCGTCAGAGTTTTGCCTTTCTCAGGTTGACGACCGATACTATGGAAATGACTACGATCGTGATGAGCAGGGGTAATACGATGGTAGGCCAGTTCACGGTAGGTTTCTCCAACAAATATTCTGGCCTGAACTGCTGCCAGTTTTCTTCTTTTACCGATACATTCTCAAATATTTTGGGATAGAAATACAGCCGTATCCTTTCGTGGAAGGCGCGCGTTTGGTCTAGAAACGTGAGGTGGTTGCTCAAACTGGTGCGGGCTAGGTCGTTGAACTGTAGCTGGGTGTGCAGGGTAGGAAGTGCCAGGGCCAACCCACGGCTGGCCCGCTCACGCTGCCTGATTTTCTTACGCATCGCCTCGCTTTGCTGCTGCGATTCATCGTCTCCCATTTGCTGCATGGCGTAGTACCAGAGCCAGTCAAAATCATCGCCGGACAAGGTGTATTTTCTATACTGCGGATAATGCGCATAGAACTTGTTCATGGTCATCTCTTTGTTCATATCCCATTTTTCATGATACCCATCCCGTTGCTTCACCATCGTACTCAACGCTTCGGGAACCGGATATTTGTTGGCCAAAAAGTTATTCGTAAAAGCTGGTAACAGGATGGCGAGCACCACCCACAGCGAGAGTAGGGCAACGGCATTGAAATTTGAAGAACGCTGAAGGGAGACCATCCAGAAACTCAAGGCAAACCAAAAGGCTACATACAGCAGGCTTAGCACGATGAAGGCCCCCAGTGCCTTGTTGATGGGAAGCGATAACAGCGGGATGGCGATAGCAAACAAGGTGAGCAGCACTCCATACAACAGCAGTGCCCGGACAGATAGCTTATACCACAAATACCGGCGCAGGGAGGTGGATTGAACCGCTACCAACTGCCACGTGCCTGTTTCCTCTTCCTGGGAAAACAGGTCGTAAGTAAACGCAATAATGAGCAAGGGAAACAGGTAGATGATAACAAAGCCAAGATCCAAATTACCTGATTGCAGGTTGGTCGGATTGTTCAGATCGGTATCGTATTGTTGCCCTTCCAGGTTGCGGATGGTGACGCTTTGGATGCTCGGATTCATATCCCGTTGCCCAATGGACAAAGCGGCCAGCGGATCAGGGGCATCCACCAGGGCAAAGCGCAGGTAATACAGCAGCAGGCCAAACTCGTCTATCACGCGCACGTTGCGCTCGATGTGTTCCTGCTGGTGTTGGGTGACTTCGACGATAGCCGTTTCCTGGTTGGTCAGGAATTGCTTGCCGATCAGCAGACTGATCACTCCCATGATAAGGACCAACACTACAGCAAGCACGACGGTCTTTGAGCGGATAAATTGTTTTACGATGAGTGGATACATAGTTAAATCGCTTTGGCTTTTTTAGACAAATAAAAGACCAACCCTACCGAGGCGATGCTCCAGGTTAGCAGGGCCATGATGGACAAAGTTTCGTTACGCAGCGCACTTCGGGTCGTGACAAAATGATGCTGGAAATCAGGAAACGCCTTCCAGTGATCCTGGCTGATGGTCTGCGGCTGGTCACCTGCACCGGACTGGGTATTACTGATGAATTCCATCTGCAACTCGTTCATCTGCTGGGCCATTTGGTAACGATAGGCTTCGGCCTGTCGCTCAAAAGCAGCATACGACTCAAAATCAGTTCCTGAAAGGGCCATCGAGATGCTTTTGACCGCTACGTACGGATTGATAAAGGCCGTGAGCCGGGTGAAGCGGTTCTGCTGCCGGTAGGTTTGCAGCAATTCATCCAGGTGCCGATCATAAATATGCGCGCTCATCCTTTCTCCTTCGCGCATCACAAAACCACTATAGTTAAACGGCAATTGCTCCACCGAATCCACCTGGTAGGTAAGCAGGAGCGAATCTTTTAAAGCCATGAAATGCGGATCATCCCGATTGTGGCTGTCCCCTTTTTTAATCAGCGCTTCTTCGATGGCGGCTTCAAATGCTATCTTGGAAGGAGATGGATAAAAATAATTTCCCAGGGCCTGAGTTGTGCGGGGTAGTACGATGACAAAAAACAACCACAGGGTCAGTAGTTTGATCAGGGCATCTTTGGAGGACGTACTAAAGGCCGACACCAGCACCGCGATAATACTGATCACCTGAAAAAACAACAGGTAACTCACGATCATGCATCCGTATCGCAGCCATACATCCGCCGTCAGCAGCCCGCCATTGGTGAAGGACAGTAACAGCAGGGCGACCAGCGCGACGGGCAGGAAAAACAAGAGGGACAGGGCCAGCAAACCCAGCGATTTGCCCAGCAGCAATTCCTTCCAGCCTGCCCCCTGGGTGAGGATGATTTTCAGCGTTCCGTTTTCCCGTTCTGCCGCCACAGAGGCAAACCCCAGAAAGAAAATAATCAGTGGAAGGATGACCTGGAGTAGCATGGCCAGGCTGATCTCCCCAAATCGTAGCAAACCGGTGGAGAAGCTGGCTTCCGAAAAGTTGACCGTATTTTGCTTGTGCGCCTCCAGGAAGACCGCATTGCCGGTGAAGCTTTCCAGTCCGAAATCAAACATGCTCAACGGATGTTTGAACCGAAAGGCAAATGAGCCAAAGTGGGCCATCCGGTGTGGGTGCTTGTCCGGATTGTTCTCCCAGCTTTGCCGGGCTACCTGTTGGTAATGCTTGCGGATGTGGTTGTGGGTGGTGTAGCTTTTCCAGCCGCTGTACGCCGCGTATCCCAGCATCAGGGCCACGATGGCGATCATCGGATAAATTGCCCTAGATTTGAAAGTGTTGACCCAGAACTGTCGGGCGATTAGTAGTACGGTGCTTCGTTGCATAAGGCTTAAAATTGATAGGTGGCGGTGAGCAGGAAGCTTCGAGGTGCTCCAGGAAACAACCGAAGGTAGTTTTGCGCACCGATCCAATAGGTGGTGTTCAATACGTTTTTGACGTTCAGGGCCAACTGCATGTTGGTGTTTGCCGGATTATAATACAGGGCCATGTCCATGATGGTGTACCCTGGCACGATGAATTCCCGGGTAAACCACGGGATTTTATTGCCGCTGTATTGCAGTCCTATCCCGATGCCCAGGTCTTTGAGGGCCCTAGAGGAAGCAAAGTCATATCTGGACCACAGGTTGGCACTGTTCACCGGTGTGTTTTCTTTGCGTTTCCCGTTAAGGCTTTCGTTCTGGTCTGCCACAATGCGGGCATCAATGTAACTATAGGAAGCATTTACCTGCCAGTTGGGTAAAACGTAACCCGCCAGCTCCCATTCAAAGCCACGACTTCTGTCAGCACCACGCTGCACCAGCGAGTCGGGAAAAGCCGGCAGGTTGGCATTGATCAAAATATTCTTCTGGTTGATCTCATACAGGGCCATCGTCATGGTGATGCTGCCATCAAAAAAATCGCCTTTGGCCCCTACCTCCTTTAGATCACTGATGAGTGGCTTGAAACGAGCCGGTGAGTTAGGGTCCCAAAAAAATGCTCCCGTACTGGGCATGAGTGTCACCGTATTTGATTGTGGCTGATATCCTGTCAGGTAAGTCGCGTAGATGTTGATGTTGGGGGTGGCTTCGTAGGTGATGCCTATGCGGGGAATCAGGGCTGTGTTTTTAAAGCTGGCTTCACCCGGAGCTTCGTAGTTGGTGATGTCTTCAAACCATTCATTCCGCAGGCTGAGCAAAGCCGAAATCTTACCCACCCTGGCCTGTTCCTGCACATACACCGCATGTGTGGAAGTAAGGGTCGAGGGTATGGCGATTCGGGAGTCGATGACATAATCCTGTATATTTTGAATGGTATAACTCGGGTTGCCAAGGTCAAAATGGGCTACATTGGGTTTTGGCAATGTTCTTCCCGCAAGCGTGATAGTCTGATAATCAGCCGCGCTGGCTACATCAAAACTGCGGGCCACTGATCCGTTGTTGAGCAGATAACCCCGGGCCGAATTTTGCCCTCCGCCTTTGGTCTTTTGCCAGCGGCTCAGGTCATAACCCACCAAAAACTTGTTAGCCACTTCACCCACCTCAAAGTCAGCGTTGAAGTATGCGTTCAGGTTATCGGTATTCCAGTACTGTTGCCGTTGCACAAACCGCATGGCGGCCAGGGTAGTCACCGGCTGGTCATTAATATCTACGGCGAAGGCATTGGTGGTGCGATGTTCCTGTAGATTCTCTGCCCAGGTTTGTTTCATATAAGAGGCGTTGAAACTGATATGATCGGTAAACTTATGCGCCAGCGTGGTCGTGATGATAAATTCTTTGGATACAAAAAAGTCGTTGGTGGCACCCAGGTTCAGGCTAATGGGTGTGCTGTTTAAATCCGTTTTTCCGGCAGTCGCGCCAAAAATGGGTTGCCCCCGGTCCAGCGTACCAGTGCCATTGCTATAGATCATTTCTACATTGACGGCGGTTTTATCCGTAGGAATATAGCTGATAGACGGTGAAAATAGGACCGCGTTATTGGTCACCAAATCCCGATAAGACTTGGCTTGCTGAAGAGCTCCGTTTAACCGGTACAGTAAGGTCTTGGACTTATTTAGCGGGCCGGTAAAATCCAGCGTCGTTCTGATCGTACTAAAGCTTCCCACACTCATGCTGACCTCTTTACGGTCTTCCGCCAACGGTTTTTTGGTCACCATATTGATACTTCCTCCCGGGTCTACCGTGGAAAAAGTAACGGAGGCAGGGCCTTTGAGTACTTCTATCCGTTCGATATTGGAGGTGATGGGTTGCAGAAAATAATACTGCCGGGTACGCATCCCATTGATGATCTGGCCTTCTTCGTTTTGGCTGATGCCCCGGATATTGTATTGGTTGTAATAACTGGAGGGCGACACGCCACTGACGATCTTCACCGCATCGGCCAGTTGGAATGCCTGCCGATCGGCCATCAGTTCTTTGGTCACCGTGGAGATAGACTGTGGCAGGTCTTTGTTTTTGATCGCAATTTTGGTGGCCGAAAAAGAATACTCGCTGCTATAGTCCCGTTGCAACCGCCCCAGCACTTCTACGGTCTGTAGTTCATTGGTCGACTCCGACAGCACAATGGTAGCCAGCGTATAGTGCTGGTCTGCCAGCCATTTGTACGACTTCCGGTAGGGTTGGTAGCCTACAAATCTGACCTCAAGTTCATACGCCCCGGTATCGGAAAGGGGTATGTTGAAAGCTCCAGCCTGATCAGTGGTAATACCCTGGTTTTGACCGTTACCACGCAGCGTGACGGTCGCTCCAGGAATCACCTGTTGCTGCGTGTCCGTGACTTTTCCGCTGATGCTGATCTGGGAAAAAGTGTGTTGATAAGTAAACATTAATATAAGTAGGAAGCGTAGTTTTTTCATCATGCAAAGCAAAGGTTAGATAATTTAATAGTATAGTAAATGCAACACTATGGCAAATATAGTTAATTTTAACAAAAGCAAAAGTATTGCATCTTGCTACTGATCAAAAACAAAGGAAAGGGGGCTATAAAAATATCCGGTTCATAAAAACAACCCGCTACTTCCTCTTCATAGCAGTTTGTTTTTTTATTGATGAGAATGTATACAATCAGGGAATGCTGCACGGCATTGTTTCATATGCTTCCAGTTGATCATGTGTGCTATGGCAATGACGGAGGCTCCCAGGGAAGTCAGTACAACCTCCAGCCATACGTGTGTCAGCAGATGTCCCGCACCAATCAGGACAAACCCTGCAAATACCACCGTTAGTGCTGTTTTTCTGTGATGGTGCCTGCGGTATCCATGTACCAAAGCATAGGAAGCAATAAAAAGGCTCAGCAGAATGATGGCATATTCTACCCAGGGATTAGTCAGGAAATGAAGCCCTGTTAATGGTAATAAGGTCAGCAGAAACGGGAGTGCCGCGCAGTGAATGGCACAGAGCATAGAAGCCGTGAAGCCGATCAGGTCGAGGTTTAACCGAGAAGCAGATGACTTGATGATATTTTTTAAACGCAACATTGTTGCAAATATAAAAAAAACCCTTTTAACTGCAACATTGTTGCAATTTATATGTTCTACTGATAAATTAAATAAAGACAGCACCCAACCTGTCTTCTATTTCTCACTAAATCACTTCATTATTATGTTACGAATCATTTTATGTTCAATGCTGCTTGCAAGCGTTTTGGCTTGTTCTTCTAATAATAGCCAGGAGGAAATTGCTTCCCTGCGGGAAAACCTTCAAAAAATGGAAGCCATGCATCAGCAAATGGATACCAAACATGACAGTATAGAAAATGCACATCAGCAATGGGTGCAAAGCCATCAGGACTTGTTTACCGGCTCAGATGATTCGCTGTTTGTAGCCATTGAGCATCAACATCTCCAACTGATGAAAAAACACCAGGCTATTATGGACGATCATGCTGCCACCATTAAGAAAGACGAAGCTTTTTTAAATGATCCTGACCTGAGCAAATTTACACCGGAAGAGGTAAAAGGAGAAACCGGAGTTATGGAGCAGGAATATGACCAGATGAAAAAAGACCATGATGAGATGTTGAAAGAGCACCAGGAGTTGCACCAAGAACATCAACTGATGCTGGACGAAAGGCAAAGTAGCTAACAAAGGGCGGGTTCAGAATTTTTTCTTTATCTACATTTACACGTATTGATGATGTAACTTTCTCGTATCATCAGTACGTTTGTCCTTTGTCACATGGCAGCCAACGCTGTAGCAGGCGAAGCTTTTATTTTAGATACTACCTACACTATATGAGAAGACCTGTCTTAGTAGCATTTTTATTGATTGTAGCTACATCTGCTATTCATGCCCAGTCTGCTCAACCGGCTACCAAAGACTCTTGCCAGCATCATTTTGAAGGATACATCCGCGACCTCAGCACCCGACAGCCGTTGCCTTTTGCCACCGTGCAGATTGAAAACACCAATCAAGGAGCCGTGGCAGATGAACAGGGTCATTTTTCTTTTACTAATCTTTGCCAGAATGAGTTTGATGTGGTCGTATCCAGTGTGGGCTATAAGCAGGCTGTCCATCACCATGATCCCTATCATGAAACGCCCAATATATTTTTGGCTTCTGATAGCATCACCCTGCAAAGCGTGACTGTTGAAGGAAAATCACAACCGGGACAATTATTTTCAGGTACGGTAGAAAGCCTTTCTTCGGCAGAAATTAATAACTACCACGCGCAGAACCTGGGCGATCTGGCCAGCAACCTGACCGGAGTATCAATGGTCTCTACCGGACAAAACGTAGTGAAACCCATGATCCACGGACTGACCAGCAACCGTATCCTGATCATCAACAATGGCGTGCGCCACGAGTTTCAGAGCTGGGGACAAGAACATGCCCCGGAGATTGACGTATCTACGGTGGATAATATCAGTGTGGTGAAGGGGGCGGCAACGGTTCGCTATGGCCCTGAGGCACTGGGCGGCGTATTGCTGATCAACCCACCGGCTATGGAACTGCGTACCGACTGGCAGGGAAAGGCTAACCTAATAGGAAAATCCAACGGGCGTTCGGGTGAAGGCAGTATACAGCTACAGAAAGGGTATCGCAGAATAGCCCTGCTGGCTCAGGCAGCCTATACCTCGCAAGGCGACCTGCACGCGCCGGATTATATCCTGTCTAATACGGGCAAAAGAGAAAGCAGCCTGTCGATGGGCACCCGCTATCATTACCGTTCCCTGGACTTTAGTGCTTATTTTAGTCATTTTGCCCAGAACCTGGGGATTCTGCGAGGTTCTATCACCGGCAACCTGGAAGATCTGGCCAATGCGCTGGAAAGCAAGCAGCCGCAACCTACTTCTTCTTTCACGTATGCCATCAACAACCCTCACCAGGAAGTGCAGCATGATATGGTGAAGCTGAACGGGAAATGGAACGGACAAAACCAGTCGGTAGACGTGCAATATGCCTTTCAAAACAACCAGCGACAAGAGTATGATGTGCGTCGGGGGGAAAATAATGCGCGTCCTGCCATTGACCTGACGCTGGCCACTCACACCCTGGATATGGAGTGGAAACATCCCGAACTCCTGGCCTGGCAGGGGAGCGTAGGGCTACAGCTTTTGTACCAGGACAACAACAACCGGCCAGGAACCAACACCATTCCTTTTGTGCCCAACTTCAACAACTCGCGCCTGGGAGTATACTGGATAGAAAGCAAACTGCTGGGAGCTACCCGCCTGGAAGCAGGCATCCGGTATGATTATCAGTTCTCTTCTATCCGGGGACGCTCCTATGACAACAGCATTTACCGGAATGAAATTTCTTACCAGAACATGACGGCTACCTTGGGCTTGGTGCGGGAAGTAAAAAAAGGCCATGTGTTCCGAACAAATATCGGTACCGCCTGGCGGCCTCCTAATATTTCCGAACTCTACAGCTATGGCAAACACCAGGCATCCATTGAATATGGCTTGTGGCGCTATAGCACAAACGAGAACAACGAAATTACCACCACCAATGTCCTCAACCAACATGACAAAGCAGTGCCTTCCGAGGTAGGCATCAAGTGGATTGGCACTTATGAACTCACCACCGGCAAGGTGCAAAGCGAAGTAACGGGGTACGTCAACTACATCCGGAATTACATTTATACCAAGCCCGCCGGTATCACGCAAACCATCAGAGGGGCTTTTCCATTTTTTATCTACGACCAGGATGATGCTGTTTTTGCTGGCGTGGATGCCAGTATTCGCCTGGCACATACCGCCAGCACCAGTTCTGCACTCCAGGGGAGTTTTTTGTGGGCAAAAGATGTAACCAACAATGAGAACTTCGTGGGTCTGCCACCCATGCAGTTGCAATATAAGTTTTCACAACAATTGCCAAAATTTGCTTTTTTTAACGGGGCTAACTGGGGCTTTGCTGTCAACTATACCTTCCTGCAGTTTCAGACACCCCGTACCATTACGGTGCGCGAAATACTGGAAGCCAATAAAAACAATACCCCTTTGTTTGCCGAAGACAACAATGATTTTGATGTGCTGCCTGCCCCTTCGGGTTATCTGCTGGCACAGGCATCCTGGTCGGGGCGCATCGACCATTTTGAGTTGGGCCTTCAGGTGAGAAACATCTTTAACAAAGCCTACCGCAACTATACGGATCGCCTGCGGTACTTTGCCGATGAGACCGGCAGGAATTTTATCGTCTCTGTCAATTATTCTTTTTAAATTAATCAGCTTACTATTTGCAACGGTGTTGCACTTACTTTACATTTGCCCCTTGTAACACTCAACTATATTCATCATGAAAAGATCACCAATTTTTTTATTACTCGCCCTATGTGCGCTTTTTGTTACCAGTTGTAAGGATGATGAGGTACCGCCTGAAGAAAACGAGCAGGAAACCATCACCAATGTCACCCTTACTTTTACCCCTGATGGCGGAGGCACTGCGGTAAAGGCCACCTGGGTAGATGCCGACGGTAATGGCGCAGGAAAGCCGGTGCTTAGCGATATCACCCTAGCCGCTAATACAACCTATACTATGGATATTAGTATTACTAATTTGATTGATCCTCAGAATCCGGAAAATACTACGGATGAGATTGATAAAGAGAAGAATGATCATATGTTCTTTTTTGGCTGGACAAATGGGCTTTTTACCAGTCCTACCGGTGATGGCAATATTGGGAAAGGTTTTCGGGATGATCCAATCAACTATGGAGATTCTGTCGATGACAAGGGCTTACCATTAGGTCTGGAAACTACCTGGACAACCGGTGCGGCAGCTACGGGCACTTTTCAGGTGATTCTGAAACACCAACCGGACGGCATAAAATCAGCTACCTCTGATACCACCAGCGGAGAATCTGATGTGGATGTCACCTGGAATATGACCGTGCAGTAGATCCTCTTCGAGAGACGCTACAATAATAGACAGCGGCAGCCTGTAACCTTACAGGCTGCTTTGCTGTTATTTATATTAAAAGCAATGTGATTGCATCTGATATTTTTTTAACTTTGCTCTATGCAGTCTGATATCAAAAAGATTTTACAACACCCAAAGCTTGATTTTATTGGTTTTGCCGCCTCATTGCTGTGTGCTATTCACTGTGCAGTGCTGCCTTTTCTGCTAAGCCTGGCCCCACTGGCAGGTTTTCACCTGTTGGCCAATCCTATGGTGGAGTATAGTGTGATTGCAGTTGGCCTTCTGGTGGGAAGTTTTTCACTATTGCACGGTTACCGTCATCATCATCACAAAAGCCTTCCGCTCTATATGATTGTAGCAGGCTTTGTACTGATATTTGCCGGACATCTACTGCTGCATACAGGCAACTCGCAGGAACTCATTATGACAGTGATGGGTGCTTTGCTGGTGGCAACGGCACACCTTGCCAATCAGTACTATGTGCGGCGTACAAACAAAAAGGCCACTCGTCGCCTTCAATCTGAAAACTGTAAACAGTTAGCTGCCTGATGCTACAAAAATTTCAGTCTTCTATGTTCACAGTTTCAAGTAAGGAAAGCGGTATGGCTTTGGTACCAAGCCTACAAAAATGAACCGTGAACTGGTATCTGAACATTTTTAGCGGTTGTTTATAAAACCATACACTAACATGGCAAAGCAAATAGTACACAAGGCCAGCA
>CATQIH010000006.1 GCA_958296015.1 Cyclobacteriaceae bacterium
TAAAAGTAGCCAGAGCCGCCAAGAACTGTAAAATAAGTCACGGATATATGTAGCTTACTATATATAGATATTTACACAGGGTTCTTACATAGCGGGTAGTGCGAATTCGCGAAAATTTGAGGGGTGTGAAAATGGCTTAAACCTGCAAGTACAAAAGGAACCTTTTCTATACGGACAAGAAATAATATTTCCTTTATTTCCTCAACTATTACATGAGTATTATATGCCCTCATTAAGTCATAATGTCAACTATGAACACGCTTATATTTGTATTTTATTATATTGAATATAAGTATAGTTATGAAATATATCTTAAGGTTGTTCTTGCTTTACTGGCTTATCTATGCACAAGCTAACTGTTTTCAGGAAGTATATGCACAAGGAAGTAGACCTTTCATCACTACTTGGGGAGTTACTCCTTCAGACTTACAAATCACTATTCCAACTACGGGTGAAGGATATAGTTACACTGTAGAATGGGGTGATGGAAATACAGAAACCAATATAACAGGTAGTATTTCCCATTCTTATGATATTGAAGGAATTTATACGGTGTCTATCACTGGAGATTTCCCACGAATTTATTTTAACAATCAAGGCGACAAATACCAAATTTTTTCAGTAGAGCAATGGGGTGATATACAGTGGACAAGTATGAAAAGAGCTTTTAATGGTTGCTCTAAACTAACCATACCTGCTAGTGATGCTCCTGATCTAAGCAGGGTTACCGATATGAGTTACATGTTTTCTGGTTGTAGAGCTTTCAATCAAAATATAGGACATTGGGATGTGGGCCATGTCACTAATATGTCCTGGATGTTTGCCTCTGCTGAAGAATTTAGCCAACATATAGGTAATTGGGATGTTAGCAACGTTACCGATATGAATCATATGTTTTGTTACGCACGATCATTCAACCAACCTATTGGAAACTGGAATGTTGGCAACGTTACTAACATGTATTTTATGTTCTATCAAGCTAATTCGTTCAACCAGCCTATTGGAGATTGGAATGTCAGCAGTGTTATAACTATGGCTCACATGTTTGCTCATGCCAGCTTCTTTAACAAAGATATTAGTCGTTGGGACGTCAGCCATGTTAACAACATGGACCATATGTTTGCTAATGCTCTACATTTTAATCAGCCTATTGGAAGCTGGGATGTAAGTCGCGTTACGAATATGAATTATTTGTTTCATGAGGCTATTTCCTTCAATCAATTCATAGGAGATTGGGATACCCGTAATGTTCTTACCATGAACTGGATGTTTGAGGGAACAGAGGTTTTTAACCAGCCTATAGGTTCTTGGAATGTCAGTAGTGTGAAGGATATGACCTATATGTTCTATGACGCAAAAGTTTTCAATCAGGAGATAGGAGGCTGGAATGTGGATAGTGTATCTAACATGAAATATATGTTCTATAATGCTAAGGCATTTAATCAGGACATAGGAAATTGGAATGTAAGCCATGTTACTGATATGCGGTATATGTTCTACCATGCTGAAGCATTCAATCAAGATATTGGCGATTGGGATGTCAGTGATATCACTGAGATGAGCTATATGTTTTACAATGCTTCTGCTTTCAATCAGAACATTAGCCGTTGGGATATTAGTAATGTGACCAAGTTAAGCTACATGTTTAACAATGCTTCTGCTTTTGATCAGGACCTTAGTGTATGGAATATTGAAAGTGTTCATCAAATGTCTTCTATGTTCTCTGGCTCAGCTCTTTCCCCAGCAAACTATGATCATATCTTAATAGGTTGGTCAGCTCAGGAAGTGCAAAGATTTTTATCTCTTGGTACAACAACCACTTATTGCCAGGGTACGGAAGCAAGAAATACGCTTGTCAAAACATATGGATGGCAAATTTCCGATCAGGGAATGAATTGTGACGCTGCTACAGACTTCCTTTCTTTCGAACTAAGTGAGCAGATTGAGGAGACAATTATTGACAACTCGAGTCATACGCTTACTCTAAAGGTGCCTCATGGTACTGATGTAAAAGATCTAAAACCTAACTTTACTTTGCACGAGGGAGCTTCGGCAACTCCTACAAGTGGAGTTGAAGTAGACTTTTCCAATCCTGTTATCTATTCTATTACCTCTAGGGATGGCTCTTCTAATCAAACTTGGAACGTAACTGTAAGAGTTGCTCCCCCCGCTAACTTTCTTACATTTGAATTGATTGAGCAGACTGAAGAAGCAGTGATAGATACTATAAATCATACGATTAATATTGAAGTAGCTTATAATACTGATGTTACCAGTTTAACACCAACCTTTACCCTTTCAAAGCAAGCTACAGCAACACCCTTCAGCGGCTCAGCAATAGATTTCTCTGAACCCGTAACTTACGTAGTAACAGCAGAAGATGGCTCTACTATGCAAAAATGGATTGTTTCAGTTTCTTTTGATGCTAATAGCGCTACAGATTTTATCAATTTTGAGTTGATAGAGCAGATTAAAGAAGCAACAATAGATACTATAAATCATACGATTAATATTGAAGTAGCTTATAATACTGATGTCCAAAGATTGATACCCCCAATCTTTACACTCTCGAGAGGGGCTACCACTGTATCGACCAGTGACTCTACAATAGACTTCTCTAAGCCAGTAATTTATACAGTCACAGCAGAAGATAAATCTACAACTCAAGTTTGGACTATTACTGTAGTAGAAGCTCCTTATTCAAGTCAATTTATCACTACTTGGAAAACAAATTATTACAAACAAATATATATTCCTATCAAGGGGGATGGATATAAATACATTGTAAACTGGGGAGATGGTACAAAAGACCTGGGGGTAACAGGGCCAATCACTCATACTTATACCACTGGTGGAACCTATACCATTTCTGTCTCAGGCTACTTTCCTCGGATTTATTTCAACAGTGAAGGGGATAAAGATCAAATTCTGACTGTAGAACAATGGGGCGATATTCAGTGGCAAAGCATGGAAAGTGCTTTTAGTGGCTGTTCTAATCTTACAATTTCTGCTACTGACACGCCTGACTTGAGCAATGTGAGCAACATGAGAAGAATGTTTTATCGTGCTGTTAAATTCAACCAGAATATTAATAGTTGGGATCTTAGCCATATTACCAATATGAGTTACATGTTTGACGGTGCTACAGTCTTCAATCAGGATATTGGAGACTGGGATGTCAGTAATGTCACAGATATGAGTGGAATGTTTTACAATGCCAAAGCCTTCAACCAAGATATAGGAAACTGGAATGTCAGCAATGTCACAGATAAGAGTAGAATGTTTTACAATGCCAAAGACTTTAATCAGGATATTGGAGACTGGGATGTCAGCAATGTCACAGATATGAGTGGAATGTTTTACAACGTCGAGACTTTTAATCAAGGTATAGGAGACTGGGATGTGAGTAGTGTTACTAACATGAATAGCATGTTTTTCTATTCTTCTGCCTTCGATCAGAACATTAGTGACTGGAATGTCAGCAATGTCACAGATATGAGTGGAATGTTTTATCGTGCTGCAAAATTCAACCAAGATATAGGAGACTGGGATGTGAGTAGTGTTACCAACCTGGTCAATATGTTTGGCTTTGCAATCACCTTCAACCAAGATATAGGAGACTGGAATGTCAGCAATGTCACAGATATGAGTGGAATGTTTCACAATGCCTTAGCTTTTGATCAGGATATTGGAAACTGGAATGTCAGTAATGTTACTAAGATGAACTCTATGTTTTACTATGCCAAATTTTTCAATAAAGGAATTAATGATTGGGATGTTAGTAAAGTAGATAATATGAAGTCAATGTTTCATGGTGCCACAGTCTTTAATCAAGATATAGGGGCCTGGAATGTTAGTAGTGTCACAGATATGAGTTATATGTTTGACAATGCCTTAGCTTTTGATCAGGATCTTGGCCAATGGAATATTAGCAAAGTCACAGATATGAGCTATATATTCTATAATTCTGCATTATCTTACAATAATTATAATAGTACTTTGATAGGATGGGCGGAACAAGAAGTAAAACAATATGTTCGTCTAAGGGCTTCTACTTCCTATTGTCGTGGAGCAGCAGCAAGAAATACGCTAATTAACACTTATGGATGGCTTATAAATGATGGAGGAGAGTACTGTAGTTCAGAAACTGATATATTCATTCTTCAACTCCCCCAACAAACAGCTCCCTCAATTATTGATACAATAAATCATTCTATCAGCATTGAAGTCATTTATGATACAGACGTAAATGCTTTGGCACCAACCTTTACTCTCTCAAAAGGGGCTAGTGCTTCTCCAGCTAGTGGTATGGTAGTTGATGGTTCAAGTCCTATTTTCTACACAGTAACAGCTGCGGATGGTACAACTAAGCAAACCTGGTCAGTTATAGTTTCTATAGCTGAAAAACCTTTAAGTGCACACACTAATTTTCTTACTTTTGAGCTAAATGAGCAAACTAAAGAAGCAACCATAGATACAGCAAATCACACTGTTTTTGTGGAAGTAGCCTATGGTACTGAAGTCTCTGCTTTGACCCCTACTTATACCCTCTCTAAAGGAGCGACCGCAATACCTTCCAGTGACTCTGCTACAGATTTCTCTACGCCTGTTATCTACACGGTTACCGCTCAGGATGATTCCACCATGCAAGAATGGACTGTATCTGTGTCTGTTGCTAATCAGCCTGATCTCCTAAATGATGATACGGATTTCCTTGCTTTTGAATTTAATGATCAAATCAGATCAGCCAATATTGATACAGCAAATCATATCGTTAATATTGAAGCAGCTTTTGGTACAGATGTCACGGCTCTAATACCTTTATTTACACTTCCAGTTGGGGCAACGGCTTCTCCTGCCAGCGGTACAGTAGTGGATTTTACCAATCCTGTTGTGTATACGGTTATAGCTGAAGATAATGCTACCACTCAAGCGTGGACTATTATCGTAACAGTAGCTAAACAAGAAGAGGTCTTAAGTACAGCTACAGAATTTCTTACTTTCCAGTTGAGTCAACAAATTAAGGAAGCAATCATTGATTCAATTAATCATACTATTTTGGTAGAAGTGGCTTACGGAACGGATGTACAATTCTTAGTACCTACTTTTACGCTTTCTGAAGGAGCCACGGTTCTGTTAGCTAATGATTCTCTTGATTTTACTCAACCAGTTATTTTCACTGTCATAGCAGAGGATGGTATTACTCAGATAGACTGGAGCATTAAAGTCATTGTAGCTAATCAGGAAGAAACACTAAACACTGCTACTAATTTTATCACTTTTGAGGTGGAACAACAAGTCATGCCTGCCATCATTGATACCATCAATTACATGATTAATGTTGAGGTAGCTAGTAACACAGATGTAACCGCGCTTACACCTATTTTCACACTTTCTAAAGGGGCATCCGCTTCTCCAATCAGTGGTATGGCAATTGATTTTACTGATCCTGTCATTTACACTGTAGTTGCTGAGGATGATTCTACCACTCAAGCATGGACTATAACTGTGATCATAACTGAGGAAGTATTGGGTATTGAAAATATACCACTAGATTGGAAAGTATATCCAAATCCTACCAATCAGCAGTTGACGGTTAAAACAACTATACCTGTATTTGCTCAACTAACTGACTTGAATGGAAGAATCCTTTTAAGGGAACAGTTAGGCACCTATTTGTTTTTTGACATGACCAAATTCAAAGAAGGGCTTTACCTTCTTACTATCAATAATGGACAACATATAATCACTAAAAAGATTCTTAAGACAAATTAATCGCATCAGGGATAAGATAGGAAAGCGAAGTATAGTACCTCTATTCTTTTAGACCACATTGGTTACTTTCTTAGTTGAAATCAAGCAACACTTTGATACCTGACTATTGGCTTCTCACCATCTATACCCTGATGTGGTCTGCGGTTATATTTTTCCATCCAACCAGCAATACCTTTGTATAGGGAGATGCCTTCTGCATGGGGAAACAAATAAATATAACAGTATTTGATCGTACGCCAAAACCGCTCAATATAAATGTTATCTAAGGCTCGGCCTTTGCCATCCATACTGATCTTGATATTTTTTCCTTTAAGATACTCAACATACTCTTTGCAGGTGAACCGCCGGGCGGCCCCGTGGCTACCCTGATCGCTGCGCTCCACGCCGGATTGACAATCTCAGGACAGCCATGCCTTTCCACTGCTTGTTTGACTATTTCTAAACTCATCTGCGCGTCCAGTGTGTTACTAAACCCCTGCCAACAATCATCCGGCTATAAACATCAATTACTGCTGTTAAGTACATAAACCCAAACTTCATCGGAACATACGTAATATCCACCTCCCAGACTTGGTTAGCTCGCTCAATGCTCAAATCACGCAGAAGATATGGATGAATGTACTTCTTTTCGCCCAATACTGTTAGATGTCTTCTAGGGTAGATTGCATGAATATTAGCTTTGCGCATTAACCGCCGTACTCGCTCACAACCTGCTTTGTAACCTTTATCCTGTAGCATATATTGCATAGTCTTCACACCCGCTGTAGGTTCTTCCAGAATATATTCGTCCATGATGCGCATCATCTCCAAGTTTTCTGTTTTTTCTCCCTTTGGTTGATAATAGAAAGAGGCACGATTGAGTTCCAGCAACCGGCATTGATCTCGGATGCTTAATTCTTCTTCAAGGTTGATTAGTAAACGCTTCATACCTACAGACTGATTTTCTTTAAGCTTTTTTTTAGAAACCGGGCCGCCGGGCGGTCCCGCTCCATTTCCAGCTTACCAATTTTGGAATAGAGTACCTCCGTATCCACCGGCTTCTCTTTCTTGCTTTCATCGCAACCTTCAAATACACTAGCCGAATTAGCTAAAAACTCCTGCTTCCAAGCCGATATTTGGTTGGGCCGGGTGGCCTGTGCCATGTAGCTCGAACTTAAGTGCTAACTCAGAGAGCGTTGACCGCTCTTTCAAAGCTTCAATGGCTACTTTTGCTTTAAATGAAGCACTGAATTTTCTTCCGCGCCGCGTCGGCTTGTTTTTTTCATCATTCCACAAATTTAGTTATTACAAATTAAACTTAACTTGTGGTCTAAATTTACCGAGGTATTATAGTCCATTCTAACTCAGATATTCTATACAGAGTATTACATAATTACCGGTTAAGAATCAGAATTAAAAAAGCTTCGTTTAGTATGATAAGGAATTGCCATAACCAACGACCCCAATGGAACTTAGCAAAATTAAAATTCCCATGCTTATAGTGAGCTTGGTTCTTTTGTTTACTCCTTTCCATTCTTTTAGGAATACCCCCCATAGATTACCTATAAGAATAATGGCTGTCATATGTAAGACCCAGCTACTTGCTCCGTTGCCCAATCTGCTTTCGCCCATTCCATAGAAGAAAAACTGAAGAAACCAGATGGCTCCGGCCAAAAAGCATAAAAAATAATTTTTAAATAATGGCGAATTTGTATTACTATAATCTTTAAAACTCTTGTTCTTATAATTTAGAAAAAGGCACCATATCAAATTAGTGAGCAGTCCTCCCCATAATAAAACCACGAAAGTAACATTATTTTGAAATAACGGATTCAATCCTAGATGGATTACCTCTTCTGCAAGAGATTTACCGGCTTCTATTCCATAGTTAAAACAGGCACTTAAAATACCTGATAAGATGGCTACTAATAACCCCTTTTTCAAATTGAACTCAGTACCGGTTTTTTGACCGCTGATTTGCTTCTCCTTCATCATGCCGGCTTTGCCGCAGAGAAATATGCCAATCATGCTCAAAACTATTCCGACTATTACAAATTGCCCCGATCTGGTTTGAACCATTTGGATGAGGTCTGCTTTACCCGCCATAGGATAAAAAATATAAAACACCAAAGGAGTAAGGGCACCAAAAACCAGGCTCAGTCCCAGTATCAACGAGTTGCCCAAAGACAAGCCCAAATATCGAATGCCAAGCCCAAAGGTTAGCCCTCCTATGCCCCAAAGGACACCGAACAAAAAAACATAGCCTAAAATGTTTTGTGGAGCACTTTTAATAATTTCGGAAAAACCGGGAACGGTAACAGCTGTTAAGATGAGGGGAACAATGAGCCAGGCAGAAATACCTCCCACAATCCAATATGATTCCCAGTTCCATTTTTTTACCTTCTTATAAGGCATATAAAAGCTTCCCGCAGCTACACCGCCAATAACGTGAAAGATGACTCCAAATAATGCGTACATTTGATGTGTTTATTCTAACAGACTTGAACTACTGGTATATTTAACAGTTTTCCTAGTTTTTCAATTTTACTGGCGATATGTCCAACACCTACCGCGCAGTGATGGGCAGGACCATGACTGTTCCATGAATTAACAAACTGGCGACATCCAACTGGGAACTTATACCTGCTATTGGTATTACCGATTTCTAAAACTGGCCCTGAAACTGAATCTCCTTCAGCTATTAGGAACATGAGCCTGTTATCTGTTGTCTCTACGACAGAGAGCAAAGTGATTTTACCATTTTTCACGGACATTTCAATAGAAAGACCTTTTCCTACTTTTCCGTGGTAGACCTCCAAGGGTTTAACCCTAACTTGCCCTTGTGCAATAGCGATATGCCCAGGCCCATCATGCCCCATAAGTACAATCTCATCGTTGTAATCCATCGCATAATACTCCGTAAAAGAACCTCCGGCACCGAAGGAGGACATGATTTTCATGGCTTGAACGTTCTTGATCTCATATTCGCCGGCTACCGGAATATTTTTTGCGGTAAGTAATGAAGTTCCCAGGATGATAGAACTTAAAGTATCTTCGTTCTCACTGACCCCGGTGCCTTTATAATAATATGCAAGCGATCCCAAAGCATATTTTTCTACTGTTTTATCTACTGCCACCGAGGTGATTGCTGCACGTTTCAATTCTTGAGCTGTACAATCTTCCCTTATGTCAAAAGCATTTTCAAATTCTCTCAGTTTAGCATCAATTTCCACAGAAGTTACCGTCTTTCTCAGCGACGAAATCTCATCTACCTCGATGATCTCAATATGGCCTCCGAAATAAGCATACTGTTTTGTTAAATCGGTATATATATCCAGCATTCCACCATAATAGTGGCCGATGCATCCCAATCTGTTGAAAGACATCATATGACTTACCCTACCTGCCGCTATCCATTCATTGATCTCGGACCATGTTGCTTGATCATTGAGAATTCCTGTTACCTCATGAAAGGGAATGCCCACTCTTTTGAATACATTCGCAATTTCGGGTACGGGACAAGCCGAACAATGGGCCAGCCATTCGCCTGTCCTTGCTTTTCTGTCCTTTAATTTGTTGAAAGAAGTGTAGTCTATCGCAGCTTCGGGTGATAGGTTTAGCACAACCACTGGCACACGGGATTTTTGAACCACTGTTAGTACCGTAGATGATAAGGCATAGGTGGTAACATACAAAAAAATAATATCAACGTTTTGCTGTCTAAAATTTATCCCGGCTTCAAATGCGGAATCTGTATTGTCAATTAAGCCCAGGTTCAAAACATGTGGATGGTTCTTCTTAATGTTGGACTCTACAAAAGAGAGATAGCCTTCCAGTCTTTGCTTTAATCCCTCAAATTGTTCCCAATAAGTATCCAATCCAATTCCAAATAATCCAATTTTATAATCCGGTATATCCATAAACAGTTAAAAATAACTTTAGCTTCGTGATTCGCCAGTTTCATATAAATAAACTATCATCTCCCCTATTTACTCTCATTTATCATTTAGGTTGCAAACTGAACATGGCAAACAAGTTTATTGTTCTATGGTTAAATCAAACTTTAACTTTCGATTGTCATCAGGTTTAAAGCTTTTACCCTGATCTTTACTGATAGACAACAACGCTCCGGTATTGGATTCTGAACTATTATAGGCATATCCGTAGCACCCGGATTTTGTATTGGATTTGAGAACTACTTCATACTGCTTTCCCTTTTTCAGTTCAATATCAGGATGTACCTCAATACGACGAGCAGACCATCTCAGGGAATCGGCTGGTATATTTACCTCCCCAAGAAGCCCTTTTTTATTACTTTTTCCTTTCTCATAGAAAGCCAGTGTTAAATCATCATCCGGGTATCCACTTTTTAATGTTGTCAAATAAAAGGATTTTAATGCACCACTATCATCAGCGATAAAGGTCTGTGATCGCTGAATATTTCCTCCTATATCACAAGTTGCTTTATAAGATTCGTCAGTCGCCGAACTATCAGCGGAAGTGTTGATACCCTTTAAGGTAAAAGACTTTAAACATTCCATCGGTTTTATTGAGCCATCTTCGTTAAATTCAAGAGGGGCCCAATAAAAATTGGCCAATGCTTCATTTTTAGCACCATCATTCCACAGATCACTACCGTACAAATATATGATCTCTGAATCTGGTTTCAACATAGAAACAAAGGAAGGTTGACCACCACAGGAATTATCACTTATTTTCGTTCCCTCAGACCATGTGCCCATGATAGAATCGGCCATCTTGTAAGAGGTTCCTGTGCCCCCGCAATAACCACAATTTGGATCGGAATAGGTCACGTAATAAATCCCGTTTCTCTTAAACAATCCAGGTGCCTCCGTTTTACCGGAAGTAATCATGGTTTTTACCTCGCCAGTGCCCGACAAATAATCATCCGTTAGTTTTTCAATAGCAATAGTTCCTGTAGTTCTCCAATCCGTGATGGCAAGATAGCCAGTACCATCATCGTCAATGAAAAGATCGTGATCTCCATTGTTGAGTTCGCCTTCAGGTTTGTCACTGTTAACCTGTACATCGGGTTGTGCTCTTTCAGTAAAAGGACCTGTAGGAGATTTTGAGGTAAACACGCGATAGCCGGATACGTTGTCGTAGACGTTTACCCAAAGTACATAGTTCTTGTTTTTCTTATTGTAAACTACGTGGGGACGAAAACATCCGTATGTTTTTCCATCACAACGCGACTGCCATGTTGTGGTTTGTGCGTCGAACAAAAAACCTTCGTCTTTCCAATGAACCAAATCCTTGGAGGAATAAGATTTGAAGCCACAAAAACGTGCCACTTCATTCTGCCATTCAAAGCCACAGTCATAACTTGTTCCATAAAGATAGAACGTACCATTATAATAGGAGATTTTTCCATCATGGGCGTCTACCGCATGGCCATCCACATCAAAGCGCGTAGCTTGATCGCCACTTTTTGAAAAATTTCTAATCTCTTGCGCACGCAACAAGGTACTTGTTAGTAATGCGATGAGTACGGACAAACAAAATTTTATTTTTCTACTATTGATTTTCATGATAATGCTTTGAAAAAAATTATACGCTATTGGAGTAGACAGATACAACCCCGTTTTATTCAGTCTATGGTTATAAATATCTAATTCAATATCCCGTATTTTGTTCTATTTCGGGATTAACTACTAGCTCTCGTTCGGGGATAGGAAAATAAATCTCATTTGCCGAAAAAATGTAATCTCCCGGATTAAAGGGAATCTGCCCTCTGGAGGTGGTAGGGTTTTCTTTTTCCCGCTCACCATATTCATTAAGAAATTCTACCAATACGGGAACATCAAAAGCTCTTTTCAGATCAAACCAGCGGTGGTTTTCAAAAGCCAGTTCTATCCGCCTTTCATGCAATAAAGCGAGTTTGAATTCTTCTTGGGATAGATTAGTGCTTATGGGCGATAGTCCTGCTCTTTCCCGTATTTGATTGACATAATTATATGCTTCCGCAGTTGGTGCAGATTGTTCGTTTATTGCCTCAGCAGCCATCAACAAAACATCGGCATACCTATAAATGGGCCAATTATCGTTGGGACGTCCTTGAATACTATGTTCATGTCGAAACTTTTCAATAAATGGCACTGGCACAAATTCCCCATCAACACTTGTATAACCTTCACTCAGCGAAACATCTTTCCTCAGATCTCCTTCTTCGTATGCACTTATAATATCTCTTGTAGGGATATTCCAACCGCCCCCGCTAATACCAGGAAAGCCCGTCACTTCACCTTGCGTATTTAAAGGGTAAAAATTATAGATAAATCCGCTTGATTCCCCAAGGTCGTTATCCCCCTGAAATTGTACCTCAAAAATTGATTCATTATTGTTCTTATTATTTGGGTCAAAGATGTCCGCATAATTAGGTAATAAGGAATACAAATTAGAATTGATAACTTGATCCAGAGAGGCTTTTGCTTTTGCGTAATCTTTGAGTGTTAACCAAAATTGCCCTTGTAACGTTAAAGCGGCACCTTTTGTGAGCCTTCCCGCTTCTGAAGGTTCTACCGCTAAAGGAAGGTTTGAAACGGCAAAATCAAGATCGCTTTCTATCAGATCATAAACTTCTGAAACCGGAGAGCGTCTGAGTTCGAATGAGGCCGAGGGATCTTCTATAGGTTCGGTTAAAATAACCACATCTCCAAAATACTGACTAAGATGAAAATAGTGATAAGCCCTGAAAAACTTTAACTCTTCTTCAAATCTATTTGAAACAATGGGATCTAATGACATTTCGTTCAATCTGGCAAGCGCTACATTAATATTGCCAAGCACATTATACGTATCTCGATATAGGGTGTAAATCTGATTGGTATTGGGGGTTACCTGCCAATACTCAAAAGATTCTGCATGGGGCGCAAATCCTCTGTTACCTTGATTAAAATGTACCGTTGTATTATCCGTATATAATTCTTTATAATACCATTGATTCGCAATGATAGCCTGTAATTGACCATAAATACCCAAAACCGCTTGCTCAAACTGGTCTTCCGTTTGGTAGAAAGTACCTTCTCCTAGCTGGGTAGGATTTTGTTTATCCAGAAATTCCTCACTGCAAGAAACCAGGGAAAGAGCAATGAAAAGATATATGATATTTTTCATGATTTTATTTTTTTAAAATGTAAGATTGACTCCAAGGCTATATGTACTGGGTAACGGATATGGCAGATTGTCAATGCCTGGGCTGATACCTCCTGAGGTATTAACATCGGGGTTTCCGCCAGGAAAATCCGATATAAGCAATAGATTATCTCCGTTTACATATATTCTTGCGCTATTAAAGAAGGTATTTGACTCATTGAATGGAATATTATAGCCCAAAGAAATATTTCTCACCCAAATATGACTGGCATCGTGCACATAAAAACTGTTGGCCTCCCTGGTCCATTTAAAATAATTAGCGGTAGGTATATTTCCGTTTCCAGGCATTTCAGGAGATCTAAAGCGGTTCATGGCTCTTCGCTCAACATTGAATATTCCATCCAGGTTAAGCGTAGTGGTTTCAATATTACGGTATACATCATAATTTTGTGCTCCGGTAAAAACTATATTGAAATCAAATGCTTTGTAATTCATCCCGGCGTTTAACGACCAAATAAATTCCGGATTTGGATTACCAATTTCCACCCAATCCTGTCTGTCATAGGAAACTACTCCATCACCGGTTGCATCCAAATATTTAAAAGAGCCAGGTATGGCCCCCTCCTGAGTGGGCGAATTATCGATCTCTGCTTGGTTTTGAAAAACTCCCAAGTTCTTGAATCCGTAGAGCATACCTATGGGTCTACCGACCTTAGATACATTATTTGCCCCATAAAAATCACCTCCGGTCCTTATTTCATCGTTGTCCCCATTTACTTCAATAACTTTATTACGATTAAATGAGATATTGAAATCAGCATGATAACTAAAATTGTTGTTTACTACATTCTGAAAGTTAGTCTTAAATTCAAATCCAGTATTCTCTACTTTCCCAATGTTGGTAAATATGGTCTCAAAGCCGGATACCGAAGGGATATTGATGGGCAACAACATATTCTCAGTTGACCTATTGTAATATTCCGCAGTAAAACTTAATCTATTGTTCAAGATCACTAAGTCCAAACCATAATCAAATTGCCTTGATTCTTCCCATCCAAGATTGGGGTTGGCCAGAGAATTTAACACTTTACCAGGCGCCAGGTTGTTTCCTATAATATAATTCTCGTTTCTTAAAGTAGATAGACTGGTGTAGTCTCCAATATTATTATTACCGGTCACTCCAAAACTAGCTCTCAACTTGAGTTGATCAAGCCAGTCTACGTCTATCAAAGGCGATTCTTCAGAAATTCTCCATCCTAGTGAAATAGCCGGAAAATCTCCCCATTTGGTATTTGAACCAAATCTGGAACTACCCTCGCGGCGATAGCTCGCCGACAGAAGGTATTTATTTGAATAATTATAATTTATTTGGGCAAAATAAGCCAAGAGACTCCAGCTCCTTTCATCGGAAGCTGTGGTAATGGATTCCGCATTTTGTAAGAACTGAATTATATCATCTGGGAAATTAGAACCTCGGGAGTTAATATTTCTCCAATTATTTTCTTGCGCGGTAAAACCAAGAAGTGCATCTACATTATGATCCGCATTGATAGTTTTATTATAGGTAAGGAGCTGATCTGTAGACCAGTTGGTCTCCTCAATATATTCTTCCCGCAATATGGCATTTTGCGGTGGGCGTGGTGCAAACAGGTCATTTGTTGCCAAAGTAGAAGGTCTAAATTCATTGGCCCTGCTATTGGCAATTGATGCAGGTTAAACGCACTAATAGACGAAGACAGGCTATATTTGTCAGAAAACAGAGATGGAACTAAGTAGTATATTTTCAGAGGTGGCCGATCCACGTCGCAATACGCTATTAAAGCGACACATGTTATCAGACATATTGCTATTGAGTCTGTTTGCCACTTTATCAGGCTGTGATACCGACCAGGAGATAGAAGAGTAGGGTAAGAACAAAGAGGAATTCTTGCGGCAGTTTTTATGGCTACCCAATGGCATACCTTCACATGATACGATCACGCGGGTGTTGAATGCTATAGATGCCAAGCAGTTTGCTGGCTGTCTATATCGTCATTCGCGCTACTTGTGCGAGTTTTTGGAAGCCCACCATATCAGTATAGACGGCAAAGTGCTACGGGGAACAGCACAAGCGGGCAAACGCAACAGCGGGGTGTGCGTAGTGAGTGCCTGGGCCTGTGAGAAAGAGTTGGTATTGGGACAGCGCAAGACCGAGCAAAAAAGCAACGAGAAGACGGCGCTACCGGCGCTACTGGAAGATTTAGAGGTAAAGGGAGCAATTGTAAGCATTGACGCGATTGCCAACGGTCCGGCGATTGCCGAGCAGATTGTAGATAAGCAAGGGCATTATCTGTTATCTTTGAAGAAGAATCAAAAGAACACTTTTGAGCAAGTACATGATTACATGATGAGTCATCATGCCGGTATGTGCTGTGACAAAAGCATAGACTTCGGTTCGGGACGTATAGAGACGCGTACCTGCTATGTGATTACGTGTACTGATTTGTTGGAAGAGACGCTGGCCTGGAAGAACATTGCCTCTATCGTCATGGTACATGCCGTGCGAGAAACAGGCACCAAACGCCAGGAAGAATACCGCTTTTATCTGAGTGATGTAGCTGAAAGCCCGGCTTATTTTAACCAAAAGGTACGCGAGCATTGGGGAGTAGAAAACCAGCTCCATTGGCAGCTAGACGTTAGCTTCGCCGAAGACCAATGTCGTACCAACACTAAGAACGGGGCGGAGAACCGAAACACGCTCAGAAAGCTATCCTTGCAACTACTCAAACAGATGGATGACAAGCACAGCATCAAAGTCAGACGAAAAAAAGCCGGATGGGACAATGACTACCTTACCCAGGTTATACGCCAATACTGCTCTGATTAGTGCGTTTAACCTGGCTAGAAAAGCCTAATAAGTATTATTTTATAAGCTTACACAACGAAGATCATGATAACGATTCAACAAGAAGACAAATTATTTACCCTTGTCAACGTGTTTACTGTTAAACCTGAAAATCAGCAAAAGCTGTCAACATTGTTACTGGAAGCAGGAGAAACCATGCAGCAAATACCAGGCTTTGTTTCAGCCAGCCTGCACAATAGCTACGACGGCAAGTATGTTGTGAATTATGTACAATGGCGCACCCAGGAAAATTTTGATGCCATGCTGCACCATCCACAGGCTCTCCCGCATATGCAAGCTGCAGCCGAGTTGGCAGAAAGCTACAATCCTATCTCTAGTGAGGTAGTAGGCATCATTAGCCTGTAAAGTAGGTTTTAATTGTATACGCCTTCTTGCCTTCATTTAAATGCATTTAAGCAACATTTAAAATAAAAGATCTCGAGCATGTTGAACATGGATGGCGACAAATACAAATATATCACGGCTGCAATACGCAACTTTTGTACAGTGAGTGAAACGCATATGGCTGAAATCTCAAATTTTTTCACCATAGTGAATCTTAAAAAAAATGAATATTTTTTGAAAGAAGGACAAGTGTGTAAAAAAATAGGGTCTTTAAATATGGGATTGATAAGGCATTATTATGTCACCAGCCATAGTGAGGTTACCCGTTGGATGTCGTTGCCAAATGATTTTAGTACTTCATTACGAAGTTTTATTTTAAAAACTCCGAGCATTGAAAATTTGCAGGCCGTTACCGATTGTGAATTGATTGTATTTGATAGACAAGCTTTTGATTATTTAATTGAAAAAAACGAAGCTTTCAAAACCTTCTATATTAAAGCATTAGAGTACAACTATATCACCATTGAAGATCGTGTGTTTAGCCTGATTGAAAAATCGGCAGAAGAAAGATTTGAGTGGATGGCAAAAACACAAATCCGTTTTATTCAGCAAGTACCCGTTATGTATACTGCTTCCATGCTGGGTATTACACCAAGGCATTTGAGCAGGTTGCGAAAAAAATACACGATTTGATCTCCCCTTAATTTTTCGGACAAATGTCCTTCGCCTCTGATTTCTACCGCTCTAATATTGCTTTTAAAAATTACAGGTCATGAAGCATAAACAAACAATCGTTATTACCGGTGCTTCTTCCGGTATAGGAAAAGCAACTGCAATTTATTTTGCTCAACAAGGCTGGAATGTGGCTGCAACCATGCGTAACACAGGCAATGCAGGCTATTTTGCGGCACATCCTTCTATTGCTCTTTTTACACTTGATGTTACGGATCAGGAAAGTATTAAAAGTGCATTAGCTCAAATAATGCATAAGTTTTCAGATATTGATGTGCTGTACAATAATGCCGGCTATGCCCTTGCCGGTGCTTTTGAGGCAACCACCGATGAACAGGTTAGAAAACAATTTGAAACAAATTTGTTTGGTGTGATGAATGTTACACGTGCTTTCCTGCCTCATTTTCGTAGCAGGAAAAAGGGAATAATTTTGAATACCACATCTTCTGGCGGTATTCTAACCTTTCCTTTGTACAGTATTTACAACAGTACAAAATGGGCATTGGAAGGATTTATGGAAGCCTTGCAATTTGAAGTGAAATCATTTAATATTCATATCAAAAATATTGAACCCGGCTCTGTAAAAAGTGAATTTACAGATAACATAAGTTTTGTTTCCAACGCAGATTATGACAATTATGCAAACAGCGTTCAGTACAACACGTTAGCTGGATATAAAAATGCGCCAACTCCGGATGTTGTTGCCAAAGTTGTTTTTAAAGCTGCTACTGACAATCGCTCAAAACTTCGGTATCCGGCTACCTCGCAGGCAAAATCCGCTTTCTTTTTCAGATGGCTGTTACCCTTAAAGGTATTTAATAAAATGGTATCTGTACCTGTGGAAAAAGAAATTAAAACAAATTGATGAAAATATGGACGAAGTTAGTGCCTATATATCATTCTCAAAAACTGAAGACAGTTTCTTGCTGAAAATTAGTATTAGCACAACCCGGATGTAAAGCATGAACTTGTCGGCTGCCGGGAACCTGAAATACAATTTAAATTTTGTAAGCATTATGAAACGTATCCCGATAGATCGGTTATCAGAACAAGTCGGTTTGAAAATTGAAATCATGCGTTTTGAAATGAAAGATATTCCTTATGCTTACGACGAGGCAAATATTGCAAGAGAAAATTATCATTTGCTAGAGAAAGTGTATGACCGTAATATCGCAGGCATTGATCTGTTGGACAACAGCAGAAGATTGAATAACAAAATACTTGAATTTTAACTTAAAAACACATGAGTGAGGATAATAAATCAATCCTAATAAAGGGGAACGCAGCCATCAGCAATGCTGATTATGAAGGTTTCCTGATTCATTGCACCGAAGATACCGAATGGGTGTTTGTGGGCGACAGAACGTTGCATGGAAAAAAAGCTGTACGCCAATGGATGGCAGAAACTTACTTAGAACCGCCACAAAACGAGGTGGAAGCACTGATTGCCGAAGGGGATTTTGTTACCGCAACAGGCACCATAACGGTGAAGGACAAAAACGGTAAAACGGACACTTCTTTATACTGCGATGTATGGGAATTTCGGGATGGTAAAATGGCTAAGCTGAGAGCTTTTGTCATCAAATCTTAATTCCGCTAAAACCACAATGATTAACCTGCACTTTCCGCGTTTTTTAAGTCAAATCACACAATCATGACAACAATTGACAGTAACAAAAAAATCTGCACCCTCATTAATGTTTTTACGGTTGAGCCTGCAAAGCAAAAAGAACTATTTGACAGCCTCGTGGAGGCAAGTGAAAAAGTGATGAGCAAAATGCAAGGTTACATTTCTGCCAACATCCATATGGGCGACGACGGCAAGACGGTAACCAACTATGCGCAGTGGGCATCATTGCAGGACTATCAGAGAGTGCTTAAGTTGCCGGAAGTAATGGAACACTTAAAAACAGCAGCAGCTCTTGCCATAGAATTCAAGCCCGTTACCTACAACACGATCTGGACGGATGGCAAGAATGCCTAAATACTTACTACTATCTGCAAGCCGCGACCACGTGCTCAAGGGCGTGGCGGGCAGCTTTGCACAGGCAAGGCATGGCCACAAAGATTTAATAAGCAAACTGTCAAAAGGAGACTGGATTGTGTTTTACTCGGCAAAGGATGAGTACGAGGGCGGTAAGCCACTACAACAATTCACTGCACTCGGGCAAGTAACCGATGAAGAACCTTACCAGCCAGATGGGTCCGAAAACTTTAAACCTTACCGGCGGGCGGTAGCGTTTGAAAAAGTAACGGAAACAGAAATCCGCCCTTTATTGGAGCAATTATCTTTTATAAAAAACAAAAAAAGATGGGGCTTTTATCTTATCAGTGGTTTCCGAGAACTTTCAAACGCCGATTTTGAGGTGATACGGGCCGCCATGAAACAAAAGCAAGACCAAAAGTAATTTCCTGGTATTTCTGGTTTTGCAGGAATTACCGGCCCGATTCACACCACTTCTTTACAGTGTAATGCTAAAACAAAAAAATGGAAATTAAAACAGAAACCCTAATTCATGCAGCCCCTGAAAAAGTCTGGGCCGTCCTCACTGATTTTGATAGTTACCCTGCCTGGAACCCATTCATACGATCTGTAGAAGGCAAACCCGAAGTTGGCAGCACACTTACTGTAACAATCATGCAGTCGGGAGAGAAGGGCACCACTTTCAAGCCTAAAGTCTTGACTTTAAAATCGGCCAAAGAATTAAGCTGGCTGGGGCGGCTGTTGCTACCCAATATTTTTGACGGCGAGCACAAGTTTGAGCTTATTGACAACCGCAACGGCACCACTACGTTCCGGCAAAGTGAAAACTTCACAGGAATCCTAGTGCCGTTTTTTAAAAAGCAGCTTGAAAACAATACTGCAAAAGGATTTGAAGGGATGAATAAGAAGTTGAAAGAATTAGCTGAAAAGAAGTAAGACGAACTGCAATAAACAAATTACCCAAAGACGATATTAATGATTGGCTGCAGAGCAATTCGATGCATTGTTATTGGGTTCTGGAAAAGGCAGTGCAAATTGACATAAAAGACCTGCGATACCTGAAAGTCGCCAACCGGGATTCACTTAACACTTGAAGCCTGCTTGACAATTTGGAGCTGGGACAAAAAAGCAAAATCCAAAGTAATTCGTTTATCGGCGGTAGTGCTTAGTGAGGCATCGTTTATTTAATAAACGAAACGGGGGTATTCTGTTATTTCATAGTGAGCGGTCATTGAAAACAACTGAGCTTAAATGGCAGACAATAAATTGAAAAAGGCAGCAGAACAATCAAAACGTTATCCATTTATAGCGGAACATCGCGGCGGACCTCTAAAAATAGAGAGCCATCGTAAGTTAATTAGGTGGGCAAGAGAATGCGCCGAACATGTTTTGCCACTGATTGACAAAGAAATTGATGAAAGACTACATTACGCATTAAATGTTGCTAAAGAATGGGAAAAAGGTAAGTTGCAGACTGGTATAGCGATGAAGGCTTCTCTGATGGCACATGAAGTAGCGAGACAATCAGATGAGCCATTGCTCAAAGCAATAGCCCGTGCAGTTGGACAAGCAGTTGCAACAGCTCATATGGCTGATCATTCTCTTGGAGGTGCATTTTACGCTCTTAAAGCAGTAAATCTTGCAAAAAAGAATGTAGATAAAGAGAGAATGTGGCAGACCAAAAGACTACTACAAGGCTTACCTGTTGATATTGCAGGAATAGTTCAGTCCATGTGGGAAAAGAAAGAATTGGACAGAAGAATATAGAAACAACGAACCGCTAACAAGGGTTTTGCGTCAGGCAGGCTGAAGTACAAAATTCAACAGCAGTTTTTAAATTGAACTTCGTAATAATATAGGCTTTTGTACTTCGATTTCCCGCCCGAACGGAAAGCCCCGAAACGCTGGCAGCAAGGCTAACAAGACAAGTTAGCAATAGAAAAATGGTAACAATTAATCGGCTGTTTAGACAATGATATTACCCAAAGAAAGAGATCTAAGATTCATAACCATAAGACGCGGTGGAACACTAACAGATTCAGATCATCATTTGCTTGCTTTATGGGCGGCTGATTGTGCAGAACACGTATTGCACTTCTTCGAGGAGGAACAGCCCTCGGACCCTCGCCCACGTCAGGCAATCGAAGCAGTTCGTGCTTGGACTTGTGGAGAACTTAAGATGATGGAGACTCGTGCAATGGGAGGTCATTCTATGGCTGCAGCAAGAAATTTAAAAGGCGCCGCCCGAAATGCTGCCTACGCTGCTGGTCAAGCTGCAGTGACAGCACATGTAGCTGCACACGAACTTGGAGCTGCCGCTTATGCAATTAAAGCTGTATGGGAGTCTGTAGAAAAAAATGAGAAAGATAAAGCGGGAGAAAAAGAATGCAAATGGCAGCGTAATCAACTTCCGGATGAAATCCGCGAACTTGTTCTTGATGACCAAAAACTAAGAAATCAAATATGTTGGTTCGTATTCAATTTTTGACCTAACATTAATGTCAATTTCAATGAAGAATAAAAAACAGCAGCTAACACTGTATAAGCGTAGTGCGGGCCAAAATGCTAAATCTTGGATGAATTGAATATTTACGGTGTTGCTGAAATTCCTTGCCTTCGGCAATATCCGAACCGTTAGTGGCAAGGGAACCGAGGCACTTACATACCATTGTCATAGCGCCATTATACTTTTGCACGAGCAATAAAATTATACACTTAAACAATAGAAAAATGAAGAACATTAATTTAGTATCACTAAGAATTATCACCGCTGATATTAAGCGTTTAGTTCAGTTTTTTGAAAAAGCAACCGGGATAACGGCAAAGTGGTCTACAGACGAGTTTGCAGAAATCGTGACAAGTTCATTCACCCTGGCAATTGGAAGCACTAAAACGCTGGCCGTCTTCGGAGAAGGAATTGCGCAGCCAGCCGCGAACAAAAGTGTCATTATAGAATTCCTTGTAGAGAATGTAGATGAAGATTATGAGAAGATTAAAGATTTAACCAGTGAGATTGTTCAAAAGCCAACAACAATGCCTTGGGGAAATCGTTCGTTGCTATTTCAGGACCCGGATGGCAATTTAATCAACTTCTTTACACCAGTAAGTCCGGATGCTATTAAGAAATTTGATTAAAGACAACGCCATGCCAATTGGATAGGTTTGCCAAAATGGGGACTGACGAAAAAATGCTTAGCCACTGAAATACTATTCAGCCTTAGCAATAAATTTAAGTCGGCAGAACAGCAGTTTCTAGTACACCAGAGGTATGCAAACCGTTAACGATAGCAACAGACCAGCTCGTGATGCGCAAGATATGGTTACAACATAGATAGATTCGGCTCTTTATTTTATTGTGAGGGTATGCCGCTTTGTTTTTGAAAATAAACCAAATAAAACGCGCTCTTAGAGAGCAAACCTTTCTTATATCTGGCGGAAGCTCGGGAGTTGGAAAAGCAACTGCAATTGGACTGGCTCAAAAAGGGGCAAAAATTGTAATTGTCAATCGTGATGCCACTGTAAGTCAACGGGCTTTGGAAGAAATTGCCCAGCGGACAGGAAAGGACAATGGCGAGTACCTGATTGCTGACCTTTCTTTGCAGTCATCAGTTAAGAAGCTGGCAGACGAATTTAAGAACAAATACAACAATTTGCATGTATTGGCAAACTGTACTGGAGCTATTTTCGACGAAATCAAATGACGGCAGAGGAAACAGAGAGAACATTTGCTATCAACTATATGAGTCATTATTGGCTGACAACAAACCTGCTTGACATTTTATGCTTTTAATCCGGGTGTCATCAAATCAAATCTTACCGCTAAATCTCCGTGGTACTTAAAGCTTTTAGCATTACTCTATATACCTTTTGAAAAGGACATCTGCGATGTAACGACTTGGCTTTCTACCTCTGGTGAAGTAGAAAATGTATCGGGTAAGTTCTTCAATCACGATAGAAAAATGATACCCTTTCATGAAAAAGTTAAACCTGAGGTTGGTGAAACATTGTGGACATTAAGCGAAGTGCTGTCAAGCAATAAAGGATAAAAGAGTGATAGGTAATATCAATAGTCCGTAGAGTTTTAGGCGGCAATGCAGCCATAGTTGAATAAGAGAGGCATTACCCGCCTGCTGCCTCAAGCATAAATAAGGAAGCACTATTCTATTTTTCGGCTGGAATACGGTTGATGACGTCTGTATAAGCCGCTATGTCCAGAAAAGCCAGTACCTGGGTAATCCGGTCGTTTTGCAGCTTCATCACCTTGCGGTAGGGTTTGCTGTCTGTGGCGGTGGCTGCGCCCTCCCAGATGGCCAACACCACGTCGCCATCTGTGTAGAGGTTGCGCACCTTCGGCGGGATCAAACGCTGGTTCTCCGGAGGGGTGGCAAGGTACGGGGGGATGGAGAAGATGCACACCCAGAACCTGCTGGAGGCAATCGGTTACAACCTCTACAGAAGTTAGGGAATAATTGCGTTCAATTGTGAAAAATGAGGGGAAAAACCCTGGAAAAACGACAATAGAGGCCCGAAAAAGAACTGAAAAATTGAAAAAACGACCTCGGAAAAAAGGGTTTAAAAACAAAAGCTTCTTTCGCAACGGTCTTATATAATATTACAACACAAACTATTATGCCGGTTGCTGGCTGATTTTCTTGGTTTTAACAAGCAGTATCAGTGCCGAGAAAGTTGCAGATACAGCGATGATCGATGCCATGGCCACTGGGGTTCCATCAGAGAATAAGGCCAGCAGAATGGTTGAGATGATACCACTGCCGTATTGCAGAGATCCCAACAGGGCCGATGCAGCCCCGCCCATATCAGAAACATCATCTAGGGCGGCCGCCGTTGCGCACGCTGCAATGATCCCATTCATAGAATAAAAGACAAATATGAGGCAAACAAGGGTATAAAGTCCTCCAATTTGAGAGATTGCACATATAGCCAGCGCAACTCCGGCAATTGTTGCAATAAGAGTTGCACATTGTAGTAATTGGTCTAGTGAGAACCGCTTTACTAATTTTTTATTCAACGCGCTTACGGCAACAATTCCTATCATGTTGAGCGCGAAAAACAATCCGTACCGTTGGGGTTCCATGCCGTAATGGGAAATATAGACCGCCGGGGATCCCGCCACAAATGCGTAGGCTCCCACATAAAAAAAGGTAACGCACAGGGTGTACCTCATATAGCTTTTACGAAAGATCAATATCTTGTACTTTGAAAAAGCTTGTGTCAGTGAGGTTGAGGATCTTTTTTTTGAGGGAAGGGTTTCCGGCAACAATCTTACCGCTACCAGCAGTAAGATGCCGATAAGTGCCAGGAGCCAAAAGATATTATGCCAGGAACCTATCAACAGAAGCTGTCCTCCTAAAAAAGGACCTACAATAGGGGCAACAGCCAGAATCATGATAAGCGTCGACAACGTCTGGGCTGCTTTGGTGCGACCATAAACATCTCTTACCATTGCCCGGGCAATCATGGGTCCGGTACAGGCACCAACCGCCTGAAAAACCCTCCACAGGACAATCTGCACAATACTCTCGGATAATGCACATCCTATGGATCCAATGACAAACAGACACATACCAATAGTTAAAGGCAATCGCCTTCCATACTTATCGCTGATGGGACCCCAGACAATTTGCGCCAATGAGAACCCGATCAAAAAACCTGTGATAGTCAGTTCAATATTTCCCTGAAGGTCCTGATGCATTTTCGGCATGGCAGGCAGATAGATGTCCGTAGCCAGGGATATAACCGCCATCAGAGCACCTAAAATACTCAGGAATAGCCAGTTTGTCTTTTCTTTGCCCACCTTGATCTGTGGCAGTCCTATTTTTATCATGCTGTCTTCTTCGGACTTGTATTAACTAAAAATCTACGTGCTGCCTAACCCTCATTTTCCACGGGGGCTTGTCAATACTTAAGCGATTTTCACTTATGTACTGCTACTTTTCGACCAGTTTGCCTAGCGTGTAAGTATCTAAAAACGCCTCTACGGCAATAATTTTTCCGCCATTATCAAACTTGAGTTTCCAGGCATACTCGTTGATATACTGGCCTCCAGCTACGGCAGTGGCGGTTCCTTTCCATTGCAACCAGACTATATCCCCGGATGCATTGATGTCGATGAGTTCGGGCTTTATGCTCGTACTTAAAAAGTTGTTTATCGGCACTACCGCTTTCTCCATAAAGTCCTTCTTTCCCTGATATACGCCCGAAAAAGGAGCCTTTCCGGTCACGTGCCATACCATGTTTTCATCCAGTAAATCAAAAAAGCTGCCCTTGCCCGTAACCCAGTCATCGAACGCATCTTCCACGATTTTTCGGTTTCTTTCCGCTGTTTCGTGATCCATTGATTTGTTATCGGTTTGTTTGCTGTTTGCATTGGTTGTCGCCATTTCAGCATCGAGTCTTGTGGATGTGCCTTGTTGGCAAGCCGAAAAAGCGCAAACACCTAAAATTAAAATGACCTTGATTATATTTTTCATGAAATTGCTATTTATAGATCGCGTTTGAAGAGGACCATTCCACCATGATACAGGATACCATCCTTAAAATCGCCATCAGCAGTAAAGCCGGTGTCGTCTTTATATTCAATATGGTTGCCCTCCACCCAATATTTGCCCTGATAGGCACTTTCGGTATCGCCGCGAGCTTCATCGTACCGGCCGTTGGGCAACAGGTTGTGGCGGATGCGGCCATCCTCGGTTACCCACATACCGATGTAATCCTTGGTTTCCTCGATGGTTTTTTCATTTTCCATATTTTCATCTTGTTTATCGGGTCCGTTTATTTGACCCTTGCAGCTTGTGCATAGTGTAAAGGCCAGTAAAAAAAGCAGTTTATAAGATTGCATTATCATCGTTTATGTTTATGAGTTTTGGTATGAATCTCCTCGAACAAAAACCGGCTCTTCACAACCTACAGGATGTATCAAGTAGACACAAGTCCAGTTATAGCTTATATGCGGTGCTGGTAGTAGTTATGCTACCAAGCCCATTCGATATTTTTATAATCGAGGTATAAGTTCTTTTTAGAACCCATATTCCTGAGTACTACCTGGTATACCCCATCAATACTTTCGGCTATGGATATTTCAGCAGAAACGGTTCCATCCAAAGTTCCCATTTCCGTTTCTACCCAACCGGGATGGATATGCAAAACGGTAATGTTTTTTCTATTAAATTCTGAAAAAAGGCCACGCGCCATCATATTAAGACCTGCTTTAGACGCTCGGTATAATTCCAAGCCGCCTTCTATGTTTCTATCCACGCTACCGCGATGAGAAGACATGAAGCAGAGCGTTCCACCATCTTTTAAATTTTCCATTATTTTCCGAGCTAAACGGATTGGACCAATGGTGTTTGTCATAAACAATTGAAGCACTTCATCATCGGTAGCTTCGGCAGATGATTGGTGTAACGGTCCCCATATCCCCGCGTTCATATAGATTACATCAAAAAATTTGCTTTCCTGCAAGTTGTTGTAAAATTCGTCAACGGAATCATTTTGTGTGGTGTCAACATGAAGGATATGGAGAGTATCGTTAAACTCTTTTTTTAATTTGTTGATCTCTTCCGGATTGTCATTTTTTCTTATTGTTGCCGTAACATGCCAGTCATGGCTAAGAAATTTTTGAGTTAGGGCCAATCCTAATCCTCTATCAGTTCCTACGATCAATATATTTTTCATTGTTCTAGTTTTATTTAAACTGCTGTATATATCTGGCACCAAGTAATGTCCCCTTCCGTGTTTGATGAAAGTGTAGTAATCTAAAATGAGGTGTTTCCGCTCAGTTCAACTCTTGGTTAGTTCCAGCCCAATAGGGGTGAATGCTGTACCTCGACTGCATAGGCTTTTGTAAGGCCATTAACGGCAAACTTGGTGGCGCAGTAAATGCCCCAGCCCGGAAAATTGCCGTTGAAGCCGCCAATCGACGAGATATTAAAGACGCGCCCGTAGCCCTGCTGCCGCAGGTAGGGCGTGGCGTAGTGCAGCACGTTAAGGGTGCCAAACACGTTGACGTCGAAATTTTGCCGCGCCTCCTGGTCGGTCAGCTCCTCCAGCGCGCCTAGCTGTCCGTAGCCAGCGTTGTTCACCACCACATCAATCCCACTAAAGGTTTGAACTGTTGTTTCGAGGGCCTGGCGCACGCTGGCTTCGTCGCCCAGATCTACTTGCAGGGGCAGGAAGCGGTCGGCCGCAGTCGGCTGCACAGCCTGCTTTAGCTCGTCGGTGCAACGAGAGGTGGCGGCCACTACGTATCCCAGAGACAGTAGTTGGCGCACTAATAGTAAGCCGAGTCCCTTAGAGGCCCCGGTCACAAACCAGATTTTTGAGAATTGCATAACATGAATGTTTGGTACGCTACAAAGGTACCACAGCTGCCAGTCTCCTCGCCAACCCTGATCAAACCAATACTATCGAAAATCAAACATTTCGCATGGCTGAGGGAGTGATGCCCAGATGCTGATTAAAATCGGTTTTTGTATAGCCGGGGTCAATCGCATTTACTTTGAAAGCCGTATCACGCAAATCGTAAGCTAAGGTAACGGTGTACATGTTCAGCGCCGATTTTGAAGAAGAATAAACCGCGTATTTGGCATGGTGGTAAAATGGCCAATTCGGATCGCTTTGCAGCGAAAGAGAACCCACACTTGAACTTACGTTTACAATTCTTGGCTCGGGCGATTTTTGCAGCAAATGGATAAAAGCTTGGGTAACGCTTACAGCGGCTTACAAATTTGTCTTAAACACGTTTTTGAAATTATCAATACCTGTATCGAGAGTAGTTTGTGGTAAAACTCCGCTGATACCTGCATTGTTGATAAGCACGTCTAACACATCTGTCCTTTTGCCTATTGCTTCTCGGGTAGCCTTAACAGATTGTTGATTGGTTACATCTATTTCTATTGCTTCCACATTAGTAAGCCCTTCGGCCTTGATTTTTTCTACAGCTTCTAAACCATTCTCCAAATTTCGGCTTCCCAAATAAACAAAATAATTATGCCCATCAGCAACTGCTCAGACACACTAAAATTACCGCTTAGCTATTGTTAACCCTTTCTTTTACTTTCGAACTATTGTTTTTGATGAAGCTGTATTTTTGCAATCTATTTAACTTTCAAAATATAGATACCCATATTCTTATCTGTGATGTAAATATAGCCACGCCTATCTACCAGGACATCTTCGGTTTGAACTACCAAATCATCTTCCGGCATCGGGCCAAATCGTTTTAAGGGTTTGGGAGGCATAAAATACCCGATTTCTTTGGGAACCGCTACATCCGACACATCATAGACCCGAAGCCCTGCATTGAACCAAGCCATATAAAACAAATCGCCTTGACCTTGCACATCGGGATTATGCAATAAGTGATTGAAATTATGCGGCCCCGACCAGCCTTTTTCTTCCCGGTAACTGGTGCCTTTGGGGGTTAACGGTTGGGGAAACAGCGAAATCAGTTTTGGATTTTTGATGTCTTTAATATCTACGATTGATGCGTGAGACAATGCTCCTTTTCCGTAGGAAACATCTTCAGAATTAACAAAAGCAATTCCTTTTTCCATTATCGGCAAGGCTCCGTGAACCCCAAACCTGTCGTGGAATGGGGGGCTAAAATCCAAACGTGAAACTTGTTTAGGATTTTTAATATCACTGATATCCAGCACTACCAATCCAGCTGCACCATAAGGCAGATATGCCAGACTATCCACTACGTAAGGCGGCCCGTGTAAGGATACTTCATGATCGCCGCCACAAAAAACGTGATGGGGATGACTCGAAGTTGTGGCTTTTCCATCAGGATGTTTTTCGTCTATATAGTGATGCTCCGTTTCGGTGTCTTTCTGTCCCGGAACCCACCATCGGGAAACCTCCAAAGGCTTCTTTGGGTCGCTTATATCAACTATAACATAAATATTCCCTTTGTAACCGGGCATTCCCGCTGCCAGGTGCATATACTTTCCACCGCTGTAAAAATTACGGTGCGTACCGCTCCCACCCGTTTTGTAGTGACCCAGTTTTTTGGGGTTAAGCGGGTCTGAAATATTCCAGATATAAACGCCTTCTGTAAACAGTTTAGTGGTATCGCCACCAAAGTTCGGAAATATCTTTTCCAGCGAAGTGATCATTATATCTCCGTGAAGTTCCATCTGCAATGTCCAGGTATTGGGCGGACCTTCTATAAACTTCACAACCTTGGGTTTTGTAGCATCAGTAACATCCACTACCGACCAACCCGAGTCCCAAAAATGTCCGGTAAATAAATACCATCTGCCTTTATGTTCTTTGATAGACATTTTAAAAGCAGGTCTGCCGTTCATATCCGTATAGCCAACCGGAACAATCCCTTTTGCTTCATATCCTTTCGGAATTTCCTGAGCAAACAAACCGCTATATAAGAAGCTCAAAATGATACTGAATAAAATTGGTTTCATTTTAGATTGTTTTAAGGGATAGTTATTGAAAAAGTGTGGATGGGATTGGATGAGTTGAGCGGGTAAACTGCCGCAAAACCGTTCCTTCAAGTGACTACATCATCCACACCTTTCGAGGACTACCTTTTATTAGACAAAGTTCGTATGAAGAGAAAACAGAAAGGTATTCAAATAACAGATATACGTAGCTATAAGTACGATTCGCTAACGGTTCGGGGTTTGGTGTAGTAGCAGCATTTTAGCACTGCTATGTCACCGCTACATTATTCACACTAGCTTAAACCACCGCACAATTATGACGAGTGGTTATCCCACAGGTCTACTTCCCCGAGTCGGTCGGCTCCTTGGGTGGTAAGCATCCAGCCCGGGTATTCCGGCGGCAAGCTGCTGACCTCATCCAGCAGACGAAGTTCGTCCGCAGTCAATTGCACATCCATCGCCGCCACGTTGTCTTCCAGTTGCTCCTTCCGTTTGGCACCAATAATGACTGAGGTAACTATAGGTTTTGATAATAGCCAAGCCAGCGATATGCGGGCAGCACTGCACTGGTGCCTTTCTGCTATGGGGGCAATCGCATCAAGGACATCCCAGGCGCGTTCTTTATCGACAATAGGAAAATCAAATTTGGAGCGCCGAGAATTTTCCGGGTTCTGGTTGTCCCGGCTGAATTTGCCGGATAGCAGGCCGCCCGCCAACGGACTCCATACCAGCAAGCCCATTTTTTCTTCCTCCAGCAGCGGGATAAGTTCCCGCTCGATATCTCTGCCCGCAATGGAGTAATACGCTTGCAGCGAGTCAAAGCGGGCAAAGTTTTTCGCGCAGGAGATACCCAAAGCTTTAGCTAGTTTCCAGGCCTGCCAGTTAGAACAGCCGATGTAGCGCACTTTCCCTTGCGTGATCAAGTCGTCCAGCGAACGCAGGATTTCGTCAGTAGGCGTCAGGATATCGTTGGCATGGACTTGATACAGGTCAATATAATCGGTTTGCAGGTTTTTCAGGCTTGCCTCGATGGCATCCATGATATGCTTACGCGAGGCGCCTACATCATTACGGCCGGGGCCGGTCCGGGAGTAAAATTTTGTGGCGAGTATAAGGTCCTTGCGGGCGATAGCCAGATTTTTAATGGCCTGGCCGAGCGTCCGTTCGCTTTCACCGCCTGAATATACGTCAGCCGTATCGAAAAAATTGATGCCCATATCGTAAGCCGTTTTAACGAGGCTATCACCATCAGCTTGCCCGACTTTACCAATGCTGGCGTACATGCCCTTTCCCGAGCCCATTGTCATCGTGCCAAGGCCCATTCTGGAGACCAACAGCCCAGTATTACCTAACGTTTGATATTCCATTTTTATATTTTTTTGTTTGACATTAATGTGTTTGAAAAAATCTCCAATCAGATTTTTAGAGTTGCAATAGGATAAATGTTTGCTACCCTACAAAGTTATTGTGGCTGCCAGTCTCCTCGCTAACTCCAATCAAACCATTGCTATTAAAAATCAAACAATCCGCACAGCTGAGGGGGGCATACCCAGATGCTTCTTGAAAAAGGCGCTGAAATGGGTCGGCTGTACGAAGCCCAGCGCGTAGCTTATTTCGGCTACCTGCCAGTCCGTGTGCTTGAGCAGGGCGTGAGCTTCGCGCACGAGGCGCTCGGAGATGAGCTGTCTGGTAGTCTTGCCGGTCACTTCTTTCAAGGCTCGGTTAAGGTGGTTGACGTGCACGGCCAGCTGTAAGGCAAAGGCCTGGGCCGTGCGCAGGCGCACTACCTGGTGCGGGTTTTCGAGCGGAAACTGTCGCTCCAGCAGTTCTGTGAACAGGGCAGCAATGCGCATAGCGGCCGTGGCTTCCCGGTAGAGTACGGTGGCGGGTTCCAGCTTTAGGGCCATATGCGCTAGCTCAAATATGTGGCTGCGCAGCAGGTCGTACTTGTAAGCGTAGCTGGAACCCAGCTCGGCAAATAGCTTCTCAAACAACTGCTTAGCGTCGGCAAACTGCTGGTCGGTGAGCGTGTAGAGCGGCTGCCCACCGGGCTTGAACATAGGCAGCTCGGCTAGCCCGGCCAACAACGGGTGCCGCAAAAAGGCCTCGGTGAAGATGCAGAAGGAACCCATCAGCTCTCCATCGAGCAACTCCCATTCGTAGGGTACCTGGGGGGTGGCAAAGAATAGCGCGTTGCCTTCCACCTGCACGGTTTTGTCGGCGTAGTGATAGTTGCTACGCCCCGTCACGAGCGAAATTTTGAAAAAATCTTTGCGGCTGTAGGGCAGGCACGTGGCGGTAGGCCCCACAAACTCATCGATGCGGAAGACGTTGAAATGCCCTAAATCCTGTTGCAGATTGTCGGGTAGCCAATGAATTTTCTGTTGGTAGAATGCCTCCAGGCTGACGGGTTTTTGCATGGCGCAAAATTACGAAGTTTAGCCAGCAGGAACAAACAGGAAGTCCTAAAGCTGAGAAATTCATAAGAAAAGTAATTTTGTTATTTTCCTAGTCACTTTACTTTAAATGTGTCCGGATTTCACTGATAGTAGTGTCAGATAAAAATATAATATGGTTTATTTTTGTGAGATAGCGAAGGTGATAAAAAAAACGCCAACTTTTGACTTTATTTATAACTTTTAATACATGCAGGAAAAACTACGGGAACATATAGAAAAAATAGTACCGCTGACTGATGAAGAGTTTGCTTTTGTATCTGCTCATTTCACTATCAGAAATTATAAAAAACGCGAATCTATCATTTGTAAAGGTGACCAGGTGAACCATTGTTATTTTGTGGTTTCAGGACTTCTGATGTTGGTGTATGATGATGAATCTGGAAAGCAGCATATTGTTTCCTTTGCTATGGAAGACTGGTGGGAGAGCGACTATCTGGTCTATCACACAAACACAAAAGCAACCATGTCGTTGCAATGCCTTGAGGATAGTATTGTGTTGTGCCTGACACTTCAAGACTACCAAAAGCTCTGTGCTGGGACGCAAAAGATGGAGCATTTTTTTCTTGAAAAAGCACATGCCGGGCATATAGGTTCACAACGGCGAATAATGTCTTTCCTCACCTCTAATGCAAAAGAACGTTATGAACAGTTATTTCAGCGTTATCCTTCGCTATTTCAACGAGTCTCCAAGACCCTGCCTGCCTCTTATCTAGGGGTTTCGCGCGAAACCCTGAGCAGACTTTCTTCTTAGTTTTTGCCTTGGTCATTTTGAAATTGTGATATTTGTCACGCAACAGAATGGGGGGTTGTGTACATCTTTGCAGAATAAAATTTTTCACTTATTAGAAAACTAAACAGATGGAAAAACGAGTTATCAATCCCTGGCAATGGCAGGATGACCGCAGTTATGTGCAGGCGGTAGAAGTAAAACAGGAAGAAGGAACGCTTTATGTTTCAGGACAGTCAGCCATTGGTACTGATGGACAATCAAGTAATGCCGACATGAAGACCCAATTGATCTTAGCGATTGAAAACCTGGAACAAGTCATCAGCGAGGCTGGCTACGCATGCAAGAATATAGTACGGTTAAATATTTATACCACCTCGACTGCAGAACTCTGGCCTCATTTTAAAATATTTCAAGAGTGGGTTGCCAAACACGATATGAAGCAAGCACTTACTTTGCTGGAAGTAAAAAGTCTTTTTGAATCCTTGAAAGTTGAACTGGAGGCTACGGTAGTAAAATAACTACTCAGTGGTTATCACAACCTCGGCTTTCCTGAACAGATATTGGTTTTGATGTTTCGTTAATACTGATCGTTAATTCCTGTGATATTTTCGTAAATTTATACATGGAGAAACAAGGTATTCCACGCTTAGCACTGGAAACATTTGCGCAGGTTAACTATACAGTTCCTTTTTTAAACGTTGAGCGCTATCCTATTGATGCCAGTTATTTCAGCATAAAAAACCGAGAGCATCACCCGGTAGCCAATTACATTTCGCCCAACCGGAGGCAGTTTTATAAAATTTTCCATATGACCTCCGGTACCGGAATACTCACCGTAGGATTGCATCAGTATCACCTCAGTCCCAATGATATCGCTTTTCTACATCCTGACGAAATTATGTCCTGGCAAACCACCTCCCAGGAAACAGGAGGACACTTTTGTATGATACATCCTCAATACTTTGAGCGTGAGGCAGACCATGTACTTCAACTATTTAGGCACTACCCTTACTTTAAACCTTCCAAAGCAGTAGTTCAATTAACAGAAAGCCATTCAGCCAGGGTGAATCAGTATTTTGAATGTATGCTGAAAGAAGAAGAAGGCAACCATGATGATAAAAAGCAAGCCATACTGCTGCATTTGCAAATGATACTGCTGGAAGCACAAAGAGCTGGAAAGAACCTGGGCGATGTGGCCGTTCCTGAAAGCTACCGCTACATTCATAATTTTTTAAACTTGCTTGAATCTACCTTTCGGATTCAGGAGCCGGATGTAGTAGTGGAGATGAAAACTGCCGGAGAATTTGCAGATCAATTGCACGTGCATCCCAATTACCTGAATTCTTTGGTGAAAGCACAGACCGGAAAGACCTTACGAGAACATATTCAAGAAAGACTACTTTATGAGGCCAAAGCACTGCTGGTGCAAACCGATTGGAACATCAATACCATCAGTCGCGTCTTGGGATTTTCCGGGCACGCTGCTTTCACCACGTTTTTCAATAAAAAAGAGCACGTATCTCCCTCTGTTTTTAGAAAAAGTATAGCTTCATCGATGAAACTTTGAAACTCACAAGTATCTCTATGGTATGAATAAGCCCTTACCAGGCTCATGTACGTTTCTTTGTAGTATTGTCAATTGGATAACTTAAAAATCTGAAAAATGGAAAATCAAAGAAAAACATGGTTTGTAACAGGCTGTTCCAAAGGGATTGGCTTGGAATTGGTCAAACAACTACTCTCGGAGGGATACAACGTAGCAGCGACCAGCCGCAACGCGGAGACGCTCACAGAAGCTGTAGGTACTTCTTCACCTCATTTTTTACCCTTACAAATGGACCTGGCCAATGAGGAAAGCGTGGGCAAAGCCGTAGAATCGGCTATGGCGCATTTTAAATCCATCGATGTGTTGGTGAATAATGCTGGTTATGGTTTGATCGGCGGCATTGAAGAAGCCTCTCACAAGGAAGTACAGAAGATATACGATGTCAATGTGTTTGGTTTATTAAACGTGACCCGTGCCGTATTACCCCATATGAGGGCGGCTCAATCTGGTCATATTTTCAATATGTCTACAGTATTTGGTTTGATCGCCGGCGCCGGTTGGGGTGCGTATTGTGGTACCAAGTTCGCCGTGGAAGGTATCTCCGAAGCCCTAGCGCAAGAAGTTGAACCATTTGGTATCCAGGTAACTGTGATCGAACCGGGGTATGTCCGTACTGATTTTTTAAACAGCGGTTCCATTGCTTATCCTCAAAACCCGATACCGGCCTATGCTGCCGTTGCAGAGGAAAAACGTAAGCATCAGCAAGACGTGCCGGGAACCCAAATCGGTGATCCTGAAAGAATAGCGGGGGTCATCATTAATCTGGCGCAGGAAAGCAAGGCTCCGCTGCGCATATTACTGGGATCAGATGCTTTGCGATTTGCTAATTATAAGGTACAAATGCTGCAGGAAGGCATAGAAGCCAATAAGGAAACAACCCTTTCTACAGACTTCTGAATACACCGAACATGAGTTGTCAAAAAGGAGGGATTTAAAGACAGTGGGTTTTTGTATATTTCCCTGTTACAGGGTTCATTTTTTTAACTCTCATAATTAATGTTATGATAAATAAAATTGTACGTTTTATTCCAAATCATATACAAAAATCCACAGAAAGGGTAGGGCCAAACCAGACAATGATACATCCTTTCAACATAGGTAGACATAAGGGTTTCTCGCACCAGTTTTTGCGTTTTCTATCCCTGTAGTCTATGCAAAGAAAGCCTATTCATACAGAAACGGTCATTACAACATTCTCTGAGCAATACTGTACCTGTTTGGGCAACATCCATATTTTGCTCAGTTTTTCTTTAATTACCCATTACAAATACCTACCTTGTCAAAAGTAGAAGAGCAAGTTAAATAGTAGAATGGTTTACCATGCCATATTTCTTGTATTGTAAAGCAGATAATAGCAAGCCTAAAGTGCTTGCTATTATTTTGTCCTCTCACCAATGACTGCCTGTGCCGGTGTTGTTCTCATTGTGAAACCTTCCTTCTGACTGTGAAGCACCCTTTGTTCTTTAGCAAAACCAAAGTGGAAACTGTGTGAATTATTTACCAGGCTCTACAGGGGATCATCAGTTGCTTATTGCCTCAGGCATCCATTTTTACTTGTATCTCGTAGGTAGCAAGACGGATATGCTAAATACAAGGCCACCCTTTTCAGTGCTGCCTGTTGGCAGGCATTGAGTGAGAAAGAAAGGCAACAGAACACTTTTTTTCACTGCTTTGCTTTTTTCTATTGTTTCTCCCTCTTGTTGGTCACTTTTGTTTAGCCTGCCGGATGCAGGAGTGAGAAGTTAAGAAACTACCATAAACTATATATTGTGTCTACGAATCAATAAAATATCATTTGATTATTTTTTTGGACATTATACAAACGGTCGTTTGTATAATGTCCAAAATACATTTAACTTGCTGTCACTATGAATTATATTGCCTATTACAGGGTATCTACACAAAAGCAGGGCAGGTCGGGTCTTGGACTGGAAGCACAGCAACATGCCGTGCGCCGGTACCTCAAACAGGATGATGCGTTGTTGCAGGAATACATAGAGGTTGAGTTCTGGCAAACGCAACGACCGGCCCCAGCTGGAACAGGCCATCGGGCATGCGCAGCAGGCAGGGTGCAAACTACTGATTGCCAAACTGGACCGGCTTAGCCGCAATGCCCGGTTTATCTTTATGCTGCGTGATACCCACGTTCCTTTTGTGGCTGTCGATATGCCGGATGCTAATAACCTGACGGTGGGCATCATGGCTGTGCTGGCTGATCATGAGCGCCAGATGATCAGTGAAAGGACCAAGGCTGCCTTGCAGGCACTGATCGCCAGGGGCAAACAACTGGGCACCCCTGAAAACCTTAATGATCAGGCCAGGGCGGCGGGGCAAAAGGTGAGAAGAAAGAATGCGTATGAGCATTTGAATAACCGCAGGGCAGGGGCTTTTGCTTTATCGTTGTTCAGGCAGAAAATGAACTACAGTGAGATTTCCCGTCAGCTCAACGAACATGGATTCACCACAAGGCGCAACTGCTGCTTTACCCATGTGCAGGTGAAGCGATTAATTGAACGATATAGTACGACTTTGCCATAATGTTACTACCATTATAGTAAAAGGAGCTTAGATAATTTCGTCCCTTTATGTAAACGAACCCAAAATGGACTGTGGTAGCCAACATTATGAAATATTTGACGGAGTTACCTATAGACCGATTACCAATATTGGTATGCTGTCAGATCCTGAAAACTCTTATTAAGAATTTCCACTCAAGACAATACTCTAAAGATACTTACTGTCCATGGCTTTAATCTGGTCTTCCACCTGATCCACAGAAGCCAGCCACGCTAGAATCTCCTGGTCCATCCAACAGAGGGTTTCTTTGATGCTTTGATAGACACCGACCGCCAGCTGGCAGTCGTATTGTGAACTGTTGAAGCTGAAGCAGAGCGGTTCGTTATGATTCATACGATTGCGCATTGCCCTGACTTCGTTCAGAGCAGTGGATATCTGGACTCTGCCGGCTTTGGGAGGGAGTTGCGTGAAGATCTGGATAGGTTGCCCTTTGAGAATCTTATATTCCGTTCTATCAAATCAACATTTTCGCGTATTTCGCGTATGTTTGTTGTGTGATGCTCGGTAAAGCCTCTTGCCCTCAAAGGGCAACGTAACTGAGCAAAAAGATTGAAGCCCTTCACTTTTGTGAGGGGCTTTTTTGTTTAAGCAGCAAATCCTTGGTAACCTAGCAATTGCTATTGATGATTCTGTCTGCGTCACGGTGACCATATAGAAGAAGCCGTTTCTTATCTTATAGTTTAACATAAGGATTATTATTTAAATTTCTGGATCGTCCGAATGAAAGTTGTCAGGGGGTATTCTAAGCAATGTTCAATCGCGATTTCTACGGATTAAGCAAGAGCAACTTTATAGTTTTTTTCATATCGCCCGGCGACCCGGTTTTTATTATTGCGTACACAGGCAAATATCCGATGTATAATCTTGTTGCGAACCGGGCCTCGGTGGCTGCATTTAACACATACATCTTGCTCTTTCCCTGTTCTACTTTTCTGTGATAGTAATTAGCAAGCTCATTTTCTCGTATGATCACAGACATAGCTGCCATATGAAAGAGCTGTTTGAGCGGCCGCCGCTGCGGTTGTTTATTTGCCAAATGACTCACCCTGGTTTTCCCCCGAATGCTGGTTCCAGAACTGTGCCCTCCAGGCCGGATTCAAAGGGTGCTACACCGGAGTAGCAATCGGACCGCCGAGCGGCAAACTTACGGGGACAGCTAAAGAGCTTGAATTCGTTGCCGGGCCGCCGGGCGGTAATGATGACCACTTCCCAAAAAACCACTTCGCCAACACCACTTACAGAAGTGACCAGATCAAACAAATGACTAAGTGTAGCATCTTGTTTTACCAACGTGCGAATCTTATTCTCTACCTCCTGAATCCCGGTCGGGCCGACTGCTCTTTTAGTGCTTTGATGGGCTTTTCGTTAAGAGTTTGCATCTTTCTACTAAGCCTTTTGTCCTGAAACTCACCGGGTCGCCGGGCGATAGCTTCTTTCAAAGGTACCTGTAAGGTGTCTTTAGCTAACATAAGCCGCTTGCGCAACCCTACCAGATGTCTGAGCGCACCGGCGCCCGGTTCAAGAAGAATTTCTCGTTCGGGTTGCCATGCTTGAGCTTGATCAGCGTAGCGAAAAGCGTACTCGCTAATCCTAATGGCATCTATTTTATCACCGGGCGCCGGGCGCTCTTACCCCGTTGTAGACCCATTGAACGTTTAATTCTGGTAGAAGATCGCACCGGCGACCCGGTCCATCCATAAGCATAAGCCCTCTTGAGTTGCTGATGAAAGAATATGCTGGCTATAGATACCTGCGCCCGACGCCCGGTGTGTTCGCAACACAACAAGCTATCTTCCAGTACTACCTCTCGCTCTTGACAATAAGATTTGAAAGTATCAAACCCTTCCAAAGAATTCTCTACTTTCAAGTGAAACAATAGCTGCTGGGTATTTCGGACAGCAAAATCCAAAGTTTTTTTGCTGATGTCAATGCCGCGCCACGGGGGCCAATAAAAAATCTGAATTTCATATCCCGGCGGGGAACCGCTTTATCATTAGAAGTGTAAACATATTAGACGTATCTTCAAAACGGCACGGGCCGCCCCACTTAATAATAGGTCGTGAGCCTAAATTTCTATCCAGCGTGGAGCGCCTGAAGCGCGTCTGATAATTGGCCTGAGTCCAACTGGGTCGCCGGGCGATCGCGTTATAAGTTTTTCTTAGCGGCGAACATGGTGCACCCAGGCCAATGTTTTAAATGTGAATATATGGATAACTCTCTCGAGTTACCGCGTCACGGCGACCCACATATTCACATTCTAATAGCAACAATTGCTTTCTTAGAATTTTACTACGCTGCAAACCTAAAGGCGGCGAACCGTTTGATTGATGGTTGATTCTACAATACTGGAAGTAATGGTCTCCCCGTAGCGATACCGCTCTCCATAATTGGTGATGTGGTGCTGATGATTGCTGATATAGCCTTCAAACTCTTCAAGCGTTTTGCTAAATCTCTTCCAGTGCATATAAGGTGGCACTTCCTCGCTATAAGTAACCCGGCATACTAAATCATTCAATCTATCTAAAGCTTTTTTAACATTGCCATGCCATAGATACCATTTAGTACTTGCTAACTGCTTTTGAATGTATTCGGCTTCCTGTTGCTGATCCTGGTTTGAACAGGTTTGCAACCACCCTTTGATGTATTGGTTTAATACCGTAATACGCATGGTGATATGAAACCAATCCAGATAGTGTTCCGACAGTGGGTTGAGATATCGCTGAAGATTCATCAGATTATTCGCCCCGTCTGAGAAAAATTCCATAGCTTGGTTCATTTGCATGTTCTGGCTCTGGAGCACTTCAAATAATCTACGCTTAGGTTTGGCTTTAGAATAGCTATCAACGAAACCAAAATACTTTGCTTTCCGATCTTGAGGAACAGATTTTCCAGCGATCACTGGATCGCCAGCCGCCTCAAAGTAGCGTTTCTTTTCATCCCACCGACGCAGGTAGCCTCCGTCTAAGCCTATGGTAATTGTACCTTCCAGAAAAGGAAGCTAATTCCAATCCATTTGGCAGCCTCCGGCAAACATAAACTGTTCTTCCCCCAGCATTTCTTCCTTGCGTTCTGCCACTCTGACCAAGTGATTACGCAAAGAAGCCGCATTATAGGTTTTACTCAAGGGCAAAATATCTTTCAGGAGATGGGTAGCCCCATGATAAGATAACAGAACTCCCCATCTACTTTCCAAATACAACCGCTCTGGGGAAGTATGTTCACAGAGTAGTTCATTGAGAGGACTAAACGTCTTGGAAGCATCTCGTATAGAGAGATTAGAGGGACAGGCACAACAATAGAAACGAGGACTAGTAAGTTTAATGTCCCCAAATAATGTTCGGTAACTGATAGGATAACTGCCCTTCTTTAGCGTTTCAATGCCAAAATTCTGCACATAGATACTGACACCAAGATCCGTAAGCTCTTCCACTACCTGCAACACTTCCACCGTAGAACGTCCCAAACGAGATACTTCTTGTACCAGCACTTTATCAACCTGTCCTTGATGAACCAGCTTAAGCAACTCCTGAATAGCTTCCCGATGCTGGTTTTTGGTAGCTCCACTGATCTTCTCAGCAATTTCCTTTACCACCTCTACATCCATAGAAATAGCGATGGCTCTTAAGTCCTGTATCTGACGCTGGTAATCTTGATCCCTGCGGGATACCCGTACAAAAATGATGGCGTTCATAGTATCAAAATAGCTAATTTGTATCAGAAAAACCACTTGGTTTTCTTGATACAGTTACCAGGCATATTCTCGTGCCCAGATGATCTGCTGGAAGCTCTCTTGAAGGCTTTGCGAAGTAGCACCCTTATTTTGATACAGTTGCTTGAGATATTTATTTACTTCCTGTTTGCTAAAGTACTCTGGATCAAAGAGCAGGTACGACCACCAGCTTCCTCCCAATTCTATTGCTTCAGTAGTCTTGGTTTTCAACCTCTGTAGGTTAGAAAGGATAGCCTCTAATCGAGTCCATACTTTGAGATGTTTGCTTAAAAGGTTGGCAAGGAATTGATCATATCTATCAGGGCCACCAATGTCTTCCGGTGGGCAGGCCCGCTTTCCTGCCAGGCAAACTGGATGCTTTATGGTTGGGTCAGCTGGCAGGGTCTTTTCTAAACGTATTATATGTTGCCAGTTTTCGGTGAAATCGTATTCGTAAGAGAATTTTGTGTTGATGCGAAGGCATAGATCATGCAAATGCACCTCCATCGGATTATCATTGAATGTCAAACCTCTGGAATGATACACACCGTAGTCTTTGCCATAAATTTTGAAGCAATTCAGTGGGTGTCCTGCCACCCCATCATAAGCTGAACAATGAAGTGAAGTTCGGCAATGGTAGTATCAGATGAAACAATGAACCTGCGCCAGATCATTGGAGAGATACCCACAAGATGAATCTTAAATTGATAAAAGATTTCCGGTTGAGCAGTCATAGCGGTAAAGCATCATAACTATCAAGGTACTAACAGTAAAGTTTGTAATCAATGCCGCAAGCATCATTCTGCTTCATATTACTAAACTGCCCCACGGTTTTTTATGCTCTCCAATGATAAGTAAAGCAGGAAAAGAATAAGGATAGACAGTCAGTTGACTAATAAATATGACACACTACAGTCCTGCTTCCTATTTGTATTACAAAGTTCTTAGCAGCACTTTAAATTTATGCTATTTTCCTTTGCTTTTATTAGCACCGCTATTGCGAGCATAGTTTTTCAAATGTTTACTATCTACCTGGTTTTTTACATGAAAACCACTCACATAGGAATAACTAAGGACTTTTCCATTAAAGAGATATGTAACCTTATCAATTGGTTGGTTATGCCTCTGTTTATTTGATTTAGGGAGCGAATATTCAATGTTTCTAATGCAATAACAGCATATTTATTGTTCCGATGGTCCAGTGAAGCAACCTGTTCTTTAGTGAGATAATGGACTACCTTATTAAATATCCAAAGTTGCTTAACTACAAGAGTGAAGTTGTTATTTAGTTCGTCAATACTTTTTCGGTATTCACTTGCCATAGATGGATCAAGTTCTCTTATGATAGCTTCATCTTCGGATTTTAACAGTACAATGAGTTGCCGTTCTTTAACATCAGCAACCACTTCAAAATTTGCAGCTTTTTTTAAGCTTCTGTGCAACTGCACTTGAACTTGATAACTGACCGAGACAGACGATTAATAGGGTAACGATTCTGAGTTTCATTGTAATAATTATAACTTTAACTAAATTGTATATTATCGGAATGTAATGGCGTATTTACTTCTTATATAAAAAGAGGGTTTGTATCAGGAAAATACGCAACCAATCCAATTTAGTAACAGAAATATTCTTTGCATAGTAATTTGTTTTTAAGGTGTTGAGCTTTTTGGCCTTACATAATCAACCCAACGGCCATTCTCAGGATATGGACGCATATAGTTGCCCTTACCGGGGAGAGTGCCATTTGTCCAAAAAGAATTATAATTAACCGATCCGGAAGTACCTCTGACGCTCTGAAAGGGAAAAGTTTGCGCAAAGACTTTAGCGATTGGCTGTGATGTTCCTTTTAGATCGCCTTGACGATGATCGCCTTCCCCGTGAGCCTTTGGTTCAGCATCTGCTAAGTGACAAGAATACATCAGCAGATTTGCTTGTTTTATGTTCCCCTTAGGCTGAGACAAACCTTGAATGTTTGGAGCATCAGACCCAGAAATGTTTGTCAAACCATCTCCAGTTGCAGTAAACTGCTGACCTTCACCGGGTTTTATTGATTGGTTTTTTCCATGTGTCATGATCATGACTTCTTTGATATCTCCATCCATATCACTCCAATCCTGTGCAAAGCCATTTGTTGTTCCTGTATTACTCAAGGCTACTGACCCTTCGCCATATTTTTCTACTGCATCATTATATTGAACCAATGCTTGGTCTTTGAAGTCGTTATCATGAAAAATATATACTTTTACTTTTTGCAAATCATCCCCTTTAATCACATTTCCATCTGGATCAGTCCACTCCATTCCATTAGGATCAATCAGGTTAATTGGGTTGTTACCTACATAAGCATATGGAGATACATTCGGATACTTCTCCGCCAGCGGATCAACACTCATATACTCCTCTACCACATTTGCCGATCCGATAGACTTCCCTGCGCAAGATTCAAAGAACGTCTTTCTCACCGTTAAGGTAGCTTTTTTCTTTCAGTTGAAGAGGTTTCACTTGAAAGAAAAAAGCCTTTCCTTATCCGCGTTACTGCCAGACAATCGCGGGGGCAGGTTATCAAAAGCGCGCCAGTGGTTTGGTTTGAAGCCGGAAGCTAGAATCGCGCTTTTGATGTTCTAGCCCTCGCTTCCTGGGGTCTGGGGGCGGAAACAGCCCCAGATCAACTCGGGGCCTCCACGTGCGGTGGCCGACGTCGCGCAAGTCTGTGCGTCGCGGTGCGTCTGGAAAAGCAGGTTTACTAGGCGGTACGCCTTTTTTAGCGAAGCCGCTTGCGAGTGTGAGAGAGGCCGGGCAGGGGGAAGCGATAGCGTCCTGGCCGTGAGCAGCAAAGCGTAGCGGCGACTGCGGTCCGAACGAACCCGCAGGCGAGCATAACACTGGCAGCGGCTGGGCTGGTGGTGGCTGACCGAAGGGAAGCGGCCGACAGAACAGGAGTAGCTGCCATGAAGGCCGACCGAGGAAAAGCAAAAGGCATGACAAACTGCGTAGCACCCGAAGGGCTGGGCCGTGCTTGTTTTCTCCCTGGCAATCAATACCACTAAAACAAGGGTGGCTCAGGCTTGGTGTGACTTTTTGCCGACGACCGAGGCCGGAACTCCGCTAAACCTGCGCGTCGGGATGCGTGATAGCTTTGTGGGTTGATTGAGCGTCGAGGGGGCGGATTCGTGGGAGGGGTTTGCGGGAGCTTGCGGCGGTGGCCTATAAATCTATACTGATACGGAGCTTTCCGCCTAAGCCTTCTTCCACAATCTTGCGTAGCGTGGATAAGCGGATATCGCCCGATGCGTTCTCAACCCGGGAGATGTAACTACGTTTGGTCGAGAGCTTGTCCGCCAACTCTTTTTGGGTCATGTGTGCCTGTTTGCGGGCATCTTTGACCATCTCGGCAATCATGTACGCTTCGGCTCTTTCTTCAAAGGCAGTGCGTTCTACCGTACCGGGTTTACCGTACTTCTCATCGAAGTGCTCACCGATAGTTCTAGGATGTTCCTTTTTCTTCATAGTATGCTGCTCTTAGCGTTTTAGCTCGTTCTAGTTCCTTTTTTGGTGTCTTCTGACTCTTCTTCTGAAAGCCATGTAGTAAGATCACCAAACTACCGTCATCAAAAAAACTAAAGATACGGTAGATGTTGCTGCCCTGTTTGATCCGCACTTCGTACAGGCCGTCTCCCAGGTGCTTTAAAAACTTTTCCGGTACTCGGTCTACACTGCGGATGATTTGCAATACGTAGTCTATCTTCTCCCGGACTTTCTCGGTTTGCGCTTCGTAGAACTGCCAGTAGTAATCTCTAAACGGTACAACTTCTCTTTTCATAGTATACTGCAAAGGTAACTGATAAGTTACTTTTTTCTCATCCCAACGGATGATATTTATGGATGGCGGCTTTGAGTTCTTCCAAACCGGTTTGGCGGTACTCTTCTACGCTGCTCACGCGTTTGTGACCGGTAAACGCCTGGATCACCCGCAGGTCTTGTCCGGACTTCAATAGGTGGGCAATCACGCTTTGGCGGATCTTCTGCGGGCTGATCTTCTGCCCGTGGGAGAGCGGGGCCTTGAACATGCTGCTGATACTATTGGCGTTCATCTGCCGACCTCTGACCGATAGAATAAGGGTGTCATAGTCTGCGGCCGGGGCCGATGATTGTTCTTCCACAGCAGCGGGCGGATGCGCTGCAAGTAGTCGTTGAAGAGCATGATCTGTTCGGGCTTCAACGGCAGGGTTCTTTGCATCGTCTTGGGACTTCCGGCCAGGTGCAGCGTGGCTTTCTTGAGGTCAACATCAGCTACTTTCAAGTGGATAATCTCAAAGACGGTCACCGCCTGGCAGACCAGTAAACTCAATATGATCTTGTCGCGGTTGCGCGTCAGGGGCAAACTGGCCCGGTGGGTATCGAGTAGTTCGGTGAGTTCTTCTTTGCTATACAGCGTTCCTACCGGAATAGCCTTGTTGATCTTGTCTTTTAGGAACAAGTCCCGGCAGGGATGATCGTTTCGCTCTCCGGTGTCCACGAGCCACTGATAATACATTTTGATCGCGTAGAGGTGGTTCCGCAGGGTCTTGGGGTGCATCGGACGCTTTCGCAACATGCCTAAGTATGCTACCACTTCGGGATAAGTGGCTTTCCGGGCCGCGGCTTCAGTAGTGTAGTTGAGGTACTGATTGATGGTACGAAGATAGCCGTTCAGTGCTCTTGGGCTGTGACCTTCCAGGATATGTTCGGCTAGCGTAGGTTGGGTAACTTTAGGTGGTTTCATGAGAGTAAGGCTTTGAGTTGTGCTTGGTTGACTCTGGTGTAGACTTCGGTAGTTTCCAGGTGACTGTGACCCAGAAAGTTTCTCACCTGTTCCAGGGGTAAGCCTTGTTCGAGCAGGTGCGTGGCAATGCTGTGACGCAGGTTGTGCAGGGCGATATTCTTACTGATGATTGCCTCGTCGCCGGTGCGTTTCACGAGGGCTTGCAAGAGCTTGCGAGCGGTGTAGTGGCGCAGTCGCTTGCCTTTGATGTTGAGCAGTAGGGCTAGTTCCGCTTCGTCTTTGATATATAAGTCTCGTTCGTTACTGATGTAGTCTTTGATATCCTGCTGCACCCGGTGGCTCATTGGTACCACTCTTCGCTTGTTCCCCTTGCCCTGGGGCACCGTCAGGATACCATCTCTAAGATTCAGGTCGTTCAGGTTGACCGAAGAGAGTTCCATTGCCCGAAGGCCACAGCCGTAGGAGAGACTCAGGATCACCCGCTCCTGCAAGGTCTCGCTCGTGCGGTAGAGCTGCTGCACCTGGGTAATAGTCAATATCGTTCGTGGCTCAGACTTAGCTTTGGTAAACCGGAAGCGCAGCGTACTCATGGGGTTGGTGATCAGCACTCCGCTTTCCTGCAACCAGGCAAAGAACGCCCGCACGTTGTGCATATGGTGATGAATCGTACTCTCATGCAGTACGCCCACCTGTTTCTTATGCGGCCGGTGGCGCAGGTGCTCATGGTAGGCTTTGATATGGACAGGCTCAACGCCCGTCAGTTCCTGGATGCCTTCGCTTTCCAACCAGGTGAGTAGTTCCAACACGTTGGCGTACTTGATCTCCTGGCCGTTCTCACTGTAGCCCAGGATGCGGACGTGCTGCCGGTAGTCGGAGAGGATGGTTTTGTATTGCTTGTTTTTGAGTTTAATGACCCGCTTTTTCATGGCTACGATGGTTTCTATTCCTATGATGGTTTTAATGCGCTCTCTATACTCTTTCTCTTGGTCGGTGGTCGCTACTGGGTAAGTAGCTGATAGCAAGCTTGTTGACCGACCATTGTAGCGACCACTTAGGATTGGTCGGTAATCATATCAAGTTGCTGATGTAAGTGGGCCTGGATGCGTTCGCGCAGGGCTTGCAAGCTATCCCAGTAGCTGACCTGATAATGATAGGTGTTGCGCTGCCCGGTGTAGCTCTTGCGGATGTACTCCAGTTCCAACAGGCTGTTCAGGTAGTTCTGACAACCGGTTTTGCTCATCCGCAGGGCTTGCCGGATATCCCGCTGGCTAAAGGCGTAGTCCTGATCCCCGTTGCTTGATTTGGTTTTCTCTTGCACGTACTGCTTTAACCGTTCGTAGAAGCTGCGCAAGGAGCCGTCCAGCTCGTCCACCTTCAGCACGATACTATCGAACATAATCCGGTTGGCGATCTGCAAGTCCTCTGTTTGGGTGATGAGTCTGCCTTGCCCGTCTTTCTTTCTGCGGTACTGGTTCAGGAGCGTGACCTGCCGCACAAAGCTAAGATACAGGTCGTTGAGCCGCCTGATCTTGTGGGCTTCGGCGGGTAGTTGCAGTTTGTCGGCAAAAGGATTGACCACCGGGTAGGGTTTGAGCAGGCGGATGCAGTGCTGCAACAACTCTCGGGCCTGGCCCTCTTCTTCGGGCGATACCTGCCCGGTGGCTTGCTGCTGTTGGTAGGTGATGATACGTTTGGTTTGCTCACTGCTTTCGTCTACGGCAATCAGGAAGACCCTACTCATGTTGTCTTCGTAGATGGCCCCTTTGGTGGTGCAACTGATTGAGGCAATCGGCCCGCGAACGGTCTTTTCCATCGCCATGATCTCGCCCTGCTCGGTCTTGGTGGTGGTAGAGCTGACCAGTATCTCGTTACTGATCAGTTCGCGCACCGCGTACAAGGCTTCTTCTTTGAGTCCGTCCAGGTCTTCAAAGCCCAGGAGTTTGTTGCTTAGGTAGTCTTCCGGATAGTTGTAAAAGCTGCTGTCAGTCACGCGGGTAAACTTGATCGTGTCCTCGCCGGGCATCAGCGAACAGATCGTTTTGAGCAATCTTGTTTTACCGCTGCCCGAACTGCCCTGAATCAGCGCGTGCAGCGTGTCGGGCATCTTATAAGAAGAAGCAATAGCGAGTAAAAACAAGCGGTTGTTCTCTTCACCCACCACTCCGGCTTTACCAATGAGTTCGTTCAACTGCTGCATCGGCTGCTCACTTTGCAGGATAGACAGGCATTCGTTCATCGTAGCCGGTGGGATAGTGACGACGGGCTTTTGCTTGGGGTTGCCCTGTTGACGTAGCGTCTCTTCCCGGTACTGCTCGAGCAAGTGCGCCAGGCGGGTCAGGTCTTCCTGGATGGCTTCCGGGGATAAAGCCAGACGTTCGGCCGCGGCTTTGCTGATCGCTTCGGTTTGCTTGTACTCGTATAGATCCAACTTGGCCCGGTAGTCTTGCCGGGTAGTGCGGTGCATCATCTGCACACTCACTTTCAGGCTGTCCAGTGAGCCTTTGATGCCGCCTTTCAGATAGTAGTAAGCGGCCTGTCCCCGGTAGCAAAGGTTGTTTGGGTTCTCGGCATTTAACTCACTGGCGGTAGATAGTGGTTGGGTCGGTGGCTGATCGGATGGCTTCGGGCTTGCGGGTGGTGATTGAGCAACGATAGTTTCCTGACCCTGCGGGGCTGGTTGAGGTTGGGCATCTTCCGATGAAAAAAGAAAATCAGTCCGTTGATCGAGCAAGTGGGTGAGGATTTCCGGTTCGTGCGATTGTAGCAAGCTGTTCACGTCTTCCCCTTCCGGTGGGGTAATGCGCGTCACCTTCACATTGGGTAGTAGTGTTTTGATACTGTGAGCGTACTTGGCAGTAGCGACCTTACCGGCATCATCGCCGTTCAAAAACAAAATCACTTCCTGTAGATGAGTCAGGCGTTGCAAGGCCGTGCGGTGTTCTTCGGTTAGCCCGTTGGTGCCGTAAAGTGCCAGGATACTGTATTCCTTGTTGATTGCTTCCTGCTGCAATAGGCTGGCCGCATCAATAATGCTTTCGGTGATAATGAGTCGTTCGGCGGCTGGCGATCCGGTTTCCGGAGCAGGATAGCGCGGGTAAAGTCCCTGACGGTCTTTCAGGTAGTAATGTCGCTTGTCCTTGTCGTCGGTAGTGCTGCGGAAGTACAGGCTCACGATCTGGTTTTGTGCATTGCGCAAGGGGAACGCGATGCCGCCTTTGCCAAAGGGCACGTAGGCTTTTCCACCGGTGCGCGATGCCTGCCCCTTGTCCAGCAGCAAGCCCACCTTCACGCAGGACTCGATCAACGCTTCGTTCTTGCGCTGCCCGTGGTGGAACTGTCCAGAGTTGTAGCCGATCTCAAGTTGGGTATGATCGATCGAACGCTGCTGCAAATAGTCCTGAGCGGGCTTGCTGTTGTGTACTGCGTTCTTGAAGTAGGTAAACATTTTGGTCAAGACTGCTACCCGTGATAAGTGCTCGGCGGTCGGGGCCTGTCCGTTAATCAGGGCTTTGGCCTTCAGGATGGCTTCGTGTTTGGAGCACTGCTCTTTGTAGAGAATAAAGTCGATCACGTCCAGGGCCTTGCCATTCGTGGGGCAGTTGCTAGAGAAGCAGTAGCAGCTTTGCGTTTTGTAGTAAATCTGTAAGCTCGGGGTTTTGTCCGGGTGGAACGGACAGTGCAACCGCAGGTGCTTGTCGGGTTTCAAGTGGTAGTGACTCAGGACGTCTTTGAGCCTAGTGTTTATACATAAGTCTGAGAGGAATAAAGTAGTGTTGGTGTTAAGATAAAGAAAGGCAAGACATAAACAAGCAGAAGATGATAGAGACAAAGACATCAGGAAGAAAAACCACCAGCCTTCATGGAGACAAGCGGCTGGAAAAAAGGGGGTTCAATTGGAGCATAAGATAGCCGAAAAACAAACCATAGTCATCAACAGGCTCAGTGATAACTGGTCAGAGTTGATGAGTTTTTATCGTTATTTGGGTAATGATAAAGTGAGAGAAGGTGCTTTGATAGAGCAGGCACAGAGCCAATGCAGGGGTCAGGTGGCAGGCAAAGATGTGCTGGTGCTGCAAGATAGCACAGAGATCAACTATGCTTCTCATCAAGGCTTGATCCAAGCTGAGAGTGGCTTGGGTTTGGTAGGCAACAACCAAGATATAGGCTACTTTGCTCATTGCAGCCTGGTCATAGATGCTCAGCAAGGCAGCGTATTAGGCTTGAGCGATGTGCAGTTGTGGATACGGGCAGCAGGGCAAGAGAAGCCAACAGCACCGCTACCCATAGAAAAAAAAGAGACTTATCGCTGGATAAAAGCTTGCCAGGCGAGCCAACCTTGTTTACAGCAGGCCCGTGAGGTTACTTTCGTGCAGGATCGGGAAGGGGATATATATGACAGTTTTGTCAGGGTGCCCGATGAGCGCACTCACTTGCTTATCCGCAGCCGGGTGAACCGTCTGATAGAGACCATGCAAGGAGAAAAGCATAAGCTCTATGACTATGCTGACCAGCAGCCAGCCTGTGGAGGGTATAGTTTTCTGTTGCCGGGTTTACCTGGTAAGCGAAAGCAGCGCAACGTTGAGATGCAAGTACGCTTTGTGCAAGTAAAACTGCTGCGCCCGGACAACAACCCCCATGCCAAGGTCTATCCTAAAAATGTAACCTTATATTTGGTACAGGGTAAAGAAACTCCTCAGAGTGCAGGCAAAGAAAAGCCTGTGGAGTGGAATCTGCTCACTACCCATCCGGTTAGTTGTTTTGAGCAAGCTTTGCAGATGGTGCATTGGTATAGCCTGCGATGGATCATAGAGGACTATTTCCGTCTGCTCAAATCAGAGGGCTTCAACTTGGAAGCCTCAGAGTTAGAGCAAGGCTACAGCCTGAGAAAGTTAGGCGTGATTGCTATGAAAAGTGCGCTGCTGGTCATGCAACTTAGACAAGCCAGGTCAGCCACAAGTACACAGCCCATAGCCGTAGGCTTTAGTGTAGTACAACAAGCCTTTCTAAAAGTGCTCTTAGTTGGTCTGGAAGGTCAAACAGCTAAACACAAGAATCCTTATCAGGAAAGTGACTTAGCCTGGGCCTCCTGGATTATTGCCAGGTTAGGGGGGTGGAAAGGCTATCAAAGCCAAAGACCACCTGGCGTGATTACCTTCACCAGAGGCTTAAAACGTTTTGAAAGTATGCTGGCAGGTTGGCTTTTAGCTCCTGACAAAGATATGTATAAACACTAGGTCTTTGAGCGGCAGGCGGGCTTTGATCTCGGTTATTTCCATTGTTAAAAAACTTTTGCTTTAGTAAGCAACCGCACAATGGTAAATATAATTGCCTTATTAAGCAAATACAGTCCTGCAAAATGATTTGTATATTGCCTAAGCAATCACCAAAAGGTATATTTGTTGACACTCTTGCTAACTATGGACATCGGAACTAACATCAAACGCATCCGGGAAGCGAAGAACCTCTCGCAAAAAGAAGTGATTGCCGCCATTGATATGGGGGCCGCCCAGTACTCTCGTATTGAAGGGGGCAAGACCGAGCCTTCGGTCTCTACCCTGGAACGCATTGCCAAGGCACTGGGCGTGCAGCTTACCGAACTGTTTGCTGCCGAAGAACTACTGGATGTGAACTCTCAGGATAAAACCCTCATGGAGCGGGTGCGCCTCATCGATAGCCTTTCCGAAGAAGAACAGCAAGCACTCTTTACCATGCTCGATGCCTTTGTGGGAAAGAAAAAACTAAAGGACACCCTGGCCAGCGTCCTTCAGGATGTGTAGTTATTTAGAAAGGATTCTAAATTAACTCTTTTTGCTACACATCAGATATGTTCCTTATAGTACACATTTGTATACTATTGGTGACATTGAAAAGACAAGAAAGAAGGACAGCAAAAAGCCCGGTCAGGAAGGGCTGGGCTTTGATTGGTTAATCTTGATAGACACTGATCTTTGAGAGTCCGTATTCTTTGTACCGCTTTTCATAATCTTGCACCTCACTGTAAGTCTTTAATTCCACTGGAACTACATTGATGCTACCAGAGAAGTTGTTAGGCCGCTTTCCTATGGAACTCGATTCTGCGTACACTAACAATGTATCAATGCCCTGCTTCTTGTAGTAAACCTCCGATGTGTAAAAGATATAGTCTTTACCTTCTTCAGATTTGCGAGTGCTTGGTTCAACTGGATTAGTTGATAATATCACCTCATTATGATTGCCAGATATGCCCCAAGACATTGCCCTGAGATAAACTTTTTGATTCAGCTCTTCAAATTCAATCACATGGCTGCTTACACTTGGAGACATATCAACATCAACTGCTCTTAAAATAAACCAATATACCCCTCCTGTAATTATCCCAACACAAGCAAGTATAAGAAGTACAACTTTGATATGCTTATTCATACTATTTGATTGATTTGGCTTTGTTCCAGCCCGCTTTGCTCATTCTATACTGATACATCACTTCACCGTAGGCGGGCGGAGGACCGTACGAAGTGCCGTTGATTACTATATCTGCCTTTTGTACGTTTGTTAGGTTCCCCTCAACATGCAAAGCTCCTGCTAGCTTCTGGAAAGTCTCAAAAGATATACCCGCCCCAAAATAGGTTCCACCCTGGGCATTATATCCAGCTAGATAATTTCCTGCTGATCGAGAACTTGCATATTTGCCATTTAATAGTCGTCCAACATTTTTGTAGTCTTTCTTTATGTCAAAGTCGCCGCCTGGACCGGAATTCGCAGCGATTTCCCTTAAGTCCATACCTTCAGCTTTCTTGCTCATCTCACTAATAACAGGGTCAAATGATTCCCCAAATTGTATTCTAGTGGTAGTCATCGTTTCCCCTGTCTCCGGACTTACAAACTCATCCCAATGTCCTGTCTCACCTACCTTCTGACCACCGGCCCCGGTTGGGTTCTTTAGTACCATCGCATTATGACGGCTGTCTAAGCCTTTTTTCGTAGTACCGTTAGCATGGGTATAAACCCCCAAATCCCCATCATCATACACTGCAATGACGTTTCCATCCTCGTCAGTATGGGTAGAAAAAGGTGCCCTTCCGTCTGGGTCAACGTACAAGATAGGATTCCCCATCACAAAATTATAAGGACTCCACCCTGCAAACTGATCAGCCAGCGGGTCAGTACTTAGGAACCTCTGTACGCTTTTTTTGTCCGGTTCTTCGGCTCTATACACCACTTTCATCGGTGGTTCAGTTGTTTGATATGTCAGTTTCAAGCATCCCATCAGCGGCTTAAGTTACTGGTTTTTTCTTTTCATTTGAAGGTTTTTTCATTTGAAAAAAAGAAGCGCATTTCTGGGTAGGTATTTAAAACAGACATTTTGTATACCTGGTTTTTGGCTAAAGTGTCTACAAAAAGCATCCTGTATAAAGCACTTGCCGAGGTTATCAAAAGCCCTTTTACTGCTTTTTATCGTTTACTACTGCTTTTAGTCAGGGCTTTTGATGTTCTCGGCAAGTCAGCAACCGAAGGGCGGTAGCAGGCAATAGGTTTTCTAACTTCAAAGTACCTTCGTGATCTGGTGCGGTTAGGTGGGTGGGCTACGCGCCCCGGGATAAAGCAAGTTTACTTTAGGCGGCAACGCCTTTTTCGCGAAGCCGCCCGCGAGTGTGAGAGAAGCCAGCCAGGAAGGAGCACCCGTGAGGGTAGCGGCCTGGCTGTGTCTGAACGAACCCGCAGGCGAGCACAACGTGGGCAGTGGCTGGGCTGGCATACCGCTGTCTTTTAGTTTTTCAATGCCAGCACAGAGACAACTGCCGCAAGCGAGCAGCACAGGCCGGGCAAGAGTAGTAAAAAGCAAGGCCGTAGCGTAGCGAGCTTGTATAGCCTTGCTTTTTTACGGAGCGAAGAACCGGACGAGCAGCGCAGACGCACCGCTAAACCTGCGCTTGGGAGCGGAGTTTTACGGAGCGTGAGCGTGGGCAAAAGTGCGTTGGCTATTGCAGTGGGTGTAATCGTTCAATGGCTGATTTCAGTTCTTCTAACCCTGTTTGTTTATAGGCTTCTGTTGATGCAGTCCTACGGTGACCTGCAAACTCCTGAACGATCCTGATGTCGTTGTTTTCTTTGAGTAGATGGGCAATTACGGATTGTCTTATTTTGAGTGGGATTAACTTTTCGTGCTTTTCTTTCCCCCTGTTTATCATTCTGTTTATTCCGCCCTGCCAAAGCTGCAAGCCTTCTTCATTCATTAAAAAATAATTCTGTCGTTTGCTTGGCTTTTGCCTTTTGTGGTAGCGTTTCCAGTCGTGTTTTTGGTAATTGTGGAACAGTAGTATTTGATTGGGTTTTAGGCTTAACGTCCGTCCCCTGTTCTTGCTATTTCCTTTTATCCTTACCGTTCCTGTTTGCAGGTTTACATCAGTTGTTTTGATTTGGGAGATTTCTAAAACGGTCAATGCCTGATAGATCAACAGGCTGATCATGATTTTGTCCCGTTGTTGGTTTTCCGGGTTTTTGGCCTGGTAGGTTTCATACAGCTCTTCCAGTATTTCTTTTGGATAAAGGCTTTCTATCTGGATTGCCCTGTTGATTTGGTCTTTCAGGTACAGATACCTGCAAGGGTGGTCGCTGCGCTTTCCGATGGCCACTAAATACCGATAGTAGATTTTGATGGCAAACAGGTTGTTGCGTAATGATTTTGGATGTAGTTGCTGTTCCCGTAAAAGCCCGATATAGTCCAGAACGTCCGTGTAAGTTGCCTTTTCTGCCCGTTTTCCCATTGCCAGCAAGTAGCGGTTTATCATATTTTCATAACCACTTGTGGCCGTCTGGCTGTATTCTTTTTGTAGATAGTCTTTCAGGTTCATTGCATCAGGTTTTGGATTTGCTTTTTGCTGATATGGGTATAAACCTGTGTCGTCTCTAATTGACTATGCCCTAAAAACATTCGTACCTGTTCCACCGGGATACCCTGTTCTAAAAGGTGTGTGGCGATACTGTGCCGTAAACTGTGAATGGTAATACACTTTTCTTTGATGGCTTCATTTCCTGTCCTGTCAAGGAGTATTTTTAGATATTTGTTGTAGGTCCCCTTTTGCATCCTTCCGCCCCTGGAGTGCAGCATAAAGGCCGTTTCTTTTGCATTGTAGTCCCTGCCTTTGGTCAAGACTTCTCTTTCTGTGTAGTAATAATCTGCCAGGTCTTTGGCCACTCCCGAACTCAATGGAACTACACGCCTTTTATTGCCTTTTCCCTGTGGCACGATCAGGATTTTTTCCTTTAGCCGTATGTCCTCAATATTGCAGTTTACAAGCTCCCCGACCCTTAACCCGCATCCATAAGCAAGACTTAAAATAGCCCTTTCCTGTGCGGTTTCGCATACCTCAAAAAGCTCTTTGATTTCTTGCTGCTCTAATACTGTCCTTTCCGGGTTTTCTTCTCTCGGATATGGAAACTTTAACGTACTGCAAGGATTGGTTTTTATTCGCCCCTCATTTTGCAGCATAATGAACAGGTCGCGGACAATCCGCATATGGCTGTGTGTAGTCTTTTGGTTGAGCGTGCCACCATCTTTTTTACTTGGCCGCCCGCTGATATAGTTGTAATAAGCTGTGATGTGCCCAGGCGTGGTATTTTCTATCTGGCTGTGTCCCTGGCATTCTAACCAACTGAGGAACTCACATAGATAGTTGTAGCGTGATCTGCTGCCCTTGGGGTTGTAGCCCAATCGTAGAAGGTATCTGTAAAATTGTTCTGCTAGTTCCCTGTACGTTTCGTTTATGACTATGATGTTTCTTGGTCTGCCCATACACATATACTTTTTGGAACAGGGAACAATGAGACGGGATTTATCCTAAAAGCATTGATTTAAAGGGTTTTGACCTCAAAAAGATTGTTCCATGATCGTTCCCTATTGTTCCCGTCTTGTTTATTTTCAATGGTGGTCACGAACCCTTCGGGTTTGTTCCAGGTTCCTTTTTACAGGTCATTAATTTGGTTGGTTAAATCATCTTTTATCCTTGCCCTAATCTTGGCGTAGTTGTCCCAGTAATCTATTTTGTAGCTTATCTTCCGTTGGTTATTAGAGTAGCGGCTTGTGATGTATTCCATGGATTGTAACCTGCCAAAAAACCTGCTGCATTGGGCTTTGCTGATGTTCAGGGCTTGCCGTATTTCTCTTTGTGTAAAGTCCTCCGTTTCGGATTCCCTGGCACTGATGTAGGCTTTCAGCTTCTCAAAGAACTGCCGAAGGCTCCCGTCCAGTTCATCCACTTTCAGCACGATGCTTTCAAAAAGGATGTCGCAAGCAGTCTGTAAATCGGCTTTCTCTGTAATAACCCTGCCTTGTTTGTCCCGCTTTCTTTGGTATTGGTTCAGTAGTGTTATTTGCCGTACAAAGCTTTGGTAGAGTTCGTTTAGCCTTCTGATTTTGTGGGCTTCTTCTGGCAGTTTGATTTTATTGGCAAAGGGGTTGACTACTTCGTAAGGCTGTAAAAGCCGGATGCAGTTCTTTACAAAGCCCTTAACTTTCTCCTGCTCCTGTTTGTCAATCAACCCGGCCGATACGTTGTTTTGGTATTGGATAACTTTTAAGGTCTGCTCCCTGCTTTCATCTACTGCAATCAAAAAACTACGGCTGATATTGTCCTCATAAGTTTCGCCCCTGGTGGTACAGGACAGCGAAGCGATCGGGCCCCTTACTATTCTTTCGCCCCCGGTGATACTTCCGTTTTTGTCCTTTAAGCTGGTTGACGTTCGCAGGATCTCATTGCTCTGCAATTCCCTCACGGCCAGCTGGGCATCTTCTTTCAGCCCGTCCAGGTCCTCAAAACATATCAGCTTGTTTACAAAAAAATATTTGTCCTGGTTGTAAAAACTGTTATCGGTCACACGGGTGTATTTCTTCACATCTTCACCGGGCATCAACTGGCTGATAATTTTTAAAAGCCTGGTCTTTCCACTTCCCGAACTGCCTTGTATCAGGGCGTGAAGCGTATCGGGCATTTTGTAAGAGCTTGCGATTACGAACAATAAAATACGATTGGTTTCTTCACCTACTATCCCGGCTTTCCCTATCAACTGGTTAAACTTCTGTACCAGGTTTTCACCCTTCAAAAACTCAATGCAACGGGTAGCGGATTCAGCAGGGACCTGGACTTTGCTTTCCCTTTTGCCCTGCTTTTGGTGTTGCTGCTTGTCTTTGTAGTATTCCAGTAGCTGCACCAGCTGTTCAAGGTCTTGTTCTATCAGGTCTTTTCTAAGGCCCAGTTTTTCGGCCACTGTCTTACAGGTTTTCTCTACCTGGTTAAACTCGTACAGGTCCAGTTTCAGGGTAATGCTCCTCATTTAGCAGTAATTTGTAAAGTGATTTTCAGGCTGTCCAGTTGGCCCGTGTTAAAGCCTTTGATTTGGTAGTTCGCTTCGTTGCCCCTGTATTTCAGGTTGTAAGGATTGTTGGTGTCCAGTCCTGTTGTTTGAGCTTCTTCTTTAGGTTCTCCCGTGGGTTTGGCTTCTTGTGGTAACTCTATTTCTTCATTTCTCTGTGAGACTGATTCAGTAGAAAATAAAAAGCTGTATTCCTTCCGGGTTTCAATTAGATGGGTCAGGATGTCCGGGCTGTGGCCGTGCAAAAGGCTGTTTACATCTTCATTCTCCGGGACTTGTACATTTGATATAATTACGTTCGGATAATCCGCTTTGAGCATCGGGGCGTATTTTTCTACTGCTTTGGTTCCTGCCTGGTCCCCATTCAAAAAGAAGATGATTTCCTCTAATGCTGTGATTTCTGTTATCGCTTTGTTGTGCTCCTCTGTTAGCCCGTTGGTTCCGTAAAGGGATAGGATTTCGTAACTGTCTTTGATTTTTTCCTGTTCTAATAGTGTGGCTGCATCAATGATGCTTTCAGTCAATATCAGGCGTTTGGTCTCTTTAGATGGGTATTTCGGGTAAAGTCCTTGACGGTCTTTTAAATAAAAGTGCCGCTGGTGCTTGTCGTCCAATGTGCTGCGGAAGTACAGGCCCACGATCTGGTTTTGTGCATTTCGTAAGGCAAAGACGATGCACCACTTGCCAAAAGGTTTATAGGCTGGATTGCCCGTCCTGCTTTTGGCTTCCAGGTCCAGCAGCAAACCGTATTGTACACAGCTTTCAATCAGGTAAGCGTCTTTGCGCTCTCCGTGGTGGAACTGCCCGGAGTTGTAGCCTACTTCGGTTTTGTTGTAGTCCAAGCCCCTTTGCTGTAAATATTCCTGTGCCGGCTTTGAGTTATGGACACCGTTTTTGAAGTAGGTAAAGATTTTAGTCAGCACGGCTATTCTTGGTAGTTCGGTCGTGGGCTTCTGGTTCCTGGCTGCGCCGACGGAGTGCTGCTCAGTGATCATCTGCCCTGCCTTTAAAATCGCTTCGTGTTTGGTGCAGCCTTCTTTGTTCCCCGCGATTCCGCGGGATGTCTGTTCCATCCACATAATAAAGTCTATCACATCCAGGCTTTTGCCATGGGTGGGACAGTTAGCCGAAAAGCAGTAAGCCGTATGCGTCTTGTAATAGATTTGCATACTGGGTGTCTTGTCATCATGAAAAGGACAGCACAGCCGTAGTTGCTTATCAGGCTTCAGGTGATAATAATGCAGCACCTGGGCAAGGGTGAGCCGGGCTTTGATCTCTGATATTTCCATTAGCTATTTACTTTGTTGAAAAAACTTTTTAGACCGTATTCGGGTCAAAAGTACTTTATTAAAGCTATAACACAAAACTTTTACAACTTTTTTAGCTCATATAAGGTTCTTATATTTGTGCTATTCAAGTAAATCAAGGGTTTTATAGCCCGTTTAAGAGCTATTCACTATGAACACTTTTGGTAAAAAAATAGCGGCATTAAGAAAAGACCGGAAAATGAGCCAGGGGGATTTGGCCAAAATGCTCAACACTTCTGTTTCAGTAATTGGCAGATATGAAAGGGATGAGATGAAGCCTTCCATTGAGGTCGCCCAAAAAATTGCGGGACTCCTGAATACTACCGTCGGCTATCTGCTCGGGGAAAGCGAAGATTCCGAACTCTTTAAAGACCCCACTATGCTTAACAGGTTTAAACAACTCAATAACCTGCCCGTAAAGGATAAGGATTATATCCTGTATACTTTGGACAACCTACTGCAAAACTTTAAAGCTAAACAGGCTTACGCATCTTAAACCCAACCATCATGAACTTGCAATTTATTTCCGATAGCACAGGCAAAGCCACCGGGGTTTATATCCCCATCAATGAATGGAAGAAACTCAAAAAACAGTATAAGGAGCTAGAAGCCCTCGAATATCAAGAACCTACCAAAGAACAGATTTTGCAGGAACTCAAACAGGCCGTCAATGAACTAAAATTAGTGGAACAGGGCAAACTTAAAGCTCGTCCTGTAAAAGAGCTTTTGGATGAGCTATAATATTTCCTCCATACCCCTTTTTGACAGGCAAGCTAAGCGCCTGGCTAAAAAATATCCTTCATTGAAAAAAGACCTGGCCGGGCTTACCGAAAAGCTTATCGATGAACCCCAGCAGGGAACCGCTCTTGGCAACAGTTTCTATAAAATACGCCTGGCCATTGCTTCCAAAGGGAAAGGTAAATCAGGTGGAGCAAGAGTTGTTACTTATGTAAAGGTTACCCGCAATACCGTTTATCTTGCTTCCATCTTTGACAAGTCGGAAAAAAGTACCATCTCTGATAAAGAACTGGAACAGATTTTTAATTTGATCCCGTAAAAAAGCCCTGCATTACTGCCGGGCTTTGATTTATGCAAAATAAAAAAAATTTATAAGCAGTTTTCCATTTTCCTTCCATTTTACCCAACCATATTCCCAATCACCTTCTGTGCCCCATTTTACTTGCAACCATTCTCCTTTTATCTGATTGGGATGATAAAACTCGTCTGGATCGTAATATATCTTATCTGATTCATCAGAAGGCTTGTCTCGTAAAGGGTTTATGCTTTCCTTAAAGCCAATTGCAAATAGACTTAAAATATGTTCTTCCCATGACTGAAACTTAACTCCCCGTTCATCTAGCGGGATGAATCCTAACTCATTGTTTTCAAGCTTAACTTTGTAAAAAGATTTATCTTTAGACAAGCATCTTAAAGAAAGTTCCTGGTTCTCATCTGTGATTATAATTTCTTTGAGCAATCCTTGATTATTATCAAATATATGGATTGTATCCCCAAATTGGTAATTCTCACTTGTTACAATAATTCCAATTGCCCCTTCTATAGTTTCGTTATTGCTTACTTTAGCTATTTTATTATCTGCTATTAAACTTTCAGCATCTCTGCCATCCTGAATGTCTGTCTTTTGAGAACTGCTCTGACAGCCTATTGCTAATATCAGCATAAATAAATTCAAAAAATATTTCATGTCTATCTTCCAAATAAGTTAAAGTTGAGTCCATTGCCTGTCTGTCTTGTCGGTGCAGTAGATACATATTTCCAATTGAGACTTTTGTGCTGTAGTCCTAAATGTCCGTGATCATTATGACCTCCAACTTTCGTTACTCCCGTTAGGCTACCACTTGTTCCTTGATAATTTTTGGTAAAGCCAAAAGTAGCTGCTGCATCATAAACCCTCTGATTATTAAGAGAACTGAAAGAATTACTATTAAAAGCATTTGAACTTTGGAAGCTCACACCATCAGTATTCAAGTACCTAAAATCAACATCTTGTCCGCTTCGTTTTCCAAGATGTCCGTGACCAGCATGATGCTCAAACCCTGGTTGCCAAGGATCACTTCCATTAGAAGATGACATATCTCCTAAGCCAATGTTGAAACCATAATCGGCATTTAATTTATTAACCAACCCAAATAAAGCTGCTGCGGTTTCAGGCTGTAAATAATGATCTCCTTGGCCAACCGTTTCCGCAGGTGATGTTGAGATCCCGCCAGCATCAGAAGTTCCATATTGACTGAAACCTGTTCCGCTTGCAGGAAACTGTACTAATCCCGCATTGTTTTTATTTAATAGACCTGCTAAACGATAGCCTGTCTCACTATTATTATCCTGAACATAAAATCTATCGAAATTGTCATTGGTCTCAACTGTCTGTAGCGAACCGTCATTGTTTACATAGTGGTCATCTGGCGGAACGGGTGCTCTACCATCAGGATCAATCAAACGAATAGGATTACCTAAGACAAAATTATACGGACTCCATGATGGAAATTCACTTGCCAGCGGGTCAGTACTTAGGAACCTCTGTACGCTTTTTTTGTCCGGTTCTTCGGCTCTATACACCACTTTCATCGGTGGTTCAGTTGTTTGATATGTCAGTTTCAAGCATCCCATCAGCGGCTTAAGTTACTGGTTTTTTCTTTTCATTTGAAGGTTTTTTCATTTGAAAAAAAGAAGCGCATTTCTGGGTAGGTATTTAAAACAGACATTTTGTATACCTGGTTTTTGGCTAAAGTGTCTACAAAAAGCATCCTGTATAAAGCACTTGCCGAGGTTATCAAAAGCCCTTTTACTGCTTTTTATCGTTTACTACTGCTTTTAGTCAGGGCTTTTGATGTTCTCGGCAAGTCAGCAACCGAAGGGCGGTAGCAGGCAATAGGTTTTCTAACTTCAAAGTACCTTCGTGATCTGGTGCGGTTAGGTGGGTGGGCTACGCGCCCCGGGATAAAGCAAGTTTACTTTAGGCGGCAACGCCTTTTTCGCGAAGCCGCCCGCGAGTGTGAGAGAAGCCAGCCAGGAAGGAGCACCCGTGAGGGTAGCGGCCTGGCTGTGTCTGAACGAACCCGCAGGCGAGCACAACGTGGGCAGTGGCTGGGCTGGCATACCGCTGTCTTTTAGTTTTTCAATGCCAGCACAGAGACAACTGCCGCAAGCGAGCAGCACAGGCCGGGCAAGAGTAGTAAAAAGCAAGGCCGTAGCGTAGCGAGCTTGTATAGCCTTGCTTTTTTACGGAGCGAAGAACCGGACGAGCAGCGCAGACGCACCGCTAAACCTGCGCGTCGGGATGCGTGATAGCTTTGTGGGTTGATTGAGCGTCGAGGGGGCGGATTCGTGGGAGGGGTTTGCGGGAGCTTGCGGCGGTGGCCTATAAATCTATACTGATACGGAGCTTTCCGCCTAAGCCTTCTTCCACAATCTTGCGTAGCGTGGATAAGCGGATATCGCCCGATGCGTTCTCAACCCGGGAGATGTAACTACGTTTGGTCGAGAGCTTGTCCGCCAACTCTTTTTGGGTCATGTGTGCCTGTTTGCGGGCATCTTTGACCATCTCGGCAATCATGTACGCTTCGGCTCTTTCTTCAAAGGCAGTGCGTTCTACCGTACCGGGTTTACCGTACTTCTCATCGAAGTGCTCACCGATAGTTCTAGGATGTTCCTTTTTCTTCATAGTATGCTGCTCTTAGCGTTTTAGCTCGTTCTAGTTCCTTTTTTGGTGTCTTCTGACTCTTCTTCTGAAAGCCATGTAGTAAGATCACCAAACTACCGTCATCAAAAAAACTAAAGATACGGTAGATGTTGCTGCCCTGTTTGATCCGCACTTCGTACAGGCCGTCTCCCAGGTGCTTTAAAAACTTTTCCGGTACTCGGTCTACACTGCGGATGATTTGCAATACGTAGTCTATCTTCTCCCGGACTTTCTCGGTTTGCGCTTCGTAGAACTGCCAGTAGTAATCTCTAAACGGTACAACTTCTCTTTTCATAGTATACTGCAAAGGTAACTGATAAGTTACTTTTTTCTCATCCCAACGGATGATATTTATGGATGGCGGCTTTGAGTTCTTCCAAACCGGTTTGGCGGTACTCTTCTACGCTGCTCACGCGTTTGTGACCGGTAAACGCCTGGATCACCCGCAGGTCTTGTCCGGACTTCAATAGGTGGGCAATCACGCTTTGGCGGATCTTCTGCGGGCTGATCTTCTGCCCGTGGGAGAGCGGGGCCTTGAACATGCTGCTGATACTATTGGCGTTCATCTGCCGACCTCTGACCGATAGAATAAGGGTGTCATAGTCTGCGGCCGGGGCCGATGATTGTTCTTCCACAGCAGCGGGCGGATGCGCTGCAAGTAGTCGTTGAAGAGCATGATCTGTTCGGGCTTCAACGGCAGGGTTCTTTGCATCGTCTTGGGACTTCCGGCCAGGTGCAGCGTGGCTTTCTTGAGGTCAACATCAGCTACTTTCAAGTGGATAATCTCAAAGACGGTCACCGCCTGGCAGACCAGTAAACTCAATATGATCTTGTCGCGGTTGCGCGTCAGGGGCAAACTGGCCCGGTGGGTATCGAGTAGTTCGGTGAGTTCTTCTTTGCTATACAGCGTTCCTACCGGAATAGCCTTGTTGATCTTGTCTTTTAGGAACAAGTCCCGGCAGGGATGATCGTTTCGCTCTCCGGTGTCCACGAGCCACTGATAATACATTTTGATCGCGTAGAGGTGGTTCCGCAGGGTCTTGGGGTGCATCGGACGCTTTCGCAACATGCCTAAGTATGCTACCACTTCGGGATAAGTGGCTTTCCGGGCCGCGGCTTCAGTAGTGTAGTTGAGGTACTGATTGATGGTACGAAGATAGCCGTTCAGTGCTCTTGGGCTGTGACCTTCCAGGATATGTTCGGCTAGCGTAGGTTGGGTAACTTTAGGTGGTTTCATGAGAGTAAGGCTTTGAGTTGTGCTTGGTTGACTCTGGTGTAGACTTCGGTAGTTTCCAGGTGACTGTGATCCAGAAAGTTTCTCACCTGTTCCAGGGGTAAGCCTTGTTCGAGCAGGTGCGTGGCAATGCTGTGACGCAGGTTGTGCAGGGCGATATTCTTACTGATGATTGCCTCGTCGCCGGTGCGTTTCACGAGGGCTTGCAAGAGCTTGCGAGCGGTGTAGTGGCGCAGTCGCTTGCCTTTGATGTTGAGCAGTAGGGCTAGTTCCGCTTCGTCTTTGATATATAAGTCTCGTTCGTTACTGATGTAGTCTTTGATATCCTGCTGCACCCGGTGGCTCATTGGTACCACTCTTCGCTTGTTCCCCTTGCCCTGGGGCACCGTCAGGATACCATCTCTAAGATTCAGGTCGTTCAGGTTGACCGAAGAGAGTTCCATTGCCCGAAGGCCACAGCCGTAGGAGAGACTCAGGATCACCCGCTCCTGCAAGGTCTCGCTCGTGCGGTAGAGCTGCTGCACCTGGGTAATAGTCAATATCGTTCGTGGCTCAGACTTAGCTTTGGTAAACCGGAAGCGCAGCGTACTCATGGGGTTGGTGATCAGCACTCCGCTTTCCTGCAACCAGGCAAAGAACGCCCGCACGTTGTGCATATGGTGATGAATCGTACTCTCATGCAGTACGCCCACCTGTTTCTTATGCGGCCGGTGGCGCAGGTGCTCATGGTAGGCTTTGATATGGACAGGCTCAACGCCCGTCAGTTCCTGGATGCCTTCGCTTTCCAACCAGGTGAGTAGTTCCAACACGTTGGCGTACTTGATCTCCTGGCCGTTCTCACTGTAGCCCAGGATGCGGACGTGCTGCCGGTAGTCGGAGAGGATGGTTTTGTATTGCTTGTTTTTGAGTTTAATGACCCGCTTTTTCATGGCTACGATGGTTTCTATTCCTATGATGGTTTTAATGCGCTCTCTATACTCTTTCTCTTGGTCGGTGGTCGCTACTGGGTAAGTAGCTGATAGCAAGCTTGTTGACCGACCATTGTAGCGACCACTTAGGATTGGTCGGTAATCATATCAAGTTGCTGATGTAAGTGGGCCTGGATGCGTTCGCGCAGGGCTTGCAAGCTATCCCAGTAGCTGACCTGATAATGATAGGTGTTGCGCTGCCCGGTGTAGCTCTTGCGGATGTACTCCAGTTCCAACAGGCTGTTCAGGTAGTTCTGACAACCGGTTTTGCTCATCCGCAGGGCTTGCCGGATATCCCGCTGGCTAAAGGCGTAGTCCTGATCCCCGTTGCTTGATTTGGTTTTCTCTTGCACGTACTGCTTTAACCGTTCGTAGAAGCTGCGCAAGGAGCCGTCCAGCTCGTCCACCTTCAGCACGATACTATCGAACATAATCCGGTTGGCGATCTGCAAGTCCTCTGTTTGGGTGATGAGTCTGCCTTGCCCGTCTTTCTTTCTGCGGTACTGGTTCAGGAGCGTGACCTGCCGCACAAAGCTAAGATACAGGTCGTTGAGCCGCCTGATCTTGTGGGCTTCGGCGGGTAGTTGCAGTTTGTCGGCAAAAGGATTGACCACCGGGTAGGGTTTGAGCAGGCGGATGCAGTGCTGCAACAACTCTCGGGCCTGGCCCTCTTCTTCGGGCGATACCTGCCCGGTGGCTTGCTGCTGTTGGTAGGTGATGATACGTTTGGTTTGCTCACTGCTTTCGTCTACGGCAATCAGGAAGACCCTACTCATGTTGTCTTCGTAGATGGCCCCTTTGGTGGTGCAACTGATTGAGGCAATCGGCCCGCGAACGGTCTTTTCCATCGCCATGATCTCGCCCTGCTCGGTCTTGGTGGTGGTAGAGCTGACCAGTATCTCGTTACTGATCAGTTCGCGCACCGCGTACAAGGCTTCTTCTTTGAGTCCGTCCAGGTCTTCAAAGCCCAGGAGTTTGTTGCTTAGGTAGTCTTCCGGATAGTTGTAAAAGCTGCTGTCAGTCACGCGGGTAAACTTGATCGTGTCCTCGCCGGGCATCAGCGAACAGATCGTTTTGAGCAATCTTGTTTTACCGCTGCCCGAACTGCCCTGAATCAGCGCGTGCAGCGTGTCGGGCATCTTATAAGAAGAAGCAATAGCGAGTAAAAACAAGCGGTTGTTCTCTTCACCCACCACTCCGGCTTTACCAATGAGTTCGTTCAACTGCTGCATCGGCTGCTCACTTTGCAGGATAGACAGGCATTCGTTCATCGTAGCCGGTGGGATAGTGACGACGGGCTTTTGCTTGGGGTTGCCCTGTTGACGTAGCGTCTCTTCCCGGTACTGCTCGAGCAAGTGCGCCAGGCGGGTCAGGTCTTCCTGGATGGCTTCCGGGGATAAAGCCAGACGTTCGGCCGCGGCTTTGCTGATCGCTTCGGTTTGCTTGTACTCGTATAGATCCAACTTGGCCCGGTAGTCTTGCCGGGTAGTGCGGTGCATCATCTGCACACTCACTTTCAGGCTGTCCAGTGAGCCTTTGATGCCGCCTTTCAGATAGTAGTAAGCGGCCTGTCCCCGGTAGCAAAGGTTGTTTGGGTTCTCGGCATTTAACTCACTGGCGGTAGATAGTGGTTGGGTCGGTGGCTGATCGGATGGCTTCGGGCTTGCGGGTGGTGATTGAGCAACGATAGTTTCCTGACCCTGCGGGGCTGGTTGAGGTTGGGCATCTTCCGATGAAAAAAGAAAATCAGTCCGTTGATCGAGCAAGTGGGTGAGGATTTCCGGTTCGTGCGATTGTAGCAAGCTGTTCACGTCTTCCCCTTCCGGTGGGGTAATGCGCGTCACCTTCACATTGGGTAGTAGTGTTTTGATACTGTGAGCGTACTTGGCAGTAGCGACCTTACCGGCATCATCGCCGTTCAAAAACAAAATCACTTCCTGTAGATGAGTCAGGCGTTGCAAGGCCGTGCGGTGTTCTTCGGTTAGCCCGTTGGTGCCGTAAAGTGCCAGGATACTGTATTCCTTGTTGATTGCTTCCTGCTGCAATAGGCTGGCCGCATCAATAATGCTTTCGGTGATAATGAGTCGTTCGGCGGCTGGCGATCCGGTTTCCGGAGCAGGATAGCGCGGGTAAAGTCCCTGACGGTCTTTCAGGTAGTAATGTCGCTTGTCCTTGTCGTCGGTAGTGCTGCGGAAGTACAGGCTCACGATCTGGTTTTGTGCATTGCGCAAGGGGAACGCGATGCCGCCTTTGCCAAAGGGCACGTAGGCTTTTCCACCGGTGCGCGATGCCTGCCCCTTGTCCAGCAGCAAGCCCACCTTCACGCAGGACTCGATCAACGCTTCGTTCTTGCGCTGCCCGTGGTGGAACTGTCCAGAGTTGTAGCCGATCTCAAGTTGGGTATGATCGATCGAACGCTGCTGCAAATAGTCCTGAGCGGGCTTGCTGTTGTGTACTGCGTTCTTGAAGTAGGTAAACATTTTGGTCAAGACTGCTACCCGTGATAAGTGCTCGGCGGTCGGGGCCTGTCCGTTAATCAGGGCTTTGGCCTTCAGGATGGCTTCGTGTTTGGAGCACTGCTCTTTGTAGAGAATAAAGTCGATCACGTCCAGGGCCTTGCCATTCGTGGGGCAGTTGCTAGAGAAGCAGTAGCAGCTT
>CATQIH010000007.1 GCA_958296015.1 Cyclobacteriaceae bacterium
AAACTGCAACTGCGTTTTCAGTCCGAAAAGGCTTTGCGACCCGGTGATCAGGCTGTTGCTTACCGGCAGGCTCACGTTGCCCAGCTCTATCTTTTGATGATTTCATGATCGTAGCCCGTATATTCTACCTTGACGTTGTTCTGAAAATCAAAAGAGTTGTTGTTGTCAAAATTGGCAGTAACGGCCAGTTTATCCCCGATCTTGCCTGTTACGTTGAGGCTGATCTGCTGGTCGAACTCAAAATTACCATTCCTTTGCTGTCTGATAGGAATTGAGGGATTGTCTATACGCTGAAATCGCCCACCAAAGTCCAGGGTTACAAATCCATTGGGACGAATATCGACGAACGAACCCCCAAAAAGCCTATCGAACACAGGCGTTGTATAGATAGGGGGAATCAGCCTGCGACCGCTCACAGCACTTTCGCCATCCAGGTCAGAGGAGCGGCCTTTCCAGTATTCTTTTCTGATGCGGTTATCCTGTATGTTAGAATAATCGTCGAAGCTCATTTTGGTAGGTGCTCTGTAGTCGATGCCGCCTATTTTTTCCTGGATAGAGTAGTTGATCGTTGTATCGGTGGTATCCAGTTGGGGCACCACCTCCAGCATAGTAGGGTCTTTTGGAATAAGCGGCGAAGGGGAAACATGGTTGGAGAAAGGGTCGCCAAACCTGTCGCGCATATTGAAAGTAGGGCGTGAGTTTCTGCGGTATCCCAAATTACGGACAGAGTCCTGGGAGGTAATAACGGAGTCCTGTTCTATAATAGTAGTATCAGCAGAAACGGGCGCATCCTGTGCTTGTACCTGGGCTGGAACAAGAAAAAAATATATGACAATAAAGCACCACACTCCATAGGCTGAAGCTAAATTGTCTTTTTTCCGTACAAAACCATGTAGTTCTGTAATTGCTACTGACAAGGTAATAATGATTGTTAGTTTTTATGTGGTTTTTAACGCTAACTTAATTAACTCCTCGAGCTTTAACTCGGAAGTATTTGTAGTCTTGTGTATTTTCTGCCATTCACTGACAGCTTTTTCTATGCTTTTTTCTGCTGCGTTTTCTATTGACGCCCAGGGTAGTTAAAGCAGATAACGCCTCTGCTTTGATGGTATTGTATGAACTACCGGATAATCCAGGCAACTTTTCCGGAGTAGTTACGTTAAATAGCTCTTCCTTCTTGATTCTATCCTGTAACTCCAGTACAATTCGCTGCGCTGTCTTCTGGCCAATGCCCTTTACCTGCTGCACGGTTTTGGCATCTCCTGTGGCAATGGCCGTTTTCAGTTCGTCTACCTGCAAAGAAGACAACAGCATCAACGCCAGGCTAGGCCCTACGCCACTGATAGACAGCAGGTTCAGAAACAACTGCTTCTCTTCGTAATGTGCAAATCCGAATAATACCTGCGCATCCTCTTTCACATACAAATAGGTGAAAAGCTTGTAAGATTTACTGTTTTCGATAATATGATAAGTATTCAAAGAAATCCGTAGCTCATAGCCCACTCCTTGTACGTTGGCATACGTAGGTTCTTTGTAGGTGAGCTTACCTTCTATATAAGCAAACATAGGGTTAGTTGATAGATCATGCAGTATACTATACCTGATATAAACTGACAACAAAGCAAGCAACTATAAAGCCTGTTTGCACACGCGCCAGTAAATCAGGATTTAATTAAAATTTATCGCAAAATTATCAAGTACAAATACTGAGCGCAGACAAAGATGAATATATTTGCACCTGAAAAGCCGCGAACACCATACTTACAAAACTACAAAAACTAAAGGAGATAAAACAAGCCCTGTGCAAGGCACATGATGGGAATACCAAACAATTGTAAGTACGCTAACACGCTTCTGTTTTGTACACAATTTTATCTTTTTATTGTCTAGCAATGCAATTAACAGTTATATGCCTTTACTAAGATTTTCAAAAGCATTTTTTATACTTATAGTAGCTCTATCTGTTTTAGGAATAAGCATTTATTACTATCTGGGAGGTTTTGAGCCGATAGCAGTCGCAGAAATTCACCAGCAGCCTATACGCATAGGTGGGGCATACTTCGAAGGAAAATACGATAGCGATACATTGCTTCATCTGTTTGATCAGGTTTCTTCGTACATCCGGAAAAATCCTGCAACCTATCTGGCAGTAGTGAACTTTAGACAATATGAAGATAAAAGAGGACGTATCAGGCAGTTTATCGGATTTACCGGCAATACGTTCCCACTGCCACTGCCTTCTGGTATTCAGATAGACACCTTTATGATGCAGGCATCTGTGAGAGCTACCATCAAAAGGCACTATTGGGTAAGACCAAAACCTTCTGCTGTGGATCAGGAGATTGCAGACTACGCGCAGCTGCACAACCTTACATTGGGCGATTATACCCTTGAACAATACATCTCCGACCGGGAAATGTGGATTGATATTCCAATTATTAAGAAATGAGCTACATAATAACGACAAATGGCACAATATTTCCTATAGAAAAATAAGATATCGCGCAAAAGGTTACATATGAGAGAGCTGCTAACACTTATTTTTTATTAGCCCCTAATATTTACTGATACGGCATGATGCTTCCGAGGCATGAAATATAATTACTACACAATTTTATTTCTTATGGTAGGGTTACACACCACAGGTCAGCTGCATGCACAGTCTGAACGGAGTGACAGCCTGCTCAATGGCCTGAAGGAAGCGGTTTCTTTGGAAGATCAGACCAACTATCTTAACGGCTTGTCTGCCTACTATCAGCAGAATTTTCCTGATACGGCCTATTACTATGCACAACGTGCAGTCAACACTGCCGATAAGGCTACTTATCAGGAAGGACTGGCGCAGGCATATCTTAACCTGGCGATTGGCTTCAGCCACTATAGCCGGTACAATTTTGACAGCCTTAGCTATTACCTTTCCCGCACGCTGGGTATCTACCAGGCAGTGCCTGACTCCAGCAAGATGGCCCAGGCATATTTTACTGTCAGCAAAGCTTGTTACCAGAGCAACTATTATCCTCTGGCACTGCAATATGGGCAAAAAGCTTCGGAAATTTTAGAAAAGCAGGGCAATAAACCAATGCTTGCCAGCACCCTATCAGTGCTGTGCGAAGTACACCACCGCCTGGGCAACAACGGCCTGGCTGTGAACAGAGGCATCAAAGCCCTGCGCCTGTACGATGAACTGCAAAATGAACCGCGGCAGGCTGCTATTTACAATACGCTGGGCAGTGCCAACTATGATCTGAAAATATACGACCGGGCCAAAGAGTACTTGCTTTTTGCCATGGAGATCGCTGAAAAATATAGCCTTACTTCCGAGCTATCTGATGCCTACATCAACATGGGAGAAGTGCTGCAGCAACTCAAGGATTTTGAAGGTGCCCTGGAATACTTCCGCAAATCTCTGTCGATCAACCGTTTGAGCAACGATGAAGTACGCATCAGCCGAACGTATTTTAATATCGGCAAGACCTTCATCATGCAGGGAGAAAATGAGCAGGCACTCAACCTGTTGGAAGAGTCGCTGGAACTATCCAAAGAATATGGCAGGCTTAACTTACAGGCGCGTGCGTCGCTTGAGATGGGCAGGGCTTATTTCAACATGAATGAGCTGGACCAGGCGTATACTTACCTGAACCAAAGTACAAATGCAGCCAAAAAGTTAGGCTCCAGTGCTATTTTGAAAGATTGCTACCTGAACCTGGCGAATTATTATAACCAGACCGGCAACCTGGAAGAGGCACTGGTTCATTTCAAACTGTATGATATAGAAAAAGAACGCTTTTATGAGCGGGAAAGCGCCCAGCGGGCTACCGAACTTGAAACAGAATATGAGCTGAATAAAAAAGACGCACAGATATCACTGCTTCAGCAGGACAAAGAGATTCAGTCGCTTCAGTCCAAAGAAAGACGTTTGGTCAACTATGGCCTGATGGTAGGTATGGTGTTGCTGGCCGGACTGGGTATGGTATTTTTTAGTAAATACCGACTGAAAATTCACGCCAACAAGAAGCTGGAAAAGCAAAAAGAGTCTATCAACCAGCAAAAGCTTAAGATAGAAAGGCAAAGAGATGAGATCATCACCAAAAGTAAACAACTGGAAGAAAACAGCAAGGATATCAAAGACAGTATCATGTATGCCAAGCGGCTACAGACTTCGTTGCTGCCTGACAAAAGCCAGCTAAAAAGAATATTTCCCGATTCTTTTGTGTTCTTTAAACCCAAAGACATTGTGAGCGGTGATTTCTACTGGTTGCATGAGATGGATGACAAAGTGATCATTGCAGCCCTGGACTGTACGGGCCACGGTGTGCCGGGTGCATTTATGACGGTGCTGGCCAACTCTATCCTAAACCAACTGGTACTGGAAAATAAAGTCAACACACCCAATGTGATTTTGTCGCAGATGGACAGCCGCATCCAGCAGGCTCTGCACCAGCATTACCCCGAAAACAACAATACCGATGGCCTGGATATGGCTGTCTGCATCATCGACCACGATACGCAGGAGGTTTGCTACAGCGGCGCACAAATGAATGCTTACTACTTTGATGATGACGATACTTTGATGCAGTTTCAGGCCGACCGGTATGCCATTGGTGGAGCGCAGATTACCGATAAATACTTCACCAACAAATGTGTGCCTGTGGAGCGTGGCAACATGGTCTACCTGGCTTCCGATGGTTTCCAGGATCAGTTTGGTGGTCCCAAAGACAAAAAATTTATGCGCAACCGCTTCCGCGAGCTACTTACCTGCCTACACACCCATACCACCGCAGAACAGTATCAAGTTATACAGGAAACTTTCACCGGCTGGCGCGGCAACCAGATCCAGACAGATGATATTATGGTAATCGGAATCAGGATGTAACAAGTTATTATATCGCCAGGTCTTCATCCGTATAGTTTACAGCTTTTTCCACACAGCTTCCAAGGTTTTTATCAAAGTTATCCCCACACCTTGCTCATGTAATGTGTAGCGGCTGTTGTGATTGCCCTGGCTACTGGCGTAGGTTTGCCCTTATCCAAGCAAACACAAAACCACCAAGCAAAAGCACCTTGATCCGTAGATACTTATCTATGGTGGTGTGGCTGTGGTGCTGCCTGCCCAACGCCGCTCAAAGTCAGCCACAAGAGCAGGCCGTCAGGCTCAACGACCTCAACTTGATGCTGGGCAGACAAGCCTATACCCGGCAAGCTATCCTGGACAAGATGCATACCTTCCATCAGGTACACACCATAGCCTTGTCTGTCACCCTGCTCTCTGAACAGGATGTCTACCAGGTGTTCTCCCTTGATGAAGAGACTCGCTGGCTGGAGCAAAGCTCCCCCGGCTCTATCTATCTTTATCAAAAAGAAAACATATACTTACAAAGGCAAAGTAACCATTTTGGAAGAAGAAGTTGAGCTATTGATTCAGCATTGGTATTATAGCGGACAACATAAGATAGACCCAAGCCAGGAGTATTCTTTTGGACACGGTGAACAACCAGGCAAAACTATCTATCAGTTTGATGGCTATGTAGCAAATGATAAATTTAAACCGTTGCTCAAGATTTATGTGGACAGCGATAAAGCAGAGAAGCTAGAAGAATATATTTTTGTAAAAAGTAACCCCAAACCACTGAACGATTGCGTTTATAGAGCATACTCGTTCGGTACATGGAGACCTAATTCATCAAGGGCTGTACAAGAACCAATGCAAGTTATGACTGTAACGAAGATAAAGTGTTTGGAGATAGGCATCACCACGGAGTGGATCTTTTTGCTGACATAGGTACGTCAGTTTATGCAATGGCTCAGGGAATTGTCACTCACGTAGGAGATGGTCAATCAATTGGTATTTCTTGCACGATGAAGGACAAGCCGGGTTCTGATCATTCAGTAATCGTGTTTTATGCACATTTGAGTGAAGTTGATGTTACACTAAACCAACAAGTAGCACTAGGGTATAAAATAGGTGAAACTGGAATCACAGGAGCAGACTTTTTGCAAAACTATCCTGATGAACATCATTTACATATAGAGATCATAACCAACTGGTGGCCTAGCGGTTTTGAGGGAAGAATAGACTCTAATGATTTTTTTGATATAGAAGAACCTGCTCAATAAAAATTCTATGAAAAAGTTATTATTCTTTACCTGTACTCTTCTACTATGCAATATTCAGGTGATGTCTCAGGCAAACAGAATATTTGTTAATACCTATGTATTTGAGAAATAGCATTCAAATTATTATCTGACACAAAAAAAGCACGAACCTGTATGGCCCGTGCTTGAATATCATTGAACTACTCATCTGTTCTGCCAGATATTATATTAGAAGGTGTAATAACCCGCTATTTGAAAACTACTGTTGGCTCCGGAGGCTCCGCCAAAGAAATTCTTACCTAATGCATTGGCAAAACCTTGTGTGTAACGTGCTCCCAGGCCAAACCCACTAGGAAACTCATAAGTAAGTCCTGCGGCAAACCCTACATCTACCGAACTCACCGCATCTTTGCTTGTATTAACGCGCACAGTACCTTCCGGAAGGAGTTCACCAAAGCTCTGACGTGACGATAACAATACGCTAAAATAAGGCCCCAGTTCTACTCGAAGATTATTGACGGGCATAAACTCTGCCAAGATAGGAATAGCCAGATAATTTAAGTTGATCGTATAATCTTTGAAGATCGAAAACTCATCATCACGGGCACCCATCATACTGTATAGCAATTCGAGTTTAGCACTCAAGCTTTTGGAAAAGCGATAACGGGTAAAAAGCCCTAAACTTAAGCCGGTTTTTGGATCTGCGTTGAATACTTCGTTGCTGTTTAAAGTAGAAAAATTTAATCCTACTCTTGCACCAAAATCTAAATTTTTCTGTGCAAATTCTTCTGCTTTATCTATGGCTTGTTCTGCGTCCTGCCCGGCTTTCTCAATTTTGGTACTGTCCTGGTCTTGTGCCAGGAGTGTTTGTGCAGAAAGCAACAACATAGAAAAAAAGATCAAAAAAGATTTCATTGTCTTTAAGTTTTGATTAAAAAATTGGTTAGAATACCACCAAGAAACTCTGATATTTATAAATAGTTTACAGGATTTTTAAAATAGTTGATAATTTTGACGAATAAATGAAAGAGCATAGAATAATACTACTCCATGCTCTTTAATTAATAAATACGTCTTTATCATATCTTCACTTCATCCAAATTGATGAACTTCATCTGGTGGTTTTCATCCATCTCTATGCCCAGCACAGCATCTTTGGATATGTGGCCAGCCAGTATTTCTTTAGACAGTGTGTTAAGCACTTCACGTTGCAACACCCGCTTCAGCGGACGCGCTCCAAACTGCGGATCAAAGCCCAACTCAGCCAGATGACCTAATACTTCGCCAGTGGCTTCCAACTTGATGCCGTTTTCTTCCAGACGATGTTGAATAACCTTGAACTGGATGTCTACGATCTTGCGCATATCTTTTCTGGACAGCGGACGGAACATGATCACCTCATCAATACGGTTGAGGAATTCAGGCCGCACTGATTTTTTCAGCATATCAAACACTTCCTGCTTGGTATCTTCCAGCACTTCCTCTTCGTTCATCGGATTGATGGTCTGGAAACGCTCCTGAATCAAGCCCGAACCAATGTTGGTCGTCATGATGATGATAGTATTCTTGAAGTTGGCTACCCGGCCTTTATTATCTGTCAGTCGGCCATCATCCAGCACCTGCAACAGGATGTTGAACACATCCGGATGCGCTTTCTCAATCTCATCCAGCAGAATGACAGAGTAAGGCTTTTTGCGCACAGCTTCTGTCAGTTGACCGCCTTCATCATAACCAACATAGCCTGGGGGCGCACCAATGAGTCGGCTCACGGCATGTCTTTCCTGGTACTCCGACATATCAATGCGCACCATGCTGTTTTCATCGTCAAAGAGAAATTCCGCCAGTGCTTTTGCCAACTCGGTTTTACCTACCCCGGTTGTTCCCAGAAAGATAAACGAACCAATAGGACGCTTGGGGTCCTGCAACCCGGCCCGGCTTCGGCGCACTGCATCAGAGAGTGCTTCAATGGCTTCGCGCTGTCCGGCTACTCTTTTGCCCAGTTCGTCTTCCAGATGAAGCAGCTTCTCACGGTCGCTTTGCAGCATCTTGGAAACCGGTATACCTGTCCATTTAGCCACTACTTCGGCAATGTCTTCGGCATCTACTTCTTCTTTCAGCAGTGAACTTTCTCCCTGCATTTTTACCAGTTGCTGCTGGAATTCCTGTAGCTTATGTTCGCTTTCGGTGATCTTGCCATACCGCAATTCCGCCACTCTTCCATAGTCACCGGAACGCTCAGCCTGCTCAGCTTCTATTTTGTAGTGTTCTACCTTTTCTTTTTCTTCACGAATGCCCTGGATTACCCCTTTTTCGTTCTCCCACTTGGCTTTGATATCTGTGCGCTTCTCTTCCAGGTCGGCAATATCTTTGTTGAGCTGTGCTTCTTTTTCTTTGTCCTTCTCACGACGGATCGCTTCGCGCTCAATTTCCAACTGCATGATCCTGCGGTTGAGTTCGTCCAGTTCTTCTGGCAGCGAGTCAATTTCTATCCGTAGTTTAGAGGCAGCCTCATCCATCAGGTCTATAGCTTTATCAGGTAAGAACCTATCGGAAATATAGCGGTTAGACAATTCTACGGCGGCAATCACTGCATCGTCCTTGATGCGTACACCGTGGTGCAGTTCGTAGCGGTCTTTGATTCCCCGCAAAATAGAGATAGAATCCTGAATATCAGGTTCGCCTACCATCACTGACTGAAAGCGCCGCTCCAGTGCTTTGTCTTTCTCAATGTACTTCTGGTATTCTTTAAGTGTAGTAGCACCAATAGCATGTAGCTCTCCACGTGCCAGTGCAGGCTTCAGCAGGTTGGCAGCATCCATCGCGCCTTCGCCACCACCACCGGCACCAATCAGCGTATGAATCTCATCAATAAACAAGACAATCTCTCCGTCAGAATCTGTTACTTCTTTGATCACTGATTTTAGCCGCTCCTCAAACTCACCTTTGTACTTGGCACCTGCTACCAGCAGACCCATATCCAGGGAAATGATGGTTTTAGACTTCAGGTTCTCAGGCACATCACCATCTACGATACGCTGCGCCAGCCCTTCCACAATGGCCGTCTTACCTACCCCAGGTTCACCCAGCAAAATCGGGTTGTTTTTGGTACGCCTTGCCAGAATCTGCAATACACGCCTGATTTCATCATCGCGGCCAATTACCGGATCAATCTTACCGGCTTTGGCCAGTTGGTTGAGGTTTATGGAATATCTTTCCAGTGACTTGTATTTGGACTCGGCATTCTGGTCGGTTACTCTGCTGCCACCGCGCAGTTCTTTGATGGCTGCTATTAGTTCTTTTTTAGCAAAACCGACTTGTTTCATCAGTTTGGCTGCTTTTTCGTTACCCGCCAACAGGCCAAGTAGCATATGCTCTATGGCAATGTATTCATCATTAAATTCTTTCAGATATTCCCCTGCCTTTCTCAAATCAGTAGCGGTATCATTGGCCAGGTAAGGCTGTTGTCCGCTTGCTTTAGGATAAGACTGAAGTAGTTCTTCCAATCCGTTCTCCAGTTGCGTGCGTTGTACTCCCAGTTTTTGCAACAGAAAAGAAATCACGTTCTCGTCAGACTGCAACACAGCTTTGAGCAAATGTCCGGGTTCAATAGCCTGCTGCTGTAAGCTTGTGGCTATTTCAGCGGCCTTTTGTATGGCCTCCTGTGCTTTTATGGTATAGTTATTTAAATTCATGGTTATCTATGATTAAGGTTGTTATCATTTTCCTTTTATCTATCAAATCGTACACCAGGGCAAAAAATACCAATATTTAGGACAATTTGTCACATTTTTATAAATATCTGCATGATTTGGTGTCAAATTGTCTTGTTTTACTACTTTTAATACATCGTACTGAATAAGTTATATGATAATAAATATTACATAAATTATATTTCATATGTATATTTTGTACCTTTAATCCCTGTACTTAGTTAGTTACTCAAGCTATTAATTTTTTAATGGAACTCAACCACAAGATTGTAAGCGGTATAGGCTGGACCTCTCTTGCCACCGCCGGGTCACAGGGGATTCGGCTTGTCTTTAAGCTGATATTAGCCAAGTTGTTGTTACCCGAACATTACGGCATCATTGGTATGGCCAGTGTGTTCATCAGTTTTGTAGAAGTAGTGAGTGAACTCGGACTGACTTCGGCTCTGATTCAAAAAAAGCGTGAGCATATTACTACAGAATATTACAACACTGCTTTTTGGGCCAACCTAATCATCACCCTCATTGGCTACGTGGCTATTATAGTAATAGCAGCACCTTTTGCCTCCTGGTTTTACAAAGAAGCCATATTGAAAGAAATCATTCCCATTTTAGCCATATCTATCGTACTGGATGCTTTTTATGTGATCCCAAGAATCAAGCTTTCACGTAAAATGTACTTTAAGCCTCAAGCTATCATCCAGATATCTGCGGCACTTGTAGCGGGCATCACAGCAGTGATACTGGCTTATGCAGGCTTTGGTGTGTGGGCACTGGCTTTTAACGGCATACTGACTTCTCTTATTTCGGGCATCCTATATTGTGCGAATGTCCGGTGGGTACCAGCCTGGCAGTTTAGCAAAGCAGCGTTTCACGACCTTTTTGGTTTTGGCAGCAAAGTGCTGGTAGAGCGGATATTCAGCTTTTTTACGCTGAATATAGATTATATTCTTATTGGTAAGCTTATTGGAGAATCTGCCCTGGGTGCTTATACACTTGCTTTTATTCTCACCAATACTTTCATGAAGCAAATAGTAAAAGTACTCAACAAAGTACTTTATCCGGCATATTCAGCCATGCAGGACGATATCAAAAAGATAGGACATTATTACCTGCGGCTGGCAAGGCTCAACAACCTGCTGATGGCTCCTATCATGCTGCTGTTCATTGTGCTGGGCAATAAGGTGATTTATGTAGGATTCGGCCCGGAGTGGGAGCAGACCATCGTTCCTTTGCGCATACTGGCCCTGGCCGTGATCATCAGTTCCATTGGTGGCTCCGCCTCTATTGTGATGCGAAGTGTAGGGAGACCCGACCTCTCTATGAAGGTTAATATGTATTGTACCACCTTTAGTACAGTGCCGCTGGTAGTAGCCGGGGCTATCTATTTTGGTATACAGGGAGCAGCTTTTGGCATTCTGACTGATAGGTTCGTCCGCCTTTTTGTATATCAGTACCACATACACAAACTGGTGGGTGTAAGCATGATGGAACTTAGCAAACAAGTATCCGCCACCCTGCTGACATGTACTGTCATCGGCATCATCGTCTATAGTTTGGATAATGTGTTGCACATATCTGACATGGCTATGCTGCTGACAGGCGGAGCGACTATCGTAGTACTGTACAGCATTTACTTATATCTGTTTGAACGGGCAACTGTCAGCCGGTTGCTGGATGTGATGAAGATACGGCAACGGATACCTTTGCTCAGGCTGTAAACCGGTGCTGTAACCTATTCGCTAATATTCAGGCTCTTGCGCATGTTCTGGATATAGTGGTGCAGAGCTTGCTGCCAGTCTTTGCTGGCATCCCACACATCACCCACATACACATCACCAGTGTAAATGTGTTTGACATAAAATTTATAGACAGAAGCCTGATCTTCTATAATACTACCTGATGATTTCTGGCCAGTCTCCTCTTTTTGACTATAACCCAGCATATCCTGAATATGTGCTTTAGACGTATGCAATTTCAATAAAATAAACTGATAGCCACTCTGCCGCAGCTTGTCTTCATCGATACCAGAATCAACCAGGTCGTATGCATAGGGATAATTGTCCATGATGCCAGCAAGCGACTCATTGAGGTGGTTTACCTGCGTAGTGTCAGCTATACCAGGTGCAGGGTTTTGCATAGAAGATAGATCATCTTCCTGAAACCTGGGCACTGCCATCTTATCCAGCTTGAGGTCTTTGGCAAAAGCTTCTTCTCTGTGGCCTTTCACCACACTGCCGGCACCTACAAAAAACTCCGGCTGGTCGTTGATCAGATAGTTCTGCACTTCTGCTTTGTTTCTGTATGCCGCCTTGCCCAGCTCTATCAATAGCTGGTCGCAACTGCTGGCGGTCTGTTTGTATGCCTGCTGGTTTTTTTCAAAAAAGAAGGCGTTCCCGCTGAATGGCGTAATGACCAGACCGCAGCCGCCTTCCGTTTTGCTGATGACAACAATATTTTTGATCTGCCGCTGCTTCAACCCTTCAGCAAGCTTGCGCGAAACATCGCGACCTGCCTTTACATCATCGAAATAATAATAAGCTACGGCATCAATGCCTGCATCGCGGAAGGTTTTATGCGCTTCTTGCGACAACTCTTTCCAGGCATTCGCCTTTTGCTGGGTATGGTCATTAATCAACACCACCGACTTTGTGAATAATACATCTTTGGGAAGCTCTCTGGAACTGCCAAGCGTACGCAGATTGGCAGGAAAAACAGCGTCATCGTCTTGTGCCCGAAGCGGACAACATATAACACAAAAAGCAAAAACAGACAGTAGCAAAAACGATATTCTCATACACTTTTTTGGTTTCACAAGGTGAGAACGCAAAAAAAGCATTTTAATTCGATTATTTCCAGATTTGCGCACAATCCTGTAATGAGAAGGGACATTCGTGCTATGGTAAGCGAAAGCCACGACTGCTTGCTACAAATACCTGTTCTGTTAGATATCATCAATGAGTAAAACTACCCGCTAAAGTATGGGCTGAATCTAAACACCTTATTTTTTCCGTAGGTCGAAGAAAAGAGAAGCAAAATAAATTTTATTAAAATATACCTTTTTGTGCTAAAACCTACACTACTCTCTATACTGCTTTTATACTCATTTTCAATGCAAACTCAGTTTCAAAGGCAAGTAATTTTGGAAACCGGCTCTGAAAACCAGGATATTTCCATAGAGCTTGTTGCAGACCTAACCAATGACAGTATTCCTGAAATTATTGGCAGAAGCTCCTCTTTAGGTACTGTATATACCCTTTCCCGGCAAGCAGATGGCTCTTATCAGCAAGGCAAACCGCTTGCTGCCAACAGTGAAGCATGGTCTTTTTTGAAAGCAGGGGATATCAACGGTGATAATTTCAACGACCTGATCATATACAAAGATGACGGGCAGGTCTTGTGGATGCAAAATGATCAACAAGGTAGCTTTCTGGCAATTCAGACGCTCTTCCAAGACGACCAGGCCAAATTCCTTCAGGCTGATGACCTGATGGCACTGGATATTGACAACGACGGCCGGGATGATATCGCGGCACGCTTACCAGGCAAAATTATCTGGTACCAAAGCCAGGGAAATGCAGTTGCTGCCCATCAAACTCTGCTGGATGTCAAAGAAGATAAAGCTGATGCGTTCGAAGACGGCCAGTTGGCTATATCAGTCATCAACCCTGCCGGATACCGGGTACTGGCTTTGCTGGCAAATGGTGCAGTCCGTACAGCAAATAATGCTTCCGGTACGTTTGTGTGGGACCAAACGCTTTCTTCTGATACACTACGGGCTGGTTATATCCAATGGGCCGATATGGATCAGGATGGGTATCAGGATCTGGTTGTAAGTGATATTTACTCATGGACCGGGATTTATCACTTGTGGTACTACGCGCATGACCCGGATGGTAAGCTAACTCCAAATATCCAGACGCTGGGAGCAGCGTTTTTGGGCAGCCAAGCCATGCAGTACATAGGGTCGGTATTTCCCTCCGATATAGATGGCGATGGTGATACAGATACTTTTGTACAAATACAGCCCGAAGGTTGTGATCCGGAATCTCAGACGAGTACCCTGGGATGGCTGGAAAACCAGCAAGACTGGTCTGCTACTACCTTTCATGCTATTGCCTCAGAGAAGGCAGTGGCTTTTGCGGACCTTGACAACGATAAAGATACAGATGTTGTGGTAACTACAGCGAATGAAATAATTCTGTATCAGAACCCTCTTCAAAAAGGCCAGTTACCAATTCAGGACATTGCTTTGAGTGACGGTACCATTGTTGAAAACATGCCGATAGGTACCCTTGTTGCTGAAATCATCAGCCAGAACCCAGATACTCTTCTTACTTTTCAGTTAGTTGCAGGTGAAGGTAGCGGTGGCAATGCTTCTTTTGAAGTAAAAGGCCGACAACTTTTGACGACTGCCTCTTTAGATTATAAAGTGCAAAACGAATATACTATCCGTTTGCAGGCTACAGATACGTCAGGTACTTCTTTTCAGAAAACATTTATCATTAGGGTTGTAGAGGTACAGGAAGACAATGCACCCATCGTAGTAAAAGAAATTCCTGCTCAAACGACTTCTGTAGGGCAATATTTTGAACTCACAATTCCGGAAGATGCTTTTGCAGATGCCAGCAATAGCCTGACCTATACTGTTTCGCTTATCAAATCAGACACTCTGCCTTCCTGGCTTGCCTTTGATACACAGACAAAAACGCTTTCTGGCACACCTTCTCAGGCAGACTCCCTGAACATATCAGTGACAGCTTCGGACATAAACGGCGCATCCGCCAGTCAAAACTTTTCTCTGGTAATCAAAGACAACATAACCGGCATAAACCTTCCGGATGCTTCCATTGCATTGGTTATTTATCCCAATCCGATAACCCATCAGCAACTGTTCCTTAGGTTTGATGCACTTTCTGCCAAAACGATCATGTATTACCTATGGAATATCGAGGGAAAAGTGATACAAAAAGGTCAGGCAGTGTACCATCACGATACCGCCATGATCAGTTTGCAGGACATCCGTCCGGGTGTGTATGTGGTAGAGATACAAAGCGGCTCCAATGTTGCAAGAAAAAGAATTATTGTCCGATAGAGAAGGATTTCTAATGCTGACTAGATTTTTGTTTTAAGGTGAAAAAGAAACCCCGAACGCAACCAACGTCCGGGGCCAACTATCAACCTTAAACAAACGCTTAGAATAATCCTTGCGTCAGTTAAATTATACAACAACTATGCCTAATAAATTATTGTTTTATATAAAAATAATTAAACTTTAACAAAATTAGTATTTATCTGTTGAGGGTTAGACGATGTATAATAAATATACAGCCCCATAGTATGAAGAATTACCTACCCTTGTTTCCTCTGAACCTGGTTGCTTTTCCGGGTGAGCACGTCAATTTGCATATTTTTGAAGACCGCTACAAGCAGTTAATTAGTGAATGCCTTGAAAACAGCCAGCCATTTGGCATACCAGCTTATGTGAAAAATGAGGTAGGCTATGGCACGGAAATGTTTGTAAATCAAATGGTAAAAAAATATAAAGATGGTACAATGGACGTTGTCACTCACGCAACACGGGTCTTCAAGGTAGCAAATTTTTTCAATCCCATAGCCGATAAGCTCTATGCGGGAGGAAATGTCTCATTTCTGGACAATGTCTATGACGATACCTCCAACACAAAGGGTAGAATGATTGAACTGCTCAAAGAGTTGTACGAGACCATTAACGTAGTCAAATCTGTAGAAATAGCAGAAAACATTGCCACTTTTGACATTGGCCACAAGATAGGATTATCGTTGTTGCAGGAGTATCAGCTTTTGCAGTTGGAAAGAGAAAGCGCGCGGCAGGTGTTTATCATCAATCACTTACAGCACGCCATTCCTATTCTAAAAGAAGTAGAACGGACCAAAGAAAGAATACGTATGAACGGGCATTTTAAACATCTTGACCCGCTGGACTTTTAAATTTTGAGAATAATAGTTAACCTTGGTGATGTATCATACACAGTTGTCATCTTTTGGAGAAATCTTGCTGTTTGTCGTAGGAGCTATGCTTTTCATGGCCGTCGCGCTGCTTGTTGCCAAACTTATTCGCCCGAGCAGGCCCAACCAAGAGAAGCTCACCACCTATGAATGTGGCGAAGACCCTACCGGCACTGCTTGGGGGCAATTCAATCCGCGTTTTTACATCATCGCCCTGATTTTTGTGCTGTTTGATGTAGAGATTGTGTTTTTATTTCCCTGGGCTACCGTTTTTGGCAATGCAGACCTGGTAGAAAGTACCAACGGGCTTTGGGGGTGGTTTGCTGTGGCAGAGATGTTCATTTTTATTGTTATACTATCTATCGGGCTGGCTTATGCCTGGGCCAAAGGCTTTCTGGACTGGATCAAGCCAACGGCAGAGACAACTGCTTATAAGTCGCCTATTCCTAAAGAATTGTATACGCAGGTCAATCAGCGACATAGCAAAAGCATAGCTACTAAAGAGCAGCTCTAGCAAAAGACGATGATACGACAGCACCTTTTTTATTGATCAGAGACGAAGATGGGATTATTAGACCAGGAATTTGGCAAAGGTGGCGTCATTGTCACCAAAGTAGACGACATCATCAACTGGGCGCGTTTGTCTTCGCTGTGGCCTATGGGCTTCGGACTAGCCTGCTGCGCCATTGAAATGATGTCGACTTATGCTTCGGGCTACGATCTGGACAGGTTTGGGGTGATTCCCCGCCCCTCTCCCCGGCAGTCGGATGTGATGATTGTGGCAGGAACCGTTACCTTCAAAATGGCAGATCGGGTACGCAGGCTGTATGAACAGATGTCTGAACCCCGCTATGTTATTTCTATGGGTTCGTGTTCCAACTGCGGAGGCCCTTACTGGGAGCATGGCTACCATGTAGTGAAAGGTGTTGATCGCATCATTCCGGTAGATGTGTATGTGCCAGGCTGTCCGCCACGGCCGGAAGCCCTGATTGGTGGCATCATTAAGCTTCAGGAAAAAATCCGTGCCGAATCGCTGATGGCACCTGCGGCACTGGAAAAACTAATGGCCAAGAAAAAACAAACTGCATAAGTATGTGTTTTGAAAATATTGTCACCTTACTTATCGATAAATTTGGCGAAGGGATGTTGGAAGGCACAGACAAAGATGCTACGCCACCCATCATTCAGGTAGCAGTTAAACAGATAGCAGCGGTGTGCATGGAGCTTTACGAAAATAAGCAGACCTATTTCGACTATTTATCGTGTCTCACGGGTATAGACAATGGACCAGATGCCGGTACGCTGGAAGTTGTCTATCATTTGTATTCTATACCTTACAATGTTGCTCTAGGTCTGAAAGTGCAGGTACCACGCAATAACAAAGCCACCGATGCCCTTCCACAAGTGCCAACCGTCAGCCACATATGGCGCACAGCCGACTGGCACGAGCGGGAGGCTTACGATGTGCTGGGCATTCACTTTACCGGCCACCCAGATATGCGCCGCATCCTTTTGCCCGCTGATTGGGAAGGGCACCCTTTACGCAAAGATGATCAGTTGCAGCAAAAGTATCACGGCATTCATGTGGATTATAATACAACAGACAATTAACAACAAGGCAAATAACAAAACACAATTGTTTGTCTTTTGTCTTTTGATATTTTCTATAAACTATGGCTAACCCTATTCAATATCAGTACGAAAAAGAAAACCTGCATCGTTCAGAACCCAATAAATACCAGCCGGAGCACCTAAAGCCCGAAGAAATGCTGATTAATATTGGTCCGCAACACCCTTCTACACATGGTGTACTGCGCCTGGAAGTGGTGGTAGATGGAGAGATTGTGGTAGATGTGGTACCTCATCTTGGCTATCTGCACCGCTGCTTTGAGAAACATGCAGAATCGATGCCCTACAACCAAACTATTCCTTATATAGACCGCATGGATTATCTGGCGGCTATGAACTCCGAGCACGCCTATGTGATGGGAGTAGAACGCATGTTGGGCATAGAAAAAGATATACCGCCCCGCGTGGAGTACATCAGGGTGCTGGTGGCAGAGCTTAACCGGTTGGCATCTCATTTTGTGTCTATTGGCACCTACGCGATGGATATTGGTGCCTATACGCCTTTTCTGTGGATGATGCGCGACCGTGAGCATATCCAGCGACTGTTGGAGTGGATCTGTGGTGCCCGTATGCTCTACAACTATATCTGGATCGGTGGCTTGTTCTACGACTTGCCGGTGGGTTTTGAAGAAAGATGTCAGGAATTTATACGCTACCTGAAACCCAAGCTGATAGAACTCAACCAGTTGGTCATTGAGAACAAAATTTTTGTAGAACGTACGGCCAACGTAGGCGTATTACCCCTGGACCTGGCGATCAACTACGCCATTTCTGGCCCTATGCTGCGCGGCTCTGGTCTCAAACTTGATTTCCGGAAGGTGGACAACTATTCTGTCTATCCGGAACTGGAGTTTGATATTCCTGTTGGAGAAGGGCTGATGGGAACCACTGGCGACTGCTGGGACAGAACCTACGTGCGGGTACAGGAGTGCTACGAATCGGTCAAAATTATTGAGCAGTGCCTGGAAAGGCTACAGAGCGATCTGAAACGCACCCGCGAATTTGACCCGAGAGCACATGTGCCTAAGAAGATTCGTCCTAAGAAACAGGATTTTTATGTGAGAGCCGAAAATCCACGGGGAGAACTCGGCTTCTTTTTCCGGGCCGATGGCCGGTCTGATATTCCCTTCCGCTGCAAGGCCAGAAGCTCGTGTTTTGTCAACCTGTCTGTGATTGCAGAAATATCAAAAGGAGGCATGGTCGCCGACCTCATTGCTATCCTAGGTTCAATTGATATTGTACTGGGAGAGGTGGACAGGTAAACCAAGATTGACTCAATCCATCTGCCGCTGCGCGATATAGGCAGCTCCGATCAGGGCGATGAGCAACAGCACAGCAGCTACCTCAAAGGGCAGAATATATTCGCTCATCAGCTTGATACCTATTAGTGGTATGGTAGATTCTTTGACAACTTCACCGGAAGCCTGCGCTCTTACGATCCATTGCAGAGAAGATACATGGGCTTTGAGAATACCATACAGCAGCAGAGAAAACACAGATACGCCTATCAATCCTCCCCAAAAACGATGATAGGTTGGTGTCATAACGGCTTGTCCAGATATCTTATTGGTCAGCATCACGCCAAAAATCATCAGCACCAGAATGCCGCCTACGTAAACCATGATCTGCGTGATGGCTATAAAGTCGGCACCGGCAAATACATATACGGCTGCCACTCCCAGAAAACAAATGATCAATAAAAAAGCTGCATGTAGTACATTCCGGGCAAAAAGTATCAGCAGGGCAGACAATGCCGTGAGCGTTGCGAAAATATAAAAGATTACTTGCTGTGCCATTAGTCTTGTGGATCGATATGGTCTGTATGATCAGCAGAAGGTGGCATATCTTTCTGTTTCCTGGCTTCCATGATCCGTCGTGCAGTTTCCTGGGGTGTTTCGGCTAGTTGGTTGTCCTGTGCGTCTTCATCCGGTTTCTTTGCTACAGGAACCGGACGTGCACTGGCGGCCTTTGGGCGATAACCGGCAGCCTTGAGTTTGGCAGCATCAACAGGTTTCTCATCGGTGGTGTCTGGGCTGGTTGCAGTTGTCTTGGCCTGCTTCTTTTGCTCCATAAATGCTTCCAGTGCCTGCTTCTTTTTCATAATTTCCAGCGGTGTCATCTCAGAAAAAGCATAATTATGATCAGCCACATCAAACTCACTAAAGTCATATGCTTTGGTCATCGTAAGGCATTCGGTAGGGCACACTGTAGTGCACAGGCCGCAGAAGCAGCACTTGCCCATATCGATGTCAAATTTGGCTGCATAAATACGCCTGGAAGAACCGTCGGAAGTTTTGCCAATCTCCTCCACCGCCCGCACAGGCTCAATGTCTATGCAGTTGACCGGGCAAATCTTAGCACACTTGTCGCATACAATACAATCTTCTATCTCATTGTGCAGCCGGTAACGCCCATTGTCAGGCACAGGGATTGTCTCATGCGGATACTGCAAAGTAACAATCCCCGTTTCCTGCGTAAAATACTCAGGATCGGCCACACCAATGGGTGTTCTGCTCTTCCGGGCTTCCAGTATATGCCTAAAAGACAGCTTCAAGCCTGTAGCCATAGAAGATACACCTTCCTTAATATTACCCCAGTACGTATTGTTTGCACCTTTTCTGTTCATCATACTTTTAATAGCCAACGATCATTTGTTTGTTTTAGTGATAAGCCAACAGTTCGTACAGCCGCCAGGCGGAGCTTGTAGGCTTTATTCTAAATATTCTTTAGGAATCTTGTCCTCTACTGTCTCACTATCCCACAGTACATTAACAATCCACCAACGGCCTTTATCATATACGAGTTGAATACTGTTGATCCCTGTTTCCTTACCACCGGAAAATTCAGCACCGTATGACTGAAATACATGTGCTATGTTACCAAATTGATCTATTTTGTTTTTTAATAAGTATTCTCTGAATCCATTATCTTCATACCATGTTCCAGCTTTTTCTATAAACTCTTCCACAGAATTTACTTTCACCCAAGAAGAATCTTGTCGATGAAAAACTGCGTTCAATTGTGCCGTGGGAAGAAACAGGTTTTTAAATCTTTGCCAATCTCTTTTCTGTCCTTTTTCACCTGATATTGAGGTTAGCATTGCCTCGGAGATATTCTCTACGGATGAAACATCTTGTTTGTATAGTTTCTTTGGCTGAGCGTAAGAAGCTATAGACACTAAAAAAATTAAAAAACTGGTGAATCCTGCTTTTATATTCATCTTATCTAGTTTTTTTTAATATGCCCACAACGATTGCCTACACGCCATACACCGTATAGCCTACAAAATAAGTAGCTATACGCGGGGCGTCCCACGCCGCTGTACAAGTAGTTGTAAATAATTAACGCATGTTTGCCATTGCTTCAGCACAAAGCGCACGCAAAACACCTGCACCAAGAAAGTCTTTCTTGCTTATCAACACAATGACTCTCATATGGCTTGTGGTAATATGCTGTCCGCCCGAAGCAAACCTGGTTAGGAATATTAAATGTAGCATTTCATCCACCATCAACTATATGCATTGTTGTGCTCTGGTCTTATTGATGTTCGGTTATACCTTCGTTGCTTAGTTCTACGAAACTACTTCTGTTTAAAGCATTCTTAACAATTAAAGTGTTGTTTGTAAATAGGTTAAACAACTGTCTGTTTTTCAGATTTCCAGTTTGGTAATTTCCATGTCGGGTGTTTCATCCCCTTTGGGGAGTTCATCGACATGGATGGATTCTAATCCAAGCCGGCTGAGTATTTCACAAAGCTTCGCTGGAAGTTGAGCATCCACAATCAGTTTCATACTGAAATTTTAGTGTAGCTTGAGTACTTTGTTACTTTCGTTGCGTAGGCTAAACATGCTAAAATATCTTCTTCTTCCAGATGAGGGTAATCTTCCAATATTTCAGCATGCGTTGACCCGGCGGACAAAAGGTCGAGAATCAAATCTACCGTGTACCGCTTATTCCTAATAGTTGGTTTCCCGTGACAAATTTCGGGGTTAACGGTGATTCTATTGATAAGTGGGTTTTCCATACCTTAAAGTTACGAAATTTTCAATTACTCTGTTCCCCCTCGATGGAGTATAATGATTAATGCAGCCGTCGCCCGGCTTGTTGGCATTTGTTTTTCGTTTATCATTTTCGCTACTTAGGGCAATTAATGTACAAGTATCTATTTTGCCGAGGTGAGGGCTGAGCGATGTTACAGGGCGTTTTTTCTATTTTATACAATTCGATTGCCTTTAAGTAATTTTTTGCACCATTCATAGTCAGATCATGGATAAACCCATCAAGTTCAGGATGATTAGTCTCAATCCAGTTAACTAAGGAATCTCTTTCCTTTTGCCAGACATTCCAATCAGTATCTAAGCATTCTAGTGTTTCAAGCTTTGTTATTTTGTCCGAGTTAAATAAAAACTTAAATCTACAAGTCAAAGGATCATCTTTTAGAAATTTATAGCGTTTGGAACTTGAAGCCACAGTCACAATTATCTGGTTATTCTGGCCTTCTAGTTCGACAATTTTATAAGTCGGTTGGAATATAGAGTCCCACTTAAAATGTTCACGAAAACTGTCATGCGAGAAAGGCATAACATAATCTCCTTCGACAATTATTATGCTATCAGTTATTAATGGTACTAGTTGAGTGAAGTCGGAAGCGTTGAAGGCGTCATAATATTTAGTTACCAACTCGGCGGGAGATAACTTTTTGTCGCCACATCCAGCTAGGAAAGTTATGAGAGAGAAGAGAATAAAATACCTTTTCATGAAATGGTGCATTAATGCCCTGTAACAATTGCCTATACGTCATATAGCCTACAAAATAGGCAGCGATACGTTGCTATAAAAGTAGTGACGGGTAATGAATGTATGCTTGCCATTATGCATTATTGATAATTGTTATTTTTTCTTTTCTACGTAATGAAAATTTTTACGCCCGTCCTGTACTTCAACTTTAGTTATTTCTGCTAAAGGAATTCTTTTTGGAAGTCCAATAAATAGAGAACGATATCCAATTAATGTGTCATTTTGTACATAGATCCTGTCGAAATACAAAATTATTCTTTTTCCATCTGATGTGGTGATTCGCGTTTCAATAGAAGGACTATTCTGTAATTCGATTTCATTTCCCCCCTTATCCACACATTTAATTTGGTCAATTGGGTTCGCAGGATATTCTGTAATACCTCCAGCAGGCCCGCGGGTTCTAACCATTCTCAACTGAGTAGAGTCAATGTCTGATAGCTGCTTTTTAAAGGATTCAACGGGAATATGATAGGTTTTACAACTACTGAAAATAGCTGAAATCAAAATTGCTAAAACTATGGATATATGCTTCACTTCGTCCTTTTTATTATTGCCAACAAAGGTAATAGGCATAGAGGGTAATCAAAAACATTACCGGTATAGATTAGCTTTTGAAAATTACCCGCTATGTATATTTTGCCTTTGGCGTGTGATATACAGGTTTTTTATATAAAAGCAGGCTTCAGTTTGCCATTGAGCATGTAATAAACAACCCGAATCGTGCATATTCTTACCAAAAGATGCACGATGATGCCGTTTGCTACCTCATCGTAGCGTGGCAGGCATTGCATCGTGCAGACTTTCTATGCGTAAATTTGCCCAGGTGTGGCATGTTTCTTTGCTTGTCATGGCAATTTATATTCGCTACAATTTCAGTGGATGTCTGGCCTAGCTTATATATAGTGCTCTCCTAACCTATATGTGCTGCCTCTCTAACCTATGTACGTTGCTTGCCTAGCCTATACAGGCTGCTTCCCTAACCTATGCACGCTGCCTCTCTAACCTATACAGGCTGCTGCTCTAACCTATGCAGGTAGCTTGCTTAACCTTGAGCGGTAAGCCGTCTAACCTCAGCGGGATGCCTATGCAACCTATGATGACCCTTTGACCCTCTCAACTTAGCGTACCGCCGGGCACTAAGCTTTGCTAAGGTCCGAGTGAGACGCTCAGACCAGTAAAGCGGCAGCCGCTTGTCTCGACCGGGCCTCGGTGGCTTGGACAGAGGGTAGCTTAAAAAACATCATGCGCCAAGCTCTATGTATAAGTCCGATGCTTTCTTCAAACAAGCAGCAAGATCCTTCCTGGAGGACAATACGGTAAAACTTAATTTACAGCACACTTACTTTCGGTGCCAGGCATAAGCATAAAAAAAGCCGTCGGCAAGGGTGCCGGCGGCTATCAACGGATGGGTATGTTTTACGATCTTACGTAGGCTGTTGGGTTTACTGCACTGTCAGCGTAGTAGCCAGTGTAGCAGTTTCGATGGCTCCTCCCTCTTTCCTTACTTTCTTGACCTGCAAATTGTAATCACCTTTTTTGAGCGCAGCCGGTACGGTAAAAATAATTTCGCCGGGCTTGTTGCGCAGAACGGTCTTCGCTTTGAATTCGTTGCCGTTCTGTGCCTGAAAGAAAATGCCTTGCTGTGGATCAGTCTGATCAAAACGCAGCATTTTTCCTTTAATACAAGCAGTTTCTCCAGGGGTGAGCACACTATTGACCGTGCTGCTGGCAGCATCTTCATATTCTTTGATATAGGCCACGCGCTGGGGAGTTGCTACTTTTTCAAGCTTCATATTGCGCAAAGCATTTTTCAGACGATCATTGGCAATGAGGCGCAGATTCAGTTTATGTTTACTCTGATCAAAACGATCATCTTTGTAGAACACTCCCTTAATTTTAGGAGCAATCGAGTAAACAGGCGTGTTGATGCCGTGGCCTTCTTCCAGTGTTTCGTTTAGTGCGACATAGTACTCCTCTATGGTAGAAAGTGCTTCTGCCTTGGTCACGGTAGAACCACGGCTGATCATTTTGTTGATGAGATACTCCAGGTTTTTAGTATCGTTTACCTGTACTACCGCCCGGTAATCGTCCGGGGCCGGTGTCAAATCATTAAGCGTTAGATAATACTTGACAGTCATGATGTTGTATACTGTTGGGTGAATGAATGCCCAAAGATGACTGCTTTTGCAAAAAGAAACCATGCGCTATGGCTAACCCTACAGGTAGGTAAGGTATATTGCCGAAGCACAGGTATAAGGCATGTAAGTATGCAAGGGTATTTTATAATGAACCAGCCTGACTTTCCTGAGCTTCTTCTGTCTGCAACTGCTTGTCGTATAGTTCTTTGTAAACGCCATTGGTTGCCAGCAATGATTCGTTGGTACCCTGCTCTACAATATGTCCATCATCGAGCACAACAATCTTATCAGCCAGCTTGGCTGAGGATACGCGGTGAGAGATGATAATGGTGGTGCGGTTTTTCATGATCTTTTTGAGACTGTTGAGAATGGTGTTTTCTGTTTTCGTATCTACTGCGGAAAGACAATCATCCAGGATCAGGATTTTAGGGTCACGGGCGATGGCGCGGGCAATGGATACCCGCTGTTTTTGTCCGCCGGAGAGCGTCACGCCGCGTTCGCCTACACGGGTAGCAAAGCCTTCGGGAAAATCCTCAATGGTGTTTTTCAGGTCGGCAGCATAAGCAGCCTCTCGTACCTGTTCATCAGAGAGCTGCACAGTACCGAAAGCGATATTATCAAAGATGGTATCAGAAAAAAGAAATATGTCCTGTGGCACGTAGCCTATCTGGGTGCGCAAATTGTGAATATCATAGTCTTTGATAGGCACATCGTCTATCAGTACCTCCCCTTTGGTGACGTCGTACATGCGAGGAATGATGTTGGCAATGGTACTTTTGCCCGAACCGGTAGTACCTACAATGGCAATGGACTGTCCGGCTGCTACCTCAAAAGAGATATTATCCAGGGCTTTGATACCGGAATCAGGATAAACAAAGGAAACGTCTTTGAATGATATGTTACCCTCTATTTCCTTTTTTAGCTCATCTTCTGAGACGATATTATTTTTCTCTTTCAGAAATTCATTGATCCTTTTCTGAGAAGCCGCAGCGCGCTGAACGATGCTGGTAATCCACCCTAACGAAGCAACCGGCCAGGTAAGCATATTGACATAAATAATAAACTCAGCAATCACACCCGGAGAAATGGCTCCTCTGATTACTTCCGTGCCTCCCACAAAAACGGTGATGACAGAACTCAACCCCACCAAGGCCATGATCAGCGGCATAAAAAGCGCATTGACACGTTCCAGGTCAATGGACTTATCTTTGTATTCGTCGCTGGCCTTCACAAAATTGTTGGATGAGTCCTGCTCTCTGACAAAAGATTTGAGCACGCGGATACCCGAAAAGGCTTCCTGTACGTAAGTGGAGAGCGCGGAAAGGCTGCGTTGTATGGCTTCCGACTTGCGGTTGATGATGTTGTTGACGTAATAAATGCTAATAGACAGGAACGGCAAAGGCAATAGCGTATACCAGGTAAGTGTGGCATTCACTGAAAACATATAAGGAATTAGCATCAGAAACAAAGTAGCCAAGTTCAGTCCATACATAATGGCTGGTCCCAGGTACATTCTTACTCTGGAGACATCTTCTGAAATTCGCGCCATCATATCGCCAGTATTATGGCGGCGATAAAAACTCATAGGCAGCACTTGGTAATGCTGATACACCTCATTCTTGAGATCAAATTCTACCAGCCGTGACATCACAATGATGGTTTGGCGGGTAAAAAAAGTGAACAGACCTTTCAACAGAGCCAGTACCAGAATAGAAACACCATACACCAATATGCTGCTGGCAAATATACGGTAAATTTCGTCGCGCAGGGTAAAACCTTCGTATGCACGAAACAACGACACGTTTTCTTCTACCAAATTGATTGCTCTACGAACGATCTGCGCGGGAATGATCGCAAAAACATTAGAAATGATGATAAACAGAAGGCCAAAGAATATGTGGTATTTATACTTGAGAAGGTATTTATTGAGATAGCTAAGTTCTTTCACGTCTTGTTCAAACGGTTTCTCCAACAAATGGTTCTTCGTTGCTTTGCAATATTGTGGTGCTACGCAAAAAATTTTTAGGTTTGCACAGTTTTAACAAAGCACTGATAAATATTGCAACAGAAAAACAGCATAAACAAATGGTTGAAGGGAGAGTGACAGCATAGGTCAACAAAAGAAAACATGGTAAAATCAAAATTACCGGAATCCAAGCAAATTTTTTAACCGTATTATTTGTTCATAGACAGGTTAACCAAATACACGCTATTTTATAATGCTGAACCGAAGAATATTAAGAGCTAAGGCCATGCAGCATATTTATGCATACAAACAATGCCAGCGGTCAAATTACGAACTAACCTTTGAATATGTGCATCAAGTTTTCCAGCCAGACCTGAACTCTATGGAAGTGCAAAATAAAGAGCAACTGGCTAAAGACAAAGAACTGGCCAGCAACTTGCTCAGATCTTATTTCAGTCAGAAAGAATCCTTTGCTGAGGCACTGCCGCATGTAGAGAAAGTGCTGAAAGAGGCTGTAGTACAATACGATAACCAATGCCGCCGCGACCGCAAATATCTTCTACAGCAGATGGTGTCCTCTACCGAGCAGATTGCAGATCATTATGTGCTGTTGCTTTTCTTACTGGTTGCCTTGGCAGAAGAATCAGCCATCGACCGCCCCAGAAGAATCAGCCAGAACCCCGATGTTCCTGTGCCAGCCGGTCCGCCCAGCCTCAATTTCCAAAACAATAAGGTGGTCAATGCGATCAAAAACAATGAGCAGCTCTATACGGAAGCTAAAAACAAGGATTTGTATTGGAACAGCCACAGAGAGGATGTAAAACAATGGTACAGAAGTTTTGTAAAGAATGATGAGGTTTTTCAGGTGTATCAGAAGGCAGAACGGCCTACGCTGGAACAGGATATAGAGATAGCGCGTCATGTTTTTAATAATATCATCTTAAAACATGAAAACATTACAGCCATTGCCGAAGAAAACGATATCAGTTGGAGCGAAAATAAGAAGGCTATCAAAAGTATGGCCAATAAGTCTATCAAATCAGTTATAGCGGAGCATCCGGATGAGATTGAGGTGGTAGGGCTGACACCAAACTGGCCGGAGGACAAAGAATTTTTAGAAGAGTTGTATAGTACCACCATCCAGCATGATGAAGAATATGAGCATCTCATTCAGGAGAAGGCCAAAAACTGGTCAGCAGACCGCATTGCAGCCCTGGATAGTGTGATCATTAAAATGGCTATCACAGAAATGATCAATTTCAGTAGTATTCCCGTAAAAGTGACAATCAACGAATACATAGATATTTCCAAGCAATACAGCACACACAAAAGCAAGCAGTTTATCAATGGAATGCTGGATGTGATATCCCATGATCTGCAAAGCAAGAACCTGATACGAAAAAGTGGACGGGGTTTGATAGATAACCAATAATATTTCTACATGAGTGCTATAAAAGCCCCTTTTTGTTGGGACGAATTCAATGCACTTTGTAACTTTATACGCTAATTATTTAAAATGCTAGTACTATGAATAAAACGGTTAGTTTGTTGTTGTTCTTTTCAGGCATCATGACGGGTACACTGGTAGGTGTGCTGTATGCACCTGACAAAGGATCAAATACACGCGACAGATTTACTTTCCGTCTGGAAAAATTTAAGGTAAACCTTGAAGACCTTCTGATCGACCTGGTGCGTTCCAAAGACGCACTACCTGAAAGTGTTGCCAAATCTGACGGTGAAAAGGTAATCAACGAAGCCCGAGAGAAAGCAAGACAGCTCCTCGACGATGTTGACAATCTACTAGGTCAGATAAAAAAGTAGTCTAATTTTATTCTAATTGATCACTTATTAACCACAAATAATATGAAAAGAATGAATGCAATATTATGGGTAGCCATCATGGGAGTTGGTATACTAACTTCCTGCGACTCTTCTACAAAAGAAAAAATGGCTGAACTTGAAAACAGAGTAGCCACTCTTGAAGACAAATCATCTATCAACACACCTGCCGCACTTCAGGTAAACCAGGCTGAAGCCAATACTACCCCCAATCCTGATGCTCCTAAGTTTGAGTTTGCTGAAGAGAATCACGACTTTGGCACCATCAAAGAAGGCGATGTAGTGGAGCATGTGTTCAAGTTCAAAAATACGGGCAAATCTCCGCTCGTTATTCAAAGTGCCAGAGCTTCTTGCGGCTGTACCGTTCCCAGCAAACCTGATAAGCCGATTGCTCCGGGTGAAGAAAGCGAAATCCTTGTAAAGTTCGACAGCCATAACAAGCCAGGCGTGCAAAACAAAACAGTGACCATCACTGCAAACACAGAGCCTGCTACGACACAACTATATATTAAAAGCAATGTGACGCCCAAAAGCAATGATGATGCTGCTGGTCCCGTCAGAAAATAAACCTATATTATTATTTTATCTATGTTACACTACATTCTGCTTCAGGCCGCTGGCGGTCAGAGTCTGGTTCCGCAACTTATCCTTTTTGGAGCTATTGGACTCATTTTCTATTTTTTTATGATCAGGCCTCAGCAGAGAAGGCAGAAAGCGCAGAAAGAGTTTATTACTTCTATCCAAAAGGGAGATATGGTCGTCACCATTGGTGGTATGCATGGCCGCATTGTAAGCGTGGAAGACGATAGCGTCTTGCTGGAAGTAGACAAAGGTGCCCGTATTAAATTTGAAAAGTCTTCTATATCTTTAGAAAGTAGTAAACGTTATGCTAAGAGTTGATGAGTTTTGAGCAAACATGCCAGAAAGATACTTAAAAGGGTTTTTAACCAGCTCATATGGCTTTTGCCTTCTCCAAAAGAGGGGAATATAAAAGCTATTTTTTTATGCATCCTGATTGCGACTACTTTCTGGTTTTTCAATGCACTCAACAAACCTGATTACTCCACAGCTATTGACTATCCGGTAGCATTTGATTATAACCATGATAGCACCTATCTACTCAGCCCATTGCCTGAATATATCCAGGTAGAAGTAAGCGGAGGAGGTTGGAATTTACTACGCAAGACTCTTCGTTTTGACAGACCTCCCGTAAATATCACTTTGGATAGTCCAACTGCTACCAAATATATTGAAGCCAGCACCATTAGAAGTTTGGTGGAAAACAGACTGGAAGATGTAACATTGGATTATATCATTACTGATACGCTACCACTCAACATCGACAAAACGTCTTCTAAGAAAGTTGTTCTTGCGCTGGATACTTCTCGCGTCAACTTTGCCAAGCAATACCGGATCACCTCCAGCATTCATATTTCTCCACCTACAGCCTCACTGACGGGTCCGGCAACCATCCTGGCTAAAGTACCGGATACCTTGCAGCTTACAGTGTCAGATGAAGTAATTGGTAAGAATTTCTCGGAAGAAGTGCAGATAACTTCAGACATCAACGAGCATCTTCAGATTACACCGGAAGAGGTACAGTTAAGCTTTGATGTGGCCGCTTTTTCTTTGTACAAGAAGGAAGTTGCCGTAACTGCTATTGACTTTCCAGATGACTTATCTGTTACCCTATCTGAAGAATATGTCAAGATTTCTTTTTGGTTACAAAATAATTATGTAGAATTGGCCAACAACTATGCTTTTCAGGTAGTAGCCAATTTTAAAACGCTCAACGCTGAAGATAGCACGGTAATTCCGGTTTTGAAATCATACCCTGATTTTGCCAAAGATATCACCATCACACCCTCAAAGGTTAAAGTAACCTATGCAGACTAGCACCTTGACAGTGGGCATCACCGGCGGTATTGGTTCGGGCAAAAGCTTGATATGTAGAATGTTTGAAGCACTGAATATCCCTGTTTACTATGCTGATGAACGTGCCAGGTGGCTTCAAACCTATGATTCAGGCTTGGTTGAGAGCATTAAAGATACCTTTGGAGCAAATGCCTATAATGCTCAGGGAGTGTTTGACAGGGCTTTCATAGCTGACCAGGTGTTTAATGACAAGGCAAAATTGCAATGGCTCAACAACGTGGTTCATCCAAAAGTAGCACAGGATTTTTACCAGTGGCAACAAGCAAATATACTGGCACCTTATATAGTTAAAGAAGCTGCCTTACTTTTTGAAACAGGTTCGTACCAGTCTTTGCACAAGGTTATTAATGTGAATGCTCCTACTGAACTGCGCGTCAGGCGGGTGCTTCTCAGAGATCAGCAACGATCCAAAGAACAGGTGCTATCTATTATCAGCAAACAGTGGAATGATCAGCAAAGAGCAAAACTGGCTGATTTTACGATTGAAAACAACGAAAACTCACATATTGTACCCAAAGTGCTTGCCATACACAGTAAGCTTTTACAACCCAAACAATGAAGTAGCATTAGGTTATTCATGTATTCATTCAAGCTATAACAATCCATATACACCAATAAACTATCTACTGATCATGAGTTTAGACCGATTTAGAAATGAGACCTGGAAGGAAATCAACTTCGAGACAGATCTCCTGCATGCCAAATATGAAGTTTCCAGCCTGGGCAGAGTCAAAAGTTATGCTGTTGACAAGAACAATGGCCGTATTATGAAAGGCTCCGATGTCAATGGTTACCTATCTGTGATGGTACGCTTGGGCAAGCAGATATCACAAACACATTACATTCACCGACTGGTAGCGAAAGCCTTTGCGGCAAAAGATACGGAAGAACACCGCTTTGTGGCACATCTGGACTTCAACAAAAAGAACAACAGCCGCTACAACCTGAAGTGGATGACAGAAGAAGAACTGAACCTTCACAACAACAAGAATCCTGCTATCCTCAAAAGCCGAACTACTGGCTACAAGCTTACCGAATCGGATGTACGAGTGATCAAAAGACTGCTGAAAAACAACAAAACCAGGCTCAGCATGATCGCCAAGCGGTTTAACATTACGCATACGCAGCTCAACCGCATCCGGTCGGGTGAGAATTGGGGCAATGTGACCATTTGAAGTTTATTAGAAAAGATTACTAGGCAGGGAAATCTGATCAGTATAAAATTTGACGCGGGAGTGAGAGGTCTTGAGCAGTTCGATCTTTTCTATTTTATCAAGCTTATGGTTGTAAAATACCTCTACATAATAGTTGTTAAGCAAATAGAGGTTTACTTTGTAACCATAATAGCGAATAGCAACCATAAAAGTCCCCTCCCGATACAGTATTTGTATCTTTTCTCTTAGAGATAAAGACATAAAATCTAAAGCGGACATAGCAAAATAATGAAACGTGTAATCCCTCAAATATAATAAAAAAACCGCTCCGAAGAATCTCGGGGCGGTTAATTATAAAATTGAAGGGTGAATGATGGGGCTCGAACCCACGACCTCTGGATCCACAAACCAGCGCTCTAACCAGCTGAGCTACAATCACCATTTGTAGGGTACAAAAGTAGCCATCCGAGTTGATTTTGCAAAGGCTTAGCCTCAATTATTATAACCACAAAAATTATTTCCCCAACGAGTAATAAGCCTTGATTGGGAAATGATCGGAATATAATACTTTACGGTCAGTGCTAAAGTGATAGGCATTTAAACCATTATTATAAAACTGGTTATCGATGCGCAGGAAAAACAGTCTCCCGTTGTAGCTGAAACCCAACCCATTCCCTGCCTCTTCAAAGGCATTGTGCAAAAGTTGCTTTAGCTTCAGATACGTATAGCTGTAAGGAATATCGTTGAAATCTCCGCATACAACTGTGGGGTATGGACTCTGACTGATATGGGCTACCAGATGATCTACTTCGCGGGCCCGCGAAACAAAGCCAAACTGTAGCTTCTTGGCAATCTGGGTGTAGTTTTCCTTAGCTTTTTCCATATCTCCTATCTTTCGCTCATCAATACTCATAGATTGCAGATGCACATTGTAGACACGCAATGTATCATTGCCTAGCAACAAATCTGCAAAAATAGCAAACCGATGTCGGCTACTATCCATGCGTACCTCACCCGTAGCAAGCATAGGAAATTTACTGAAAATAGCCAGCCCGAATTGTGCCCCTATCTGGTTTACCAAAGTGGGCTTAAGATAAGCATGTTGGTTTTTACCCTGGCTGATTCGGGTATACGTATTGTAGATGGCTGAATGATCGTCGTTGTAATATTCTTGCAGGCACTTAATATCAGCATCATTGCGGGCAACCCACTCAATCATCGACAAATTCTGACTGCTGTCTTTTTGAAGATACGCGTAAGTATTGAATACACGCACATTATAACTAAGCAATGAAAAATCGTATGTATCAACCGGAGCACTAGCATTAATGGCAACACTAGCCATCAGAAATCTGTAGCCAATTAGCAGAGCAGCTAAAGGAAAAAGTAAAGAGATATTTCTTCTAAACAAGCAGTAAACAAACAGCAGTAGATTGAGCAGGAGCAGTACAGGAATAGATAGAGACAGAAATCCGGCAATCCAAAATCTTTCAGGAGATACATTTGTGCTTAGGTAGGCAACAATGGTGACGATAAAGATAATGACATTGATAAACCTGATCAAAGGTACGATGCTTTAATGGTAATGGTAACTAAAAGCCAAAGCAGATTGCTCCTGCTCCACAATCATCTATTGAAATCCAATCGTATGCCACATTTGCCTTCATGGAAAGAATTATTCTCGTACGCCAGATGTCCGGATACGAAAGTATGTGTCACTTTTGCCTGAAATTGCTGCCCCTCAAAAGGTGACCAACCACATTTTGCCAGTATATTTTCTTTGCTGACCGTCCAGGGTGCCTCGGGATCAACCAGTACAAGATCTGCATAATACCCCTCCCGGACAAACCCCCGTCTGTCGATCTGAAACAGGATGGCCGAGTGATGACAGGCTTTCTCTACAATTTTTTCCAGTGATATTTTTCCCTGGCGATAAAACTCCAGCAAAGCCACCAGACTGTGCTGTACCAGTGGGCCGCCCGAAGGTGCTTTGAAATACGTCTGCTGCTTTTCTTCCCAAGTATGAGGGGCGTGGTCTGTGGCAATCACATCGATACGATCATCTAATACTGCGGCAAAAATAGCATCCGCATCGTGCCGGGTTTTCACGGCAGGGTTCCATTTGATGAGTGCCCCTTTGGTTTCATAATCAGTGTCATCAAACCAGAGATGATGAATGCAGGCTTCAGCCGTTATTTTCTTTTTTTCCAGCGGCAAGCTGTTGTCAAACAACCCAATTTCTTTGGCGGTAGAAATATGCAGGATGTGCAGACGTGTGCCGTATTCCTTTGCCAAACCTACAGCCAATGAAGAAGACTTATAGCAGGCTTCAGCACTACGGATCAGCGGATGGCAGGCGATAGGCACGTCTTCGCCATACTTATCGCGGTATATCTGTGTATTATTTCGGATGGTCTGCTCATCTTCGCAGTGTGTGGCAACGAGCAGTTCGGCCTTCTCAAAAATGCCCCTGAGCGTAGCTTCATTGTCTACCAGCATGTTGCCGGTAGAAGCACCCATGAATATTTTGAGTCCACACACTTTTTTTGCATCCGTCTTGAGAGCCTCCTCCAGATTATCATTCGATACACCCATGTAGAAAGAGTAGTTGGCAAGCGACGAGCGGCTGGCAATGTCATATTTATCCTGCAACAGCGTTTGCGTTAAGGCATTCGGGATAGTATTGGGCATCTCCATAAAGGTAGTGATGCCGCCTGCCACCGCTGCCCTGGATTCCGTATAGATGGTTGCTTTGTGGGTGAGGCCTGGCTCTCTAAAATGCACCTGATCGTCTATCAGACCAGGAAGCAGGTATTGCCCTTTGGCATCTATAGTCATATCAGTATCCAGGCCAGACAAATCTTTGCCGATACGCGCAATAAACTGGCCTTCTACCAGCACATCGGCAACCTGTATCATTCCTTCGTTGACAAGCGTAGCGTTCAGGATTTTGGTCGTTTGCATCATTTAGCTGTAAATAAATTCTCCATGTTCACTTTTAATGGTCACCTTTTTTCCGGAAGACGATGGCTCTATATAGCCAATGACCTGGGCATCTACCCCAAATTCTCTGGCAATATCAATGACCGTCTGTGCATGTGTTTCCTGTAAGTATATCTCCATTCTGTGCCCCATGTTGAATACTTTGTACATCTCTTGCCACTGGGTTTTGCTTTCTTTACGGATCATTTTAAACAAAGGCGGCGTAGAAAACAACTGATCTTTGATGATGTGAAGGTTATCTACAAAGTTCAGCACTTTGGTCTGTGCACCCCCACTGCAATGAACTAAACCGTGAATTTCCGGCCGCAACGTATCTAGTACTTTTTTCATCACCGGTGCATAGGTGCGCGTAGGAGAAAGCACCAGCCTGCCAATATCCAAAGAATAGCCATCTATAGCAAATGGCTCGGTCAGGGCGCGGCTACCGCTATAAACCAGGGAAGAAGGCACCATCGGATCATAACTTTCAGGATATTTTTTGGCAATGCTGCTTTCAAATACATCGTGCCGGGCAGAAGTAAGGCCATTGCTGCCCATGCCACCATTATATGTATGTTCGTAGGTGGCTTTACCAAAAGAGGATAAACCAACAATGACATCGCCGGCGGCAATTTTCTCGTTGGTAATCACATCCGCTCTTTTCATGCGGGCGGTTACGGTGCTGTCTACCACGATAGTACGTACCAAGTCGCCTACATCGGCTGTCTCGCCACCGGTGCTAATGATATACATACCATGATCGCGCAGCATTTGCAGCACATCTTCTGTGCCTTCTATGATAGCGGCAATTACTTCACCGGGAATCAGGTTCTTGTTGCGGCCAATGGTAGAAGAAAGCAGGATATTGTCCAGCGCACCCACACACAGCAGGTCATCCGTATTCATCACAATCGCATCCTGGGCAATGCCTTTCCACACCGACAGGTCGCCGGTCTCTTTCCAGTAGATATATGCCAGAGATGACTTGGTGCCTGCACCGTCGGCGTGCATAATATTACAGTAAGCTTCATCTCCGCCAAGTATATCAGGTACGATTTTGCAGAATGCATTAGGAAACAAGCCCTTGTCCAGATGTTTGATGGCTTGGTGCACGTCTTCTTTGGAAGCGGACACGCCGCGCTGATGATATCTCTCATTCATAAATATAAAGCTTGGTAAACACACGCATGCTACAACAAACCTATAACGAAATTCACGAAATTCATATGAAATCATCAAAAAAGCCCGCCAGTGCTATTGGCGGGCTTTGGTTATAGCGTAGGTGGGCAACATTTCTTTATTCTGAGCCTTTGCTGGCCTGTGATTTATTGATTTGTATCACTTTAAATTCTGTACGGCGGTTCACCTGGTGCTGTTCGTCATTGACTGCATTTTTTATGATCAGCTGCTGTTCGCCATATCCTTTAGCAGTGATACGGGATGGACTGACACCACTGTCTATCAGGTACTGTACAGCTGATTCTGCGCGTCGCTGAGAGAGTGCTTGGTTATAATCATTGTCTCCCTGAGCATCTGTATGTGAGCCGAGTTCAATGCTGATCTGCGGGTTGTCTTTCATGATATTCACCAGTTTATCCAATTCTACGGCAGCTGCATCGGTGATATAACTCTGGTCAAAATCGTAATAGATATTCTCCAGCACAATCGCTTTGTCGAGCACGATTTTGTTAAGCACCAACTTGGTATTAAAGGTAGTATCTGTTACCATGTCCACCAGTTCTTCCTGTGGAATAGTCTTGCCAATAGTGCTAAAAGGAATTCTGGTGGTAAAGTAGCCTTCTTTCTCACCGATGATCTCGTAGTTGGTGCCGCCCTGTACGGCAAACTTAAAGTCTCCTTCAGTATCGGTTTCTTCCGTGTTGATGGTGGTTTTGCCTTCAGGATATACCAGCCGCACGTTAACACCATCCAGTATCTTTTCTTTCCCGGTTTCATCTTCCTGCGTCACGGTGATGCCAGCGACAAAGTAGTTGACTGTTTTGAGGTTAGGGTCATTGTTCACAAAAGCATACAAATCGTCATCGCCTCTGCCCCCTTTGCGGTTCGAAGTAAAATAACCATCTTTGATCGTCGTGAATGATATACCAAAGTCATCGCCTGTGGAGTTGACCGGAGGGCCCAAATTTTCTATAGCAATATCTCCGTCTTGGCGCGTTGCCACAAATATATCGAGTGCCCCCATGCTTGGATGCCCGTCGGACGAAAAGTATAGCTTACCATCATCTGTTACATAAGGGAACATTTCATTACCGGCAGTATTGATCTTAGCACCCATGTTGCGCACTTCTCCCCAGCGGCCACGGCTGTCTACGTGGGCAGAATACAAATCTATGCCGCCATAGCCACCGTCGCGGTTGGAAGCAAAATACAGCGTCTTGCCATCGCGGCTGAAGGCGGGTGTAGAGTTCCAGGCATTCGGATCGCTGATGGTCATCAGTCCGGGTGCCGTCCAGTTTCCTTTCTGTAAATGTGAGATATACAAATTAACATCTCGGGCACCCTTTCTTTTGCCACTGTTGCCTTTGGCAAAGACCATTGTTTTGCCATCAGGCGAAAAGGTAAGGCAACCTTCGTTGATGTCTTCTGTAGTAAAGGCTGGTCCGAGTTTGGATACCTGATCAATCTGTACCTGATTATCTTCAATAGGAGCCTGAAAGATGCTCGTAAAACCTGTTCCGGTAGCCTTATATATTTTGTCAGTTCCTCGGGAAGAGGTGAAATAGAAAACACCTTTCTGTACTAACGGCGCATATTCAGCAGCATCACTATTGACCGAATCGAGGTTTTTTGTCTCAAAATAATTGTTTTTGCTTAGTATCTTGTTGAGGTTATTCAGGTTTTCCACTTCCTGCCGAGCGCGCTTTGTGTATTCCATCGTGGTGTCTTCCGACATAGACAGGTATTCTTCAAGCTCTGCTTTGGCTTCTTTGTATTTGCTGTTTTGTTTGAGTGACAGGGCATAGAAAAATACGGCAGAAGTATCCGGAATACCCATTTCTATGGCATTTTCGTAGTAGGGCATGGCTTCATCCAAGCGATTGCTCAATCGATACGCTTCGGCAATGCCATAATTAGCTTCAGCAGCTTGTACGCCCCTGTCGGCGGCCAGCTGGTACTGACCAATAGCCACATTATAATCTCCGTTTGAAAAACTGCTGTATCCTTTGACAAGTGCGCGTTTACCGGGGCTACAGGCACTTAATAATATCAGGCATCCAAAAGCAAATTGAAGGCAGGTTCTTGTCATAGTATTATTAATGGAAAATCTTCAGAAGTTATGCTATCATTTGTCTTAGAAACGCCGCAATGTACTATAAATTATATTGGCAGATAGTTAGAAATAGCGCGACATCCAGGAGGTTTCAACTGGCACTACCCATTCCTGATCAAATTGTTGCTTGCTGCTGACAAGGTTATTAAAAGTAAGGGTATCGGGCCTAATTTGCCCCTCTTTGATCTTTTCTTTCAGGCTTTTTGCAGGCTCGAGAAATACTTTTTCCTGTTCCAAAAATGCCACCTGCGTACGATCCAGAAAGCTCAGCGGAGCAGCAGGTGTGTTGAACTTTTGTTCCAGTGCCCTCACCAACCCTACGGAAGCATCAATAGAACAACCGCTCGCCTGGTTGTGCGCTTCATCCACAGCAATCACCAGAAACTGATGATAACATAACTGAACCGATGATTTCAGATCGTTGCCATGTGCAGCCCATTTGCTCGAGAATGTTTGCCCCAATTGCAGTGCATACGTTTCTTCTGTAGCAGACAGTGCGCGGCTTGCCTGATAAATCCATACTCTAGCATGTGCAGGCATTTCTTCAAAAGGAATATACATAAAAACTAAGTTAGTAATATGAATTATCTTAACAACTTTTATTCTGCTACAAAGGGTTCATTTGCAGCTAAAATAGTATGCTTACAGTTTTTCATGCTCAGCGATCAGTTCTGCCAGATCCTTTACCTGCACCTCACTTTCTTTCTCTTTGTTCTTTACGCCGTCGCTCATCATGGTCATGCAGAAAGGACAGGCTACAGCAATGGTTTTTGCACCAGTGCTTAGTGCTTCTTCTGTTCGGTCTATGTTTACTTCTTTTTTGCCTGGCTCTGCATCTTTGAACATCTGTGCGCCTCCCGCCCCGCAGCAAAATCCTTTGGTACGGCAACGCTTCATCTCTACCAAATCGGCATCCAGTGCAGCCAATACCTGCCGGGGAGCCTCGTAAATATTATTGGCCCTGCCCAGATAGCAGGAATCATGATAGGTAATCTTTTTTCCTTTAAAAGCTCCGCCGCCCTCTACGCCTACTTTACCTTCGTTGATAAGTTGTTGCAGAAAAGTGGAATGATGAATTACCTCATAATTCCCACCCAGTTCGGGGTATTCGTTTTTGAGTGTATTGAAGCAGTGCGGACAGGCAGTGACAATCTTTTTGATATGATACCCATTCAGCACTTCTATATTGGAAGCGGCCTGCATCTGAAAGAGAAACTCATTCCCTGCACGCCGAGCAGGGTCTCCGGTACAACTTTCTTCCTGGCCTAGCACGGCAAATTGAATGCCTACCTTATTCAGTATTTTCACAAATGCTTTGGTCACTCTTTTGTACCGGTCATCAAACGATCCGGCACAACCTACCCAGAACAGGACTTCCGGCTCTTCACCTTTTGCCATCATATCGGCCATGGTAGGTATCTGTATATGTTCGTTAGTATCCATCTTTTTTTCGGTTTATGATTTACTCTTTTCCTCTTCTTCTTTTAGCTCGTCTGCCCAGTTGAAGCGATCGGCTGGAGGAAATTTCCATGGAGCAAAATTATTTTCTACATTAGAAAACATAGCGTTCCAGGCTGCTGGCGATTGGGCTTCTTCCATCGCTACGTACCTGCGCAGCTGCAAAATAATGGCCAGTGGATTAATATTGATCGGGCAGGCTTCCACACATGCCTGGCAGGTAGTACAGGCGTTGATTTCCTCGCGGGAAATAAAATTGTCCAATAACACTTTGCCATCTTCAAAAGGTTTTTCTCCTTTGGCCACAGCTGCGCCTGCTTCTTCTACCCTATCGCGGGTATCCATCATAATTTTACGCGGCGAAAGCTTTTTGCCTGTCTGGTTGGCCGGGCATTCGGCAGTACAGCGTCCGCATTCCGTACAGGCATACGCTCCCATCAGATCGGTCCAGGCCAGGTCGTTTACATCTTTGGCACCAAACCTGTCTACTTCTTCGTTGCTGTCGCCATCATCGGCGGCACCGCCCAGCATCAGTTGTACCTCACGGGTCACTGCTGGCATATTGTCCATTTTGCCTTTAGGCTCCAGTTTGGAATAGTAGGTATTGGGAAAAGCCATGAAAATATGTAGGTGCTTGGAATAGGTGACATATACAGCAAAAGCCAGGATGCCGATGATATGAAACCACCAGGCAGACCGCTCTATCCAGATAAGCGTACCCGTGCTCATATGTTCAAAAAGCGGTATCAGAGTTGCACTGAATACCAACGTACCTGTATCGCCATAATGCGTACCGGGCCGGTCTTGTAGAACTTGGTCGGTGGCATTCATAGTCAGGATAGCCAGCATTAGCACAATCTCAGTGATCAGGATGATGTTGGCGTCCGTTTTGGGCCAGGCTGTCAGCTCCTTTGCATGAAACCTTTTGATGTGTATTACATTTCTTCTCCATAAAAAAATCACACAGGCTACGATAACGGCTACTGCCAGAAACTCGAAGATATTAATAGGAATGGTATAAAAGGCTCCTAAGGCAGGTGCAAAAAGCCGATGTGTACCAAACAAGCCATCCAGCACAAACTCCAGTACTTCCAGGTTAATCACCAAGAAGCCTATATAAACACACAAATGCAAGATAGCTGGTACCATACGCTTGAACATTTTCTTTTGTCCGAAGGCTACCAGCAACATGGTTTTCCACCTTTCATCTTTGTGGTCGCTACGATCTGCGGGCCGTCCCAAGGCTATATTGCGGCGAATGCTGTTGATTCGTTTGACCAGAAAGAAAGTGGTAATGGCCAGTATGATGAGAAAAACAACTTGAGAAATAATATTTGCCATATAACTTTATCTAAAGTTTTCGATATTTTATTTGGACTGCCTACTAAAATTTATCTACTTTTGTACCCTCATTCAAGGTGATGTAGCTCAGTTGGTAGAGCATCGGACTGAAAATCCGTGAGTCGGTGGTTCGAGCCCACTCATCACCACATGCCTTCTCAATCTTTTGGGAAGGCTTTTTTGTGTGCTTCTCTTTGATCATTTTCATGCGTGTCATTTTTCGTGTTGCGTTGTTCTATACAAATACAAATAAATACCAAAATAGTATGCAAGCCTACTATTTTGTTCAGATCAAATAGCTATATATACGCCCATTTCTACATAAATGCTGATCAAATTTGTAAAAATCATACAAATATTTCATCAACTCTTCAGGTCACGAAAAAAAATTTGATAATCCAATACACTCAAATTGGTTGATTTTGGCGTATTTTTAGTAGTTCAATACTGGCCCCACTCTTTTTTGTCTCCAAAAAGTTTCTTTATCGCAGCAATTAGTTACACATGTATGCTATTGCCCAAACCCAAGCTGTTATTTAATAAACTACGTGGTACATTTGTATAAGTGATCGGTAATAAAGTAAACGCCGGAAGAAAACAAAGTAAAGTGATAACATCGGCTGATATTACCGCAAAAAATTGACAAAACGTTAGCAGGTAAGCTGCTGACTTAAAATATAGGTTAGGTTGTGTAGTGTAATAAAAGAGGATGCCTGCGATTAGACGGGCGCCTCCTTTATAATTCTTCAACCCAAAAACATTCAAAAATATAGGTTAGGTTGTGTAGTGTAACAAAAGAGGATGCTTGCGAATAGACAGGCTCCTCCTTTTTTATTTCATATGCTTCAGCTTGATCACCTCTTTGCTACTAAGGTGTCTCCAATTCCCTCTCGGCAGATCTTTCTTCGTCAATCCAGCATACATCACCCTATCTAATTTGACGACCTGGTAGCCCAAATGTTCAAAAATTCTTCTTACAATACGGTTTTTTCCTATATGAATCTGCACACCCAAGCTTTGGCGCGTGTCGTTGACCAAGCCAATCTCATCTACTTTGGCAAGGCCATCTTCCAGCGGCAACCCTTCCTGAATCTTTAAAAAATCTTCATCCAAGATAGGCTTATCTATATCTACCTGATACAACTTCTTTACGCCATGCGAAGGATGAGACAGTTTTTTGGCCATATCGCCATCGTTGGTGAGCAGCAGCAGCCCGGTGGTGTTGCGGTCCAGCCTGCCTACCGGATAAATGCGTTCTGTGCAAGCTTTAGCAACGAGCTGCATCACCGTATGGCGTTCCTGCGGATCATCCGTGGTTGTGATAAAATCTCTGGGTTTGTTGAGCAGCACATATATCAGCTTCTCCGGATTAAGCACTTTTCCTTTGTAGGCTACCTTATCTGTGCTGGTCACCTTGTAGCCTAGTTCGGACACTACTTTATCATTGACCTTGATTTCTCTTTCTTCTATAAGCTTATCGGCTTCTCTTCTGGAGCAAACACCGGCGTTTGCAATGTACTTATTGAGCCGAATCAGTTCATCTATTGCCTGAACAGGCTGTTGCTTTGTTGTTGCTTTAACAACCTCTCTTTTACGTCTTTTATGTGTCGATTTGCTTTTCATATGTCAGCATTTACCAGTGCAACAACTATTGCAGGTGATCAGTTTTTGTAAAACGAGAAACGAAGATACGGTGTTTATGGTTCTCAAAGGTGGCTATCAGCACTTTTTCTGAAAAAGCGGCATAAACATCTTCGGATAAACAGATACATCGGTTTCAGAAACCATATTTGTTCATACATTTGGTCATCTTATCAGCAACTGGTTTTTTTAATTACTATTAATAATACTACTATGGATTATAGAATTGAAAAGGATACAATGGGTGAAGTACAGGTGCCAGCCCACAAATATTGGGGAGCACAGACCCAAAGGTCGAAAGACAATTTTAAGATCGGCGGTGAGAACATGCGTATGCCTCAGGAAATTATTGAGGCATTTGCCATTCTCAAGAAAGCTGCTGCTGAAACCAACACGGAGCTTGGCGTACTGGACAAGGCAAAAGCCGATATCATTATGCAGGTGTGCGATGAAATACTGGAAGGGAAGCTCAATGACCAGTTTCCACTGGTGATATGGCAAACAGGTTCAGGCACTCAAAGCAATATGAACGTGAACGAAGTGGTAGCCAACCGCGCTCACGTAATCCTGGGCGGCCAACTGGATGACCAAAAAAAGAGGATTCATCCGAATGATGATGTCAACAAATCACAATCATCCAATGATACCTTCCCAACGGCGATGCATATTGCTGCTTATAAGATGATTATGGAGCAAACCTTACCTAAGGTAGAAAAACTAAGAAATACGCTAAATCAAAAGGTAACTTCCTTTGGTGATATTGTGAAAATAGGCCGCACGCACTTTATGGATGCCACACCTTTGAAGCTGTCGCATGAGTTCAGCGGCTATGTGGCTCAGCTTGATTTTGCCATCAGGGCAATCAAAAATACGCTGTCGCACCTGTCGGAGTTGGCACTGGGCGGCACGGCAGTAGGCACCGGGCTGAACACGCCGGAAGGGTACGCGGAACTGGTGGCGCAGAAGATCGCCAAGTATTCCGGGCAACCCTTTATCACTGCCAAAAACAAGTTTGAAGCACTGGCAGCACACGATGCCATTGTAGAAACCTCCGGTTCGCTCAAGCAACTGGCCGTGAGCCTGATGAAGATAGGCAACGACATCCGTATGCTGTCTTCTGGCCCGCGTTGTGGCATTGGTGAGATCCTTATTCCGGAAAACGAACCCGGTTCTTCTATCATGCCAGGCAAAGTAAATCCAACGCAATGCGAAGCACTGACAATGGTATGTGCACAGGTGATCGGGCTGGATACTGCCGTGAGCGTAGGCGGTATGAATGGCCAGTTTGAGCTGAACGTCTTCAAACCTATGATGATCTACAACCTGCTGACCTCTGCCCGGTTGCTGGGAGATGCCTGCGAATCGTTCAACGACCACTGTGCAGTGGGCATCGAACCCAACGTGAGTGTGATCAAAGAAAACTTGGAAAATTCGCTGATGCTGGTGACAGCACTGAACCCACACATAGGCTATGAGAATGCTGCCAAGATAGCTAAGAAAGCACACGCAGAAGGCACAACTTTACGAGAAGCTGCCATTTCTATGAAAATTCTTACAAACGAACAATTTGATGAATGGGTAGTGCCAGAAGCCATGGTAGGAAGTTTGAAGTAGCAAAGCGCGAACTTCAAATCTAAATATCCGATGAAATATCTATGCATTTTTACCCTTATGCTGTTCTGTTTGGTCGCTGTTCCTGAAACAGGAGTAGCCCAAAAACTCTCTAAAAAAGAACGCAAACAATTAAAGAAGGCACAAAAAAAACGTTTGAAAGAACTCAAAAGCCTGAGTGCTGAAGATTTCCAGAAAGCGCAGGATGCCCAGAAAGAAATGAAATCCTCATTTTCTGAACTGGAAAGTAATACAAGCGCATTGAAAGGGCAGATTGACGAAAAGGATACGGAAGTAAAACAGCTGAAAGACCAGGTAAGAAGACTGGAGCAGCAACTTGAGCAGGCCAACGTTGCTGCTGCCCAGGACAATGATACTGAAAAAACGGCTGCACCCACTGATGCCTATAGCAAAGGGTTGGCATTTAAGGTACAAATAGGTGCTTTTCGTGATAAAAACCTGGAGCAATACATCAACAACGGCACCAACTTAGGCGGTGAGACCAACGAGCAGGGTTTGCAACTGTATACACTAGGCAACTTCAGAGATTATTGGGAAGCTGATAAATTTAAGAAATACCTGAGAGCTATGGGCGTAAGCGATGCCTGGATTGTACCTTACCAGGAAGGTCAGCGAGTGGCTTTGAAGGATGTGCTAGAAGGATTGCAGAAAAAAGCGGTAAGCGAAAGCCAAACAAGTTGGTAATTTCGTACATTGTGCAGGTTGAGTTGATCAGATACCTGCTGACCGAAGAAAACAAACAACAAGATCAAAAACAGGATGAGCAAAGCGTACATGATCAGGTATACCTGGATGTACGCTTTCCATTTTTTATAAGACGCACTTATTTCTTTCACATACATACACAGAGCTAATTTTATTCTTAAATATTATGAAACACACACAAAACATCTCTTTTATCCTAATATGCCTGATGGCTATCTTTTTTTTATCATGCGGTGGAGATAACCCTGTAGATGAACTCTCCCGGAAAGAACTACTACTTGGCAGTTGGAAACTACAGTCACAAAATATAACTTCGGTTACTTATACTTTTCAAGGTCAAAGTATTGAAGTACCTGAAGCGCAGTTTAATCTTATCGAGAGCCAATTTAACGTACAAATTCCTAAAAAGGTATTTTCTGATAGCACAGTAATTACATTTGATACGGATAATTCATATACGATTTATGATCCGCAAGCAAATGATAGTGTGCCTGGTACCTGGGCTTTTAACGAGATGATGGACACCTTACAACTTTCACTGAATGAAGATATTATTAACATTCCTTTAAATAGTAACCAAGCCAGTGGTATCATTGAAGAACTTACGACCGAGGTGCTGGCGATGCTGTTGGTTGTAGAAGATATGGAGCTACAAGGAAATGAGTTCGGTGGCAAAATTCGTTTAAATTTTAATAAAGAATAATCAGGTGTATGGAAAAACGTTGGGTATTACAGGAGAAACCAGATCAGGAAATTGTGCAGCAGCTTTCTTCAGCCATCAATGTAAGCCCCGTGTTGGCTATCCTGCTGGCACAACGTCAGATCACCACTTTCGACTGTGCCAAAGACTTTTTCAGGCCCAGCCTGGCGCGATTGCACGATCCTTTTCTGATGAAAGACATGGATCATGCTGTCAACCGGTTGATACTGGCTATCAAAAGAAATGAAAGAATTTTGGTTTATGGCGATTATGATGTGGATGGTACCACGTCTGTCTCCTTAATGTATGGCTTTCTGCGACAGATATATTCTCACCTGGATTATTACATTCCCGATCGCTATACGGAAGGCTATGGCATCTCTGAAAAAGGCATCGAGTACGCCACCACTCAAGGCTGCACGTTGATCATTGCCCTCGACTGTGGTATCCGTGCCGTCAACCTCATCAATGAGGCCAGAAAAAAGGGCATTGATTTTATTGTCTGCGACCACCACCGCCCGGGTGCTCAACTGCCGCCAGCACATGCTATCTTGAACCCAAAACAGGATGGTTGCCATTATCCTTACAAAGAACTTTGCGGTTGCGGGGTAGGCTTCAAACTGCTTCAGGGCTTTTGCCAGCAGGTGAAGCAGTACCAGAAGGAACTTGTTAAATACCTGGACCTTGTGGCTATTGCTATTGCTGCGGATATTGTACCTGTTACAGGTGAAAACAGGGTATTGATGAGTTTCGGCCTGAAAAGGCTCAATATGGGGGCACGCCCCGGACTTCACGCGCTGGCGCAACTGGCAGGCTTGCAGGGAGAAATTACGGTGGAAAATATTGTCTTCGGTTTTGCTCCCAGAATCAATGCAGCCGGACGCATGAAGCATGCAAAAGCAGCCGTAGAACTACTGCTGGCAGAAGAAGAAGAAACCGCTTTTCGTCTAGGAGATGGACTGAATCAGTTTAATACAAGTCGCAGAGCCATCGATAGCACGGTGACTCAGGAGGCACTGCAAATGATTGAGCAGGATCATACACTGTCGGGAGCCAAGAGTACTGTGTTGTTCAAAGATGGATGGCACAAAGGAATTGTTGGAATTGTGGCTTCCCGCTGTATCGAAAAGTACTATCGCCCCACCATCATCCTGACCGAATCCAATCAGAAAGCTACTGGCTCTGCCCGCTCCGTAACAGGTTTTGATGTGTATGAAGCCATTGCAGCGTGCTCCGACTTACTTGAGCAATTTGGAGGGCACACCCATGCCGCCGGACTTACGCTATCTATAGATAACGTTCCTCTTTTTCAGAAAAAATTTGAAGAAACCGTAGCGGCCAGTATCACAGATGAATTGCTTGTTCCTCAGATAGAGATCAATGATGAAATAGCCCTTTCGGAAATTACCCGGAAGTTTCATAAAGTGATGGAACAAATGGCTCCATTTGGGCCGGGCAACATGCGTCCGGTATTTATGAGCAGCAAACTATACCTAAGCCGGGAACCGCAATTGCTCAAAGAAAAGCACCTGAAAATCTACGTGAAACAAGTCGGCGATAAAAATGAATTCTGTGCCCTGGGTTTCAATATGCCTGAATTATACCACAGCCTGCAAGCCAACGTGCCCTTCCGCATGGTGTACACCATTGAAGAAAACTGCTTCAATGGGAATAGCACGCTACAGTTGATGATTAAGGATGTTAGGGTGGAAAATCTCTAATAATGCGCTATCTTTAGATTTAACACAAGATTTGTTATCCTTGATCCTTACCAGCTTTAGCAAAACTATACTATTATTCTTCCCGCTCAATCTTCGCGCCCAGTGCCTTCAAACGCTTTTCTATAAATTGGTAACCCCGGTCTATCTGTTCTATATTGGAAATGGTACTACTGCCTTCTGCCGACAGTGCGGCTATGAGCAGAGACACGCCAGCACGGATATCAGGTGAAGACATCGCTACACCTCTTAGGGGTTGCTTACGGTCTAGCCCGATCACTGTGGCACGGTGCGGATCGCAGAGGATGATCTGGGCACCCATGTCTATGAGTTTATCTACAAAGAACAGGCGGCTTTCAAACATCTTTTGGTGGATGAGCACGGTACCTTTTGCCTGCGTAGCTACTACCAGAATAATGCTAAGCAAATCGGGTGTCAGGCCCGGCCAGATGGCATCGGCGATGGTCATAATAGAACCATCGATGAATGTCTCTATTTCGTAATGATCATTGCTATGTACATGGATGTCGTCTCCCTCAATATCAAAATTAACGCCGAGTTTACGGAATGTTTCAGGAATGATACCCAGCATGTCTACGCGGGCACCTTTGATCACAATATCGGAGCGTGTCATGGCGGCCATACCGATGAAGCTTCCAATCTCAATCATATCGGGCAGCATGGTATGTTCGGTGCCAGTAAGTGAACTGACACCTTCAATATATAATAAGTTGGAACCTATGCCGCTGATTTTGGCACCCATGCGGTTAAGCATATTGCAAAGCTGCTGTATGTAAGGCTCACAGGCAGCATTGTAAATGGTGGTTTTGCCTTCTGCCATGGTGGCTGCCATGATGATGTTGGCTGTGCCAGTCACACTGGCCTCATCCATCAGCATATAAGTGCCCTTGAGCTTTTCTCCCTCTACGCTATAAAAACTGTTGATTGCGTCATAATGAAAATGAGCACCAAGCTTTTGTAGCCCTATAAAGTGCGTATCCAACCTTCTACGACCTATTTTATCTCCGCCAGGCATCGGAATCCTGCCTTTTCCATAGCGCGCCAGCAGCGGTCCCAAGATCATGATGGACCCTCGTAGTGCCGCTGCCTGTTTGGCAAAACCAGCAGTTTCCAGGTAAGATATGTCTACATTTTTTGCCGCAAAAGTATACGACTCCTCCCCGGTTTGTTTTACTTCCACACCCATATCTTTCAGCAGTTCAATAAGCTTTAAGACATCACGAATGTGGGGTATTTTGTGGATTGTGACGGTGTCAGGAGTCAGTAGCACCGCACATAGAATTTGTAATGCTTCGTTTTTTGCACCTTGTGGAATGATCTCGCCTTTCAGCCTGTGCCCACCTTCAATTTTGAAAACAGCCATTAATTTTTCTTTCGTTTTAGACCAGTATTACGTCGCCCTTTGTTGTTGTTGGGGCGGCCTTTATTGTTATTTAAATTATTGTTATAAGAAGAAGTATTGGTAAAGTTGATATCAAACAATCCGTTGTCTTTGATCTCATCCATAGATATATTGAGTTTGCCACCCGCCATTTCGCTGATGTGTCGCATGATTACTTCGTCGTCTATGTTCTCTTTGTTCCACGACATATAGAAGTTCTTCATCAGTCTGCCCAGGTAGACCGTGGCACCTTTGCGTTCTTCTGGGTCTTCGATAGCACAGGCTTTTGCAATGAGTTTCTCAATGTTCTTTCCGTAGTGCTTGAATACTACAGGCTCGTCGTTGTAGGAGAGACGCTGTGGTTTTTTAAACAGCACATCCGGCTCTGGCTTTGGAAATGGAGAATCCACATCCAGCGTGAAATCAGTCATGATGAAAAGGTCGTCCCACAATTTTTGCAGGTTCTCACCATTTTCTTTCAGGGCAGGATTGGGGTTGAGCTGGCCCATCAGTTCAATAAGCGTGTAGGCAAACTGAGTACGTTTGCCTCTGTCGTCAATGGTTTTAATGTGTTCGGCCAGTTTCTGAATATTTCTTCCGTATTCTTTCAGAATAAGTTTGGATTGACCTGTATTGTATTCAAACATAAGTGTATTGTTATTGTGTAGTAAAAATTATTCGTGAATCTTTAGTTTAGCGAAGCTAAGCAGCAAAGTCTTCTCTCCTGCCTGCTCAAAATCTACTTTTGCTTTGCGGTTGGCACCTTCTGTTTCGATGCCTTTGACAGTGCCAAAACCGAATTTCGGATGTTCAACTTTCATGCCTTCCTGTAGCTGACTGGTATCGCTGGGAGCAAAATCGGCATCGGGCTGATGGGTCTGCTTTCTTGCAGATGTAGTGTTTCTGTCTCTTTTGATGCTTTTCAGCAAAATTCTTGCATGTTCGGTATCTCCTACCGGCGATCGTGAGCCTACTTTTTTGTTGATCATCATGTAGGCCGGATCTATTTCTTCCAGAAAACGACTGGGTTCACAGTTTTTCAGTCTGCCAAAACGGTAACGCGTGAGCGCATAAGAGAGCGTCAATTTGTGCATAGCACGCGTGATAGCTACATAAAAGAGCCTGCGTTCTTCTTCCAGGTCTTGTCGGCTGCCCAGCATCATCTGCGATGGAAAAAGATCTTCTTCCATACCCACAGCGTAAACGTAAGGAAATTCCAAGCCTTTAGCCATATGGATGGTCATCAGCGTCACATAGTCCTGATCTTCGTCTTTATTGTCATCGTTTGAGGTGAGCAGAGCTACTTCCTGTAGAAAGGCACCCAGGCTTTTATCTTCCGTTTCCGGATTATGCACAAATTCCTGCATGGCGTTGAGGAGTTCCTGTACGTTCTCATAACGGTTAAGCCCTTCAATGGTTTTATCTTCATACAATTCGCGCAGCAGCCCCGAACCCCGGGCGATGTGTGAGGCAGCCTCAAAAGCATCTTTGCGATCGGCCTCCAGCCGAAACCCCTTGATCATATCAGCAAAGCTGGTCAGTGCATTGGCGGTGCGCCCGCTGAAAAAGCTATGAGCATCGTTGAGCACATCCCAGATAGATATGCCTCTCTCGTAGGCAGTCACTACCAACTTATCCTGCGAAGTGTCGCCAATGCCGCGCTTGGGCAGGTTGACAATGCGCCTGAATGCCTGTTCGTCGTTGTAGTTGATGGTATAACGCATATAAGCAATCAGGTCTTTGATCTCTTTACGCTGGTAAAAAGACAGGCCGCCGATGATCTTATATTTGATGTTCTGCTTGCGCAAAGCCTCTTCCATCGCCCGCGACTGGCTATTGGTTCTGTATAGAATAACAAAGTCGCTGTAGCGCAAGTGGTTATTGTTTTTCTGCTCAAAGATAGCGTAAGACACCAGCCTGCCTTCCTCTTGATCGGAAGCGGCCTTGATCACTTCTACCAGATGCCCATCGGTGTTGGCCGTCCAGATATTTTTCTTGAGCTGCGCCTTGTTTTTGCTGATGACCGAGTTAGCTACGTTGATGATATTCTTGGTAGAACGATAATTTTGCTCCAGTTTGAAAATCTGTGCATCATCAAAGTCTTTCTCAAAGTTCAAGATGTTCTGAATATCTGCGCCTCTGAATGCATAGATACTCTGGGCATCATCGCCTACGATACAGATGTTGCGCCTGACGGAAGCCAGCTTTTTGGTGATGAGGTATTGTGAGAAGTTGGTATCCTGAAACTCATCTACCAGCACATAATGAAAGCGGTGCTGGTATTTGTTAAGCACCGCCGGATGTTCTCTGAAGAGCACGTTGGTATTGAACAGCAGATCGTCGAAGTCCATGGCATCCGACTTGAAGCAACGTTCTACATAAGCTTTGTAGATTTTGCCCATATGCGGTTTGGCAGCAGCCTCATCCTCAGCCTGGATAGCCGGATTCTCCATATAATCGCGCCACGAGACCAGGCGGTTCTTGGCACCGGAGATACGGCTCAGCACCATGCCAGGCTTATACACTTTTTCATCCAACCCGGATTCTTTTAGTATATGTTTGATCAGCGACTTGGAATCGTCTGTGTCATAAATAGTAAAATTACTCTGGAAGCCAATCTTGCTGGCCTCTGCCCGCAAAATACGTGCAAAAACAGAGTGGAACGTGCCCATCCATAAATTACGCGCTTCCGTACCGACCACCTTTTCAATCCGGTTGCGCATTTCTTTGGCAGCCTTATTGGTAAAAGTAAGTGCCAGAATATTGAAAGGGTCCACCCCTTTACTTTGTATCAGGTAGGCAATGCGGTAAGTCAACACGCGTGTTTTACCAGAACCCGCCCCGGCAATGATCATGGTGGGGCCTTCTGTATTTACTACTGCCGCCCTTTGCGGTTCGTTTAAGCTTTCTAGATAATCCATGTACTGTTTACAAGTTTATACAAAATTTATATTTCTTCAAGTAGATTCTTTGTAATTTAATACGATGCATCTATATTTGCAGTCCTTTAGCATAAAACATCAACTGTTTTATACCAAAAAAGAAACAAAGATATATATTTAATAAGATGGCAAACCATAAATCCGCGTTAAAGAGAATCAGAGCCAATGAGTCTAAGAGGTTGAGAAACCGCTATCAGACCAAGACTACGCGTACCTACATCAAGCGTTTGGAAGGAATAACTGATAAAGCAGAAGCAGAAACTCTTTTTAGAGAAGTGTCTGGCATGATTGATAAACTTGCCAAAAAGAACATCATTCATAAAAACAATGCTTCTAACAAAAAGGCACGGTTGGCCCGGCATATCAACCAGCTTGCTGAGTAGCCATATCAAAGACACAGCAGCTCTGTACTCCCAAGTGCAGGGCTTTTTTTATGGCTAATGCAAACCATTCCAAAACAGATTTGTCCGTAAATGTTACGGAAGTAATAGAACCTGCCTTTTCAGGCCAAAATATCCGTTGCTATTTCATATATAGCACCTTCACCAAAAGGCAGGTAATATGCGTACAAATTATAACCGCGATCGTGATACAGGTATCTTAAGCTGGGCAGAAGAAGACCGTCCCCGCGAAAAACTGCTGCTCAAAGGGCGTGCTGCCCTTTCCGATGCCGAACTGATTGCCATTCTGATCGGTTCAGGCACACGCAACAAAAGTGCGGTGGATGTAGGAAAGGACATTCTGAAAGGTGCCAACAACAACCTGAACGAACTGGCAAAGTGCACTGTCAAAGATTTGCAGCGTTTTGAAGGTATCGGCGAAGCCAAAGCCATTGCCATTGTGAGCGCACTGGAGCTGGGCAGGCGCAGAAAGGAAGCTGCCCCACTAAAGCGCGACAAGATTACCAGTTCCCAGGATGCCTACCAGATCATGCAGCCTTATCTGCTGGACCAGCCGGTAGAGCAGTTCTGGATCATTCTGATGAACCGGGCCAATGCCGTCATCAAAGTGCATAATATCAGCCAGGGTGGAGTTTCCGGTACGGTGGCCGATCCGAAAACGATTTTCAAAGAAGCACTGGATAAGCTGGCCTGCTCGTTAATTCTGGTACATAACCACCCTTCCGGAAATCTTAAACCCAGCGAGGCCGACATTCGGCTCACCAAAAAACTCAAAGAGGCAGGACAAACCCTTGATCTGCCGGTGCTGGATCATGTTATTTTTGCCGATCAGGGCTACATAAGCTTTGCGGACGAAGGATTGCTATAAATGCTTTTTCAGGAAAGCTAAAGCCAGCTTATTGGCCTTTTGCGCGGCACTTTGATGATAGCTCTCGCTGCTGGGGTTAGCAAATCCATGACCGGCATCGAATATCTTTACCGTAATGTTTTTGCCAGCTTCTTGCATCTGGTCTTCAAACTTATGAGCGACTTCGGGTGTAATCCGGGCATCCTGCTTGGCAAAGATAGCGAGTACATCCGCGTCAATCTTCTGAATTTCCGACTGCTCCTGCACAGGCATACCATAAAACATCACGCAGCCTACTGCCTGTTTGCCTGCCAACATGGTGGCCTGCAATGACCAGCCACCGCCAAAGCACCAGCCAATCGTACCAATCTTTGCCTGATCACCTGCGTACTCAATGGCTCCTTTGATGATGGCTTTTGCCCTTTCTTCCTTTGTGCTTTGTATATATTGAGCAGCTTCTTCACGGGTAGTAGCTACTTTACCATCATATAAATCCAACGCCAGTACATTCACGTTATCCAGTTCTCCCGACAAACGATCAGATTCTTTTTTGATATAGTCGTTAAGACCCCACCATTCATGAATCACCAACAGGTATTTGTCAGATTTCGTTTTTGCAGGAACAAAATAGGCCGTTCCATCCTGCCCGTCCGTTGTTTTAAAGGTAATATCTTTTCCTAGTGCATTCTGGTGTGTATACGCAGTAGGAATATCATGCACATCGCGAAAATCTTTGTCGCTGGCCAGTTGCGCAAAACGCATGGTGGCTGTAGCCGGGGCACCGCAAACGGTGATGTTTTGTTGAGCAAAGGCTGCGTTGGCCAATAAGAAGGTAAGGCAACATAAGTAGAGCACTTTCATTTTGTGTAGATTTTTGTTTGATATACTTTGCAGTAACATATAAATAGCTATTCTATGAAAAAGGTTTTTCCTGTTATTGTATTGCTGGTCGTTGCAGTAGTTATCTTTTATTCTTTGCAAGGCGGAGAAAGCAAAGAAAGCTATAGAGAGAGAATCCAAAGCGAAAGAGAGAAATCCGCTAAGTTTATGAAAACTTCCGATGAATCGCCCTTCACCCCTGACAGTATTCCGTTTCTGGGTTTGAAGTATTATGATATCAACCAGCACTACGCTATCAAAGCCCGTCTGGAACCAGTATCAGAGCAAAAACTGATGGTATTGCCCACCTCATCCGGCGAAGAGGAAAAATATATCCGCTATGGCTATGCCTACTTTGAGCTAAATGGAAAAGATAACAAGCTACTGGTGTTGCAGCCTTTTGACAGCAAAGAGCCTCAGCAGCTTTTTATTGCCTTTGCCGATAAAACCAGCAGCGAGGAAACGTATGGTGGAGGCCGTTACCTGAATATAGACATGCCCGCACGGTCAGGACAAAAGACATTGGACATAGACTTTAACCTGGCTTATAACCCCTACTGCGCTTATAACCCAAAGTTTAGCTGCCCTCTCCCCCCCAAAGAAAATATCCTGGATATTCCTATTCGTGCCGGGGAGAAGAATTATCAGTAAAGCTACATTCAGGTGCTGACAGATTTGTTGCAATCAAATCAATATATAATCTGTATGAGTTGATGGATTAGAAACTAAGAGTACTAATTTAAACTATTATAACAATGGAAGATTCTATACAAAAGTTGTTGCTTTCTACTACTACAGTTTATGCTGTTCTTATAGTTCTGGGGTTTAGTTATCTAAATAGCTACTATAAGCATTTTAATATAAAGATAGGAGACTATGCAACTTTCTTAGAGATCGTTAGGAAATCTTTGGATGGTTACGTGGCATCTTTATTTGTTGTTGGAGCCATTGTAGTATTGGTTGAATCACCTATCACATGGAAATTTCTTGGTAACCTTATTTCTTGTTTAGTTAGTTTGATTAAACCTGATTGGATTGGTCCAATATTAGTGTTTATCCTTGTTGTGGTTCTCGTTTTAGCAATTGTTGAATTACTTATTACCATAAAGCTACTCCCAAAGTGGGAATGGTTAAATAATATGAGAGAATGGCTATCTAGAGGAAGAAATTCAATATTGCTTTCTATTATTCCAATAGCTATTACCATAATATTAGCATCTCGCGTGAAAGAATCTGATTTAAACAATAAAGCATATTTTTATTTCAATTTTGCTTTGATTACAGTTGCATTTTCATATTTTATTGCTTCGAGACTAGGAACTCTAGAAGCTACTAGGATAAAAAGAATATTTGTATCTTTCCGATACGAAAAAAATTGTGTCAAATCTGATACTAATAATTATTATATAGGCCAGATTCAAAGCCATTTGTTCTTCCATAGGTCAAAAGAAAAGCGCACGATAGCATATCCAATGAGTAAAATTACAGACATAAGCTTTGCAGATTCTTTGGAATTTGTTGATTGTACCAAAGTGTCATTGCCTAATGAATGACAGCTCTTCTGTCTCTGATAAGGATGGCATTTCAATAAACTAAAAAATGAATAAAGACTATTTGAAGCAAAAAATTGTTCACGAACGCAAAAGGATAAAACAAACTTATTTTATTGTATTAGTTTCTCCTATTCTTATTTCGTTGTATCAGTTTTCTCAAACTTATAATGATCAATATTGGTTTGTCATTGTGTTGTATGGTTTAATCCTTACCAAGTTATATTTTGATATGGAAAAGATAAGAGTGTATATTGATGAACTTACTGAACTTTTAAACGAGTAATTATGATCATAGGTACTCTAATTGGTTTTGGTGTGTTATTTGGCGGCCTATTGGTATGGGACGGTATAAAACATAATAGGCAAATTAACAAAGAGCGCAAAGAACTTGATTTACCGAGAAAACATCAGTAAAAGATAAAGTGCATAATAGTCATTAGGACTTGGGGATTAGGCTTTAGGTATTAGCTTTTTTCCAACACCCAATTCCTAACACCCAACATCTATTCATTCCCTACTACGTCTTTGCTTTTCTTGCCTTTCTTCTTTTGCATAGGATTTGGGCCGGAGGTGCCGCGGGCATCCATCTTTTCTTTGTAGATTTCAAAGCGGGTAGGCACATTTCTCTTTGGGAAGAAGTTGTTGCTTTCATCCGTATCTGCTGTTTCGCGGAAAGGGTCTATCTGGATCTGCTTCACTTTCTTCTCCTTGGCAAATACCTTGGTGGGGTTTTCAGCATTCAAACGCCATACTTCCGCCGGGATGCGCTCTACCTCTGTGCTGCCATCTTCAAACGTCCATTGCAGAATGATCGGCATGATCAGCCCGCCTACGTTGTTGAAAGTCACTTCATAGAAATTCATACCTGATGCCAGCAGTTCCTTTTCTTTGTCATCCAATCCTTTCACAAAGTCCTGATACAAGGCAATGTCTTCGGGTTCTACGGCAAACGGATCATAGGTACTATAAAAATCTTCCAGACCCGGATCAGCTTCCACAGCGGTGGTGGCTACATCTTCTTTGTTGTACACCTGAGAGATATGCTTTTCAGCCTGCTCGTAGTTTTGCTTGGCGATCGGCTTTTCTACCTTTGGGTCGCCGGTATTGATCTGGAAATACCGCACCTGATCGATGCCGATGTCTACGTGGTCCACCGTGTAGAACCAGCCTCTCCAGTACCAGTCCAGGTCGGTGCCAGAAGCATCTTCCATCGTACGGAAGAAGTCGGCAGGCTCCGGATGCTTGAAGGCCCAGCGTTGCGCATAAGTTTTGAATGCCATATCAAACAGCTCGCGGCCCATCACCGTTTCGCGGAGTATGTTGAGCGCGGTGGCCGGCTTGGCATAGGCATTCCAGCCAAATTTTTGTATCTGCTCGGAGTTGGTCATGATAGGACTGATGCCGGAAGGATCACCGGCCATATAGGGCACAATCTTGAAGGCCGGACCTCTGCGCGAGGGGAAATTACGGTCCCACTCCTGCTCGGTCAGGTATTGCACAAATGTATTCAGCCCTTCGTCCATCCACGTCCACTGACGCTCATCGGAGTTGACGATCATCGGGAAGAAGTTGTGGCCTACCTCGTGAATGATCACGCCGATCATACCGTTTTTAATTCTTTCGGAGTAGGTGCCGTCTTTGTTGGGCCTGCCATAGTTGAAGCAGATCATCGGATACTCCATACCGTTGGAAGCTTCTACGGAAATGGCTTTCGGATAAGGATAAGGAATGGTGTGTTTGGAATACGTCTTCAGCGTGTGCGCTACTACTTTGGTAGAGTATTGCCCCCACAGCGGATTGGCTTCTTTGGGATAATACGACATGGCCATCACCGTTTTTCCATCAATATCCACGCCCATCGCATCCCAGACGTATTTGCGGGAGCTACCAAAAGCAAAATCCCGCACACTGTCGGCATGGTAGATCCAGGTTTTGGTATCTTTGGCCTTTTTCTTTTCTTTACCGGTGGCTTCCTGTTGGCTTACAATTACCACAGGCTCTTTGGCTGTTTTAGACTTTTCCAGCAAGTTTTGCTGCTCTTGCGTCAGCACATCTTTTGGGTTTTGCAGCAGCCCCGTAGCCGCCACCAGATGATCGGCAGGGGCAGTGATTTCCACCTCATAATCACCAAAGGTAAGGGCAAACTCGCCGCTGCCTAAGAACTGCTTGTGCTCCCATCCCTGATGATCGTTGTAGACGGCCATTCGCGGAAACCACTGGGTGATGGTATACAGGTAGTTACCGTCTTCCGGAAAATATTCATAGCCACCACGGCCACCCATCAGGTTGCGGTCGTTGATATTATAATACCAGTCGATAGAAAAGGTAAGCTGCTTGCCTGGTTCCAGGGGTTTGGGAATATCTATCCGCATCATCGTGTGGTTGATGGTGTAGGGTATATCCTTGCCATTTGCGTCTTTGATAGACTTGATCTTATGCCCTCCATCAAAATCGTACCCGATAAGCGCCTGAATGTTATCGATATTCATGCTATCGGAGATGCTGTTGGTTCGCGTCTTGTACGTGTCAGAATCTTTGGCCCGCATGTTCTGGTCGAGCTGCACCCAGAGGTATTGCAGCGGGTCGGGGGAATTGTTGTAATAGGTAATGGTCTCTGAACCGTCCAGCCGCTGCGTTTCATCGTTGAGCGTGCATTTGATCTTGTAATCTGCGCGTTGCTGCCAGTATTCGTGGCCGGGCGCACCCGAACCGGCACGGTATACGTTAGGTGTAGGCAACATAGTGCCCAGTTGCTCAAACTTTTCGGTGTGTTTTCCTTCCTGTGCCTGCACTGAGAAAGCAGCGAAAGTTAGGCATAACAGACAAATAAAATACTTCATAGGATAGACAGTTGATAAAGAGTTATTAACAATAAAAGAACGTCAATTGAAAGACTTATCCAAATTTTTTATAAGTAATAGAGGATATTACCAAAACTTTGTATCCAACATCAGCATAAAAGCGATACCGGCAATGGCAGAAGATACCACCAGCCGCCAATCTCTGCGCTGTACGCCAAATATACCAATAAAAATGTAAGATATGACCAGAAATACGGCAACAATGACGATCTGCCCTAGTTCCAAACCTACGTTAAAAGCAAATAGTTGCGTGACAATGCTTTCGTCTTTGCCCAGCAGGCTGCGCAGGTAGTTAGAAAAGCCCAGGCCGTGTATCAGTCCGAAGAACAGCGCAAAAACATAGTTGAGCTGTATCTTGTTGGGATCAAACCGGTCTTTCTTCAGTATATTGCTCAGGGCCGTGACAAAGATCGTTACCGGAATCAGAAACTCAATCAATGCCGGGTTAACATTGACAATACGCAGCGTAGAGAGTGCCAGCGTGATGGAGTGGCCGATCGTAAAGGCCGTCACGATGATCAGCACCTTGCGCCAGTCGCGGGGCAGGTACAAAGCACACAAAGCAACAACAAACAGGATGTGATCGTACCCATTGATGTCTAGGATATGGGTGAGTCCCAGATCAAAGTAGAGCGAAAAAGTAGACATAACACACTGATCATAAAATGATTGCCAAAAGTATTGAATTTTTTGAGAATACTGTTATCTTATGGAGGTTGGAAGTCGGAAGATGGAAGATGGAAGATGGAAGTTGGGAGACGGAAGACGGAAGATGGAAGCCTCTTTTCCTCGGACTCCGGTCTTCGGACTTCGGTCTTCCGGTTTCCCATAAACAAAACGGTGTATGTGTGACTTTACCTGTTGTTATCGGGTAATGCGGTTGATGATCAGTATTACCTGTCTTTTGTTGAGTTGTGATGTGATGGTGTGTGCACAGCAGCAGGGCTTTGCCCTGGAAAATCCCAAAGCCAAAAGGGTCGTTATCCCGTTTGAGCTGCACAGCAACCTGATCGTGGTGCCCGTCAGGGTCAACGACGGGGTAGACCTTAAGTTTATCCTCGACACCGGTGTGCGCAATAGTATCCTCACCAATCCTATGTATGTAGAAGGGCTGCCTGCTGCCAACGATCGGCTGATCAACCTGATGGGTGCCGGTAACTTCGGGCAGATCAGTGCCTATGTGAGCACCAATATCAATATTGATCTGCCAGGCGTAACGGCAAATGGCAACGCCATGCTGATCCTCAAAGAAGATTACCTGATGCTGGAAAACTACCTGGGCACCCGCGTACATGGCATTCTGGGCTATGAGATTTTCAGCCGGTTTGTGGTGGAGATAGATTACGTCAGCAACCTGCTCATCTTGCATAAGCCGGAGCATTTCCGTCCCCGCAGGTCTTATATGGCTATTCCCCTTACCATAGAAGATACCAAGCCCTACATCACCGTGCCTTACAAGGTGGATGATACCACCTCTATCAATCTCAAACTTATGGTAGATACCGGTGCAAGCCACTCGCTGCTGCTGAACGCATTCAGTCACCCGGCTCTCCAGGTACCGGAGAAGCATATTGGAGGTTATTTAGGCCGCGGACTCAGCGGAGAGATTTATGGATATATGGGCAGGGTGCAGGAGATAGACCTGGGCAAATACACCATCAAAGATATCATCGCCTCCTTTCCCGAACACAATGAAGCAGTGACAGAAGCGGCGGCCAAAGTAAGCAGCAACGGCAACATAGGCGGCGCACTACTCAAACGCTTCAAGGTTATATTCGACTATGGCCGTGGCATGGTCTACCTCAAAAAGAACCGCTCGTTCCGAGATCACTTCGAGTACAATATGAGTGGCATCGATCTGATTGCCGTCGGGCCATTACTTGAGACGTATGTCGTAGGCAAAATCTCCAAAAACGCCGTGGCAGAGCAGGCAGGCATCCGCGAAGGCGACATTGTATTGTCTGTCAACGGCATGGCTTTTCCGGAGCTTACTCTTAGTAATTTTAGCGGTATGATGAGTTCCAGGCCCGGTAAAAAGATCAAAATACGCCTGCTACGCAACGACCGTATACTCAAGAGAGTCTTCCGGCTGGAGCGGGTATTGTAGATAACTTTTTGCAGCTTTTTTGTTATGCAAATGCATTTTTGTTAAAGAAATGTTATTATTTATTACTCATAATAACTTACGAGTTGTAAAAATGTCATTTTTGTTATTAAGAAAGTGTTCTTAATCGATAAAAACATCTTTGCATAACATATCTACGCTTCTTAGTTATGCAAATGTCGTTTTGTTAACCCAGAACTCTGTTAAGTTATGCAAAAGTCATTTGCATAACGTATCTTCTCTTCTTAGTTATGCAAATGTTATTTTTATTACTAAAAATCAACAACATACGTAATATAAATCTCCTGACTGGTGTGCCAATTGCTGCGAACATAGAAATGGTCTTTTGATATATCAACATCAAAGTCCGCATCTTCATAATACAAATTCCGGTAGCCAAAAATGTACTGATCAGCAGCATTATAGAAAGCTACTGAATCTGTAAAAAATATACCATTGTTACCAATAAAATAATCCTGACCTTTAATGATAGTTCCTTCATTAATAACTTCCCCACTCTTGTAAAGAGCAAACTTTATATCCCCATACGTCTGGTTTAAAATGTAGTATCTATACTTTGGCGAAATCGCGTTGTCAACCACTTGTTCACAAGACAAAAGGCAAAGCAACAAACAGCAAATGGTGAGATGCTCATAATAATGCAATAAACGCATAGTTTTTTCGATAAAAATAAGTATTTCCCAATGCTAAATCAATTTCTTTGAAAAGTCAAAGTTTGCAATAACTAAACCCTGTCATTCAGGAGGAACCTTGTTAGTTGTATGGTTAAAAAAGCCAAACACGTATCATTTACTTGGCGCACAGGTGTTGATAAGCAATGTGCCTGCACGTCAAGGGTCATTACTCAATATAGTAATGTTCCTACTGATAGAGCAGCTTGTTAAGTTGTCCTGCTAAGGCACATTTGCCATCTCTACCCGTGGCCTGTGTCTCCACAGAACACTCCGTTGTGCTTTCATCCCTTGAGTTAGTGTATTTATAAGAAGCTTATCATCCCTCTTTCCCGCTAGGGCACATTTGCATGTGTCCTGATCTTTATTTGGCATTTGTAATGCCACGAAACACAAGCATTGCCAAGTGTCTTTAAGATGAAGCCGCATTGCAAATGCGCCTTAGCAAGGTGGAGCATGGCTTGAATATATGCTGTAATATTCCTTATAAATCTTACCATGTACAGTAACGGGCTTGTTTTGGCTGGTAATTGTTTGGCGACTTGTGTTGTTTTACAGAAAAATTATTTATCACAAAACGTTAATAAGATATGGGTAGTAAGACTTTTGAAAATACACTGGAAAGGTATCGTATTGCGCTGATCGGGGCTATCAACCATCCTGAAATATTCAAGAAACTCATCAAGCATGGCTACGACCTGAAGAAGTTGCAGGAAGGAAAAGCATGGTGTGAGCAACTGGAACTGCTAAGCCATACACAGAATGATGGGCAGGGAGAGCAAAAAAACGCAACCGCTGAGTTTGAGAAGGCCAGAAAAGAGATCAACACGATCTATCACCATCACCTGGATATAGCCAAGTATGTATTGCAAAACGACCGCAGGCTGTGGGATACGCTGCAACTGGAAGGGCCGCGCAAAACGTCTATCCCCGGCTGGTTGAGCCAGACCAAAGCATTTTATAGCAATGTACACCGTGTAGCGGCTCAAATGGGCCAGCGGGGCGTAAGCTTGTCGGAGTTGACGCAGACCAAAGAAATGCTGGAAGCAGCGGCTGAGCTTCGTATCAAACAAGCCTATAAGATGGGGGATAAGCAGTCGGCTACCGAGCAAAAGCAACTATTGAAGCAAAAGCTGGATGCCTGGATGAGCGACTTCTACTACATCGTGAAGTTTGCCCTGAAAGACGATAAGCAGATGTTGGAAAGCCTGGGTATTGTAGTGCCATCTGGCACAAAGACCAAAGCACGCCGGAAAAAAAGTGTCGACAAATAATCTTTAGATAGCTTAGAAAAGCAAAAGGCTGCTCCGAACAAGGGTGGCCTTTTTTATTTTTTTACCTGTATTCCTGTCTTCCTAAAAAGAAATCAGGAGGCTTCTATTTACCCTCCCTTCCCACAAACTGCTACCCAAGAGCCAATGAATATAACAAAAGCTGCCTTGCCATGTTATATAGAACGATCACTTATTTTTTAACCTGATAAACGATAAAATTATGAAGAATATTAGTATTAGCAGCCTTTTGTTAGTATTTGTAATGATGATAAGCCTGAGCAGCTGCGATCTGGCAGGCGATATTTTTGAAGCAGGTGCCTGGACTGCCATCCTGGGCGTAATTCTGGTTATTGCGCTTATCGTCTGGATCATACGCAAGGTACTTTAATGCTCATTGCTTCTGATGTAGCAGTAATCCTATAATGCTACGTATTGCCTAACTTTATCAGTGACTGTTTAGCAGCCTTTAGCTCATACTGGCTGCTAAATTTGCAGATTGTTTGCATTAATGTGAATGCTTACGAATATTTATTGCAAATAATGTGTTGATGTTAAAACTATCAACGTTTTACATAAACAGTGCGCAAACAACGCATCACATTTTAAGTTTTTGAAATATGTTAGGATACCGGTTTACAGAATATATACCTGATGAGAAAGCACAGGATCAAAGCACCTTTGACCAGCTTCTCAATATCTTTATGCAACTGATGGTGATCACCTCCGGCGATGTGTCAGAGGCATTGCAATGGATGAACAGCCTGAACAACCAATATGGCATGACCAATGACGAATATGGCATGGGTGATTTTATCCAGGACTTGAAAGATAAAGGATACGTGACAGACGAAAACAAACCTGGCTCTTTTGAGATCACAGCAAAAGCGGAGCGTAGCATCAGAAAAAGTGCGCTGGAAGAAATCTTCGGCAAGCTCAAAAAGTCTGGCAAGGGAGACCATAAGACTCCACACAGTGGCTTTGGCGATGAACCCAGCACCGACCGCCGCGACTATCAGTTTGGCGATACACTCGAGCAGATCGCCATGACAGATTCTATCCGCAATGCGCAGATCAACCACGGCCTCAATGATTTCACCCTGACAGAGGGCGATCTGGAGGTGAACGATACGGAATACAAGACGCAGACCTCTACCGTGCTGATGATTGATATTTCGCACTCCATGATCTTGTATGGTGAAGACAGGATTACACCTGCCAAAAAAGTGGCGATGGCCCTGTCAGAGTTAATTACTACCAAATACAAGAAGGATACGCTCGATATTATCGTATTTGGCAACGATGCCTGGCAGATACAGATCAAAGATTTGCCTTATCTACAGGTGGGCCCCTACCATACCAATACGGTAGCGGGGCTGGAACTGGCACTGGATATTCTGCGCCGCCGCAAGACCAAGAACAAGCAGATATTCATGATCACCGACGGAAAGCCCACCTGTCTGAAACAGGGTATTAAATACTATAAAAACAGTTTTGGTCTGGATAGCAAAATCCTCAACCGAACACTGAACCTGGGCGCACAATGCCGCAGGCTTGATATTCCTGTTACCACATTCATGATTGCTTCTGATCCTTACCTGAAACAGTTCGTCAAGAAATTTACCGAAGTCAACAATGGTAATGCTTACTATAGTGACCTAAAAGGCTTGGGTAACCTTATTTTTGAAGACTACCGCCGCAATCGCAGAAAAAACTATAAATAAAATAAGTTTACATTTCCCTATTCATAGTTCGCAGTGTAAACTTTGAACCCTGGATTACGAACCTACCACTGTGAACTTCACACTTTGAACTCTGAAAGCATGCAATATTACGAGATTCCATCTGATAAATTACTGAAAATACATACACTGGGTGAGCTGAAAGCTACAGGTTACCAACCCAGACCAGTGAAGCAAGAGTTGCGGGACAATCTTATCCAAAGGTTGAAGCGCAAAGAGCCTGTTTTTGAAGGCATATGGGGCTATGAAGAAACTGTTATCCCGGATATGCAGCGGGCTATTCTGTCTATGCACAATATTATCCTGCTGGGTTTGCGTGGACAGGCAAAAACCCGTATTGCCCGCATGATGGTAGACCTGATGGATGAATACATTCCTGTCATTCATGGCAGCGAGCTTAACGATGATCCGCTCAGTCCGCTTTCCAGTTTTGGCATCACTGCTGTAGCTGATCATGGAGACCAAACGCCCATCAGCTGGATGCACCGTTCGGAACGGTATGCTGAAAAGCTGGCCACGCCCGACGTGTCGGTAGCCGACCTGATAGGTGATACAGACCCGATCAAAGCAGCGGCACTCAAGCTGCCCTATTCAGATGAGCGGGTAATTCATTATGGGCTGATTCCACGTTCTCACCGAAGTATCTTCGTGATCAACGAGCTACCGGATTTGCAGGCGCGCATACAGGTGGCGCTGTTTAACATTTTGCAGGAAGGCGACATACAGATCAGAGGCTTTAAGATCAGGCTTCCGCTGGACATACAGTTTGTCTTCACGGCCAACCCGGAAGACTATACCAACCGGGGAAGCATTGTGACACCGCTAAAAGACCGAATAGATAGCCAGATCATCACGCACTATCCGCGCACGCTGGATATCAGCAAGCGGATCACCGAACAGGAAGCGTTTATTAAAGAGCCACAGCAGGCGAAGATAAAAGTCAATGAGCTTGCCAAAGATTTGATTGAGCAGGTGGCTTTTGAAGCCAGGGAAAGCGAATACGTAGACGAAAAAAGTGGCGTGTCGGCCCGTCTGACCATTTCCGCTTATGAAAACCTGATGAGTTCCGCAGAACGCCGCATTCTGATCAACAACGAGACGGATACCTTTATCCGTATCTCAGATTTTATCGGGGTGCTGCCTTCCATCACCGGCAAAGTGGAGCTGGTGTATGAAGGCGAACAGGAAGGGCCGGGCATTGTGGCGCAAAGCCTGGTAGGCAAAGCCATCCGCACACAATTTGTTAAGTATTTTCCCAATCCGGAAGATAAGCGTAAGCAGAAGCAAAAAGAAAAAAACCCTTACCGCAAGATTGTGGAATGGTTTGGCGAAGGCAAAGAAATAGATATTCTCAATGACCTGAGCAACAGCGAGTACAAAAAGCTACTCCTGTCGGTGCCGGGGTTGGAAGACCTGGTGAAGACTTATCACCGTGATCTGAAAGAGCAGGATAAGCTGTTTTTTATGGAATTTGCCTTGCACGGACTGGCAGAATACAGTCAGCTTAGCAAAAAGCAACTTACGGCGGGCATCCAGTTTAAAGACCTGCTCAGTAGCATGTTTTCTATGCCCAGTGAGTTTGACGAAAGCGACGACGATGATCTTGGGCGTTAGGACTTAGAAACTGGGTTTTGGGGCGAATCATTGTTTCTTAAAACTCAATCTCTAAATTCTAAAACCGTGCGATCCGGCGTAGAGCGCGGTCGTCTAATTCCCAAAACCCAAAACCCACAATACTATGTCCCTTCAGAAAATCAGGCAGATGGTGCAGCAGGGAGAGGGTGAGATGATAGAGTTTAAAAGAAAAGTTGCTCATCCGGAAAAAATCATCCGCGAAATTGTAGCCTTTGCTAATACCAGTGGCGGTAACCTGCTGATCGGCGTAGATGACAATGGCACCATACCGGGTATTAAGTTTGCAGAAGAAGAGATGTATGTGTTGGAAAAAGCCATTGAGAAATGGTGCCGCCCGCATATTGCCTACAAGGCAGAGATCGTTCCCGTGACCGGCAGCAAGTTTGTGGTGAGCTATCACATTCCGGAAAGCGACCGGAAGCCACATTATATCATAGAAGAAGGCACAGTGGCCGTGATGACGGGAAAGAACCTGAAGCAGCGTTCCGGGAAGAAATGGGGACAAGCCTACGTGCGCTTTGAAGATAAAAGCCTACAGGCCAGCCGGGAGATGTGGCAGATACTACGGCGAAAGCGAAAAGAAAAAGACATCAAGTTCAATTTTGGCGAAAAGGAAAAGATGCTCATGCAATACCTCGACCAGCATACATCCGTTACGGTCAGGCAGTTTGCAGAAGCCGCCCGGTTGCCTATCAGAAACGCTTCGCAAACCCTGGTGCTGCTTGTCCTTGCCAACGTGCTGAAAGTTATTCCCAGAGAAAAAGAAGACATCTATATACTCAAGTTTTCGTAACATACCGGAACAAAAATATATTGGGAAAAAGTAATCTGTTTTTGTCCGGCATAACCCAAACAAAATTGCTCTGTAAGAAAATAAATTTGCAAACCAATTTTGTTTGAGTATATATTCACTAAATTTCCTTTCTTCATAGATTGTAGATACCCGTAGAAATTATTTGTATGCCGAGAGCCAAAAAAGAAACTGCCACCCCGGCAGCTCCCACCAAAGCCAATAAATCCAGAAGAACAAAGAAAATTTTTATCCTAGATACTTCAGTCATTATCTATGCCCACGATGCCATCATGAATTTTGAGGAGCACGATGTGGGCATCCCAATCACCGTGCTTGAGGAGCTTGACCAGTTCAAAAAAGGAGGCGATACCCGCAACTTTGAAGCAAGAGAATTTATCCGCTTGCTAGACAAACTCTCCGCTGAGCATACACTTCAGGATTGGATACCGCTTGATGGCAAAGGAAAAGGCTTTTTCAAAGTGATCATGAATCACGACAGCCCAATAGATGCTGAAAAGATCTTTGATGAGAAAAAGCCAGACCATAAAATCCTCAACGCAGCCCTCACAGTGAAAGAAGCCTACCCCAACCGTAAGGTGATTATGGTGACCAAAGACATCAACCTGAGGCTTAAAGCAAAATCGCTGAACCTGATTGCAGAAGACTATGAGACAGGCAAAGTAAAGCACATTGCGGAACTCAAGAGCGGCAAAACGGTGATTGACAGGGTGAGCAGCACCAAAATTTCAGACCTATACCGGGATAATGCAGTAGAAGTAGAAGAGATTGTCAATCCGGTACAGGTAGAAATTAACCACTACTACATCCTGAAAAGCAGCAAAAATTCTGCGTTGTGCTATTACAATGCCATTACGCAAAAGATTGAAAAGGTAGATAAAAAACAGGCGTATGGTATCCGGCCCAAGAATGCCGAGCAGACGTTTGCCCTACATGCCATCATGAACCCGGATGTAAGACTGGTATCCATACAAGGAGTGGCCGGCACCGGCAAGACATTGCTGGCATTGGCGGGCGCGCTGGAGCAACGTAAGGAATATAAACAAATCTATCTGGCGCGTCCTATTGTGCCCCTAAGCAACAAAGACATTGGTTTTTTGCCTGGCGATATCAAGTCGAAGCTCAATCCATATATGGAGCCGCTTTGGGATAATTTGAAGTTTATCCAGAACCAGTTTCATGACAGCGACAAAGACCACATGCGTATTACAGAAATGATCAACCTTGAGAAGCTGGTCATCACGCCGCTGGCTTATATACGCGGAAGGAGCTTGTCTAATATCTTTTTCATTGTGGATGAGGCGCAAAACCTCACCCCACATGAGGTAAAAACCATCATTACCCGCGCTGGCGAAAATACCAAGATTATATTTACCGGTGATGTTTACCAGATCGATACGCCATATCTGGATTCGCAGAGCAATGGACTTTCTTACCTGATTGACAGAATAAAATCGCATCCACTGTATGCACATATCACACTGGAGAAAGGGGAACGCTCCGAACTGGCCAATCTGGCTAACGAGTTATTGTGATATCATATTGATGTAGCTAACGACTTATTGTTGAACTTACAGGCAGATGAATTAAACTTTTCCGAAGGTTGGAAGTTTTATTGCAAAAGATGTGCATCATCCGGTTTTAATGGAATGCACGTCATTCATTGATTATAAAACGTTTCAGCTATGATGGTAAAAAGATTTTTGTCGGTGGCCGATCATGTAATAGGCCATGATATACATGATGCCGTAAGTGAACAAATAGGCACCATAAAAGACGTATTTATAGATCCGGACAGCAACCGTCCTTTGTTTGTGGTGGTAGCTGAAGGCGGCTTTCTGGGCATTGGTAGCGAGCATATTGTGCTTCCCTGGCATACTCTGGCTTTCAACCCCAATTCTCATGATATAAAATTTACCCGCGACCGGCATGAATTAAAAAATGCTCCTGACGTAGATATTGACAAGCTACGTGATGCAGATAAAGATGAGATGGATAAGATGATTGGCTTTTACGGTGAAGGCGACTTCAAAAAAGCGCAGAAATCATCCAATGAAAACGACAATACCTTTGAGCGTCCGGATGACAATGAGCACGAAGGATATGAAGGGTCGGCTAAGATTACAGACGAACAGCCCAAAAATCATTCGGATGAAATGAGCGAGAATGCAGATTACGATAAGTCGGGAAAGCTAAAGTAGCCTGCTTTTGCAATATGAGAGACTTAAAGAAGCAAAAAGCCTTGCTGATGAGCAGGGCTTTTTTGTTTATTTTGACGAATGACGCATTCTTTCTTTGATACGAGCGGCTTTTCCCTGACGGCCTCTTAAGTAGTAGATACGTGCTCTGCGCACTTTACCCTGGCGGATCAATTCAATCTTGTCGATGCTTGGCGAAGCAATAGGGAATATTCTTTCTACACCTACGTTGTTAGATATTTTTCTTACTGTGAAGGTTTCACCGTTGGTACTGGTATTTTTCCGCTGAATCACCACGCCCTGAAACTGCTGAATACGCTCTTTGTTACCTTCGGTAATCTTTACGTGTACGTTGATGGTATCGCCTGCCTTAAACTTGGGATATTTTTGCAAGGCTTGTCTGTAATCTTCTTCTATAAATTTGAAAAGCTCACTCATGATTTTATGTCTTCTGTATATGCTGTCTCCGAAAAAGAAGTGCAAATATAAGAAAGCCTGCGAAAAAAGATACAGAGATACCGCTTTTTATTTTATGAGGAAGAAGATTTAGGCACTTGCCAGCTGGTATTTTTCAAAGTTGACCAGATCCAGCAGAGTATCTACAATGTGATGAGGGTCTTTTGGATGGTAGCCTCGGTAGCGAAGATTGATTGTGACGCCTGTATTTGCATAAAAGGTCACCTTTCCTTTGACGCGGCGATATGGGCCTTCATAAAAAGCAATTTCCATGATCGTATTGGCTTCTCCGTCAGAAAAGCAACAGCGCAGATTCCATTGGAGTTCGCTGTGATCTTTGATCAGTACATTCAATAAGTCGGTAATTGTAGTACAGTTAGGAAATGAAGTAGTCATATTCGTCATGTTTAGCAAGATAATAATATACAAAATCTATAATAAAATTGCAAAAACTTATCGTTTAATAAATTTTAATTATCAAAAAGCACTTCGTTTTGATAAATCCTAAACTAACACTACTCAATGGTTCAGGTAAAGAAAAGTCACACAGCATAGCCAGGCAGGATATTTACCGCCTTTTTGTTCATCATACATATATAGCAGGCAAACACCCAATGGTTATTTCTGTTTTATTTAATAAAAGAAAGCATGACCTATCAAAATACGACGCATACCTTATTTACCCACGATCAGGTTGAACTGTTCTGGCAGCGGTGGATACCGGAAGGACAGGTGCAGCGCCTGCTGGTATTACAACATGGTATTGGTGAACATTCCGGACGTTATCACTCTTTGGTTGATGTTATGGAAGGAAGCGGCACGGCCATTTATGCGCTGGAATCTCGTGGGCACGGCAGGTCACCAGGCAAAAAAGGTCATATTGATCATTTTACTACTTATGCCCATGACTTGGGGGAGTTGGTGCAACTGGCTATGCAAGAACATGCAAAGCAACCTGTGTTTTTGCTGGGCCACTCGCTGGGCGGTGCCATTGCGTTGACTTACGCGCTAGATAACGACAACCAGAAGAACCTTCGGGGCCTGATCCTAAGCTCGCCTGCTATTGAGATGCCAATGGATACTGCCACAAAGGTTAAAAAGCAGATAGGAGCATTGCTGACCCACATTGCGCCATCTCTCACCATTGATACCAATCTGAATCCAAATGACTTATCGCATGACCCAAAAGTAGGGCAGGATTATGTGAAAGACCCGCTTACGCATGGCAAGATATCTATTGGCATGGGACATGCATTGTTCAACCTGCACAAGCATTTTTATGCCAAAGCAAAAAGCCTATACATTCCGGTATATATCTTTCATGGCACCGGCGACCGGATTACCTCACCGGAAGGCTCCAAAAAGTTCTTCCGTCTGTTACGCCAACCCGATAAAAGCCTGCGGCTCTACGATGGGTTGTACCACGAAACCATGCACGAAAAAGAGCCAGACCGTAGCCAGGTTTTGCAAGATTTGAGGCAATGGCTACTCAATCATTGATCTTTCGTTGTTCTATGATGCAGCAAAAATAATTAGGCAGCTTCAAACCATCTGATTGTATAAGAGCAATTGCAACTTTTATTAATTCAGATAAAAGGTAAACTCAAAAAGCGCAGGAAGACCGATTCGGCTGTTTTCTTCTTCAGCGATAAAGCGTAAGCCAGATTCGATGGTAACGCTGATCTTTTTCATATTTTTAGTTATTTGTATATCATAAAAGCGAATATTAGTATCTAAAAAACCTGCTCCGCCACTCTTTTGACCAGTTCGGACTTGCTCATGGTATAGAAGTGCAATACGGGAGCACCAAAGTCTATCAGCTCTTTGCATTGCTGTACGCACCATGCTACGCCTACATCTTTCACCTGCTTGTTGTCTTTGCATTTTCTTACCTCCTTCGCCAGCACATCCGGAATATCCAGATGGAAGAACTGAGGCAGCACTGTTAGGTGATTTAGGGTAGCCATTGGCTTGAGGCCAGGAATAATAGGTACAGCGATGTCATGCGCCCGGCACTGGTCTACGAACCGGAAATATACCTGGTTGTCGAAGAACATCTGGGTGACAATAAACTCCGCACCGGCAGCTACTTTCTGCTTCAGGTACTCAAAATCAGTCTCATGGTTGGGTGCTTCAAAGTGTTTTTCGGGATAAGCCGCCGCACCAATACAAAAATCGGTAGGCGTAGCTTCCGGCAGGTCTTCGTCCAGATAGACCCCCCGATTCATGTTGTTTACCTGTCCAATCATTTCGCTAGCGTAGCAGTGCCCGTCAGGATGCGGCACAAAGCCCGACTCTGACTTGACCGGATCACCGCGCAGAATTAGCACATTCTGGATACCCAGAAAGTCAAGATCAATCAGCATATTTTCGGTGTCTTCTTTAGAGAAACCACCACATATCACGTGAGGCACAGTATCTACCCCATAGCGGTTCTGAATAGCTGCACAGATGCCAACCGTACCGGGGCGTTTGCGAGTCACGGTCTTTTTCAGCATACCGTTTCCCATTTCCTTGTACACATACTCTTCACGGTGATAGGTCACATCAATAAAAGAAGGTTTGAACTCCATCATAGAGTCTATATGAGAAAATAGCGTATTAATATTTTCTCCTTTTTTGGGGGGAAGAATCTCAAATGTAAACAAGGTTTGCGTGGCACGCTGAATATGTTCTATTACTTTCATACCGATTGGACGTTAATCATAAAATGGCTGCAAAAATACATAAATCAAAGATTTTTTCTAATTTTACTGTCAATAACCTGTCCTGTATTTTTTACTTAAAAGTTTATTTGTTTGAGATTAGCTGCTATTGATATTGGGTCTAATGCCATTCGCCTACAGGTGACTAACGTGCTGGAATATGAAGGTAAAACTACGTTCAAAAGAATGGAATACGTTCGTTTTCCGCTTCGATTGGGGCAAGATGTGTTTGAACTTACAGAAGAAAACCCTACCCATCGTATCGGTATGGTCAGTACAGAAAAGTTTCTCAAACTGATGCACGCGTTCAGCCTGCTCATCGAGTTATATCAGGTAGATGATTACATGGCCTGTGCCACGTCAGCCATGCGGGAAGCAGAGAATGGATCGGCACTGGTAGCAAAAGTAAAGCAGGATTATGGTCTGGACATTGAGATCATTGATGGCGAACGGGAAGCTGACATCATCAACAATGCTTTGCTAAGCTACCTGGAACCGGCAAAAAACTACCTGCACATCGATGTGGGGGGCGGCAGCACCGAACTCAACCTGTACATCGATAAGCAAAAAGTGGCAGCACGTTCTTTTGCTATAGGGTCTGTCCGTAGGCTCAATGTGCGCACCTCCCTCGACCAGGTGTGGGAAGAAATGTGTCAATGGATTAAAACACATATTACTGATCATAAGTACAAAGTAACCGCGATGGGTACGGGCGGCAACATCAATAAGCTTTTTGAGCTATCGGGTCATAAGGCGGGTATGCCATTGGCTGTTGGCAAGCTGGTGGGTGTGCGCGACTTTCTGGCTAACCACACGCTGGAGGAACGAATCAACAAGTTGCAACTTAATGCCGACCGGGCCGATGTGATCCTGCCTGCCGCTGATATTTACATTTCTGTCATGAAATGGGCCAAAGCCACCAGCATTCTTGTACCCAACGTTGGGTTGAAAGACGGCGTGATGCAGTTATTATATGAAAAACATATGATTTTGAAGTGAGATAGAAGTGGGAAGAAAGGAGACGGAAGACCGAAGTCGGGAATTTTTAAGTCCACAGTTCAGGGTTTGAAGTTTTAACTTCGGTCTTCGGTCTTCGGTCTCCTGACTTCCTACTTAAAACAGCTTTACTCTGTCAATTTCCTCACGGGTTACTTTGAAAAATTCTTTGTGGATATTAAATGCCGCAGATTTTCCTCTGACAACCTCCTGATACTCGCCATCTTCCTGCATGGCATAGGTATTCACATTATCCTTTAGGTTGTAATTCAGAATATTCATAGCCTGCTTTTTCACGATCGGGTCTACCATCAAAAACAGTGATTCCAGCCTTCTGTCGAAGCTACGCACCATCACATCGGCACTGCCGCCATACACTTTAGGGTCGTTGTTGTTGTGGAAGTAATAGATGCGGGAATGTTCCAAAAAATCGCCTACAATAGATCGCACACTGATGTTCTCGCTCAGTCCTGGCCGCCCTGGCCTCAGGCAGCAGATACCACGCACAATCAGTTTGATGGGGACACCAGCCTGCGAGGCTTTATACAGCTCGTCTATGGCGGCTTTGTCTTCCAGAGAATTCATCTTAATAACAATGCCCGAAGGAAGGCCATTCTTAGCGTTTTCTGCCTCTTTTCGGATAATTTCTATCAGGCTGATACGCATATCGCGCGGAGCCGTGAGCAAATATTGATAATTGGTAGGCAGCGAGTGTCCGGTGATTACGTTGAAAAACTCGGATACGTCGTGTGCATACACTTCATTGGTGCTCATCAGGCCCAGATCAGTATACAGCTTGGCAGTTTGCTCATTATAGTTGCCGCTAGACATGTGTACGTACCTGGTAACGCGCTTACCTTCTTTGCGCACCACCAGCAGCAATTTGGTATGTGTTTTTACGCTACCCATCCCATAAATCACAAAACATCCGGCCTTGTGCAGCTTCTGCGCTTCACGCATGTTATTTTCTTCATCAAAACGGGCTTTCAACTCAAACAGTACCGACACATGCTTGCCGTTTTCAGCAGCCTTCAGCAGTGCAGCCGTAATCTGAGAATCAGGTGCCAGCCGGTAGATAGTGAGCTTGATAGACAACACGTATTGGTCATCTGCGGCCTGCTCAATAAGCTCCAGCAACGGTTCAATATCGTTGTAAGGATGATGCAGTAGGATGTCGCGGTTCTTTAAGATATCAAAAATATCTTCTGTACCCATCTCCGGATAAGTAAGCGGCGGCACCGGCGTGTGTGGTTTGGGTATTCTGTTTTTAAACTCAGGATGGTTGACGATCTGCCACAAAGCAGTGAAATCCATCAGCCCGCTCTGGTCTATCTCAAAGATACTATCCTTGTCGATATTCCATCTTGAGGAAAGGCTGCGCATCATCCAGGAGCTAAAACCTTTTTCTACCTCCACCCTTACTACTCTTCCGGTTTTGCGGGTTTTGAGCTTACGCCTGACCTCCTCCACAAAGTTTGCTTCAATATCATCACCTTCCTCCAGCGTAAAATCACCGTTTCGGGTAATTCTAAACAAGCTCACCGACAGTATCTCTATGTTGCGAAACAACCTGTCGATATAGCGGCGGATAATTTCCTCTATGGGCACAAACAACAGCTGCTCTCCCCGGTCGATTTCATAAAAGCGAGGCAGGTTGGTAGGAATCTGCACAAAAGAAAGCTTTCTCTGATCCTTTTTTTCGGAAGGGTTTTTGGTAACCACACCAAATATCAGCAGCTTATTCATTAGGGTAGGAAACGCATGATAAGTGTCATACACCATAGGTGTAAGCATAGGATAGATCGTTCGGTTGAAGTAATCTTCCAACTTTTTCTCCTCGCTGGCATCCAGCTTGCTGATATCTTTGATGATGCGCAGGTGGTTCTTCTCGAAGTTGGGCAGCAGATTATGCAGGTAATGTTCGTGCTGTGTTTTGAAAAAAGCCTGCGTCTCATGCAGCAGCTTTTTCTTGAACGGCTTTTCTCTAAGGCCGGAATAATCTATACGCTCCTTACCATAATCGATGTAATTATACAAACTACCTACCCGGATCATAAAAAATTCATCCAGGTTGGAAGAGGTAATAGCTAAAAATTTGAGCTTTTCAAATATGTTGCGCCCAGACTTTTTTGCCTGGTCCAGTACCCGGTCGTTAAACTTTAGCCAGCTCAGGTCACGGCTAATATAATTGCTGGTGGCAATAGAGGATAAAACACGATCTTTTACTAACATCCGGAATCTGGTATTATTTAATGCTTGTATGTTTCTCCAACTGAGCAATACGTATTTCGTGCTCCTCTACTCTTTCAGTTCTTTTGCTATTTTCTCTCCCTACATCGGCCAGATCACCAACAGCATTGATCAACCGGCTGAAGTTATCATTCATTTCAGACCTCATAGACTTCGTTTCTTCTGCTTGTCGATCCTGTCTTTTCAAGCTTTCTGACAACAGTCCTATAATTTTAGATTCGTTTTTCATAGGGATAGCATCATCAAATTTTAAACATCCAGGTTAGCATACTTGGCGTTCTTTTCAATAAACTCTCTACGGGGTGCTACCTCATCGCCCATCAGCACAGAGAACAGATGGTCGGCCTCCGCAGCAGAGTCAATGGTTACCAGCTTCAAGCTTCTGCGCTCAGGGTCCATAGTGGTTGACCATAGTTGCTCGGGATTCATCTCTCCCAGACCTTTATAACGTTGTACGCCTACAGATTCCGATTTGCCATCACCTGCCAGCTCTTGTGTCAGTTTTTCGCGCTCTGCTTCTGTCCAGCAATAGCGTTCTTCTTTACCTTTTTTGATAAGATAAAGTGGCGGCAGGGCTATATACAGGTATCCTTTCTCTATCAGTTCGCGCATATAGCGGAAGAAGAAAGTAAGGATCAGCGTACGAATATGGCTACCATCCACATCGGCATCGGTCATGATCACGATCTTATAGTAGCGAAGTTTTTCCATATTGAGTGCCTTATCGTCGTCTTCTCTTCCAAAACTCACGCCCAATGCGGTGATGATGTTTTTGATCTCCTCATTGTCATAGATTCTGTGTTCCTGTGCTTTTTCTACGTTCAGAATCTTACCACGCAGGGGCAGAATCGCCTGGAAACGCCTGTCGCGGCCCTGCTTGGCACTCCCCCCCGCAGAATCGCCTTCCACTAAATACAGTTCGCATTCTCCGGGGTCGTTGTCGGAGCAATCGGCCAGTTTTCCGGGCAGGCCGGTGCCGGTCAGCACGTTTTTGCGCTGCACCATTTCACGTGCCTTACGGGCAGCATGACGCGCCTGCGCAGCGATGATCACCTTGTTGATGATGATTTTGGCCTCCTTCGGATGCTCTTCCAAATAGGTATTTAGGGCTTCGCCTACGCAGGTTTCTACAGCGCCCATCACATCGGAGTTGCCCAGCTTGGTTTTGGTTTGCCCTTCAAACTGTGGTTCTGCTACCTTCACAGAGATCACGGCGGTAAGCCCTTCGCGGAAATCGTCTCCGTTGATATCTATTTTCACTTTTTCCAGCAGGCCCGACTTATCTGCATACGTTTTCAACGTGCGGGTAAGTGCGCGGCGGAAGCCGGAAACGTGTGTTCCTCCCTCAATGGTGTTGATGTTATTGACATATGATACGACATTTTCTGTGTAAGACGAATTGTAGGTCAAAGCTACCTGCACAGGCACTTCTCCTTTTTCGCTGTCGATGTATACAGGAGCAGGGATCAGCTTTTCGCGGTTGTTATCCAGATAACTAACAAATTCTACCAGTCCGCCTTCAAAGTGAAATTCTTCTTCTTCTGCTTCGCCTTTATCATTGGTATTTCGCAGATCGGTGAGGGTGATTCGGAGACCTGCATTTAGGAAAGCAAGCTCACGCAGGCGAGAGGCAATCGTCTCGTAATTGTACTCCTTTACTTTGAATATTTCAGGATCAGGATGGAACCGAACAATAGTTCCGGTATGGTCTGTGGTGCCTATTTCTCTCACTGAATACAAGGGCACACCCTGGCTGTATTCCTGTTCGAATACTTTACCTTCGCGGTGTACCGTGACATGCAACGGTTTGGAGAGCGCATTGACGCAGGAAACTCCTACTCCATGCAAACCACCGGATACCTTATAAGTGTTCTTGTCGAACTTACCACCGGCGTGCAACACAGTCATGACTACCTCAAGAGCTGAGCGCTTTTCTTTTTGGTGGATACCGGTGGGAATACCCCGGCCATTGTCCTCTACGGAAACAGAATTATCTTCATGAATGATGACCTTAATCTTATCGCAATAACCTGCCAGGGCTTCATCTATGGAGTTATCAACTACCTCATAGACCATATGGTGCAACCCTTTCATGTTGACATCACCAATATACATGGCAGGGCGTTTTCTGACGGCTTCCAGACCTTCCAGCACCTGGATGTTGTCGGCAGAGTAATCTCCTTCGTTTACCTTAGCTAATGAATTGGTTTCTAAACTGTTAATATCTTTAAGTTCGCTCATAGTTTTACTAAATGTCCAAAGGATCAAAAATACAATAAAATAACGGATTATGCATGAGAAAACACCGGCAATTCGCAACTTGCCGACGTATCTATCGTAGTTTTTCTCAGCAAAGCGAAAAATCAGACTTAAAATACTGATTATCAGATATATAACACCTTAAATTATCAGTAAGTTCCTACCTGTAGCATCACCAGCGTGCAGCCTGTAACCGGCTCAATGCCTTGCTCACGGGCAGCCTGTATGAAGGCAGGATTTTCTGTGCCTGGGTTGAAAATAATACGCTTAGGTTGCAGGCTGAGAATATACTCCTGCCACTCCGGTTGGTTTTGCGGTCCGATGTAAAGCGTAATGGTATCCACCCCATCAATGGCTGGTTTGCCGCGCAAATCCTGAATGGTTTCTCCTGCCACCGTACCGCGTTTGATGCTTAGTGGCACAATAGGATGCCCATGCGTAGTGAGCATGTGTGCGGCCCGATATGCATACCGCGAGGCATCCGGCGTGGCACCAATAATGATTGTCTTCTTTGATTCTTTCATGGTTTATTAACAGCTAAAAATCTGAGAAAGTTGTGAAAAGCTGGAAGACCGGAGACTGAAGTCTGAATTTTTAATTTTAGGTTTCAAAGTTTTTGGTTCAAGGTTTAAAGTTCGAGTTTCTGTCTTCTGTCTTCTCAAAATACATATCCTACCGTAGCACCTATCTGCCAGGGAAAGAACAGGCTGTTGCGCTTTTTACTGCCGAGTATATGGTCGTATTGATCGCCGGTGTAGCTCTTATGTCCAAAACGATAGCCCACGCCCACACCCCCAAACAGGTCGAAGGTGAGGCCACGGGAGCGTACATCTTTGGCAACACGGGTATTGATAATATCGGCATCTTTCATCAGGCGCGTACCGCCCATAACACCATAGGAAATACGCTTCTCCCGCACCAGTATTTTGCGTGCCATACTGGTCATCTGCCCATCCTGCATACTAACTTTTGCCACATGGTTGATATAGTCAAACCCAATGCTGTGCCCGAAGTAGAACATGCCGGAGCGGGTGTCGGTATGGTAAAACTTTTGTTTAAAAGCCACATAAAAGCCTCGCTGATAGGCCTTATCTGACGCTATGTTTTTCGACCTCACAAAGAAAGGCTTTCTCTCTATGCCCACTTCCAGTTCATATCCTAGCCTTTCCTGCATGTAGTACTCCACACTGATGGGAAGCCGGTTGAATATCAGTGCCAGCGGATTAATACCAATGATAACGCTGGTCAGTTCGTTGACCCTGGGCTGAAAGTAGCGGGATGTCTTTTTACGGTAGAGGTATTCGGCATTGAGTGCAGCCGTTCTGTTGCTGCCCGAAGCACTGTCTGAAGTGGCTGTCACCTTATCCAATGCTTTAAAGACGGCTTCATTGTTTTCGTATACACTGGTGTAATATCCTGCCAGTGTGCCATCTGGTTTGTAGAGCTGCCATACGCCTGTGCGTTCGCCGTTTTCTATGGCACCCTTCATTTTAAGCGTGCCGTCGCGGTAATACCCGTAATATGTTCCTGTGCCATTTTTGAAGACCGCATCGCCTTCCAGCACACCGTCTTCGTAGAAATACTGCCATTTTCCCTGGTGTACGCTGTTGTGCATCCGCCCCTTTACTTTGAGCTTGCCCCCTTCATAAAACTCCTTGTACACACCTTCTCCGCTATTGAAAACAGCTTCTCCTTTAAAATCTCCATTGCTCTGGTAGAGCTTCCAATAACCTTCTTTCAAGCCATTTTTTTCTGCTCCCTCTGCACTGATGCTGCCGTTTCTGTAATAGTATGTCCATTTACCTACGGAAGAATCATCCATAAAATCTCCGGTAGAGGACAGCTCGCCATTGGGATAATAAAACCGCCATTGGCCCTGCCGCCGCCCACTGGCATACGTTCCTTCGGCATCAACAATACTATTTTCGTAATATCGTATCCACTTACCTTCATTGATACCTTTCACCTGCACGCCTTGTAGCTTCAGTTCACCGGAGACATAATACTCCCGGTACGTACTGGTATCGCCCTGATATTGCTCTTCTGCTTTGAGCTTTTTGTCTTCGTAATAGTATTTCCACAGGCCGTCTTTTTTACCCTCTTCAAAACTGCCTTCGCTTTTGAGTGTTCCGCTTTCATAAAAAAACTGCCAGTGGCCGCTGCGCGTGGTATCATACACAGCACCTTGCATTTGCAGATGCCCATTCTCATAAAAATATTCCCACAAGCCATCGTAAACGCTGTTTTGTAGAATGCCCCGCATTTTAGAATGACCATTTTCGTAAAAATACTCCCAGAAACCTGTGGCTATATTGTTGTTATAATAACCTTTGATCTTTGCCTGCCCGTTGGCGTAATAATTGGTATAAGCCCCTTCAAGCACCGCAGGATTTGAAGCAGCGGTATGGAAAGTTTCTTTGACCACCGTCTTGGCACGATCATAATAGGTAGTCACTTCGTGTTGAGCCAGCAGCGCAGCAGGCCACAAAAGGCAAACAGACCCTATGATGAGACGTACGATTTTCAAAACGGATAATATGTGCATAAGAATCAAACATACTGAAAATCAGGGCAAATTGCATATCAATGTATTCTGTCTGGCCTTACTTCCAGCATTTTGATGATGTCTGCTTCCTGCTCGAGCAGCTCCTGCCAGCGCACTTTCACTACATCTTCCGGCATATATTCCTTAGCCAGCCTGACAAACGTAACATAATGCCCTGCCTCGGAAGCCATCAGCTCATAGTAAAATTGCTTGAGTTCTTCATCCTGTAAGTTTTTCCAGAGTGTCTTAAAACGCTCACAGCTACGGGCCTCTATCAGCGCATTGATCAGCAGCTTGTCCATTAGTTGCCGCTCTATCTGTCCGCCTTTGCGCTCCAGCTGACCTAGCTTCACCACATATTCGTCGGTTCTCTTTTTACCAAATTTTAAGCCCCGCTTACGGATCATGGCGATCACTCGCTGAAAATGCTCCCACTCTTCGGCCACAATGGGCGTGAGCACATCTACCAGGGCTGGCCTGTCGGGAAATTGTATGATTAGGGAAATGCAGGAAGAGGCTGCTTTTTGCTCGCAATAGGCATGGTCGGTCAGGATTTCTTCCAGGTTTTCGTCTACCAGCTTTACCCAGCGCGGGTCTGTGGGCAGCTGTAGCTTGAGAATCGTTTGCTTTTCATTGACCATATTTCAGATTGGAAAATTAAGAATTGCAAAATTGTATCAATCAAAGAACAACCAGTTGACGCCTAAATCCAGTACCCGGTTTTGTCCGGTATAAAAGGGAGACGCAAAATAACCATTTTCCAGTAAGCCTTTATTGATCTGCGGTATTTTGAGATACAAACGTACTTTGCGGACTTTCATGACAAAAAACAGGTCGGCTACTGCATAATACGAATAATCCGGATGTGGCAACCTGAAATTGTCTATCAGCACGTTATTTCCTGCACCGTACCTTTGCCGTTGTATGAAGAACTGCTGGGTAGACAGGTCATAATCGTAACCCAGATACGCGCTGCTAAGCTGCACATCTACGCCAAGTTGCAGGGTGAGCTTGCCTTCTATGTACTGATTCATGAAATAAAGCCTGGAAAAAGCGTACAGATCAGGAATGGGAAAGGCTCTGGCAGCCGGGCCGCTGACCAGCGAATAGGTGACTTTATTTTCCATATGCAGTTTTTGCAGAAAATTCAGCCGAAACTCAAGTCCTGGCGAAAGCACCTGCACACCGCCATCGGCCTGCTCCGGGAAAGCCTGCCTGTCGGGTGAAGTTAGCCCTCTTATTACTTTGTTAGCTGCTACTACGGTATCGCGCCGGTAGTAGATCGGGTTGTTGACGTTGGTGGCTGTCAGAGAAGGCCGCAGGTAGAGAAATCCAAACTGGTACTCCAGCGAGCCTTTTAGCTGGTCATAGGCGACCGATCCAAAGTTGTTACCCTCCCAGTAATTGTGGTTGCCCAGATAATTCTGGTCGAGGTAAGAAGGCACCGCCCTGGCCCGGGTATAGGAAGCTTTCAGGATAGGATTGTTGAACTCAGCCTGCAAGCGATAGCTGTTGGTATTCAGATATTCGGCTCCTCCCGACAGATACGTTTTTCCCCCAAAGTCCAGCCGCAAGTTAAAGCCTCCATAGAGTTCGTTGGCTTTTTGTATAGGAATACGGGTGCGTGGCTGTATGTTGAAGCTGGTATCACTCACATATTCCATGCTTGTGTTGCGCAGTTTGAAATACACGTTGTAGAAAAGCACCGACAGGTTACCTTTTATACCAATCTCATTTTGCAGCAGTTTGTAGCGGTTGAAGTCTGCCGTGCGGGTAGAATCCAGAAAATACTGTTTGAAATAGTAGCTGGTATCTATGTTGCCTGTGGGTGAATAAAAGAAAGAATTATGCTGATGGTACAGGTCAAACTCGTGGTATGCCTGTAGATAATCATTAATCTTATACTGGTGATACAGGTGGTAATCAAAACGAAACTCTTTGACCACCGGGCTTGGATGGCTGGGATCAGAACCAATAAACCATACTGAGGCATCTTTGTACTGGTAGAATTCTTCCAGCCCCAAAAATCTCAGATTGGTGGTATCCTCTACAATGCCACCTGTCTCCCGCACGGTATGGCTGAAGCGGGAGAGTACGGCCATCAGATCGTACTTCTTGTTTTTGGTCTGGTAATGCGTAAAAAAATTATAGTAGTAAGACTGTGCGTATTTATTGTCCTGGCTCTGCGATGATCCAGGCGGACCCAGTTGTTTGTTGATCGAGAGTGTTTTGACGTTTGCTCCTACATTCCAGTTGGATGTGATGTTTCGGCTAAACGTAATATCATTCACCGACCGGTTGTTGCCGCCAAAGCTGATGACGAGTTGGGTATAAGGCGACCGTGTGTTATAAAATTTGACATCTTCAGGCGTAGTATAGTAAATATCATAAGCATTGAAGCCCGGAGAGGCACCGATCGCTTTAGGCACTACCGGAAATATATCGATAGCTGCCGAACCGATCGCCCCCAGATATTGCATACTGTTGCCAAGAGTTTCTATTGGGCTATAATCATGCACACCGGTCAGCAGCGTGTCTATGGTTTTGTAATCGACCTGGTTGAATTTCAATTCATGCTGATCGATGTATTTGGTAGTATTGGGGCCGTAGATCACCGAGTCTTTCTTGGCGCGGCCTGTCGTGTCTCCGGGAATACGCACTCCCTGACCAGACACTGTAGCAGAAATTAGTAAAGCAATAGTACACAAAACCAGGGTGATAGCGTTGCGCGGCAAAATGCTGCTTTTATATGTAGGCGCGATGAGTGTAGAATGACCGCTCCCGGTTTTGACAAAATCCTTCTTCATGAAAAACGGTTTGTACCTTTGGACTGGTAGTATTGTTGCATGTGGCGCAAAACTACATGTTTAAATGTTTCTTCGTCATGCAAAAAGTAAGTTTGTATGGGTAAATAAAACAAAGGCACATCCTCAAATACTGCAGCGGTTGGATCACTGATCAGTTTAACCATATCTTTTTCTGTTGTGAGCAAACACGTACCCTCACCTGTATGTTTGGCAGCGGCTACCAGTTTTTTAATGGCCGATGAGCCGTAACGGTAGTGGTCGCCAAAACTTATGCTGCCGACCACCTCATACCTGCTGCGCACATAGGCTTCAAATACCGTGCTATTGGCAATGCCGGAAAACAGCATTACTTTCCCGCCAAATGGCCTGCTCTCAACAAATACGGCTTTAGGCGGTTCATATTGTATGCCAGTAAAAAAAACCGGCACCTGTTTACCCGTATATTGCCAAACGTGCATCAGTATGGTCTGCCGTTCCGCCTCCGGCAGGGCTGGCGGACATTTAGTGATGATCACTACATCAGCACGACGGGCACCTGTCCGGGCTTCTCTCAGCCGGCCAACTGGCAGCAGATGATCGTTGTAGAATGGGCGTTGGTAGGTGGTGAGCAGAATATGCAGATTGGCAGCAATGGCCCGGTGCTGAAGGGCATCGTCCAGCAAGATCACCTCCGTATCCGGATGATGCATCAGGATTTCGGGTACGGCAGCTACCCGCTCCTCTCCTACTGCTACAGCTACGTTGGGCAACGCAGCAAATTTGCGATAAAACTGAAAAGGCTCATCGCCCAGAGTTTCGGCGGTATCCGTAGCATCGGCCAGGCGAAACCCGTGGGTCTTGCGTCCATACCCACGGCTCAGTACGGCAAGGGGGTAGGCAGGCTGTAGCAATCGCACCATATATTCTATCATCGGAGACTTGCCAGTACCACCTACACTCAGGTTGCCCACGTCAATGACAAAAGGAGTGAACTCTATTGAGTGCTTGTAGTTGATATCATATAAGTGGTTGCGAAAACCTGTGGCTGCCTGGTATAAGAAGCTAAGAGGCCATAAGATAATTTGCAGCATCTGCCGGAAGGCTTGTTTGAGACAAAAATAGACGAATCATTTAAAAGTATAAACTTTTAGCAAGATGAAAGATCTTTCAGGCTTTTTTTTAATACCTACCAAGCTATGACTACCATAAAAGAAGTTACCACCTACCTGGAGCAAATAGCACCCCGCTCCTACCAGGAAAGCTACGACAATGCAGGACTCATCACCGGCTACCCGGAGCAGGAAGTGAATGGGGTACTGGTGAGCCTGGACGCTACAGAAGCCGTAGTAGACGAAGCTCTTGAGCGCAACTGCAACCTGATCATTGCCCACCACCCCATTGTGTTTAAGGGACTCAAAAGCCTGACCGGCAAAAACTATATAGAACGCACCGTGATCAAAGCCATCAGGCACGATGTTGCCATCTATGCTATCCATACCAACCTGGATAACGTTTCGCGGGGCGTTAATTATCAGATCGGGCGAAAGCTGAAGTTGCAAAAAATGCAGGTGCTGGCACCCAAACCGACCACGCTCAACAAACTGGTGGTTTTTGTGCCAACAGAACATGCGGATACGCTACTTCAGGCACTCAGCCAGGCAGGAGCAGGCAATATTGGTAATTATAAAAACTGTAGCTTCCAGACGACAGGCACAGGTACTTTCCAGCCCAACGACCAGGCCAATCCGCACATTGGTACCCAGGGAAAGCTGGAGCAGGTAGCAGAAAAACGTATTGAAGTCATCTTTCCGGCATATTTGTCGTCGCAGGTACTGGCTGCCATGCGCAAGGCACATCCTTACGAGGAGGTGGCTTATTACCTGCATGTGCTTGAAAATGAAAACCAGGAAGCAGGGGCCGGCATGATCGGTCAGTTGCCGACACCCATGCCGGAAGAAGATTTTTTGCAGTACCTCAAAGAACACATGCAGCTGTCGATGATCCGGCATACGCAGTTTACCGGCAGGCCGGTGAGCAAAGTAGTCGTATGCGGAGGTGCAGGCAGCTTCTTGCTTCCAAAAGCCATCGCACAACAAGCCGATGTATTTGTGTCTGCCGACTTCAAATACCATGAGTTCTTCGATGCCGATGGCCACCTGATGATTACCGATATCGGGCATTACGAAAGTGAAGTATTCACAAAAGAGCTGATAGAGGAATTATTATCTGAAAAATTTGTTAACTTTGCAGTCCATTTGGCCAAAACCCTTACAAACCCCGTTTATTACTTTTGACATCACCTATGGAAAGTACAACCTCACATCCCAAGACTGTTACTGTTGCAGATAAGCTTGATGTACTGCTCAAGCTACAGAATATAGATTTAGAACTCGACGAAATAAAGAAAATACGCGGTGCGCTACCAGAAGAAGTAAGCGACCTGGAAGATGAAATTACAGGCTATCAGACCCGGCTCGATAAATATGAAGCCGACATCAATGGTTTGCAAAAAGAGATAGAAAACAACAAAGCCGCCATCAAAGAATCAGAAGCTCTTATCAAACGATACGGAGAGCAGCAAATCAACGTCAGAAACAACCGCGAATATGACGCGATCACCAAAGAGATTGAGCTGCAAAACCTGGAAATTCAGATTTCTGAAAAAAGAACCAAAGAGGCTTATGCCAAAATAGAATCCAAAAATCAGGAGTTGGATGTCACCAAAAACCTGATTGAGCAGCGTGGCAAAGACCTGGAAAGCAAGCGCGGTGAGCTAGACCTGATTGTGGCAGACAGTCAGGAAGAAGAAGAAGCACTGATGAAAGAAAGAGAAGGTACCGTATCACAGATCAGCAGTGCTGATGAAAAGCTTTACAAATACTACGAAAAGCTTAGAAACAGCCTCTCTAATGGATTAGCCGTGGTAAAAGTGAAAAGAGGTGCTGCCGAAGGTTGCAACATCATCATTCCTCCGCAACGTATCGTAGAGATCAGAGAAAAGAAACGTATCATTTTTGATGAATACTCCGGCCGTATTCTGGCAGATGTAGACGACAACCCGGAAGAAGAAGAAGATACCAAAACAAAACGTGGCAGAAGAAAAGCCTGAACTTCCAATACAAAGTAATTTTCAGATAGCAGCTCTCTACAGGGCTGCTACTTTTTTGCCCGATAACCAACAGTTTGGTTTATCGGTTGATGCGCAAGCAAATATCAGTATTTTATCAAACCGGGGACGCATAAAGTTAGTTGGAAAAGGATGAACCCATTCAATAACAAAGTTGCCATTGTCACTGGCGGTGGGCAAGGCATTGGTAAAGGCATCATTCAGGCGTTTTCGCATCCGGGCGGCGATCCGCAGGGCATGCATGTAGTCATTGCAGATAAGGATGAACAGGCAGGCCACGAAACCAAGCAATGGATAGAGGGGAAAGGTGGTAAAGCCACCTTTATTTCCTGCGATGTTGCCGAGGAAACCTCCATTCGCTCCATGATCAACCAAGTGATGCAGCAGTTGGACCGCATAGACGTACTGGTAAACAACGCCGGTGTGTCGCGCTTCAAACCGTTGGATGAGCTTACCGTGGCTGAGTTTGATGAAGTATTGAACATAAACCTACGCAGTGCTTTTATCTGCTCAAAATTTGCTGCACCTTACCTCAAGCAGCACAAAGGTACTATTCTCAACATTGCCTCTACCCGCGCTTTGATGTCAGAGCCAGGTTCTGAAGCCTATGCTGCCAGCAAAGGAGGTATTTTGTCGCTTACCCATGCAATGGCTATCAGCCTTGGGCCTGCTGTGCGCGTCAATGCCATCAGTCCCGGATGGATTGAGGTGCGCGACTGGAAGAAGCAGGCTGAAAGAGAAAACGTACACCACAGCGAAGCTGACAAAAAACAACATCCCGTAGGAAGAGTAGGCACACCGGAAGATATTGGCCGGGCTGCGGTCTTCTTGTGCTCTGGCGAATCTACTTTTATCACCGGCCAAAATCTGGTAATTGATGGCGGCATGACTGTAAAGATGCTCTATGAGGACTAATAATATCTCATAAAAATTACACCTGTGCGGAAAGCAAAGGTATATCAGATCAGCTGCGGCTCTTATGACCTACTCATACTGATCAAACCCTGATACACGCTTATTTTAGTGATTGTTGTGCATTTTATACCCTTTTGAGCTATGATTTATAATCCTAAACACCCAATAAGTTGTCTTATACTACTATTTATGAACACACCAACTAATTAAAATACAACGAACAACTAAATACTTACAAACAAAGCATTAAGCACTACCAAGCTTTCTATGCATAAGGTATAAAAATTGAAAGTAAATTTTGCATAAATCCAACTTGAAATTTTTATAAACAAGATAAAACCCTTATGAATCTAAAAGGCAATACCACAGAGTTTAGTGCTCACCTGTCGCGGTCACGGATGGCACGCTACCTACAAGAGCAAATGGATACGCAACAAAAGCAAGAAGTTGAACTGCACTTGCACCATTGTGAGCAGTGTTCAGACACCATGTTGCAATATGCACAGAGTGAAACCCCTCAATACAGCAAACAGTATCAGAAGAAACTGAAAGGCAAGCTCAAAATAAGTGAGGCCAACCGGCGGAAAAGACTTTCCGGTACGCATGTCAAAATATTCAGGGCGGCAGCAGCTTTGGCATTGCTGTTTATATTTTCTTTTTTTGCCGTTAAAACTGTGATGGAGAAAAATATCGGAGACAATAGCAGTACCAATAAAGCACAGGTAAAAGAAAGACCATCAGACAGACAGCCTGTGCAACAGACACGGGATACGCAGGAAGATGTTTCTAAGACCAAAGATATCAAGCAAAACAATGCCATCGCCATGCGCCGCGAAACGCAGAAAACAGACCAGGCAAAAAGCACGAAAGAAGCTCTAGAAACCAAGAAAGTAACTCCTGCAAACGAGAAGGTAGCAACTGCTCCAGCTTCAAAGCCTGTAGCCTCAAAAGCTACAGCAAAACCTATAGTAGAAACAGTAGAAAAAGTTCAGACAGCAACTCCCGAACAGCAAGCAGCATCTTCGGAAGAAGCCATTAAGCCAGTTCCTATGGTAAAACCTCTGCCAAAACTCGAAAAGCTGGACACGCAGCAGGCAACACCAGCCCCGGAAGTGAAGCAGGAAATATCCGGCCTGCCACTCAACAAAGAAGAGCCAACCTTGCTGAAAGAGTAACGGTCCGCTATCTATAAAAATTAAAGCCAGTAGCATACAAAGATGCTGCTGGCTTTTTTGTTTGTAGTCTCCGTCGTGCTGTCTCAAACATATATACCGAAATAAGGTTGAGGATTTATATATTTGAGGACCTTGTATTCTTATGCATCTACGCAAAACCATATCAAGTGACATGATTCCCCCTGCCATTAGGCAACTCATTCTTTTAGTTGGAGTGATCGCCTGCTCCTGTTCTTCCAGCCAGAACCAGGAGCAGGCCGTGATACGACAGCAGGTGCTGGGTATCTACGAAGGCACGCTTCCCTGTGCAGATTGTGAGGGCATCCAGACACAACTCACCTTGAAAGAAGACGCGCACTTCGAGAGCAGCGCAATCTATCTGGGCAGAGATGAAGCCTCTCTTATAGATTCCGGTACCTGGCAGATTGCAGATGATTCCATCGTTGTACTGAAACAAGGTGATAATATTGTCCAGCACTATCTGGCAGAAACCAACGGTAACCTGCGTATGCTGGATCAGGGAAGAAAAAAGATCACCGGTGATCTGGCAGCCATGTTTGTTTTGCACCGTGCCCAGCCAGAAGACACACTTCCTGCCAGTAATATTTATCGCGCCAAACGCAGAGAGGGCATAGATTTTACAGCCACAGGCAATGAACCCGGTTGGGTACTGGATGTGGATTTTGACAGTGTAATGTATTTCAAGTCTATCAATGGCGACAGTATCAGCTTTCCTGTTGCTGATATCAAAGAAAACGGGAAGGAACAGACTTTTGAGGCTGATACGGAAGCTGGTTTGTTTAAGATCAGCATTACTGAAGAACCCTGCACGGATGACATGTCGGGAGAAGCATTTACCCACACGGTTTCTGTAGTTACTGATAAGCAGGAGTTTCAGGGATGCGGCCGCTACATCACGCACGACGCAATGGCTTACGAAGGGCAATGGAAGCTTACCCGTTTGAATGATCAGGCTTTTTCAGCCGCCAACCAGCAGGAAACGCCGATGCTCAACATACAAAGCGGAGATCATACCATAAATGGCACCACAGGCTGCAACCGGCTGAATGGCACCTATAAAGTGGCTGGAGATAGCATCCGGTTTGATGAGATTGTCACCACCAAAATGGCTTGCAAGGGAGACACAGAAAACCAGTTTCTGAAAGCTCTGAGAAAAGTCAATCTTTATAAAGTAGAAGACGAACAGCTAATGCTGATGGACGATGAAAAAACCCTGCTGCTTTTTAATAAAACAACAGGGGAATAAGGTAGCTTTTTTTATCCGCCATAGTGCATATCCGCTTCCCATTCTGTAAGCGGCATGGCATCGGGGTTGCGGGTATCCCCTCCCAACACTTCAGCTACAAAAATGCTATGGTCGCCAATAGTGATGTCTTCTAACACTTTGCACTCCAGGTAAGCAGGCACGTCATTTAATATGGGAGCACCTGTATGCTCTCCATCTGTAAAACCATAACCATCCAGGTTGTTGCCTTCTATGCGGGTTTCTTTGGCAAAAGGAACAAGCATATCCTTCTGGTCTTTTCCTACGATATTGATCGCAAATATCCGGCTCTTCTCAATCGTTTCGTGCAGGTCAGAATTCTTTTTGATGGCTACAGTAACCAGCGGTGGGTCAAAAGAAGCCTGGCTTACCCAGCTTATGGTGCCTGCCGCTACATAATCTTCATCTCGGGTTGACATTTCCTTGGCAGACTTACGGGTGGTAACAACGTACATGCCATAAGTGATCTTTTTCAATGCCTGCGACAAAGGATTATTTTTGTCTGTTTTTCTTTCTTTATCCATGATAATAGCTGGTTCAAAAAATTGAAATTTATTTAATTAGTATAACCCACCAGACAACAGCTTGTTTAAAGAACCATTGTAAAGTTTACACAGATGCTCAACTTATTGCGTGCAGCAAATAACTTATCAATTCCCAGGTACCATACATGATCAGTCCCATAAAAACGAAAATAACAATCATCATTAATGTTAATATACCTTTGCCGCTACCTTGATGTTTGCCCTCATAGTAATGCGCTTTCATCAGCTTGATATTGCGAACGTTGGCTTTATTATAAAAGTCAATGATATTTCCCAGAATAGGGATGCTACCTATAATGGCATCTAGCAACACATTCCCTGTCATCAGTATGATCAGTTTGCGGCTTGCACCATATTTTGCCATATAAAAGATAAGCACTCCGGAGACAGCCAGGGAAGTAGCATCTCCAATACCAGGCAACAAGCCCAGAATAGGGTCTAACCCAAACCTGAAATTAGTGCCAGGCACTTTAAATTTGGAATCCATAACGTTGGACATCGTATCTATCCATTTCAGGTCGGGAAGTTGTTTCTGCTCACTGACTGTCGTTGTATGTGTTCTTGGTTTCATCTTGCTTATTGGGTTACGCACTTAATATAAAAGCTATAAGTCTTTGTTTTTGTTTCAACCATGCCTGTTGGTATGATGAGCATCCACCTATTTTATACTACAGCACATTTTATTTGGAATGGCCGATGATAAACCGACTACGGATTTGGGACCTTATCCCTCAGCAGTTGCATTGCGATCGTACCGGCATGTAAGATTAGCATGAGAATGCTATTTTTAGGGCATCAAATGAACTTGATACAGCTGGTAGTCGTGCAAATTGCAAAATAATCCAGTCACTGTCTTTTATGAAAAACTTATTGAAACGATCTATTGCACAAACTGTATTACAAAACAACCAATGGCTGACTACAAAAGACAATATATGTTTTTGAAAGGAATGACGAAAGAATTTACCTAAAATTCACAGGCTATTTCTCGCATATTTGTAGTTAATTGTCGCCATCAACCACAAGCATCAGGAAATTGCTATTTTATGAACAATAAAAATCACAAACAAGTCAGTTGTATTCACCAGCTAAGCATGATCGGTTTGCTGGAAGGCATTTCGTATCTTGTGCTGCTGCTGATTGCTATGCCGCTAAAATACTATGCAGGCTATCCGGAAGCAGTAAAAATAGCAGGTTGGATACATGGCATATTATTTACGCTTTTTACCCTCTCTGTTGTACGTACTCAACGCCTTATGTATTGGAAATACAGCAAAACCCTGGCCGCACTGATGGCATCTATCCTGCCTTTTGGCACTTTCGTGCTGAACAGGAGATTGAAGAAGGAAATACAAGTGGCGAAAAAGGACGAAATTTATCAATAAAATACGCTATTCGGCTACAAATGTACAGCATGATTGAGTTTGTTAGTGCAGAAAATCGCCAGATTAAAGTAAAAAAACAAAACATTTGTCGATTAAGAAGTGTTATAACACTATACACTTTCTCCACCCAACTTCACAAACGCTATGAACACAACCGCTTCTTTATTCAAAAAATCATCTGTTTATATCTTAGGAATAAGTTGCACAGCACTAGTATTCAGTGCCTGCTCAGGTGATAGCAACAAACAAACAGAAACTGCCCAGCAAGCGACGCCAGCTCCCAAAGAACAACCGGCAGAAGTTCAGGAACAGGCACCCGATACCGCTACAGTCGCACAGGAAACCCAACCTGATGTAGCACCTGCTAAAGCCGATTATCCAGCCATGAAAAAGCCTATGTACAAAGCCGAAAATATGAGCTACAAAGATCTGGATGCCAATAAAAATGGTGTATTAAGCCGCACAGAGTTTTATAACGGCTTTTTTAAAGCGTGGGACGAAAATGATGACAATATCCTGGATGAGAAAGAATTTAACGATGATGCTAATCACTTTTTCAACAAAAACAGTTACAGCGACTACGGAAGTTTTAAAGAGTGGGACAGCGATGGCAACGGTAAAATATCTATGGAAGAGTTTCGTAAAGGTCTGAACAAGGTAACTGGTAATAAAATGCACGCCGAACGCCTGGTGACTGCCTGGAACCTGGACAATGATGATAAGATAGAAAGGGTAGAACTGGATAACATTACTGTAAGACTAGACAAGGATAACAACTAATATACGACAATCATTCTTCACTCATTTATGAAAGCCTTGCTGTTTGTTGCAGGGTTTTTTGTTAGTACGAAATCGCAAACCAGAAAATGTAAAGCTACCGTATACTATCATAGACGAGCAACTTGCGTTAAATAGCTTATCAAGATATACACCTTTCTTAAATCTGCCCGTCCAACGGTCAGTTTTTTTATTTGAGTTATAGGTAAAAAATTCCTTGCTTGTGCAGGATAAGCGCGTGCATCACTACACACTATTTTTACAGCCATGAAATACAACAGAAACGAATTTTTAAAATTAACTGCACTGGGCATCGCTGGTGCTTCTACATTAGCTACCCGCCGTAGCTTTGCAAGTCCCGCATCTTCAAAAAAAGACGAAAAACTTCACTTAGCTATTGCCTCCTATACGTTTCGCGATTTCAGCCTGGACGATACCATCAAGATGACCAAAAGGCTTGGCATCGATAGCATAGCTCTCAAAGAGATGCACATGCCCCTGGACAGCACTGCCCAGGAACTCAAGAAGATAGCAGCCAAAATAAAAGATGCCGGGCTTGACCTTTACGGTGCCGGAGTCATTTATATGAAAAGCGAAGATGAAGTAACACGTGCTTTTGAATACGCCAAAAATGCCGGTCTGGAAATGATCATTGGTGTGCCCAACTATGAGCTGCTGGATATGGTGAACAACCAGGTGAAAGAGCACGACATCAAACTGGCTATCCACAACCACGGCCCAGGCGATAAGCTGTATTCCAGTCCTATGGATGTATATAACAAGATCAAAAACCTGGACAAACGCATAGGTTTTTGTATTGATATAGGCCACGTACAACGCATAGGTCAGAACCCGGTGGCTATGATAGAACGATTCAAAGACCGCTTGTATGACGTACACTTCAAAGACGTTGATAAAAATACCGGCGATGGTGTGCCCCTGGAAATTGGCCACGGTATTATCGATATCCCCAAAGTAATCAAGACACTGGAAAAGATCAACTACAAGGAGCACGTAGCTTTTGAATACGAAAAAGACGGCGAAGACCCCATGCCCGGCCTGGCCGAGTCTGTTGGATATGTGAGAGGCATCATGGCGGTGGTATAACCATGCTGCTTACTTTCCTTCTTCCTCTTTCACCGTATCACTGATAGCTTTCAGTAAGCTATCTTCACGCTTGTCTTCGCCCAGCACCCAGAACATGATGCCTTTCAGCCCGTGCTTTACAGCGTATTGGGTTTTCTTGGTTACCGACTCATCATTGTCGTATGTAGCAAACAACTGTTGATCGGCAGTATACCAGTAAGGAGCCTGTGCTACAGTGTCCCAATGGTATACAAAGCCAGGATGATCCCTGACAAACTGCTCGAACATGCTATATGAAACGGCCTGTTTGAACTTTCCGGCTTGATACAAGCCCTGATTTGTATCAATCACATTTTCCCAGACCCTTGCATAAAAGGCCGCACCGATCACCATCTTATCCAACGGCACACCCACAGCATCCAGATATTGCACGGCATGATCGGCAGACTCCACCTGATGTTCCGTAGAATACAGTGGAGTATGATGTCCGGTAACAGTGCTGTTGCCATTCACAAGGTCGTAGCTCATGATATTGACAAAATCTACCATCGGCATCACTTCATCCCATGCGACAGATTTTTCCAGATATTTCTCAAATCCACCGGCAGCAAAGGTGATGATGGCTTTTTTGCCCAGCGTTTTTCTCAATACCCTGACCAGTTCCGTAAAATGCTGCTTATCTTCCGGTGCAAAAAGATGTCCGGGATACCCTTCAATCGCGGGGTACTCCCAATCGAGGTCAATACCATCGATGCCAAACTGATCAAGCAGTGCTTTGGTAGACTGTGCGAATTCCTTTCTGCCTTTCTCCGTGGCAAACACAGGGGAGCAGGTTTCGCAGCCGCCCCAGCCGCCCAGTGAGAGCATCACTTTTAGTTGCGTATGCTCCTTTTTGAGGGATGCCAGATAAGCCAGCGAGACACTATCCTGTGCATTATCCAATGCTAGTTTGTTGCCTTTCAAATGCAAAAAACTATAGATGATATGTGTAAGCTGGCTCACAGTAGCTTCATCCAGCGGATCGGGCTGCCCGGTGTAGTAAGCGATCACCGCAGTCTTCTGGTTCTTTGCAGGAGGCTGTGCTATATGAATGCAGCCAAGAAAAGAAAAAACAATGACTGAAAACAGTAACGGCCTGATAAAATGCAACGTAAGAGAACTCATATAAAAATGTGTATTGAAGTATACTCAAACAAAATTGGTTTGCAAATTTACTTTCCCATAAACCTATTTTGCCTGGTATAAAGAGGAATAATTATGCAAGCAATGGGAAATAACGCTCTTCCAGGATACGCTCGTGGTGTACCTGGTGCCCTGCCAGCACAAAGCCCAGCCCGAGTACAGAAATACGCACACCATTGCAGGTACCTTCGGCCATGAGCATCCGGTCATCACAGCTTTCAAACAAGGCTATGCTGGATAGACGCACCGCCCTGAACTCCTCCAGCAGATCGGCTATCGTGCGCCGGTTGGCTACAGCGTGCAGATTAAAAAGGCCCTGATCATAACCAGGCAGTGTACTCTGGTCGTTTCTGGCAAAACGCAGGGCACGGTAAGCCTGCACCCGCTCATTGTCTATGATATGCTGCCACACTTCCTTCACCGTCCACTTGCCTTCTGCATACCGGAGGTCGGCAGGTATCGGGCAGTTCGTGTAAATGCTTTGTTAGCGCATCTACAATATCTATATCTTCGGCCAAGTTGATATAACGGTCGAAGAACTGCGGCATAGGATCAATCTTAGATCTTTTCATAAGTGTTTGTTGTGGTAGAACATTATATAAGCAAGGTAATGCTTTTGTAAAGGGAAGTGTGATATAATCAGACATAAAAAAGCCGCTGCAACATACAGCGGCCTGATAATATCAGACAAACAGCAACTTCACTGCTGATAGGTTAGCCCCTTTGCTGGCGCGAACTGCTATGCCATTTCCTCTTGTTGTTGCTGTTACCGCCGGAAGTTCTCCCAGGCTTTCTGCTCTGCTGTTGCCTCGGAGCTACCCGGATCATGCACGGCCCATCGCCTGATCGCTCATAGGGTACGGGTGATCTTCGATAATGGGTATCGTCTTATCGATCAATTTGTGGGATATCCGCACGTAGGCTTTTTCTTCGGCATCGCAAAAGGAGAAAGCCATGCCTTTGTTACCTGCCCTGCCGGTGCGACCTATCCTGATGTACATATGTTTCCGGCACATTAGGGATCTCGTAGTTGATCACATACGACAGCTCGTCTACATCGATACCACGGGCAGCAATATCAGTGGCTACCAGCACCTTGGTTTGTTTGTTCTTAAAATTGGTCAGCGCACGCTGGCGGGCATTCTGCGATTTGTTGCCGTGAATGGCTTCTGCACGAATACCTTTTTTGCTAAGAAAACCGCACTACCTTATCCGCTCCGTGCTTGGTGCGGGTAAATACCAGGGCCGTATCAATATCGATGGCATCGTCTCGCAACACATGCAACAACAACTCCCCCTTGCTGGATTTGTCCTACAAAATATAACGCCTGCTGCACTGTATCGGCAGTTGAAGATGCAGGAGTAACTTCCACCTGAGACGGATTTTTCAATATCGTACTGGCAAGTTCCACAATAGCCGGAGGCATGGTAGCGGGAGAAAAAAAAGCGACTGCCGACGGGCAGGCAACAGTCTGATCACCCGTTTTACATCGTGTACAAATCCCATATCCAGCATACGGTCGGCCTCGTCCAGTCACAAAATACTCCAGGTCTTGTAAGTTGATATACTTCTGGCTGATGAGATCGAGCAGCGGCCTGGTGTAGCCACCAGAACATCCACACCCCTACGCAGTTCGTCTGTCTGTGCTTTTTGGGAAACGCCGCCAAAGACAACCGTATTGGCGAAGCCCGGTATATCTGCCATAAGCGGCAAAGCTCTCGTCGATCTGGATAGCCAGTTCGCGTGTAGGTGTCATTACCAGTGCCCTTGATCTTTCTTTTGCTGTTTTATCTGTATTTTCATGCAACAATTGCAGTATAGGAATAGCAAAGGCAGCTGTTTTTCCGGTACCCGTCTGTGCGCAGCCAGTAAATCTTTGTGTTGTAGCACAAGCGGAATAGCTTGTGATTGAATGGGTGTAGGGTTGGAATAACCCTCGTCTTTCAGAGCCTTTAAGATAGGCTCAATGATGTTTAAATTCTCGAATGACATAAATTGAATGTTAAAAGGCGGGCTGGTCAAATGATAGCAAGAGCCTTTTGATCGTATAAAAGATGATATTATGATAGGCTAAATCAGCTAAAACGTAATATCAGCTGACAATTACTGATTGTAGTCAGTATGCAACAGCACAAAGATAGAATAGGTTTCCTGCAATACTATTTAATCGCTAAAAATAACTATTCATAAGCTATCACCCCCGTCCTCGCTTGTAGCAAGGGTGCACACATAGAGCGTTTCTAACGCTGCTAAACTCTTACTTTATTATCCCATTCCTTACCACTATCCTGGTATGGCTCCTTTTTTAATTAACTCAAGTTGCGGGTAACATCTTATCTATCCAAACAACCTAGCGCAAGCGGTCGCTCAATGCCGTCAACTTAAGGACTCACTGTCAGTCGCTCGCGTCCCGCGACCGAGCCGCCGGAGCGGTGACAATTATGAGAAGGCATCCTGCTTTCTGAGGCTGGCCGACGCGGCGCGGAAGCCTCAAAATAACCCTCACTCGGCAGGAGCCGAGCGAGTGATTATCCTTAAGTTGACAGCATTGAGCGGTCGCCTGCACTAGGGTATTAACAAAAATTATGGTCTACAACTTGGGTTATATAGATGTTATGGCCGCTCAACGCTCATGCATTGAGTACCTGTATAGATGTTATGGATGCTCAACACGATTGAGTTGTGTACCCATACAGGTATTATGGATGAGCAACACGATCGAATCGAGTACGCATATAAGTGTTATGGATGGGCAACACGATCGAATCGAGTACCCATAAAGGTGTTATGGATGGGCAACACATAGGTGTCGAGTACCCATAAAGGTGTTATGGGTGCTCAATATGTTTGTGTTGGGTGAGGGGCGAGATTAAAAGAGCAGTACCACCAGCATCCCGATCACGGCCAGCAGAGTGATGATAAAATAGGTTTGCACATTACCTGTCTGCATTGTACGGGCCAGTTTGCCGATCCAGCCTGCTACCTTTGCCAGCAAATTAACCATCCCATCTACTAACGTGCGGTCTGCAAAGGCCACAAGATGCGCGAGCACTACATTCATGATAGCCACACTGTCTACTGCCCTGTCAATCACCTGCTTGGTCAAACCATGCAGTGAACGTAGCCAGCTTCATCACCGGGCGGATTACCAGCAACCGATAGATACGATCCATATACCAGTGCTGAAAGGACAGCTTTGCAAAAAAGTTCTGATAGGGTACCACTGTATGGTATTGCTGTGCTGCTTTGCACTGTTGGCCGGAATATCAGGTAAGCCATCCCTGCACCTGATACTGCCAGGGCAATGGCGATGTAGGAAGCCGTATGATGCCAGGCATCTTTCAGCATAGCCAGTCTGTCAAGGTAGCTATAATCTCCAGGCACCGCCAGCAGGGGGCGTAAAGATCACCTTGGTTACCCAACTGGCAGCACCGTCCCAGCGGATTCCAGGAATAGACAATACCCAGGAAAGAATGGCTAGAATAACCATAGGAATGCGCATGATCCAGGGCGACTCATGCAGCCGATAAAAACTATCCCTGGCGGAGGCAAACGCTTTGCTGGCCCTGAAGTCGCCAAAAAAGACCAGCAGTACCTGACGGCCCATATAAAAGGCCGTGAGCAACGATGTGGCAAAGGCCAGTACCACCACCAGGCTATGATACGTTAGCTGATGGTTGGATACGGCATCTGCCCAGGCCATTGATCTGTGCCAGAATTGCGTCTTTGCTCAAAAAACCGGGAGAACAGCGGCAACCCTGCCAGGGCCATCGCGCCACAAGGTACGTAGCAAAGGTCCAGGGCATCTTCCTGCGCAGTCCACCCATCCAACGCATATCCTGCGGGTCGAAGCGGGCTTTATCTGCTTCATCCAGGTCGGGGTTCTATGCCTTGCATGGCATGGATGATAGCACCTGAACCCAGAAAAAGGCAGGCTTTGAAGCTGGCGTGCGTGATCAGGTGAAACAACGCTGCATCGTAGGCCCCCCACTCCCATCGCCACCACCATGTAGCCCAGTTGCGAAATAGTGGAGTATGCCAACACTTTCTTGATTGATGTCGTGCTGCGACAAGGCTGCGATGGCCGCCATAAATGCCGTAACAGCACCGATGATGGCAATCACCGTGAGCGCGTCGCCGGTGAGCAGCACAAATACCTGCGCCAACAGATATACCCCGGCAGCCACCATCGTAGCGGCATGGATGAGTGCGGACGCCGGTGTGGGTCCTTCCATCGCATCGGGCAGCCAGGTTTGCAATGGAAACTGTGCTGACTTGCCAATCGTACCAAAGAACAGCCCGATACCTGCCAGCGACAGCCAATAGGCCGGTGCCACATTCTCAAACACCGAGCCACCGGCGCGGAAGTAAGTAAGCCAGGTGCCGTTGCTGGTGAGCACCGACTGCTGCATCAGGCTTTCCAGCACCTGCAAATCCAGCGTACCAAACTGCGACCACAGGATCATCAGCCCTACCAGAAAGCCCGCATCCCCAATGCGGTTCGTCACGAATGCCTTCTTACCGGCATCCAGGGCGGCCTTCCGTTCGTTCCAGAAACCGATCAGCGCGTAAGAAGCAACGCCTACCAGTTCCCAAAAGACAAAGATCGTGAGCAGGTTATCCATCAGCACCACACCCAGCATGGCAAACGTAAAAAGGCCCAGCAAAGCAAAATAGCGCGTATACCCCTTATCTCCCTTCATGTATTCAATAGAGTACAGGTGTACCAGAAAAGAAATAATGGTGACAACCAGCAGCATCAGAGCTGTTTCTGTGTCAATCCAAAGACCGATGGTGAAGGGATAGGCGATCTGGCTATCGGCAATTGTAAACCAAATGGTACGGGTATGAAAAGTAACACCCTCCATCACCAGCGAGAGTATAAAGCCGGCAATGATGGCTGTTGCCAGATGTATGCCCGTAGCCAGCCATACCAGGGTACCGCCTCTGCGCCTGCGAAGCAGCATCAGCAGCACAAAGCTCAGAAACGGCATCAGCAGCATGATCAGTGCAAAAGCCGTCCCCAAGTTGAGCGGCAGGGTATTGTATAGTGAGGCGTAGTCTATCAAAGGTTATATGTATATCTTATTGCAAAGTACTTTTAATCTCTTGGTCAATCCTTGTGATCATGTCACGTAACAGGCTCCTAACCGCGGCCTGTGTCTCCACAGGACGCTCGGAAGAGAGACACAAACCTCGGAATGAAAACTGTTATCTGCCAGAACTTCAGCTGCCTCTAATGTTTTGTAAGCAGATTCAATTCTATATGTTACATAAGCTATCTTCTCCTGCTCCTTCATATGTCAAAAATATAAAAACCTGCTTGAAAATCAGTGACCCGCCTGCGATTAAACTTATCGAGGTTGTTACAGGTTGAATTATAGAACAAAACAGATATTTATTTATGAAACAACCTGAAGACGTTAGAATACATCAATCTGTCGCCATTTTGGTAGATGGTAACAATATAGAAATCAGCCTGCACAACCTGCTGGGCAACGACGATTTTATGGTTAACTTTGATACCCTCATTCCCGAACTGCTGGGAAACCGCGGCCTTAATCGCCTGATCTATTTCAGAGAAGGAGAGAGCATTTCTCACAAAAGACAACTGCTTTGTATACAAATCCAACATGGGAAAACGTTAGTATTTGACAAATATAGCTTAAACTCATACTTTTAGGATATAAAATCATCCGTATCATGAAGACAGTATCCCTAAAAATAGACGACTCAATCCTGGGCGAGACTGAAAAGATTCTTTCAGCTACCAAGCAGCCAAGAAATACATACATCAATGAAGCAATAGACCATTATAACCGGCTTCAAAAACGAATGATCCTTGAAGAAAAACTCAAAAAAGAATCCGATTTGGTGAAAAAAGATTCTATGACAGTACTTAAAGATTTCGAGGACATTGACTATGCAGGTTAAGCAATTTGAAATATGGATAGCAGATTTAAATCCACGGGTTGGAACTGAACCGGGCAATAGATAATAAACGTTTGGTCAAAAAGATAGGTGACTTGCCAAATAATTTAATAGCTTCAGTCAAAGAAAATATCATCACTGTCATTGATTTAGAATAACCTGTAACCCCTAACCTGAATGTATCATATAAAAATACTGGCTATCCTGTGTATAGCCTTTGCCAGCCTGCTTCCTGCTGCTGCACAAGAAATCAACATCTCTGGTAACCTGTCCAGTGATATTCCCCTCGACCCCAACGTCAGGAAAGGTGTGCTCGACAATGGGCTTACCTATTACATCAGAAAGAACAACAAGCCCGAAGGCCGCGTGGAGCTTCGCCTGGCTGTCAATGCCGGTTCTCTGCTGGAAGACACCGCACAGCTGGGACTGGCGCATTTCACCGAGCACATGGCCTTCAATGGCACCAAACATTTTGAGAAGAACGAACTGGTCAACGTATTACAGCAGGCAGGGGTGAAGTTCGGTGCCCACCTCAATGCCTACACCAGCTTCGACGAAACAGTATATATGCTCGCTATGCCTACTGCCGATACTACCCTGGAAAAAGGACTACAGGTACTTGATGACTGGGCCGGAGCCATCTCTTTCGACAGCAGCGAGATTGATAAAGAACGGGGCGTGGTGATAGAAGAATGGCGCATAGGGCAAGGCGCACAACGCCGTATGCTCGATAAATACCTGCCCGTGCTGCTGGCCGACTCGCGCTATGCCGTGCGCCTGCCCATTGGTACTAAGGAAGTGCTTGAGTCTTTCGATTACAACACCCTGCGCAATTTCTATAAAAACTGGTATCGCCCCGATCTGATGGCCGTCATTGCTGTAGGCGACATCAATCCCGACAGCATGGAAATGGAGATCAAACAACGCTTCGGCCAACTCAAAAACCCTACAAATGAGCCTGAACGGAAGCAGTTTGACGTTCCTGACCAGCCAGGCACCCAGGTAGCCGTGGTCACTGATAAGGAAGCTACCTTTAGCCAGATCAGCCTTTACTATAAAAAAGATGCGCAGGCATATACCACGCTGCAAGGCTTCCAGCAGCTCATCATGCAGCAGCTTTTTACCGGTATGCTAAGCCAGCGGCTCAACGAGCTTACCCAGCAGGCCAATCCGCCGTTCATCAATGCAGGTGCTGGCTATGGTAGTATTGTGCGTACCAAAGATGCTTACCAGATGTTTGCTATGGCAAAGGCAGGCGGTATAGAGAAAGCACTGAAAACGCTGATAGAAGAAAACCAGCGGATAAAGCAATACGGTTTTACACAGACAGAACTCGCCCGTTTCAAAAAGCTGATGCTCACCCAGTACGAAAGAGCCTATAACGAACGAAGCAAAACAGAATCTTCGCGCTACGCTTCAGAATATGTCAGCAACTTTCTGGAAGATGAACCTGCTCCGGGCATTGCCTTTGAGTACGGATTTCTGCAAAAATACCTGCCAGCCATTCAGTTGAAAGAGATCAACGCCCTGACACAGCAATGGATCACAGACCAGAACCGGGTGGTGATTGTGACGGCCCCAGACAGCAAAGAAGATGTGGTACCCGACGAACAGGCTATCCGCAACATACTCCGGCAGGCAGAGAGTGCTTCCGTAGAGCCTTATAAAGACACTGAAACGGCAGATGCACTGATGAATGATATCCCAAAGGCCGGTAAGATCACCCAGGAGAAAAAGCTGGAGAAGATTGGTGTCACTGAGCTTACCTTTGCCAATGGCGTAAAAGCTGTGCTGAAGCCTACTGACTTCAAAGACGATGAAATCCTGATGACAGCCTCCAGCCCCGGTGGCTACTCACTGTACAACGATTCGGTCTACTTCTCGGCAGCCAATGCAGATGCCATCATCACCGAAAGCGGCGTGAAAGGCTTCTCCAAAATAGATTTGCAAAGGTACTTGTCGGACAAAAACGCCAGCGTATCGCCTTACATTGGTAACCTTCAGGAAGGCTTCAATGGCAGTGCTACGCCCAAAGACCTGAAAACGATGCTGCAACTGACCTACATGTATTTTACAGCATCCAGAGAAGACACCACAGCTTTCCAGTCGTATGTGAGCAAGAACAAGGCTATCTACCAGAACCTGCTTTCCAACCCTCAGTATTATTACTACGATAAGATGGCCCGCATCCTTTCGCAAAACAACCCCAGGGGCGGCGGTTACCCGACCGTCAAGGACTGGAACGGCGTTACCTTCAATGAGGTGCAGCAGACGTACGACGACCGGTTCAAAGATGCCAGTGACTTTACTTTCTTCTTTGTAGGCAATTTTGAGGTAGCCAAGATCAAACCCCTGCTGGCTACTTACCTGGGAAGCCTGCCCGCCACCAGGCGCAAAGAAAGCTGGAAAGATGTGGGTGTCCGTCCCCCCGGCGGCGTAGTCAACGAAGTGATCAAAAAGGGCACTGACCCCAAAAGCATGGTCAACCTCGTCTTTACCGGTAAGCTTGATTATACCCGCCAGAACGCCTATGAACTCAACTCGCTGGTGCAGGCACTCAATATTAAGCTGCTGGAAAAAGTACGGGAAGAGAAGAGCGGTGTCTACAGTATCAGTGCCCGTGCCAGTGCCGAGAAATACCCGTATGAGCACTACGCCATCACGATCTCTTACCCCTGCGCACCCGAAAACGTAGATGACCTCACCCAGGCGGTGATGGAGCAGATCAAACAACTCAGGCAAAACGGCCCCACTGCCGCCGATCTGCAAAAGGTAAAAGAAGCCCAGCTGCGTGAGATGGAAACCAACCTGAAAGAAAACAGCTTCTGGCTACAGGCACTGGACGAAGCCTATTTCCTGCACGAAGACCCTGCCGCCCTGCCGGATTATAAGGAGAAAGTGAAGCAGTTAAGCAGCAAGGAACTACAAAAAGTAGCCGACAAATACTTTAATATGAACCAATATGCCAAAATAATCCTCTACCCCGAAGGATACGACAAGGCAGTAAAAAATTGATTATGAGAAATGCCATTGAGGCGACGCGATTAATCGCGTCGCCTCAATGGCATCGTCACAAAACCGGTCTTAGCGTCCCGCTAAGATTTGAAAGCAGCATAGCAACTAAAGTTTTAGTAAGATACCTACACCAATAGTAGCAAAATATTCTAAAAAGATCATTTGATTTTTTATTTGAAAAGCTTTATTTTTTTGTTGCTTTTGCTTGGCATCTTTTAGTGGTGGCATGACTATCTTCTAAACCTAGAAAGTCATGCCACCACCGAGCGACGGTCGCTAACATCACTAACAAAAATCATAATATACTTTACTACATCGTATCCAAATTAAATAATAAAGCTATGACTCCAAATTATCAATACGTCTCCGATCGCAAAGGCAAAACTACTGCGATCACTATTCCTATTAAAGACTTCCAAAAAATGCAAGATGACTTGGACGAGTTGGAAGCTATCAAAGAGTACGACCAGGCAAAATCTGAAGTGCTTACTTTCCAGCCTTTAGAAGAAGCTTTAAAAGATATAGAAAAAGAGAGAATGAAAAACTATTGGTACTGATTATATCTTTAGGCCATAGAAAAGACGTTTATGATTGACTAAAATGGTGCATAACACAGTGGAGACGCGATGCATCGCGTCTCCACCTATACCATCCTACCACTCTACTTCAACTTCTCCACCTTTTTTTGCAGCTCCCGCACCATCGCAGTCAGCTGTGGCAGGCTCACGCCCTGGCTGTCGGATGTCTTCCAGGCCGAAGCAGTGCTGCCATCAGGCAGGTGCTGGCTGATGTAGGTGACGATCTCCCACATCTCTACCTCTTTGCCTAGCAGCGAAAGCACCGTATCAGGGTACGTCGGGTTGGCCGCCTGCAAGCGCAGCGTACCCGAACCTGCCACCTGGTTGTAGACAGTCCTGAGGGTCATCTCTTCACGGGTAACCACCATATATACCTGTCCGCTGCGTACCGTTTGCAGGTTTTCCTCCTTTTTGCCTACCACAATCGCACCGGCAGCCATAGGCAACATGGCCTCATCGGTCACCTCAAAGGCACGGCATGTGCCATCTGCTTGCTGCACGGTGGGCAATAGCATATCCGGCAGTGCCTGTAGGTAAGATGCATCATCGCGATGGGCAAAATAAGCTGCCTGCTTTTCTTTGTTCACTAGCTTGAACATATTTTTAGCTCCGCTACTGTTGGTCACACTTTTGCCATTCGGAGCAGATGTAGCAGGCTGCTCAGCGAAAGCCTCCATTTGTGGTATATCTTTGCCTACCAGCGCATCTACCGACACGCCCAACAGTTCGGATGCCTTCACCAGTACCTCCAAACGTGGCTTGGCGCGGGCTTCTTCATAAGCTCCCAGCAAAGAACGCTTAATCCCCAGCTTCTCAGCGAACTGTTCCTGGGTGTATTGATGTTTCTTTCTTAGCGACTTAATGTTATTGCTTACAGTACTCACAGCATACTTATTTTTGCTAAATTACTTAGTATTTACCTACAAAAAACGAAGCTCACTGCTTCTTTCTGTCAAATATAATGGCATTATTTCAAAACTTGTTTAGCAAAAGACGCATAAATACCACAAATCCCAACGCACAGGAAAAATCGCCTCTCTCTTTCCGCGAAAGATTTCAGGCACTGAGCAACCTGCCAGCCTTTTTCCGGCTCATCTGGCAGACCAGCCCCGGCATGTTTATCACCAACGCCATCCTGCGCATCATTCGTGCTGCCATACCGGTAGTGATGCTCTACATTGCCAAGCTGATCATCGATGAGGTGATACGACTTTCAGAAGCAGGCAGTGGTGAAGACCTCACTTACCTCTGGCTACTGGTAGGCAGTGAGTTTGTCATTGCCATCGTCTCCGATGCCTTCAATCGCCTCACCGTGCTGCTGGATAGTCTGCTGGGCGATAAGTTTGCCAACGAATCTTCCGAACGCCTCATGCGCCATGCCGGTACCCTCGACCTGGCACAGTTTGAAGATGCTGACTTCTATGATAAGCTGGAGCGCGCCCGCCGCCAGACAGTCCGTCGCACGATGCTGATGACACAGGTGCTGAGCCAGTTGCAGAGTGTCATCACCATTGGCTTTCTGGCTATAGGACTGGTAGCCTTCAGTCCGTGGCTTATCCTGCTCATCCTGGTAGCGGTAGTACCAGCATTTCTGGGAGAGTCGCACTTCAACGAAAAAAATTACTCACTCAACAACCAATGGACACCCGAACGGCGGCAGCTAGACTATTTTCGCTACATCGGTGCCAGCGACGATACAGCCAAAGAGGTAAAGATTTTCGGGCTATCGGATTTTCTGGCAAGCCACTTTGCCACGTTGGCTGACAAATATTATTATGCCAACAAAAAAGTAGCGGTGTCACGGGCACGCTGGGGCAGTGTGTTTGCGGCCATTGGTGCGGCAGGGTATTATGGTGCCTATGTGATCATCATCCTGCAAACGGTCAACGGTACCCTGAGCATTGGTGACCTTACATTCCTGTCGGGTTCCTTCATGCGGCTGCGTGGCCTGCTGGAAACCGTGCTCAACCAGTTTTCCAGTATGGCAGAAGGTTCCCTGTACCTCAAAGATTTCTTTGAGTTTTTTGACATGAAACCACTGATCAGCCCATCTGCCGAAGCCCTTGCCATTCCCAAACCCATCCGCCAGGGCTTTGTGTTTGAAGATGTCGGCTTTAAGTATCCCAACACCGACAAATGGGCCATACGCCACCTCAACTTCACGCTTCACGCCGGTGAGAAGATGGCTTTTGTAGGCGAAAACGGTGCTGGCAAAACCACCCTCATCAAGCTGCTCTCGCGCCTCTACGACCCCACCGAAGGCCGCATCCTACTGGATGGCACAGACCTGCGCGAGTATGACCCCGATGCGTTGCGCAATGAGATCGGTGTGATCTTCCAGGACTTTGTGCGCTACCAGATGGCAGCAGGCACCAACATTGCCGTGGGTAAGATTGAGCTGGAGCAGGATGCTGATAAGATCGGTGATGCCGCCTACCGGGGCATGGCCGATAAAGTGATTGCCAAGCTACCACAAGGCTACGGGCAGATGATCGGTAAGAAGTTTGCCGATGGCGTAGACCTCTCTGGTGGAGAATGGCAGAAGATTGCTATCAGCCGCGCCTACATGCGCGATGCCCAGATACTGGTGCTCGATGAGCCTACCGCCGCGCTGGATGCCCGTGCCGAGTACGAAGTGTTCCGCCGCTTCTCCGACCTCACCAAAGGCAAAACAGCCGTACTCATCTCCCACCGCTTCTCCACCGTCCGCATGGCCGACCGCATCCTGGTGATAGAAAACGGGCAGATGCTGGAAGTAGGCACCCACGAAGAACTGCTGCACCGCGATGGCAAGTACGCCGAACTTTTCGGCCTACAGGCACAAGGGTATTTGTAGAGATTGGCTTCATAGCAACCAACCAATCAAGCTCAGGGACGGTTCGCTGTTGCGATTGAAGCCCTGCGCCCCTTCGTTGCAACAACAAACCTAGCCCTACCACCCTGCTAGTGCACGTTTGTAACGCGTTACAAACGTGCACTAGCAACTGTAATTTATTCTGAGCCAATACTTAAAAGGCAACCAAACAACCAAGCGCAGGATTTGAATCGCAACGGCGAACCCTCCCTGCGCTGGCGTATATAGCCACCATTACTAGCTTCAAATTGTATCTGCCGCAGTGGAACTGAAGCTTTAGGATAAATTCTCAGTCTAAGACTGCGCGTCCCGGACTGCGCGTCCCGGAATTTAGTATATTTTCACGACCAACCAAGCGCATGGCTTAAAGCCCTGCGCTGCAATAACAAACCTAGCCCTACCACGCCCTATCATTTTTTCTACCACCACTAGCTTCAGTCTGTGACTGAAGCTTTACAATAAAGTCTCAGTCTAAGACTGCCTTAAATATATATTTCCGCTTCATCGGAACGCCGACCGGCGACCGGCCACAAGCTGAAGTGAGATAAATGGTATAATTTCTGATGATAAACACGCTGAGTACCCAAGTGCTTACCTCTGGCTTTAGGCTATTGTATACCTCTGGTGTGCTTTTGGCAGTGCCTTGTCAGGTATTCATTCATAAAACCAAAACAAAGATCATGGCTATTGTTACCCACAATATCGTTACACAGGGCCTGAGCGGCAAATTGGGCAACCTACTGGTATTTCGCCAGCAGGCAGGCAAAACCATCGTTAGCGTAAAGCCCGACCGTTCCAATGTGCAGTTTTCTGCCAAACAAAAACACCAGAACAGCCGGTTTCAGCAGGCTGTGCTGTATGCGCGCCATATCATCAAAGACGAAATACGCAAAGCTGCCTATGCTGCCAGGTCCGAGAAGGGGCAAAGTGCCTATCATGTGGCGATTGCCGAGTATATGCAGATACCCGAAACACCAAATAAGCCTTCTGCTACGCCCTCTTTCAACCAACAACCTGCTGGCAGCAGTCCGGATGATCAGCCAAAGGCACCTGCCCTTGCAGTAGCATCCACCCCAAGCAAGCCTCCATTGACAGAGGGCTACAGGCAGCCAAAAGAAGGCAGCATACAGCCATTTGCCAACCCACAGGAAACAACTGCTTCAACACTGGCTATCAAAAAAGTACCATCAACAAATACCCTGGCCTCGACGGCAAAGCAACGGCAACAGCCTACGGAAACAACGGTGCAGACGCAAAGAAGCAAACCGGAAAAAGTACAAAATCCATACAACAACCCTCCAAAGAAAATATCTATTGCTCCTTTAGCTGTTTCATCCTCCATACAACACCCGTATACATGTCAGTTGATACCTGTAGCAGGTGGTAAGTGCACAGCCCAGGGTGGCAACATATTTGTGAAGCCTAACCCATGTAAGAATATGAGCTAAAAAATACAAAATACCTTTTTGTTTTATCTTCACAGGCGTTGTAATTTTGGGAACTCAAATATATCTTCTTGCCTTTTACATCGCGTAAACCAAACCATATGTATCAACTCATTCATAAACACAAGTCCGATCTGTTGAAGAACTGGATGAATCTCCTTACTGAAAACAACGATCTGCTTGCTGTGCTCTCTGAGAGTGACCTTAGAAAAGAATCTGACGAGTTTCTTGTCAGGCTTATTGATTTTTTAAAGCTGGACGACCTGGACAAAAAAGGTTCACGCGAATACCAAGCTCTGAGCAGCTACCTGGCTGACTTATCCAGAACACGCGCACGGCTAAACCTAAGTCCACGCGCCACCAGCAGCTATATACTAAGCTTCAAAGAAGTGATTGTAGATCAGCTAAAAAAAGAATATCCGGATGATCCGGCCAGACTTGCCGAAACCACCTTGCAGTTCAACCGCCTGCTGGATGACCAGAGCATTCTTACCTTTGAAGCCTACATCGAGAGCAGACAAGAGGTGATCAACCGGCAGACAGAAGAAATCCAGGAAATATCTACTCCGGTCATTCAGGTATGGGATCAGATACTGGCATTGCCTATCATTGGCACGCTGGACAGCGCCCGTACGCAGATCGTGATGGAAAACCTGCTGGAGAGTATTGTCAGAACAGAAAGCTATGTAGCTATTCTGGACATATCCGGCGTACCTGCCGTAGATTCTCTCACCGCCCAGCACCTGATCAAAACTGTGAGTGCCACCCGGCTGATGGGTGCGGAATGCATCATCAGCGGCATCCGCCCCGAAACTGCCCAGACTATCGTACAGCTCGGTATAGACCTGTCAGGCATTGTTACCAAAGCCAGCCTGGCCGGTGCCTTAAAGCATGGTATCCGTTTAATATCAAACCCGCACCTTCCCAATGGACAAAATACCTATTCTTAAACTCGGAAAGTACCTGCTGGTCACCATCCAGATAGACTTATACGACAAGATGGCCCTGAGACTACAACAAGACCTGATGGAGAAAGTGCATAGCACCGGTGCTAAGGGGATTCTGATTGATATATCGGCTGTTAATATTGTAGACAGCTTTATGGGAAGGGTGATCAGCAACATCACCCAGACTGCCAAGATCATGGATGCCGTCACCGTGGTAGTAGGTATTCAGCCAACAGTAGCCATGACGCTGGTAGAACTTGGCCTTACACTGGAAGGTGTGCATACGGCACTCAATGTAGAAAGAGGCATGCAATGGCTACAGTATCATGTGAAGGAAGGAGAAGACTGGACACAGCATACAGACGGCCAAACCCCGAATGAGTGAAATCCTACCAATTACAGATGAAAGACACCTAATGCAGGTAAGAAACCACATCCAAAAACTTGCTGCTGAGCTTGGTATGAGCCTGCTCAATCAAACCAAACTCATGACAGCCGCCAGCGAGATAGGGAGAAATATAATCAGATATGCAGGGAGCGGACAAGTCACTATCTCACCATGTCCTCATATAAGAAAAACCTGCATCAAGCTTGTTTTTGAAGACAGTGGCCCCGGCATTGCCGATATAGACATGGCCATGCGCGACGGCTACTCCAGCAGCGACGGACTAGGGCTTGGTTTGCCGGGCACCAAACGGATTGCCGACGAGTTTCAGATAGAAAGCGCAGTGGGACATGGCACAAAAATAACAATCGTCAAATGGTAACCATACCCACTCAGCCCTACACCTCTTTCACGGTCACCGACCGCAGTGAGTTGAACACCTTGAAAAAACTGGTGAAGGCATTAGGGCTGGAAGCTGGTCTTTCCGAGCACCAGTTGGGCAAAGTAGACATCATCATTGCTGAAATCACCACCAACTGCTTCAAACATGTAACCGGCCATTGCGAAATACTCTTTCGGAAGATTAAGCAGGATCAGCATACAGGCATAGAAGTGATCAGTATAGACCACGGTCCGGGTATGCAGGATGCCCTGCACATGCTACAAGACGGCATATCTACCAAAGACACGCTTGGCCTGGGCATGGGAGCCATCAAACGCCAGTCCGATCAGTTCAATGTTTACTCCCGCAAAGGCTGGGGTACACTGCTGCTGTCGCGTATCTTTTCAGAAGTGGCGCAGCCTATAGCAAACAAACAAGCAACGTCTGACTTTTCAACGCTGATAGTGCCCTATCCAGGAGAAACAGCGTGTGGTGACGGTATATTTTATAAAGTAAGCGATAAAAAGCATATATTTCTGGTCACCGACGGCCTGGGTCACGGCCCGCAGGCTCAAGCAGCCTCCCAACAGGCTGGCGATGTTTTTTATCAGTCAGCCTCCACCGACCCCGTGCAACTGATGAAAGAAATCCACCGGCAGCTAGGCTATACCCGTGGAGCAGCGGGCATGGCCATCGTTCTTAATACAGCGCAACAAACCATAGACTGCTGCGGCATAGGCAACATTGCAATGCGCATGGTCATGCCCGAAAAGTCTAAACAAAGCATTTCCAATCATGGTATATTAGGGCACAACATTCCCAGTCATCTGCTGACAGCTCACTATGACCGGCAGGATCATGCGCTGCTGGTGATGCACTCCGATGGGCTGTCCTCGCATTGGAGCATAAAGGAATATCCCGAACTGATGCGCCGGGAACCTATGTTGATAGCCGCTGCGCTGTATAAAGATTATAAGCGGGAAAAGGATGATTGTGCTATATTGATCATTAAATTAACTCCGGATTTATGAAATATCCCCTGTGTGAAATTAACATCGATACTGAAATGGATGTGGTACTGGCCCACAGAAAAGCCATCAAGCTTTGTAAACTTATGCACATGCCTACCCTTGGGCAAACCCAGGTGGGTACTGCCGTATCCGAGATAGCCCGCAACATCATAGAACACGCCTTGAGCGGCAATGTCAACTTTTACTTGATGCAAGCCTCCGGCAAACAGTGGCTGGAAATAGTGCTAACCGATGCGGGCAATGGTGTAGACCTATTGCCTTTGTTATCAGATGGAGTCATTGATTTTTCGCACAAAGGAAGTGGTATCAACATCTCCAGAAAGCTGATGGACGATTTTCAGTTTACCTCTTCTGCCCAAGGCTCTACGATCACCTTACAGAAAATGGTAACCCCTGCCATATTCAGTGAGCAAACTGTTGGGCAGTGGGCAAAAGAACTCCAAGAAACAGACCCCGAAGACCTTTCGCCCTACGAAGAACTGAAGATCAAGAACCAGCAACTTAGGGCACTGGCAAAAGAGCTGGAAGAAAAAAACGAAGCCTTTGAGCAACAGGTGACAGAAATAGGAAAGCTCAACGCCCTACTTGGCGAGAAAAACCAGGGACTCACAGAGTTTGCCTACACGCTGTCGCACGATTTGAAAAACCCTTTATCCAACATCATGCTGTTGGCACAGATGGCTATAAAACGACCGGACAACAGCCAGATTTTAGAAAAAATATCCACCTCTGCCCTTGTGATGGAAAACATTGTCAAAGGACTCATGCAGATCGTTGACCTAGACCAGGATACGTCTGACAATATCCAAGAGCTGGACTTTCAGCAGATCACTACCCTACTAAGCGGCGAATATGAAGAAGAGATCAGCCACGACAAAGCAACCATCCATACCGACCTTGAAGTAGCCAACATCATCTATATAAGGCCCTATCTGGAAAGCATACTGCGCAACCTGATCAGCAATGCCATTAAATACCAGGCTGAAGATCGCCCTTTACAGATTACGCTTTCCACCAGGCAAGAGGATGCATATACTGTGTTAAGCGTTAGCGACAATGGCATTGGCATGGACCTTTTGCGGTATCAGCCAGTGCTTTTCAAGCCTTTCAAGAGGTTTACTAATAGAAGTTCAGGCAAAGGGCTGGGACTGTACCTTATCAAGCAAATGATAGAGAAGAACGGAGGTACTATTCAAGTAGAAAGCACACCGGATGAAGGCACCACCTTTCATTGTTACCTAAAGCCCTATGCCAGCTAACGCAACATTTAAGGATAAAACCCTTGCCTTTTTGTACTGATAATACGTACATTTGCACCGCATTTAGCCAGGTCTCATAGCTCAACTGGATAGAGCAACTGCCTTCTAAGCAGTAGGTTACAGGTTCGAGTCCTGTTGGGATCACATCCGGTCTGGAAGACCCGGTCTGGAAGACCCGGTCTGGAAGACCCGGTCTGGAAGACCCGGTCTGGAAGACCCGGTCTGGAAGACCCGGTCTGGAGGACTGATCATCAGCCATCCCGAAACTCTTCGGGATGGTTTTTTTATGCCGGTTTCCATTAATCTTATCTGCATTGATCGTAAAGTTTCTATCTGCCAAAGAGCTGGAACCCGGAATAGATGATCTACGATAATATGCATACCTTTCAATCTTCTAAAAGTGTTTCTGATAAATATGATACATCAACTGGATTGGGACAAGATCAATGATTTGGTAGAGCAACGGTACCTTAGCGTACAGAAGCACCCGGAAGCTGATCTTTATATCTGCAACTATACCGCCAAAGCGCAGTACGATGCTTTTTGGAATGACTATACCCTGATCTGCCGGGGCCTGATCATCGACAAAGCTGGTTGTGTGGTAGCCCGGCCCTTTGTCAAGTTTTTTAATCTGGGCGAGATCAAACCGGATGATCTGCCACAGGAACCTTTCGACGTATACGAAAAACTGGATGGCTCTCTGGGTATTATGTACTGGACTGACAGTAAGTCTACAGGTACGGCTACTCCCCGGATTGCTACCCGTGGCTCTTTTGTAAGCGATCAGGCGCAGGCCGCTAATAAGATATTGTCAGACAAGTATACACATATTATCGACAAACTTGATCCTGCATTGACCTATCTGTTTGAAATTGTCTATCCCGGCAACAGAGTGGTCGTAGATTATGAAGGTGTACACGACCTGTTCTTACTGGCTATTGTTGACACCAACACTGGCCGGGAACTTCCTCTGATAGATATAGGCTTTCCGCTGGCAGCAAAGCATGATGGCATACAGCACCTCACGCAGTTGCAGCAATATGCGCAGGACAACCGGGAAGGCTTTGTCATCCGGTTTGCCTCCGGCATGCGGGTGAAAGTGAAGTTTGAAGAATATGTTAGGTTGCACCGCATCATTACCGGGTTATCTGTGCTGGAGCTATGGGAGTATCTGTCTGAAGGCAAATCTTTGGACGATCTGCTAGAAAAGGTCCCCGATGAAGTGTATAACTGGGTACAGCAGTCGATAGAAGCACTGCAAAGTCAATACAATGCTATTGAGCAAGTATGTAAGAAGGTATACCAGAAATTGCCTACCCGAAAAGAAACGGCACTGTACTTTCAGAAACAAAAGTATCCACACATTCTCTTCGCTATGCTCACCGGAAAAGACCATGCGCCGCTGATCTGGAAAATGATCCGCCCTGATGGAGGCCAGAAATACTTCAAGCAGTTATTGAAGGACGATAGTAGTAGCTAGTCACAGCGTTTCTGTACCAGATGCCTTCCTACCGTTTCCATGTTATCTTCTTAAAAGCAAAACAGACAGGAAATAGCTTTTCTTTGTATTCCTGTAAATTATTATTACTTTCATGCATACACTGATACACAACCTGCGTTATGAAAAAACGAACCTTCTTAAAGACCTCTTCCCTGATCGTGACAGGAACGTTGCTATCACCCCTGATGATGCACGCCCGCAGCAAACCCAGAACCAACTGGGCAGGCAATCTCACTTATAGCACTGACAACCTGCACCAACCAAAACAGTAGCCAAAGCACAGCAAACGATCAGAGACTGCAACAAACTGCGGGCACTGGGCACTCGGCACTCTTTCAATAGCATTGCCGATAGCACAGCAAACCAGGTTAACCTGAATAAGTTCGACCAGGCCATGAGCGTCAATGCGGAGGAACAAACCGTAACTGTAGATGCTGGTGTCAGCTATGGACATCTTTGTACGTACCTGGATGAGCAGGGGTATGCCTTGCACAACCTGGCATCGCTGCCGCATATCTCCATCGCCGGGGCATGTGCCACTTGCCACGCATGGTTCCGGTATGCAAAATGGCAACCTGTCTACGGCAGTAGCTGCTATGGAATTTATCAATGCCCGTGGCGAAATTGTCAGGCTTTCACGCCAGAAGGATGGCGATACCTTCCGGGGAGCCGTAGTACACCTGGGAGGCATCGGGCTGGTGACTAAACTCACACTGGACGTTCTGCCCACCTTCCAGATGAAGCAATGGGTGTATCTCAACCTGCCGATGCAGCAAATGCAGGCGCACTTTGAAGATATTATGTCGGCTGGTTACAGTGTCAGCCTGTTTACCGACTGGAAGGGCAACGACATCAACCAGGTATGGATCAAGCAAAAGGCGGATGATGCTGATCCTGACAAAGATTTTTATGGGGCACAGGCAGCTACCCGCGATGTGCATCCTATCATAGCGATATCAGCGGAAAACTGCACGGCACAGATGGGCGTGGCAGGTCCCTGGTATGAGCGAATGCCTCACTTCCGCATGAACTTTACGCCCAGCAGTGGCAAAGAACTACAGTCTGAATATTTCGTACCCAGAAAACATGCCGTAGATGCCCTGATGGCTGTCAATCGTTTGGGCAAACACATTGCCCCACACCTGCTGATCTCAGAAGTCCGTGCCATTGATGCCGACGACTTGTGGATGAGTCCCTGCTACCAGCAGCCCTGCGTCACCATTCACTTCACCTGGAAACAGGACTGGGACAATGTGAAAAAGGTATTGCCCATGATTGAGCAGGCACTGGATGCGTATGATGTACGTCCACACTGGGCTAAGCTATTTACCATGCCCCCCGCCAAGCTCAGACACGCTACCAGCAACTGGCCGATTTCAAAACCCTGCTACAGCAGCATGACAGCAACGGCAAATTCCGCAACGATTTCCTGGCAGGTAGCCTGTATGGTTAATCAATCCTGGTAATTACAGTGCCTGCAGGTCTATTTCGGTTTCCTTTTGTTGATTAGCAGCAAAAAAAAACGGTTTATGCCTGATGGCTGGCTGACTACTGGCGGTTGTTGGTACTTGTTTTCATTCTTTTTCCCTCTTCAGTTAGTTCAAAAAGCAACTCTGGAGCTATATCCAATGGCCCCTTCTGTATTGTTCCATCATAATCTTCAAATTCTAATCCGTTATCCCAGTACAGCGTGGTGCCATCACATTTTACTTCAGCAAATCGGACTTTATCATACAATTGAGCATATGAGTTTTCAGGATTTTCAGCTTTTTGTATAATAAATTCTGTTAGGTCTATATCTCTGGTTACACCGTCATTCCATAGACAGGTCACAAGGCAAGGACTAACTTCTTTTATTTTCTCTATCCATTTCATTACGAAAGAGATTTGATTTTTTTGAAAGTTTGTTTTACAGCTCCCAATGTTTCAAAGTATAGGTTTTATTATGGAGCTTTTATCAGTTCAAGAATGTCATCCGAATCAGAGTTCAGATAGTGGTTAATCTCAAAATGTTGTTCATCAACAGTTCCGAAATGTTTCTGGTTGTTAGATTGCCGGTGTTGAGATAAACTATTTTCGGAGGTGTCCCATACATGGCGTTCAGGTCCACAAAGTCAGAAATCAAACGTGACTACAGCGAAATTATTCGCTTTCGCAAATTGAAAAATACCATAGTCCGATGAGTCTTCCAACCCGACAAACCGTACTTGTTGGCAGTGCGAGAATTCAAATGGAAGAGCTTTGAGTATTCTCGGAGATATGTTCTGGCCAAATAGAAGGTTCATATAATGGAAACTAACCTTCTTTCTTTGTCAGCAGCATAGGCCAGACAAGCATTGATCATTTCGTCAGTGATTTCCTCGAAATCAGATTTGATGTCTTCTCGGCTCATTCCATTGGAAAGCCAGTTTAGCACATCATAAACAGTTATTCTGGTACCTTTGATGCAAGGTTTGCCGAATCGCTTGTCTGCTCGTATTTCTAAAAACTGCCGATAGTCCATAGGATAAAGATACGAAAATCCTCTCGATAATACTATGCTCTACAATAACCATATACCCACTACAAGACGCTCATTTTCTTCATATCTCCTAAAATAATCATTCCAACCAACACTCCATATATCATGCATTTACTTTTTCTTGTAAACAAGTCAGGCGGGTGTCAACAGATATTTGGGGATGATGTCAGACAGGCAATTGCTACAAGCATATATAGCCTTGCTACCTACATTTTCGGGTAAGGGTTATGCATTCTCTTTTGGTGGGTGGCATGGTTTGTATCATTCGTCTGCAAATAGTACTCATGCTGTTTGGCTATGGGAGGCTGGTCAGCAGACATAGTAAGCCTTCTTGTTGGCTATTTGCGTTGCCGTTGGCCTGCCGTCTTACACGGGTAAAACCTGGTACGGCTTGTTACGGGTGTGCAAAAAATGATTATAACCTGGTTTTTACTCACTGTTTGTTCAAAATAAATGATTCCTCCCTGGTAGATATTACATGGAAGTGAAAAAAAATGGACCATGACCGAGTTTCTTACGCCTTTCTTACAGTGCCATTAACATTTTTATAAGTTTTAGCATGTTTTTCCTGGTATTATTCATTGTCATGTAAGGTCTATGTAATATCTACCAGTCACTATCCATTGCTTCATGAAAAAAAATGGACCACGACCAGGTTTTATTCATTTTTTTTGAATGGGCAATAAGGTCTTACCAAACTTGATGCTTTTGCAAAACTTACACAAGCCAGGGTTGATGCTTTATGTTCTTTTTTGTAGTCACACAGCCGCTAACTTTGTGCTTATGTCCAATTAAAACTAAAAATAATGGAATCATCTATCAGTAGTAAAATTGTCCAGAGAAAAAATACATTGGAAAATGCCATCAGCCATAATGGTATCCGAAAAAAATCTATCCGCTTTTGGCTATGACCGCAAGAAGCTGCCTGGAAGGCTTGGGACTCAACAACGATGTCAATGACCTGCAATTGACCAGACAAGCAGATACGGTTCACAGTATGACGCTACTGATGCGCTGGAGACAGAAATAGCACAAACCAAGGAAGTTTACGGTAAGCATCTGACACTGGCACGTATGGCTTTCAAACAAAACCGAGGTTTTCAGGCAAAGTTACAACTTACAGGGCGCAGAAAAACCCGCACAGAAGAATGGCTGTCGCAGGCAATGGCTTTTTATGCTTTTACCGATGAGATTGCCGAACCCATGAGCAAATATGGCATCACGCCGGAAGTGCTTCAGCAGACCAGGGCTATGGTAGAGGCACTGTTTACGACCAAACAGCAACAGATGCAAAATATGGGCGAAGCGCAGAATGCTACTGAAAAGCGCAACGATGCCATCAAAGTGATGGATGCCTGGATGAAAGATTTTAACGCCATCGCCCGCCTGGCAATCAAAGATAACCCCCAGTGGTTGGAAATGCTGGGCATCAGGGTAAAGGGTAAGTGATGCGTGTCTTTCCCACACATGTCCATGCTATGCTACAATCTTAATACATGCCCAAACAGTATCCCAATCGTAAATCGCCCCGGCTCAAGGGCTTTGATTATAGCAGCGAAGGCTGGTATTTTGTCACCATTTGTACCAAAGACCGTGTGCATTATTTTGGTGAGGTCGTGCATGGCCATATGCACCTCTCCGATATGGGGCAGGTGGTGCACGATTACTGGCAATCCATCCCCGAGCATTTTGCGCATGTTATCCTGGGAGAAATGGTCGTGATGCCTAATCATGTACATGGCCTCATCGGATTATTTTATTCTTCATCTTCAGCAGCAGCAGCAGTACGGACGTTACAATGTAACGTCCGTACTGCTGCTGCTGCTGATGGAGATGCTGCTAAAGATAATCGGGATAAGAATAAGCATTTATCGCGGATTTCGCCCAAATCGGGGAGCTTATCGCATATCATTCGCACTTATAAGGCGAGTTGTACGCATATGATCCGCCAGATCACAGAGGCACCTTTTGGCTGGCATGGCCGCTATTATGACCATATTGTGAGGAACCAGGCTGACTTGCAACGGATAGAAAACTATATCCAAAATAATCCCGAAGCATGGTCACAGGACAGGTTCTTCGGGAAGAAGGCATAAAAAAAGCCCCCTCATAGATTGAGGAGGCTTTGATATATTAAGCAATGGTTGACTATTCTACCGGGTTGGTCACCTTTACTTCAATACGGGCACCATCATTTATTCCTGTAGCGCCTACAATTTCGACAACTTTGATCAAGCCGAATCTGCTATCAGAAGTAGTGAAAGCAATAACATTACCAGCTGCCAATTGAGATACTCTCTTTGGATTTGCAGGTGCACCACCGCTGTTAGCTTCATATTGAGCTTCTATATCATTGCCTTGTCCAGCAGTAATAGCATCAAAATCAGCCGATGTTAATCCAGTCATTCTAAACATTGTAGTGTTCCGGGTAGTCCATCTGGTCAGGTCGTAATTCGCACTGGTGGTATAATCATCAGGAGACATCAATGATGCACCTAAAGTGCTTCCGTAGAAATAACCAAAATCAATCGCTTGTGAGACATTTTCTGTTGAACCTACTACATCATTGTATGAATACAACATTCCGTCTGAAGTGCTATAGAATGTCTTTGATTCCATATTGGCATTAGGTGCATATACAAGCTTTGCCTCATAAGCAGTTACATTTGTAGGAGCAACTTCTACCTTCGTAATAAGCTGTCTGTTTACGCTGCCTGAAGTGAAAGTAAGTGTTGCAGTAGCACCTGCCTGCGCATTTGCAGCAAAAACAACCCCAATACTATCGCCTGAAGCCACGGTGTTTGGTGAAGGGATTGAAACAGAATTTCCGTTATTAAGTACAGTAATAGTATCATCACTAGCTATACCAAGTACTGGTGTTACATACACAGTAGCACCTGGCGTACCTCTTAATGTATCGTCTACAATGGCATTACCATTAAGTGTGATTTCCCCTGGAAGAGGCACTTCGGTATCATCGCCGCAGCTTGCCAGAAAAATAATGCTTGCTAAAGCAAAAAGTGATAAAAAATAATTCATTGATTTTCTCATACCTGTTTTGTTTTTGAGATTTAGTTGAAAATTAATTGTTTGATATAAAATTGTTTACGCTTGTTAATAGCTCTCTCTTAGTCATTAGCCCGGCTTTTCTCCACAACACATCGCCTTTATGAAATAAAATCAGTGTAGGAATACTTCGTACCTGGTATTGCAGCGCAGCCGTCTGGTTTTTGTCTACATTCACTTTGATGACTTTGACTTTGCCCTGCATCTCCTTGGCTACCTGCTCCACAATAGGACTCAACGTCTGGCAGGGACCACACCAGTCGGCATAAAAATCTACCAACACCGGGGTCTGCGACTCTTTAAGTAGCGCATTAAAGCTTTTCTTTTTTGCTGTACTCATAACTCATGATTTATTAGGTTTACATAAACTATACCAATCAGATAAGGTTTTTATATATAATGTAAGTTTTCCAGACAAACTATATAGTTCGTTGATGAGAAAGCGTTAACACCTATAAACTACCTTAGATTGTATAGTATGATAAAGTTTTTTGATAGCTTGTTGTTCTCAAACAAGCCGAAAAAATTAATGCTGGCTGTTTTTATATGATGTACCATAAAAAACATAATTTACCGGTTCATCAGGTTAGCCCTGGGCATCGTAGCTTTACAGCACCAGCACTGCGCTATACTTTACTTTCAAAAAATACGTGAATGAACACCAGATTACTGAAAAACACGCTGACCGCTATTGGCTTACTATTACTCATTGCACAGAAAGATTACGCCCAGCAAATCACCCTAGAAGACATCTTCGACCGTAATATTTTCTCACCGGAAACAGTTCGGGGAATCAACTGGATGAATGATGGACAGTACTACACATCGCAGGTGCACGACGATACCAGCTACTATGAGCATATCCTGAAATACGACATCACCAGTGGCAACGTGGTAGATACCCTGGTGAACGGAGCCAACCTGATGCTCAAAGATGAGCCAGTAGCCCTCACATTCATGGACTATGCCTTGAGTCCGGATGAGCAGAAGGTGCTGCTGGCTACAGAACTGGAGCCTATCTACCGCCGCTCTACCAAAGCATACTACTACCTGTATGACATTGCCAACAACACCTTTGAGCCACTGGCAGCAGGTGATAAGCAGTCGTACGCTACCTTTTCTCCTGATGGTTCTAAAGTAGCCTTCGTCAGAGACAATAACCTGTTTATAGTGACCCTGGCTGATATGTCGGTGAAGCAGGTGACCCAAAGCGGGCAAAAAAACAAGATCATCAATGGCAGTACCGATTGGGTGTATGAGGAAGAATTCGGGTTTGCCCAGGCTTTCTACTGGTCGCCCAAGAGCGATAAACTGGCCTTTCTCACATTTGATGAGTCGGCGGTGAAAGAGTATGACATGCAATGGTGGGGTGGGTTGTATCCAACGGAGGACAAGTTCAAATATCCTAAAGCCGGAGAGCAGAACTCTGTCGTAGGCGTATCGGTATATCAGCTGGCAAAGGATAAAACTACTACGATGGATATAGGCAAAGAAAAGGATATGTACCTGCCCCGTGTGCAGTGGACGCAGGACGATAACGTATTGTCTGTCATCCGGCTGAACCGTTTGCAGAACCAGATGGAACTACTGCACGCCAATGCTTCTACCGGACAGACAACCACCATACTAACAGAGAAAAGCAAGACCTACGTCGATATAGAATTCAACGACAACCTCACGTATCTGAAAAACGGTAAGCAGTTTATCCATAGCAATGAAGAAGATGGCTACAAGCATCTGTATCTGTATGATATGCAGGGCAACCTGATCAGGCAAATTACACAGGGCAACTGGGAGGTAAGCAGCTTCTTGGGCATCGATGAGCAAAAAGGGCTGCTGTATTATCTGTCTACCGAAGTCACGCCACTGCAAAGGCAACTCTACACCATCAACATACAGGGAAAGAAAAAGCAGCGGCTTACCAGGCAGGCAGGAACGTATGATGCCAACTTCAGCCCCGATTTTCGCTACTACATTCAATACTACGGAGCCAGCCAGCAACCTTTGCGCATCAGTTTGCACCAGGCCCCGTCGGGCAAGCAGGTGAGAATGATAGAAGACAACAAGGCATTGCAGCAAAACCTGGCATCATACAACCTGGGTAAGAAAGAGTTCTTCACTTTCACCACCGACGATCAGGTGCAGCTCAACGGCTATATGATCAAGCCTGCCGATTTTGACTCCACCAAACAATACCCTGTGCTGATGTACGTGTATGGAGGTCCCGGCTCACAAACCGTTACCGACGATTGGATCAGCCAGCGGGAAGCCTGGTTTTACTTCCTGGCGCAAAAAGGCTATATCGTTGCTTCCATAGACAACCGTGGTACCGGGGGGAGAGGAAAAGATTTCAGGCAGGTAACCTATGCCAACCTGGGTAAGTACGAAGTGCAAGACCAGATAGCCGGTGCAAAATACCTGGGCAGCTTGCCTTACATAGACCAGAAGCGCGTCGGTATCTGGGGATGGAGCTACGGAGGCTACATGACGCTGCTGTCTTTGCTGATGGGTAATGATGTTTTTACGATGGGCGTGGCGGTGGCACCGGTCACCAACTGGCGGTTTTATGATACCGTGTATACAGAAAGGTATCTGCAAACTCCGCAGCTCAACGCGGAAGGATACGACAACTACTCTCCTATCAACCATGCGGCAAAGCTGGAAGGCGACCTGCTGCTGATTCATGGTACGGGCGATGACAACGTGCATTTTCAGAATTCTATAGAAATGGTGGACGCACTGGTAGCCGAAGGCAAGCAATTTGAGTCGTTTTATTACCCTAACCGCAACCACGGGATTTATGGCGGCAATACCCGTATGCACCTGTTCAATATGATCACTGATTTTGTGTTGAAGAAGTTGTAAGCAACAAAACATAGGTCTACCATTTTCCAAAAGGAAGGCTTACATTCAGCATGTAATAAAATGTATTAACTTAAGCGGTATCTACGTTTAAAAATTCTGATAAAATGACGTAATTCGTTAAACACTTTAAGATATTCGCCAGACTATGTTTTGGCGCATCATAGCTGAAAATTTACCACAATATAAAAAGACTCAATCATGGAAGCGTCTATGTCTATCATCCGTATGGTTTTTTACTATGGCACCTTCGTGCTGGCAGGTATTGGAGTATTGTTACTCCTTTACTTATTGCTCAGACTTGCGACCACCCGCGACCCAAAGGCCAAGTATGATTTCATCAATTTACACGAAAAAAAGCTACTTTTGTACGCTTTCATCTCTTTTATTGCAGCAGGAGGCTGTTATGTCACCTCTATACTGGCCACAGAGCCGCTGTATATCTTTGTAGGACTCTTCGTATCCATCATGTTCGGGCTGATCCTGGGCGTGATCATATACAACTACATGGAATATTATCACCCGACCAGTATGGAAAAGAGGCTGAGGAAACTTCGTTACAAGCCAAGAGTGTCCAAGGCAGGCAACAACATGAAACTACTAAGCGAAGACGAAGAAGACGTACACCTGGACGAAGGGATGCAGGCGGAAGAAAATATCTTCTCCATAGACTACGACGTATGGGTAGATGAGCAGAACAACGAAACCAAGATTGAGAAGTATAAAGGCCACCTTCATGCAGAGCAATCGCCTACCTGTGGCTATTATACGTTGCGCGTTGTGCGGGAAGAGATCGTAGAATCTCCTACCGAAGAAAAGGAAGGCACGCTCATCAAATACTATGAGTGCAGCTACACTAAGTACAAAACCAAAAAGGTATTCAACATTGCCAAGCTGAAAAAGACCAACAAAGAAGCAGGCAAATCGCTGGTGTCTTAAATTTACAGTACAACCGAGCATAAAAGGAAGTTTTTAAGATTCCCTTTGTATTACCGGTATGTTGTGTTTTCTCAGTGTGATCGATATGATACCGACAACGGTACGGTCTTCCGTTCCACGGGGGCAGTTTTGCGGCTTCCGGTTTCCCTTCATCTATCCGCAACTCAGTTTTCCGCCATCCACCGGCAGGTTGATCCCTGAGATGAATGCTGCTGATGGTGAAGCCAGAAAAGCCACGGCTGCCCCAATCTCTTCGGGTTGCGCAAAGCGGCCTGCCGGTATCTCGGCTTTCATCGCGCGCTCAATCTCTTCTTCACGCTTTCCCTGCTGCTTTGCCCGGCTGCTGATCAGGCTCCGGATACGTTGGGTATCCGTAGAACCCGGCAGCACATTGTTGACCGTGATACCATACTGCCCCAGTTCTTTAGATAAAGTCTTCGCCCAGTTAGCGACGGCTCCACGAATGGTATTGGACACACCCAGACCCGTAATAGGCTCCTTCACAGAGGTGGAAATGATGTTGATGATGCGCCCGTAAGCAGCCGCTTTCATACATGGCAGTACTGCTTGCACCAGGATCTGGTTACAGACAATATGCATGTTAAAAGCCTTGACGAAATCTTCCGCCGCCGCCTCATAGGCCGGGCCTGCCGGAGGACCGCCCGTATTGTTGACCAGTATATGCACCTGTGGTGTGTTGCTCACATACTCATTGATAGCAGCTTTGAGATATTCGGGCTGACTGAAATCGGCACATACATACTGATGCTGTTGCCCTTCTGCTGCCGGAAGCTGTGCCTGCATGGCTTTTAACTTGTCTTCGTTGCGTGCCACCAGCGTAATACTGGCTCCCAGAGAAGCCAGTTCCATTGCGCAAGCTTTTCCAATGCCCTCTGTGCTACCGCAGACAATGGCTCTTTTGTTCTTTAAATCAATATTCATCTTTAAACCTATTATTGAATTAACCGATTAAGCTATTAGCTTATCTTTGAGCTAAGATAGAAAATTATGGAAGAAATGTATGCAAAAGCCTTGTCGTATGACAAAGCAGATACACTAAGCAACTATAGAAAGTTGTTTCATATTCCTTGCACAGCTGAAGGGGAAGAGCACATCTATTTATGCGGAAACTCACTGGGTCTGCAACCCAGGAGTGTTAGAGATTACATAGAACAGGAATTAGAAAAATGGCAAACTCAGGCTGTGGAGGGGCATTTTACAGAGCCAAATCCGTGGCTGTACTACCACAAGCTGCTCAAACCAGCACTGGCTCACCTGACAGGTGCCGGTGAACATGAGGTGACAGCCATGAACAACCTGACTACCAACCTGCACCTGATGATGGTATCTTTTTACCAACCTACCCAGGTACGTTTTAAAATCCTGATGGAAGCCAGTGCCTTTCCTTCCGACCAGTATGCTGTAGAAAGCCAGGTGAAATATCACGGATTTGATCCGGCAGAAGCTATCATAGCACTCAAACCGGCAGCAGGAGAGGAAACCATTAGCCCGAAGGCTGTGCTGGAAGCTATTGAGCAGCATGGTAGCACACTGGCACTGGTACTGCTGCCCGGCATTCAATATTATACCGGGCAGTGGTTTGACCTGCCTGCCATCACTAAAGCGGCCCATGCAGTAGGTGCCAAAGCAGGCTACGATCTGGCACATGCCATCGGTAATATGCCTATGCAACTACATAACTGGGACGTAGACTTTGCCGTTTGGTGTAGCTACAAATACCTGAATGCCGGACCTGGCAATACCGGCGGTGCTTTTGTCCATGACCGGTACGCGCAGGATGTTGATCTGCCACGCTTTGCAGGCTGGTGGGGACATGATGAGGGAGTACGTTTCAAGATGGAAAAAGGATTCAAACCGATGTACGGTGTGGATGGATGGCAACTGAGTAATGTCAATATCCTGTCGCTGGCAGCGCAACGGGCCTCGCTGGACATCATAGCGGAGGCAGGTATTACCCAACTGCGTGAGAAAAGTATCAGACTGACGGGCTTTCTGGAAACCTGTATCCGCCAGATAGACCCCGAGCAAACATATATCCGCATCATCACACCTGAACAGCCTGCACAGCGAGGCTGCCAGCTGTCGTTGTTTGTGCAGGAGAAAGGAAGGGCGGTATACGAAAGACTATCGGCAAATAATATTATTACTGACTGGCGTGAGCCAAACGTGATCAGGGTAGCTCCCACACCGCTGTACAATACTTTTGAAGAAGTATATCGTCTTACAGACATTTTACAAACCATTTTAGCCATATGAACCAAGACGTTGTGATATTAGGTGCCGGTCTGTCTGGCAGCTTGCTGAGTATATTGCTGGCCCAGCAGGGCAAACAAGTGCACATGTACGAAAAACGGCCTGACCCGCGAGGAGCAGCAGCAAGCCAGGGGCGCTCTATCAACCTGGCCCTGAGCCACCGGGGCATACAGGCATTGGAGCAGGCAGGACTGGCAGACAGCCTACGACAAATTGCCATACCTATGCACGGACGTATGATGCATAGTGTAGAAGGTGCACTGACTTTTCAGCCTTATGGCACAGCAGGTCAGTATATCAATTCAGTATCCCGGGGAGTTTTGAACCGTCTGTTGATAGAGCAGGCAGCTACCCGGCAGGTGTCGTTTCATTTTGAGCATACGTGTGAAGATGTACATCTGGTAGACAATACTATCTTTGTCAGAGACGAAGCTACGCAAAAGATGCAGGAAGTTATTGCCGGACTGCTGATTGGTGCAGATGGTGCTTTTTCAGTATTGCGCAATGCCATGCAAAAGACACCACGGTTCGACTACAGCCAGCACTACATTGCACATGGCTACAAAGAACTCACCATTCCCGCCTCAGCTACTGGCGATTTTGCGATGGAGCCACATGCCTTGCATATATGGCCACGGGGTGGTCATATGCTGATTGCCCTGCCCAACCAGGATAAAAGCTTCACTTGCACGCTATTTCTGGCATATGAAGGCAATGAATCTTTTGAAAAACTACAGACAGAGGAAGATGTACTAGCATTTTTTAACAGGTATTTTCCTGATGCATTATCGCTAATACCTCATTTGACGGACGATTTCTTTACAAACCCCACGTCCGATCTGGTTACTATCCATTGCTATCCGTGGTCTCGGTATCACCACAATGTGCTGCTGGGAGATGCAGCCCATGCCATCGTTCCTTTTTATGGACAGGGTATGAATGCTGCGTTTGAAGACTGCCATATTTTCAATAAGCTGCTCACCAAGCACGGCACCGATACGGATGCGCTGATTGCAGAATTTCAGCGTACCCGTAAGCCTGATGCAGATGCCATTGCAGAGCTTGCGTTGCAAAACTTTGTAGAGATGCGGGATAAGGTAGCTGACGATGCCTTTCTGGAAAGAAAAAAGATAGAAGCCGAATTGTACCGGCGCTATCCCAATCAATGGATTCCTCTGTATACGATGGTTACTTTTACCGATATACCCTATGCGGAAGCTTTAGAGACAGGCCGTAAACAAGACAGGATCATGGAAGAAGTAATGAAAGAGTTTACTCACCTTATAGCGTTGACAGACCAGGACTTTGAGAATATTGTGGCGAGGCTTTTATGAAATATACTTGAAAGAGCTATCAAAAAACAAAGGGTAGCATACATATGGATGCTACCCTTGTTTGTTACCTATTTAAGTACCTCTACTACTTAGTTGTAAGTTTAAAAAATTACTAGTTTTATCTGAGCTAAAACTAAAAAGCTTAAAAATCTTTATTAACCTCTCGTAGCACTACTTGCTAACGCTGTGCCAATCCTCTGGACACCCTATTTTAGCCATTAGCAACCTTCTGATAAGGAAAATGTTTCCCCAACGATGAGGAAGTTGTACACTTATTCCCCAACTTTCACCTTAGTTTCTGTGCGGTGTATGATGTAGCTCATATCTCCTACCCTATACCAACGGTAGCTAAATGCTTCTATGGCTATCCGGTGAAAGCCCTTTTCATCTGCTTCACAGTCTTCAACTGATAGAAGATTCACCAATCGGTCGCCTCGTTTATCACCTTTTAGCTTGAACGCTATCCGATGCGCCTTGTCATTAAAATTATGGATAATCACCAGGTTGTTTCCCTGCCATGTGTAGTGGATAGCCAGTATGCCAGGCGAGTCAACTTTTATGAGCTCCCAGTCGCCCCAGCCTATTTCCGGACATTCTTTGCGCAGCCTGATGATATTGGTCGTCCACAACAACAAAGAATCTCTGCTACGCAACTGGGCTTCTACATTGACATCCTTGTATGCATAAGGGCCATGATCAATCACCGGCAGGATGGTCTTCTTACTGGCAGAAAATCCAGCCTGTGCATCATTCGACCATTGCATGGGTGTGCGCACTGCTTCTCTTTCTTTCAAGTCCAGGTCATCGCCCATACCAATTTCGTCTCCGTAGCGCATGACGGGTGTGCCAGGCAGAGAAAAAAGCAGGCTATAGGCTAGTTTTATCTGTGGCAGATTTCTCAGCATAGGAGCCAGGCGGCGGCGGATACCCCGACCATACAGTTGCATATCATCGGGCGCAAAACTTTCAAAGACGGCGTTGCGCTGCTCTTCTGTGAGCCTTCCCAGGTCCAGCTCGTCGTGGTTGCGAAGAAACTGCGCCCATTGTGAAGTAGGAGAAAGGTCTTTGGTATCGATCAGGGCTTTGGCCAGTGGTTCAACATCGCCGGAGGCAAGGGCATAGAACAGGTGCTGGTTTACATAAAAGTTAAATGGATACCGCTGCCGTTGTCGCCAAAGTATTTTTTGTTTTCTTCCGGCATCACATAGGCTTCTCCCAGCAGCATGGAGTCACCTCTTCGCCATTGAAGAAACCGGTATATTTCTGAGAGATATTCAAACTTCATCTCGTCCTTTTTCTTTTCCGGGTCTTCTATGGCGATGATAAACGGCACTGCATCTACCCTGAAGCCTGCGATGCCCAGTTCGATCCAGTAGCCCACAATCCGCCTGATTTCTGCCCTCACCTCCGGATTTTCCCATGTTAAGGTCAGGCTGAAAATCATAAAACCGGTGAAAATAATATTTCTTGGCTTTCTTATCATAGGTCCAGGTAGCTTTTTGCACCCCAGGAAAAACCATGCCCTTATTCCAGTCGGCGGGGCGTTTTTTAGACCATACATAATAGTGATGGTATTTGGAGTTCTCATCGCTGCGGGCGGCCTGAAACCACGGGTGCGTATCTGAAGTATGATTGACCACTAGGTCTATGATCACTTTAATGCCTCGCTGCTTGGCCTGCTGCATAAATTCTACAAAGTCGCCACTGGAGCCGTGCGTGGTGTGGGTCTACACCGTAGTAATCAGCAATATCGTAGCCATTGTCTTTGTCGGGTGTAGGATAAAAAGGAGCCATTCAGATAGTGTCTATGCCTACCGAATTGAGGTAATCTAGCCGCTGCATCAGCCCTTCAAAGTCGCCAATGCCGTCGCCGTTGGCATCCATAAAAGTTTTTAAGTCCAGGCTGTAAATAATGGTGTTTTTGTACCAAAGATTTTCTATTTCTATCATTGTTTTTATGGTAGATAGTGACTGATAGCGGGTGGTATCATTCCCCAGATGCACAAACAAGATATATGGCCTGTCAGCACATCAGATATCAGAATATGAAGTAGGATGCAGCAGGAAAATATCCGCATGGCTCACATTGTTCTGATACTCTTTCTTCGCAGACAGCTTTTCCCAGACAGAATCAGAGGTGAAGGCTTCCCAGTGTTTGTCGCGCGAGGCCATATCCTCAAAGCTAGTCATATACATTAGGTTGGGCATATGACTGCCCGACAGCACTCTGGCATAAAAAACGGCATTAAACTCCAGGCGGCTGAAGATGTCTATTTCTCCACCCTCGTTGAACATCTGTATTTTATTCTGATGCAGCCTTTCCGTAGGCCCTTCATAGCTGCGTAGTTCATAAACCTGCTGGCTGGCCTTAGATTTCAGGTTAGGTGCTTTTAGCGAAGGCATACCCGGAAAAGCCTGCAAAATGATAGACTCCATACGTGTGTAGGGCGGGTTATCGTATGCAGCCTCCAGATAATCCTTACCGTTTTGCGTGTAATTTTTGTCTTTGTCCAACTTTTGAGAAAGGGCAACGAGCTGTTCCAGCGATTGCAGGGGGATAAGCACATACACACGTTTTCCGGCAGCAGTATCACTTTCTACCGGTTTGAAAACACCTACCTGTTGAATATCTGCCTGATGCATCGCTGGCAGGTAAGCTTTTTCCAGAAACTGGTCCAGCCGCTTTTCCTGCGCTTTGTCTTGCAGATGATATATTTCAATTTGGTAAAAAGATTGGTCTGCCTGGCTCCGGAGTACATCGCTGGCATAAGCTGTATGAACAAAAGGTAAAAATAGCATGGTGAGAACCACATGCGGGAGAAAACGCAATAAATGCTTCATAATTAGTTAGATATAGTGTTACATTGTTGTAGCGTGGAAGTTAAGAAAAACCTGGATACGACAGGCATGTACAGGGGCTAAATTGTACTTATTCTCCTACAAAACTCACAAACATCCGGTTCACAAGTGTCTACCACTGATTGTAAGGCTTTTGCGATAGTTGTGCATTCAGGTATTTTGGATCGTGGGTTACTTCTTTGTCTACCCAAGCAGGTTTCTCAAAGGTCTCGCCTTCGCTGCTTAGTTCTATTTCAGCAACCATCAGTCCGGCATTCTCTCCTTCAAACTGGTCTACTTCCCATACTTTATCTCGGTAATGCACATAATGTCTGACTTTCTCTACCACATGGTCTGCAAAATGATCGATCAGCTCCTGGGCTTCCTCAAGAGGGATTTCATACTCGTATTCGGGTCTGCTCAACCCTTGCCCTTTGCCTTTGATGGTGATAAATCCTTGGCTGCCCGCTACTCTTACCCGAACGGATTTGCCAGGTTGCGACAGCAGGTAGCCCTGCCGGATATGTGTGTGTCCTTCAGGAGCTTCCTGATTCCATAACTCCCGGTCTACCAGGAATTTTCTTTCTATCTCTACAGGCATTTTAGTGTCTTTTGCTTTTTCAGCAGGGCCGCATATCCAAGGCTTATTCGTGTGTTTCCTTGTCTTCAGTAGAACCATCCAAACCGGGTTCGTCCAAACCGGGTTCGTCCAAACCGGGTGGCCTTCCACCGGGTTCGTCCAGATCGGATTTCTCCAGGCATGAGCAGTATTCTTTCAGGCTACATTGCACAGGATTCTTGTCGCAAATTTCTACGCTAGCACTACCCAGTTCATCATACACAATTGGTTTGGTGTTCCAGGCCGCATGTATCCAGTAGTATAGAAGCTCCGACAGGTCATCATCCGGATAAACCATGTGGATTTCCTGGCTGTACAATAACTCCTCAAAGGCATAAGACAGCTTCCAGATCAGATCCGCAGGCAAGCCATCCGGTGGAGGAAAATTGATTTGTTCTATACCAAAAAGTTCTTCCAGCGTTATTTTTCTGACATTTTCCGAAAGCTCCGGGCTATCTTGTGTCCAAAGCTCGTCTGTATCCTCAAGATCATCGAAGTCATCGTCGAGGTCGTAGTCATTCTCAAAATAATGAGCAGGCCCATCCTTGATCAATGCCTGGATATCTTCTACCAACTGTTCTATATATCTGGCATAAGGATGCTGTTCGGGGTGAAAATCATAGTGTTCTTCCAACGTATAGTCTTCGCCAAACACTATTTTCATCTCCTCATATGAAAATTCTCTTTCACCACTGGTAAATGCCTGAATGATCTCTTCTTTAGTTCTTTGCTTTTCCATATAAAATGTAATTTTGAGATATTTTCACTCTATATGAATTGAAATTACGTTAAAATTCTTCGGATGTAATATAAAAAGGAATTATCATAGGTTTTGAAAACAAATCAATATATCTGTACAGCTTGACATAAACAACGTAATCAATGGCCTGTAAGCTGCTAAATTATAAAATTTTGTGCTATACTAAATCTAAATTTTCTCTACAACCCGTTTTTCCATATGCATACAGTCAATAAAATAAGCCTTTATATGGTATCAGCCTTGCTGTTTGCCTGTAACTCTCCAAAAGAATCCAATCATACGATGAACATTCAATATCCTACCACCAAAAAGGTTGCCCTGGTGGATACTTTCTTTACCACTGAAGTGCCCGACCCTTACCGCTGGCTGGAAGATGACCGCTCTGCCGAAACCGAAGCGTGGGTAGCCGATGAAAACAAAGTGACCGAAGCGTATCTGAGCAACATTCCATTCCGTGAGGATATCAAAAAAGACCTGACCGACCTATGGAATTACGAAAAGTACGGAACACCTATGAAGAAGGGTGATCACTATTTTTTCTTTAAGAACAATGGCCTGCAAAACCAAAGTGTTTTGTACAAGCTGGATAAGCTGGATAGTGAACCTGAAGTTTTTCTGGACCCCAACAAATTCTCGGAAGATGGCACCGTAGCTCTGGCAAATATTAGTTTTACGCATGATGGCTCTCTACATGATCTCAGAGTCTGGGGTCTGACTGGCGCAAAGTGCTCGTAATGGATGTTGCCTCGCAGCAACTGGTAGAAGGATACGCTGCGCGATGTCAAGTTCAGTGGATTGGCCTGGAAAGGCAACGAAGGATTTTTTCTACAGCAGCTACGAAAAATCCGCAGAAGGCAGTGAGCTTTCTGCCATCAACATGAACCACAAGCTGTACTACCACAACAAACTGGGCACACCACAACAGGATGATCAATTGATCTTTGGAGGTGATACACAACCGCGAAGGTACGTAGGTGCCAGCGTCACCGAAGATGCGCGCTACCTTTCTATTTCTGCTGCCATGAGCACCAGTGGCAATGAACTTTATCTCAAAGACCTGGGCAAAGCTGACAGTAAGATTGTGCAGATGGTGGATAACTTTGAGCAAAACCACCAGGTAATCCACAACGAAGGAAGCGAGCTATATATTCCTCACTGACTTTTGAGGCTCCTAATCAACGCATCGCCACAGTAGATGCCGACAAGCCGCAGCTTGAAAATTGGCAGACACTGGTAGATGAGCAAAAAAATGTACTCTCCAACGCTTCTTTTGTAGGAGGCAACATGTTTCTGGAGTATTTACAAGATGCAGCTACCCATAATCTACCAGTGCGATTTGCAGGGTAAGCAGGAAAAAGAAATTTGAACTGCCTGCGCTGGGTGTTCTGCCGGAGGTTTTGAGGGCCAATAAGGAAGATAAACTTACTTTTTTTTGCGTTCACATCTTTTACTTATCCTACCACCATCTATGCTTACAATATTGAAACAGGAGAGTCTACCGTTTTTCGTGAACCCAAAAGTTAGCTTCAAACCGGAAGACTACGAAACCAAAACAGGTATTTTACAACAGCAAAAGATGGCACACGTATCCCTATGTTCATCGTACACCGCAAAGGCTTAGCAACTGGATGGCACCCATCCTACGTACATGTATGCCTACGGCGGTTTCAATATTAGCCCTGACACCTGCTTTTAGCGTGACCAATTTGTATTGGCTCAGCAATGGTGGTGTCTATGCAATGCCCAATTTGCGTGGAGGGGGAGAATTACGGGGAAGCCTGGCACCAAGCAGGCACCTCAGATGCACAAGCAGAATGTGTTTGATGATTTTATTGCAGCAGGAGAATATTTGCAGCACGAAGGCTATACTTCCAAAGAAAAACTGGCGATTGCCGGTGGCTCTAACGGCGGGTTGCTGGTAGGTTGCTACCATGACACAGCGACCTGACCTTTGCCAGGTGGCCTTGCCAGCGGTGGGCGTGATGGATATGCTACGTTACCATCAGTATTACGGGCCGGTGCTGGCTGGGCCTACGACTACGGCATTGCCGATAGCAGCAAGGCCATGTTTCGACTATTTGTATAGCTACTCTCCCTTGCCACAATATCAAAGAAGGCGTAAATTACCCTGCCACTTTGGTCACCACCGCAGACCATGACGACAGGGTGGTGCCTGCGCATTCTTTCAAGTTTGCAGCTACACTACAAGAGAAAAATGGTGGTGAGAATCCAGTGCTGATCCGCATTGAGACCAAAGCCGGACATGGTGCTGGTAAGCCTACTTCCAAACAAATTGAAGAAGCAGCCGATAAATTTGCGTTTACTTTATTATAATATGAACGAAACACCGGAAGGATATGACCATCAGGAAAGGAGATAAAGAAGACCTGCCGCAGGTGATATAAAACTCATTCAGGAGTTGGCAGCCTTTGAGCGGGAACCTCACGCAGTGGAGACCACCGTTGCCCAAATGGAGAAAGACGGCTTCGGAGAGCAACCGGTCTCTTTGAATTTTTTGTAGCCGAAGGCGAGCATATCGTAGGGCTTGCACTTTATTTTTATAGCTATTCCACCTGGAAAGGCAAAATGCCTGTACCTGGAAGACCTCATTGTGACGCAATCTCAGAGAGGCAAAGGCATCGGCAAGCTATTGTTTGACAAGATCATGCTGCAATGCAAAAGCCGCAGATGCGCACCGCGTGGTATGGCAGGTGCTGGACTGGAACGAGCCAGCCATCAGATTTTATGAGTCGCTGGGAGCTGCCATGCCCAAAGAGTGGATCACCTGCCGACCTCACCAGAGAGCAGATACCAGCAGTATGGGAGTTAGGTGTTGAAATTCTGAAATCAAACCTCTTGCATCAGGGTGCGGAAGCTGATGGCTCTGTTGCCAAATTTCGCATCGTGTATAGCATCCATTTCGTTGCTATGTTGCTGCTGATAGGTCTGAAAGTGATGCATGGTGTCTGCAAAATACTGTACGGCATAGGTAACCGTTCCCGGTGATTGATCTATCGTGGAGCAGCCGGAAGATCTTAGCGTTCCTGATCATCCCGGTATTGATGATGTCCAGTATGTGCTCGGATTTCATCCACTCCGAGCCATTCCCGTTCTATCGCTTGTTCTACGTTTACCGTTACGTTGTATAAGATCATGAAGGATTTTGTAGTTGGTCGTTGAGACGCTGTACGATCTGGTTGAGACGCTGTACGATCTGGTTGAGACACCATAACGATCTGGTTGAGGACACCATATATGGTGTCTGTACGCTATCTATATCTATGGCTTCTGAATCTTCTTTCCGAGGCATCGTATCACCATGCTGAATGACCATATCTTTCAGGCAGGCTATCCATAGCGGATGGTCGTTGAGGCTGTCTACCAGTTGCCAGGTATCACCACCGGCTTCCTTGAATTGCTCCTTGTATGTGTCTCCTACTTCTACGGTAGTTCCAAAGCAATCTGCTACAAATGCAGGGGAGAAAGCCAATACACGTTTGATGCCTTTTTGGGGCCAGGTCCTCCAACACTACATCTGTGAAGGGCCGCACCCACGGCACAGGTCCCAGACGTGATTGAAACGTAACAGTATATGTTTTCCTGTGGAATGCCTAGCTTTTCGGCAATCATGCGTGTGGTCTGAAAACACTGTGCACCGGTAGCAATACTGGTTCTTTTTGTGGTATACATTGCAACAGTCGCCTACTTTTGCAATAATTATCTACCGAAGCTTTTTCTATTTGCCTCACAGGCAGGCCATGATAACTAAACAGGTAATGATCATAATCTTCATGGTGCTGCATGTATTTTCTGGCTCTCTCTGCATGTGCCTCAATGAAAAGTGATGATCCGGAAAGTTGCTGATAAACCTCACAGTAGGAATCACCTGCCACAAGCGGGTAATTTCCATCACTTTGTCGATGACAGAACCAGTGCTGGCCGATGCATACTGCGGAAATAAGGGGATGCAGATGATCTCGCCAACGCACTCCTGCTGTAGCTCTTTCAAAGCACTGGCAATACTAGGGCTTTGATACCGCATCGCTAGTTTGACCGTATTTTCGCTGCCCAGGCTTTCCTGCAAAAGGTGGCGGACATCCTCTCCATAAAACTTGAGCGGCGAACCCCGATCTTCCAGAGCTTCCGGTATTCTTTGGCCGACTTAGGTGCCCGAAAGGGAGCAATGATCAGGTTAACCACAGTCCACCGGGTAACCAGCGGATAATCTACCACCCGCTTGTCCATCAGAAACTCGCGCAGATATTTTCTCACATCAGGAGTAGAAGGACTATCGGGAGTCCCCAGGTTTACCAGTAAAAACGCCTTTCTTCGCTTGATTTGTCTTCATAAATAACCAGAGATGTGTCGTGTTTTATTGACAACGTCTGTTACCAAGCCAATGTTCGTTTATAGCTCTTCTGTCGTAAAATTATAGAAATTGTTTTGATTGATGCGCTCGTAGGAAGCGTCAGGATAGCTTTCCAGCCAGGCACGTGGCGGCTTTCCGGGCCGCTCACCATATTTGAATTCAAACCCATGCAATCTGCCTTCTCTTTCCTCCACATAATCCAGTTCTGCCCCTGTGTAGGTTCTCCAAAAATAGGTATTGGTAAAAGCGGACTGGTAATTCAGTAGCTTCATCCTTTCTGCAATCAGAAAGTTTTCCCACAGTTGCCCTATATCATTTCTGCTACGAACCGGACTTAAATTATTGATAATAGCATTGCGGATGCCCAGATCGTAGAAGTAAATCTTGTCCATCTTCGTCACTTCTTTCCTAAGATTTTTGCTAAAACCAGGTAAGCGAAACACTACAAATGACTGCTCAAGCAGGGTAATATACGAAGCTACCGTATCTTTGCTCATACCCAGCGACGATCCTATTTCCGAAAGAGATACCTGTGAACCTACCTGAAATGCCAGCAAGCGAAGTAAGTCATTGATCTTTGAGGGGTGCCTGATAGAGGAGATTTCCAAAATATCTTTGTAGAGATACGATGAGCACAGTTCTCGCAGGTATATCCCTTTATCTTTTGCATTAGAGAGCGAAAGCAACTCTGGATACATCCCGTAGATAAGATATTCTTCCAGCTTTGATTGTATTTCAAAAGCATTATAATCTTCTTTTAGCTCACACAAAGCGATAGGAAACAGCGTAAATGTCCGGGTTCTACCTGTAAGGGGTTCTTTGGTTTGGTTGGCCAGATCAAAAGAAGACGATCCTGTAGCAATGATCTTTAAAGCAGGTAGAGAATCATGTAAAATTTTCAGGTTGATGCCTATATCAGGGATGCGCTGGGCTTCGTCTATAAATAAAAGATCATATCCCTCTACCAGGAGTTTCATCTTATCCAGATTGCGGCTGGACAGTACCTCTATATACCTTTGCTCGTCAGCGTTAATTTCAAGCTTCTTTAGCAGTATTTCCTGTAAAATTAGTTTCGTGAGCGTAGTCTTTCCTACCTGCCGGGGTCCATATAAAACAATAATTTTACTTGATTCCAGCAGTTTGTCTTTAATATTACTGAACAACGATCTTTTGACAAGCATAAGTAGTGTCCTTTTGATGACCTAACGCAATATGAGTTTGTAAGTTAGCCCAATTCGCGTGAATTGCGCTAATATATCAGCCCAATTTGCGCGAATTGGGCTAATGTGCTTCGCACGCCGGTTTTAACCATCCACAACTGTTAGTACCCACATTGGGATTGTGTAGAGCCAGATGGTAGAAAGTGGCGTCTATTTACAGACAGTTCTGTGGTTCCTAAAAATTAAGATAATGTCTCAATGTCAACTGTTAGATATTAATAAATAAAGCTACATTGCATTCACCAGAAAGAATTTACCATGAGTCTATCTTTGAAAATATTACAACGGGAAGCAATTACTTATCTTATCGGAACAATAGCTAATTGTGGTAATACACTATCCAAGTGAAAACTATTAGATAAACTATACTCGGTCATAAGCATGTGGCAAGAAAAAAACATAGAAATCGATGCTGTCTCAGAGAAGTACCGCAAATACATTATAGGTATTTATCATGAAGAAAAGTCATGGTATGTCTTGTGGGGTGCTGACTTATCCACCAAAGATGAAACTGACAAACTTTGGTTGAATCAACATAAAGAAATTCTTTTATTTGATAATATAGAAGCTATTCGGAAAGTTGTGTTGTCGCATAGGTATAGGTTATTTGATGATAATAATTTAATGCAATGGGCAAAAGACCATGCCTCTAACCAAGCCTACGCTTCTTATGACTTAGATCGCATAAAGTTAGTGATCACTATACGTAACATCCTGAAAAATATAATACCCGAGAATTGTATGGAAATTGTAAACTTTATCAACCTCTTTGGTGATTACGCTTACCAACGAGAGAGAGAAAGAGGAGACAAATCTTTGCTAACATTGCATCAGGAAAAAGAAGTAAGGACATTCTTTGACTATGCTTACGACAACTATGTATGGGACGATCCTGAACATGCTGGTTACCGGAGCCTCAACGAACTGGATTATCTTCGTTTTGACGAAGAAAAGTTTCAGCAGCACATCCGGCAGATGCTGTCGTTGTTTATGGAAAACACAGCGGTGTGGCAAGAACATTGACTTACCCATGAATATAAAAGAAGCATTCCATATTGCGTTGACCAAACTGTGGCAAGCACAAGACGCTCAGACTGCTATAGCTCGTTTATGGACGTTTTATAGCTAGTTTTCCTCCCAAGATCAGGATGGTTATTACAAGCAGCAATGCCTTCGCTGGACCGGATTATTGCTCACTGAAGAAGGTCAGTATACTAACGCACTGGCTGTTTATAACAATTTGTTGCAGGAAGTAGGCAATGATAACTCCTCACGTCTGGAGATATTGGAACGTAGGGCCATGACCCTGTGGAAGTTGGAAAGAAGCGAGGAAGCATTAACAGACATAGATACGATACTGACTACCAATGGGCCTGAACATTACTTCATTAAGCTTAATGCTTTAAGCTTGTATGTAACCATTATTGATGCAATGAAAGAGCCATTTGCAGCGGTATACAAACCTGTTATCGATGAAGTTACCGGTTTTCTGGGTATGGAAACAAGTAAAAATACGGAAGATGAGCAAACTGTAGTGCGCTACCTGGTGGAAGAAAATCAGAAAGCCAACCGGGAAATAAGCGGAATACTGACTGCGGACAGCAATGCTACTGCCATGCTGGCTCAACTAAGGCACTTCGGGCAAAACACCAGCGTAGGGTATTATCAAAGTCTGGCAGAAGAACAGATCAGACAGTTGAAATTATCAGGACAGTAGAGTATATTTCATAGCTCAATTAACCATCTTTTAATGATCAATCCAGTCGACAGAAAACAAGCCTTGCAATATGCACTTCCTGCTCACTTTGTGGCGATGGTTCAAAGACATCAGATAGGCCATGCACTTGATTTTATCTCTTCTCATGAGGAAGAAACAAAGATTAGAAATGTTTACGATATGGCTGCTCAGTGGGAGGAAAGTGCCAACGATGTAGAAGAAAGGGTTTTCCTTCATCCGGAGGATGACCTTATGCTATACCCAGCTTTGCTGAGTAATGCTTTGAGCCGTTTTTTTGCAGGTATGGACGTTGATTCTTTTTTTGTGCTCCCTCATCTCAAGCTAAGTATTGTTGGCGTAGAAGATCAGGATAATCTTCCTTTGCAACGCGCCCGGCAGTTATTGCTTGGTGCCACTGGGGATAAACATTATGACGAGGCTTACAAGGTAGATAGCGTCTCTTTTGAAGAAGTTATCCAGGCTTTGTTTTGGATAATCCGCTATGATGCTACCGTCCCGGAGCATATGCTGATCTATCCTGAAAGTGCTGACTACTTCATAACGCTGTGCAAATACGGTAACTTACATTTTCACATAAAAAAGAAAAGTAAACCTGGGGTATTTGATCAATTAAGAAAAGCAGGTCTGAAAGCATGGGAAGGACAAGAGTTTGACAGGTTCAGCCATTCATACGCTATAGAAGGAAGATTTACCAGCTCGGAGGAGTAACAGGCAAAGTTAACTCATCATCTGACTGCTTTTTTGAACGATAGATCAAAAAGAAATGCAGTTCCAGGTCTTGACAGATGTAAATAACAAGATCAATATCATATAGAATTATAGAATAAGAAAAAATGGCGTATCAATTTTTAGGCTCTGTTATACCGTTTATAATAGGGATAGATTTGCTCTTGCTGGGGTTGGTGTACCTATCAACCCAGCCTAAAAGAAAAATTGTTCAAAGAGCGGTTTATATCATCGCCACGCTAGGTTTCATAGGGTTTTCATTGTTTAAGATGCTCTTTACTATACCTGCGCCGGTTGCCTCCACCCCAGTCGATTTGGAAATCAAAACAGACCAACCATTTACAACGGTTTACTATTTAGCCTGGGATGAGGGGCAGCCTGAAGTATTTTGGAAAGACATGATTATTAGCCAACACGCCAACCGGTATTTTGAATGGGAAAGCAATGTACGTAACGGACTTCTGATTGCAAAAACGATAGGCAACGGTATTGGCTACCAAGCGGTACAGCTTGATGAGGATAAACCTACAAAGGTTAATCTACGACAAGAACATTTTACCATAGATCGTGAAAACAAAATAAAAGAGGCTATCCGACGGTACCGATGGACGGAGTATGGAAACTACCTAAGCTACCTGCTGACTGTTTCCTTTATCACTGTTCTGGTTTGGCGGGATCATAAAATTTGGTTTTTAACAAAGCGCAGAGTCATAGAAGCAAGCACAAATAGTTTTCATTTGTATGAGCAGAGAATGCAAAGGCAACAGCAACAGGTATGTCCTAAGATGCGCATACATTACCTGGCAGTGAGCAACTCCTATCAAGGGACTATAAAAGTAGCTATCCTTTTATCAACACAACTTCACATAGCTGCCTAGCCACTTTACTTCTTTTTTGTATTGGCTCATGATTTCCTGCACGTTTTCATCTTCAAAATGGCCTTCAAAGTCAATGAAGAACCAGTATTTGAAGCTTTTGCCACGCTTAGCCGGACGGCTTTCTATCTTGGTCATGTTTACCTCACGCTTGTTGAACTCCTGTAAGAAATTTGCCAGGCTTCCGGGTTCATCCGAATGCGCCAACTTTACCAGGATGGAGGTTTTGTCATTGTTACTACGCTGGTTGACAAAATTCTTGCTGATGATCAAAAACCGGGTTTGGTTGTCAGACGAGTCTTCTATGTTTTCAAAGAGGATGGGTACGCCAAAATCTTTGGCAGCAATGTGAGAGCAGATGGCCGCACTGTGTTCTTCTTCCGAAGCCATCTTTGCCGCTTTAGAAGTAGATTCTATCGGTATCAGTTCTACCTTCGGGTTGTTCACTACTTCATCAATAAACTTTTTGCACTGGCGGAAGGCAATGTCTTTAGAGTAAATTCTTTTGATGTCTTTGAGCGTGTCTGTTTTGCTGGCAAAAGTAAAGTGTACCGCCATCGGCACTTCGGCTACAATGTGCAAGTCATACTCTGCTAGACAATCGGCGGTTTCGGATACGATTCCCTGCTGGTTGTTCTCTATGGGCACCACGCCAAAGCGCATCATCTCTGAGTTGACCACATCAAAGATAGCCTGAATACTATTGATTGCCATGTATTGGCTCATAGCACCAAAGCGGCTCTCGGCTGCCTGGTGGCAAAAGCTGCCACTAGGACCCAGGTAAGCAATGCGTTCCGGCAGCTCTATGTTGCGGCTCACTGCAAATATTTCCAGAAAGATCGCGTCAATAGCCGTCGCATTCAGCAGTCCGTTGTTCTTACTTTTGAGCCTGTCCAGGATAGACTTTTCACGCTCCGGACGATAGATGATGGCATTGGTGGCATTTTTAAGCTCACCTACTTCTTTGACAAGCTGCATACGCTGGTTGAGCAGGGTCAGTAGCTGATTATCGAGGGCATCGATCTTTTCTCTGAGGTTTTTTAAGGATGTTTGTGGCATATCAAGGCGTAACTGACGACAAGTTATAAAATTTATGGAAAACTACGGTTCTGTCAGCAGAAAGAAAAGTTTTGCGGAAGGAAGAACGGAGTCTGGCATTGAGGAGATAATAAATGCGATTCAATTAGATTTATTTCTTAAATAATAACAAAATATGCGCATTTTATTAGGGAGATCTACACCGTTCATAACAATCAGTTAGTCTTACCAAATAAAACCGGCTATTTTGCTTAATAAAATAACATAATATTAGTATTATTTAATATTCAGCACCTGGCATTGCATTTATAGCATGTTTGCATAACACAAATCAGGTTTTTGTTCGTATCATAAAGGGGAGATCTAACAGATCCGTTATGATATTCCAGATAAAACAAGTTTTTTTACTTTCGCATAACAAATACAGGCAAATTAGTTATCATGAAAAACATGTTCATCGTCGTAGTGATTGTATCTCTTCCAAGTCTGGTATTGGCACAAAATACTACCCTTGAAAAAGATACTCACCAATATCAAAAGTGTTCTTTGACTTTCAACCAATGGTTATACGTTGGGCTAAGCGGCACCTTTTACTATAATTTTGCCTCTATCAGTGAGGGGGTAATTGTACCAAGCTCTGGTACTACAGCATTCGTTCCTACCCCTGGAGCAGCTATATCCTTAAAGGTTCGTAAAGATTTCTCCAATAAATGGAGTAGCAGCTTAGGGTTGGGATATGGTAGTTACGGCTTTCGCATAGTAACAAAATATCCCATGCGAGGAAAGGGAAGCAGCAGCTTTAGCGAAGGACAATGGCAGTTGGCTTCTTATTTCCAATATAATATTTTTGGTTTGTCAGATCAATCTCACCTAAAGACCACCCATATATTTACGCGGCTAGGTTTGCTAGCAAACATTCACCCTGTTCAGTATACTTCAAATAGTGTGGCTACTTTTAGCAGAAGGTATAAAGATGAACCCAAATATATCGATCAAATTTACATAGATAACAAGTTTTGGGTAAAAACCGGATTGTTGGTGGGCATAGGGGTTGATCATCAAATTGAATCAGGTTTTGTTTTTGGTATGGCTGCGGTTTATTATCTGGGTTTCTCAGAGTTAACCAACTTCAATTACAAAGTCTCTACACAGGATGATGTGAATCCTAATAAAACATTGTTGAAAACAGCTATCAGCAACAAAGGTTCATTTGTAGGAATAACGTTGGATATTTATCTTCCACCTTTTGGCTATAGGAAATTAAGGAAACAATAGCAGAAAGGGGTGTACGACAAAATGTAGATTCTTGATGTCTATCACCAGCAGCGATGGAATTAACTCCATCGCTGCCTGCAAATTATTGTACACCCGCAGAAAGTAGCCTGTCCCAATGACAAAAAAACATATGGCTATACCTTTGGGAAATGTATTCTGCTCAATTTTGCTCTTGAAACTCGGCAGGACACACAATAAGCAGCATCTACACCAGCTTCATGTTCACTTCCATCTGTCCTTCGGTGGCTTTGCTGATCGGGCAGTTGGCACGGGCTTCATCCAGTATCTTTTGTGCTTTGTCTTTGTCTACTTCCGGCATCTTCACCTCCAGGTCCAAAGCAAAGCGCAGGTCGCCTTTCTCTACCTGCACGGCCTTTACCTTGGCTTTTACTTCCGTCTCATTCAAATCCATATTATTGATCTTGGCAATATGGTGAATAGTGCCTTCCAGGCAGGCTGCATAGCTTGCTGCAAAAAGCTGCTCGGGCGTTACACCTTTCTGTTTGTCATCTTTATCTTCCGTACCAGTCGGCATAAACACGTCGGTATCCAGGGCACCATTTTTAGAAGTAATATGTCCGTATAGACCTCCTTTAGAAGTCACTTCGCTTGCATATAGGGTTTTCATAGTATAAAAAGTTTATCCTTTCATAAAAAAAGTTCTACAGGATAAAATCAATCTAAGAGCACTTTGTTTGAAAAAAGCCGCTATTCCTCTATTATTTTTGTCAACTGCTTTCCATTTACCGTAGCTTATGATATTTTGCCTGTTCTGTTCATATAACAAACTTTCCTTTATACAAATCTACATGCACCACACAACAAAACTCATCGCTATTCTTCTGCTCGTCTGTATTACGCAGGTAGCGCAGGCACAAACACTGACAGCACCTCCTTCGGTTGATATGCGTATCTACAACATTATTGAAGACGTTTCTGTCAACCGCATTGAGCAGGATGTCCGCAAGCTGGCTGGTTTTGGCACCAGAAACACCCTGTCGGATACTACGTCCAACACTCGAGGCATTGGAGCTGCCCGCCGCTGGATCAAGCAGGAGTTTGATAACATATCTTCCAACTGCCAGGGTTGCCTGACTGTGAGTTATCAGCGCAACCTGGTACCGGCAGAAGGTAACAGCCGTATTCTCAAAGATACCTGGGTGGTGAACGTAGTAGCCATCCAGCGAGGCACCACATACCCCAACCGCTATATTATCATGTCGGGCGACATAGACTCACGCGCCTCTGACGCTACCGATGCCACTACCGATGCGCCGGGTGCCAACGACAATGCCTCCGGGATGGCAGGCGTGATGGAAGCCGCCCGTGTATTGTCCAACTACAAGTTTGGCAGCAGCATCATCTACCTAGGCTTGTCCGGCGAAGAGCAGGGGCTGTTTGGCGGCGTAGGCGTAGCCGAACAAGCGCAAAAAGAAAGCTGGGACATCATCGGTATGCTCAACAACGATATGATCGGCAACATAGCAGGGCTGGATAGCGTGACGGACAACCGCAGCTTCCGCATCTTCTCTGAGCCTGTGCCTGCCAACGAAACCGAAGAGGCCCGTGAGCGCAGAAGGTACACCGGAGGCGAAGTAGACGGCATCTCCCGACAGCTGGCCCGCTATATCTACCACATGACCAAGACGTACATGCCAGAGATGAACCCGATGATGATCTACCGGCTGGACCGCTTTGGTCGTGGCGGACATCACCGCCCTTTCAACGATCTGGGCTTTGCCGGTGTGCGCATCATGGAAGCCCATGAGAATTACAACCGCCAGCACCAGGATATCCGTGTAGAAAACGGCATCAAATACGGCGACGTGATAGAGGGTGTCAACTTCCCCTACGCAGCAAAGCTCACCGCCGTGAATGCCATCACAATGGCTGGCTTAGCCTGGGCACCACCACAGCCCGACAGCGTAAAGATCGGCGGTGTGGTGCAGGCATCTACCACGCTGTCCTGGCAACAAACAGATGACCCGAATCTGGCCGGGTACAAAGTATACTGGCGTGAAACTACTGCGCCGCAATGGCAACACTCCCGCTTTGTAGGCAAAGTAGACAGGTATACGCTGGAGAATATCATCATCGATAACTACTACTTCGGCGTAGCTGCGGTAGGCAAAGACGGCAACGAAAGCGTGGTGGTGTTTCCTTTGGAAGTGATGCGATAATGTTATTAAAAATTAACAAATTACAAATTCAAGATTTTTTTCAGAGCCTCTACTATGCAAATATTACTGTACGACCAGCTTGATTATGCCCCGGTCAGAAAGCAATTTAAGAAGGTGCTTACTTTTTTGGAGAAAGGTGATTTTAGATCGGCAGATGTACGCAAGATGTCTCCTTCGCCCTACTACCGCGCCCGGCTGGATGATACCAACCGCCTGCTCTTCAGGTTTGGCACTTATGAGGCGCAAACCTATCTGTTTTTGCTGGAAGTGATTCTAAATCACGAGTATGACAAAAGCCGGTTTCTGAATGGTGCCCAGGTAGATGAGGCGAAGCTACGGCCACTACAGTCAGCACAGGAAATACCACAGGATGATGTATTGCCTGTAGCCTACGTCAACGAGCAGAAACCACATTTCAGGGTGCTGGATAAGATTTTGTCTTTTGATGAACTCCAGGAAGGCATTTTCAACGCGCCTCCTCCTCTTATCATCATCGGTTCGGCAGGCAGTGGAAAGACAGCCCTGACGCTCGAGAAGATAAAATCACTCACGGGTTCTGTACTTTATTGTACGCTATCAAACTTTCTGGTAGAGAATTCCCGAAACATCTATTACAGCTTTCGCTATGAGAACAGCCAGCAGGAAGTGAGCTTTCTTTCTTTTCAGGAATACCTATCCACGCTGGCAGTGCCCAAAGGCAAAGAACTCACGTTTCGGGCTTTTGATCAGTGGATATCCCGTTACAAACAGTCTTATAAGATCAAAGACAGCTATAAACTGTTCGAAGAGTTCAAGGGTGTACTCACCGGCGCAGTGATCGAGCAGCCTTACCTAAGTCGCAAGGATTACATGGCCCTTGGCATCAAACAATCGGTATACCCCACCGAAGAGCGGGAAAAGGTCTATGATCTCTTTGAGAAATACCTTCATTTTCTTCCTGAGAGTGGCTACTACGACAGCAATCTGATAGCACACAGCTACCTGAAAAGAGTACAGCCTGCCTATGACTTTGTGGTGGTGGATGAAGTACAGGATATTACCAATGTGCAGTTATTGCTTATCCTAAAATCGCTGCATGAGCCTGCTCATTTCCTATTGTGTGGCGATTCTAACCAGATCGTCCATCCCAATTCGTTCTCCTGGGCTAATATCAAAACCATGTTCTACCACCAGGAACTCAAAGGAGAACTCACCCGTGTGCTGGCAACCAACTACCGCAACACCCCGGAAGTGACGCAATTGGCCAACCAGTTGTTACAGATAAAAAACGCCCGGTTTGGTTCTATTGACAAAGAGAGCACTTACCTTGTCAATGCTGTGGCTTACAACCAGGGGGCAGTAGAATTTTATCAGGATAGCAATAAGATCAAACAGGACCTTAACCGGAAAACTTCAAAGTCGGCACGCTTTGCTGTGCTGGTGATGCGGGAAGAAGACAAAGCAGAAGCCCGGAAGCATTTTCAGACGCCGTTGCTCTTTTCTGTACAGGAAGCCAAAGGGCTGGAGTACGAAAATATCATTCTCTACAACTTTATTTCAAACAACGAACGGGAGTTCCTGAGTATTTGTGAGGGTGTTAGTCCGGAAGATATTCGGGGAGAACTGCTATATGCACGTGCCAAAGACAAGAGCGACAAATCGCTGGAGATCTATAAGTTTTACATCAACTCGCTCTACGTAGCTATTACCCGGGCGGTGAAAAATCTTTATGTGGTTGAGCAGCGTACTAAGCATCGGTTGTTGGCTCTGCTGGAGCTTACCGATTTCAAACAGGATGTTAAGCTCAAAGACCAGCAATCTTCTCAGGAAGAATGGCAAAAAGAAGCACGCCGCCTGGAATTACAGGGGAAAGAAGAACAGGCTGAAGCCATCCGCAAGTCTATTCTGCACGTCGAGAAGCCCTCGTGGGAAGTTGTGACTGCCGATCGTTTGCCCTCACTCAAATCTGAAGCACTTGATCCGGTAACATTCAATAAAAAAGCCAAAGACCGGCTCTTCGAGTATGCGCTGCTCTATAATGAATGGAGTACTTTTAGTGAATTAACAAAGCTGAAGTATCGCCCGGCAGACGGAATGCTCTTCAAAAGAAATGACCGCACCTATGTGCGCAAACCTTTTGCCCCCATGCCGGATGGAAAAACAGGCAAAGAAGAGCAGAAGCTTATGCGGCGTTTGCTCAATGAATATGCAGACGATAAACCAAACAGACTCAAACCCAAGTTGCAGAAATACGGTGTCAACTTCCGCAATGAATACAACCAGACGCCACTGATGCTGGCTACGCTGGCAGGTGCTCCCAAACTGATTGAACTGCTTTCAGAACTTGGAGCCGAGACGACTGCCATAGACAACCTAGGACGTAATGCCTTCCAGCTGGCAATCCTACAATCGTATTTACACCCTGCTTACGCTTCACATACACTTCCACAGGTCTATCCTTTGCTCAAAACGGGCAGTCTTAAAGTCAAAATATTCGAACGGCTGGTTAAGGTAGACGAGCATCTGATGGAATACTTTATGCTAAACTACATGCTTGCCCTACTATCGGAAATCATCACTTACAAAGCATTGAACGATTTTCCGGGTTTTGAAACCGCTGATTTCATACAGGCAGTTGAGCGGTATCCCAATGCTGTGATGCCATTGTACCGCAAGCAGCGGCCTTATATGAGTAGTATTTTATCCAAGAATGAAGTTGAGCGTGATGATCGTTACAACAAGCACCTGTTTATCCGTGTGCGTCGGGGATATTATTTGCCAAACCCGCACATGGAAATTCAAGTAGGCAACGAATGGAAGAATGTGTATGATATTGCTGGCACCTTTCAGGCTATCAACCTGGAAAATCCCCGAGTAGAATATCTGGCAGAGCGTATGGAAGAATGGCGAAAGAATTTAAAAGATCCTTTGGGATAAAAATATATTTTGTTTAACTGTAAGGCAACCTGGTGAGTTGCTTTACAAAGAAGATTTCAACGCCGCAAAAATAAAGCCCCGCTAATAAATCAGCAGGGCTTTGGCTTTGTGGTAAGATGTCTTGTATTTATCGAACAGCTTTGGCTACATTCAGCATAGAATCATCTTTGCTTTCCAGCTCCGAGTAACCCATCAGGTGCATGTCTACGGCACGGGCGGCTTCTCTGCCTTCGGAGATGGCCCACACTACCAGCGACTGGCCACGGCGGGCATCACCAGCGGCAAAAATATCAGGGTCGCTGGTCTGGTATTTACCTTCCTGCGCTTCAATATTACCTCTGCCGTCCAGTTTGATACCCAGGCTTTCTACCAGCCCTTTAGGCTGTGTGTGTATAAAACCAATAGCCAGCAGAATCAGTTCGCAGGGTATATCATACTCGCTGCCCGGGATTTCATCGAAGAAAGTACGGCCTTCTTCGTTCACTTTCCATTCAATTTTGGCAAGCTTCATGGCTTTCAGATTGCCTTCGCCATCACCTACAAACTCTTTGGTAAGCACCGACCAGTCGCGGTTGGCGCCTTCCTCATGCGAAGAAGAAGTTCGCAGGATCATGGGCCACATCGGCCAGGGCGTATGATCCGGTCTGTCGGCAGAGGGCTTGGCCATCAGTTCTATCTGATTGACTGATCTGGCACCGTGCCGGTTGGACGTGCCCACACAGTCGGAGCCGGTATCACCTCCCCCAATAACCAACACGTTTTTATCGGTAGCCATAATATCATGCACCTGCCCCAGGGCATCGCCCGACAGTCGCTTGTTCTGTTGGGTAAGAAAATCCATCGCAAAATGCACACCCTTCAAGTCCCGGCCAGGAATCGGCAGGTCTCGGGGCACACCTGCACCCGTGGTGATCAGTATGGCATCAAACGTCTTTTTGAGTTCTTCGGCAGTAATGTCCATACCCACATGAACGCCTGTTTTAAATAGAACACCTTCGGCTTCCATTACTTCTACGCGGCGGTCTATCACCCATTTTTCGAGCTTAAAATCCGGAATGCCATAACGTAGTAAGCCGCCAATGCGTTTGTCTTTCTCAAAAAGCGTGACCGTATGGCCTGCCTTGTTGAGCTGTGCAGCAGCGGCCATACCTGCTGGGCCTGAACCCACTACGGCCACTTTTTTGCCTGTTCTGCTAGCAGGAGGCTGAGGCTTGATGTAGCCCAGTTCAAAGGCTTTTTCAGCAATAGATTTCTCGATATGCTCTATGGTGACCGGTGGTTTGTTGATACCAAGCACACAGGAAGACTCGCAGGGAGCCGGGCATATCCTGCCTGTAAACTCCGGAAAGTTGTTGGTGGAACTTAATATCTCAATGGCCAGCTCCCAGTTGCCTTCATACACAGCATCGTTGAAGTCCGGAATATTATTGCCCAGTGGACAGCCATGGTGACAAAATGGAATACCACAGTCCATGCAGCGTGCAGCCTGCTGGTTAGTTTTTTCTTCGTTAAACTTCAGGTATAGCTCCTGATAATCGTTGATCCTTTCCTTAGGATCGCGGGTTTTGGGTAGTTCGCGGTTAAATTCTTTAAATCCGGTAGGTTTTCCCATCTTATTTAGTCTTTAATTGGTGCTCACTTTTACAGGTTCGTTATCAGATAACTGCATTTCAGCTTTCCTTTTTTGCAGGACAGCCTTATACTCTATGGGCATCACTTTGGTAAAATAATGCCTGGAATGTTCCCAATCATCTAGTATACTTTTAGCCACTGTGCTGCCGGTATACTCATAGTGGTTGGTAATCAGTTGATACAATTTGTCATGATCTTCTGCTTCGGGAGCTTCCAGTGCTACCAGTTCTTTATTACAGTAAAGTGCAAAAGTTTTATCCAGGTCGTAGATGAAAGCCATACCGCCGCTCATACCTGCGGCAAAGTTGCGCCCGGTCTTGCCTAATACCACCACTGTACCGCCCGTCATGTACTCGCAGCCATGGTCTCCGATACCTTCTACCACGGTTTGCACTCCTGAATTGCGCACACAGAAACGTTCTCCTGCCATGCCTCTGATGTATGCCTCTCCGGAAGTGGCACCATAGAAGGCCACATTACCGATGATCATATTGTTTTCGGGTATGTAAGTAGATTCTTTGTGAGGATACACACTCAGTTGGCTCCCAGACAAGCCTTTACCAAAGTAGTCGTTGGCTTCTCCTTCCAGTTCGAAGCGGCAGCCGTTGGCACTAAAAGCCGCAAAACTCTGACCGGCAGACCCTTTGAATTTAAAATGAATGGTACCGTCAGGAAGACCGGGCTTGCCGTATTGCTTAGAGATTTCATTGGAAAGCATGGTGCCGATAGCGCGGTTGGTATTAATTAGCTTGAATTGCCCTGTCACCGGCTCCGCTCTTTCTAAAGCAGGCTTTGCCTGTTCTATCAATGTCCAGTCCAGTACTTCATCAATGTCATGGTCCTGCTCCTGCTGTTTGTAGATACCTACATGCTCGGCAGCCTCTTCCTGGTGCAGCAACCTGCTCAGGTCCAGTTTTTTGAGCTTCCAGTGCTCAATACCTTCTTTCGCCTTCAGCACATGGGCCTGGCCTACCATTTCGTTTACAGTACGGAAACCCAGAGCCGCCATATTTTCGCGCAAATCGTTGGCCAAGAAGTAAAACAGGTTCACTACATACTCCGGCTTGCCGGTAAACAAGGCTCTCAGTTCAGGGTCTTGCGTGGCTACGCCTACCGGACAGGTATTCAGATGGCATTTGCGCATCATAATACAGCCTTCGGTGATGAGTGCGGCAGTGGCAACACCAAACTCTTCGGCTCCCAGCAGGATGGCGATGGCAATGTCACGTCCTGTTTTGATCTGGCCGTCGGTTTGCACCGTAATGCGGCTTCTCAGGTTGTTTTTGATCAGCGTCTGGTGTGTTTCGGCAAGGCCCAGCTCCCACGGCAGCCCGGCATGGCGTACCGAGCTGATCGGCGAGGCACCTGTGCCACCGTCGTGGCCGGAGATCATCACCACATCGGCATGGGCTTTGGCTACCCCGGCAGCAATGGTTCCTACACCGGCAGAAGCGACCAACTTGACATTGATACGGGCTTCGCGATTGGCGTTTTTCAGATCGTAGATTAGCTGGGCAAGGTCTTCAATGGAATAGATATCGTGGTGCGGCGGCGGTGAGATCAGGCCCACGCCGGGCGTGGCATGGCGCACCCTGCCAATCCAGTCATCTACTTTGTGCCCTGGCAGTTGCCCCCCTTCTCCGGGCTTGGCACCCTGTGCCATTTTGATCTGTAGTTCCTTTGCATTAGACAGATAGTGGCTGGTGACACCAAAGCGACCGGAGGCTACCTGCTTGATGGCTGAATTTTCCCAGTCACCATTGGGTTTGCGCTCAAAGCGTATCTCATCTTCTCCACCTTCACCGCTGTTGCTTTTACCGCCAATACGGTTCATGGCAATGGCTAGTGTGGTATGTGCTTCAAAAGAAATAGAACCAAAAGACATAGCCCCGGTGGCAAAACGTTTGAGAATATGCTCTACCGGCTCTACTTCAGCCAGAGGAATAGCTTCCCGTTTCTTAAAGTCCAGCAAACCCCGTAGCGTACAGGCTTTCTCTGTGCGGTCGTTGACAATATTTGCATACTTCTTGTAAAGACTATAATCATTTCTGCGCGTCGACTGTTGCAGCAGGTGGATAGTCTCCGGATTGTACATATGGTATTCGCCACGGCGTTTCCATTGATATACGCCGCCTACTTCCAGTCGCTGACTTTTGGCAGGTTTGCCAGAAAATGCCAGTTTGTGGCGGATCAGCGTTTCTGTAGCAATATCATCAAAATCAACTCCTTCTATGCGGGTAATGGTGCCGGCAAAGCATTTGTTTACCACCTGACGGCTTACGCCAAGGGCCTCAAATATTTGTGCTCCGTGGTAAGATTGCAGGGTAGAGATTCCCATTTTAGAGAATATCTTAAGCAACCCGCCTTTGATCGCCTTGCTGTATCGTTTATACAAATCCTCCTGGCTGTATTCGGCATGAATGAGTTTACGGTTTTTCAGATCGTCAAGGCTTGCAAAGGCAAGGTACGGGTTGATGGCATGTGCCCCATAGCCAATGAGTGTGGCAAAATGATGTGTTTCGCGCACATCGCCTGCCTCAACCACTAAGCCCGTCAGAGAGCGCAGCCCTGTCCTGATCAGGTGATGATGGACGGCACCAGTAGCCAACAGCGATGGAATAGGCGCATTTTTGCTGTTGAAAGCCCTGTCGGAGATGATCAGGATATTGACACCATCTTTTACGGCAGCCTCAGCTTCTGCGCTGATGCGGTCGATGGCACTTTCCAACGCGCCCTTTTCTTCTGATGCTTCAAAAACAGCGTCAATCACCTGTGTTTTGAACCCTGAAAGATTCAGGTATTTTAATTTTTTCAACTGATCATTGGTCAGGACGGGAGAGACCATATTGATTTGCCTGCAATGTTCGGGGGTTTCTGTCAGCACATTGCGCATACCGCCTACGCTGGTGAAAAGTGACATGACGAGTGCTTCTCTGATAGGGTCAATTGGCGGGTTGCTTACCTGCGCAAACAGTTGCTTGAAATAATTGGCCAGGTGCTGGCTTTGGTCTGAAAGCACAGCCAGGGGAATATCCACTCCCATAGATCCCAGCGGTTCTTTGGCCGAGTCTACCATAGGTCCGAGGATCACCTTCAGGTCTTCTGTGGTATATCCCAGGCTAATTTGTTTGGTCAGCAGCGGAAGCGTATCCGAAGCCTTAGCGTCCTGGCCGTTCAGGTTTTGCGGCAGCGGCATATCTTCCAGGTGAAACTTATGCTGGTTGAGCCACTCGCGGTAAGGCTGTTGCGAAGCAATTGTCTGCTTTAACTCTTCATCGCTCACAATTCTGCCTTCTTCCAGGTTGGCGACAAACATTCTTCCGGGTTGCAGGCGGCCTTTCAGGACTACTTTTGACTCGTCCACCGGCAGTGCACCTGCCTCCGACGACATCACCAGCTTATCGTCTTCGGTGAGCAGGTAACGGGAAGGGCGCAGGCCATTTCTATCAAGCGTAGCACCTACGAGTTTGCCATCGGTGAAGCAGATAGAAGCCGGGCCATCCCAGGGTTCCATCATGGCGGCATGGTATTCGTAGAAAGCCTTTTTCGGGTCATTCATCAGATCGTTGTCCTGCCATGCTTCCGGCACCAGCATCATCATCACGTGTGGCAGCGAGCGGCCACTCAGGTGCAGCAGTTCGGTGATGTTATCCAGGTTGGCAGAGTCAGACTGGGCAGCATCGCACACCGGTGCAAGCATCTCCAGCTCTTCTTTTGTAAAAGCACCCGATTCCAGCACTACCTCTTTGCAGCGCATCCAGTTGACGTTGCCCCGGATGGTGTTGATCTCACCATTGTGGGCGATAAAACGAAAAGGCTGGGCTAGTTTCCACTTCGGAAAAGTGTTGGTAGAAAAGCGTGAATGCACCAGGGCAATGCCCGTTTCAAAGTTAGGCTTTTGCAGATCGGTATAATATGGTCTTAACTGAAAGGTAGTCAGCTGGCCTTTATATATAAGCGTTTTGTAAGAGCAGGAGGCTATATAAAAACGGTCGGTGGTATCTTTTACCTGCTCATGGATCAGGTGCGTGACATGGTTTCTGAAGACGAACAGTTTTCTTTCCAGCACCATAGGGTCAGCTTCCTGCTGATCTTTGAATGCCAGAAATGCCTGCACCACATAGTGTTCTACCAGCCTGGAAGAGCGGCCCAGGCTTTGGTTGTTGGTGGGCACCTTGCGGTAAGTTAGTATCTGAAGCCCCAGTTGGTTGGCAGTTTCTTCAAAAATAGCCACACACGCATTTCTCTTATCTTCATGGAGGGGAAGAAAAATCATGGCTATGCCGTACTTTTCGGATGCAGGTAGTTCTATGTTTTCCCGGGCAAGCTCCTTCACAAAGAATTCATGAGGCTTCTGCACAAGAATGCCCGCGCCGTCTCCCGTATCAGGCTCACATCCGCAGCCACCTCTATGCTCCATATTTTGAAGCATAATGATAGCATCCTCCACAATGCTATGCGATTTCTTACCCTTCAAATGAGCGACAAAACCAATGCCACAGGCGTCGTGTTCTAGTTCAGGGGTGTAAAGCGATTGTTGGTCCAGATTCTTCATCAGCTATCGATTGTTGAATAATATTGTCAATGGAAATGTCAGACTAAAGCTATTTTGCTAATTCTTATTAGTTAAGAATATTATTTTGCTACGAAACGATTAATCTTACATCAATTCTAAAAATACCTTTGTATGTAAAACAAAATATTAAATTTGGTATTCGTAAAGACCTGCTTTTTACTTCAAAATAATATTCTGCGAAAAAGCAATATACTTATTTTATCTTAATTTTTAAATAGCGTATCAAAATCTTACATAGGAAGACGGCCTTACTAAAGAAGAACATGCAGGCTTTTTTTAAAGTTATGTAACGAATGCAGATGATTTTTCAAAAAAGTATAAATCAAACTTTGATTTAGGTTTGACATTGATATTATGGCAATTTGAACTAATACAAAAAAACTTCAACATTTATTAACACTACACGCCTTACTTTATGTAATTTACTAAAAACACGTGTTGCTGTTATAAACAAGCAAGCAAAACCAACATTTATTTCAAAAATATATAAATATAGACTTTGCGCGTAAATACTGCGCATACCCCGTTTTTTCGGTTTATCTTCAGCTAATTTTGCTCCAGTTGACAGTCTCTTTTTTCAAACTATTGATTTGTTGCAGAATAGGACGATGCTGCTCCAGCGTCAGTTGCGGGTCTGCCTCCAGAATCTCCGATGCTGCGTTTCTGGCTTCCTGTAATATTTTCCCGTCTTTGCTCAGGTCTGCTACCAGCAAATCCATGACACCACTTTGCTGGGTGCCTTCAATGTCGCCCGGGCCGCGCAGCTTCAGGTCTGTTTCGGCGATCTCAAACCCGTCGGTGGTCCGCACCATCGTTTGCAAACGCAGCTTACTATCTCTGCTGATCTTGTACTCCGTCAGCAAAATACAGTACGACTGGTCGGCACCCCTGCCTACCCGTCCCCGCAACTGGTGAAGCTGTGCCAGGCCAAACCTGTCGGCATTCTCAATGATCATCACACTGGCATTGGGCACGTTGACCCCTACTTCTATCACTGTGGTGGCAATCATAATCTTGGTTTCCCCTTTCACAAATCGTTGCATCTCAAAGTCTTTGTCTGCCGGGCGCTGCCGCCCATGCACTACGCTGACAGGCACATCGGGAAATGCCCGGCTGATGGCTTCATAACCATCCTGCAAATGCTTCAGATCCAGTTTTTCCGACTCTTCTATCAATGGGTAGACAATATATACCTGCCTGCCCCCATTCACCTGCTCTCTGATAAAGCCAAACACCCGCAGCCGGTGCTTTTCAAAACGATGCACGGTCTTGATAGGCTTTCGTCCGGCCGGTAGTTCATCAATCACCGACACGTCCAGGTCGCCATACAAGGTCATGGCCAGTGTGCGCGGAATGGGCGTGGCTGTCATCACCAGTACATGCGGATCAAACTGGTCGTTTTTGTTCCAGAGTTTAGCGCGTTGTGCTACACCAAACCGGTGCTGCTCATCTACGATAGACAATCCCAGGTTTTGAAACTGTACGTGTTCTTCCAGCAAGGCATGGGTGCCTACCAGGATGTGAAGCTCTCCGTTGAGCAGCATTTCATCAATTTCACTACGCTTCTTTTTGCGGGTGGAGCCGGTCAGCAGGGCAAGGTTGAGTCCTAATTGTTCGGCAAAATCTTTGAGGCCACGGTAGTGCTGTTCTGCCAGTATTTCTGTGGGTGCCATCATGCCTACCTGCGCACCGCTGCCGATGGCAATGAGCATACAGATAAAGGCAACAATAGTTTTGCCACTTCCTACATCTCCTTGCAGCAACCGGTTCATCTGCCTGCCTGAACGCAGATCTTCAAATATCTCACGGATCACCCGTTTCTGGGCATTGGTAAGGTCAAAAGGAAGGTGCTTTTCATAAAACTGGTGTACATACCGGGTATCGCGCAGTACTTGTCCGGCCGATTTGCTTATTTTGGTGAGCTTCAGTTTCAGCAGCCGCAATTGGATGTAGAATAGTTCTTCAAATTTAAGTCTGAAACGAGCTGTTTCCAGTACATTGACATTTTCCGGAAAATGAATTGCCATCATGGCATCCCGTTTAGCCATCAGTTTATAGCGATCGATCAGGTCTTCCGGCAGGGTTTCAGTGATCTTAGGATAAGCCAGCGGCAGCAGTCGTTGCTGCATCCGAGCAATGGCCCGGCTGTCTATGCGGCTGCGCTTGAGCTTTTCGGTGGTATTGTACACAGGCTGTAGTGGTTTGGCCTCGCTGTGCTGTGGCACAAACACTTCCATTTCCGGGTGCGCGATACTGTATTTTTGCCCAAATCGGTTGGGCTTGCCAAAAGCAATATAGTCTACGTTGGTTTTGAGCTTTTCCAGTATCCATTGGGCACCTTGAAACCACACCAGCTCAATTTCTCCGCTTTCATCCTGAAAAGTAGCCACCAGCCGTTTTTTATGACCTTCGCCGATCATTTCTGCCCGGGCAATCTTGCCGATCACCTGTATGTAGGGCATTTCCTCATAAACCTCTGCAATCCGGTGAAACTGAGAACGATCTTCATGTCGGAATGGATAATACTGGAGCAAATCGCCATAGGTAGCAATGCCTAGTTCAGCCTTCAGCGATTTTGCCGTTCTTTCTCCAACACCTTTCAGATAATCCACCTTTGTATCAAAAAAGCTACTCATGATGCCTATTCTCCTGGTTTATTTTTCCATTCCAACGTATTCAGCATGTGGATCATGTCCATTTTGATGTATTCTATGATCGGAGCCAGCGAATCGTTCTTGGTGGCTGTACGGAAGTAGAGTGCTCCCCGAAGGAAGTGCTCCGTAGAATCTGTGATGTAGAACTGAAACTGGCTTGGCACCTCGCCTCGCAGTTCTGCCACCAGTGCCTGCTTGCCGGATGGTGTGCGAAGAATAGTCTCGTTGATGGAAGAGGCTTTGATCTGGTGATTGGCCGTGAGCCGGTAGGCATCTTCCAGTAGTTCTTCCAGCCTTTGCTCATTGTGGTTGATGCTCTTATAAGTAAGCTGAATGTTGGCTACATACGCCGGATAATACACATTGAGCCAGTATCTTCCGCTGCGGACTGACGTGTCACGATAGATTTTTGCATACTTTGAATATTCAAACTGGTAGGGAAACGTGTCTGGCAGACTAATAAACTCGTGCGGTGGCAGGTCGATGCGGTTATAACCTACCGGCTTGGGTACATAGTCGGAGGTGCAGGCAAACAGCGTGATACAACTAAGTATGGTAAAGAGTAAAAGGTGTCGTCTGTTCATATGAGATAAAGAGGACTTGTGCCGGAAGCACCATTTTCTGTAAAATTACTGAGTCTGCAAAAAAGCTGAAATTAAGGCACAATATTACATATCGTAATACGATCAGACACATAATACACGCTTTCATTTTAATTTTGGCTAATTTAACACATTGAAATGACAGTAAAGTTGTATGATTTTACTAAAATATTGGGTTAATTTGTAATAAAATATAATGCAATGGAAGTAGCAAAGAAAATACTCATCACAGGCGGTGCCGGATTCATTGGCTCTCATGTGGTACGTCTGTTTGTCAACAAGTATCCGCAGTACCAGATTTTCAACCTTGATAAGCTGACCTATGCTGGCAATCTGGAAAACCTGATGGATATTGAAGGGCAAAGCAACTATCATTTTATCCGGGCCGATATTGCCGATGAACAAGCCGTGAAGCAGGTTTTTGCCGAAGTTCAGCCCGATGCTGTCATCCATCTGGCAGCAGAATCGCATGTAGATCGTTCTATCAAAGACCCGACAGCTTTTATTTATACCAACATCATTGGCACGGTCAACCTGCTGAATGCTGCTAAAGACCTGTGGAAAGCAGAACACCGCCCAGATGATCTGGACAAGCACTTGTTCTACCATATTTCTACCGATGAGGTGTATGGCTCACTGGACAATGGTGGTTTCTTTCTGGAAACGACGCCTTACGACCCACAATCGCCTTATTCAGCTTCCAAGGCCAGTTCTGATCATTTTGTACGGGCATGGCACAATACGTATAAACTGCCGGTGGTGATCAGCAACTGCTCCAACAACTACGGGCCTTATCAGTTTCCAGAGAAGCTGATTCCGCTGTGTATCCACAACATCACACATGAGAAGCCGCTTCCTATCTATGGAAAAGGAGAAAACATACGCGACTGGCTGTATGTGGTAGACCATGCACGGGCCATTGATGTGATTTATCACCAGGGGAAAACAGGCGAGACGTATAACATCGGTGGGTTCAACGAATGGAAAAACATTGACATCGTGCGCCTGCTTTGCCAGATCATGGACAAAAAGCTCAATCGTGCAGCAGGTGAATCAGAAAAGCTGATCACGTTTGTAAAAGACCGTGCCGGCCACGACCTGCGCTATGCCATCGATGCCAACAAAGTGATGCACGAACTTGGCTGGCAACCCTCGCTGCAATTTGAAGAAGGGCTGGAAAAAACCATAGACTGGTATCTGTCTAACGAAGTGTGGCTCAACAATGTGACGTCTGGCAACTATCAGAAATATTACGAGGAACAGTATGGGTGAGGTAGATATTAGAGTTTAGAGATTGGAAGCAAAAAGTTAGCCGACGTGTAATGGAAGACCATATATGATCCTATTCTACAGGGGTCATTCTGTGTCTTTTGTTTATTAGTCTAGGCATTTTTGTTGTTGTTTTTCGTATCTTTCAAGGAGTCACAAAACGGATAAATTATGTCAGTTGATACATTAGAAAAGTTATCGCCTTTCGAGTACCTGGAAACTGAACGAAAGAGTGATGTCAAACATGAATACATAGATGGAACCCTTATACCTATGTCTGGAGCAAGTATATTTCACAACATTATTTGCAGCAATCTGCTCAGAATACTTGGTAACACTTTAGAAGACCAGAATTACATCATTTGTGGCAGCGACCTTAAAGTGTTCTTGCCATTATTAAATCGTTATGTATATCCCGATACCGTTGTTATTCAGGGAACGCCTCATACTACTGATCAGCATACCGATACTATTACCAATCCTTCTGTCATTATAGAAGTGCTTTCGGAAAGTACTGAAGGCTATGATAGGGGCGACAAATTTCAGGCGTATCGTTCTGTAGAAAGCCTACAAGAGTATGTATTAGTTTCGCAAGATAAGCCATTGATAGAAGTCTTTACCCGCCAGGAAGACGGCTGGTATTTGCATGATGCTAAAGGTTTGGATCAAATTATTCGCCTGCAAACCCTGTCTTACGATTTACCTTTGAAAGAAGTATACGCCAAAGTGAAGTTAGCGCAATAGTAATAATCGGAAGTAAATCCTGCTTCGTTTATGTTGTAAATGAAACAAAGGATGCTTTATCTTTGCCGCTATGGCAAAAGATAAGAACAAAAGCGCAACAACAGGCACCCACGAACCTGAAAACTCTCTTAAAACAATCATTGCCCATGCTAAAGAGTATGGCTTTGTGTACCCTTCCAGCGAAATCTACGATGGCCTACAGGCAGTCTATGATTATGGCCCTTATGGCGTAGAACTCAAAAATAACCTCAAGCAACTTTGGTGGCAGTGCATGACCCGGCTCAACGATAACATCGTAGGCATTGATGCGGCCATCTTCATGCAGCCCCAAACCTGGAAAGCTTCCGGTCACATCGATAGCTTCAGCGATCCGATGATTGATAACAAAGATTCTAAGAAACGCTACCGCGCTGATAACCTGATAGAAGATAAAGCCGCCCAGCTGGAAGAAGAGGGTGAGATCAAAACAGCGCACCTGCTACTCAAAAAGATGAACAGCCTGCTGGAAGCCGAAGATTTGCAGGGCATCAAAGACCTGATCGTAGCCTATAATATTACTTGTCCGGTGTCTGGCACGGCTAACTGGACAGACGTGCGCCAGTTCAACCTGATGTTTTCTACGCAGGTAGGCTCGGTAGCCGAGGATACCACCAAGATTTATCTACGACCGGAAACAGCGCAGGGCATCTTCGTCAACTTCCTGAATGTGCAGAAAACAGCCCGCCAGAAAGTGCCTTTTGGCATTGCACAGATCGGGAAAGCCTTTCGCAATGAGATCGTGGCAAGGCAGTTTATCTTCCGTATGCGGGAGTTTGAGCAGATGGAAATGCAGTTCTTTGTGCGTCCGGGCGAAGAACTTACCTGGTTTGATCATTGGAAAAGCGTCCGTATGCAATGGCACGAAGCACTGGGCATCGAAACAGAAAAGCTACGCATTCATGAGCACGAAAAGCTGGCACACTACGCCAATGCAGCGATTGACATCGAGTATCTTTTTCCTTTTGGCTTCAAAGAAGTAGAAGGTGTCCATTCTCGCACCGATTTTGACCTGAAAAGCCACCAGGAGCTTTCCGGAAAGAAAATGCAGTATTTTGATCCTGAAATCAACCAAAACTATGTGCCGTACGTGGTAGAAACCTCTATTGGAGCAGATCGGCTGTTCTTGATGATTCTCTGCAATGCCTACACAGAAGATACCGGCGTAGATGCCAAAGGCAATGAAAAAGTGCGTGTTTACCTGAAGCTCCACCCGGCACTGGCTCCGGTGAAAGCTGCGATCCTGCCGCTCATGAAAAAAGACGGACTGGCAGAAAAAGCCCATACCGTTTATGATACCCTCAAGTACGATCTTAATGTGGTGTATGACGATGGTGGAGCGATTGGCAAACGCTACACGCGGCAGGACCTGATCGGCACGCCTTTCTGTATTGCCGTCGATCACCAGACGCTGGAAGACGACACCGTAACGCTGCGCTACCGCGATACTACAGAGCAGGAGCGCATCAAGATCGCTGAATTGTCAGCTCGCTTGACGAAGGAAACCGCCTTAAAGAACATTTTTAAGAAGTTGGATAGCTCTGCCAGACTGTGAAGATCTGGCAGGGTTTGTACGATCAGCGTAGAAAACTGCTCTATTTCAGCATAAAATTTACAATCGCTAAAACAGATGCTATAATAGCCAGAAACTGAATCAGGCCGACAATGTATATTTGCTTAGACACATTGTTGATGCGGTCTATTAACTCTATCTTATCTTTTTGCATGAGACCTATCAGCTCTGCTTTGTCTTTTTGCATGAGACCTATCAGCTCTGCTTTGTCTTCCCGCATAGATCGGATGATGTCAGCTTTATCGCTTTGCGTAACGAGCGTATCCATCTTTTGCTCAAACTCATTTCTTTTACGATCGTCAATGCCATTCAATACCTCTGTGATGAATTCTGCATCTTCTTTGGAAAAGTTATACTTTGCAAATACTTCTGATACCTTTGTCTTTAGTGCCGGTTCCATACTATTATAAACGTTTATAAAGCTTAGTAGTTTGCCCTCATTTTTTTCTGTCTAAAACTTTAAGTTAAAGCTTTACAGCTAGAAATCCTAAAATTATGAACTCACTAAGCGTTGGCCCCTTCTATGATCTGTTCTACCACATCAGGGTTGAGCAGCGTAGAAGTATCTCCCAGGTTTGATGTGTCTCCCTGAGCAATTTTACGCAGAATACGCCGCATAATTTTGCCAGAGCGCGTCTTCGGCAATCCGGGCACAATCTGAATCTTGTCCGGCTTGGCAATCGGCCCGATGATTTGGGTGACGGTTTGCCTGATCTCATTCTTCAGATTTTCTTCCGAACGGTCGGTCATATCACAAATAACATAGGCGTAGATGCCTTGCCCTTTGATCTCGTGTGGATAGCCTACCACCGCAGATTCCAGTACTTTGGGGTGCTCATTGATGGCGTTTTCTACTTCGGCAGTGCCCATGCGATGGCCTGACACGTTGATGACATCATCTACACGGCCCAGTATTCTGTAATATCCGTCTTCATCTCTTTTCACACCATCACCAGTGAAATACATGCCTTTATAAGGGGAAAAATATGTCTGTTGACAACGTTCATGATCACCGTAAATCGTACGCAGCATAGCAGGCCAGGGAAACTTAATACACAGGTTTCCTTCCACACTGTTGCCCATCAGTTCTTTGCCTTCGGTATCTACAATGGTGAGCTGCACACCAGGCAAAGGCAACGTAGCATAAGAAGGCTTGGTAGGTGTCACGCCCGGAATGGGCGATACCATAATTCCCCCCGTTTCGGTCTGCCACCAGGTGTCAACCACCGGACATTTGTTTTTGCCGATATGGTCGTGGTACCAATGCCAGGCTTCTTCGTTGATCGGTTCTCCTACCGAGCCAATCACCCGCAGCGAATCCAGAGAACGCGACTGCACCGGCTCCAGCCCATATGCCTGCAATGCCCGGATAGCCGTAGGAGCCGTATAAAACTGGTTAACTTTATATTTGTCCACAATGTCCCAGAACCTGCCGGCATCAGGATACGTAGGCACACCCTCATACATAAGCGTAGTAGCACCCGATAATAGCGGCCCATACACAATATAAGAGTGACCGGTGATCCAGCCTATATCTGCTGTGCACCAATACACATCACCAATGCTGTATTGAAACACATTTTCAAACGAATACTGCGTATAAACCATGTAGCCGCCGCAGGTATGTACTACGCCTTTAGGCTTGCCGGTAGATCCTGATGTATATAAAATGAACAACATATCTTCGGAATCCCATCTCTTCGGCTTTGTTTTCTTTAGAAACACCCTCAGTCGCTTCGTGCCACCAAAGGTCTCTACCTTCCTGCATAGCTACCTGCTCGCCTGTTCGCTGGTACACAATCACTTTTTCGATAGTATCAGTAGATTTCAGTGCCTCGTCTACTACGGCTTTGACCGGAATGGCCTTTTTGCCACGATAGTTTCCATCGGAGGTAAGCACCACTTTAGCCTGACAGTCGTTGATACGGTCGGAAAGTGAGTTGGCAGAAAACCCGGCAAAAACAACGGAATGGACGGCACCGATACGGGCACAAGCCAGCATACCAATGGCTGCTTCCGGCACCATCGGCATGTAGATAATCACCCTGTCACCTTTTTGGACACCGTTTTTCCTGAGCGTATTGGAAAACTGACATACCTGCTCATACAACTCGTGGTACGTCAAGATGCGGTTTCCCTCATCAGGCTCATTAGGTTCCCAGATGATGGCCGGACGATCGCCCAGGGTAAACAGGTAACGTTCCAGGATATTTTCTGTAATATTCAGTTTACTGTTGATAAACCACTTCACATCTGGCTTCTCAAAATCCCACTTTACAATATCATCCCACTTTTTCCGCCAGTAGAAAGATTCGGCTATTTTGGACCAAAATTCTTCGGGTTGTTGTACGCTTTTCTGGTATTCGTGAATATAACCACCAAGGGTATGTATCTTATTGCTGCTCATGAGTTTCTAAAAATTAGGTTGCAAAATAGTTAAGTATAAAAAGTTAATGTCGGCAATTTAGCAAATGAATCCAAAAAACCATTCTCTACGGCCATTAATAGCATTTACCTTTTGTATTTGCTATTTATTGAGACAGGCGAAGGTGGGATGTTTGCCAGAAACTTACCCTGCGTTTTGTTTGTTCTATGTTTTATTATTTTAACCATTTGTTTTCAATAACTTTGACAAATTTATTAACCAAATATACATGAGAACATCAAATCCAGCCTTGAAAAAGGCTTTTCAAGAATCATCTGTGTATAACTCTTCCGAAGGTATGACCATCGAAGGGACTATCACAAAAAGTAGTATTCTGTTGTTGCTGGTAGTCTTTCTGCCGTTATCAACTGGTATTTGTTTGCAACAGGCAGTGCCTTGGTGCAACCACTGGTATGGACGGGTGCCATCGGCGGTTTTGTGGTAGCCATAATCACTATATTTAAGAAAGAGATTGCTCATATCACGGCACCCATTTATGCATTGCTGGAAGGGTTATTTCTAGGTGGCATTTCTGCCATGTTTGAGTTGGGTGCTCCCGGCATCGTGATGCAAGCCATCATGCTTACTTTCGGGCGTATTTGCGGTGATGCTGGTGGCTTATCGTGCCGGTTGGATCAGGGCTACGGCCAAATTCCGGGCAGGCATTCTGATCGCTACCGGTGCTGTAGCACTCACCTACCTGGTTTCTTTTGTGTTGAGCTTTTTCGGCACTACTATTCCAATGATCCATGAAGGCGGCACGGTAGGCATCATCTTCAGTGTGGTGGTCGTGGGCATCGCTGCGCTCAATCTGATCCTGGATTTTGACCTGGTTGAAGAAGGTGCCGCACAGGGTGCGCCCAAATATATGGAATGGTATGCCTCTTTTGGCTTGCTGGTGACACTAGTTTGGCTATATCTGGAAATACTACGATTGCTTTCTAAGCTGTCCAGAAACTAACAGCAACTACAACTCAGGGCTTGAAGCCCTGAGCTACTGCAAATTGTTCCTTGCACATTATTCATTACCCGTTGATATGAGTACCTTTGTGTCAAATTTTAAAAACTATGACAAAAGGAATTATAAAAACAGAAAAAGGCGACCTTCCAATGGAGTTCTACGATAAAGATGCTCCCGGAACGGTGGCCAACTTTGTAAAGCTTGCCAAAGAAGGCTATTACGACGGCATCAAGTTTCACAGGGTGATCCCCAACTTCGTTGTGCAAGGCGGTGATCCGACAGGCACTGGTGCGGGCGGACCGGGCTACAGCATCAAATGCGAACTTGACGGAGATAACCAGTACCACGACCGTGGCGTACTGTCTATGGCGCATCGCGGCAAAGATACCGGAGGTTCTCAGTTTTTTATCTGCCACGGCAGAGAAAATACCAAACACCTCGACCGCAAACATACCTGCTTCGGCAAAGTGACTGACAACCTTGATGCCATAGACCAGATCAAAGAAGGAGATAAGATACTAGGTATTGAAATCATGGAGGAATAAACTAACGAGCGATGGGTTTGGAGACAACCCATCGCTACTTTTTTTGGTTTAGATTATAGGTTCCATTTGTGCTACAACATGCCCGATGCCATTGCCAAATCGGAGTTGTGTCGAAAATTTCGCTTTTATAATGGGAGAAAATAAGCGTATGTAATTCGGGTTCATTAATAAAAGACACTACTTTCTCTGCCAGCTTACTTAATTTGCTGATAATCTATTGAAGAGTTGAGAGACAAGCAGATAGTTGATTTTGTCCTTCAGAAAGAATCCTGTTCCGACCTAGAGGGATGTTCCTTAATCAATATCATAGCTTTAAGTGATGATATTTCCCATGCTTTTCTGTAGCCAACATGCAGCATGGTACTTCCAGGATGATAAGAAGTATATTTTCAAGTTTACTTATTAATTTGAAAAAATTAATAGATTGATTTAATTATTATTTCTATAAACAAAATTGCAAAGAAGATGAAGCTAAATGCCATTGCGGATGTCTAGTAGATTACACAATCCTTTATTTTACTAATGTGTGGTTCACTCATACTTAGGTTTGAATCGTCTAATAATATTACTTTTTTTGAAGCATTCAATTTCTTAATATTAGACTTAGCAAATAACAGGAACCTTATTAGTAACTCGAAAAAATGACAGATCCTAAGGAAAGAAAAAGCAACGGAACTAAAATTTTGTTTCCTGCAATAGATGATATGTAGTTTAGATTGATATAAATAAAATATACCATGGCTGCCGCAACAATAGCATAACGCTCACTAGATTTTACAGTTAATTCATTCATCTTTCAAAGTTTTTTAATTTGAAATATATATAGTCCAACCAACTCTGATAGCCAAGATGCTGATAGTGTAGATTTTGCCTATCCGCGTTTTGCTTTATTTATAGTTGTTCAGTTTGCTGAAGATACGGACAAAGGTCTGGGTAATAAACAAACTCACCACCAGCCGGTAGCCTATTACAAAGACAACCAGCGTGGTGGGGAGGATGTTAGGTGCCGATATGGCGGCACTTAGAGGAGTGGATTATTCGGCAGCTTTCTCGTTTGTGTCAGACATGCCAAGTCGCTTCTTTAGTTCCATCAGCTTTTCTGAACCTTTTGACTCGCCAGCGTTCAGGGCTTTGTCTATTTCATCGTCAACGCTCTTTGTTTCGTTGGCAATTTCACCGTACGATTCTGCCAGAGCTTCTTCCTGCTCTACTTTCTGCTTCATGCGTTCCAGCATATTTACGGTGCTCGACGTATCAATGTTGGCCAATTGCTTGTTCATGGTCTTGGTAGCCGAACTTACCCGCATACGCGCTTTCAGTGTGCGCAGTTCGTTTTCCCAGGTGCCAATATTTGATTTAAGCGTGTCGATATTTTTTTCTAACTGCTGAACAGAGGTTTCATATTTCTGCCTTTCACCTTCCAGCCGGGTAGCATTTTGCGCTGCCTGTTCCTTTTTGTTCAAGGCTTCGGTTGCCAAACGGTCAGCTTCGTCAGAAGAAATATCGCCCGATTCTGCCTTTTTGAGCAGCATAACCGCTTTGCGCTCATAGTCGCCTGCCTGATCTTTACTGGAATTTAGTTCGCTCTTGGTGCGGATAGATAAGGCTTTCACTTCGGCCAGTGCCTGCAATGCTTTGTCCATTTCTACCCGCATATCACGGATGCCCTGCTCGGTCATCTTGATGGGGTCTTCCAAATTGTTGATAGCATCGTGTGCCTCTGCCTGTCCTATTTTAAATAATCTACTGAAAATGTTCATGGTCTTTCTATTTAATTTGTAATGTTTATAAGCTAATTGATCATTAATATTTGGTTTCCGGTCAGCTATTTCGCAGCCTTCCTTCTACCCTTTTGAGATTTTGATAATCTGGTCTGAAAATTCGCTGAGCAATAGCCCCAGAGAATTGAAAGCGGCTTCCAGTTCGTTAATGTCCAGCGTGCTAAGTTGTAGCGTGTCTCTGAATATTACGCGCCTGCCTGTACCGTCCAGCACAAAAGCTCCGTGTATGATATCACGGTTTTTTTGGAGCAGCATTTTGTAAATGTCCATAGACTCATGCCTAACCTCACAGATAAACTGTTCCATAATCAGCAGCGGGTCAGCGCAGCCAAGCACCATCTTATTGACACCGGTTTCTTGGTTATGAATGACAAATACACCTTCCGGCTGATTTTCGTATTCCACATCGTAGCCCAGATCTACCAGGTATTTCTTTACTTTTGAAAATTCACTTTTCATCATATTTATAGTTTGGTTAGTAATCATGTAGTTGGTTTGTTTTTAATATTTACGTAAGTTTGTTAAAATTGTTAGCATTACAAATAAAATTAGCAAAAATATTTTGCATATGTCTATCATTGGAAAGAATATCAAGAAGATAAGAGCGGTCAAGAAGATCAGCCAGACCGATTTTGCGAGTTTATTTGATTTATCCAGAGGAAGTGTAGGCTCGTATGAGGAAGGGCGAGCAGAGCCTAAGATAGATGCCATTATAAAGATAGCTAATCGTTTTGGCTTATCTATAGATTTGCTGCTTACCAAAGAACTTACTGTCAATGAGCTTTATAAATTTGATATTTTCAAAGAAGAATATGCCAGTGATGCTATTCATCGGATGATTGTACAGGACAAAGATTTGAGTAAAGAAGACACTCCTTTAGTCATGAAAGATCACTTTTTGGAGTATGTAGTCAATAATCAAAATAAAGATTATATCAACAACCTGCCTCTTGTCCGGCTACCCAACGTGCAACATGAAAGGACACGGGGTTTTGAAGTGAGCGACCAGTCTATGGAGCTTTATGGTAAAGGACTGCATCCGGGTGATATATTGTCTTGTTTTCCGGTAGCAGAAAGTGTTTATGCGGATGCATTACCAGAGAAAGTATATGTGGTGGTAAACAAGAAGGGTATCTTTGTGAGAAGGCTTAGAAAGCAGCGAACAACGCTGGTTTTTGAGGCAGATAATCCAAGCTTTGCCTCGTTGGAAATTGCACCCGGTGATTTGCTCGAGTTGTGGCAGGTAGATGGCTTTTACAGCATATGTCTGAATCCTCCTCTGCTGATAGAAGAAAGGGTGGCTATATTAGAGAAAAGAATGCTTGAACTTGAGAATTACGTAGAGCCTACAGGCAAAGCCGGATAAGCATTTAGAAATGTCAGTAAGCTTGGGTTATTACATAATTCTTATAGTAGGTTTACTATGCTGCTGGCTCAACAGTGCGTTTAAAGACTGGTCAATATCTTCAATGGATGATAAAATCTGTTTCAGTTCGTTGATCTTGTGAAGGGTTTCAAACTTTTCATCATCACTCATTGCATCCTGTTTGTAAGAAATGGCATCTATATCTGCCTTAATTTGATTACATATACATTGGATATTGTTTTCTGTGTGCTGGGGAAGCACCTGTTTGGTTTGGTCAATCATTGTCATTAGATATTAGATTGAAAATAATACTGGTCAATTAATACATAGTTGGTTGAATAAGAGGCACAAACGCTATTCTAAATTTTAAAATCCCTACTTAAGTGATATAAAATTTAAAAAATATGCTTTAATTTTTCCAAAAGATTAGAAAAACCATAATACATACCTATATGCTGATATTGCAATGATAGTTTTACCGTTCAGAAACGGGCATTACATTCTACATCACGGGTACATTTTTCAACTAAATGACAAAAACAACAGGTCTTTGTGGGTCAAAAAAGCAGGTCGCTGTTCTAAAGTATAGGTATGTAGCAAATTGCAGAACATAAGCATATTATAAAAAAACTTACTATGACTATAACTATTTAAATAATATTTTTTTATCGGCTACAATCATTATAGTTTTGAGACTGAAACTGATATTAAAATATTATGTGGTATAAAGAAGAAGTTTTGGCACCTATTGACTATAGTTACTTGGATTTGCTATTTGATAATCAACAGGAAGCAGATGATTTTCTACGGATTTTTATCAGAGAACTGGAAGTAGCAAAGCCGAACATCCAAAAGGCACTTACCCGCCGTAATACGCAATTGTACCGGCAAACGCTTCATAATGTTAGTCCGCACCTGGAAATGCTGAAGGTTCAGGACTTAGGTTTACTGTTGCAGCAGGCCAGAGAAAAAATCATGAACACAAAGCAGCCTTTTGAAGACAAGCAGGTGTTTATTTGTGCTATCAACACTTCGTTTGATAAGGTGATCAGCGAAATCAGCCGCAAGCTTATGGTTCGCTAAACCTTTAGTACTACACGTAGTGCAGTTCCGTTGGTGCCTATAATTTCCAACGATGCGTTGATCTGGCTGGCAAAGCTTCTGATCAGTAGCATTCCTGAAGAACGCACCTGTTCAATACTAAAAGTAGCAGGCAACCCTTTGCCATTATCTCTGATTTCTATGACTACCTGTGTACCAGACAAGATGATGGATAATGTAATACTGCCTTGTCTAAGTTCTGTAAAGGCATGTTTGAAACTGTTTGTCAATGCTTCGCAAATAATTAATCCACAGGCTCGGGCTTTTTCTACAGGCAAAATGACACACTCAACATGAATATCCAGGCGAATGTCTTTATCAGGCACTACATAAGTGCTCTTTAAAGACTGTGCAACAGCCCGGATATATTCCGGTAATACAATATGATCTGGTGTGGTATGCTGATACGCTTGTTCATACAGTAAACCCACAGCTTTTATCCGGTTCATATTTTGCTGTAGCACTTCGTATAACTCCGAATTGTCTTTTAACGCTTCAGATTGTAATAGCATGATACCAGAGAGCAGGTTAAAATCATTTTTGACCTGATGCTGCATTTTCTGCATGTGCTTTTTCAGTCTGTCTGAGGCCCTTTCCACTTCTTTCCGCATACTTTATTGGGTTCTGCTTCCCAGCTTCACAAAACAATCTGGGAGAATACGCTGCTAATCAATAGTTTGCGGTTCTAACACTTCTTCGGTATTTCCGCAGGTAAGCATTTCTTTGCCGAAGTAAGGGTTCCGGATTTCTTCTGTATTGCTCAGCCAGAAAGCACCACGGTTGTTGAATGCCATAGGGCAAAATTGTTTGTATAAGGTTTGCTGAATGCCTTTGAATTTCTCAATATTCTGGTAAAGATTGATAGAAAGTGAATCAAAGTAGATTCTTTGTTCTTCCAGGTCCGCTGTAGCGGCTATCGTTTTAACGTTCTGCTGCATATCAGGCATAAGTGTAGCATCCACTGTTTCTAACAGTCCTATGGCTTTTTCTTTGGCTAAAGCAGCATCAGAAGCAACAAGTGCATCTTTGAGTTGTAGGTAGCCATCTACTACGTTAGCTACGCTTTTTTCCTCTGAGGTAGGCTCTGCAACAGTTGTATCGCTTTCGCTGGATGAGTGAGTATTTGTGCTCTGGTCGTTGGTACAGGCTACAAAAAGCACACATATTATGAGCATAAGTTTAGTTGGAATTATCATGTGTTTTTGTTGTTGGGGGTTCTACAATACAACGTTTTCTATGGCGTTGCGTTACAGAAAATTGTCATTTATCATGTATGGGCAAATAGTTGTTACCCTGACAGCGGCACAAGCGTAAGCCTAACCTACCGAGCAAACAGTGTGGTATCCGTACGGATTGCGGCATTTCCTCCAACCTTGGGGTTACTGGCACCGGCATTCAGTTTGTATGACAGGACGTTGGGAAAATCTTCGATATAGGCATTCGGATAATTCATACGGGTAGTTTGCTGAGAAGGAAACATAGACAAAGGTGCGAATCAGTCCAAAACGATTACAGTCCGTTTTTCGGAGAACTTCCGGATGAAACGTGCTCATCAAAACAGCGCACCGGTAATACCTGTCCAGCATAGGTTACCCGGAGCAAACACAATCCGATTTCAAACGAACTGATCCGGTATACGAATATCTTTTTTTTAAATTTTCAGCTAACGTATATTTTTATAAGCAGTCTAAGAATCTCACAGGGATTGGCCCTAAAAAATATCGAAAGATCAAGTACTGATTTCTGGTATAAGCACCCTACCAAAGATGGTTTTCAATAAAATTTAATGGCCATTTAGTTTTAAAAACATCACATCTGTTGTACATTGGAGTGTCCCTTTGTTTACACTATCTGTTTTTTTGTTATGCCAGTATTAGGAAAATTGCTCAAAAAAGGATTGCAACTCAGGCAATCTGTGGAGCAGCACTTTGCTACTCCGTTTGATCTGCAAAAAGAACAACTACGTCATTTATTAATCACTGCCCGTCAGACTGATTTTGGTAAACACTACCAGTTTTCTAAGATTCTGGATGCTTTCCGCTCCAACGATACAGATGCCTTTTATGGTGCGTTCAAAGAACAGGTGCCTGTGCATGATTACAATAAAATATACCATGAATGGTGGTATCGCTTACGAAATGGCGAAGCCAATATTTGCTGGCCAGGCAAGGTCAACTATTTTGCTTTGAGTTCGGGCACCTCGGAAGCTGCTTCAAAACATATTCCTATTACCGGAGATATGCTTAAATCTGTACAAAGGGTAGGTGTACGACAAATTCTCTCTTTATGCCAGTATGATCTGCCTGCGTCTCTGTTTGAGAAAGGCATTCTGATGCTGGGGGGCAGCACAAATCTGGTGAAGGGAGATTTTTACTTTGAGGGTGACCTGAGCGGTATTACTACCAGAAACGTACCTTATTGGTTTCATAGTTTCTACAAACCCGGACGCAAGATTGCCCGCGAAAAAGACTGGGATAGAAAACTGGATGAGATCACAAAACAAGCGCACAAATGGGATATAGGTGTAATTGTAGGTGTACCTGCCTGGCTACAGCTTTTGCTGGAAAAGATCGTCAGACATTATCAACTGAACACTATCCACGACCTGTGGCCCAACCTGACCATCTTTGCGCATGGTGGAGTTGCCATGATGCCTTATTTCAAAAGTTTTGAAAGGCTATGTGCCACACCACTCACGTACATAGAAACCTATCTGGCCTCTGAGGGTTTCATTGCTTTTCAGGATTTGCCGCACACCAAAGCCATGCAGCTTGTGCTGAACAGTGGCATCTTTATGGAGTTTGTCCCCTTCAACGAACAAAACTTTACAGCCAGTGGCGAACTTCAGCCAAACCCTGAAATATGCATGGTGCATGATGTGGAAGAAGGAAAAGACTATGCCCTGCTGCTCTCTAGCTGCGCGGGAGCCTGGCGTTATTTGATTGGCGATGTGATACGGTTCACCGATAAGGAAGCCGGGCGTATCATCATCACCGGGCGCACCAAGCATTTTTTAAGCCTGTGTGGAGAACACCTTTCTGTAGACAATATGAACCAGGGAGTTACACTGCTGGCCAACGAACTGGGACTGGAAATCAATGAATACACAGTAGCAGGTAAGAGTGATGATGGTCAGTTTGGGCATCAGTGGTATATTGGCACCGATACTACCCTGTCGCCCGAAATGATCCGCGACAAACTGGATGCTCACCTGCAAGCACTCAATGATGACTACCGTACCGAACGTGCCCATGCATTGCAGGAGATAGAAGTCGTGCTACTGCCCGTGCAGGCTTTTTATCAATGGATGCAGTTGCAGGGAAAGGTAGGCGGGCAACATAAAGTTCCCCGCGTGATGAAAGGCAAAAGTCTGGAATCATGGGAAGCGTTTTTGGCTTCCAGTTTTAATAGCAAATGAATAGATAACACAACCAGATGAGATGTTGATATCTGGTTGTCTGTCATGCATATGAAAGTTAGTCTACAAAACGCGTGTAATCTTTTAGGTGTCTCTGTTTGATCCGTGTACCATAGGTAAATCCTTTAAATGCAAATAGCGGAGCAGAATACCCAGCAATTCTGCCCGTTGAGGCTTCTACCACATAATGCATAAACTGTTTGTTTTGCATGGTTATAGGCAATATCTGTACGTAAGCCACTTCCCTATTTTTATTTAATATTGCTTCCTCTATGTCTTTATAATCTACAACTTCGTATGGATAAACAGAAGGCATGTTGGTATAATAGATAAGTTGACTACGCAAATACTTTGCTTCCGGCTTGTAGTTTTCCAGTAGGTAAATTTCTAATATAGGAGTATGCCATAAGTCCTGCTGGAATCGAAAACCATTAAAATCATCGCCATATTGCGTGATTCGCATGATCTTTTTATAATACAAGTTAACACTATTAATTTTGGTCTGCCTCAGCTGCAAGGTATTGCAGGAGTTTTTGATGTAGCTCGTCTGGCTTGAAGGGTTTTGTGACAAAATCGTTCATTCCTGCTTTATATACTTTTTGCCTGCTTTCTATAACAACAGAAGCACTCAGTGCGATGATTGGTAACTCCTTGTGCGTTTTTCTGATCTGTCGGGTGGCTTTGAAGCCATCCATCACGGGCATTTGCAAGTCCATGAGCACCAGGTCATAGTTACCACGTTTTACCATCTCAACAGCTACCTTTCCGTTTTCTGCGTGATCAAATTGAATCCCCCATTTCGTCAGAAATTGCTTGGCAACAATAATATTCATCATATTGTCTTCTACCAGCAGTATATGCTTATTTTTACTAGGCTGGGCAGCATTACCGGCTGGAATCGGCTTACTGTCTGGCTTTTGCTGATCTGCACTGATGGCAAAGGTGAGCGAAAAGCAGAAGGTAGATCCTTTGCCCAATGTACTTGTCAGCAATATACGGCTGCCATGCAACTCCAGTAGCTTTTTGGTAATAGCCAGACCAAGGCCAGTGCCTCCGTATTTCCTTGTCGTGTCGCTGCTGGCTTGTGTAAAGCTCTCAAATATCTGCTGTTTCTTACCTGCCGCAATACCAATGCCTGTATCACTGACGGCAAAGTCGATGGTTACTTTATCGTGTTTGCTGGTTTTGGTTCTGACGTGCAACTTCACGCTTCCTTTATTTGTAAACTTAATCGCATTGCTGAGCAGGTTGTTGAGTATCTGCGAAAGCCGCATTGGGTCTCCTACCAGCACATGCGGCACGTCAGAGGCCAGATCGTACTCCAGCAACAAACCTTTCTGCTGCGCCTGGTAGCTTAGGGAGTGACGGATACTTTTGACCAGCTCAGAGAGGTTGAAGTCAATATTTTCAAACTCAATTTTTCCTGCTTCAATCTTGCTGAAGTCCAGTATATCGTTGATCAGAGCCAGTAGGTTTTCTCCCGAAAAGCGCAGCGCGTGGAGGTTTTCTATCTGTGTAGGGTCAGGATTGCTTTGCAATAGCAGATGCGTGATGCCGATCACCGCATTCATGGGCGTTCTGATCTCATGGCTCATGGTAGACAAAAACCTTGCTTTGGCCTGTGATGCCTCTTCGGCTTGCTTTTTTGCCAGCATAAGTTCCTGCTCCTTTTTAGACCTTTCCAGCGTAGAGCCTACCCAACGGGCCAGCAGACGCATAAATTCTGTATCTTCCGGCGTAAAACTCCTTTTATAACATTGCTTATCATAAAAGCCGATGGCACCAAAACGCTTGCCTTCCACCCACAGCGGCGCGCCTATATAGGTTTCGTAACCAAAGATGTGGTAGCAAGGATGCTTGTGATACGCCGAAGTTTTCATGCTGGAGATAGCCAGTACCTCATCATGCGTATAAGCGATATTGCAGTAAGTATTCTGGGTAGAAAATTTGCTGTTCTTCTTCAGTGCAGGGTATGGAGGCTTTCCATGAATATGAAGCAGCATCGTTTCCTTATCGCTCATTTTGTTAATGACACCCAGGGGCAGCCCAAAGTATTCACAGACCATCTTCACAGCCAGGCCTAGTTGCTGATCAAAATCCAGACTGGCATTGGCAGCAATGGCATTGAGCGTTTTCAGCCCATGCTGATAATGATATAAATGAATAGCAGTTTCTTTCTCTTTGGTAATATTCTGTGCAATACCTACCAGTTTGGTAATTTTTCCTCGGCAATGATGTGGTTTCCCAATAAAACGTACCCATACACGCTGGTAATCTGTCCTTATTTCCAGTTCTATATCGAAATTTAGTCCAAAGCGAATGGTATTGTGAAAAGCTTTTGTCAACTGATACTGCGATGCTTTGGTCAACAGCCGGAAGAGTTCTTTGGTATTGGTGTTTTCATCTAGTTTAAGAAAACGGATGATCTGCCAGGATATAGCGAACGACTTTTTACGCAAATCCATTTCCCATTCACCGATGTCTACCAGGGTATGAATATCTTCCATATCCTGTATCTTTAGGTGAGCCTGATTGACGGCTCTTTTTAAGCTTAATATGGAGTTTCCGGTATGCACTTAGTTGTTTGAGCTTTTGGTATGCAACTTAACCATAACTATGGCTACTTTTGTGTACATTTTGTCATAAACCCTGAAGTGTAATTTTTACCTTAAATAAACATGTACGACATCATTGGAGATATACACGGCAAAGCACAGGAGCTACGGCAGCTGCTGACCAGCCTTGGGTATGAAGACACGCAAGGGTACTTCCGGCACCAGCATCGGAAAGCCATATTTGTAGGAGATTTTATCAACAAAGGGCCAGAAACGCAGGAAGTACTGTCTCTGGTGAAGGCTATGACAGACTACCGAGCGGCTTTGGCAGTAGTGGGCAATCACGAACTTTACCTGGTGGGGTATTTCAACAAAAACAAATGCGGCAATTATATCCGGGAGCACAGTGCTGCCAATACCACACAGCATGAGCAAACATTTGCCTCCTTTGAAGACAATGAAACATTATTGATGGAGTACATTGAGTGGATAAGGACACTTCCGCTTTATCTGGAACTGGATGGTTGCCGGGTGATCCATGCCTGCTGGCACAAGCGTAGTATTGCCTATCTACAGAGACATTACCCGGAAAACTGCCTATCAGACAGGTTGTTATCTCATTTGGTGGAGCATGGCTCTAGCGAGTGGGATGCACTGCGCGAAATACTGATTGGCAACAAACTTCATTTGCCTGAGGTAGCAGGTGGCGAGGCTTTTAAAGCCAAGTGGTGGGCCCTACCTAGCAACCGCTATACATTGCTGGCGACCCGACCCGACAAGGCCAAGGGCAATCCTATAGTAGCTATTTCAGCCAATGCAGATGAATATAGGTATCCAAAGAATGCCAGTCCGTTGTTTTTCGGGCACTACAACTTACCAGGGCTGCCTTATCTGACGGGTAGTAACTATGGGTGTCTGGATTTTAGCCTACCGGGCAGATCGTTTATTACAGCCTACCGCTGGCAGGGTGAGCAGCAGTTGAGTGAAGAACATATTGTCTTTTAAAAGGATGGATGCCAAAACTGACGGATTCCCTTTGGTTCAAATGTCTGGCGGGCCTGGGCAAGATCGTAGTTTTCCTGTACCCGTAGCCAAAACACGGCATCTGTGTTTGGAAAGGCCTTTTCAAGCCGCAGTGCCATAGCTGGTGTGACAGATTGCCGACCGTTCAAAATAGCGTCTAACGTTTTGCGGGAAACCCCCAAACCTTCGGCCACTTCACGAACAGGTAACTTTTCACCAGTTTCTTCGCGGATACCCTCTATTGTTTCTCTAATCAACTCGCCGGGATGGGCAGGATTAAACATAGTCATCGTTTTGTTCTTTTAATGGTAGTCAGTATAATCTACATCTGTAACATTCTCACCTTCAAATCGAAAAGTGATCCGGTAGTTTTCTGTCACTCTTACTGAATAAAACCTCTTTAAATCACCTGAAAGTGAATGAAATTTATAGCCAGGTGCATTTATTTGTTCAGGTATAGTGGATGCTTCTAGGCGCGTCAAAATTAGGCGAATTTTAGCTGTTTGCTGTGCTGCTAATCGAGAATTGTTGCCTTTCTCACAATAGAGCTTCAATCCTTTGTGCCTGAATCCAATAATCATAATGAATTTGCAACTTGATACGTTGCAAGTTACAAATTTTTCATAAAATTTTCTTCTAATGAGATATTTTTCTCTATCATTGACGATGGATTTTATAGCCCTGGATTTTGAGACAGCCAACGCTTCCCGTGGCAGCGTTTGTGAAATAGGTGTTTCCATTGTACAGTCGGGAGAAGTGCGGGAAACCTTCTCCCGGCTGGTTAGGCCCAAAAGCAACTGGTTTCACCCAATGAATACACAAATTCATGGCATAGATGCGTTGCAGGTGGCCAGAGAGCCGGAGTTTGACACAGTCTGGCAGGAGATGCAGGCTATTTTTGACAGCCACAACGTGGTAGCGCACAATGCCAGCTTTGATATCAGCGTATTGCGCCATGCCCTCACTGAATACGAGCTCCCTTTTCCCAGTTTTAGCTATACCTGTAGCCTGATGGTAGCACGCCGCGCCTGGCAGGGACTGGGAAGCTATGGCCTGAGTGCTCTGTCGCAGCGGTTCAACATCCGTTTGAAACACCATTCGGCTGCATCAGACGCAGAAGCGTGCGCCAGAATTTTGCTAAGAGCTGCCGAAGATCATCAGCTTTCCTGCTTTGAAGATATTGAAAACCACCTTGAAATACAGATTGGAAAAGTGTATCCTGGTGGGTACCTGCCTTCTGGTAAGCTCAAAAAGTGTGGTGCCAAAGCCAAAAAACAGGAAGTACAGGTAGATTTATCTAAAATAAATAGAAATCATCCCCTGTTTGGCAAGTACGTGGTGTTTACCGGTGCCTTGAAGAGCATGAAACGACAGGAAGCCCAGGTGGCACTGCTGGAGGCTGGCGGCCACTATACCAACAACGTCACGTATCAAACCCAATATATGGTGCTGGGAGAAAAATCGTTTACAAACTTTACGGAAGGCATCAAAAGCAGTAAGCTCATGCAGGCAGAAAGGTTATCCAATAACAGAAGACCTATTGAGTTTTTGTCGGAACAGCAATTTCTGAAGTTGCTAAAGTTGGGAAACTCTTTCAAAATCCGTTAAGTTTGTGGTTGCACAAGCCATATTTTTATGCCAGATAAGGAGTTACAAAAGAAGTACATTGTAGTAGTAGGATTGGAGGTACATGCACAGCTGATGACCAACAGTAAGATCTTTGCTGCGGATGCTACTTTGTTTGGAGATGCCCCCAATACCAATATCAGCGTGATCACCCTGGGCCATCCCGGCACATTGCCTAAGTTGAATGAAAAAGTAGTAGAACATGCCATCAGAATGGGCCTGGCCTGCCACTGTGAGATTTCACGGTACAATATCTTTGACCGGAAAAATTATTTCTACCCCGACCTGCCCAAAGGCTATCAGATCACCCAGGATAAAACGCCTATTTGTATAGGTGGCTACGTGCCTGTAAGCCTGAGCAATGGCGATGAAAGAAAGATCAGGCTCAACCGTATTCACCTGGAAGAGGATGCAGGCAAGTCGATGCACCTGGCGGGTGCTTCTGAAACGCTGGTAGATTTTAACCGTGCCGGTGTGCCCCTCATAGAAATTGTGACCGAACCCGATATCCGCAATGCAGAAGAAGCCGGTGTTTTGTTAGCTGAAGTCAGAAAACTGGTGAGGTACTTGGATGTATGCGACGGTAATATGGAAGAAGGCTCCATGCGCTGCGATGCCAACATTTCTGTGATGCGGACAGATGCCCAGGAATATGGCAAAAAAGTGGAAGTCAAGAATATGAACTCTATCCGCAACGTGCAGCGTGCCATTGAGCATGAAGCAGAACGGCAGATGATGGAATTGGAAAAGGGACATACGATTATCTCTGAAACCAGAACGTTTGACGCAGCCACAGGCACTACTGCCGCCATCCGCACCAAAGAAGAGCTGAACGACTACCGCTATTTTCCCGAACCAGACCTGAGTCCTTTCATAGTTTCAGAGGAATGGCTGGCAGATATACAAGCCGGTATGCCTGCACTTCCGCATGAGCTTTCTCAGAAGTTCCGGACGGCGTATCAACTACCTGCATATGATGCGGAGGTGCTCACAGATACCAAAGAAACAGCCGCTTACTTTGATACGCTTTGTGCAAAGACCCACCATTACAAAGCAGCCTCTAACTGGATGATGGGACCTGTACGCTCTTACCTGAACGACAAGGATATAGCCATGCCACAATTTCCTCTTGCGCCTGACCAACTGGCTGCGTTGGTTGAACTGGTAGCCAATGATACCATCAGTTTTACGGTAGCTTCTCAGAAGGTGTTTTCCTATATGCTCAAGCATCCGGAAAAGTCTGCCACGCAGGTGATGGAAGACCTTAATCTGAAGCAAGACAACAATACAGAGAACATTCAACCGTTGGTGGAAGAAGTGCTGACCGCTTTCCCGCAAAAGGTACAGCAATACAAAAATGGCAAGAAAGGGCTGCTAGGCATGTTTATGAGCGAAATCATGAAGAAAAGTAAAGGAAAAGCAAATCCTAAAATCGCCAGTGAACTATTGAAAGCCGCCCTGGATTAACTCTGGAAATTTAACCTAACCTATGAGCAGTAAACACCTATGAATATCTTACATAAATTATCTATTGTCGCTTTTTGTGCTATGTCTTTTGCTGCCTGTTCGCAAAGCAAATCCAACGATCAGGAACACCAGATCAGGATAGAAGGCAAGGTAAACCATCCTGTCGAAGGTGAGAGCGTTGTGCTGGAAAAGGTGGGCCAAAGCGAAATCTCTCCAGTTGATACGATGATTGTTTCCCGCGACAGTACGTTTCGCTACGGTTTCAAAAATTCCGAACCTGGTTTTTACAGGATCAACTTCTACAACCGGCAGTATGTAAACCTGATTCTGGATGATGAAAGTGTGAAAGTGACTACCGATGGCGATAAGCCTGACGGTTATGCCAAAGTGGAAGGCTCGAAAGATACGGACTACCTACAGGAAGTAAATAATATCATGCAGGATATGCAGCAGAAGATCAACGAGATGAACTCAGATTATATGCAGGCCCGGGCCGATGGCAAAGAAGATAAGATGCACGAAATTGAGGAGCGTTACAAAGAAGTGGAACAAAAGCATGTAGAGAATATCAAGCAGAAAATTGGTGAGATGGGCAACTCCATTGCTGTTTTTTATGCCATCAATTTTCTGGATGCTGACAAAGAATTTGATTTTCTTAATAGCCTGGCGGAGAAGTTTAAAAAGGAACTGCCTAACTCTATCTACACCAAACAATTTGTAGCACAGGTAGACGGCCTCCGCGAACTGGCTATAGGCATGTCGGCACCAGATATTGCTTTGCCCAACCCACAGGGAGATACAGTTCGGCTTTCTTCTCTGAAAGGCCAATATGTGATGATTGATTTCTGGGCTGCCTGGTGTAAGCCCTGCCGCATGGAAAACCCCAACGTCGTAAAACTCTATAATAAGTACCACGATCAGGGATTTGAGATCTATGGCGTTTCGCTGGACCGCACCAAGAAGGCATGGCTTGATGCCATAAAGGAAGATAACCTGGAATGGATTCAGGTTTCTGACCTCAAATACTTTGATTCGGAAGCTGCAGCCCTGTACAATATCAATGCAATACCTGCTACGGTGTTGTTGGACAAAGAAGGAAAGATCGTGGCTAAGAATCTACGCGGAGAAGCTCTGGAAGCAAAATTAGCAGAAATTTTCACTGCTCCTTCCGGTAGCTGAAAAGTTGAGACGTATAATATAAATAAAGGCCGCTATGCTGTATGTATAGCGGCTTTTTTGCGCTATTCTTCAAACAGGTCTGAACTTAGGTATCTATCGCCACGGTCGCAGATGATGCATACAATGACACCGGAAGTAAGGTTTTTGGCAAGTTGCATGGCTGCCTGTACCGCACCTCCACTGCTCATACCCGCCATAATGGCTTCTTCTTTGGCCAGTCGCTGTGTCATCGCTCTGGCTTGCTCCTGGCTCACATCAATGATTTTATCTACCCGCTCCGGTTCGAATATCTTTGGCAGAAACTCCGGCGACCAGCGTCTGATGCCTGGAATGCTGGAGCCGTCTGTAGGCTGTGTACCTACAATCTGTATTTCAGTGTTTTGTTCTTTCAGATAACGGGAAACACCCATAATGGTGCCTGTGGTGCCCATAGCCGACACAAAGTGTGTAATCTTGTGATCAGTATCCCTCCATATTTCCGGTCCCGTGGTCAGATAATGCGCTCGGTAATTGTCAGGGTTGGCAAACTGGTTGAGCATAAAATAGCCTTCCTCTGCATTCATCTTCTCCGCCAGTTCGCGGGAATACTCAATCGTCTTTTCCGCAGGTGTCAGGATTAGTTCAGCCCCGTAAGCCTTCATAGACTTGATACGCTCTGAAGTAGAATTATCAGGCATGATCAGCGTCATATGTACGCCCATAGCCTGGGCAATCATGGCAAGCGCAATACCTGTATTGCCACTGGTAGCTTCCACCAGGCGGTCGCCCTTTTTGATGTCGCCCCGCTCTAGGGCACTGCTGATCATCCGGTAAGCAGCACGGTCTTTCACGCTTCCGCCAGGGTTCTGCCCTTCCAGCTTGCCATACAATGTAATGGCTTTGTTGGTATTAATATGGTTTAAAGCAACCAGCGGGGTGTTGCCTATAAGGTCAAAGATGGTCATGATTGTATTTTATAAACGACTAAATCCATAGCTCCGGTATCGGTATTGTACATCTGTGCCTGGTAGTATACCTTCGTATGTGGTTCCAGGCTGCGGGTAAGCCACACATTGCCCCCTATTGTGCTGTGGTGGCCAATGGTCGTTTCTCCGCCAAGGATGGTAGCACCGGCATATACTACTACGTGATCTTCCAGCGTAGGATGTCTTTTTTTCTCTGCATCTTCCTTTCGTACGCTCAAAGCACCCAAAGTTACTCCCTGGTAAAGCTTTACGTAATTGCCAATGACGGCTGTTTCACCTACCACAACACCAGTACCGTGGTCTATGCAGAAGTGTTCACCAATCCGGGCACCCGGATGAACATCGATGCCTGTCCTGCTATGTGCAAACTCTGTAATCATTCGTGGAAGGAGCGGTATACTCAGCTTATACAATTCGTGTGCTATACGGTAAGCCGCAATTGCGTAAAAGCCAGGGTAAGTACGTATTACCTCATTGATGCTTTTAGCGGCGGGGTCTCCTTCATACATGGCCTGCACATCCTGCTGAAGTTTGTAATAAACCTGAGGCAAACCCGCCATAAATGTGTTGGCCACTTCTTCATTGTTGAGGGTGCCAACCGCTCTGTTTTTGCATAGTATCTGTTCTAGCTGTAGTTTAAGTTCATCCAGCCGAAGCCTGATTTCGTCTTCTGTTCTGAAAGGCTTTTTAGCAAAGTCAGGGAAAATAGTGCTCAAGAGGTTTTCAAAAAACTGAGCGATTACCATCGGCGAAGGACACTCAGGACACGCGCGGTGAGCCTGGTATAAGGTTTTCAAAAATGCTTTATCCATGTTGAGTGTGTGGCTGTTCTGAAAGACAAATGTACAATGTTGGCTAATACATTAAATACGGATACAGTATTGTTATGTTAGCATCAGAAGTCAGGAACTCACAGGTATAGCAGTTTGTGCCTATTAGCTTATTCTTTTAGGCATGTTCTTTAACAGCTTCCAGCGACTTTTTCATAGCCTCCAGGGCCGTCTGTAGCTCATCATAACTGATGTTGAGTGGTGGCACCAGGCGCAGCACATTGCCAGCTGTAGCATTAGCCAACACCCCGTGGTGCATCATCTCTATCACCAATGGTTTGGTCTCAAAAGTAAACTCCACGCCAACCATCAGTCCCAGCCCTTTGATCTTAACGATAGAAGGCTCATGCATGTCTGCGAACTGTTGTTTGAGCCACTCACCCTTTTCTTTGGCTGCATGAAGCAGGTTTTCTTCCTCAACGGTTTGTAATACGGCCAGCGCAGCCGCGCACATGAGCGGGTTGCCGCCAAAGGTGGTGCCGTGGTCACCAAACTCAATGGCCTGGGCTATTTTCTCACTGGAAAGAAAAGCTCCGATGGGCACCCCACCGCCCAGACCTTTGGCCAGCGTCATGATGTCGGGCTGCACACCATAATGATCTTTGGCAAACCAGTAACCGGTACGGCCAATACCTGTCTGTATTTCATCAAAGATCAGCACGATATCTTTTTCGTCACATAGCTTTCGGAGTTGCTGCAAAAATGCTTTGTCTGCCACATTGATGCCGCCCTCACCCTGTACAGGTTCTACGATGATGGCAGCCACATCGCCGGTAGCCACATGGGCTACTGACTCAAAATCGTTGAACTTTGCCTGTTTGAATCCTGAAGGAATGGGGTCAAAGCCGTTTTGCATGGCTTTTTTGCCAGTGGCAATGGTCGCCAGTGTGCGGCCGTGAAAACAACCTTCCATCGAGATAACTGTTCCTGCTTTTCCTTGGGTCTTCCCGTACTTTCTGGCAAGCTTGATGGCTCCCTCTACAGATTCGGCACCACTGTTGGAGAAGAAGACGCGGTTGAGACCGGAGAGTTCCGTGAGTCTTTCTGCCAGTTGGGCCTGTGGTTCGCTAACGTAGAAGTTAGAGATATGCATTAGCTTTGCTGCCTGCTCCTGTATGGCTTTTACCACATTGGGGTGGCAGTGGCCTACACTGTTGACAGCAATACCTGCCAGCACATCGATATACTCTTTACCTTCTATGTCCCACACCCTGGAGCCTTTTCCTTTGGCCAGGGTGATTGGAAAGCGCCGGAACGTTTGCAGATAATGCTGCTTGTCGAGCGTTTCAAAAGCTTTGTTGGTCTTCTCTTTCATATGGATAGGTTGATCGTTATCTTTAATGCCACTACTTTCAGCCTTACCTTCCGGTCTGCGCCCATGTTGCAGTAGCCAGACAAAGGTACAAAGAAATGAGGCATTTTGCAGCAATACAATAATCAAAGAAAGATCACCATATCATCGGCATATGAACCGCAGAGATTTTAACAAAACCTTGGGAAGTGCAGCTGCACTGGCAACTTTTGGCATATTCACTGGCAGCCAGCAGAAAGGCGGCTTCATCATGACTGTCAACGGAGAAATACCATCCGTGCAGATGGGCACCACGCTTTCGCATGAGCATGTGCTGGTAGATTTTGTGGGTGCAGATAAGGTAAGCCCCGATAGATACAATATAGATGAGGCTTATCAGAAGGTGCTGCCCTACCTGGAAGAGGTAAAGAAATTAGGCTGCAAAACTTTTGTAGAGTGTACGCCCAACTATTTAGGCAGAAACGTAACGCTGCTTAGGCGACTGGCAGAAGCTTCCAATCTACAAATACTAACCAATACCGGCTATTACGGTGCACGCAAAGGTGTGTTTTTACCCAAGCATGTAACCCACGAAACGCCCAAACAACTGGCGCGGCGATGGATTACAGAGTTTGAGCTAGGTGTAGATGACACTGGCATACGTCCGGGCTTCATCAAGATAGGTGTGGATGGTGGCAGGCTGCCCACCTACAACCGAAAGATCGCAGAGGCAGCCGCGCATACACATCTGGCTACCGGGCTGACCATTGCCGCCCATACCGGTGATGCACAGGCTGCTTTTGAAGAACTGGATATCATACAAAAGGCAGGCGCAGCTCCCAATGCATTTATCTGGGTACATGCACAAAACCAGGGGGCAGAAAACCATGTCAGAGCAGCAAAGATGGGTGCCTGGGTAGAAATTGACGGTGTCAGTCTGCAAAACTATGAAGACTATGCCACACAGGTTGATACCCTCAAAAAAGCGGGTTATTTGCACAAAGTACTGGTTTCTTGCGATGCAGGTTGGTACCATGTAGGCGAACCGCAGGGTGGCAATTACCGCTCACATGCCACAACCCTGCAAGAACTGCCAACTGCACTGCAACAACTGGGTTTTTCTGAAAAGGACATAGACCAACTTTTGGTACGCAATCCGGCAGAAGCCTTTAGCATCCGAATCAGAAAGGTATAGAAAGCAAAAAATAATGCCCCCTAGCTTCATAGACCGAAGTCAGAAAAGGGTAACCAACCCGATCAGGGCTTTTATCATACGTATGAGAAGGATATAAGTAGTCAATCAAAATTAATTACAAAACTACCTATTACCGACTGCTAGTGCGCTCCACGCCGGACGCGTTTGTAACGCGTTCGGCGTGGAGCGCACTAGCAATTGTAATTTATTCTGAGCCAGTACTTAACTCTTTATTGGCTGACCGTCACTTTTTCTTTGTATTGGTAATTTTTCTTTCATACTTTTCCGCGTTTCAACAAATTGTATCGGATAAGAGAAAAGGTTTTAGATAATAAGTTTGCGAAAACCTTTAGGTTTAAGCAACATGCCTTTTATAAGTTCAACTGCTCTTTTCCAATATTTAAAATACCTGGATTATGCTGTTCAGCAGTGCTATTTTTCTGTTCTTGTTTTTACCTGTTGCCTTAGGAGTATATTATATCTCTCCTAAATATCTTAAAAATACCATTTTGTTACTGTTTAGCCTGGTTTTCTATACTTGGGGAGAAAAAAAATTTGTTTTGGTCATGATGTCTTCAGCAGTCATTGATTATACTTGCGGACTGATCATTGCCAAAGGAAACAGGAAGACAGGGCTGATTGTTTCATTGGTAACCAACCTGTCTTTGCTGGCTGTATTTAAGTATGCCAATTTTATAGCGGATAATATCAACACTTCAATAAGTTTTCTAAATTCGGAGTATGTCCCTTTTGCAGGTCTTCCTCAGTTTATATTGCCCTTAGGCATCAGCTTTTATACCTTTCAAACCATGTCTTACACCATAGACGTATATAGGGGTCATGTCAAAGCAAATAAAAACTTTATTGAGTTTGCTACTTACGTTACCATGTTTCCCCAACTGGTTGCAGGTCCTATTGTACGGTATATTGATGTGCAGAATCAGTTGAGGAATAAAGATATCTCTGTCAGCAATTTTTCTCAGGGAACAGAACGTTTTATCATCGGTTTAGCTAAGAAGATTCTAATTGCTAACACTTGTGCAACCATAGCAGACGATGTATTTGCCATACCAATTTCAGATATATCAACCCTGTGGGCGTGGATAGGTATCATCGCTTATAGTTTCCAAATATATTATGATTTTTCCGGTTATTCTGATATGGCTATAGGTTTGGGAAAGATGTTTGGATTTGATTTCCCTGAAAATTTCAATTACCCCTATATTGCCAAAAGTATACGCGAATTCTGGAGACGCTGGCATATTTCTTTGTCGACCTGGTTTAGAGACTATTTGTATATACCGCTGGGAGGCAGTAAAGTTGCTTTACCCAGGGTGTATCTCAACCTATTTATTGTATTTTTCGTCACCGGTTTATGGCACGGAGCAAGCTGGAATTTTATTGTGTGGGGTATTTATCATGGTATGTTTATGATTGTTGAACGGTTGGGCTTCGGCAAGCTGTTGGAGAAAACTCCCCTAGTAATACAACATTTATATACGCTATTGGTCGTAGTTGTTGGCTGGGTATTTTTTAGAGTGGATACTTTACATCAGGCTTTAGAATATCTGATGCATATGTTTTCTTTTTCACCCGGAGAAGTGGCTGTATCCAGTTACCTTACCTTTTTTCATGCAAATAGTGAAGTAGTTATCATGGCAATATTAGCTATGCTGTTTGCTATGCCAATATACAACAAACTGAAGGTAATACTCCAGCATGCAAAACATCTATATCCTGACTATAAGTGGCTTGTAGATACTTCAAGTTTTTGCCTGCTTTTTCTTATTTTTATTGTTGTAGCCGCCTTCGTGGCTGCAGGAACATACAATCCTTTCATTTACTTTAGGTTCTGATTCATGAGAAATATTCGGGTTACTATGAGTTATGCAAAGAATATTCTGTTTGTTAGCCTGATAACCTTGCCCCTTATACTGAGTGTGTCTCAAGCAAATAATCAAGGGGAAAATACAGAAAATAGAAATACAGTACCAGTTCCTTCTTTAAGTTTTGAGCGAACCAAGGCTGCTACAAGCATCTCAGGGAAAGTGATAGGGGTTTATAAGGATGGTGCTGCATTTATAGATAATTTTGATAGTTATTATAGCGACAATTTTGGCTTTAGGTCTCAGCTTTTTGAGCTTTTTAGATATATCAAGATACATATATTGCATACAGAATTGCTGCCCCAGAAAGTTGTACATGGCCAAGATGGCTGGTTTTTTTTGGGAGACAGTTATGGCGATGTAATCAAAGCATCCAAGGGAATCGTCAATTTTACAGAAACCGAACTGATGCCATTGAAACAAGATCTGCTCGACCAGGAAAGATGGCTGGAAGAACAAGGAATTAGATATTATGCAACCATTGCTCCAAACAAACATTCAGTGTATGGAGCATACTTGCCTATAGCAAAGTCTGAACGTACTACCAAACTAGAACAGGTCAAGAAAATGATGGCTGGTGAGCAGTTTAATATCATTGACTTAAAAAGTAATTTTCCAGATACCCCTACCCTTAGATTATTTCATAAAACCAATACACATTGGAACGACTATGGAGCTTTTTTAGGGTATCTGTCTTTGATGCAAAAAGTTAAAAACGATTTTCCTGATATTAGTGTGTTAAGCATGTCTGACTTCAACATAGATACAGCAATAACTTACCAGGAAGATCTGACAAAGTTGATTCTGGTCAAACAGAAAGAGGAAAAAATAGTATTCCGTTATAATATACCAGAGACAGGTTACAACGTTGAGACGGCCACAAATGATGAAGGTAATGCTATATCCAGGTGGAAAAACGACGAGTCGAAACTTAAAATTCTGGTATTTCATGATTCTTTCAGCTGGGCATGGCTGAAATATTTGAAAGAAACTTTTAATGAATGTCTGTTTATCCGAAACACGCGGTTTAATAAGGAAATCATAAAAAAAGAGAAGCCTGATATTGTAATACGTGAGATTGTAGAAAGAAATATTGATGAGCTGGGCTATTAATCGACTTCGGTGCGAAACGTTTGGTACAGAAATGACCACATGAAGCCCAACTAAAAGCCGAGAGATTCTGTGCACAATGATCTAGAGGCTTTTAACATCGGAAGAAGCTCTGTGCTTAAAACTCAAAAGATAAAAATACGGAAGGAATGACAGAGTATAAACAGTTACCCTTCATCATTCTGGCACACGCAGACGAATACACGTATGAAAATAACACTTACTGAAAATGAGTAATTTAGCTCAGTTAACTATACTACGGTACATTTGCCCGAAAGTGGGCTGTGGGACCGATTTCTATGGATTAAACAAGCGCAGGCATATAGTTTTTTCATATCGCCGGGCGACCCCGTTTGTTCCTCGTTCAACGACAGCGAAAATGCGTTTGTGGGCCCCACCGGGATGAGTTTATTTCTCACTGCATTAATTACGGACATTTTGTTCTTGCCTTCTTGCACTTTGCGCTGGTAGTACTCTGCAATATCTCCCTTCATATTGACAGCAGCCGCTGCGGCAGTAGACATAGCTGCCATATGCAATAAAGCTTTGGCGGCCGCCGCTGCGGTATCTTTATTAGCCCAATGAGAAACCTGGCCGGGCGTCGGTCACTACTGCCCGAGCTATTTTCAAAAGGTGCTGTGCCAGCGTAACAGTGGTTCTCCACCGGGACAAATTTTCTTGGGCAATCGAAGTTCTTAAATTCATTTGTAACTATTAATAGGTGTCCTGCTGTTACAGGACCAATAGCTTCTACAGAAATAACTAAATCAAAAAGCTGCTTAAGATGCTCATCTGCTTTGATGAGCGTATCAATCGCCCGACGGCCCGGCTGCTTTTCAGCAGCCACTACTGGATCAGTCCCGGTCGGGCATGACAATACCTTTTCAGTGCGATACGCAGCTTTACCTAAGAAGCTTTTGGTTTCTGCCAGAGGTTGCTGTACACCCACTTTGATTTTGAGTAACCGTTTTCTTAAAGTAGTCAGATGTGCTAACTGCTGAATCACTTCCCTTCGAGGTACCCAAAGGCTTGCTTCGTCCTGATGCAGATAAGCATAGCGGGCAATACGATCGCGCGGCGAACCGTAAGAGTCTATCCCGGTGGGGCACCACTTATCGTTTTTATCCCGGCGGGGAACCGCTCGCATCAACCCTAGAGATTTTTTAATACGGATAGCAGCTTCTATCCACATTGAGCAATCTGATTGTTTTAATATAGCTAATACGTGCGCATTGTATACGCCGGCGGCAGCCGCGCTGTATGCTCCATACAGAATAATATCGGCTAAGACAATTCCTTGTTTTTCTAATTGCTGTAAATAACTCCTTACTGCTTTAGGAGTATTATCTATACGTTGATAGTGTAGCTTTTTACCTGCTTGTAATAGTGTACAATCCAGCGTGTCTTTGGCAATGTCAATACCGCTTCCTTTAGATTTGTAATATAGATATAGGACTGAAAAAGTACTATTTTTAAAGAGCACTAGGGTGAACTACCACCGCGCCCGAGTTATTAAGGCTCAACCCGTGAATTAGTCCCTAGCTCTCTACTCGTTGAAGTAGCACCAATTAGAACATTAAGCTTTCAGGCTTATCAAAGGGATCAGTGACTTCATTTTGTTTTATCTTTTCAACTATAAAATTATGAAAATTTCTTATTTCATCGGCATTGATATTTCAAAAACCTCTTTTGATGTAGCCATAGGGCAATGAGAAAATCCAGAGGTTTTTATCCATCAGAAGTTTGACAATTTTGTCGCTGGTTACAAGCAATTGCTTACCTTTCTCAAAAAGCAAAAGGTTGTCTTAAACGAAAGCTTTTTTGTTATGGAGCATACCGGATGGTATACCCTTGAACTATGCTGTTTTTTACAAGACAACAAGCTTCCATTTGCTCTTTTGTCCCCATTACATTTAAAGCGATCATTAGGTTTGGTACGGGGTAAAAACGACAAAGTGGATGCTCAGCGGATTGCCTACTATGCTTTTTTACATAGACATGAATTAAAGCCTGTCAATTTACCTTCAGATTGTTTACTTAAAATCAAGAATCTTTTTGCCTTTCGTGACCGACTTATCAAAACGCAACGGGGCCGCCCGGCGGCCAGTCTGAAACAAACAATTAAAGACTTGAAAGCTACCGGGCCGCGGCGGCTTCTCATATCATAGATAGTAAGTTCATTATCAAGCAGTCGGAAAAACAGCTTAAGTTTATAGAACAGCAGCCGGGCCGCCGGGCGGTCAAACAAACCGAAGAGCAGATTATAGAAACCATTCAGGAAGATGAGATAATTAAAAACAACTTTACATTACCGCCCGGCGGCCCGGTTTGTTTTATTCCTGGTATTGGGTTGGTAACTGCTGTAGCATTGATTTTATGCACTAATAATTTTACCGCCTTTGCTGATAGCCGTAAATTTGCCTCTTACTGCGGGGTTGCTCCTTTTGAGCATCGATCCGGCAGTAGTATTCGGGGTAGAACCGCGCGGCGGACCGCTAAGAGGAGTCCTTTAGCTAATAAACGTATTAAAACTTTGCTCAGCAACGGAGCAGCAACAGCTATTCAGTTTGATGAAGAATTGAAAGCTTACTACCAACGAAAGGTTAAGCAGGGAAAGCCTAAGATGGTGGTTATCAATGCTGCCGCCGTGGCCCGGTCAGAGCTAAACTCATCAACCGTATTTTTGCCACGATCAACCGAGGTACTCAATACGTGATATTGAAACAATATAGTAAGGTAGCTTAACAGTGTGTCTAAAAGTTAAACAACGTTCATTATCCTGGCAAAAGCAAAGCTTTTGCCAGGATAATGAACCATCAACCGCAGGGCGGTAGAGAGCGTTAAATGAGCTATTAGCAGCTAAACTTGACAAATGAAAATCTTTGAAAAATTATAATGAAAAAACTTGTTTTAACCTTAGAATTCACGGGGGCTGACATATTCACACCTTAATAACAAAAACGGCTTTCTTAAAATATTTATATGTCACTAATCTAAAGGCGGCACAGCGGCACGGGGTGCCCCGCACAAACCAGGGTAGGTATAGCCGTGGGCTATGCGGGGCACTCCCTGCCGGACGGTCCGCCGCGCCGTCGGACTGTGCCGCCGTGGCCCGGTCCCACAAACCGGAAATGTACCGTAGTATAGTGTCTGCTTTAAGTCATTTGGTTACTTTTATCAGCAACTCGGGGGGGCATTGCGTAAGGCAGACAGGGCCGTTTCTTTGCCGTTGGCATCTACCAGAGATACGCCCCCCAGCTCGGCATCCGGCCTGTGGCTCAGTTATTTTCCTTCTACCCTCTATTTTAATTTTTGGTTCATCAAATTAGATCCACCTTTTGTCTCTGAACGCAGCATTCTATCCAAAAGCCTAACTAAAATTTCATTGGATTTTTCATTTTGTTCGACCAGGGTTGTCTTGTTTCCATGATCTTTGAGATAAAGTCTGCGCTTTCCATCAAAAAGCCCTTTGAAAAACAGGTGACCAATCCATTTGAATTCTTTGTGCTTGTCAAAAACCAACACTTCCAGCTTATAAGAACGCTCCAAACTTCTGCTGGTATTGCGTTAAATGATTGAAAAAACCGTCTTCTAAAGTGACAAAACAATTGGCCATCGTATTTCTCAATCTTTCATAGTGTGCCTTATTGATCGTATCAAGTTTGCGGTCTGTCAATGCCTGCATATTCCATCTCTTATTATCCTGAAAGATAACGCTTGAAAGGTCAGTGAGGAAATATCCTTTGTCCGTAATCTATTGGGTAACTTCCCTGACTTCTGTTTGCGCAAAAGCCCTGGTTAGGCCACTTTGCACAAAGCTTAGCTTTTTGCAAAATTGCCCGACTTTGACAAAATACTCGCCTTTTAGAAGGCCCTGCCCCTGAAATAAAACGACAACTTTATCCATATCTTCATGGTTCATACCAAAATAAGACTGAGTACACTGCTGAAGCTCTATCATTATTGTTTCCTCAATTTATATGATTGGAAAATACAGGTCGGCCAGTTCGCGGAAGCAGGCGTTGCCTCCGTTACGAGAAAGTACTAAGTCGGCTATCTCCCGAACGGCGGGTGAAGCATCTGCCGGGCACACGGCCAGCCCGGAGAGTCGCATCACTTCCAGGTCATTGATATCGTCTCCCATAAAGAGCACCTGCTCGTAGGTTAATCCTAGCTTTTCCAGCCATTTTTCCAGCACAGCCGGCTTAGGGTCACCACCGGCATAGCAATATTTCACGCCCAGCATCTCTGCTCTGCGCATGACAGATCTGGCACTTTTGCTGCCACTGATAAAGGCCACATGCATACTTTTGCCTATCAGTCGGCTGATCGCCATACCATCTTTGACATGGTATCTCTTAGACTCCTCACCGGATTCCGACAGGTAGATGCCGCCATCGGTCAGTGTGCCGTCTACATCCAGTACAATGAGTTTGATATTGCTTACGTTGAGCATGGGTTTGGGTCAGGGGGTTAGGTTTGTAGTTCAGGGTTTGTTGGTTGTTGATGCCTGAAACAGGGTTGAATTGTTAAATAAGCAGTTTTTTATATTAGAAGGATGATCAATCCATTCAGAAAGTAGTACAGATCTATATTAGCTAGTCGCTCTTATTCTCTTAAAATCGTGCTTGGGTTGGTAAAGGATGATCGTATTGTGTGATAAGCGATGGTAAAAAAGAATATCAACGTCAAAGTAAGTACAGCGATAGCTCCTGTGCCAAACCCAATTTCTATTCTATAGGCATAATTTCTCAACCACATGTCCATCAGAAGATAAGCTACGGGAAAACCGATGATCAGGGAAATTGATAGCGGGCCGAGGTAACCTTTCAAGAAAACAGCCGTGATATCTATCGAAGATGCACCAAATACCTTTCTGACCCCGATTTCCTTCCGGCGTTTTGTTGAAAGCAACAACGAGAGTCCAAACAATCCTGAACACGAAATAACTATTGAAAGAATTGTGAAGTATTGGAACAGTTTTCCGAAATACATATCCTCCCTGTCTTGTGCGTCAAACTTTTCATCTAAAAAGTAGACATCAAAAGTGGCATCATGGTAAACATCTTCCCAAATATGTTTAATGCTGGTTAATCTTTCTTTCAGCCGACCGTTGTCACCAGTGGTGCTGGTTCTCAAAGATACATGACCTCTAACTACTTCAAATTTGAATGCCATAGGTTCTATCTTGTATTTCAACGAAGTCTGGTGAAAGTCATCGACTATGCCAATAAGATCGTAAGCAATGCTTGATTCGCGATCTATGATTTTTGTGTTGATATATTTTTCATCATCGTAAATTCCTAAACTCCGCGCTGCAGACTTATTGAGAATAATACTATTTTCGTTGTTCTGCTTGGCATTGGGTATAAAATTTTGCCCGGCAATGAACTTCACATCGTATAAGTCAAAATAATCTTCATCGATGCCGTTCTGATGCACCAGAAATTCGTCAGTCTGCCCTTCCAGACTCACATACGTTTCCCTCCGATATTCCTCACCAGGCACCGTAGTGGAAGAAGTGACGTTTATGACAAACGGAAGTTGAGTACATTTTTCCTTGAACAGTGCCAGTGTCTTCTGTTTTGCGCCCCAACCATCGTCTGGCAGGATAGGAGCCTTCACAACCAGCACATTTTCCAGGTTCATGCCTTTGGCTTTGGTCCTCATGTATGCTAACTGATCGCTGATCACGAAAATGCCAATGATCAGTATCGTAGAAATAGAAAACTGGACAATGATCAGGCTTTTTCTTAGTCCAATGCTTCCAACGTTGCTCCATGATGCGTTTTGCAGTGTTGTACCAAAATTCTGAGGTAGCACAATAGCTGCTGGCACCACAGCCGCCAGCACCAAACCGATGACAAAAATAGTCAGAAATAGCCCGTTGATAAGGGTAGGATCGCCGATCAATGGCAGTAGATGACCATTCGTAAATGACTGTAATAGGTGCTCTATCATCAAATAAATGGCAATGACCAGGCAAAACGAAGTCAGACAGACCAGGCTCGATTCCACAACAAACTGCATCTTTAAGTCGGCGCGCGTGGCACCCATTGCTCTGAATACCCCAATATTTTTAACTCTCCAGTACGATTGTGCTACGACCTGGTTGATGTAATTCCCCCACGATATAACGAAAATAAAGACACCAACGGCTACCAGTAAATATTCTGTGTTCGATAACTTTACCTCTGCCAATGACGCAGCCAACATGTTTTCTCTTCTGTCGGTTGCTTTCAAAGGGGCCACCGCATTCACAGCATTGGTGAGTTTTTTGGTGAATACGTCTGCGCCCACACCGTGTTTTAAAAGTATGTAGGTGGAAAAACTGGGAATACTCCAAAAAAGATCTTCAGCTAGTGGTGCGCCATTCACTAGGAAACCAAACCGGAACCGGGAGTTTCTTGGTATGTCTTCCATCACGCCGGTTACTTCATATGTAGTTTTTTCTCCCCAGGGAACACGAATGGTAAGTGCTTGCCCGACAGGATTGGTATTTCCAAAGTACTGGCGTGCAGTAGTGCTGGTTAGCACCATAGAGTTTTTGTCGGATAAGGCTGTGGCAGCATTTCCGTAGATCAAAGGGAAAGTAAAGACTTTGAAAAAACTGGCATCAGCCACATATATATCGTCTTCCATATGCAACACCCTATTGCCATTGTCTCCGTCTGTCATCACCAGCGACTCAACGTGATATTCGTATCGTGTCATCTCCATGACCTCCGGATATTGTTTGGTCATCTCTCCCACGCCCCAGTAAGTTGTTTCACTTTTTTGCTGCGGACTGTTATTCACATATTCCTCTTGTGTGATAGAATAAATACTGTTTATATTTTCGTGAAACTTATCGGCTTGAAGGGAGCCGCCGATGTATTTTGCAATAATCAATGCGGAAAGCATACCACACACAAGTCCGACAGCATTAAGCATTGTGTAATACTTGTTTTTCAGCAATGCTTTCTGTGCAAATTTTAAATAATGGAAGAACATCAATTCAGCAATTTAGTAATGTTGATAAGCTTTCTCTGTAGCTTCCCGGTTCACTTTTAGCAGTAGCTGTGAGGCATCCGGCAAGTTGGCTCTGACTTCTATCTATGGTTTTTCCTTGTGGTTCTTCTACCTGTCCTATGTACCAGCGTTGCCACGATCAGTACTACGTGTAACTCCTGAAATATATTGATCTTCCTCTGGTGCCTATGCTCACCGGCATCCAGTGACTATGGCCAACTGATGCCGGTGAGTTTTGTTGTTGTCAGCAGTGCGTATGTGTGCCGGAGTAGCGTCGTGTTTGAGAGTATACTACGGTACATTTCCGGTTTGTGGGACCGGGCCACGGCGGCACGGGGTGCCCCGCACAAACCGGGGTATGGAAGCCGTGGGCTGTGCAGGCCCCCCCTGCCGGGTCGGCCCCTGCCGGGTCGGCCCCTGCCGCCATGGCCCGGTCCCACAGCCCACTTTCGGGCAAATGTACCGTAGTATAGTTTGAGAGATTATACTACTTGCCCTCAGCACTGTATTTCTCCTTGTATTTCTCATACAGGCGTTGCTGCATGGCATCCAGGGTGATCTTCCGGCCATCGATAAATGCCATGTCAATGATGTTGCCGCGCATGTCCAGGGCATCGCCATCTGAGACGAAGAGGGTGGCGTGTTTGCCTTTTTCCAGTGTACCCGCCTGATCATCTATGCCCAGAATCTTGGCGTTGTTGGCCGTAATGATTTGCAGGGCTTTCTCTTTGTCCAGCCCATAAGCAGCCGCCGTACCTGCCAGAAAGGCCAGGTTGCGGGCACTGGCTATCATATCGCGTGCATAGCCCATGCCTACCAGCAGACCAGCCTCACTTAGCAGATAAGGTAGCTTATAATACAGGTCTACATCATCTCCAGCCATATCAGGCAGTTCGTGTAGGTTGGTGATAATGACTGGGATGTCGTTTTCTTTCAGAAAATCTTTTACCATACTGGCTTCTGTGCCACTAACCAGCACGATCTTTTTGATACCAAGCTGTTTGGCAAACCGGATGCTCTCTATGATCTCACGTGCCCCCCCGCCATGAATGTGCAGGGCCTGGGTACCATCAAACAGCCCTTGCATGGCTTTCAGCTTTAGGTTATCTACCCTCGAATCATCATCGGCATTGTAGGCCATCGCATCCGAGAACAGCGTTTCCAGCTTTCTTACTTCTTCTATGTACTGCTTGTTAGGCTCCCGGTTGACAGTGTAGGTGGTGTAGTCGAAGTTCAGGTTGAACCGTTGCGGCCAGTGCATGTGGATAGCATCATCCGCTTTCACGGCGGCATCTTCCCAGTTCCAGGCATCCAGTTGCACCACCGACGAGCTGCCGGGAACCATGCCCCCCGTAGGCACAACCTGCGCCAGCAAGATACCATTGAACCGCATGGTAGGAATCAGTTCCGAATCAGTATTGTAAGAGATGAGCGAACGCACATTAGGATTCAACTCGCCCGTTTCCTGGTTGTCTACAGTGGCCCGTACAGCCCCGATCTCCACAAGGCCCAGGTCTGTATTGGGCAGGATAAAGCCTGGATACACGTGCTTGTCTTTGACATCAACCACCTGGTAACCGGCGGTGTCCTGTGCCGTGCCACCTGCTGCCACGCTGCTGATCTTGCCGTTCTCAAAAATGACGGTAGCGTTCTCTACCACCTCGCCATTACCAATATGGGCCGTGCCGCCAGTCAGCATCACAGGACGCTGCTGCGGAGCTGCGGGTGAAGGTACCTGTGCGTTTGCTTTGAACGCAAAGAGGCTTAGAAACATGGTTGCAAACTACTTTGGCAGATAAGAAGCATAAGCGAGACGCTTGCGCTAATAGGGTGTTTTTCAGTATATTCATAGAAATATGCTTTGTCATAGTGATTAATTGTTGTTTACCTTACCAAACACTACATCGTCGCAGTGAAAATACTGCTTCAACTTGCCGGTGCTGGCGGCTTTGGTAGGTTCGCCTGCGGCTTTGGCCTGCTGCATCTTCTGGATCAGGCGTGCTCTTTCCGTGGCAATCATCTGTCGCTGCTGCTTGTCTTTCTCTATGTCGTAAAAGAGACAGCCATCTACCATTGTTTTCTCTGCTTTGGCATAGATAGACAGCGGGTTATCTGACCAGAGCACCAGGTCAGCATCTTTGCCTGCCTTCACACTGCCCATCCGGTCTTCCAGGTGGAGTAGTTTGGCAGGGTTCAGGGTCACCATCTTCCAGGCATCTTCTTCCGACATGCCGCCGTACTTCACCGATTTGGCCGCTTCCTGGTTCAGGCGACGCGCCATTTCGGCATCATCCGAGTTGATGGCTGTAGTCACTCCGGCCATTTCCATCAGGTTAGCATTATAGGGAATGGCGTAGCGCACCTCAAACTTATAGGCCCACCAGTCGGCAAAGGTGCCTGCTCCTACACCACGCTCAGCCATCTTATCCGCCACTTTGTACCCTTCCAGAATGTGGGTGAACGTGTTGACTCTGAAGCCGAAATCGTCTGCCACATGCATCATCATATTGATCTCCGACTGCACATAGGAGTGGCAGGTAATGAAACGCTCTTTGTTGATGATCTCGGCCAATGCTTCCAGCGACAAATCTCTACGCGGTACCTGCGCGCCTGCTTTGGCTTTGCCAGAAAGACCTTTGTAGGCTTTCTGCTCATCGTCATACGCTTTGGCACGGGTAAAAGCATCCATATACACCTGCTCCACGCCCATACGGGTTTGCGGAAAACGGATAGAGTTGTCGTTAGACGATCTTTTCACGTTCTCACCCAGGGCAAACTTGATGTATTCGTCGGCTCCTTTAATGAGCAGCCCCTGAGGACTGGCACCCCAGCGAAACTTGAGGAGTGCAGACTGCCCGCCAATAGGGTTGGCCGAGCCATGCAGCAACTGCGCTGCCGTAACCCCACCGGAAAGCTGGCGGTAGATTTCAATATCTGTGGGGTCTATCACATCTTTCATGCGCACCATCGAGGAGTTGGTGGCTATGTCGTTGATGCTCACAGCGGCAATGTGCGTGTGCTCGTCAATGATACCAGAGGTCAGGTGCTTGCCTTTACCGTCTATCACGGTGGCCGTCTCCACGGTGGCATTACCGGCAGCAATATTCTGCCCTACCTGTGCAATCTTACCATCTCTGACCAGCACATCGGCATTGTCCATAACGCCTGCATCTTCGTTAGTCCACACGGTGGCGTTTTTGATCAGGTAGGTATTGGCCTCGGGCATCTGCTTGTTGCCATAAGGCATAAAAGGATAGACGATCGCTGTCAGTTCATCCAGGTTTACCTTCCGGATAGCTTCCTGCTCATTATTGTTTTTGCTTTTCAGGGAATCCTGAAACGTAGCCGTCCAGCTTACCCACGAGCCGTCGGGTAGTTGTCCGCGGCCTTCCATGCGCTGCTGCTCCAGCCAACCCGACAGGCGGACCTGCTGGCTGTCCTGTTTGCTGGGTGAAAAGTTCAGCGTGATCAGCTTGTCCTCTACTTTGCCCGTCATCTTTGTTGTGTCCTGCCCGATCAGCTTGAACTGGTTTTTGCCCGGCTTGCCGCTGATCTCCATGTTGTACGTCTGGTCGCCTACCTTGAGCGAATAGGTGCCACTCAGATCGCTGGCATCCTTGTCTGTGATAATATAAGGTGTACCCTGAATCCAGTTTTCATAAATGACCGCATCTTTGTCGAAGATATTGCCGGAGGTGATGATGAAATTGGCCTGCATTCCCTTTTTCAGACTGCCTACTTGGTCGGTTGCTTTGATCAGCTTGGCAGGCGTTTGAGTAAGGGCTTTGAGAGCGTCCTCTTCGCTCAGGCCGTATCGGATGGCTTTGCGCAGGTTGGGGCCAGAACGCCTTTTTGTCTTTGAGTCCATCGGAGGTGATGGCAAACTCAATGCCTTTGGCAGCCATCATACCCAGGTTGGCAGGTGCCCGTTCCCAGTGCATCATCTCCTGCAAAGCCACTTGCTGTGCATCATACGGATCATCCACATCGTAGGCTTCCTGAAAGTTGATGGGCATGATCAGCGAGGCACCTGTTGCTTTCACATCATCGAGACGCTGGTATTCGTCGCCACCGCCGCGGATGATGTACTGCACGTCAAACTCATCGCCGAGCTTATCGGCACGCAGTATCTTCAGCCAGCCTGGTGCATCAAATACCTGGGGCAATTCCTGTAGGTTGTTCCAGGCAGTCAGTGAGTTATCGATATAGTCATCCGGTTTGGTGTTTTTGTACCATTGAGCATCCAGATACGTTTGCCGGAGCAACGCCACAAAGCCCATCATAGAGATAGGATAGTATTGCCCGGAGCTACCTTTGTCGAAGGAATAGTTGGCAGCTGCTTTGGGCATCAGCACCACAGCGTTGGGTTCATCATCTGCCAGCGTCACCAGCGCGGAGGAGCCTCTTGCCAGCCCGTCTCTTTTGCTGACCATCACCGTGCCAAAGCCTGCCTCGCGGTAAGCCTTCGCCGAATCGTTGGTGACGGCAAAATCTTCTACGGCATTGTACTGCGACTTGATGGCATCGTTGGTATTGAAAGGCCCTTTGGTTTCTCGTTCTATCTGCTCTTTGGAACCATAGCTGAACTGGGGTTTGGCTGGCAAAGCAGAAAGCCCATAGTTGCTGTATAGGTCTATCATGGATGGATAAATAAACTTGCCTTTGAGATCAACTTCTATGGCACCTCCGGGAGCGGAGATGTTGGTGCCCACCTCCACTACTCTGCCATCCCTGATGAGCAGGGAAGCGTTTTCGGTTTTGGTCTGATAGTCTTGATAGATGGTGGCATTCTTAAACAGATAGATGCCGGGGCGGGTATCCCGCACACCGTTGGCCGGGTAGATATCTTCCTGTGCCTGCACACCCTGATAGCTAAATGCCAGGCCCAGAAGAACGGTCAGCAGTTTTTTCATAAGTAATAGGTTCAATGGTTGAATGTGTGTAAATGCAAAAGCACGTAAGTTATAGCATTACGCACATTGTTGCATAAAACTTCTTCAAAAATACCTGATTAAATCAGCGAACGTAGTGAAATCGCAGCGAGATGATGATAATTTTTTCTTTTTCCACCTGATAAACAATCCGGTGTTCCTTATTAATACGCCTGCTCCAGTACCCTGAAAAATGATGTTTTAGGGCTTCAGGTTTTCCTATTCCTGCAAATGGGTCTTGTGAAATACTTTGAATAAGAGACGTTATTTTCTTCTGAATAGCTTTGTTGCCTGATTGCTTCCACCAATGTAAATCCTTTTTAGCAGTATCCGTATACGCTATTTCCATAAATCTTCTGTAGCTATAGCATCAGCCTTTCCTGCTGATGCTTGTCTCATTCCTTCTTCCAAGTGTTTTTTATTGGCTTCGTTGGACAAAAGATACTGTGTCTCATCCTTTTTTTCTTGGGTGAGCATATTTTTTATTTTTTCAAGTAGCTTTTTATCGTCTGTATCCAGTAGCAAACGAAACAGCTCTAATTTTTCTGTCTGCAAATCCATATCCTTAATGATGTCAACTTTTACTTCTATTTACTTTGCAATATAATAAACATAGATATACAAGCAAAGTGATACTTAAAGACGACTTACACTAACTATTCCAGCACCCGCATCCTATAGGCATTCATGGCGGTTTTACCCAGGTGGCTGGTCAGGCGGTAGTTGACGGTGATACCTACGATGGCTCCAATGCCCGGAATCATCTGTGCCAGCTTGGCCAGGTCCAGGTAGTCACGGTACTCCAATTGAAAGGTGCGCCAGTCGAACTCGTTGAGGTCTTCGGGCAGTTCGCGGCAGGTCTTTTCCCAGTTGCTGAGTTCACCATACACCAGGTTGCGCTGCGCCTGGCTGGAAAAAGCCAGCTGGAAGATCTTCAGCAGGTACACCCGCTCGCGGTAGTCGTCCAGATCGTACCCATACAGGGCAGCGATCTCATACAGCATCTTCATTTTGATACCCAGGAAGGCCGGAAAGTCGGCAAACGACATCAAAAAGCCACCAGCACCGGTCACGCCTCCTTCGGCAGCAGCCATCTTCCGGTAGATACCAATGCGCCTGCGCACTTTATGTTCCCGTTCTTCCAGCGACACATCCTGCACAGGCTTGCGGGTGGTGTAAGAAGCACCAAACAGGATGCCCTTGATCATACTCTTGATGGTGACGGTGATAGCCTGATGAATTCTCTCCGGAATAAAGCGGTTGATCCTTTGCTGTGTCGCCCTGGAGAGGCGGTTGAGTCTGGAGGGCGGCACCTGCATCTTTGCCTGCCAGCGTTTCAGTTCATGTACGATGACCCGCTCATAGTCGGAGTGTTGCCGAGAGCCGATCATTCTATTAAAGATGGTAAGTGCCATAGCGGTGAAAATCGTGGATTAGCAGGCTATATTTCTTATTGCCTGTACCCTATAACTGTCATGAAGCGAAGAAGTTTTAAAGCACTTATGGTAGCCAACATGTTGGTATAGTATGCGCTAAACAAGAAAGTGCCTCCCAGCCGTGCAGGAAAAGCAATCCCTACACTCAGCATGTCAACGACAGGTTCATGTACAGGGCATGGAGGCACATTGGTCCTCCTGATGGCGTATGTTTTGCCTTGAAAAAGCAAAAACAAAGACCTCCAGCCTGGTCATCAGCCTTGAAACTGACTTATTCTAAGAACAACGACCAGGAATCATGCTTAAAACAAACATAGCATAAAGCTGTTAGCTCGGTCGCCAACCCTAAAATAAGTGTGATTGGGAATCCACTACCTGATCATTATATCCAAAACAGCAGTAATTCATCGCTGACAACCAAGTCGTCAGCCTTAGAGCAGGAGCGATATAGAAGTGCCTATCAGGGCTAAAGGTCTTGTATTCAGCATTAAAGGGCTTTTTTACAAATCGTGTGCCCTTTTACCTGCTTTTTCGGCCCCTGACAAAGTAGTCTTTCAGACAATTTTCCTACAATAAGGTTTTTGCTGCAAAAAGTTTTTTATATGATCTTAATAGTTACAAATTGATGAAATACAGTGTACAACGAATGAAGAAGTCGGCATTGGAAAGCATCAAAAAATATGAACACGACGCTGCATAATAATGCAACAGACATATCTCTAAAAAACATTTGAAAGCATTGCATTCCCCCGCCAGAATGTTGGAATCCAACATCATAAAGAAATGTAGGTAGAGAACACAACCAAACTGACCCTTATTACCTTATGAGGCTATCGTACCCCCACTGCTCTATTGAGGCTGAGATGGCCGTACTTCAATTTTGCTGGGCAGGGTGCGTGGATGCATCTGTAGCAGGTCTGCTACCATCTGTCCTATGTCTTCCTGCTGGATCTTCCAGTCGTCTTTTGAATCGGGCTGGTGATTGTTGAAGTGAGTAGCCACAGAACCTGGCATGATGGTCGTTACTTTGATGCCATCCTGCCGCAAATCCAGCATCACCGACTGCGAAAAACCGGTCAGTCCGAATTTACTGGCATTGTAGGCCGAGCCTCCGGCAAAGAAGTTGGTGCCTGCCAGGCTGGAAATAGTAATAATATAGCCTTTGGAAGATTTCAGGGCGGGCAGACTGGCTTTGATGCTGTAAAACACGCCGGTGAGGTTGGTGTCTATGGTTTCCTGCCATTGCTCTGTAGTCATCTCACCAATAGGGGCAAAGTGGCCGATACCAGCATTGGCTACCAATACATCCAACTGTCCCCACTTGTCTGTTAATTCCTTTACTGCCTGCTGTTGTGAGGCCAGGTCGCGCACATCAGCCTCCAGTCCGAGGGCTTCTCCTTTTCCGATTTTGTTGAGTTTTTCAGCGGCTTCCTCTGCATGGGCTGCTGTGCGACTGGTGATGGCTACTTTCATGTTCTTTTCCATGAGGGCGGCTGCCACCCCATAGCCAATACCCTTGCTACCACCGGTGATCAGGGCTACTTTATTTTCAAGATTTTGCATATATCTGATAGTTATTTTATCAATACTACCCAATTTGAAGCATATTGTTTCGTTTTGTAGGTGTGATTGTTAAACAAATTGCCCATGAACGATGATAAGAAAGAGCATGAATGATGAAGGCTAAGGTATTCTCCGGGCTTTTTGTGCCTGTCTACCCGCTTTGCTTTGCTGCTACTTGTCTAAAGCTAAAGGCTATTCGTCTTTTCAGCTTGCAAAACTTGTAAATATTTCACTAAAAATGATTAAATAGCAGATTATTATCCCACGTAACGCTTATCAATGAGTATTAATCCATGAAATCGTATCTCTTACAACCTATCAAAAGAATGCTGGTCGTGCTGCTGGCACTAAGTCCTCTGTTTTACATGTCGTGCAGCAACCAGCGGAAGGGTGAACCCAAAGTGCTGGTCTTTTCCAAAACTGCCGGTTTCCACCACGCCTCTATACCCAAAGGTGTAGCAGCCATCCAGAAGCTTGGCAAAGACAATGGCTTTGCCGTAGACACAACCACCAACGCCGCCATGTTCCAGCAGGATTCCCTGTCTCTGTATGCAGCGGTGATCTTTCTCAACACCACCGGCGATGTACTGGATAACCCGCAGGAAGCTGCCTTCGAGCGCTATATCCAGGCGGGCGGCGGTTTTGTTGGCGTACATGCGGCCACCGACACAGAATACGACTGGGGCTGGTATGGCAGACTGGTAGGTGCCTACTTCAATGGCCATCCGGCACCACAGGAAGCCAAGTTTGTCGTCAAAGACAAAGACTTTCCGGCCACGGAGTTTTTTCAGGATACTGTCTGGACGCGCAAAGACGAGCTATACAACTTCAAAAACATCAACCCCGATGTGCATGTGCTTATGACCATCGATGAGTCTTCTTACGAAGGGGGCACCAATGGCGACTACCATCCCATGAGTTGGTACCATACGTATGACGGAGGACGGGCCTTCTATACCGAGCTGGGCCATACCGATGAAAGCTATTCGGAACCCAACTACCTCAAGCACCTGCTAGGCGGTATCAAATATGCTGTGGGCGACAATGACCAGCTCAACTATGAAAAGGCTACCACCCAGCTACCACCCAACCAGGACCGGTTCACCAAGGTGCAGATCTTCCAGGGCAAACTATTTGAGCCTACCGAAATGACTATCCTCCCTGATATGGACGTTCTGATCGCGCAACGCAGAGGAGAGATCATGTTGTACAAGAATGACACAAAGGAAGTGAAGCAGGTGGGCTTTCTAAAAGCTTACTTCAAAACTTCTGTGCCCGGCGTTAATGCAGAAGAAGGCGTGCTGGGTATTTCCAAAGACCCCAACTTTAGCAAAAACCACTGGGTATACATCTACTACAGCCCGGCTGATACCTCGGTCAACCGCTTGTCCAGGTTTACTTTTGAGAACGACACCCTGAATATGGCTTCCGAAAAAGTGATACTGGATGTGAAGTCACAGCGGGAAATATGCTGCCATACGGGCGGGTCTGTTGCTTTCGGTCCCGATGGCTTGCTGTACCTGTCTACCGGCGACAATTCAACCCCTTTCGATGAGCCGGACGTTGCGTATGCCAACCACGGATATGCGCCGCTCGACGACGTGCCCGGGCATAAGCAGTATGATGCCCGCCGTTCTGCCGGTAATACCAACGACCTAAGAGGCAAAATCCTTAGAATAAAGCTCAACGACGACGGTAGCTATGATATTCCCGAAGGCAACCTGTTTGCCAAAGGCACGGAGAAGACACGTCCGGAGATTTATGTGATGGGTAACCGCAACCCCTACCGTATCTCGGTCGACCAGAAGAATAGCTACCTCTATTGGGGCGAAGTAGGGCCGGATGCCAAGCAAGACAGTATGGACACGCGCGGACCGAAGGGCTACGATGAAGTGAACCAGGCGCGGAAGGCGGGCTACTTCGGCTGGCCGCTGTTTGTGGGAAACAACTACCCCTACCATGAGTATGATTATGCCACCGGCAAACCGGGAAGAGCTTTCGACCCTAAAAAGCCTGTCAATGATTCCCGTAATAATACCGGGCTTACGGAACTGCCCGAGGCGCAACCGGCTTTCATCTGGTACCCTTATGATGCCTCCCCAGACTTTCCGCAGTTAGGCACCGGCGGACGCAATGCGATGGCAGGCCCTGTATACTACACGGATATGTTTCCTAAAGAAACGCGCCTGCCTGATTATTACAACGGCAAACTGCTCATTTACGACTGGATGCGCGGATGGATCAAGGCGGTGACGCTCCAGGATAGCGGCAACTTTGACAAGATGGAGCCTTTCTTTTCCGATCTCAAGCTCAACTCTCTGATAGATATGGAAGTAGCACCAGACGGCAGGCTCTACCTGCTGGAATACGGCAACGGGTGGTTCACCAAAAATGAAGATGCCGGACTGGCGTATATTGACTACAACGCCGGGAACCTGCCTCCGAAGATCGACAGCCTCATCGTGGATAAGACATCAGGGGCATTGCCTTTTGAAATCCATGCGCAGGTAAAAGCGACTGATCCCGAAGAAAAGCAGGTAACCTATGTATGGCACCTGGGCGATGGCAAGACAGAAAACACCACTGAGCCTACGCTCGACTATAGCTATGCTACGGCAGGCGACTATCAGCTTTCTGTAGAGGTGAAAGATGCCGAAGGTGCCGCCACCACCAGCGAGCCTATGGCAATATACGCAGGCAATACCATGCCCGAAGTAGCCATCAACATCACCAAAGGTAATAAGTCGTTTTACCTGCCCGGTATGCCGTTTGGCTATGCTGTCAAGGTCACAGACGCGGATGAACAAGGTAAGATGGACCCCGCCCAACTGATGGTATCTGTAGACTACGTAGAAGGCTACGACAAGTCAGCAGATAACATGGGACACCAGCAGGGCGAGTCGTTGATGCAAGGCAAAAGCCTAGTGATGAGCCTCGATTGCAAAAGCTGCCACAAGGAAGAGGGCGCATCGGTTGGCCCGGCCTATCATCAGGTAGCCAAGAAATACAAAGGTGATGCAGATGCTCCCGGTTACCTGGTGCAGAAGATCATCAAAGGCGGCGGTGGCGTATGGGGCGAAGTGCAGATGCCTGCCCACCCCGATCTGTCAGAATCTGATACCCGACAGATTGTATCCTGGGTGCTTTCGCTGGATGACGATCAGGTAGCCGCTAGGAAATCGTTGCCTGCTTCGGGTACCATTACGCCGGAGAAAGATCAGAAACCCGATGCCTCCCTGGTGATCTCAGCCAGCTATACCGACCAAGGCGGTCCGAGCATCAAGCCGCTCACCGGACGCACGGCTGTGTCGCTTAAAAGCAATATGGTAAGCTTCTCCGGCAGCGAAAAGGCCGAAGGCTTCACTGCCATGACGTATAATAACAACAGGATGATGGTTTATCCGCAAAACGGCGGCTGGTTTACCCTGGATAGCCTGGATCTGACCAACATTGGCTCTGTCAACGTGATCAGCGGTTGGAGGGAAGCCCCCAGTGCCGGTCTTGACTATGAGGTACGGCTGGATGCCCCTGACGGAAAAGTGCTTGGCTCCGGAAAGATGGCCACACCTAACAAAGGACAGATGAATGGCATGACTGCCATCAGCATCAGCCCGGTCACCGATGGCAAGTTCCACGACCTGTACTTCGTCTACAAGCCTGCGGCTCAGCAGAAAGACCTGCAAGCCGGTGTAGCCGCCATACAGTTTAATGGAAAGTAGCTTCCTGCTTATCAGAGCAGACCTTCCGAATTTCTGAAAGCAGACCTCCTATGTTTTTAAAACCTAGGAGGTTTTTTTTATTTATAATACTCCGTCAGCGTTTTTAGGTTGCTGTAATTTGTTCCTGTAGACCAATCCCTTGCCCCGGTTTCTTGCATCACAATATGTCCGGTTTTGTCAATATAGTATGTGGTAGGCAATGCATAAACGCCATAATCTCTTACGTTTGTTGAGCTTTTTAGGAAGGTAAACGAATGTGGGTGCTTCTGTTGGAAGGTTTCAATCTGCGTTATCTCATCATCAGACACCATGATAAACAAAATATTCTCTCCGGCCAGGCTATCTTTAGCACTTTCGATCGTGGCAAATTCCTGAAGACACGGCTTACACCTGGTATTCCAAAAATTTAAGAAGACATTCTTCCCTTTGTACTGTGCCAAATTTACAGGTTTATCATGCAAATCAAATCAACAAGCTCCAACTTATCAAGCTCAATATCCGCTGGCTTTAAAGCAATATATAGCCATCCAATGATGATCATACCCATAAAATGGCTCCCAGAATAAAGCCTTTCACAAATAATTTGGTCATAAAGGATTAATGTAAAAACAAGGAAGCCATCACGATCATAAAAAGGGCTCCGTCAGCAAGCCACTCAGGAATACGATGAGTTTCTTTTGTTTTGTTGTCATGAAGGATAAAGATACGCTATTCATAATGTTACACCAAGTTCTCTATTTTCCTGTCTGTCAGGTGTTGTATATTTTTTGTGATGCGTTCTATGTCCCAGTCCACCACCGGAGTTTGAGCAACCTTTCTATTTCTTCCCCGGTAAAGCGTTTTTTGATTTCCCGTGCCGGGTTGCCGCCTGTTATGGTATAGGGTGCCACATCTTTGGTAACAGTTGCATTGGATGCAATAACTGCCCCATCTCCAATGGTAAGGCCCGGCATGATCGTCGCGTTGTAGCCCTATCCACACATCGTTGCCTACGGTGGTATCGCCTTTAGTGGGGTAGGTTTTGCCTTCCATTGCATGTTCCAGCCATTTCCAAAGATAGCGAACGGGTAGGTTGAGATAGATTCTGTGAGATGGTTGGCCCCATTCATGATAAACGTTACGCCTGAGGCAATCATACAGAATTTGCCAATGATCAGCTTGTCACCAATGAAGTCAAAGTGGTATTTAACATTTTTCTCAAAGTGCCGCACATCTTCAAAGTCATCATAATATGGTATAATCGCCTACTATGATATTAGGATTGCTGATGATATTCTTCAGAAAGCACAGGTTCTTGTAATGTGTCAGGGGAAAAGTAGCGTCTTTATCTGGTCCGTGCATAGGTTTATATTAGGTTTATAATGTTCAATATCGAACAAAAAGCAACAAAAGGCAAACCTTTACAGACACAGTAGTTATCATTTTCAGGCCAGTATTCAGGCCAGTATTACATGGTTTGAACAGGTACGGGTTCATTGTTTGACTACAAAATATCAGGATTTACCAGGTCGGAGGTACTGTCGGGTAGTAAATCAGTGGGTTCTGACAGGCAGAACTTACGTCATTGTTACAAAACATAGAGTTGAGCCCGATCGGACACACATTTTAGGTAGGAAAATGACCTAAAAACCGGTCGGACAGGCACGCATGTAACAATCATGTAGTTCTGATAGGTTGGATTCGTTTTTAGTGACCAAACAATGAGTCCGACCAGGTTTGACCTGATGTTTTGCCGGTGAAGCTGATGAGTTGCTTTTGCTGAGCAGGTGCTTGCTTTCTTACACATGTAACACATTGCATAATAACAACTTTTTATTATACTAAATAGCTTTCATATTTGTGTTATTAAAATAAAAATAGAAAAAGTTATGGAAAAAAATTCAATCACTTTAGAGTTAGCAGCATCTTAATATCTATTGAGAATGCCTTGCAGCACGAAACCATCCGGAAGATGATGCAGTTTACAGCTACGACCGCAAAAGATTACTGGCCGGCATGGCACTGCGAAACGAACTGCGCTTGCTGTATCTGGCACAGCAAAACAAATATAGCCTACAGTATGATAGCACTGATGATCTCTATAGCCAGAGGCAAAAGGTAGAAGTGCTGTACAAAAAACACCTGAAGAAGGCCCGGCTGGCTTTTGAAGACAAGCGTGGTGCCAGGGCAGAGCTACAGTTGAATGGCAAACGCAAAACCGATACGGTTGGACTGATGGAGCAGATCTATGTTTTCTACAGCAAGATAGGAGCCTATATAGATGAAATTACCCTTTACAATGTAACCCGCGAGGACTAGAGCAGGCCCAGGCGATGGTAGAAGCCATATACGGTGCCCGTCAGCATGCAGTTGCAAAGCATAGCCAATGCCCAGAACTCTACCCAGAAGCGCAACGCAAAGCGCAAGGAACTCAAAGCCTGGATGAGCCAGTTCAGAAAAGCTGCCCGCCTGGCCCTGCACGAAGAACCCCAGTTGCTGGAAGCCCTCGGCATCAGCGTATCGGCGAAAACTAATCAAATGTGTAAAGAAGCTACAGATCATCTGTTGGGTGGTTTGTGGCTTTTTACATAAATGAAATAAATGCGGTGGGGAAGCTATAGGTATCATCTCCTATATAAAAGCTCCCCAGAAAAGAAATACAAAGAGGACACTTTTACAGAATGAACAGACTCTAATCGAAAAGAAGAGAGATTACTCAAAGTCGAAACATAAGACAACAAAAGAATTGTCTCAGGAGACTGGAATTAGCAGCCAAAAGATCAATATGTGGCTTGTAGAAAACAAACTTATGTATAAAAAGGAAGATGATTGGATTGTTACACAAAAGGGTACACAAAAGGGTGGAGTCTCAAAGAAGGACAGTACGGGAATTTATAGTTTGGCCTGAAGAAATTGCAGATAAGATAAAAGGGTTAAAATACAAAAGCCAATGTCTATGCCCAAAAAAAACCAAACCAGTACTCATTTAAAACGAGTGTTTAACCATTAAGACAATCAACTTTTCCTATAAAGTAAGATAGACGAATAGAGAGAGTATAGATATTATGCAATAATTAAATCCCACTCTGGCGCGCGTTTGCAACGCGTGACTCTCTTTGAAATACCACTACAACTCAACCAAAGATTATGCAGCACAGCAGGGATTGTTAAAGGTGGGGCTACTGTAGTAGCACCTGTAGAAAAGTTAAGGGTAACCAGAATTATGAAGAACTTAGAACAAAAGAGGTTGGCCTCATTACAGAAATTTTCAGATTGAAGAAACTGGAATTATAGTTGAGATAAAAGACCAAAATGATTATTCGTTAAGACTGGTTCCTTTTGAACAGATAGGTGTAGAAGAGGTAATTACTAGACATCGGCCTGACCCTTATGCTATCGGCCTTTTTGTATCTTCGTTTCTTAACATTTTGCTAATTGTAATCTACATAACAGGGAACTATGAAGTAAACATAGGATTAACGAGTGGATTAACAGCAGGGATTACAGTTGCTTATTCCACCTGGGGTTATCAACTTTTCAAATTTGAAAGGCATAAATATTTACAGGGGCCAGAGGTAGCCTTACCTTTTTATTACTTCAATAAGGAGCAGAACAAAGTTGACAACTTTATTAAAGAGATAAAAGAAGAAAAGAAACGGTATTTCAGAGAGAAATTTATGAATATAGATAAGAATTCTGACCTCGAAGCCCTCCCTTTTACGTTTAAGCGGCTGCTAGATCAGGATTATATTGCTGAGCAGGAATATAATGAGCTGATAGAATACATAGCACAAAGAAAACTAATTGACGGAAGCTTAAATAACTAAACCAGTACTCATTTACGACAAGTACTCAACTTGTAATTAGCTTAGCCCCTTAATACCTGCTCCTAGAGATATTCTCTTTCCAGTTTTCTCCTTAGCCTGACGGCTATGGTTACAAGACCAGCCGGAGTATTTTGTTTAACCCGATTGCAAGCGTCACACAGCGATGGCATGACGATCTTCTAAATCTAGCTAGTCGTGCCATCGCTAGACATTACAACCTGGTGGCTTCTCTAATAGCCAGGCAGTTTTTCAGCACTTCTTCGAAGGCATCCAGGCGCACCATGTTGGGGCCATCAGACAGGGGCCTGGTCGGGTTCGGGGTGTACTTCAAAGAAGAAGCCGTCTACGCCTACCGCTGCTGCTGCTGCACCAATGTAGTGGCACCAGTTCGCGGTTGCCGCCTGTTTTGTTGCCCAGGCCGCCGGGTTCTGCACGGCATGGGTGGCCGTCTATCACCACAGGATAACCAAAACTACGCATCGCTATAATGTTTCTGACATCCACTACCAGGTTGCCATAGCCAAAGCTGTTGCCCCGCTCGGTGAGGATGATCTTCTGATTGCCAGTAGAGGCTACCTTCTGCGCGGGATACTGCATGTCCGTTCCGACAAGAACTGCCCTTTCTTGATATTGACAATACGATCAGACTTGCCTGCGGCCAGCAGCAGATCGGTTTTGCCGGCACAGAAAGGCAGGGATTTGCAGCACGTCTACCACCTGTGCGGCAGCTGCTACCTGGCTGGTCTCGTGTATGTCGGTAACGACCGGTAACGCAAACTTTTGTTTCACCAGTTCCAGAATACGCAGTCCTTCTTCCAGCCCCGGCCCGCGGGAAAGCATCTACGGAGGTACGGTTGGCTTTGTCGAAAGAGGCTTTGAAGATACCTTTGATACCCAATCGCTGGCAGATCCCGGCAATCTTTTCGGCAATGTGCATCACAGAGGATTCACTCTCGATAACACAGGGTCCGCACATGACAAACGGCGCGGCTTGAAGTTGTTGATAAAGCTCATTCATAATTATTGTAATATTTGATGTTTTGTACTATTTGGTAACAATCACAAAAGGCAAAAATTAAAAAGCAAATAAAAAGCAAAACTCAATAGCTAAAAACCAAACGCTATATTATAAGGGAGCTATAAACTTTTGAATTTGGTGTTTTCCCATTGGAAGTTATTTGTTTTTTGCTATTTGTTATTTATGAACTGTTGCCGGGCTTTTTCCAGATCTTCCGGGCTATCGATGCTCAAACTGGGCCGGGATGCTTTGATGATATGGATAGGATAACCGTTTTCCAGTGCCCTTAGCTGCTCCAGCTTTTCTATTCTTTCCAGATAAGTCGGTGGAAGCGAGGCATATTGCAGCAGGAATGCCTTTTGATACCCATAGATTCCAAGATGATGGTAGGCAATGCCATCGGGCAGCGATGCCTGAGCCGAAAGCGGCATATCTCTGGGAAACGGAATGGGTGAGCGGGAAAAATACAAAGCCCGTGCCTGCTCATCCATCACTACCTTGACTACATTGGGGTTTTGGAAGTCGTGCATATTGGTGACAGGACAGGCCACCGTGTTCATCAGTATTTTCGGATCGGAGAGCTGGTCGGCCAGTTGCGCTATCACTTCGGGGTCGATGAAAGGTTCATCGCCCTGCACGTTGATCACCGCCTGCACTTCCAGACTGCCAACGGCCTCGGCGATACGGTCGGTGCCGCAGGTATGGTCTGCGCGGGTCATGAGCACATGGTCGGTAAACTCGCGGCATACTTCCTGCACCTCGGCACCTCGGGGCTGTCGGTGGCAATATACACGGCATCTATGCCAGATGCCTGCATGGCCTGCTCATACACCCGGCGGATCACCGGTTTGCCTGCCAGGTCTAGCAACACTTTGTTGGGTAGCCGCTGAGAGGCCAGCCGGGCCGGAATGACTACCACCTTTTTCTGGTTCATGGGCGAGGGTAAAGTTATACGATATCATAAATCTGAATAACGCCTACCAGTTGCTGCGCTACAGCTACCAGCAGCGTGTTAATCTTGTACTGTTTCATCAGCCGCTCGGCTTCCACCAGCTTTTCGGCAGGGGCAATTGTTTTGGGATTTTTGGTGGCAAAGTCCTTTGCTGTCAGCGAAAAGAAAGAGTCCTCGTGGCTTTCCATTGTGCGGCGGATGTCGCCATCGGTGATGATACCGCTGATACAGTCCTGCTCATCCAGCATCACCACCAACCCTAGCCTGGAATGGCTGATCCCGTAAATGATCTCCTTCACCTGGGTACTGGCCCGGACGATGGGCAGCGCATCTTTGCGCATCACCTGCGATACCTGGGTAACCAACCGCCTACCCAGCGAGCCGCCCGGATGGAAGCGGGCGAAGTTTTCCGCCGGAAATCTTTCTTTTTCATCAGCGCAATCGCCAGTGCGTCGCCCATCGCCATAGCAGCGATGGTGGAAGAGGTGGGTGCCAGGTTGAGCGGACAGGCTTCTTTCTCTATCGTAATATTCAGGAAAGCATGTGCACAGGACACCAGGGTAGACTGGGCGTTGCCGCACATGGCGATGATTGTATTCTGGTTTTCTTTCAGGAAAGGCAGCAGCCGGAGTATCTCATCTGTTTCTCCGGAAGAAGACAGGATCAGCAATACATCATCAGGATGCACCATGCCCAGGTCGCCGTGGTAGGCATCGGCAGGGTGCAGAAAGAAGCCGGGTGTTCCGGTGCTTGTCAGCGTAGCGGCGATCTTTTTACCCACCAGCCCGGACTTGCCCACGCCTGACACGATCACCTTTCCACGACCTTCCGCCAGGTAGTTGATGGCCCGTTCGAAATCTGCTGTCAGATAATCTGATAAGCCAGCGATGGCCCGGCCTCTATATCAAATACTTCTTTCGCGTGTTGTACCGAGTCCATGCAGCAAATTTGATGAAATTTCAGGTAATAAGGGTCATACTCTTCACGATAAATGCTGCTGGCTACTTTTACTGCCTGGCTTCAGTCTGAGACCAAAGCCAGAGGTAGAATGAGACTGAAGCTAGAGGTATAACAAAGACTATACTACGGTACATTTGGCTTAAAGTGGGCTGTGAGGACACAGCCCACGGCCTTCGCGCCTCGGTTTGTGTCTCCACAAACCGAAACTGTACCGTAGTATAAACAAAGACATAAGATTTTGTATCAGGATTTCATGGCGCGAGCACAGGGTAGTTCTGCCTGATATTCTATAGTTTTGTACGCTTTTTATGTATTTGCTCAAGATCATATCGCTGCTTCCTTTTGGGGTGCTCTACCGCATTGCGGATGGGTTGTACTATTTGCTGTGGCACGTCATCAAATACCGCCGCGAGTTGGTGCTTAAAAACCTGCGTCAAGCTTTTCCTGACAAGGAAGAAGAAACACTGCAAGAGATCGCCCGCCAGTTTTACAAAAACCTGGCCGACGTGGCGTAGAAAGCCTAAAGACGCTGACCATCTCCGAAGCCACGCTGGCGCGCCGGGTGTATATCACCAACCGGAAGGCAATAGAAAAGTACTACCACCAGAAGCAGTCGGTGATTGTGGTGACGGCCCACCAGGGAAACTGGGAGTGGTTGCTGGTGTCTTGTAGTGCGCAGCTGCCTTTCTGGGTAGATGCGGTGTATCAGAAGCTGGAAAGTGCTTTCTTCAATAAGCTTATGAAGAAGATACGCAGCCGCTTTGGGGCATATATGATGGAGAAAGGAACGACCACACGGGAGATCATCCGCCGCAAAAACCTCACCCGCATCATTGCCATAGTGGCCGACCAGAGCAGCCTGCCTACGCAGCACACTTACTGGACAGAGTTTATGCACCAGGATACGCCCTTTTATGACGGGCCGGAACGCATTGCCCGCAAAACTAAGATGCCGGTCATCTTTGTGTCGATGCACCGTACCAGGCGAGGTTCTACGAGATCACCTCCAGGAGCTGGCGCACGATCCTTTTCTACCGGAGCACGGCTATATCACCGAACGCTATGTGCAGGCCGTAGAGAAAACCATCAGGGAGCACCCCGCCGACTGGCTTTGGTCGCACAACCGATGGAAACGCAAGCGAACAAATACCAGCACCGAGCAGCTATGACTATCGGAAACATGGCCGTTTAGCTTACCATCAATTAGGCAAACGATCGCTAAACTTGCCATAAACCCAGGTACCTGCTATAGCACTTAGCAGGGTGATGAACACTACGGTGAAACCATTGCCAATCTGGGCAAACAGCGGTCCCGGACAGGCACCGGTCAGTGCCCAGCCCAGGCCAAAGATGAAGCCACCGATCATCTGACCCTTACGAAACTCTTTGTCCTTCATAACCACCGTTTCGCCATGTATGGTTTTGATGTTGAAGCGTTTGATCAGTTGGATAGAAATAATACCTACCACGATAGCCGAACCAATGACACCGTACATATGAAAAGACTGCAACCTAAACATCTCCTGAATACGGAACCAGGAAACGACCTCTGACTTGACCAGGCAATACCAAACAAAACACCTGCTACCAGATACTTCAAAGGCTAAGACGCTTATGAGGTACAGCTTTGTCTGTTGCATCGTGCTGGGACGTAGTTTCTTTGAGCATATTCATATTTTTTGTATTCATATCTGTTTATCGTTCGTTCAGTCAGCCTGTCAGAAGCCAACCCATTGCATGATGAAAGGCAGCAGCCATAGGGTCATGACGAAGCCACCCAGCATAAAGAAGATAGTAGCAACCACCGAAGGCCATTGCAGGTTGCTGATACCCATGATGGCATGACCGGAAGTGCAGCCACCGGCATAGCGAGTGCCGAAACCTACCAGAAAGCCCCGATCACAAAAACACCAGCCCCTTAGCGTAAAGAGGTTGTCCAGGTAAATATTTGCTCAGGCAGCAGGTTCTGAAAGTTGTTGATGCCCAGTGTTGCCAGATCGTGTTGTGTAGCCTCTGCCACTACTATTGCGTTGGGGTCGGCCAGAGACGCTGCCGCTATCAATCCGCCCAAGGCAATGCCCAGCACAAACACGATATTCCACATTTCCTGCTTCCAGTTGTAGGAAAAGAAAGGAATGCCTGCGGGCAGACAGGCTGCGCATATATGCCTCAGCGATGAGGAAATGCCAAACGACTTGTTGCCCAGCAGGAGCAGCACCGGCACTATCAAGCCTATCAATGGTCCGGCTACGTACCAGGGCCACGGCTGTCTTATCCAGTCTAAGAGTGGTGTCATATGATCTGCTTTTTACCAAATTGCGTGATGGCTTCGCTCAGGTCGTATACTTTGGTATGTGGCAGTGCGCTCTGAATGATACTGCTTCCGGCAGCCGAACGGTAACCTCCTGCACAATGCACCATCACGGGCCTTATCGGCAGGTATCTCCGTGGCCCTTTCGCGCAGCTCGGGCAGCGGGTGTTGAGGGCCTGGCCAAACTTAGGCTCGCTCTTTACCTCCGGCGCATTTCTGATATCTACAATGGTGAATGCAGACTGATGCTCTTTGAAGTAGTCCAGATCGGTAGCCGGTGTTGTTTGTTCTCCCTGCTGCTTGTAGACCATCGCGCCTTTATCTTGGTTTCGTACCCGATCTTTGCTGCTTTTGCGATCAGCTCGTGCAGTTGCTGCTCACTGTCAGCCAGTAGGTAGTAGGTTTCCTCCGGCCCTACGATACTACCCAGCCATGTTTCAAACTTGTCGCGTTTTGCAGGTTGATCGCTCCCTTGAGGTGCCCCTGCTTGAATATCTTTTCCGGACGGCTATCAATGATGAGTGCTCCCTGTTCAGGCACTGCATCTTCGGGCAGCATCGGTACGCTGTCTATGGCAGGTTGGATATTAGGGGCACCTTGTTTGTTGAGGTCTACATCGTAAGCAAAATACTTAGGAATAAAAGGCTGGTCTTCCAACAGCATGGCTACAAAGCATCTTCACTCATGTCCTGCAAAGCCGGGTTGCTCATCTTCTCCTGCCCGATGGTACTCTGGCTGGCATCGCTCAGTGCTTTGCCACACAACGACCCTGCCCCATGTGCCGGGTATACGATGACATTATCGGCCAGTTTCATGAGCTTGTCGCGGGTGCTGTGGTACATATGTCGGGCCAGTTCTTCGCGCTTTCCTCTGAGCTTGCTGTATTTTCCCGCAGATCGGGGCGGCCCACATCGCCTATAAAGAGTGTGTCGCCGGTGAAGACGGCCTTGTCTTTGCCCTGATGCTCCAGCACAATACTAATGCTATCCGGCGAATGGCCAGGTGTGTTGATGGCTTTCAGGGTGATCTTGCCAAACGCGATGGCATCGCCCTCATCAAAGCCCTGGTGGGGATAACCGGCCTCTACCAACTTACTTACATACAGAGTGGCTCTTGTTTTCCGGTGGATTTCCAGGTGACCGCTCACAAAGTCTGCATGAGGATGTGTTTCTATCACACCGATGATCTGTGCATGATGCTGTTGGGCGTAGTCGTAATAGGCTGCGGGTTACGGGCCGGATCAATGAGTATGACCTGCTGCTCACATTCACTGAGCACAGCATAGGCGTAGTGTGCCAGTCCTTTATCTTCAAATTGTTGAATTTTCATAGCATTATCATATGTATACGATGCAAAAATGTTGTTATACGAAACCTACTACCAATGGTATCGGTACGTCATTGTGTTACAAACATAGAAAGTCATCCGGTAGTTGCCGATGACAAAAATCACATAGTTCAGCCTTTCATAGAAAAAGTTCCTTGATGATGATCAGTATGCCCATCGTGAGCAAACCAGCCAAAGCCTTGTTTCAGCTTGTCGCCGTTGATCTTCCCGGATAGATAACTGCCTGCAAAGATACCAAGAACAGAAAGTGCTGTGAAGCTTAGTAAAAACGCCCAGTCGATGGTACGGTGGCTTACATCGCCCAGAAACCCGATCAGCGAGTTGGCAGCTATGATCACCAGCGAAGTACCTATGGCTATTTTCATGGGCAGCTTTGCCAGCAGCACCAGGGCCGGTACGATCAGAAAGCCCCCCCCTGCCCCCACAATACCGGTGACCACCCCCATCAGCGCACCCTGCAAAGCAAGCAAAGGATAGCTCAGGCTATGGTGGTCCGGCACTTCCGTTTCCTTTTGTTTGCTACGGATCATAGACACCGCAGCGGCCAGCATGACAGTGGCAAAAAACACCATGATACCCATGTCTCTGGATATAGTAAAACTACCCCAATGAATGATCGGATCAGGAATGGCAGGCACCAGCAGTGTGCGGGTAAGAAACACAGCGACAAAAGAAGGCAGGCCGTAGATCAACGCTGCCTTGCGGGCTACCAGCCCTTTCTGCATGTAGCTGATGCTGCCTACCAGTGAAGTGCTGCCCACCACAAACAAAGAATAGGCAGTAGCCAGCACAGGGTTAAAATTGAAAATGTAGACCAGGATAGGCACTGTCAGAATGGAGCCTCCGCCCCCTGTGAGGCCCAGGCTCAAGCCAATAAGCACAGCTGCGGCATATCCTGTAAGTGTTGCAACCATATCTCTTATTTTACGACAAAGGTACGCTGTGTTAGCCCCGGTACTTCACAAAGATATGAATCCAGATGGTTCTGCTGTATCTGATGATGACAGGAAACAACAATAGCACACCGCCAATAACGCCTACAATATATACCCAGGTATCTGCCTGTGGGTACAACACCTGGATAGCCACAAACACTGCTACAAACAGGGCAATCTGAAAAGCGTAGCTCACATACATGGCACCATAGAAAAAGGAAGGCTCCAGTTCGTAGCGCAGCCCGCAGTGGTCACACTTTTCATACATTTTGAGGAACCTGGGCAGATCGTATGCGCTGCTGACAAACAGATCTCCTTGTCGGCAGCGGGGGCACTTTTGGTGAAAGATGCTATAGAGCAAACTGGGTTTTTGTGACATAACTTTTTATAATCATTCAGCATACACACAACGTGGAGTCGGTTGTTTTGTTACGGATGGTTGTGCTGTTGTATAAGCGCATGTTTCATAAAAAAACTGCCCCGTCTCCAGGGCAGTTATAATTGTCTAATCAACACGGGCTTGATCAATTACCCTGTCCGTAATCCGGGCTTGCCTTGTCCCACCATACACGTTCTTTGTTGAGTATGTCACCTTCGTTAGAGCCTACGGAAAATCCCTGCTCCTGCATAGCCTCTTGCCAATTTGCGAGGTTAACACCAAGGCTAGGTTCTGACACGGGCAAACGCCGCGGGATGGGCATTGCCCGTCCACCTGCAACAACCGGCTCCCAGGGGAATATCGTGCTGCCTACTTTAGGATAGCCGGTTCTACGCGTTAAAGCTCCCATTTCGTTGGGTATCCTGAAGAAGTTGATATACTGCTGAATGTAGATCTTTTCAAGGTTGCTGGTACCGTCCAGTGCATAGTCAGGTCTGGCCAGGAGCGAGTCGACTTCGCCTTCGGCCAGCCTCAAAGCATCATAGTCAGTAATCTGGGCTGCTTTAGCTACCATATCGTAGGTGCGCAGCGAAGAGGCTAAGCCCTGGTTATACCATTCCTGGGCTATCCCCTGACTCACCAGACCTTTCTCTGTAAATTCAGCCATATAAAAAAGCACCTCGGCTGCCGGAAACATCACATTCATGTAATACCCTAATCCGCTTTCAAACTGAGGGTCAAAAAGCCGTCGGTTGATATGAGAAAGCTGCAAATACCGCGCGTTATCTTTGTTAACAATGGTTCCGAAATAGTCTTTGATATAAGCACTGTCGGGCGATACCGGACCTCCCTGATACCTGTCCCACTCCTCTACCGGCTGTTTCACAAACTTGGGCAGAAACACGGTGTCCGAACCTGCTGTCAGGCTATCTACATTTGCTTGTGAAAAGTCATTCTTCTCAAATAGAAGCCGGGTTCGTGGGTCTTTGTTTGTCCGCAGGAAGTCCATGAAGTTTTTAGCTGCCGAAGGTGCTCCGTTGAAGTCAAAGGCTTGCCCACGGTAGGTAGTGGCCGGTGACCACACCATCTGATCTTCATCTTTGGTAATCATACCCACTGGGCTGCTAACCACCTCGTTGATTACCTGCTGGGCTTTAGCCTGATCGGTATTCAACAGGCGTACAGCGATTCTCAGTTTGAGGCTATTGGCCAGCATAGCCCACTTTGCGTAGTCGCCTTGATAGACAAAATCCTGACTACCAAGCTCCTGCTGATCCGGCAGTTCTGACACCAGCACAGTAATGGTAGTATCTAATTGATGAAGCCAGGTATCAAAAAGCTGCGGCTGGGTGTCATAGGCTGGCGTAAATCCATTATTGTGGCGGCCTTGCAGGGCTTCGGTATAGGGCAGCGAACCATACCAGTCGGTGGCTTTGATGCCCTGCATGATCTGCGGGATATACGTCACTGCTCTGATCTTTTGAAACCTGGCTTTCTGACCTTCATCCATTGCGTCTACCCTGTCTCTGATTTCATAGAGGTTTTGCATGACCCTGTAGAGTGCGCCGTAGCGGTCTCCGGTAGCTCCCAGCGTAGTAAAGTCAGAACTATTACCCCCCTGCGCCACCGTAGCTTCTGAATAACGCAAGATGTACTGGTAATTATCATAAAACCACTCCGTGTATTCATAATCTCCGAGCTGAAACAGCGATTCGGTGAACAAATGGCTCAGTTCCGGCTTGATGACCAGTCCGGGGTTCGTGTTCACTTCGCCAAAATCATCCGTACAGGCATAGCCAAAGGTGAGCAGAAAACACGCTAATAAAAGTTTATATATTAATTTCATCTGTCTTTGTTTTTTGTCTTTTAGATGCCCAGTTGTATGGTTCCTCCAAGTGTTCTGACATAAGGTGACTGCTGCCACTCATGGGCCGAACCAGCCCGGTTGCTCCGGATGCTAAAAGGGTTGAGATTGTCCTTCAGGGTTTTGTACAGGAAGCCCAGATCGCGGCCAAAGAATGAGATACCCAACGAGGTCAGGTGCAGTTTTTCTGCAAAGGCACTGGGGAATCTGTAGCCAATGGTAGCTTCCCGGATGCCCACGTAAGAGTTTTCCTGTATCACAGCATCGTTGATGATGCCCAGGCCCCAGCTGTTGTTTTTCCAATGCCAGTAAGCACCATGTACAGGATCAACTAACCCCTGATCGTAGGCTTCCTTGTATGTCATTCCTCCCACTTCGTTTTCAACAATGTTACCACTGGCGTCTTTCATCTGGATGATGGTTCCTTCTTCAAATACGCCTTCCGGTATGAAGCCGTCATCATAGGTATTGCCTGTCCAGGGGCTGGTCCAATCAAATCCGCCATGTGCCTTATCCCGGTTTGCCAGTGTAGACTCCAGCAGGCCATATGCCGTGCCATATCTTCCCGAATAGGTACTGATATCGCCTCCGATCTTAACATCAAACAACACGCTGGCATAAAAACCCTTGTAGGAAAAAGCGGTAGTAATGCCTGCCAGAAAATCGGGATTCATATCACCTACGATTTCCTTTTCAAAGCTTCGCAACATATATGCTCCGCGCTGACCATCATTCCAGCTTAGCAGAGGCATACCATTTCTGGGATCAGTAAGGTTGTTTTCGTTCATAAATTCCTTTGGTTTGGAATCTGACACCAGCACGCCGTATTCCTGCCCTACATACGCCATAGTAGCCACCCGGGTATTACCGTAGGTTGGGCTACCCTCCAACACATACTCGGTTACCTCCGGAAACAATTCTATGATCTTGTTTCGGTTGCGGGTGAATACCACGTTCAAATCCCAGGTGAAGTCACCCAGTTGCAGAGGAGTGGCATTTATTGCCAACTCAATTCCCTGATTCTGGATGTTCCCTGCGTTGATCAGCTGGCTGCCCACTCCGGTCTCAATAGGTACGGGTATCCTTAGTATCTGGTTGAAGGTATTCTCTTTGTAGTAGGTAAGGTCTACACCCAGGCGGTTGTTGAAGAAGCGAACGTCTGCGCCAAACTCCATTGACTGCTTATCTTCCGGCCTCAGGTCTGCATTAGGCACTTCATCTTTGATGAATCCATAGCGTACAATATCACCGTTTGCGCTTTGCAATATCCCCTTGCTTTCAAACCCCGGGTTGATGCTATAAGGCTCAAAGTCATTTCCAACACGTGCCCAGGAAGCTCTTAGTTTTCCAAAACTCATGAAGGAAGGCAAAGGAAACATTTCGGAAAATACCCACGATAAGCTGGCAGATGGATAAAAGTAAGAGTTATTTCCGCTGCCGTTGGCATAGGTGAGTGTAGACGACCAGTCGTTTCTTGCCGTCACCTGCAAGAATAGCATATCTTTGTATTCCACATCCAGAAAAGAGTAAACGGAATTCAGGTTCTTGCTGCCCATAATGTTGTTGCCAGGGTCGTAGAAGCCAGCAAAAGCTTTAGGAAGATTTTTGCTGTTTCCAATAGTATACTGCCCGGGCACTACCAGTCCGCCATCAGTTTCAGTTCTGGTAAACGACTCCGTATTCTTCCAAAGTTCTCCGATTACCGAAAAACGGGTAAAGAGGTCAGGTGTCAGGTTTTTGTTGATATTCAACCAGAGCTGTATATCATTCTGCTCTTTGCGGGCATGTTCCAGGCGGTAATAACCTCCTGCATTAGCATACCCCTGGCCAAGTTCTTTGCCTTCTGCTTTGGTGTAGTAGTTATTGATATATCCGTTCACCTTGATGTTGAACCATTCGGTAATGGTAAAGGTAACGTCTCCGGTTAATCGCAGGGATTCTTCCAGGCTGGTTGCTGTGTTTTCAAAAACATTAAACCAAACGTCGCTTCCTGGCACACTAGACAGCGGATCATTATAATTGCTGTTGGGTACGCCTCCATGTGATGCCTGGTATTGGTGTTTCCACTTGCTGGTATTGTAGTTTCGGGGCCAGCTGCCACTGATAAAATACTGCCCGATGTTGGTGGGTGGATTCTGAGAGTTAGACCGGGCATAGTCTACACCAATCTGAGTTGCAACAAAATCGTTCAGCCGGTGAGTTACTTTGGTAAACAAGCCTAGCCTCTCGAAGGTGTTCCGTGGAAAGGTGCCATCTTCCTTGGTGTAAGAGGTAGAAACCAAAAAGGTAGACTTATCGCTTCCACCATTCAGGGTAACGTTGGTGTTGGAATACAGTCCGTTATCATACGTATCCAGAAAGTTATTGGGCTGAGGATCGTAGTTGATCCACTCGCCATCCCAGTCGCGCACTTGTGTACCATCCATAGGATGGCCGTAGCTGATAGGCACCCAGCCACCGCCTGTTGTTCCTTCCAGGTAAGGTTCGCCTGCGCTGTTGGTATGAAAATATCCGGAAGGATTGAACATATCAGGCAGAGAACTGTCATAGCCCGGAGGCGCTCCTTCTCCGTAGATGTTTTGAAAAGCGGGACCCTCATACACTCGCTTGGTGTTGAGGGTTTGACTGACATCCACGCCGATACCCTGGCGGGCACTTCCTTTCTTGGTGACAATCACCACAGCTCCGTTCAAAGCCCTTGACCCGTACAATGCAGTAGCAGCTGCTCCTTTCAGGATGGTGACCGACTCGAAGTTATCTGCATTGAGGTTTTTGAGATTGTTTCCCCAGTCGGCTCCGCCATATTCGTTACCACCGGAAAGGTCATTGTCGACAATCACACCATCCACTACAAAGATAGGCTGGTTATTGCCTCCCAGGGTAGAATTTCCCCGGATGGTAATACGCGAACCACCAAACACACTACCTTCAGTCGGGGCAATATCTACTCCTGCTACTTTTCCCTTTAAGGCAAGTACCGGACTCAACGTAGACGACTTAGCCACTTCCTGTCCTTTAATTTCGGTAACAGCATAGCCAAGAGCTTTTTTTTCGCGCTCCACGCCCAGGGCGGTAACGACCACTTCCTGTAGTGAGGCAATATCTTCTGCCAGAGAAACATCAATGTTACTTCTGCCATTAACGGGCACTTCTTCTGACGTATAGCCTACAAAAGATAAGATAATCACGGGGTCATCACCAGTGACGTTGATTTTGTAGTTACCGTTCACATCGGTGACAGTACCTGCGGAAGTGCCTTTCAACAGGACATTTACGCCTGGCAAGGTTTCATTCTCAGAAAGAGAAGTCACTGTTCCGCTCACAATCTGCTGTGCCCAAACTGTATTGCAAAAAAAGCAAAGCAGGCACATTAAGAGCGACCTTTTGTAAAGAGAATAAATGTTTATCATGCTTTAATGGTTTTGGGTAAAAAATTAAATCATATTGAAAAAAGGTTTGTATAGACAAGGAAGTACATTTTCATATTTTTGTTAATTAATATGAATATACCATGTTGTCATTATTATGTGATAATTTTATACAAAGCTATGTAAACATTTGTTAGAAACAACAAAGTTAAAATGGAATATAATATCAATATAAAAAAATGGAAAAGTGGATGATTCAATCGCTGCTGGCTATGCTGTTTGCCGGTATCACCTCAGTGCTGGCAAAATATGGGCTGGCCAATGTCCCGGCTGATCTGGGTTTGCTGATCAGAACGGCGGCTATCTTCGTACTGGTAGTGGCGGCCAGCCTCTGGAACCACTCGTACGCGCAGTATACTGCCCTTACCCTGAAAGAGACAGGCTGGCTGGTGGCTTCGGGTATCACGGCTTTTCTGAGTTGGCTGTACTATTTCAGGGCCATCAAAGATGGGCTGGTCACCTATGTGGTAGCCATCGATAAGGCCAGCATCGTGGTTACGCTTGTGCTGTCTTTTATCCTGCTGAACGAACCGATGAAACCGCGTGTCATCCTGGGAGCCGCCCTGATTGTGGCAGGATTGTTTATACTGATCAAAAAATAGTAACTACAGCTTTTTCCCCCGCTTAAGGCTATCATTTGTAGGGAGTTGTAAGGCTTTCTACAAAGTTGTCTGCATCTTTGTGCCTTCATATATTTTATACCTAATATGGAAGGAACTAAACGTAGCAACATCAAACCCGGCCTGCACGTACAGATCGTGCTCAAGCAAGACCAACGTTCGGGCAAGCTGACAGAAGGTGTGGTGAAAGACATTCTGACCAATGCTCCCACACATCCGCACGGTATCAAAGTGCGGCTAGAAGACGGACAGGTAGGGCGCGTCCAGGAAATCATTTCTTAGAAAGCATATGAAAGTATACCCGGTAAAAGGAGAAAAAAAGGCGGACGCAGGTTTTGAGGTAACAGAATCCACAGAACTAATGCAATTTCTGCTGGATCAGCTTGCTCACAAAAGCCGCAACAATATCAAAACGTTGCTGAAGAATAAGCAGATCATGGTAGATGACCGCCCTGTGACTCAATATAACCATCCTTTGCAACCGGGGCAGCAGGTGGCTGTGCGCTGGGAACGGGTGCCCGAAGAAAAGCAGTACCGTGGCATTACGATTGTTTATGAGGACAAAGACCTGATTGTGATAGACAAACATGCAGGGCTGCTTTCTATGGCTACCCACGACGAAAAGCAAAAAACGGCCTACAGTATGCTTAGCAGCCATGTGAAAAAAGCCCGTGCTTCCAACAAAATCTTCATCGTCCACCGCATCGACCGTGAGACTTCTGGCCTTATGATGTTTGCCAAGAGCGAGAAAGTACAACAACTGCTACAGGAATCGTGGCATACGATCATCAGAGAACGTACCTATACGGCTTTGGTAGAAGGTGAAGTAGCCAAACCGGAAGATACTATTACTTCTTACCTGAAAGAAAGCAGTGCCCTGATGGTATATTCCAGCCAAAACCCAGCACATGGAGACAAAGCCGTGACGCATTACCAGACCATCAAAAAGAACAAAAACTACTCCTTGCTGACAGTCAACCTGGAAACCGGAAAAAAGAACCAGATACGGGTACATCTCAGAGACATAGGCCATACCATTGTAGGCGACAAAAAATATGGCTCCAAGATTCACCCTATTGGCCGGTTGGGCCTTCATGCGTCGGTACTTGCTTTTACGCATCCTGTCAGTGGCAAAGAGTTTCGTTTTGAAAGCCAGGTACCAAGGAAGTTTCTGCGGTTGTTCTAAGCCTGAATCTTCTCCAAAGCAACCTCCAGGTCATTGGTCAGATCATCGGCATTTTCCAGACCTACAGAAATGCGCATATCGCCCAGTGAGATGCCCATGGCTGTAAACTGCTCCAGACTCAGCTCTTTTAGGTAACTGATGGCTGGTGCGTAGATCAGGCTTTCGTGGCCTCCCCAGCTCACCCCTATCTTAAACAGTTGCAGGCTGTTGAAAAACGTCTTGATCTTTTCCAGGTCTTCCGTAGCCAACTGGAAGCTCATCAGTCCGGTATAGCCGCTCATCTGCTTTTGCCCCAGCGCATACTGTGGGAAGCTTTCCAGCCCGGGATATCGCACTAATTTAATCTTTGAATGTGCTTCCAGAAAACGGGCGATCTTCATAGCACTCTCCTGATGCTGCCGCAACCGAATCGGCAAGGTACGCAAACTCCGCAGGATCAGCCAGGCTTCAAAAGGAGCTGTCTTTGCGCCTATCCACGCATATTCGCGGGTAGCGATGGCATCTATGTCTTTGGCGTTGCCCATCACCACACCAGCGATGATGTCACTGTGTCCGCCGATGTATTTGGAGCAGGAGTGCACCTCCATGTCAATACCCAGGGCAAGTGCCGACTGAAAAATGGGCGTTGCCCAGGTATTATCAATGATTGTACGGATGTTGCGAGAACGGGCCAGTGCCCCCACCGCTTCCAGGTCCTGCAAGCCAAATACCGCAGAAGAAGGGCTTTCCAGGTAGATCAGCCGCGTATTATCGCAGATAGCTGCCTCAAAATCTTCCAGCTTGTCTCCGGGCACGTAGGTGACGGTGATGCCCATTTTCTGCGTCAGGTAATTGCCCAGCAGGTTGTTGGCCGGGCCATAGATATTTTTGATGGCGATCACATGATCTCCGGCATTGATGCAGTGTAGCACTGCCGCAGAGATCGCACCCATTCCGGAAGGAAAGAGCTGTGCCTTTTCGGCACCTGCCAGCAATGCCAGCTTTTGCTCTGCAACCTGCACCGTTGGGTTTTTTCCACGTGAGTAGATAAAGCGATTTGTCCGGTCCTCGTAAGCCGCATCAATGGCTTCCCAGCTTTCAAACGTGAAAAGAGAGTTCTGAAAGATAGGGGGTACAACCGCACCTTCATAAGCATTCCGATCTTCGCCAAAATGCATCAAAAGTGTTTCTAAAGATAGTTTTTTGTTCATGTTTTCATATTTTTGAGCCGCTATGCATAGCGGCTTTACGTTGCTGAGCCACCGTATATAGTGACTTTACGTTACTGAGCCGCCAGTATACAATTCCCCGCCGGGACAGCTTTACACTAGCTGGATTGTTGATTGTCAAAGATTTCGGCTTCCTTTTTACCGTCTTCCGTCTTCGGTCTTCCTTCTTCCGTTTCCCTATAAAAACATCCGATGCCTGTTATGGCCAGCACAGGTGCTACGATCAGGTTGGTGAGCGACAGTAGTTGCCAGTGCCAGTACGTGCTGAATGGTACTCCCAGCGTGGCTACCATAAAGATTGTGGTGGCTGTCCAGGGCACCAGGCTTTCTATCATTGTGCCATAATCTTCGATAGAACGCGACAGTACTTGGCGTGGAATACCAAACTTATCGTAACGGACCTTGAAGGCATCGCCGATGATAAAACTGGTGGCATTCTGGTTGGAAGTGATGGCATTGGTAAAACTGGTAGCAAACAGGGAAGAAAGGATCACCGCCGGACGTGTTCTGGCAAAAGCAAATACCTTGTCTACCATCGTGGGCATCACCTCCAGCATGTCCATAGCACCGATGAAGATCAGCACCATGATAGAAAAGATGATTGGCTCGTTCAGCGCATACAGCCCGCCACGGTTGAATAGTGCCGGGACATTTTCAGGAACTGTGAGCCAGTCTGCCATCTGCACATCAAAGCCGGTATAGGCAGCCTGTAGGATATCGCCTCCGGAATACGGCTGAAAAATAGCGGCAAGCAGGCAAGCCACCAGTGCAGAAGACAGCAATGTTGGCAGCGTAGCCATTCTTCTGATCGAGCCATACAACACCATCGCAGGAGGAATCAGCAACAGCACATTGAGATGAAACATCTGAGTGATGGCCGCTAAGGTAGCCGTAATTTGCGGATCATTGACATTTGTTTTGGCAGGCGGATACATAAATCCCAGCACAAAATACATGGTTCCTGCAATACAGGCAGAAGGCAGCGTAGTATATAGCATAGACCGAATGTGCACATATAGAGGAATTTCCGTAGCCAAGGCCGCCATGTTGGTCGTATCTGACAGTGGAGAGAGCTTATCGCCAAAGTAAGCTCCGCCGATGATGGCTCCGGCAGTAATGCCCAGGTGGGCATCTACGGCACTGGCAACTCCCATCACCACTGCACCAATGGTGCCTACCGAACCCCAGGAAGTGCCGGTAACCATAGAGAAGATAATAGGCGTAAAGAAAGCCAGAAAGTAGATATAGGCAGGATTAATAAGCCTGATGCCATAATAGATGAGCATCGGAATAGTGCCGCTGATGATCCAGGTACCAATGATGATGCCGATGGCAAACAAAATGAGTATCACCGGAAAGCCTTTGGCCAGTTTGCTGATAAAAGCCTGCTGTATCTCCTCCCACGGGTAGCCCAGCAGCAGTAATTCGGCAATGGTAAATGTAGCTGCCAGCAAAAACACGATCTCCAGTGGAAAAGGCGGTAGTCCGTACACCTGCGGACGAATCACCAGCCCATAGGCGATGATCAACGCCAGAAAAAGCAGCGGAAGTAGTTTGAAAACAAAAGATACAGATTTTCTTTGTGGTGGTTCTGGCATGGCAAATCAGTGAGTACATTCTGACTATCGCTGCCAATATACGCACTATTGTTATTATTTTTTCCTTTTGTATTTTATTATACCCTGCTATTCTCTATTAAAAACGAACCAATTTAACTACTTTTGCACTTTATTTCCAAAAGCAACTTTATGCAAAGCCTTAGAAATGTCGCGATCATCGCACACGTTGACCACGGTAAAACTACACTGGTCGACAAAATCATCCATGCTTCCAAACTTTTTCGTGACAACCAGGAATTTGGTGAACTCATCCTGGACAGTAACGACCTGGAAAGAGAGCGGGGTATTACCATCGTCTCAAAGAACGTATCGGTACGTTACAAAGACGTTAAAATCAATATCATAGATACGCCTGGTCACGCCGACTTCGGAGGTGAGGTAGAGCGTGTTCTTAAAATGGCCGATGGGGTGTTGCTACTGGTAGATGCCTTCGAAGGCCCCATGCCGCAAACACGCTTCGTACTGGGCAAAGCCCTATCGCTGGGCCTGAAGCCTATCGTGGTGATCAACAAAGTAGACAAAGAAAATTGCCGTCCCGACGAAGTGCATGAGCAGGTGTTCGATTTGATGTTCAACCTGGATGCCACTGAGGAGCAGCTGGATTTTGTTACGATCTACGGATCTTCCAAACAAGGTTGGATGTCGACCGACTGGAAAAAGCCTACCACAGACATTGTGCCCCTACTGGATGCGATCGTAGCATACATTCCTGAAGCACCCGTACGCGAGGGTGTGCCGCAAATGCAGATAACTTCACTGGACTTTTCTTCCTTTGTGGGCCGTATTGCTATTGGGCGTGTTTATCAGGGCACCTTGAAGGAAGGTGCTGCCATGGCACTTTGCAAAAAAGATGGTAGTATCAGAAGAACCCGCATTAAAGAATTACAAACTTTTGAGGGACTAGGCAGACTGAAAGTATCAGAAGTGCCCTGCGGAGACATATGCGCCGTGATAGGTCTGGAAGATTTTGAGATTGGCGATACCCTCACCGATGCCGAAAATCCGCAACCACTGCCCCGTATCAATATAGATGAGCCTACCATGAACATGCTATTTGCCATCAACAACTCTCCGTTCTTCGGCAAAGAAGGTAAGTTCGTAACCTCACGCCACCTGCGTGAAAGGCTTTTCAAAGAAATGGAGAAAAACCTGGCTTTGCGCGTAGAAGAAACTGACTCGGAAGATAAATTTTTGGTCTATGGCCGTGGTATTCTTCACCTGGCCGTATTGATAGAGACGATGCGCCGCGAGGGATATGAGCTACAGGTAGGACAACCTCAGGTGATTTTCAAAGAAATTGACGACGTGCGCCATGAACCGATTGAGATCATGGTGGTAGATGTGCCGGGAGATGTTGCCGGTAAAGTAATTGAGCTGGCTACTCAGCGCAAAGGCGAACTGGCCATCATGGAACCCAAAGGCGATATGCAACATCTGGAGTTTAACATTCCCTCACGTGGCCTGATCGGCTTGAGAAACAATATGCTGACTGCCACCGCTGGTGAGGCAGTGATGACGCACCGCTTTAAAGCTTATGAGCCTTACAAAGGAACCATTCCCGGAAGAAACAGCGGTTCGCTGATCTCTATGGACACTGGCGCAGGTACGCCTTATTCTATTGATAAACTCCAGGACAGAGGCGTATTTTTCGTAGATCCGGGAGAAGAAGTGTATGGCGGACAAGTAATTGGAGAGCATACCCGTGGTATGGACCTGGTAGTGAATATTCTGAAAGGAAAAAAACTGACCAACATGCGTGCCTCCGGCTCAGACGATAACGCCAAGATTACCCCTAAAAAGGATTTCTCGCTGGAAGAAGCCCTGGAGTATATTCAAAAAGATGAATACGTAGAGGTAACGCCCAAATCTATCCGTATGCGTAAGATTTATCTGGACGAAACCGAGCGCAAACGCATGTCCGCTAAAATGGAAGCGCAATAAATCGCAGTTTTTGTCAGTACTATAAAGAAAAGCATTGCCCTACCAGGTGATGCTTTTTTATTTAATAAAGCTATACAAAGAGATGGCACTTTCCAGTTACAACACATTAATTCTAAATAAATCTTACCTTTGAGGTTCCTATAATCTACGATATGCAAGCAACCACTTATCAGGCAGATTTAGCCAAAATAAAAGAATATCTGTTACAGATCATCCAAAAGCAGGCAGATACACAAGCTATAACGTGGCTGAATGAAAAGGCACAGCTAACCAGCGATTTTAATCCACGCAGTTTCTACATAGCTTTTGGAGCAGCTTCCCGCTTTTTTAACAAGCAGCCGTTGTCTCTCTCAGGAGCAGTACTGCCAGCAGCCAAACTCCGCCAAGGTTTCCAGCCTGATACCTGGAACCTGCTGCAAACTGCTCGGACTTGTCTTTTGCTACATCTTCCTCATACAGACGAAGCATCATACCTCAATATACTAAACAAGCTTTTTGAGACCGCCGACATGGACGAACAGGTAGCTCTGTACGCTGCCCTGCCCCTTCTGCCCCACCCGGAGGCACTCGTCGCCAGAACCGCCGACGGCATACGTACCAACATGACCACCGTGTTTGATGCCATCGCATTGCATAATCCTTACCCAGCTGATTATCTTCCGGAGGAAGCCTGGAACCAGATGGTGCTCAAAGCCGTATTTATGCAACGTCCTTTGTATCATATAGACGGCGCTGATCAACGGGCCAACGACAAACTGGCGCGTATTCTGATAGACTTTGCGCACGAACGCTGGGCTGCCCACCGCCAGGTGATGCCGGAACTGTGGTACTTTATCGCTCCTTATCTGAATGTAGATAACATAGCAGATATAGAAAAGGCAGTTGACCAGGGTGAGCCACTGGAGAAAGAAGCGGTATTGCTGGCCTGTGCACAAAGCCCATATGCAGCAGCCAAAACGCTGCTTGCTCAACATCCAAACATTGAAAAGCGTATCGATGATGGCACGATTACCTGGCAGTATATCGGTCAAAGCTATCATCAGTAACAACCTGATACCATCAATCTCCGTGAACATTTCAAAGTAAGTAACACAACCTAAGGACGATGAACTACATAGATCCCCATATTCACGCTATTTCCCGCACCACCGATGATTATGAAGCCATGCGCGATGCCGGTATTGTTGCCATCATCGAACCGGCTTTCTGGCTCGGACAGCCGCGTACCCAGGTGGGCAGCTTTCAGGACTATTTCAGCAGCCTGGTAGGATGGGAACGCTTCCGCGCCAGCCAGTTTGGCATCCAACACTACTGCACCATCGGCCTTAATTCCAAAGAAGCCAACAACGAACCACTGGCCGAACAGGTGATGGAACTGCTCCCGCTCTACCTGGGTAAAGAAGGCGTAGTGGCCGTAGGCGAGATAGGCTATGACGACCAGACAGCCGCAGAAGACAGGTTCTTCCGCCAGCAACTGGAAATGGCTAAAGATGCAGACCTGCCCGTGATGATCCACACGCCGCACCGCGACAAAAAGCAGGGCACCACCCGCAGTATGGATGTCTGCGAAGAGTACAAACTGTCTCCCGATATGGTGGTCATAGACCACAACAATGAAGAAACTGTACGGGAAGTGCTCAAACGTGGGTTCTGGGCGGCGTTCACCATCTACCCGCATACCAAAATGGGCAGCGAACGCATGGTAGAGATCGTCAAACAATATGGCCCGGAAAGAATCATCGTCAACAGTGCTGCCGACTGGGGGGTAAGCGATCCGCTGGCAGTGCCGAAAACTGCCAACCTGATGCGCAAAATGGGGATTCCGGAAGAACATATACGGCTTACCTGCTACCAGAATGCCCTCGACAGCTACGGCAAAAGCGGTCAGATGAAGGAAAGAGACTGGCTACAGCCTGATCGTGTTGATCAGCGACAAAAGTTTTCCGGAAACTCCGTACTCCGTGGCGGACAGACACCCAAAGTAGATGGATCATCGGATATTGTAGAGAATTGATGAGCAAAATTTTCGCGCATCTTCAACTGATGCGTCCGGCCAATATCATTACGGCCATTGCAGATATTATGGCAGGCTTTGCTGCTTCCGGTGTTGTCATACAGGTGCTTGCTTTTGATGATGGATATATCATCACACCTCACATCCATGCATTGCTTTGGCTGATACTTTCTACCGTTGGCCTTTATGGTGGTGGCGTAGTCTTCAATGATGTGTTTGATGCCGAACTGGATAAGGTAGAAAGACCCGAAAGAGCCATTCCCAGTGGCCGTGCTTCCGTAGCCAGTGCCAGCATCTTAGGAGCCACCTTGCTTCTGATAGGCGTTGTTGCTGCCTGGCAGGTGTCTGTCGCCAGCAGCCTGCTTGCCTTGCTCACTGCCGGACTTGCTGTATTGTATGATGCCTGGGGAAAACACCAACGACTGTTTGGCCCGGTCAACATGGGGCTTTGCAGGGGTGCTAACCTGCTATTAGGCGTGAGCGTATTACCCGAAGCACTGCCAAAAGTGTGGTACATTGCGCTCCTACCCATCGTCTACATTGCTGCTATCACTATGATCAGCCGGGGAGAAGTGCATGGTGGCAACCGAAAGGCACTACAGGGGGGTATGTTGATGTATGTTTTAGTGATTGGTGCCATTCTGGTGCTGGCTTTTCTCACTGCAAACCCCTGGTGGCAGGCAGCAATGTTTCTGGCATTGTTTGCCTACCTGATCTTTCCTTCACTGATCAAGGCATTAGCCACACAACAGCCGCAACTGATTGGCAAAGCGGTAAAAGCAGGGGTACTTTCTCTGATTGTGATGGATGCCGCACTGGCCACTGCCTTTGCAGGATGGCCATATGGTATGCTTGTGCTGCTTTTGCTGCCTGTCTCATTGGGCATTGCACGTACCTTTGCCGTCACTTAGGTTTATACAGCCTGCCCGGCACTTTCGGGGGCAAGGAAATGTTATCATTATTTCAAGATGTATCGCACACTTATTTCCAGCCATAACCTTTAACACATGCACCAGTCTATCCAGCAGTCTTTTTCTGTTCCTTTTCAATACCAGATTCATTTTACCGAACATATTTTCAGCACAGACAATGTTTTGTTTGCCAACATTGTGAGAGGATCCCGGCTGCCGAAGGTATATTTTGTGGTAGACCAGGGCGTAGCAGACTGTCATCCCAGGCTGACAGACCAATTGCAGGCGTATGCTAAAGCACATCAGGATGCCCTTTCGCTATGCGGGGCGCCTTTGATCGTGCCGGGTGGCGAACAGATCAAGAACGACCATACCTACTTTCAGCATATCCTGGATGTGGTAGATCAGCTTGGCATCGACCGTCATTCCTACATTGTAGCCATTGGTGGCGGAGCCTTGCTGGATATGGTGGGCATGGCTGCCGCTATTGCACACCGTGGCGTGCGGCATATACGGATTCCTACCACCGTGCTGTCGCAAAATGATTCCGGCATTGGTGTCAAGAACAGCATCAATGCCTATGACAAGAAAAACTTCCTGGGCACCTTTGCGCCCCCGTTCGCTGTCATCAATGATACTGCCTTTCTACATACGCTCGATGACCGCGACTGGCGGGCAGGCATGGCCGAAGCCATCAAAGTAGCCCTGATCAAAGATGCGGATTTTTTTTATTGGATGGAAGAGCAGGCACCCGTCCTGGCAGCACGGGGTATGGCCCCCATGCAGCACCTCATCTACCGCTGCGCCCAACTGCACCTGGACCATATCGCCGGTGGCGATCCTTTTGAGATGGGTTCCTCTCGTCCGCTCGACTTCGGGCACTGGGCGGCCCACAAGCTGGAGCAACTCACGCAGTACCAGCTTCGCCACGGAGAAGCCGTAGCCATCGGTATCGCCCTGGACGTGACGTATGCCTATCGGCAAAATATGATCACTGCACAAGCACATCAGCGGGTTATCAGCCTGCTCCACCACTTAGGCTTTACCCTATATGTGCCGGAACTCTCGCAACCCGAAGTGATCGATGGCCTGGCAGAGTTCCGCGAACACCTGGGCGGCCAGCTTACCATTATGCTATTACATGATATTGGCCAAGGCGTAGAAGTACACACGATGGACGAGGCAGTGATCAGAGAGGCAGTAGCGCAATTGGAAAAAATGCACCAAGGGCAAAACACGCATGGGCATAGTACGGACGTTACACTGTAATATCCTTACTGTGGCCTTGCTATGTGCAAAGCACGCGTTTCAAACGCTAGGTGTTTCAAACGCGCGCTAGAGATAGTGCACATAGCCATGCTACTACCGTTAAGATTATTGCTTGATCAAAGTATTTCCAAACATGTAAGTGTAGTATCACCTTCTATCTTGTACTTAATCTCCTCGTATTTCACTAGCGCGCGTTTGCAACGCGTGCTTTGTCCAATAAGCACCTATCAAAATACCCTCCTTCACTAGCGCGCGTTTGCAACGCGTGCTTTGTCCAATAAGCACCTATCAAAATAGCAAAACTACAGCAAATCCACCTTCAACAACCCCTGCTGTCCTATATAATCTCTGGCTGAACTGTACCAGTAGTATTCAGGTTCATCTACCAGTTCTGCCTCTACAGGATTATGGTGAATATAATCAAGCCTTTGAGTTAGCATGGCATTGGTATCTAAAAGAACAGGATGATTTCCATCCTGCCATACTTTATAATTTTTCACCCGCTTGATATCCTGAGCGGCTTTGGTAAAAGCTCTCAGAAGCCACTCTTTGCGGCTCTCATTGATTTCAAACAGGGTTTTTACAATCTGTTTGCTGGTGTATTTTTTCAAATCCCGCATGATCGCCTCTAAGGGTTCCTGTTGAGTGCTGATGATCATATGCAGATGACTGCCCATCAATACCCATCCATGAATTGCCAGCCCTTTTTGCTGCTGGCAATAGCGCAGTGAATCCAGTATAATATATTTGAATTCTTTTCTAGTAAAAAGATCAATCCAATACACTACCGTAAGTGTCACAAAGTAACGTGCTGAGGGGTCATGAAACTTGTATTTTTCAGACATAATTTTAGGCAGATGCAGATGGTGTTCCCGGGATTGCAGAGCACGCGTTGCAAACGCGCGCTAGTGGAATGAAAACAAACTAAAGACTAATACCATGAGCACTAAAAACTTCATCTTCTTCATTGTAAAAATTAAATTATGTTAAAAGATATCTTTCACTAGCGCGCGTTTGCAACTTCACTAGCGCGCGTTTGCAACTTTCACTAGCGCGCGTTTGCAACGCGTGCTTTCATTTCACTAGCGCGCGTTTGCAACGCGTGCTAGAGTATTAGATATTCACTAGCGCGCGTTTGCAACGCGTGCTAGAGTATTAGATACCTACACCCGTTCACTAGCGCGCGTTTGCAACGCGTGCTAGAGTAGGGAGTATTAGATACCTTACACCTTCTTTGATTTTACCTGGATGCCGAGGGCTTCCAGCCATTGGGGTTGGTCTTTGAGGGCAATGCGGGCAATGCTGTAGAAGTCGTTCATCCAGTTGCGCATTTCTTTTAGGGCCAGGTCGCGGGTGTAGGTACTGGCTTCGGCTTCTCCTTTTTTGGCAAAGCGCGTTTCGCGTTGGTTGCGGATGGCTTCTACCATTGCTTTGCCCTGGTTTACTTCTTCTTTCGGAATGGTGTAGCGCGTCATCTGATCGTATATTTCCTGTAGCTTGCTGTAAAACACACTTGCCAAAGGCACCCACTCGGTCACGGGCTGCGGTATAGCACGGTCGATGCCCAGCTGGCGATGTATGCCGGTGGAAGGATCAAAAGCTTGGCGGGCTACTTTTACGTGCGACATATACAGCTTGCGGCAGGCTTTGGTATCTACTTCCAGGGTCTGAGAGATGTGCAATTTGCTGTCGAGCTTGTCTTTTTTGAGCGAATGCATCATATCAGTTCTGTCTACGATGCCTCTCCCCTGCTGAATTTTTCTTGCGTTGTAGCCAAAGTTAGCCATGCGGGTGGCTATTTCTTGTAGACTTGAAGCATTGCTGAGGGCAGTGCGGTTTTTACTGATTTCTGCGATGATCATTTTCATAATAAATATGTAAGTGGTTGGACATGTTGAACCCTACAAATATGGCCGCTATTGTAGAAACTTATTTGTCTGTTTGCCCTCATACCTTAGCCGTGTAAGTAAACCTGTCTATTGACACAAAAAGTAAACGGTCTCACGATTCTGTATTAGGAACGTTGATACAATAAAGTAACCCACATATATAATCGTAACCACGGCGGCGCAAACCCTGGAATTAAACCCCGGAGTTAAGTTGAAGTATGTTATTTATTTGTCATTTCTTACGCACTATAGTTCAGAGTTCTACTATTATGGCAGGGTTTGATGTGACGCAGAGTGCTCTTCGAGAGACCCAGCATGGAATGCTCTACTATAACAGTAGGTTAATGTGCATATTCCAACACTAACCAAATGTACATCAGGGTACTGATGTTCGTATTTTAAGAATAAAAGGTATGCATTAGGTTCCTGATGTTGATCCGGGAATGGTTATCAAGTGTACATCAGGATACTGATGGTCATATTTTGAAGTTGAAAAGTGTGCATCCGGTGCTTGATGTTGATGCCATAAGGGTAACCGGGTGTGCATCCGGCTCCTCATGTTCGTATTTTAAGAACGACAGGTGTGCATCCGGGTCTTGATGTTGATGCGGCAACGGTTGCCGGGTATGCATCCGGTGCCTGATGTTCCTATGCCGGAGCAGAAAGACGTGCATCGGGTTCCTGATGTTTATATCTTGAGGCTTCACTAGCTTCAGTCGCATCGGTGAACCCCTCACTACTCACTAGCTTCAGTCGTATCGGCGAACCGATTGTATCTGAAGCTTTCAAATACTAAAGTCCGAGATGTGTAGTTTAAGACTTCGCGTCCCGGACTGAGGCCAGATGAGGATAAGGACTGAAGCAAGCGGTGATGGATACACTATAGTCTTTGTCAGGTTGGTGCCTGGAAAGGCGGTAGTCTGTTGCAGTAGCTTCAATTGAAATCTCTTCAACAAATCAACCTGTTTGTTAGCACCTTATTAGGTTAATCAGTAGTTTTGCCACGTTTGTCGTGACCTCAGAAAGAGCGTGCCACGATCATTGAACCAACGAACTACTATATCTCTTAACCGTAAAGCGAGACGATGGAACTTTTATCTGACAGAATCAACAAATTAGAAGAGTCGGCCACCATTGCTATGGCGCAGAAAGCCCGTGAACTGAAAGCCAAGGGTATTAATGTGATCAGTCTGAGCCTGGGTGAGCCGGATTTTAAGACGCCGCAACATATCCAGGATGCCGCCAAAGCAGCCATTGATTCGGGCAAGTACTTTGGCTACTCTCCCGTGCCGGGCTACCTGGAACTTCGGCAGGGCATTGCCGATAAGCTGAAAAGAGATAATAACCTAACGTATACGCCGGAGCAGATTGTGGTGTCTAACGGTGCCAAGCAGTCTATTGCCAATGTGATGTTGTGCCTGCTCAACCCCGGCGATGAGGTGATTGTATACTCTCCGTACTGGGTGAGCTATGTGGAGCTGATCAAGCTGGCAGAAGGCGAGCCTGTGATGATCAAAGGAACGATAGAAAATAACTTTAAAGCAACGGCTGATCAACTGAAGGCAGCCATCACACCCAAAACCAAAGTCGTGATCTACTCCTCACCCTGCAACCCTACCGGGGCCGTGTTTAGCCGCCAGGAAATGGAAGCGATGGCCAGGGTATTGTCTGAGCATAAAAATATTATGGTGATTGCCGATGAGATTTACGAATACATCAACTTCAGCGGAGAGCATGTGAGCCTTGCCGCGCTGCCAGGCATGTATGAGCAGACCATCACCGTCAATGGTTTTTCCAAGGGCTACGCCATGACGGGCTGGCGCCTGGGCTACATTGCCGCTCCGCTCTGGGTGGCCAAAGCCTGCAACAAGATGCAGGGACAAATTACCTCCGGTGCCAATAGCGTTGCCCAGCAGGCAGCCGTCACGGCCATCAATGGCGATATGGAAGCTACCAAAGAAATGGCCGCTGCCTATTTGCGCAGAAGAGACCTGGTGCTGAAACTGCTCAACGAAATCCCCGGCGTAAAGACCTACGTGCCCAACGGTGCGTTCTACATCTTCCCGGATATAAGTGCGTTCTTTGGTAAGTCAGATGGCACAACAACCATCAACGATGCCGAAGATCTTTGCATGTATATCCTGAACAACGCGCACGTTTCGCTGGTGACCGGTGAAGCATTTGGTGCTCCTGAATGCATTCGCCTATCTTTTGCCGCTTCCGAAGAAGACCTGAAAACTGCCATCAGCCGTATGAAAGAATCTTTAGCGAAACTTGAATAAGATGGTGGTCGGTGTTTTTTGTAATCGGTAGTCGGTGTTTTTTGTAATCGGTAATCGGTGGTTTTTTGTAATCGGTAGTCGGTGTTTTTTTGTAATCGGTAATCGGTGTTTTTTTTGTAATCGGTAATCGGTAATCAGTCATTGTAACCAATAAACTAAGGTAGTCACCGATCACCGATCACCGATCACCGATCACCGATTTTCCACAACCTCAGTCATGTAGTAATGTACCCATCTGATATAGATGATATCTTCCAGTCTTTTCAGCAACTCAAAGCACTGATTGTAGGCGATGTGATGCTGGATGCTTATATCTGGGGCAAGGTAGAACGCATATCGCCGGAGGCTCCTGTGCCGGTGGTGAATGCCCGCAAACGCGAAGTGAGGCTGGGCGGTGCTGCCAACGTAGCCCTGAACATTCAGGCACTGGGCGCTACCCCGCTGTTGTGTGCTGTGGTGGGTGATGATGCCTATGGCGCACAGTTTTGCGACTTGCTTGCGCAGCAGCAGATCTCTACCGAAGGCATCGTGACAAGCAATACCAGGGTGACGACGGTGAAAGAACGTATACTGGCCGGTTCTCAGCAGATGCTTAGGGTAGATTCTGAAGACGACAGCCTGCTCAGTGAGGCAGAAAGCACACGACTGATGCAGTGCATCGAGCAGATGCTGCCGCAGGCCGATGTAGTAGTTTTTCAGGATTATGACAAGGGTGTGCTCAGTGAAGACAGGATTCAGCAGGTGGTGGCACTGGCACAAAAGCACCACATTCCGACGGCGGCAGACCCTAAGAAGCGCAACTTCTTGGCCTACCAACAGATCACGCTTTTCAAACCGAACCTCAAAGAGCTAAAGGAAGGACTGAAGACGCAAACCCTGGCCCTGATGCAGCCGGTGAGCAATGGCTACAGCCAGGAAGCCATTGCGGAAGCAGCCGGTTATCTCAAAACACATTTGCAGCTTACCTATGTGCTCATCACCCTGTCTGAACTTGGGGTATATATTCATGCAGACGAAGAGCACTTGATACCGGCACACGTGCGGCAGATTGCAGATGTATCCGGAGCGGGCGATACGGTGATCAGCATTGCCAGTTTGTGCCTGGCACTCCGGCTTACGCCCCGCCAGCTGGCGCAATTGGCTAACCTGGGCGGGGGCATCGTATGCGAATATGCCGGTGTGGTGCCCATAGACCGGCTACGCCTGATAGAGGAAGCAAAAAAACTGTCGCCAAAGAATGTATGAAACTAAAGGATATTAATAAAGATATTGTTGCCGAACGTCTGAACAGGGTTTTGTACGACAGCCGGTCGGTAGCCTTGAGGGTGATACGGGTTGCGACAAGCGTGACTACGTTTGCCGGCCTGTTCCTGTTGGTATACGCGTATGGGTATGATCTGCATGAGAAGAACCTGGCACTGATGCTGAAAGGCGCAGACCTGGTGTTCACGATTTTTGTCATGTCGTATCTGCTGCGGCTGCTGTATGCTTTCCGCCGACGCGAGTTTCTAAAAGATACATTTATAGAAGGTACGTTTATGGGCCTGATTACGTTGAACGGTATCATCAACCTGTTCTTCGGCAACTTTTTGCTGGTGTCTCTCTATGAGTGGCTGGGAGGCGCAAGCTACTATATGTTCTACGAACAGGTGATTGTCTTTCTGCTTTTCATCGGACTGATGCTGGAACTGGGCCGTATTGGCACATCGCTGGGTTCTATCAGGCTCAACGCGTCGTTTGCCTTTGTCATCAGCTTCATTGTGGTGATTGCCGTGGGCACCGGCCTGCTCATGTTGCCTGCTATGACCACACTGCCAGGAAGTATGCCCATGCTGGATGCCCTGTTTACTGCCGTAAGTGCCACCTGCGTTACCGGGCTGATCGTGGTGGATACTGCCACTTACTTTACCTTTCGCGGGCAGGTGATTATTCTGTTGCTCATACAGATCGGTGGGCTGGGTATTGTTACGTTTGCCACCTTCTTTGCTTCTTTCCTCAAAGCAGGCCCAGGGTTTAAGCAGCGCGACCTGGTACCTGATTACCTGGATACGGAAACCATTTCTTCTGCACGGCTGCTGCTGCGGCAGATTGTGTTTCTGACCTTTTCCATTGAGTTCATCTCTTTTTTGCTGATCTATTTTACCTGGACAGGTGTTGAGTTTGACAATGTAGGCCAGAAGCTGTTCTATTCCGTTTTCCATTCCATCTCAGCCTTTTGTAATGCTGGGTTCAGCCTTTTTACGAATGGATTGTATGAGCCGGGTGTGAACCAGGCTTATTTGATGCATTTGGTCATTGCAGCCACTTTTATAGTAGGGTCACTGGGTTTTGCACCGGTGCAGGACATACTATCGCCTTGGCGCCTGCGCGACCGGTTGGCACATCCCTGGAAAGACTGGCGGCTGAGCACCAAAATCTCAGTGAATGTCGCTGCCTTTTTGCTGGTACTGGGCACTTTTGGCTTTTATATGATAGAGAAAAACAACGTGCTGGCTGAGATGAATATTTCCGAAGCACTCATCACCAGCTTTTTTCAGTCGGCCACTCCCCGCACCGCAGGATTCAATACCGTAGACTTCTCGGCACTGGCATCACCTACACTGATCATGATCATGTTTCTGATGTTTATTGGCGGAGGCTCTGGTTCAACGTCCGGTGGTATCAAAACATCTACCTTTTATGTCATTATTACATCTGTACTGGCTACCAGCCAGGGAAAATCGAAGCTGTTTTTAGGCAAACGCTATATTCCGACCATTGTCATTTATAAATCGTTGTCTATTTTCTTTTATTCCATCGCCGTGATTCTGGCGGGTGTCTTCTGTTTGTCTATCACCGAACCCAAAACGGATGTGCTGGCTCTCACCTTTGAGCAGGTATCTGCCTTTGGCACTGTAGGCTTAAGTGTAGGTGTCACCAATACCTTGTCTGCCGCCGGTAAGGTCATCATCCTGATTACGATGTTTCTGGGAAGAGTGGGGATGCTCACCTTTGCCGTGGCTCTGAGCAGGCGCAAGTCCATAGAAGATTACAAGCTACCCAGTTATAATATGATGGTAGGGTAGGATGGAGACCGGAAGACGGGAGACCGGAAACGACCACTGTGAGCGGAAGACCGGAGACAACGCTAATACTTCTGTACTTCTGTACTTCTGTCTGGGCTAACACTTTACTGCCTTCTTTCTTATACGTGCTCTAAAACAGGAGCCAGGAACTATCATACAAAAGATAAGAGGCTAAGATCAGAAGCCCCGGTTTCTATTCTCCCATCTTTTACCTTCTGCCCTGCTGAGCCAACCACTTCCGTCTCTGGTCTCCGGTTTTCTATCTCCGAATTCCCTACCTATATTTATTCCAGAAGTAGGGAGTAAATAGCAGCAGTACGGTGAACAGCTCGAGCCTGCCCAGCAGCATAATGAATGACAGAAACCACTTGGCACCCGCAGGAATATGCCCAAAATTATCTACCGGACCTACTGAGCCAATGCCAGGGCCGATGTTACCTAGGGAAGTGGCTACGGCACCCAGTGATGTCATAAAGTCTACGCCCAGCAGGGTCATGATCATGGTGCCCAGGGCAAACACGTTGATATAGATCACAAAGAATGCCAGCACATTGAAGGTAATACTCTGGGTAACTGCTTTGCCATTGTAGCGCACAGGGATGACCGCCGAAGGATGTATCTGCCTTTTCATTTCCAGGATACTGTTTTTGATCAGAATTACATGTCGTACAATCTTGACACCACCCGCAGTAGAGCCGGCAGAGGCTCCTGTAAACATGAGCAGAAAGAAGACCAGCATGATGAAGGGTGTCCATGACGTATAGTCAGCAGTAATAAACCCGGTGGTGCTCACCACCGATACCACCTGAAACACAGCCTGCCGGAAGGAGGTTTCCAGGTCTACTTCGCTCACCGAATAAATACCGATGGTAACTATCACAGAGATGATCACCACAAATATGATATAAAACCTGAACTCTTCATTCTGCCACACCTTTTTGAAGCTGCCCTTCAGCATAAAGTAGTTGAGGGTGAAGTTGGTACCTGCCAGCAGCATGAATATGGTAATCACATAGTGGATATAGGCCGAATCATAAAAGGCGACGCTGGTATTTTTGGTAGAGAAGCCGCCTGTAGCCATGGTGGTGAGGCTGTGGTTGATGGCATCGTAAAAGCTCATGCCTCCTGCCATCAGTAAACCTGTTTCTGCTATGGTAAGCACAATATAGATAACCCACAGCCGCTTGGCAGTATCCCGGATACGCGGCTTCAGCTTATCGGGAGATATACCTGGTGCTTCGGACTGAAACAACTGCATACCACCGATGCCCAGGATAGGCAGAATAGCAACAGCCATCACAATGATACCCATACCACCGATCCACTGCGTCATGCTACGCCAAAAAAGGATGCCCCGAGGTACGGCTTCAATATCTACCAGAATGGTAGCTCCGGTAGTGGTGAACCCCGACATAGATTCAAAGAACGCATCGGGATAGGTGGGGATGGCACCGCTAAGCACATAGGGCAACGAACCGAAAAAAGACATCAGCAGCCAGCCCAGCGTCACCAGCAGGTAACCATCGTTGCTGCGCAACTCCTTGCCTCGTTCTTTTCTGGTGATCAGCCAGGGTATACTTCCCGAAACGATGGTGATACCACCCGAGAGCAGCAGCGGGTACCAGTCGTTGGAATGATAATACAGCGAGAAAGGGATACCCAGGAACATAAAACTGCCGCTAAACAGCAGCAGCGCACTCAGGATATGGACAAAGACCTTCCAGTTGAATTTCATTTAAAGAACTTTTCTACCTCCGATAAACTTTCCATCCTGCTTACCACCACTACTCTGTCGCCTGGTTCAAACTGAAAACTACCCAGCACGATATAGCCTTTGCCGTCTCTGATGGCTCCGCCAATGACGGCCCCTTTTGGAAAGTCCAGGTCTTTCATGTACCTATTGGTGATGCGACAGTTATTTTTGATCTCATATTCCAGGATCTCAGCTTCCACCCCATGAATACTCGTGATAGAGATAACGTCACCTTCACGGATGTAGCGGAAGATGAAGTTGGCCGCAATCAGTTTCTTATTGATCATGGTATCCACGCCGATGTTTTGGCTGAGGTGAATGTAATCTACATTTTCTACCAGTGCGATGGTTTTCTTCACGCCCCGGTCTTTGGCTACCAGGCAACTGATGATGTTGGTTTCGGAGTTGCCGGTAAGTGCTATAAAAGCATCCATATCTGCCAGTCCTTCCTCTTCCAGAATATGCACGTCGGTACCATCTCCGTTGATGATCAGCGTATCGGGAAGCTGGTCGGCCAGTTCAAAGCACTTGTCTTTGTCCTGCTCGATCAACTTGATATGATAGATGCTACTCAGCTTTCTGGCCGTATGGTAAGCGGCCTTGCTACCGCCCAGGATCATCACTTTTTTGATGTCTATCTGTTTTTTGCGGGTAAGGGTCAGTACCCGGTCTATACCGTCGGGCTGGGCTATGAAATAGATATGATCGTCGCTCTCAAGCCGTGTATTACCGTTGGGAATGATGGTTTTATTATCCCGCAGAATAGCGACTGTGATAAAAGAGTTGTCCGGGTTCAGGCGTGATGTTTCTGCCAGGGTTTTGCCTACCAGGTTACTGTCTTTTTCCAGGGTGATACCAATCAGTGAAAGCAGTCCCTGATCAAACTCAAAAGTATCCGTAACGGCAGCGATCCGTAGCAGGCGTTTGATCTCACGGGCTGCCAGCGATTCGGGAGAGATCAGCTCATCGATGCCCACGCGGCGCAGGTCTAGGATGTCTTTTCTGAACAGAAACTCTTCATTAGAAATACGGGCTATCGTACGCTTTACGCCCAGTTGTTTGGCAATAATGGCTGTCGCCAGATTTACTTCTTCCGATTCGGTGACGGCTATAAGCAAATCTGCATTGCCTACATTGGCATCACGCAATGTCTGGTAAGAAGTAGAACTACCTTTGATGGTAGCAATATCTAGCTGGCTGCCGATCTGCCGCAACCTTTCTTGGTTGAGGTCAATGATGGCGATATCCTGATTTTCGTAGACCAATAGTCTGGCTAAATGTTTTCCTACATCTCCGGCACCGGCAATAACGATTCTCATGGTGAAGCATCTAAGTATACGAGCAAATATAGTATATTAATAGATACGCCGAAAAGAAATAACAATTGTAGCTTTAACCCTACTAAGCCCTTCCAAAAATGCATGATAGTTTTGTAGTTTTGCCAGCAGAGCAAGCATCTGATAAAATACAATGGAACAACTAAACGGAATTTTAGAAAGAACCTACTTCAATAATACAGTGGCAGATTACCTGATTGCCCTGGGCATCATCATCGCAGGGATGATTATTATCAATGTATTCAAAAAACTATTGTTAAAAAGAGTTGGGCGCTGGGCAGATAGTACAGCTACCAATGCCGATAATTTTGTAATCAACAAGGTGGACCAGTTTGGTATTCCTGCGCTGTATATCTTTATTATCTATAGCGGTATCAACTACCTGCATTTGACGGACAAGGCACAGTCGTACCTGGAGAAAGGCATCACCATTGTGATCACCGTGCTGGTCATACAACTGATCTCCACCACAGTGATCGTACTGCTCAAAACTTACCTGAGGCAACAGGACAATGCCGAAGAGAAAATCAAGCAGGTTTCCGGCATCAAGGTGATTATCAATATCATCATCTGGTCGGTAGGCATTCTGTTCCTGCTGGACAATATGGGCAAAAATGTGTCGGCCATCATTACCGGGCTGGGTATCGGAGGTATTGCGGTGGCACTGGCGGCGCAGAATATCCTGGGCGATTTGTTCAACTACTTTGTCATCTTTTTTGATCGTCCTTTTGAGATAGGCGATTTTCTGGTCATTGATGATAAGAACGGCGTGGTAGAACACATAGGCATCAAAACCACGCGCATCAAAACCTTGTCTGGAGAGCAACTGGTGTTTTCCAACAGTGACCTGACCAAATCGCGTATCCACAATTATAAGCGGATGCAACGCCGCAGGGTGCTGTTCAGGTTTGGTGTAACCTACCAGACTTCACATGCCAACCTGAAGGAAATACCAACTATCATGAAATCTATTGTACTGGAACAGCATCCGGTAGAGTTTGATCGCTCCCATTTTGCTGCCTATGGCAATTTTAGCCTAGATTTTGAGACGGTGTATTATGTGTTAGATGCTGATTATACAACATACATGAACATCCATCAGGCGATTAACCTGCGTATGTACGAGGAATTTGAGAAGCGGGAGATAGCATTTGCCTACCCTACACAGACACTCTTCTTGAACCACGACGGAGAGGAAGATCGGCAGCCCAAAACAGAATTGCAAGATTAAAACATAGCATTTGGTTTGCAATAGATAAAAAATAATGCAAAAGCACTACTTTCTAGAGCAGGTTTTATCATATCCTTAAATTACAGCTAAGCTGAAATAGCTTGGCGAATTACTTTTACGTTTTGCTCGTTTTTCCCCCAGTCTTCAATCTGATATTCTATCTTTGGAAAGCTGATAATTTTGGCTACGCCTTCTTTTACTTGTATTTGTATATGTTCACCAAACGTTGTAAAACCCATAGGCGTTTCTATTTCATAATCATAATGAACTCCATTGAGGGGCTGATTAAAACTTGATACTGCTGGTTTCATACGCCATTTCTTATGTTGTATAACAGCTTTGATTACACTTTCTAATTTAATGTTTGGCTTTAAAGCAACCTCAGTAGTTTCTATGATACGCGGCTTGGATGTATCTCTAAGTAACACACTCCAAGTTAACAGTCCCGGAAAAAAAACAACTCCCCATAAATAACCCAGAAAACTACCCAAATTAAACCCATCAATATAAAAAATAAGAATAGGCGCGATAGTCAGTGAAATTAGGTAAAAAGATAAAGCATGCCGCTTTATCTTTTTACCACTAATATTTAAGAATATCATAGTTTATATAGCATTAATGGAACAGATTTTATATTAGTTGCTGGCGTGCTACTCCCTTTGTAAGTTGGATCATAAAATTCATATGTTTTTCCATTAATCTTTACTACTCTATACCCTTGGTTTATATAATCTATTTAATTCACCCCATGCACATTCGCTAAAGTTAGGAGACTGATGAAGCAATGAGAGCACCATTGAAACCCATCAATGCAGTGCCAAATCCTGGAATAACCGAACCCCATATAGCTCCCTGATAAGCTCCTATTGCATCACTTACATATACTTGCCCACTAGGTGCATTACATATAGTTCGGCTGTTGGTGCGGAAATTTGTCCAATACTCTTCAGAGTAAGAAAAAATCTGTGCAAACATCCCAATAGAAGTATATTCTTCAGCACTTAACGACTTTTTAGCTTCACTCGCAATCTCCTTTATTTGTTGTTTCGCTGTTTGGTGATCTATGTTACCCTTACTAATCTTTCCAACAATAGCGATAATTCTTTTAATATAAGGTTCTTGTGCTTCAGTGATATAAAACAGCCACGGATTACGTGCCATATCCATCAATCCTTCATCGGTGTATACATACGCTACATCATTTATCATTTTACCACCCACAAGTAAACCTTCTTCTTTGATTACATTAATACTTTGTTCTTGAATGTAACGCATTAGATTAAGGGTGTCTTCTGTGGTTCTAGTCCTGGCATTTTTACTATTAAATTCAGCGTAACGAGCCTGAAAAGAATTAGAATTAATAATTTTATCTAATCCAATATTGTGTAGTTTCCCTACATTTTCGTAGTCATCTTCTGTATATGTATAAGCATCTTCTGAAGCTGATACTGTTGGTTCAGTTTCATTTTGCTCACATCCGTAAAACATGACAAGCGTAAATGCAAGCAATAAGATAGATAATTTTTTCATTTTGTTTATTAAGTTTGATTTTTTATGCCTAATCTATCTTTATGGTTTTCGGCCTTCCCATAACTCTTTTTGATCGCGATAAAAAGCACTTGT
>CATQIH010000008.1 GCA_958296015.1 Cyclobacteriaceae bacterium
CCACTGTTGATGGGAAAACTCAATGATAACTTTGATGTAGGCAAGGTATACCTGCGACCCACTACCCAGCAACTGGATGAGGTGAGGGTAACCGCAGAAAGGGAGATCGTGTCATCCGGACTGAACAAAAAAACCTACAGCACCGACAATCAGATTGCCCAGACCGGCGGTTCGGTGCTGGATGCCATGAAGAATCTGCCAGGCATTTCTGTAGACCAGGAAGGCAAGGTACGCATCCGGGGCAGTGATAAGGTGGCCGTGCTTATTGATGGTAAACAATCCAGTCTGACTGGCTTTGGCAACCAAAAGGGACTCAGCAATATTCCGGTGGCCAACATAGACCGCATTGAAATCATCAACAACCCTTCAGCCAAATACGATGCCTCGGGCATGGCCGGAATCATCAACATTGTGTATAAAGAGGAAAGCAAAAACGGCCTCAACGGCGAAGTAGGCTTCACCTACGGCCTGGGCAGACTGTCGAAGCGAAAAGAAGACTTGCCCAGCGATCTGGGAAGCTATCAGTACAACCCCAAATACATACCCAGCCTGAGCCTGAACTATCGTACTTCCAAGGTCAAAGCATCTTTACAATCGGAAGTGATGGCCCAAAAGAACTTACCCAACAACGAGTTCACCACCCGAACCTACCGCGATGGGCGCATCATCGCCTCCCAGGTAGCTGAAAACAGGACGCAAACGCAGTACATCGTCAAAGGCGGACTGGATTGGTTTTTGGACGATCATAACACACTGACTTTCTCTGCCATCTTCGACTACGAAAGCCATACCGATACCTCCCAGGTGCCTTATATTGATATGCTTTCAGAGCAGCGCAACCGCTATTGGAGCTGGCGGGAGTCGGAAGTGACCGGGTTTGCTAACTTCCGGGTAGATTATGAACATAAGTTCAGCCAGCCAGGGCATGTGCTAAGTGCCAGTTTGCAGTATACCCGGGGCTGGGAAGATGAGGCTTACTTCCTCAATGATAGCTCTGCGATTCGCCAATCCAGAGACACCACGCACCTCATCGCCATTGAGCACACCATTCCCTTCCTGCTGGATTACGTCAGACCGCTGCGACGCGGGCGGCTGGAGGCCGGGGCCAAACTACAGATACGGCGTATTCCGGTGAGCTATGAGATCGGACAGGGACCCAATTCCATTATTTATCCGGGACTGGGCAACCGTTCTACCTGGGGAGAGAATCTGTATGCGGGGTATGCCAATTACGTTTTTGAACAGGAAAAATTTGATGTGGAAGCCGGGCTGCGGGCCGAGCAGATTGGTGTTTTTTATGACTTGTCGCCGGAGAATATCTACTATGCTCAGAACGATGCTTATCATTATTTCAGGCTATACCCCAATGTGCGCATGAGCTTCAGGCTGAACGAAAACAATGCCCTGTCGCTGTTCTACAACCGCAGGGTAGACCGACCGGGAGAGGCAGAGTTGAGGGTGTTCCCCAAGTATGATGATCCAGAGTTGCTCAAAGTAGGCAATCCTTACTTGCGTCCGCAGTTTACCCAAACCATAGAAGCCGCTTATAACCGGGACTGGGATGGCGGTTCGGTATTTCTGTCGGCCTACTATCGGATCATCAACGACCCTTTCACCCGTATCTATGCCGAAGATACCACCAATGCCCGTTATAACATCATCAACAGGATTTACCAGAACGTGGGCAGTGCTACGCATAAAGGGATAGAACTTTTGCTCAACCAGCGCATCAATGATTTCTGGAAACTGTCGGGCAGCGTCAACGGGTATATCAATACCATTCGCGCTTATCAGGGCACTGTGCTGTTCCCTTATGTTCGTCCATTCAGTATCGACAGAACCGTCAACAATACCTGGGAGGCAAAGCTAAATAATACCTTCTCGCTACCGGGGAAAACCGAAGTGCAGCTCACCGGGTTGTATTTTGCACCCAAAAACATCCCGCAGGGCAGGCAGCTGGCCCGTTCTTCGGTAGATGTGGGCATCAAGAAAATTGTGATGCGGGATAAAGGAGAACTGGTACTGTCTGTCACCGACATCTTCAATCACTTTAATATCCGGCAGGTTATCTACCAAGAAGACTTTGATGTGCAGTACGGAAACTATTACGAAACGCAAACCATCAGGCTGGGATTTAAGTACAAATTTTGATTTGCAAGCAATCTATTCCTTAGGCTGATAATTGAACAGATGTTTGGTTTTGATGGCTTCGGATACTTTTTCCGGTACCAGTTGTTCCCATCCTTTGATGCCGTTTTTGATCATATGCAGCACATCATCGGAAATAATATCCAGATGTTCAGGATGAATAGGTTTGAGGCCAGTAATTTTCTTGTTCCCCTGCAAATACTGGTAAAGAAGGTTCAAATGATCAGGAAGTTGCAGCTGGCTGTAGCCGTAGATTTCGTGGGTACCCGCACGATAGGACGGGTAAACATAGAGTTGGATATTTCGTTTGAATAAAGTACCAAAAGACTCCAGGATGCCACCGGTGAGGTGTTCATAAAATGACTCCTGAAAAAGTTTCTCCAGATTGGCTACGCCCAGAATGATACCTGTTTTTCCTTTTGTGATGTGCGAAATATAATTGGCCAGCATAAAATACTCCTGATAGTCAGAAATCAATACTTTTTGCCCCAGAGACCCAAGAATATCCACCCGAGCCAGAAAGTCGCTGTCGCTGATCTCTTCTCCATCGGTGAGGTTGTGCAGGGTGAGTTCTGATACCTGTACGATATTGTTTTCATCTACATTGTCTTCCTTCTTGAACGCTTCCAGGCCAGATTGCAGCATATCCATAGTTACATATGTGACGGGCCGGAACCTTCCCCGCAAGATAAGCAGGCTCTTTTTATAGAGTGCTTCCTGGGCCTGCAACACCGTGCCATCCGCATCGAACATGGTAGCCCGTGTCAGCCCTTTCTTCACCAGTTTGAGAGCCATCAGCCGGTTGTCCACTTTGCTGAAGTCCGGTCCCTTTATTCTAAAAAAGTCTATTTCCAATCTACCTGCAGCCAGGTTGTCCACCAGCGACTCCATCATAGCTACCGGATCGGCAATATGCGTACAGCCGTAGAGCAGGTTAACGCCCAGGATACCCACGGCATCCTGCTGTAGCCCTGCATCATTGTCATGCAGCAGCACGTGAATCACGCAATCGTTCGTAGGCCCGTTGGGCTGTAGCTGAAAACGCAAGCCTAGCCAGCCATGTCCCTGGTTAGTCTTATGGTAGTTGAGCATCTCAACGGTGTTGGCAAAAGCAAAGAACTTGGTAGCATCGGCTCGGTTAAACAGACGTTCCTTCAACAGCTCTATTTCGTGATCCAGCATTTGGATCAGGCGTTCTTCGTAGACATAGCGTTTGGTTTTACCGTATATGGCATCGCTAAACTGCATATCGTAGGCCGACATGGTTTTGGCGATGGTGCCGGAAGCTCCGCCTACTTTGAAAAAATTGGCTGCCGTTTCCTGTCCGGCACCTATCTCTGCAAAAGATCCGTAAATGGTCAGGTCTAAGTTGAGGGCCAGTGCTTTCTCTTTGGTAGAAGGCACTCTGGGTAGTTCTACAAGCATATCGGTGTGGCGGTTATGATAGAAAATTTACAGGCAGACAAAGCAAGTATCATACAATTTAATGGTGTAAATCTACCTTTATTTTGATAATGTCTTTACCCGGTCGGGCAGAAAAATACCGGCTATAGAGCTAATATCATATTTTTGGAATAAATACATTCGGAAGCCCTCATTCAGTATGTTTATTGTACAGATTTATGGTTGTTGTTAAGATAATTTGCGCTTTCGTTTGAAGATGTTATGAGATATAAGGAACTTTGGCTTTTTGTATTAAAACAAGTTTAGACCTATAAAGTTGTAGTTTACAGATGAACAGCGGTTTAATGATAAAATTTTCAAAAAATATCCTTTATATTAGTGCCATGTTTAATAAACTTACCACGCATTATAAAAATGAAAATTGTTCCTGCTATTTATTCCAATAAGCGCAACATTGCTATTGTTTTCATATTTTTAGTTTAGATTTACTTACATTCACGAAAATGTTAGGCAAATTTTTAAAGGGTTCTTCATCCGGTTCTGATAAAGAGCTGGTTTTCTTAGGAGTATTTTGGACCGGACTCCAGATGGTGATCAACGTAGGATTTAGCTTTGTGATACGCCTGGTGCTGGCCAAGCTGCTTTTTCCGGAGCAATTTGGTTTGGTGGGCATGGCTTCTGTGTTTATTGGCTTTATAGAAGTTTTCAATGATCTTGGTATCGGCGCAGCCCTGGTTCAGCGCAAAAAAGAAGATTTAGATGAAGTACATTTTCAAACGGCTTTCTGGACTGGCCTGGGGTGGTCGGTAGGTGTATATATTATCATGGCCGCGGCAGTGGCTCCGCTGGCAGCTGCCTTCTACGATGAGCCATTGCTGCGGCAGATTGTGCCGATCATGAGTCTTGGCATCCTGGCAAGCCCTTTCAACCTGGTGCAAAACGCCCAGCTTACCAAAGAGATGAACTTCAAGCGGATCGCCATCATCAAGAACTCTTCCAATATCTTCTCCGGCGTACTGGCATTGGGCCTGGCCCTGATGGGTGCCGGTGTATGGTCGCTTGTCTTCAACTCGGTAGCCACGCTGCTTATCGCCATGCCGATGTACTTTTTTGCCACTCCCTGGAAGCCTAAGTTTATGTGGGACAAGCAGGCGTTTCACGATGTGTTTGGCTTCGGGTTGTATACTACCGGTACCAACTTTGTCAACTACCTGATCAACAACATAGATTACCTGCTAATTGGTAAGCTCATCAGTGCAGAAGCATTGGGTGCGTATACTTTCGCCTTTGTGCTCACCAATACCATCAGGGTGAAGGTGATGGGTGTGTTCAACAACGTGATGTATCCTGTATACGGTAGGAAGCAAAGCGATCCGGAAGCACTTAAAAGATATTATCTTAAAGTAGTCAACTATAATAGTATTGCTATCTATCCATTGATGGTTTTTATGTTCGCCCTGGGCGAACCGTTTATTCTACAGTTTTTTGGCGAAAAATGGAGTGCCTCGGTGGAGCCTTTGGAAATTCTGGCCCTTTCGGTGATGGTGCATATGATGGTTAACAGCAACACCTCGCTGATCCGGGGCATGGGGCGGCCCGATCTGGAAATGAAATTACAGATGTTCAAGTCAGCACTATTTGTTCCTACGCTGGCCATTGGTATCTATTACTATGGCATTGTAGGAGCGGCCTGGGCGGTACTGATCAATAAGATTATGATCGTCATCATTGCACAGTATACGTTCAACTACTTATTGAAAATGAAAGTGAGCACTCTTGAGTTTCTTTCTGCGGTTAAGGTGCCGTGGATCGCCGCCGGTGTGAGCTATGCTGTAGCCTTTCTCTTGTATAATGTGCTGGGTTTGCATTTTATCCTGGTAGGTATTGCGCTCTTCGCAGCCTATGCCGGAACTGTATGGCTGATGATGTCTGCCGAACTTAAGAAAGAAGTTAAAGCATTAAAAAAATCAAAAACATAACAAAGCAGCGATGTTACATAAGTTAACCGCAAAAGTGAAAGGTGCTTCTTATAGTTTTGTCAGAAACAAGCTTCCCAAATATTGTCACCGGTCACGTTTGCTCTCTTCTATCTACTATGGCGTTTTTGATAAGTCTTTTGCCCGTGAGCATCAGGCCGTATTGGCTGGTAGGATAAAGCATGTAGAGGAGGCAAGCCAGGAGAAAGGGAATTATTTTTTGATGGTACGAAATACGCACAGGCTGGAGAAAGGACTGCTCATGCGGCCCCGCCGGGCGGTGTTTGCCAAAGAGTATATTGGGGAAACCATGGACAACTTTGAAAGTATCTGGAACCACAAAGAAATATCCGGCAACCCACAGATGAAATGGTTCTACGACGTGCTTTCCAGCTACTTTGAGTCTGCCGGTACCGACCCTGATATTGAAAAGTACCAGGAACGCTTCAAAAAGAAGGTAAACGGTTTCGACACGGCAATGGCCAGGGCAGATACACCGGTAAAGGCCGTACCATACCACCGTTTGCAGGAACAAAGCAGCCATATCACCTTCGAAGAATTTTACAAATTAACCCGACAGCGGCGTTCGGTACGTTGGTTTGACGCCAGGCCTGTGCCCCGCGAGCTGATAGACAAGGCCGTGCTGGCGGCCAACCAGTCGCCCAGTGCCTGCAACCGGCAGCCTTATGAGTTCAGGATTTTTGATGACCCGGCCCTGGTGCAGGAAGTTACCAAATACCCGATGGGCACCTCAGGCTACGGGCACAACATCCCGGTGATGATCGTGCTGGTAGGTAACCTGGATGCTTACTTTGATGAGCGCGACCGCCATGTTATCTATATTGATGCCTCATTGGCTGCCATGTCGTTCATGCTGGCCCTGGAAACAATGGGACTCAGCAGTTGCTCCATCAACTGGCCGGATGTGGAGGAAAAAGAGGTGAAGATGGAGAAATTTCTGAAATTGAAGACCCAACAGCGAGCACTGATGTGCATGGCCGTAGGGTATTCTGACCCGGAGGGCATGGTGGCTTTTTCAGAGAAACGTCCGCTCGATCAAATCAGGCAATACAATTAATTAATCAGTTAAACATAGTACCATGGTCATCGAATTACGGGGTGTAGAGTTTGTCAACAAAGGAGCAGAACTCATGCTTCATGCTATCATAGATAAAGTGAGACAGGAATTTCCTGATGCTATCTTTGTGATGGAAGCTACTGCCCGCGCCCCCCGCAACAAACACCTGGAAAATAATATTTACTCCAAATCATGGCTCAATCTTCAGCGAAAAAGGAAGAAAGTTACCTTCGATAAGTCATTTATCTATAATCTGCTTCCTGCTGGCAAACGGAGAAATGCCCGGTATATATCAGAAAAAGAGATTGATGTCGTATTGGATGGTTCCGGCTTTGCCTTTGGCGACCAATGGGGTGCCAAAAAAGCAGGCACACGCCTGGCCGATCAGGTGAGAGCATGGACAGCACAGGGCAAAAAAGTGATCATGCTGCCGCAGGCACTTGGCCCATTCACCGATCCGGAGTTGGTAGCAAAGATGAAAACCATTACTCAGTATGCCGACCTGATCTTCGCCCGGGATAAGATATCGCACGATTATATTACCACCCTGGCCACCAAAACAGATAACATCAGACTGAAACCCGATTTTACTAACCTGATCAAAGGAGCGGTGCCCGCCAACTTTAAGCCTGAAAACAGTGAGGTAGCCATTATTCCTAATAGTAAAATGATAGAGACGGCGGACAAAAAAGACGGACAAGCCTACATGACCCTGCTACAAAGGCTGATCACTATGATTCAGAAAGCCGGGAAAAAACCCTTCTTCCTGATCCATGAAAGCCAGAGCGACGGACAAATTGCCGACAATACCAATATGGCCCTGGAGAAAAAAATACCGATAATTCATGAAGATAATCCTTTGTATGTCAAAGGCATCATTGGTGCCAGCCAGGCAGTGATCACCTCACGTTTTCATGGACTAGTCAGTTGCCTGTCGCAGGCAGTGCCATGTTTGTCTACCGGCTGGAGCCATAAGTACGAGATGCTGCTCCAGGATTATGATTATCCTGAGGCACTGCTGGACGTACACAGTGATGATGAGACGCTGCAACAGAAGATAGACATAATTCTGCAAGAACCTTCACGCTCTCAGATTACCAAAAAGCTAAAGAAAGAAGGTAAAAAGCAAAAACAACTTAGCGAAGCCATGTGGCAGGAAGTATTCAATAAGATCAGAGGATAATTGTTATCAATGAATTTACCATTTGTCTCTATTATCATACCTACCTACCTGGATTGGCCAAGGCTTTCTCTGTGTCTGGATGCCCTGGCGAAGCAGTACTATCCGGCAGCGAACTTCGAGATCATTGTAATCAACAATAAGCCGGGAGACAAGGCTCCGGACAATTTTACTATTCCGGACAACTGCCGCATTATGGATGAGGATAAACCTGGCTCCTATGCTGCAAGAAATGCTGCCCTGCCACTGGCCAAAGGCGACATACTGGGTTTTACGGATTCTGATTGCATCCCTGACGTTCACTGGATAGAGAAGGCAGTGGGTTATCTGACCCAGGATGAAAAAGCAGACATCGTAGGTGGAGACATTCATCTGTTTCGCAACTCCAAAAGAATGCGGTTGGGCGATTTGCATGATATTGCTTTTGCGTTTCCTCAAAAAAAATATGTAACTACCCACCATTTTGCGGCTACAGCCAATATGTTTGCGCATAAGGAAATTTTTGAACAGGCAGGCCCATTCAATGCCAATTTGAAATCTGGTGGCGACTATGAGTGGGGCCAAAGGGCACACCAGCACGGTTTTCGGATTGTATTTGCCCCGGATGCTGTTGTCAACCACCCTACCCGCAGCAGCTTCACAGAGGTGATCCGTAAGATGATACGCATCTCTGAAACTGCACGCATGAAGTACCAGTCCGGTGGACTCAACAACAATTACTACCTCAGACAGCTATATAACATTGCGGGCATTCATGTTCCACTGACTAGATCTTACCGGCAGGTGAAAAACCTGAGAGCAGAGAAGGGTTTTTCGTTTGTTCAGGTAACCAAACTATATGTTTTTCTGATACTACTCTACTACGTGCGCAACTTTGCCAGCTTATTCTTTAGTTTCAAGCAGCACCAAGCCAATAGCTTAGCATCCTGAAAAGGCAAACATTTATGTGATAAGGTGCCATATGCTGCTTATAAGTCAGGTATTCTTCGATCTTTCTATGTACAGCATTTTCTTGTAGTAAGTATCACTCAGCCGTGTGATATACCTATCCATTTCTTCGGCCACTGTTTTAAAATGACCCGCATACATTCTTATTTCGTTTTGCGTCATCTCATTACTCATCAAACCTACCAGTCCCAGCATTGTGCAAACCGGTCTGCGCATCACATGGGAAATATCAAACAAAATTTCTTCAATGGTCTGAATATATTCCTGGCTCTCTGTCACATCCATGGTAGCCCCATAGTAAACCAACGTGCCATCAGATTTCTTCTCCGGCCGTGCTTTTGTCCAATGCCACCTGGTGCTATTATCTTCCGTGTGTATCCTGTAGTTGAATTCCCATTCCTCTAATGTCTCTCTGGATTTTAAGGCTGAAGCCATGAAATTGGGGTAATCCTCCGAGTGTATCAAACGAAACAAGAAGCCCCCGTCCTGTTCCAGCATTTTAGGCGTAAGGGTAGGATACAGGGTGCTTAGACTTCGGCTTACAAAGGGAAAATGTACTTTGCCATCCGGACTAACCTCCATCGCGTAGATAATGACGGGAGTCTGATAGGTGAGCTTTTCAAAGAATTCTTTCCTTTCTTTCTCATGCTCCAGCACCTGAAGGGTGAGTTTTCTATGTTCCAGCCGTTCTATCACCTTTTTAGATAATAGTTTAAGCGCGCGTTGCTGGGTAGATGTAAGTTTTCTCTTTTTATTATCAATAATACAGAGAGAACCCAGCACATTTCCTCTTGGGGTGGTGAGTGGCGCACCGGCGTAAAATCTGATATTAGGATCACCCGTTACCAAAGGGTTATCAAAAAACCTTTCATCCTCAGTGGCATCAGGCACTATCAGCATGTCATCAGGATGATACAGTCCATGCGCACAGAAGGAACTCTCTCTGGATGTCTCAGAAATATTCATCCCTACTTTGGCTTTAAACCACTGCCGGTCGGAATCTATCAGCGTAATGAGCGAAATAGGGGTCTGACAAATAGTGGAAGCAAGTTCTACAATATCATCAAACTCGCCTTCGGGCAGTGTATCAAGAACGCCATAGTCCTTGAGGTCCTGAAGCCTTGCCTGTTCGTTGGCTTGGTTTACGAAAGGTACCATCATCTGATCCAGAATTTTGCTAGGCCATTTATGATCAATATTGTGAATGTATTCATATCCTGATGTTTAGTATATTGCATACGAAGCGATCCGTGTGGAGCGAAGATAAACTTCATGCTCAAAAATGCAACCTGCTCCTATATATTGCCTGACTACAGATACTGTTTGCCTGTAAGAAATTATACAAAAAAGCATTAATTACTGGCATGTGCCGTTATTTTTAATCCGACCAAGTGGTAACTAATTATCACATTTAACAGCGATTTACCCAAAAAAACTTTATAATTGTCAGTAATTTTACCGGTTATAGAAAGGTGTCTGACACGGATTGCAGCTACCTTCTGCCGTTATACACCAGACACTACCTTCTTATGCACCTCATAAATCTGAAGCTCACAGGTCTCTTCGGCCTACTCTTGCTGGCCGTCGCCGGTTATAGCCAGTCCACTGCCAAGCAGCCGCCTGTTCCTGTTATTTTTGATACCGATATGGGTCCTGATTATGACGATGTAGGAGCTATTACACTGCTGAATGCCTATGCCAGCCAGGGAAAGGCCAGTATGCTTGCTACGATAGCCAGCAGCAAATATGATAGGGTAGCCCAGGTATTGAGCGTGCTGAATACCTATTTTGGGCAACCTGATATTCCCATTGGCGTGCCCAAAGGGGAAGCTGTAGCAGATGGGGACTGGCAGCACTGGTCGGACACCCTCGTAGCCCGTTATCCACATGCCGTACAATCTAATGCAGCAGTGCCGGATGCAGTAGAGGTCTACCGCAAGGTACTGGCAGCCCAGCCAGACCGTTCCGTCACGGTGATTACAGTAGGCTTCCTGACCAACCTTGCCAAACTGCTAGACTCTACTCCTGATCAATATTCCAAACTATCCGGCAAACAGTTGGTCGCGAAAAAGGTGAAGCAACTGGTGAGTATGGCAGGGGCTTTTCCATCGGGCAGTGAGTTTAATGTTTACAAAGATGGGGTGGCTAGTAAAAAGACGTTTGATCAATGGCCAACTCCTATTGTTTTCAGTGGCTTTGAGATTGGTGAGAAGATCAAAACCGGTATACCACTTATTCAGAATGAGAACATCCGCAACAGCCCGGTCAAAGATGTATACGCTATTTCCATACCGCAATCTCCAGAAGACAAGAACGGCAGAATGAGCTGGGACCAGACTGCCGTGCTGGTGGCGGTGGAAGGTACCAAACCCTACTATGACCTGAAGACCGGAAAGATCACGATCAATAAAGATGGTTCTAACGGTTGGGATGCAACCCAAAAGGGACATACCTACCTGGTAAAGAAAGTGCCTGTAGAGGAAGTGACGCAACGTATCAACCAATTGATGATGTTTCAGCCCAAACAAAAACCGGTTAAAAACTAAATCCGGTAAAAACTCAGGACAATATGTGCTGCTCCAGATAAGCTGCAAAAGCATCCCGTTACATACTCATGGGTCAGCAGTACGGGTTCATTAAAGATGCCAGCGGTTCGTTTGTCCGATGTGATGATGTTGCCAAATAAAAGATAGCCCGGCTATTCAATGTAATCCGAAGAAAAGAATTTTTCTAATTCATCAAAACGCCATCGATGGTGCTTCCGGCATTTCTGGTTATCTAAAGCAAAATGAAGGGTATTAACATGCAATATACAACGATCAGTTAGCTACGCATTGTTGAGATGCTGGTCAAAGAAAAGCAGCGTATCGGTCAGGTGCTGTTGCCAGTAAGGCCACTCGTGCCCGCCTGCAAACTCCTGGTAGGTATGCGGAATGTCAGCCTGCGTCAGTTGGCTATGCAATTGCCGGTTATAATCTATGAGCAAGTCTTCTGTGCCGCAGTCAAAGCGAATGGGTGGCAGCTTGTTGCGGTGCGCTTGCATGGCCAGATATACGCTGCTATCAGCCGAATCCGGTGGGTGGTAGGCCGACAGTGGTTCTTCTACAAAGAGTTTCATCTGGTTGATAGCTGTGATGGCACTATGGGCGGCAATGGCTCTGAATTTCTCCGGGTACTGCGCGCCCAGCCGCAAAGCCCCAAAGCCGCCCATAGAAAGCCCGGCAATACACATGGGTGAAGCAGCGGATACACCGTTAATATTTTCGCTGACAGCAGCAGGCACATCTTCTACAATCCACTGTGCATAGTCGCCCGAGGCCAATTGCTGGTAGGCAGTACCATCGCCCCACAGCCCGTCGGAAGGCATGGCAATCACCATAGGGTTGATCTTACCGGCACTTATGAGCTGCTGCGCCGTGCGGTGTGCTCCACCTTTTAGTGCCCACAGCCAGGCACTGCCATACACGCCATGCAGCAGCAATACCAGCGGCAGGTCTTTTGTCGTAGAAACTTCTCTGGGAACAAACACACAAATATCGCCGCGGCCCTTCAGGTGCTTTGACTTGACGGTGATAAACCGTAACCCATCCTGCTCATAGGAAGGGTCTGAAATTTCTGTGGTGTTGAATCTTGACATATATCAGTGAAAGGTGATGACACCTTTGGCATTTTTGCCAGCCAGCATATCATCCAGTGCCTGTTGCAAATTATCTAATGTATACTGGGTAGTCACCAGCTCATCCAGCAGCAGGTCGCCTTTGGCATACAGGCTGATCAGTTTGGGAAAATCAATGGCTGGGTTGCACTTGCCATACAGCGGGTTGATGTATACCTTATCCCACTCAAACAGATTCATATCAATGGTAATTTCTTGCTCTATGCCACTGACCTGCACAGCCGTACCGGCATTCCTGACCATCGCCAGCGGCGCAGCACCCAGGGCAGGAATGGCCGTACATTCAAACGCATAGTCGGCCCCTCTCCCACCGGTCATTTCTTTTACCTGCCCGGCAGCTTTCATCAGTCCCTGGTCCTCTTTGTCTGCTAATAGGGTATGCGTAGCACCAAACTGCCTGGCCATCGCCAGCTTGTCGGCATGGATATCTATGGCAATGATTTTGACAGCACCGGATATTCCTGGCACCCTGTATCACATTCAGCCCTACCCCGCCAGCTCCCAGCACCACCACACTGGATCCGGCTTTAACCTGCGCAGCATTCACCACCGAGCCATAACCTGTCATCACACCGCAGCTAATGATACTGGCAGCAGGAAAAGGCATAGGCTCCCGGATCTCTACCAGTGCCGAAGTTTTTACCAGCGTATACTCCGAAAGTGTACCTAAGTTGAATGACCGCTCGATGGGCTTACCTTGCCATAACGTACCTTCCAGGTGAGCGTGGCCTGGGGTATAACCATTGCCTCCGGCCACCACCGGCGAATTTTGTTCACAAATATGCGGATTGCCTATCTGGCATTGAAAGCAAGTGCCGCAGGGTGTAGCCCAGTTAAAAATGACCTCATCGCCTTCAGCAAAATGTTTGACCTGGCTACCCACCTGCTGAATGATACCGGCACCCTCATGTCCCATGATGATGGGTTTGCCCCACGAGAGAGAGTCGTAATCGGTATGGCACAAACCGGCAGCTTTTACCTGCACCAGCGCTTCGTCGGCTGCCGGGCTTCCTACCTCAATCGTCTCGATGGTGAAACTTCCGTGGCCGTCAGCTACAGCTGCTTTGCATAAAAATGGCATGTATGGTCAGGTTAATCTTGAGAAGGATCAAACAGCATCGGGAAAAACTTTCCATTCATCTTCTGGCCTTTGGGTATATTCTCTGTGCCTTTGAGCAGTTGCTCATCCGCATTGGAGCGTGTACCATCGGCAAACACATTGAGCACAAAAGCCCGCCTGGCATGGTCTGATTTGTTAGCATAAGAACCATGCACCATCAGCGGATGGTGGAAGGTACCATAGCCTTTGGGCATTTCTATGGCCACCTTCTGGTCATACTGCTTTTTTTGTTCGGGCGTCAGAAATTTGTCCAGCCCCTCCATATCACCGGCCAGGCTGGTGCTGTCCAGCAGGTTCCAGCGATGGCTTTTCGGGATGTAGTGCAGGCATCCGTTTTCCCTGGAGGCATCATCCAGTCCTACCCAGCAGGTAAGGTGTTGCATCGGCTCGGTGCGAGTCCAATAGCTATAGTCCTGGTGCCAGGCCACTACCCCGCCGTGGTGGGCAGGTTTGCAGAAAAGCTGGTCGTGCCAGAAGCGCACCGCCTTGTTGCCTAGCAGCTGAGAAGCCGCTACCAGAAACCGGGGATTCCAGAGAACATCATGAAAGCCCGGAGTAATGCGCCAGTGGCCTAACGAATGGAACAGCACGGCATCGGGGTCTTCAGACTCGTTGGAGTGAAATTCATAGAATAGATCATGCTTTGGATGGTTGGGATCAGCAATGGCTGTCAGTTCCTCTCTGAGTTGATCAACCTGATCTTCTTCCAGCATCTTGACATTGGCAAGGTAACCGTTCTCATTAAAAAAAGTCACCTGTTCGTCGCTGAGCCTGTAGTGTTCAAAAGCCTCTTTGGACGAAAGTTTGGGAAACATATCTGATACTAATTCCTGGTATGCCGATAAATCGCGTGTAGTCATTGTCGTTATTTTGTAAGTGAATCTTTACAAAGATACAGATTGACAGGATTATATTCTTTTGCTATTCTGATTTATTTGGTGCTATCAACGAATATTGGAGCAATTCAGCAACCACAGGCAGCCGGGCCAAGTCGCTGTTGACTTCAGTGGAAGCAGAATTTACCGCAGATTACCGACCTCACTTCGGTTTATGCGTTACTGGAAAACGCCCGCAGGGGTATTTTTCAACAAAAAAGTAGCACAGACTCTGCTGCATCCCAAATTTCCTATGTACTCCATTCTATGGCATTAGAAGTTTCCAGGTAAGTCGTCTAGCTAATAAACAGATGAAAAAGTTGCTTCATTTAGCTACTATATCTCCGAACCGCCAGGCAAAGTATTTGTCCGGTTTCTTTGTTTTATCCGATATCTTCAAAGGTTGATACCTAACATGCATCCATTAAAAATAATTGGGTAGAATACATGTTTAAAACTTTTCTTTCGTATATTGGCACCAATACAAAACTTTGTTCTCTGGAATCAATACCAGGGCTTGTTCATTTTTTTTCTTGATAAAAAACGAACCGCCAGGCGGAAAGCATCTATTAAAGCCCGTGCACGCCTGCTGAGATTTCAGGCGGGGCCTCCCAGGCCAACGGGCTAAAATACAGGGATTTACAAAAATCTAAACAGGCTCTTATCTTCAGCATAAAATCTTCAACATTCACTTCCAAACCCTAACCATGATGAAACAGATTTTCTTACTCGTAACACTTGCACTTTTTTTTAGTGAATTCGTGTTGGCGCAAGGCAATGCTTGTCTTCCTGCTTTGCATGTAGATGGAAAATGGATCAAAGATGAAAACGGCAACGAGGTGACCCTGCACGGGGTCAACATCTACCTGCAAGGAACAAGTTGTCTGGATACACCGCAGGAGATGCTCGACATGATTGATCACTCCGTAGACGCACAAGGCTTTGGTGAGGCTAAAGTCATTCGGTTAGCTTTGATTGGTAGATTTGTAAGCTCGAACTATGCCAAAGTTTACCTTAATTATATCCGTCCGGCCATTGATCATTGTAAGAAAAAGAAGCTCTATCTAATCGTCTACTACCATACCTTTCCTAACAAATATGGTAACACCTTTCAAGACCTGATCGACTTCTGGGAGTACACTGCCCCCCTGGTAGCTAACGACGACAACATTCTGTTGGCTTGTGCCAATGAACCGGTCTATTCAAGAGACCTCGCGGGCTTCAACGTCGTCAGGAAGAACATGCAAAAAATTGTCAACACCATTCGCAAGTCCGCTAAGAAGCAGATTATCATCGCTCAGGGCACTAGTTGGACCAACTACATTGCCCCTTACGCGGACAACCCACTGAACGATCCGGCCAAAAGCTTTAACAACGGGCAGGACAATATCATGTACGAAGCGCACATCTATCCGCACAACTGGAGTTGCCAGGCTAATGGCAGTCAAAAAAAATGGAACCAGATGGTAGGTAAAGTACCCGACAAGTTTCCGGTGCTGATTGGTGAATGGTCTCCGATCTCCACTAATGGCTGTAACACCAACCAACAGGCTTACTTTAACAACTTCGTGGATTGGCTAAGCAAAAAGCCTAACGTAAGTGCTACGGCCTGGAACTTAGGTAACTGCGGCGATCACCATATCATGCTTAATAGTGACAAATCGTTGAACCAGTGGGGCCAAGATTGGAAGAACTTCGTGAAGAAAAATACTTACAACGTAAGTTGCCAACCACCCAAACCAGACCCTGATCCTACGGCTTCCCTGCCCCAAATAGGACAAACGATCTGGTTGCAGTCTAACGTGACGGGTAAATACGTGACAGTAAATAATAATAAGCTATACGCCAACCACAGTACGCATAACTCAATAAACGAACACTTTTCTGTTGCTGAGGCGGGAAGCGGAAGGATTAGGTTAAAAAGTGTAACCACTAACTCCTATGTAAAAGCGTTGAGCGGAAACCCTACTGGCCAGCTCACTGCCGATGGAGGCTCTGATAAAGCTACTCAATGGGAGATCAAAGATGCAGGCAACAGTCTTATCAGGTTTAAGTCCTACGTTAATCTCAACCATATGATGGCAGATAACAACAATACCAACAAGCCTGTCACCAGCAACGGGGGCAGTGGCAGTTGGGCTGAGTTTAGCTGGGGTGTGGTAGAAAAGCAACCCGAGCCACCTCAACCCCCGAGCGGCTACAGCGGCTACTACGTGTTGAAGAACCGCGCCTCTGGGCTGAATCTGCGCAATGCGGACTGCGAGAGTAAGTCGGGCACCCTGGTAGAACTTTACGACGGCACTGGAGATTGTGCTCAGTGGGAAGCAGTAGATGCCGGGGAAGGGTACTATCTGTTGAAGAACAAGCAGTCGGGCTTGTATCTGAACAATAAGGATTGTGCTACTAAGGCTGGGGCACTGCTCCAGATTTATGAAGGCACCTGGCACTGCTCGCAGTGGAAATTAGTGGATGCCGGGGGTGGCTATGTGCACCTACAGAACCGCTATGCCGGGCTGAACGCGCGCAACCAAAACTGCCAAGCCGTCCAGCGATCAAACGCAAGTAGAGCTGGTGACTGGCACGGGTAACTGTGCACAGTGGCAGTTGATTCCGGTAGGCAATGCTCGGGTAGCCACGAAAGATCAGGGCAAAGCAGCAGTAGTTGCGGATGAGGTGAGCAATAGCAAACCACTCGTGCAGGTGTATCCCAATCCTTCTACAAGTAAGCTGATAATAAACCTTACCGAAGGTGGTTCTCAGGAAGTGCAACTAGTAAACCTACAGGGGCAGATACTGGTGCGCACGAAGCTTAGCGAGGGGCAGGGGCAACTGGATGTCTCGGCACTACCCAGAGGTTTGTACTTAGTAAAGGCGGGAGAGCATCGCAAGCGCGTCATCCTAAAGTAATTAAGGTATACTGAAAACGATAAATTTTTATCCTTTTCTAATAAATATTTTCAAATGTACAATTCTATGACTACGAATATGACCGCATCGTATCACACATCAATGTAGCTCAAGTGGTACTTGGCTTTCTGGCTGCTACCACTTTTTGCTCTGTTGAGTTAATAAGGCATCTGTACCTGCAACCCTATCAGTTTTGCGCTCCAGATACTGATGAATAGCAGAAACAACAACTGAACCTTCTCCTACTGCCGAAGCCACTCTTTTGACAGAACCCGGACACAGGTCACCTACGGCAAAAATACCCGGCTGAGAGGTTTCATAGGCAAACTGCTCATTGCCTTGTGCCTGACCTGTCAGGATAAAAACCTTTTTCGTCCAGTGACAGTTGGCCGCCCAGCCAATCTGTATTAGGTTGTGCGCCAATCATGATGAACAGGGCATGCGTATTGATCGTTCTTTTCTCCCCTGTTTGCTTATTACACAGGACAAGGTGCTCCAAGCTTTTTCTACCTTGCAAATCACATATTTCCGAATGCGTGAGTACCTCTATGCGTGTATCCTGCACGATTCTCTCAGATAGGTAAGAAGACATGGTGTCCTTTAATCCGTCGCCACGCACTACCACGTAGGTATGTTTGGCAAAGCGTGACAAAAACATGGCTGCCTGGCCAGCGGAGTTACCGCCACCCACAATGACCACTTCCGTACCCTGGCAATAGCGTGCTTCCAGGTTGGTGGCTACATAATAAATGCCCTGGCATTCGAACGCTTCTAGCCTATCCAGTGGAAGCCTTCGGTACTGAATGCCATTAGCCAGCAGAACGGCCCGCCCTTGTACACGTCTTTCATCGTCCAGGGAAATTTCAAAATGATCCGGCTTGACATACAGGTTTGTTGCCCTGCGGGGAGCGGTGATGCGGGCACCAAATTTAATTGCCTGCACCTCGCCCCGATAAGCCAGAGACGTGCCATCAATGCCACGGGGAAAACCCAGGTAGTTTTCGATTCTGGAAGATGTACCTGCCTGTCCGCCAATGGCGGTACCTTCTATCACCAACACACCCAGGTCCTCTGAGGCTGCATAGATCGCTGCTGTCAGACCGGCTGGTCCGGCTCCTATCACCAGCAGGTCAAACAGTTCGTTGGTATTAGCCACCAGGTCGAGCCCCAGGGATGCGGCCAGTTCGCGTGGAGAAGGGTTGTGTAATACGTGTGCTTTGCCGGTGACAACAGCGGTGCCTGCATCCGGCAGCGCACAAAATTCAGCAAGTGCGGCTACGCCTTTCTTATCCTTTCGGTCTACCCAGCGGTGCGGAATCTGGCTTCTGCTGGCAAATTCTAGCAGGCGCATGGCCGTTTTATCTCCTTCGTCACCAACGATGACCAAACCGCCCTCGCCCCATTCCATCAACAATCGTCTGCGGGCAGCAAAGGCAGTGATGATCACATCACTCACCTCCGGTACCGTAGCAATCAAGGTGCGAAGCGTATCTTGAGGTACCACAATGACAGCACATTCCGTGCAGGCAATACCTGCAAAGAAAGTCTTCTGTCCCATCAGCATCCCGATCTCACCTACAAAATGCCTTTCCTTGATCAGGGTCACTACCCGGTCGTTGGCCCGGTCTACGATATTGACAGCTCCTGATGTTGTGATAAGTCGTGTACTGTTGTCATGGTATGTTCTGGTTGTGTTTTATGACCAAATATAAGAAAGTAAAAGAAGAAAGCTTGCAGATTAGGTTCATTCCCTGTTTCCAGCCACTGTAGCGTCAACAAAAGCATACCTGCACTATTTGCAGTATCAAACCTGTCTTCGCCGGTGTGGCTTCTGAAAATGTTAGTTTCGGACAAATACAACGAGGAATTTTACCATTTTATTGAATATAAACCCTGTTTTTTCATATATCAATAAAAAGATCGCAAAAAAGTTCATCAATTATTTTTTGTTTAAACGATTAAGCTTACATTACTTTTCGTTAATATTTCCTATCAATGAGCAAAAAGAAGGTTTCACTGAAAGATATAGCGCAAAAGGCAGGTGTATCTACAGCTTTGGTTTCATATGTTCTGAACGGAAAAGAAAAGGAAAGTCGTGTAGGTCAAGAGATCGCTGCTAGTATCAAAAAAATAGCAGAAGAGCTTAACTATCAGCCTAATTATGTAGCCAAAAGCTTGAGAAGTGGCAAAACCCATACGATAGGGTTAATTATTGCAGATATTTCAAATCCTTTTTTTGCCAACATTGCGCGTATCGTAGAGGATGAGGCCAGGAATCATGGGTTCACTGTTATTATCGGTAGCTCTGATGAGAATGCAGATAAATCCTGGAACCTCCTAAACGTTCTGATACATAGACAAGTAGATGGTTTTATCATTGTATCTTCCGAGAACTCTGAAAAACAAATTTATCATTTAAAAGATAAGCATATTCCTTTTGTTCTATTAGACAGGCATTTTTCTGAAATACAAACTGATTTTGTCACTGTCAACAATTACAAAGCTTCTTATGATGCCGGTACACATCTTATACAACATGGATATCAAAGCATCGGAATGATTGCTTATAAATCTCAACTATTCCATATGAAAGAAAGGATAAGAGGGTATTTGCATTCATTAAAGGAAAATGACATATCTTTTTATGACAACTGGTTGCAGGAAGTCAGGTTCAACTATATTAAAAAAGAAGTAAAGCTCGCTATAGATGCCATGCGGTCTTCTGAGCAACCTGTGGATGCTATTATTTTTGCTACTTACGGGTTGGCTGTCAATGGCCTAAAATATATCAATGCATTGCATTTGAAGGTTCCTACAGATTTGGCTATCGTTAGTTTTGGACAAGCCGAGGGATTTGATCTTTATTACTGCCCTATCACCTATTTACGACAGCCTATTGAAGATTTGGGTAAAACGGCAGTAGAACTGTTGGTCAAAAAGCTGAAAAATCCGGAGCAGGGGATGCAGCAAATTTTAATGGAAGCAAAATTGATGATCAGAGATTCTTCAAGAAGAAAAAATTGAGTAATTATATGATTTATTGAGACAAGTTTGGTTACTTGCTTAATCGATTAGGCAGCATACTATTTATTCAACAACCTCATAAAAATACTACTAATGCAAAGAAGAAATTTTCTTAAAACTACGCTCCTAAGTTCTTCGGTAGCTATGGCAGGTTTTCCCCTGATCAATCTGAAATCAGTATCCACTGCGGCAGCATCCAAACTGAAGATTACAAAAATCAGGTATTATGCTGCACCTGGCTACAACAAGCCGCTCTTCAACCAGGCGCGCGGCATTGTGGAGATCGAAACGGACGGTGGCATTACAGGTATCGGAGAAGGTGGCTCTAAAGACATGCTGGAACAGTGCGCTCAGATGATGATCGGAGAAGATCCTTTTCGCATAGAGCATATCTGGCAGCATGTATACCGGGGTATGTTTTATCCGCCCGGTCGGGAGAAACTGCACGCGTTGGGTGCACTGGAAATGGCACTTTGGGATATCAAAGGCAAAGCCCTGGGCGTACCTGTGTACGAACTGCTGGGTGGTGCCACCCGCGATTATGTGGAATGTTATGCCACCGGATTCCAGGCTTCTACCGCAACAACCGAAGAAGGGAGAGCCAGAGACTGTATAGAAGCGGGATTAAGAGCATATCGCATCGGTCCGACCGGAGGTAATGGAGAAGTACCTTTTGACTTCTATGAAAATGCTGACAAAACCATCGCGTTTTGCCGGAGAATAGATGAAGCGGTAGGAGGTTCAGGCCACTGGGCTATTGACCTGCATACCCGCTTTGACAGGCCGGAAGCCATCAAGATTTGCCATGCACTGGAAGAACTGGAGCCTTATTTTGTGGAAGACATTATCCGCTCGGAGAATCCGGAAGTCTACAAGACAGTTCGTCAAATGACCAATGTACCCATCGCAGTGGGAGAACAGTTCGGAGATCGCTGGGACATTAACAAACTCATAGAAGATCAGCTTATTGACTACACCCGGGTGACTTTACCCAATACGGGAGGCATTTCGGAGTTCAAGAAGATAGCGGCTATCTGTGAGACGCATTATGTAGGAATGATCCCTCATTTTACAGGCCCCTTGTCTACGGCAGCACTGGTGCATGTGCTGGGTTCCAGCAGTCCCAACCGTTGTTTGATGGAGTTGGGTGGAGGAGAACCAGAAAAGCCCGCCTATTTTAATGAAGATTATATTAATTTTAAAAATGGCAAGCTGTATCTGAATCCGAGTCCTGGCCTGGGTGTAAAATTTAATCCTAAAAAGGCAGACTTTATCATGGAGATCGCCGAGAAGACCAAGTTCCCTCATCCGGTATTAAAAAGCCCGGATGGTGCTATTCATAACTGGTGATCAAAAAAATAGCCAGGAAGGTGCTGATTTTTTAACTTTTTACCTATCACTAATACAACACAACATATGAAACACACCAGAGAACTATGCGCCTTGCTGCTGTTGGGCTGGCAAAGCTATGCTTTCGCGCAGGTCAACACCGTTGAAGGTAAAGTAACGGGTCCGGAAAGCGAAAGCGGAGGGCTTCCCGGAGTAAATGTACTTGTAGCTGGCACAACCCAGGGTACAGTGACGGATACAGAGGGCAACTATCAGATAGAGGCATCTGATGATGCTACGCTGACCTTTTCTTATATTGGCTATGTTAGTCAGGCCGTAGCAGTCAATGGACGATCTCAAATCAATGTCATCATGAATTATGATGAAAAGGCATTGGATGAAGTGGTCGTTACTGCCCTTGGTATCAAACGAGAATCTAAAAGTCTGGGATACGCCGTATCCACCGTAGAAGGCAAAGCCGTCTCTGTTAACCGTACTTCCAATGTGATGAGTTCTCTTCAGGGGAAAATAGCCGGCGTTAATATTTCGACAATGACTACAGGGCCTGCCGGCACCAGTAAAATTCGTATCAGGGGCCAGTCCTCTTTCAGTGGCCAGAACAACCCGCTGATCGTCATCAACGGTGTTCCGGTCGATAACTCCAACTATGCCCTGGGAGGAAACTATGGTTCCAGGGGGCAAAACAGTTCGGATGGAGGGGATGGACTTTCCAGCATCAACCCTGATGATATTGAGACGATGACAGTGCTGAAAGGAGCTACAGCGGCGGCACTTTATGGTTCCCGTGCCAAAGATGGGGTGGTGATGATTACCACAAAAGATGGTAGCAGAGGCGTTGGGCTGGGCATAGAGTACAATACGAACTTTACTACTGAAACTCCACTGGACTTTACTGATTTCCAGTATGAATATGGACAGGGCGAACGAGGCGTACGCCCTACCAGTCCCTATCCTACCTCAGGGGTGTGGAGCTTTGGTGAAAAATTTGAACCAGGCATGACCCAGATTCTTTTTGATGACGAAGAGTGGCCTTATGAGCCTGTACGTAATAGAATCCGGAACTTTTATGATGTAGGTACCAACTGGACCAACACCGTCACCTTGACGAATGGCGGAGAGAAGGGAAGTTTTAGTCTTTCTTTTGCTAATACCGACAACAAAGGCATCATACCCAATGCTGAATTTGATAGACAAACGATCAATTTAGGTTTCAATCAGAATATTACTAAAAAGTTGACGGCTCAGGGGAATATCAACTATTCTAATGAGGATAATCATAACCCACCTCAAATCAATACCCAAGATTTTGCCATCCCTACTGTAGTGGCTACACTGGCCAACTCGATGCCGCTGGAGGCACTCAAAAATAACCAGACGCTTCCCAACGGAGATGAGTTTGTTTTCTCTCGCTTTCTGGTTCGTAATAATCCATATTATTCTATGAGCCATCACTTTGAGAATATACGCAGGGATCGTCTTTTTGGAAACCTGGCATTACGCTACCAGTTCACCGACTGGCTGTACCTACAGGGACGCATTGCTCAGGATTTTTACGTTCGCAACCAGGAGTACAACATTCCTAATGGCTACGCGCCCATTCCCAAAGCTCCCGAGGGTTTTGTGAATGGGTCTTATACCCAAGACGTGCGGCAGTTCCGCGAAGCCAACTATGACTTCCTGCTTGGAGCCAACCGGCCCCTGGGAGACAATTTTGCCCTAGATGTCACGCTTGGAGCCAACCGGCGGTATGTGCGTATGGATTATAACAGCGTGACGGTAAAGGATTTTATTCAGCCCGGATTGTATACGGTGATGAATGGGCGTGAGAAAGACCCTCTTTATAGTTTGACAGCACGACAGGTAAACTCATTTTACGGGGCTGCTGAACTGTCCTACAAAGAATACGCATTCTTGAATGTTACGGCGCGCAACGATTGGTTTTCTACGCTCGCTCCTGGCAACCGAAGCATCCTGTACCCATCGGTGACCGGTAGCTTTGTCTTCTCTCAGGCTTTTGCCGACCTGCCCAACTGGCTGAATTTTGGAAAGGTTCGAGCGGCATATGCTGAGGTAGGAGATGATAATGTGGCTCCCTATTCCAACGCGCTATATTATAATGTGGAAAATAATCTTTTCCCCACCCCTTCCGGACAACCTGTGCCCATCGGAGGCATCTATACCAATACCATTCCTAACAGCAACCTGCGACCTTTACGGGTTTCGGAGGCGGAAGCTGGCATAGAACTAAAGTTATTCAATGATTTGGTAGGATTTGATTTTACCTATTATCGCAAAATTACTGAAGATCAAATCCTCGCTGCACAGGTGCCGGATGTCTCTGGCTACACCAGCAAATTGATCAACGTAGGGCGGAGCCTGAACCGTGGCCTTGAGGCGCTGCTGACGTTCACTCCGGTAAACAAGCCTTCTTTTCGTTGGGATGTGAGCATGAATGCTTCTTACAATACCTCGGAAGTGTTAACCTTGGGAACATCCTCTGCAGATACCATGATCACCGTAGGTGGAGGTGGGGGGTAATTCACTACGACAGGTGGTGGGTAAGCCCATCGGACAACTGTTTGTTTTTGGGTATCTGCGGGACGATCAGGGCCGGAAAGTATTTGATGCAAACAGCGGGCGGCCTTTACGCGACCCTAACCCTATTGACGTAGGCACGGCCTTACCCAGGTATTTTGGCGGTATTACCAATACCTTTAACTACAAAGGACTCCGTTTGTCTGCGCTCATCGACTTTAAGCTGGGACACCAAATGATAGCCGGAGCCAATATGAACTACCTGCGTCACGGATTGCACAAACGAACTTTGGTAGGACGGGCCGAAGGGTATGTTATAGGAGATGGGGTGAACCCTGATGGAGAAATTAATACAGTGCGTTCCGATATTCAGCCCTTTTATGAAGCCAATAACGTACTGGGCATTTATGAAGATTTTGTGTTCAACGCCGGGTTCTGGAAGCTACGCCAGATTACGCTGGGGTACGATTTTAGCCGATTCTTACCGGAAAATCTTTTTATCAAAAGTTTGAGGTTAGACGTGGTGTCCAACAATGTGCTAGTGCTGAAGAAATGGACGGAAAATATGGATCCTGAACAGGTAAGCAATGCTTCTGACAACCAGCTCGGTTTGGATTTCTGGCCAAGTCTGCCCCCTACCCGGAGCCTTGGATTCAACCTTAACGTTAAGTTTTAAGCTGCTTGCAGTTTGATACCGCTACAACTACTAATCATTTAAGAACATGAACACGATAAAACTATATATTGGCAGTTTGCTTACCCTCTTCATGCTATTGGCTGGCTGTGAAGAAGGTTTTGATAAAATCAACACTGACAAAGTAAACCCCACTACCCTTGATCCCGCTATTGTGATGAATAAAGGTATCCTTGATGCCACCTATCGCGATGGGGGCAGCACCTTACAGATGTTATCGTATAATTTTGGCATTGTGCAACAAGTCATCACGCCTTATGGCAGTTCACTGGCCGGGGCTAACTACAATCAGACGAACACATCGAATACCCAGCGCGTATGGCAAAACTTTTACCAGAACGTTAATAAGCAGGTAGTGGATGTGGTAGATAAGACCCGTGATGACCCTGAGCGTTCTAACCTGTATAACATGGCCCGTATCTGGAAGGCATATTCCTTTATGATTCTGACTGATACTTACGGGGATATTCCCTATTTTCAGGCGGGCAAAGGCTATTTAGAAGACATTACACAGGCTACATACGACCCGCAACAGGAAATATATATGGATATATTGAATGAACTGGACGAAGCTTCGGCGACTTTGGATGCTTCAAAGCCCGTTGAGAACAGCGACATTCTTTACGGAGGAGATGTGGCCCACTGGCAACGCCTGGGATACTCGCTGATGCTAAGGGCGGCCATGCGGCTGAGTAAAGTAGACCAGGCTACTGCACAAACCTATATTGCCAAAGCAGTGAGTGGCGGTTTAATGGAGTCAAATGCAGATAATGCCATGATCATCCACACCGCACTATACAACAACTACATAGGCCAGCACTTATCTGCCCGTGAAAAAACCAATTATTATCTGGCTGCTCCCTTTGTCAGCTATTTGCAAGAAAACAATGATCCCCGCCTTTCTTCAATCGCCATTCGGTATGTGGGAGCCACGGAGGGCCTGAGCAGACATTAGACCGGGCATCCACCGACCCTGATGTGCAGGTTGGTATGCCAGTGGGCTACGATGATGTATCGATCAATACCACGCTGGAAGAAAATGGGGTAGCCAGCCTTTGGGATTATTCACAGGTCAATATCTACACCGTGCTCAAGGTGAATGCCCCGGAGTTTCATGTTACCTACTCGCAAACGCAGCTATTGCTGGCAGAAGCCGTGGTACGTGGCTGGGCAACAGGCGATGCAGCATCCCTGTTTGCCAGCGGCATCCGGGCCCATATGGAGCAAATGGCTCTCTACGATACGGATGCTGCTATTGAAGAGGCGGCCATTCAGACCTATCTCAATGCTCACCCATTGAATATGGCAACCGCTTTGGAACAGATCAACACCCAATACTGGGTAGCCTCTTTTTTGAACGGTTCCGAGGCATGGGCCAACTTCAGGCGTAGTGGCTATCCTACCCTGGAGCCTAATCCGTATCCCGGTTCGAGATTACCGAAGATTTTATCCGGCGTATGCCTTATCCTGACAGTGAAATCATCACCAATCAGGGAAACGTAAGCCAGGCCATTGCCCGGCAGGGACCGGATAACCTGGATACCCGCCTCTGGTGGGACGCGCCTCTGTAATGCTATCCTTTTTTAGATTATATATTATTATCACTATCAACCAATTCGTTTTAATTATGACACACAAAAGTAAATTCAACCGTAGGGATTCTATGAAGATGCTGGGTTTGGGTTCGGCAGCCATGCTAGGCATGATCGGAGGTATTCCTAAAGCGGAAGCACAAGAAAAATCTTCCTATGCCAAGGGAATGCCCCCGGTGAAAATCAAAAGCGTAAAAGCCATTACCACAAGCCCTAGCGGCTCCAACCTGGTGGTGGTGAAGGTAGAAACTACAGAACCGGGTCTTTATGGCCTGGGCTGCGCTACTTTCACACAGAGGGCTTTTGCCGTACTGCCTGCAATAGAGTATCTCAATGAATTTGCCACTGTAAAGATGTAGACAACATCGAGGATATGTGGCAGTCTGCTTATGTCAGCTCCTACTGGCGTAACGGGCCTGTGCTAAATAACGCTTTAAGTGGCTTGAACCAGGCATTATGGGACATCAAAGGAAAAAGGGCGAACATGCCGGTTTACCAGCTTCTTGGCGGTAAGGTGCGATTTGCTATTCCCTGTTATATTCATGCCAATGGCAATAGCCCTGAGGAAGTGGCCGAAGATGTGCAAAACTTTATGGGCCAGGGGTATAAATATATCCGTATCCAGCAGGGTGGCTATGGAGGCACCGGCATTTCCGGCACACCTGATTTTAAGCAAGCTGGCTTTGCCAAAGAAACTGACTCTTACATGAGCCAGGGGACTTATCTGGAGTCGGTTCCTAAAATGTTTGAGACTGTACGCAAAGCATGTGGTGAAGAGATAGAGCTACTTCATGATATTCATGAGCGGGTATCTCCTATCGATGCGATTGGTATGATCAAAAACCTGGAAGAGTATCATCCCTTTTTCATTGAAGATCCTTTTTCTCCAGAAAACATGGAGTGGTTCGAGCAGTTGCGTGCCAATACCACTGTTCCTATCGCTATGGGTGAGCTGTTTAACAACATCAATGAATTTAAAGAGCCGATGACCAAACATTGGTTTGATTTTATCAGAATCCATGTTTCTCAGATTGGAGGTATCACGCCGGCGATGAAAGTAGCCCGTCTGGGTGAGTTTTATGGTATTCAAACAGCCTGGCATGGCCCGGGAGATGTATCTCCGGTAGGACATGCAGCTCAGGCGCATATGGATTACGCCCTTTGGAATTTTGGGATTCAGGAAGCTGCACTTTTCTCCGATGAACTGCGGGAAATTTTTCCCGGTGCTCCCACCATGGACAATGGTTATATGTCAGTCAATGAAGCTCCGGGTTTTGGCGTAGATATCAACGAAAAATTAGCCGCCAAATATCCTATGACAACTAAATCTAACTGGACGGTACGCAAAGACGATGGCACCATCATCCGCCCATAAACGGCTTTATATTCGCCAGCGTTCCTGCTTTTCTGGCACAAGAGCAGGTCGCCTTTGGAGAGGGGTATTTAAAGAAGCCGTTTAAACTGGAAAAGATGGAAAGCCTTAGCGATCAACCATTACTCATTTAATAAACTTTTGACACGCATTTATAGCGCTAACGAAATACTATAATTATGACCAAAACGTACACTGCAATCATAGCCTTTATGATGTTGATAGGTTGCCAGCAAAGCAACAAGGCTGAACAGCAGGCAACAGCAGAACATGTTCCTGATAAAACAGCCATGCTGGTAGATTCACTGCTGTATATCAGGCATCATCACAAAACAACCGATATCCTGTCACGTCATATGCCTGACATCAGCAGACAGCAAGCCATTGAGCTGCAACTGGCTATGCTCAACAAAGAGCTGGCAGCCGGAGCACAACTGGTGGGATGGAAGATGGGTGGAACCATTACCGATGATTCAGCCAGTTATGACCCGTTGTTCGGATATATTCTCGACAGCAATTTGATTAAAGAAGACAGCACCGTACAAGCTGAAAACTTCCCTGGCGGACAAGTAATGGTTGAAGGCGAAGTCGGATTCATCCTAAGCCAGGATTTTCCAAAGGGTGCCAGCTCAATGGAAGCCCTGAAAGAAGGTGTTGACCATGTGGTGAGTGCAGTTGAATTTGCACAGGCTACTGCTATTGCAAGCCCGGATAGCCCTGAGCCATTGCCCATCAACTATGTGCTGGCGGCTGGCATGGGGCAGGCAGGTACACTGATCGGTTCTAAACAAATCAAGGTCGGTGATTTTGATATGGAAGACGAAACCGTTAAGTGCTTTGTCAATGGTAAGTTGGTGGCAGACGGAAACTCCTCAAAGGTATACCAGGGGCCGTTGCACGCCCTCTACTCACTGGCCAACCTGCTTCCCCAATACGGAACATATCTGAGGAAAGGCGACATAGTGATTACCGGTTCTCTGTATACCAATCCTACCATTGACAGTACCAGCAAAGTACATCTGGAATACAATCATCTGGGTACCATCACATTTAACATGCAATAACAGGCAAGTGCTATTGTATACCAAACGTGTTTCTCTCATCATTTCATTACAACCAACATACACTATACTATACAATTATGAAACAAGCTTTAAAATCAATTTTCCTACTGCTGCTATGCTGCCAGAGCTATGTCTTTGCGCAGACCGGCAGCATCACCGGTAAAGTGACCAGCCCGGATAATGCAGCATTGCCCGGCGTCAATGTGCTGGTGGCCGGTACCACTACCGGTACGGTGACCGACCTGGATGGTAACTACACGATCAACGCATCCAATGCTGCTTCTCTTACCTTTTCTTACATTGGCTATATCACCCAGACGGTGGACGTGAATAGCCGTTCTGAAATCAATCTGCAACTTGTTGAGGATGCCACCTCTTTGAGTGAAGTGGTGGTGGTGGGATACGGTACGCAGCGCAAAACGGATGTCACAGGATCGGTAGCCGCTCTTTCAACCAAAGAGTTTGCCCAGCAACCCGTAACCCGTTTCGACCAGGTGTTGCAAGGCCGGGTATCAGGCGTGCAGGTGACCCAGGCAGGCGGTGCGCCGGGTGGCGACTCCAAAGTCAGGATCAGAGGAGCCAATTCTGTCTTGGGCAACAATGATCCGCTTTATGTCATAGATGGTTTTGTGGGTGCAGATTACAACAACATCAACCCCAATGACATTGAGACCATCCAGGTACTCAAAGATGCGGCTTCTACCTCTGTGTATGGAAGCCGCGGTGCCAATGGTGTAGTGATTATCACTACCAAAAATGGCAGCAAGGGCATTCGGGTTACCTATGAGGGACAAGCCAGTGTATCAAATCTGATCAAGGAATTTGATGTGCTGCCTGCGGCTGAATTTGCAGAAATAGTAAACGCACGTGCAAGTGCCATCGGTACCACTGCCCCCTTTTCTGACACTGAAATTGCGGGTTACAGAGAAAATGGCGGAACCGACTGGCAGGATCTTGTTTACAGAATAGGCCACGGACAGCAACACCAGTTAACTGTTGCAGGAGGTGGAGATAAAACTACATTCCTGATTTCAGGTAATTATCTCAACCAGAAAGGTATTATGAATAACAGTAATTTTAAGCGGTATATCTTACGATCTAACATAGCTACGCAGCTAAATGATGACCTTTCTCTGCATTTAAACTTGTTTGGCTCCGGAAGAATCAATCATAATACCGACGGAGGAGGTGCTATCACGCAGGCACTTGCATGGGCACCTACCACACCTGCCTACGGTGATGATGGAATGCCTACTTTTACCGATCCTGTAGGTTCTGTCTATCGCAATCCGTTAGACTATCTGTATGATAGGGCCAATGACCAAGAAAGGACTACTCTGAATGCAATTGGCGGATTGAAATACCAGCTTCCCATTGATGGCTTAGCCATAGAACTACAGTATGGGGTCAACTATTTGAATGGCCAGAACAAGATCCTGAATGGCCAAAGGGTATCCAATAATAATTCTAATGCTTCCAGGTATTCTTTTGAACAAATAACCCTGCAAAGTACCAACTCCCTGAGCTATAACCGCACTTTTAACGAAAACCATAACCTTAGTGCAGTGGCAGTATTTGAAACACAGGAGTTTACCGACAATAATTTTACAGCAAATGCCGGAGGCTTGCGGTTCCCGAATCAACTGGGTTACAATAATATAGGCCCGAATGCTTCATCTACTGTGTCGGCAGGTTTTCAGAAGTGGACGCTGTTATCGTTGTTGGGCAGGGTGAACTATTCTTTCAAAGATAAATATTTACTGACGGCTGCGGTGAGAAGAGACGGATCTTCCAAATTCCGAGGCGACAACAGGTATAGCGTGTTTCCCTCTTTGGCACTTGGCTGGAGATTATCGGAGGAGCAATTTGTAAAAGACCTCAACATATTCAGTGATTTGAAATTGAGGGGAAGCTGGGGGATGACAGGTAGCCAGGCCATCGGACCTTATACTACCTTATCAGCTTATAATACGACTACGCCAACCGTTGCTTTTAACAATACAGGAGTAGTGGCAGGTATTTATCAGGGAAATCCGGGCAACCCAAACCTGAAGTGGGAAACCACCAGGCAAGTAGATATTGGGGTTGAGATGGAGTTTTTAGGTGGCAGAGTAAGCGTAGAAGCCGATTATTTCCACAAAAGCACGAATGATCTTTTGCTGAATGCGGCTATCCCCAACTATGCCGGGGGTGGTACACAGACAAGAAACATCGGCGAAATAGAAAATAAAGGTTTTGAATTTTCTTTTGCAGGCACTCCCATCGAGAGGGGCGCGTTACGCTGGGAAACCAGTTTGAATCTGTCGACGGTCAAAAATCAGGTTGTTAGCCTGGGTGATCTGCCACGGCTTGGCACCGGCACAGGAGTAGGCGCGGGTATGTCTACCACCTATGAGTTTATGTTAATTCCCGGTGAGCCATTGGGTTCGTATTGGGGGCTGAACTATCTGGGTACTTTCAAACCCGATGAAGCCGATATAGCAGCACTACAAGGCCGCTTCCCTGGCGACCCGCATTACGAGGATGTCAATGGTGACGATGCCATCACTACCGACGATTTTCAGATCATCGGTCGGGCATTCCCTAAAGCATCCGGCGGTTGGAACAATACGGTGACTTTCAAAGATTTCACCTTGAATGTGTTCTTTCAGGGAGTCTTTGGGGTAGATAAATTCAACTATACCAGGGCAGCCGCACTGTCGGGAGCGGGTGATGCACGTCAGTTTATTTTAACTGAAATTAGAGATTACTACCGGCCCGGTAATGAAAACTCTGATATTCCTGCTTTTAGCAAAACCTATCAGCCCTACACCCAATCCAGCAGGTTTATTGAAAATGGTGCTTATGTCAGGCTAAAAAACATTAGTTTGTCTTATAACCTGCCTTCTGCCTTGCTCTCAGACGTGGCCACTATCAGAGTGTTTGTGAGTGCTACCAACCTGTGGACAATCACAAAATATACCGGACCCGATCCTGAATCAAGCAGCGTGGGTTCTGGTACGGATACCGCTATCGGCATTGACTATGGCTCTTATCCCAATGCAAAAACATATACTGCAGGACTTAATATAACCTTCTGAACGATTTAAATTTAGAAACAATGAAAAAGCTGAATATACTTTTATTGATTGCCTTGCTAATAGCGGGAGCAGGATGCAAAGATTTTCTGGAAGAAGATACGACCGGGCTTTTATACGGCAACGATGTTTTGTCTACCCAGGATGGTTTGGAGGCCGCCTTAACCGGTTCTTACAAAGGACTGGGGCAGACATGGGCTTTTGGGTTTATACATCCTTCGGCCAATGCGGCGGTTTTGGGAGGCGATGATGTGACTACCCACCCGGGCAGTAACAAAGCTGACTGGAGAGAGTTTGACCAGTTTAATGTGCCTGCTACCAACCAGCGGTCAAATGCGGTTTACAATGGCTGTTACAAGGCCATTCAGGGTGCCAATAATGTAATCAACAATTATGAGGCAACAACCGGTACGCAGGAGACTATCCGGATCATTGCGGGTGAGGCATATTTCATCCGGGCGTTTTCTTACTTTTGGCTGACCCGGTTCTGGGGCAATATTCCTTTGGTCACTGCCGGTGAGTTTTCGGACGATCTGCTGACTATTGGTACCTCCACACCGCAACAAGTGTATGAGATGATCGTATCTGACCTGCAAATGGCAGAAACCATGCTGCTGGATACCAAGCGTGATCCGGGCAGACCCAACGCTGGTGCCGCCAAGGCGTTTCTGGCGGATGTGTACCTGACAATGGCAGGCTGGCCCTTAATGCAAACCGATAAATATGACCTGGCCGCTGCCAAAGCCAAAGAAGTGATTGACAATCATACAACCTACGGTTTTGAGTTGCTGCCTACCTTTGCAGCCGTTTTTGAAAACGACCCTGCTGTCAGTGGTACGGCTGAAGCGATATTCCAGATCAATGGATTTGCCGGTGTAGGGAATGCTTCTAATGCCACTTACGGCAATACGGCCATGCCCGGAGAAGAAGGCGGTTGGGATGACTTTTTCTCAGAACTTAATTTCTTCTACAGCTTTCCTGAAGGACCCAGAAAAGACGTTACTTTCCGCACGGAGTTTGGCAGACCCGGCGAACCTAAAATTCCCTGGCAGGAAAGTCTGACACAGCATCCATACTATCAGAAATGGTATATCAAAGGTGAAGTCTTGACCTCTTCCAGCTCCCTGCCTACGGTGATGATGAGATATGCCCACGTGCTGACCGTTTATGCAGAAGCAAAAGCACGCGGTACCGGCGGGGCCGACCAGCAAGCCTACGATGCCCTGAATGCTATTCGTGTACGGGGCGGAGAGCAGCCGATCCCTTTTGGTAGTTTAAATGCTTTGCAGTTTGCAGATGAAGTAGTACAGGAGCGTGCCTGGGAGTTTGCTGCCGAAAGAACCCGCTGGTTCGACCTGGTTCGGCTGGAAAGAGTAGAGGAAGCCAACGCTAACAAAAATCCGGCGGATTTGCAGCCCATAGGAGCTATTACCAAGGATGATTATTGGTTTCCGCTTCCATACACGGATACTTCTATCAATCCTAACCTATGAAGTAGCAATTATATTACGCTAACTATACTATCCAGTATAGTTAGCGTAATGGTTCTGATTAACCATAAAAACCCATGAAGAAGATTTTAATGATCCCGGTTATGTTGATAGCGATAAGCAGCATGGCACAAAAAAGCAGCAGCCAACTTGTCCAACCAGAAAAACAAGGAGATACATATAGCATTAGCATTCAAAATCAGGTGTTGGAGATCAACCCTGAAATAGGTGGCAGGATTACTTCTCTAAAATTAGAGGATAAAGATTTCCTGACTGGCAAAGAGGTGAACGCTGATTATTGGGGTTCTACTTTCTGGCCAAGCCCTCAAAAAGCATGGAAAGGCCATCTTTCTCCGGTACTGGATCATCAACCTTATACTGTTTCTGTGGAAGGTCATACGCTGAAAATGGTCAGTCAAAAGGACCCCGTTTTTGGCTATGTATTTATGAAAGAAATCTCGGGAAACATCCAAGATACTTCTTTCTCTATAAAATATACGATCACCAACCGGTCGGATCAGACACGGCAGGTAGCTCCCTGGGAAGTCACCAGGGTGCATCCGGGGGGTATGGCCTTTTTTCCCAAAGGAACCGGAGAAAGGTGGGGCAACATGGCATCGCTGGCTAAAGATGAAGGGGAGATCACCTGGTTTGTGCATCAGCCGGATCAGATTCCGGCACAGTACAGCAAATTTTTTTCGGATGGTGCCGAGGGCTGGGCCGCCCAGGTAAACGACCCTACTGTGTTTGTGAAGAAGTTTCCGGACATACCTGCCAAACAGGCAGCTCCATCGGAAGCAGAAGTGGAAATTTATACCAACCCGGACAAGACCTATGTCGAGATTGAACAACAAGGAGCCTATCAGGCATTGCCGCCCGGTGCTTCGTTAACCTGGGAAGTGACCTGGTTTTTGAGAGAACTCCCTGCGCATATCAAGCCTGATATCGATAGGCAAGGGCTTGTTGACTACGTCCGAAACCTTGTCAATTAACCTGAAAATTCATTCATGAAGTATATTTTTAAACTTACTGTTATCGTTGTATGGCTGGCCACCGGGTGTCATCACCAGCCACCAAAGGAAGAGGGGCAGCAGCCTGCCGATCGGCAAAAAACCCTTGACTGGCCTACCTATGGAGGTAACAATGCCGGCAACCGCTACTCACCGCTCACACAGATTAATACCAGCAATGTGCAGCAGCTTCGCCTTGCTTGGACCTACGATACTGACGAAAACAACAATCCCAACGAACGGGCTATGAGCATACAGTGCCAGCCTATTGTCGTAGATGGTATCCTGTATGGCGCAACGCCCCAAATGAAACTTTTTGCCGTTGATGCTGCCACCGGCAAACAGCTATGGAAGTTTGATCCTTTTGCTGACCCGGATAAGAAGCCCAGGTTTCATCCGCTGCGTGGTGTGATGTACTGGGAAGATGGTGAAGACAAACGGATTCTGTATTCGGTAGGCTCTTTCCTGTATGCCATCGATGCTGCCAACGGCAAGCAGATCAAAAGCTTTGGCACGCAGGGAACCGTAGATTTGCATGAAGGCTTAGGAGATCAAGAGACCCTGGGCCACGAGGTGGACCAACTCTCAATCAGTGCTTCAACGCCCGGCGTGATCTACAAAGACCTGGTGATTATGGGTTCCAGTGTATCGGAAGCCGGTGATGCGCCTCCCGGTCATATTCGGGCTTTCAATGTGCGTACCGGCAAGCTGGCGTGGGTATTCCATACCATTCCGCTGCCCGGAGAGTTTGGGTATGAAACCTGGTCTGAAGATGCCTACCAGAAAATAGGAGGTGCCAATTGCTGGGCAGGCATGGTGCTGGACGAAAAGCGGGGCATGGTTTTTCTGGGTACCGGTTCACCATCGGTTGATTTTTATGGGGGTGCCCGTATTGGTCAAAACCTCTTTGCCAACTGCGTGGTTGCCCTAGATGCAGAAACCGGTAAAAGGAAATGGCATTTTCAAACGGTACATCACGACCTTTGGGATCGTGACCTCCCTTGTCCCCCGACGCTGTTGACTGTTGAGCATCAAGGCCGTCAGGTAGATGCCGTTGCACAGGCCACCAAAGATGGGTATGTCTTTTTGTTTGACCGGGATACGGGCACCCCACTGTTTGAGGTAAAAGAGGTGCCGGTGCCAACAACTCCTACGTTGCCCGGAGAACAGCTCTGGCCTACACAGCCCGTTCCAGTAAAACCCGCCCCTTTTGCGATGCAGGAGCTAACAGAAGATAATATTACGGATCGTACGCCGGAAGCTCATGCGTATGTGCTGGATCGTTTCCGCAACAGCCGGCATGGAAGTAAATACATGCCTACCAGTCTGGAGGGAACCCTGTATTTCGGTTTTGGCGGGGGGGCTGAATGGGGTGGCAACGCAGCCGATCCCCAGGGTATTTTGTACCAGAACTCCAACAATATGCTGTGGTGGCTTGTCATGCGTGATGTGGGTAAAGAGAGTGCCACCGCACAGTTGACAAAAGGTGAGACACTGTTTAACGCAAACTGCGCTGCATGTCATGGAATTGGTGGGAAAGGTAGTGGTGGAGGGGAAGGCGGTCAGGCTTATCCTGTCCTTACTAATGTGGGTAAGCGACTGTCCAGAGAGCAGATCAGATCGCTTTTAGCCACAGGCAGGGGCCGGATGCCTTCCTTCCAGCATATTTCCGAAGATAACCGTGAGACGATCATCAACTTTCTGCTGAAGACAGAATCTCAGGTTAAAGCTCTTCAAACTGCCAGCAACGATGACGATAACTTTCCATATATGCCGCCATTTTTGAATAATGGTAACACACAATTCCGTGATCAGGATGGTTATCCGGCCATCAAGCCGCCCTGGGGTACTTTGAATGCTATTGATATGAATACGGGTGAATATTTGTGGCAGGTCACTTTGGGTGAATACCCGGAGCTTACAAAGCAGGGCATCCCTGCTACGGGCACCGAAAATCATGGCGGCCCCATTGTTACAGCCGGAGGGCTTGTGTTTATTGCAGCAACTTATGATGAACACCTGAGAGCTTTCGATAAGCAAACCGGAGAAATAGTATGGGAATATAAATTGCCTGCCGGAGGTTTTGCCACACCTATTACTTATATGGTTGATGGAAAACAGTACCTGGTTATTGCGGCTGGCGGTACCCGCTATGAATTAAAACCCGGAGGCTCTTATGTTGCTTTTGCCCTGCCATGAATGCTAACTAAAGTCAGTGGATTCTTATTTTAATTTAAATTATGCCAACAGAAACAAGTAAATCAAAGAGAATACCCTCTTTTATGCAGAAAATATGGATTTTCATGCTCAGCATAGGGCCTGGGATTTTCTGCATCGGGTATACCATTGGAACAGGAAGCGTTACCTCTATGGCGAAGGCTGGCAGCCAGTTTGGTATGCAATTGGTTTGGGTGCTGTTTCTGAGTTGTCTTTTTTCCTGGGTATTGATGGAAGCATACGGGCGGTATGCTGTTGTCACCGGCCTGACCTCAATGCATAGTTTCAAAACCAAATTCAAAGCAGGCAAGCTTTTGGCCATACTGGTACTGGTAGGTATCATTGTGGCACAGTGGAATTCACTTTCAGGTATATTAGGATTAAGCGCGAATGCCCTCTATGAGACATTACGCCTTTTTTATCCCGACCTACCCGCAGAAAACTACTGGGTGGTATTGGGTATTGCTATCACCCTGATACTGATTATGTATTCGCTGTTGTGGGTAGGTCAGTATTCTTTTTTCGAAAAGGTGCTCATTGTGTTTGTTACCTTGATGGCTACATCTTTTCTTATTTCTATGTTCGTTGTGTTTCCTCATCCGGGTGATATAGCCAGAGGATTTATACCATCTATCCCTGCTGTTCCGGAGGGAAAATTGTTGATAGCTGCATTTGTAGGTACTACTATGGCCGCTCCTACATTTGTAGTGCGCCCCTTGCTGATGAAAGGAAAGGGATGGACCGTTGAACATACAAAAGAACAGTCAAAAGATGCATTAATTTCTGCCATACTCATGTTCACGATCAACATGGCCATTATGGCAGCCGCTACAGGAGCACTTTTTTATGAAGGCAAAACCATTGAGAAAGTATTAGACATGGTCTATACTTTGGAACCTGTGGCAGGCAAATTTGCTGTAGTCCTGTTTATGACAGGTGCATTGAGCGCGGGCCTTTCTTCTATCTTTCCCATCCTGATGGTAGCCCCGCTATTACTTGCTGATTACCAGGACGGTGAATTGGATACTGGTTCAAAGCGGTTTAAAATATTGACAGGGGTGGCCAGTTTGTTTGGTTTGACCGTACCTCTATTGGGTGCCAACCCTATTGCCGCGCAGATTGCTACCCAGGTAGCAGCAGTCTTTGTCTTGCCTTTGGTTATCGGTGGTATTCTTTACCTGGTCAATCGCAAAGATATGATGGGACATCATAAGGCTGGTTTTTGGCTAAACGCCGGACTTGTAGCTGCTCTGGCATTTGCCTGTATTATTTCGTATACAGGTGTTTTAGCGTTGAAAGATTTTTTTAACGTTTAAAGCTTTGTAACTATTCGCCAAAAACTGAAGCATCTCGCTGTACCATTGGCAAGAATCACCATTTCTTTTATGCTTGTCCATCTTTTTTACAATCAACGACAATCTTCATTTAAAAGCCCCCCCCCTATTTAGCCGCCTGCACGCAGCGGAAGCCTGTGTGTGACATACCGGTGTCGTAGGCAGTGCCAATGCGGGCACTGGGGCGGTAATTGACACAATAATCCAGCGCACAGAGATACGAGCCTCCTTTGGTAACCCTTTCCTGGGCATACGGATTCTGTGGATTGAAGCTACGTTCCGGCCCTTCCGGATTGTCTACCAGCTTGCCCTGCGTCCCATCATAGGCATCCACATCGTACCAGTCGGATGTCCACTCCCAGGCATTGCCGATCATGTCGTACAGCCCATAGGGATTGGCAGGAAAGCTGCTCACCGGTGCGGTACCCGTAAACCCGTCTTCCCCGGAGTTGTTGTTGGGAAACTGTCCCTGAAACGTGTTAGCCATAAACTTACCCTGCGGCCTGAAGTCGTTGCCCCAGGCATAACGCTGCTGCTCATTGCCGCCTCGGGCTGCGTATTCCCATTCTGCTTCGGTAGGCAGACGCTTGCCTGCCCACTGGCAATAAGCCGTAGCGTCTTCAAAAGCAATATGCACTACCGGATGATTCATGTGTTTGGATATATCGCTGCCAGGTCCTTGCGGATGCCGCCAGTTGGCTCCCGGTGTCCAGGTCCACCACTGCGAATAGTCATACGTGGCTACCGGATGAGCAGGTGGTGTGAATACCAATGCTCCTGCTACCAACTGATCATCGGCAGGCTTGGGAGTACCTTCTGGCAGTTGCTGTTTCATTTCTTCCCAGTTGGGTTTGCGCTCTGCTACGGTGAGGTAGCCTGTAGCTTCTGCAAACTGCTGGTATTGCTGGTTGGTCACTTCGGTTGCATCCATCCAAAATCCATCTAACTTTACGCCATGCGCTGGTTTCTCTTGCTCATATGCTTCAGATTCATCCGTACCCATTGTAAAGGTGCCGCCTGGTATCCAGACCATCCCAGGGTGGGCATCGTCTGTTTTTACACGCGTGGCAACGTTAGTGGATGAATGATTAGCAGATTCCGAAGTAGTGCTTTGGCAAGCCACTAGGCAGCATAAAAGTAATGATCCGATCAAAGAGAATTTCATGATCAAAGGTATTTTGTGTAATGTTCATTCAGCCCAGCCAATCAGCAGTCTGTGGCTTGTCTGTTATAACACCAATGTGCGTTTTTTATCAATAAGTTCCAAGAGAAACTGATTTGTTGAAATTGCTACAGCTCCATTGCTATCAAACTCATCCTGTCTGGCATCAGGAGGCATTGCCTGTTGTTTGCTGTCATGCACTTAACTTCTGAAAGCGTGAGGGGTAGTTTGTGTGCTTTTCTTAAAAAACTTGATAAAGTGGGAAGGATCATCAAAGCCCAGGCACCAGGCTATCTCTGATATATGCCAGTTGGTGTGCTTCAGCATAGCACGTGCTTCTATTGCAATCCTTTCTGCAATGATGCGCGACGTTGTCTTTCCGGAAGTTTCTTTGAGTACCTTATTCAAGTGGTTGATATGTACATTCAACTGCGCTGCAAACTCCCCTGGTGTGCGACATTGGATGCGCTGCATGGTGGATTCTATGGGAAACTGTCGTTCAATTAGTTCAAGAAACATAGCAGTGATCCTATCAGCGGCAGTAGTGCCTGATACATGATTGGCAGACAACCTGGCTGGACGTAATTTTAAGGCTGTATGGATTAGTTCAGATACAAGGTTGCGCAACACGTCATATTTGTATTGGTAGTCCGAGGCAATCTCCTGAAGCATTTGCGATAAATCTCCCGCACGGTCGCCACCTCAGTATCTGATAAGGATAAGATAGGAATACCATTAGGTTGGAACAGCGGGTATGCTTTAAAATTACCGTAGCCTTTAAAAAACTCTTCCGTAAATATACAAAAAATGCCCCTGCTGCTCTACTGCAAGAGGCTCCCAGTTGTATGGAATCTGAGGATTGGCAAACAACAGCATATTATCAGCTACTTCCAGGGTTTTATCTGCATAGTATACCCTGTTTTTCCCGGTAATCAAGCTGATTTTATAGTAATCTTTACGACTATAAGGTATAGGATAGGGCTTCGAACCAACATAATCATTTAGCGTAAACACATTGAATTGCCCCAAATGTTCGATGATTTCACTGGGAAGAATACCTAATTTTGTGCGATAAAAATTCTCTAAAGTTTCCGTTTTTTCCATCTTCAGATGTGATATTCCCCGGTAAACACCATTTATTTCAGCAAAAAATAAGCAAGACAATAGCCAGATATCCCTCTACTATTGCCCTTACGCCTTTGTTCTGGCAGTTACCACTTGGTGGTAACCTATAAGTTCTGCCCGCCCGATACCTCAATACGCTGACCATTGATCCACCGGCATCTTCTGTGCATAAAAAAGCTACTACCCCACCAATATCATCCGGCAGTCCGGTACGCCCAAGAGCTACACTATCTGCAATGGTCTGGTTAAGTTGCTTGTTGTCTCTCACGGCTCCTCCGCCAAAATCTGTTTCAGTAGCTCCCGGTGCCACCACATTGACTCGAATACCTTTGGCACCCAATTCTTTGGCCTGGTATCTGGTCAACGTCTCTATGGCTCCTTTTACTGATGCATACGCTGCATATCCTGGTAAAGTGAAACGTGCCAGTCCTGAAGATACATTGATGATTGCCCCTTGGTCTCTCAAAACAGGCAATGCTTTCTGCGTCAGAAAAAACACGCCTTTGAGCTGAATATTCATCAACGTATCAAACTGCTCTTCGGTCGTCTCGGCAAACGGCACAAGGATACCAATGCCTGCATTATTGATGAGGTAATCAATCTTGTCAGTGTCAAATTCTTTTGTCAAAGCGTCGGTAAGTTGCTCGAAAAAAGCAGCAAATTCCGATACCTTCGCAGTATCAAGTTGAAGAGCAACAGCTTTTTGTCCCTGGGCTTTGATCTGGTCAACCACCTTCATGGCCTCCTCTTTTTTGCTATGGTAAGTAATAATGACGTCTATGCCTTTTTTGGCTATATTAATCGCCATATTTTTGCCTAATCCCCGGCTGCCTCCTGTCACTATGCAATTTTTTTGTTCTGTGTCATCGTTTTTTATTTTAAGTGATATTACAAAAGTAGGGTGTATTTCCTTGTTTACATGGTCATTTTCAAAGCAATAATGGTCAGAATCAAATGATGCATCGCAAAGCAGTTTTAAAATAATCAAATACGTAGCATCAGCTGCCTGTCATACAATCCATAGCTTGGCAATATCTGCCTCCAGCAGCAGGTGCTCTTTGAGAGAACGCTGAATGTCGTCTACCATTTTTTCGGAATACTTCTGACCGTCCACTTCCCCTTCCAATATAGCCTTGTTCATGGTGTTGATAATCTTATCTTCCCGATTGTGCATTTTCTCTGAAATATCTCCTGGAAACAGTGAACGCCGGGCCAGTTTGGGTATTTCTACGCTCGATACCCAGTCATTCACCTTGTCTTTGGCCCAGCCAAAGGCACCCCCAATCAGTATAACCCCCAAAATGAGGCCAATGATCCAGCCGATCGGTCCGGCCAGCAAAAGGGCGTGCCCTCCCCCACCGAGTATACTAGCCACCAGAATGCTTCCGATGATCGTGGTGATACCAGCCAGGTTGTTGTACAGGTCGCCTGCCGGGTTGTCCAGGATGTTGGCGTTGATATTTTCAGGGTTATCGATGCCTATTTTTAAAGCCCCGCTGCCTACGCCGTACTTCCTACTCACAGGATTGGTGTATTTATCCAGCTCATTGGAGACTTCCTTGAGCCAGTCAGAAACTTCCGCAGAAATGTATTGGATGCCTTCAGGGGCTTTCATCCAATCGTTGAAGTCGCGCATGGCTTTTTTCCTGTACTTCTTTCAGGGTATCCAGACTGCCCGATCGCCATTTGTTGTAGTAGATTTCTGTGAAGTCGATGAGCTTGTCGGTGAGCTTGGCGTAATGGATTCTATCAGACCGGGAAGCTTGCGCTCCAGTATCTCCCGGAATTTCTCCCGGTCTGACAGTACTTCTCTATTTCTTCTCTAAACATGGCCATTTTTTTATCTATTCTCCCTGCCAGGGCCAGTCCGCGGCAATGGCGCACTCCGGCTCACGGCCCCGTTTAACATACACATCAGGAAAGATTTCTTCGCACAAGGCCACCGTAAAGTTCATGCGTGAGGCACCACCGGTGAGAATGATCAGCGTTGGGGGATGGTCTACCGACATTTTTTTGGCCTGCTGTAGTGCCTGCTGGTACGCATCCATCCAGCTTTTGTTATGCAGTTCCGGCAGCGGGGTGTGCAGTATCTGCTCCATATCCTGCTGGTCTATGTCGATATCGATATAGATTCTACCATTTTTGCCATCCATTCGTTCATGGCATGTGCCGGACGGTCGCGGAACTCTTCTTCGTTAGAGAAATACTCTTCTTTGGCAATACGGCTTTGTATTTCACAAAGGGCACGGTAGCTGGGATGCTGCTCAAAAATTTCTTTCCAGTTCCTTTTTCTGCGGATGAGCGTTCAACGTTCTGCGAAAAATAGCCTCATCAATCAGGCCAGCACCCAGGCGGTTTTCTCCAAAATCAATGGCTACTTCCTTCAGTCCTACTACGTGGGGTAAAGTCTGTGGTGGAAGAACCAATGTCGATGATCAGCACGGCACCTGTGAGTTGCCGCACATCGCCCAGGTCGCCTGATGAACGTGCATCCAGAAATGCCGCCCTTGATTCGGCTACAATATCCACTTGCCCTAGCCCTGCATGTTGTAGCACTTCTTTGTATTCGTGGCGCACCTCGCTGCTCCATCCGGAAGGACAACCCACCAGAAATTTGGTCTGCTCCCCTCCTGCTATCTTTTTCTCGCTCACCACGGTCTCGTACACTTTGCCTACAAATTGCCTGATGGGCTGCACCACATCGTTGCGGCTAAAGTCCGGGCTTTTGAACATCACCCGCAGGTTATGTTGGCCCTTTTGTTTGTACGCATTGTCGCCAATCAGAATGCCTTTGATAGGGGTGTTCAGCTACTGCTGTGATGATCGCCCGTTTGTTGGGCAAAATTTCTATCACCTTCGGCTCAGACTCCGTATATAACGTGGTGGAAGTCATGGCCGATTCTCCGTGCCCCAGGTCGAACCCCACAAATTCTTCTACACTTTGAAATAAATTATGCTCTGCATCCATATTGTTATGATTGATGGGTAACGCGTGGTGTCACTACTCTTCCCGTAGAAATAAGCTTGTTGTCCTTAACCAATGCGGGATAAACCGTCGTCACTTCATCATTTTTAAGGTTAGGAAAGAAATCAAACAGGTCATCATTCTGCCCGTCATAGTACACCAATTTGATTTTATATTTGGATAGCAGCCCGGCTACCCGTTTGGAGTTTAGCTATGGCCAGCTCACGGTCTTTATTGTCGGCAGCCTCTACCATACCCTGAAAAAGTTCCAGTAGATTTTTGTCCTGTTCTATCAGGTTACCGGCAGGTTCCAGCCGCTTGCTATCCAACAGCGGCACCAGCTTATCTGAGGCGATGAGCAACTCACGAAGACCTGACACATATTCGTCCGGGTCAACGAGCACATCGTAGCGCACTTCGTTGGCATCATAGCGGTTTCGTTTAGATCTTTTCACTTCTTTGTGCTCATGCCGCAGGTTGACAAAGTATAGGATCAATTCGCCTGCCAGGGCTGCCAGACTTACGCCAATCAATAATTCGTAATACTCGGGCTTGGTGAGCCAGAAGAAGGCAGCCAGTGCCAGCAAAACCACCACCTGAAATATCTTGATGGCAGGCTGGTGTTTGGAATGACCGATAAGCGACACGTTGCTTTTTCGCTGCTCTTTGTTCCAGGCTTTCACCTCATTGGCTGAAAGTATCAGCAAAGCGGAGGCTTTCAGCTGAGCGATCAGGCGATCCAGCGAGATCTCATCCATGAGTTGTTCATTCCTGATATGGCTTCGGATCGTGTGTAGCACGTTATTGGTGGCCGTGATGACATTTTCAGTATTGGCAGCCTTTCTTGCCTCTTTGCGTAAGGTATCGGACTGTTGGTCAAATAGTTCTACTAGCATCGTTTTTTGGTCGTTTAATCAGGCATCCCGATTCAGATCGTTACCTGGTTGTGCTGATAATATAACGTTTTATGATGAAAAAGTTCTCAAAAGTACGTGGAGCCGTTTGAAGAGGAGCGTTAAAAGCGATACTTTCACATCAAAAAAACGATCATGAGCAAAGACAACATAGACTGGAAAACAGTCAAAGATTATGAGGATATCACCTACAGAAAGGCAGATGGCGTAGCCCGTATCGCTTTCAACCGGCCCAATGTGCGCAATGCGTTCCGGCCCAAAACCGTAAGTGAAACTGTTTGAAGCCCTACTGAATGCCCGCGAAGATACTGCTATCGGCGTGGTACTGCTTTCTGCCGAAGGTCCTTCCACCAAAGATGGTGTCTATTCTTTCTGTAGTGGTGGCGACCAGAATGCCCGTGGACACCAGGGGTATGTGGACGATGATGGTATGCCGCGCCTCAATATTTTGGAAGTGCAGCGCCTGATTCGTTTCATGCCTAAGGTAGTGATTGCCGTGGTGCCGGGGGCTGGGCAGTAGGAGGGGGGCACAGCCTGCATACGGTGTGCGACCTGACGCTGGCCAGCAAGGAGCACGCTATCTTTAAGCAGACGGATGCAGATGTCACCAGCTTGATGGCGGCTATGGCTCGGCATACCTGGCCAAGATGGTAGGCAGAAGCGCGCCCGTGAGATTTTCTTTCTGGCAGAAACTACTCCGCACAGGATGCCTACGACATGGGCATGGTGAATGCGGTGGTTCCCGCACGACGAACTGGAAGATACCGCTTATGCATGGGCACAGGAAATACTGGCGAAATCGCCTACGTCTATCAAAATGCTCAAATTTGCGTTCAACCTCACCGACGATGGCAATGGTAGGCCAGCAAGTGTTTGCCGGCGAAGCTACCCGGCTGGCGTATATGACAGACGAAGCCAAAGAAGGCCGCAATGCCTTTCTGGAAAAAACGCAAACCTGACTTCAAAGATATCAAGTGGATTCCGTGAAAAAGGGGACTGGAAACGGAAGACCGGAGTTTGGAGTATAGTAAATTTTCACCTTCTGACTTCGGTCTTCAAACTTCCAACATTTTCTCTATCTGATCCAGCATCAGCCTGATTTGTGCGATCTCTTTGGGCTTACTCTTCGGGGTGATGTTTCTCATGGCTGCCACTGTTTTGTCTTTGGATATGGTGAACTTGTTGCTCTTTTGTTTATTCTTAGGGGCTACAAATGCCAGGATGTCGCTGACTTCTTCAAATGATTTAGCTGATGCATCATACTTGCTTAGCTTTTGGATGACAGACTTGCTGATTTTTACCCTGCCATCCAGAATATCTCGCTTGAGCACAGGATTCTGGTTACCGATCTTTTCCAGCCCCAGGGCAAATTCACTGTCGCGGCGAATAGTGGCTTCACCCACCCTTGTATTCTTCTGCCAGCCGGATGCTGGTTTTCATGTGATCATTTTGATCACTTGACTTTCTTTCGCCTCCATGATGCTCTTTTTCTCGCTGATAACGAAGTCCGCGCAGGTAGCTGCGCTGCTCGGCAGTGAGGTTGCGCCTGCCTAGCTGGTTGATGATCATCCAGTCTTTCACCGCATCCCGGCTGGAAAAATCCAGGGCTTTGATACTGTACTTAACAGACAGTCCCTCAGCCTGCAATTTGCCGATGAGCCGGTAACGGTTGTAGCCATCTATGAGTAGCTGTTCGTTTGCGTCGTTCTTCCAAACCAGCAGCGCGTCGCGTACGCCTTCCTGCCGGATGCTTTGCTCCAGCAGAGCCAGTTCTTCGGTTTTGAGTGCCGGAATAAAACCACGCAACTCCCTCATCCAGCACAATGTTATCAATATCGGGCCTGTCAAAGTTAGACTTGAATACTTCGTCAGTGTTGACAGACTTCTGATTCGTCTTACGTGCTGCTCTTAGCTTATTGACCGATTTACTCATTAGCTGTCACTTAGTCGCTGTAGTATTTCTTTGGAGAGCAACAGGTAATCTTCGGCAGCACCCGAACCCGGTGCCATCTGAAAGATGTCTTGTCGCAAATAAGGTGCCTCCATCAACTTGGTCAGGTGGCGAATACGTGTCTGAAAAACCTGTCCCTTGTAGGTTTCTTCCAGATCTTGTGCCACAGCCGCACTGATATTGGTGTTGGCATTATAAAAAGTGATTAGGATACCCAGACATTCGATCTGCGGGTTGATGATCTTCTTTACCTGCTGGTCTATCATGTTCTTCACTTCGGCCACACCACTATTGGAAAAAGAGCTGCCTGATTGTGCGGTGATAATATATTTGGTGGCGGCAGTTAACGCATTGGCGGTGTATACGCCCAGGGAAGGAGGGCAGTCGATCAGTACAAAGTCGAAGTTATCTTTGACAGGGGCCTAGTGCCTGTGAAAGCTTATAGTTGCGGTTATAATCGTCGTTGAGTACATTCTGAATAGAATCCAGGGCCGAAGAGGAGG
>CATQIH010000009.1 GCA_958296015.1 Cyclobacteriaceae bacterium
GCCCTGCCAACGAAGACCCGTTCATTGTCAACAACCCGAATGTGATCAACGCATTGGTGGATGCCGGAGGTGTGTACGAGTTGCCGTTGCAAGGCATCGACAATGATGGTGACCAGCTGCTGCTGGAAGTCACAGGCGATGGCTTTGACCCGGCAGCCTATGGTATGACGCTGGTAGAAGAGTTGCTGGTGCCGGGCGAGGTGAAAAAGACCTTCCGGTGGAATGCTGATTGCAGCCTGTATGACTTCTCCCGGCAGCAAACCTTCCTGGTAACGATCAGGCTAAGCGATAACAGCGACTGCTCCTTCGGCCAGCCCGATAGCCTGCAACTTCGGCTCACCATCAACACGCCTGCCAACAACCGTCCCAAGCTTACCTTCGACAAGCTGGCATCCACCGAGCTGACCGTCGGCATCGATGAAACCGTGAGCTTCGATGTGCTCGCACAAGACCTCGACCTGGACTTTATCCGGCTCACAGCGGTGGGTGATGGCTTTGACCTGGCAGATTACAATATCAATTTCCCCGGCAATACCGGTGTCAAGGAGATCAGTTCGCCCTTTAGCTGGCGTTTGTCGTGCAATACAATCTCGCTGGAAGAAAGAAGTACGTTTGATATCTACTTCATTGCAGCCGATGAGGGCACCTGCGGCAAGGCTATGGCCGACACGGTTAGGGTGAGCATCAACGTCCTTCCACCCACCAATGACGCACCCGAAGCCTACATCCAGGGCCAGCAGGAAGATACTATCCGCACATTTGCGGGTACCCGGTATACTTTGATGTAACAGGCACCGACCCCAACGAAGACCTGCTCACGCTGCGGCTGATCAGGGTGGTGCAAAATAATATTGAAGTAGACCAGGAAGCCACCTCTATCAACTTCTTCACCGCACGGGCCTACGAAGAGGTAACGGCAACTTTCTCCTGGGTACCCGACTGCGCCGTGCTGACAGAAGCCAATAAGCCCTCATTTACGGAAGTCTATTTTGCCGTAGAAGACGACAAATGTTTCAATGCCAAAGGGGATACCATCCGGCAGGTGATTGCCGTATACGACCGGCCGCTACGGCTAAACAGTTATGAACCGGCCAACGCCTTTACCCCCAATGGCGATGATATCGGGGATTATTTCTACCTGCCCACCTTACCTTCCGGCAACTGCTTCAACCGCTTTGAAAGAATAGCTATCTTCAACCGATGGGGACGGTCTGTGTTTACTTCTGATGATATAAACTTTCGGTGGTATGCCAAAGGTATGCCTGCCGGTGTCTACTACTATATCATTTACTACACCGGGCAAATCTACAAAAACGAAGTATACGTGCATTTAGAGGACAAGTAATGTGGAGTGTAGGGTTTGTATAAGGAAAAGTTTCTTTGAGGATGATCAGACAACTAATTCTACGTCCTTATGGCGCATAGCCACCGTGGTAGCGGGACTTTGGTAAAGTGGGAGTTTGTCCGTTGGGTAAGCCCGCGTTTCAGTAGGGAACCACACGGTGGCACAGAACAGAGGGAGCGTGGCCTGTGAGACACAAGGCCACGGTGGTACAGAATAGGGAGAAGGTATTTATCCTTCATATATTTTGGGCAGGAAATCGGCAAAATCAGCGATCTCATGAATCTTTTTTAATGTCTCAACTATGAGGTTTATTAGTCCTTGTTTATTCGTGACTGAAGCTTTTTCACTATATACGTAATTTCTAAATCTATAAACCCTGTCCTGTGGCTCACAGGACAGTTAAATAACACACCACTAGTGGCCTGCGTGTCTGTTCCACAGCGGCACAAGGCCACGGTGGTACGGCACGAGGGAAGGTTATAAATTCAGTACAATAATAAGAGCAAGCCTTTTACCCCTCAACGCCTACCTTCACCTCTGTATACTCCATCACGGCTTCTTTAATTCTGTGGAAAGTTTCTTTGAGGATGACTTCGTCGTTCTCCAGCAGCGTAACCCGGAAGCCGTGCAGGTTGGAGCAGAAGGAGGAGATCGGCACCACACATACGCCTTTGGCCGCCAGTAGGTAGTAGACAAACCGCTTGTCGGGGGCCATGTTGGGATCAGCCTGTAGCCAGCTTTGCAGTAGTTTTTCGGCACGTTCATCCTCAATGGTCAGCGACTGCCCCCCCTTGAGCGCACCTTCCCGGAAGATGATGGTATTATAAAAGGCACCATAGGTTTTGTTGAACTTCAGCAAAGGCACATCCTGCAACAGATCGGCAATGATCTGGCTTCTTTTGCCAATAGCTTCGTTGAACTCCTGACGGTACTGTGCATACTGAGGAGCACCCATGATAGGAGGAATCGCCAGCTGCGGCAGCTTGGTAGAGCATACCTCGATCATCTTGGCATTGTCCAACGTCAGGCACAGCCTGTTGAACTCGGAAGACTTGTCGCGGTTGTAGTACTCCATCCAGCCGCAACGTGCACCGGGCCAGGGAAATTCTTTGGAGATGCCTTTAAGCGAGATGCCCGGCACGTTGCCAATCACATCAGCCAGGGCTACAGCTTTGGCTCCATTGTAGGTGATGTTGAGATAAATCTCATCAGCCACCAGGAAGAGATCAAACTCCCGGGCAATCTCCACCATTCTTTGCAGCACCGGCAGCGGATACACCACACCGGTAGGGTTATCAGGGTTGATGATCAGGATGCCTACAATATTGGGGTTGTATTTCACTTTCATATACAGATCGTCCAAGTCGGGGTACCAGTTGTTGTCCGGGTCCAGGTTGTAGGTGATGGGGTGGTGGTTGGCATGAGATGCTTCGGCAGAAGAGTGCGTAGAATACGAGGGCGACGGGCCAATGACGCGGGACGTAGGCACAATGTACTGATACAGTTTGGAGATAGCATCTCCCAGTCCGTTGAAGAACAGAATATCTTCTGCGGTGATCTGGGCACCGCCACGCTGGTTGTTGAGCGATGCCAGGAACTTGCGGGTTTCCAGCACGCCTTTGGAGTCACAGTAGCCATAAGTAGCATTGCTTTTGAGCAGGTTGATGATGATGTCTTTCATCCATTCGGGCACCTGGTAGTTTTTCTGGATAGGGTCACCGATGTTTTCCCAGTAAATGGTTTTGCCGATCGCCTGCAACTGTTGCGCTTTTCTTACAATGCCCCTTATTTCGTAGCTCAGTTCTTTAGCTCCTTCGCTCAGCAAGTTGCTGTCTCATGTTCTGTGGTCTTAATAATGGAATGTTTTCTCTTTACGGCAGGAAATTTCAAAAAACAAAGCTCAAAAAACAAATAAACAGGTATCACTTTACATATTTTGTAATTGAATTTTATACCTGGATATTTGCTTCCGGCCGCCAGGCGGTCTGTTGATTGTTGCTGACAATCGATAGCATCATATTAAAGTTTGTACAGTTAAGAATATTTTGAACAATGAGTATTAACGTTGAATTACTGAAAAAGACCTGTGAAGTAGCGGGTGCTCCCGGTTTTGAAGAAAGGGTCAGAAACATGGTCATCCAGAAGATGAAGCCTGTGGTAGACGATCTTCAGGTAGATAATATGGGCAATGTGATCACTATCAAAAAAGGCAGCAAAAATCCTGACGGAAAGAAAGTGATGATTGCCGCCCACATGGATGAAATTGGGTTTATCGTTACTCATATAGATGATAAAGGCTTCGTCCGCTTCCACACGCTGGGTGGTTTTGATCCGAAAACCCTGACAGCCCAGCGCGTAGTCGTGCATGGCAGAAAAGACCTGGTGGGTGTCATGGGTAGCAAGCCTATCCATGTGATGTCGGCAGAAGAGCGCACCAAGAATCCAAAGATCACCGACTATTTCATTGACCTGGGCATGCAAGCTGATGAGGTAAAAGAACTGGTAAGCCTGGGCGATCCCATCACCCGCGAGCGTGAACTGATAGAGATGGGAAGTTGTGTCAACTGCAAGTCCATTGACAACCGTGTATCGGTTTTTATCCTGATGGAAACCATGCGGCAACTGGAAAACGTGCCGTACGATGTGTACGGGGTGTTTACGGTGCAGGAAGAAGTAGGGCTGAGAGGGGCCAGTGTAGCCGCACACCATATTAATCCCGACTTTGGCTTCGGACTGGACACCACCATTGCGTTTGACCTGCCGGGTGCCCAGCCCCATGAGCGCGTCACTGCTCTGGGCGATGGTGCAGCCATCAAAGTACTGGATGGCTCCACGATTTGTGACTACCGCATGGTGGATTATATGAAAAAGACAGCCGACAAACACGGCATCAAGTGGCAACTGGAGATACTACCTGCGGGCGGCACCGATACTGCCGGGGTGCAGCGCATGGGTAAGCAAGGTGCGATTGCCGGTGCTGTTTCCATCCCTACCCGCCACCTGCACCAGGTCATTGAGATGGCCGACAAAGAAGATATTGCCGCCTGCATTCGCTTGCTGAAAGCCTGCCTCGAAGACCTGGATCAATATGACTGGATGCATTGGTAGATGTTGGGTACCGGGGATTGGGTATTGAGTTTTTGAAAATATGTCAATGTCTGTCCCTTAAATCCCAAAACTTAACCCCTAAGACCCAATCCCCAACCTCAACAACAAACATATGATCAAAATATGCTCTTTCTTACCTGCTGCTACGCAGATGATCTACGATCTGGGACTACAGGACTATCTATATGGCGTAACGTTTGAATGTCTGCCGCAGGCACTGGCCGAAAAACAGAAAGTAGTACGCTGCGTGCTGGAAGACAATCATTATAGCAGCGAAGAGATAGATAGTATCTTTTCAGCCAGCAAAGCGCAGGGCAAAAGCCTGTATTATGTGGATGAAGAAGTGTTGCAGGCTATTGAGCCGGACATCATCTTTACACAGGATGTGTGCGAAGTATGCCAGATTGATACGGCCTGCACAGCCGCCGCAGTCGCCAAGCTGAAAAAGCAGCCCAGGCTCATTCCGCTCACGCCACAGTCGCTGGACGATGTATTCACCACGGTGGTGACCATCGCCACGGCAGTGGGGCAGGAAGACATGGCCTACCGTCATCTAAGCAAGCTGCAAGCCCGTATAGACTGGCTGGTGGATGCACAACGGGCACACAGGGCAATGCCACGCCGGGTAATGCTGATGGAATGGACCAAACCCATCTACAACTGTGGTCACTGGATACCTTACCAGATCGCTTGTGCCGGTGGCATCGACATGCTTTCTAACCCCGGAGGTGATAGTATCGTCACGCCCTGGGAGAAGATCGTGCGCTATGATCCGGAAGTACTGGTGATCGCACCTTGTGGGTTTGCAGTAGACCGCACCCTGGAAGAAATGCATTTGCTTACCGAGCTATCTGGCTGGCAAAGCTTACAGGCTGTGCAAAACCAACAAGTCTTTATAGCAGATTACGACCTGTTTACGCAGCCCAGTGCAGCTACGCTGGTGGATGGTATCGAGCTACTGGCCGGGCTTTTCCACAGCGAGATTATCAACGTGCCGGAGAGGCTTCAGAGAAAATACCGGTGGTATGCAAGGGAAAGCGTAAAGGCGTGAGAAAAGCAATTGCACAGGAAATGATATGTCCGCAATGCCAGGCTGCGTTTAGCTGCTGTGCAGCAAGCGACGCGCCATGCTGGTGCAGCCACTTTCCGCCTGTGATGCCGGTAGATGATCGTGCGGTATGTTATTGTGCCTGCTGCCTGGAAAAAGCGATCAGCCAACAGGTGCATGTGTTGTTATCTTCCAAGCAGGCAGATGCCGCTCTCATGCGGCAAGTCAGCAAGCTGGGCGTGCCACAGCTACCGGCAGAAGGTACGGATTACTACATCAATGCGGAGGGTAATTGGGTGTTTACAGCCTGGTATCATCTCAAAAGAGGACAATGCTGCCGCAATGGTTGTCTGCACTGCCCTTATGGATTCAGAAAGCAACAAACATGATACATTACATCACGGGCGGCGCACGTTCGGGCAAAAGCAGCTACGCCATGCAATTGGCTCTGAGCCTGTCGGATAGTCCGGTGTATGTGGCTACGGCCCGCAGGTGGGACGATCAGTTTGAGCAACGTATCCACCGGCATGTACATGAACGCGATGCACACTGGACAACCTTCGAGGAAGAAAAAGCCATCAGCACGCTTGATCTGGCAGGCAAAGTAGCCGTTATTGATTGCGTGACGCTGTGGCTCACCAACTATTTTGTGGATTTCAGACAGGATATTGATCAGTCGCTGGCAGCTTTTCAGCAGGAAATAGATGCCCTGGCACAGATAGAAGCTATTCTTATCCTCATTTCCAATGAGATAGGCATGGGCGTACATGCAGCCACCGAAGCAGGCAGAAAGTTCACCGACCTGCAAGGCTGGGCGAATCAATATGTAGCCCAAAAGGCAGACAAAGCCACGCTAATGGTGTCCGGGCTGCCTGTTGTTTTAAAAGATAATCATAAGTAGTACATCAGCAATGGGATTTATTCCATCGCTGGAAACGTGGAATGAAGTTGTATGACAAACAAATCTATATTCAACTGGAGTGGCGGGAAAGACAGCGCGCTGGCGTTGTATTATGCCTTGCAGGATGATCGTTTTCAAATAGAAAAGCTCCTGACCAACGTCAACAGTGCCTTTGGCCGCGTGTCTATGCATGGGGTGCGGGAAGTGTTGCTGGAGCAGCAGGCAGCCAGTATTGGCATTCCACTGCATAAACTAAGGTTGCCGGAGCAGCCCACCATGAAGGAATACAATACGCTTATGGAAACCACCATGCAGGCATTCCGGCGGCAGGATTTTACACAGGCACTCTTTGGTGATATTTTTCTGGAAGACCTGAAGAAATACCGTGAAGATCATCTGGTAGAAGTCGGATTCACGGCTCACTTTCCACTCTGGCAACAGGATACGTCCGTCCTGATCCGCGACTTTTTGGCACTGGGCTTCAAGGCCATTGTGGTGTGTGTGAAGGCTGAACTGCTGGATAAAAGCTTCGTGGGCAGGCTCATCGATGACGATTTTCTGAAAGACCTGCCAGCAGGCGTTGACCCTTGTGGCGAAAACGGAGAGTTCCATACCTTTGTCTATAAAGGCCCGATCTTTCGGCAACCTATCGCGTTTAACGTAGGAGAGAAAGTCTTCAGAGCCTACAAAGCACCTGCCAGTAATGATACCGACGAGCGTTGTTCGCCTGGTGATGCACAGCCTGTAGCCGACATGGGCTTCTGGTTCTGCGACCTGTTGCCTGGAAGTCTGAGTTTATAAGTATTATAAGTTAGATATCAACTGCATTGATACAACGACAGATCACTCTATTCTTTGCTGCGCTGATGTTTTATACCCGCATTCCCTGTCCTTCGTGGATAGATCACCGGGCGGAGTACATCAACCGGTCTATCCGTTATTTTCCGCTGATCGGGTGGATCGTGGGCTTCATAGTAGCCGTGGTATATTTGGCTGGAGCGTATCTGTTTTCGTCCCTTACCGCACTGATACTCTCGCTGGCAGCGTCCGTTCTGACCACCGGAGCCTTTCACGAAGATGGCTTTGCCGATACCTGCGATGGTTTTGGAGGTGGCTGGACTGCTGACAAAATTCTCCTGATCATGAAAGACAGTCGTGTGGGTACCTATGGCGTGGTGGGTTTGCTGTTGCTGTTTGGACTAAAGATCAGTCTGCTCTGGGAAATCTTTGCGCTCACCGGACAGCGTCTTACTTTTTGTCTTCTGCTGTTCATCAGCACTCATGCCGTGAGCCGTTTTATGGCTTCTACCTTCATTTTTACGCATCAGTATGTGCGTGACGCACTCGATAGCAAAGCCAAGCCGGTGGCGCAGCACGCATTTGCCATTGACTTATGGATAGGCGCGTTGCTGGCCGTGTTGCCACTGGTTGCATTGGCAGTTTATACACAGATGTACCTGCTGTTGCTGTTGCCACTGCCCATGTATTTGGCAAAGATGTGGCTGGGCAGTTACTTCAAAAAGTGGATTGGTGGCTATACCGGTGATTGCCTGGGAGCCACGCAGCAAGTGACGGAAATAGTGTGTTACCTGTCTTTCTTGTTGTTATGGAAATTTACCTGATCCGCCATACCACGCCAGCCATTGCAAAAGGCATTTGCTACGGACAGTCTGATATCGGGCTGGCAGACACTTTCCCAGCGGAAAAAGAAAAGGTGCTGGCACAACTCCCTGCCAGCGTAGATGCCGTACACAGCAGTCCTTTGCAGCGGTGCCATAGGCTGGCACAAACGATTCCTGCACCACAGATTTACACCGATGACCGGCTCATGGAAGTTAATTTCGGAGCCTGGGAAATGCAGGCGTGGAATGACATTCCAGCAGACCAGCTAACGCCCTGGATGGAAAATTTTGTGTTGGCCTCACCGCCTGGTGGCGAAAGTATGACACAGATGCACCAGCGAGTACTAACTTTCTGGAAGGATTTAGCGTATGCGGCCCATCAAACCACAGCCATCATTACACATGGAGGCATCATTCGCTTGCTGATGGCTCATATAGAAAACCGGCCTTTGTCCACTGCCTTTGATCTGAAAGTGGAGTATGGGGAGGTAATTCATTTGTAGCAAGTCACGTTCTGCTTTGGCAGATTTAGTATACTTACTCATCAAGCTTGGCTCTCGTTATCTATTTCTGCTTAGGCAGTATTTTTGAGTGCTATATGCTAACGCCAGCTTTTTAGAAACTCCAGCTTCTGAAAAGATAGCGTCAGAAAGCAAAAACTTATGGCCAAACTTCTCCTCGATACTGAAAAGACCTACCATGTATATACATGCGCCAATGGCTATGAGAACCTGTTTTGTGAACCTGAAAACTATCGTTACTTCCTCAAGAAATACACGGAGCACATCCATCCGGTGGTAGAAACCTTTGCTTATTGCCTGATGCCTAACCACCTGCACCTGATGATACGTGTTAGAAAGGAGGCAGCATTGAAAGCTTACTTTTGTTCTAGGGGGAAAGCGATGCAAGATTTTCAGAAGCCGATCAGCAAGCAGTTTGCCAATCTGTTTAGCGCATATACCCAAGCTTATAATAAAAGGTATAGCCGTAGGGGAAGCCTGTTTAACCCAAATTTCAAGCGAAAGCTGGTAGATAGCGATGCTTATTTCACTCAGCTAATGGTTTATATTCACCTGAATCCTATTCATCACGGTTTTGTGAAAGACCTCAGCCACTGGCCACATTCTTCCTGGCATGCGTACTTGCTTGATAGCCCAACATTGCTGGCCCGTCAAGCGGGCATGGATTGGTTTGGTGATCGCCAGCGTTTTCTACAAGCACACCAAGTCCTGAAAGCTGGTAAAGCTGCTTTTAATTTCGATGTTTAGACTTCTAGCTTTCCGAAAGTTTCAAACTTTCGGAAAGCTAAAGATAACTCTCCCCTGTCAACCCCTCCATTAAATCCCCCAACGTATAGTAAACAGTCGCTCCCCGACTATTAAGCCGCCACGCTGGCTGGCCGTGTTCTTGCTGCACCGTAATAAGCGGCGACGAGGCATCATCTGCAACTACCTGGTAACCTGCTCTTTCCAGTGATCTTTGTGTCCAGTAACGGGCGTGGCCGCTGCCTTGCAGTCTGACGGTATGGCGGGAAGGTACCTGCAGCCGGAAGGTGCCCGAGGATAGATCAAAGAAGGTGCCTTCTTTCTGGAAAATAGCTGCCAGCTTTCCCTGCAACACCATATCTTCCGGAATGCCTGTCAGCAGGGTTTTGCCTTGCAGCAGCCAGAGCTGGTCAGCAGTTTGCAGGGCAAGGTCAAGGTCGTGGGTAGACATGAGGGCGGTCTTGCCAGTCTCCCGTACGAGTTTGAGAAGCAGGCTGACAATGCCGATGCGGTTGGGCAGGTCGAGGTGTACGGTGGGTTCGTCTAGCAAGATCAGCGGCGTGTCCTGCGCCAGTGCCCTGGCAATCATGATCTTCTGCCGCTCGCCGTCGCTGAGGCGATGCAAAGGGCGATCTGTCAGATGTTGTGTCTCTGTGGTTTCAATGGCCCATCGGATGATGTGCTGGTCTTGCTGGCTGAGGTTGCCCATCAGGTTGGTGTAGGGGTAGCGTCCCATGGCCACCACACTGTAGCCATCCATGTTGCCAGTATCTACCCTGTCTGTCAGTACGACGCTGATTTTCTGTGCCAGCTGGCTTGCTTTGAGGCGATGCACCTCGTTTTGCTGTACATATACCTGGCCAGCCAGCGGTCTGAGCATACCAGCCAGCGTGCGCATCAGCGTGGTTTTGCCAGTGCCATTGGGGCCAAGCAGACAAACAAGGGAGCCTGGGTGAAGCTCCAAATTCAGGTCTTCCAGCAACATGCGCCGTGTGGGTTGCCGGTAGCCTACAGCCAGGGCGTGGGTGGTTAATATGGGAGAGGCTTTATCCAAAATTGGCGCTGATATTTCTTCTTTGCATGATGATCCAGATGACGACCGGAGAGCCTATCAGGGCGGTGACGGCATTAATAGGCAGGGTAGTGGTATAGCCAGGCAGTTGGGCAATCATATCGCAAAACAACATGACGGTGGCCCCAACCAGGCAGGTGCCCGGCACCAGCATCCGATGATCTGAGGTGTTGAGTAGAGAGCGGGTGAGGTGCGGCACGGCAATACCTACAAAGCCTATAGGGCCGCAAAAGCCGGTGATACTGCCTGCCAGTAGGCTAGTGGTAATAATGATGAGGATGCGGGCACGACCCACGGGCAGCCCTAGGCTACGGGCATAGTTTTCTCCCAGCAGCATACCATTCAGCCATTTGGCAGAGAAAAATACCAGCACCAGCCCTGCAAGCACCAGGGGAATCAGTATGCTGAGATGCGCGGGCGTGACACCACTCAGGCTGCCAAACGTCCAGAGTAGGTAATCTTTCACCTGTTCGGGGGCACTGAAATACTGCCAGATGCTGACCAGCGAAAGCGTTACGTTTCCGATCATGATGCCTACGATGAGCAGCACAATATTGTCGTTGACCCTGAACGAGACCAGCAGAATGAGCAGCAACACTACGGCGGCTCCCAGAGTAGAGGCCAGCACGATTATCCATCCGGATGCCTGCGCCAGTTGCTGGATCGCATAGAGCGAAGTGACTGTACCGGAAGAAAGCATCACAATGGCTACGCCCAGGCTGGCACCGGCCGTAACACCCAGCACCGACGGACCGGCCAGCGGATTGCGAAACAGCGTCTGCATTTGCAGGCCGCCAACTGATAAGGCAGCACCTGCTAGTAGGGCTGTGATGGCTTTGGGTAACCTGATTTTATAAATAATATTGACCCAGGCCATTTGCTCGGTTTCCTGACCCAGTAAGATACGAAGTACGTTTGGCAAAGGAATGGTGACTGACCCAAGAGCAATGTCTGTGAGGAAAAGCAGGATGACCGTTACACCTAGCAACAGTAGTATTCTGCCGGATTTGCCAGTACTTGCGACAGATGGCGGCTGCTTTCTTTGGTACGTGGGATTACTCAATTTTCTGGTAGTAATAAAGCGTATGGCCTGGCAATAGCTCAGGATGCAGTATTTTGATCAGATCGGCCAGGATGATGTGCGGACTGGCTGCGCCACTTTCGTAGTAATCATTGCCTCCGCCTTCCGGATTCATGCGCCGGTTATTGTTATACACCTTGCTTTGACGGAAAGCCTTAAAGTCTGCAAACCGCTTATCTTTTGCCAGTAGTTCCTGCTTTGAGTTGATCTGACCAGGATTAAGCCAATAGTTGGCCTGTAGCCCGTGGGTATACATCACCTCAAAATCCAACGGCAGCGTGGTGGCCTGGCTCTCTCCTGACCAGCTCCAGGAAGCACCGGCTTTTTGCAGCAACTGACTGAAGTAGCCATTGTCGCCCGATACAAACCAGCTTCCCTGGAAGGGCGAGCCGGTGATGACGGAAGCCTGCCCGGTAAGTTTGGCCGTAAGGCTGGCCATGCTATCGTACTGCTGCACTACCTGATCAAACTTTTGCTGTACCACTGCTTCCTTGTTGGTAAGGGCAGCCACGAGCTTCACCCATTCTGCCTCACCCAGCGGCATGTTTTCCATCCATTCGGTATTGATAAGTACCGGAATGCCTGCACGAAGCAGCGTCTGATAGCGTTCCAGCCCTACATTGGGCATACCCGATACCATGAGCAGGTCTGGCGAGAGCGCGATCACCTGCTCCATATTCAGGCTTTCGCCGCCGCCCACCTCTACGATACTGCCTTCCCGCACCTGCTGCCTGATCTTTTGAGAGTAGATAAAGTCAGTTTCATCCACGGCAGCCACCACGTTTTCCACACCGGCAAACGCAATCAATCCCAGGTGCGTGGTAGACTGTGTGACGATCCTGGACACCGGAATGCGGATGATCTGGTCGTAAGAGATACCTTCGGGGGGCGTACTTTCTTTCGGCAGGAGCAGGTAGTGTAATGTATCCTGTCCTGATACAAGGTGCAGCATCTTGTATTGATCGTGATAGGTCAGCTGGAAACCTTTGGCGTAGCTGACCTTCGTTGGCTGCCAGGAAGTAGCGGGTAGGGTAGCTGTATCTTCGGTTTGGGTAGTGTTCGGTTGGCAAGCGATAAGCAGGGATAGGGTAGCGGCTATGAGCAGGTAGTGAGTTTGTGCTTGGAGCAAGGGCACAAGCTTTTTAGCTTTTGCGGGCAAGGGCACAAGTGGATGCTCGTGCCAGCTAGTTTTGGGTTGGAGCAAGGACACAAGCGGATGCTTGGGCCAGTCTAACGGATGCCACTGCCACGGTGGCTTGCGCCAGTTGAGTTGGAATAAGGGCACAAGCGGACGCTTGCGCCAATTGGACGGATGCCACTTGCGCCAGTTGGAGGCATAGGGATTCCCTGGTTTGTGTCCCCACAAACCGGAAAGCACAGCTAACCAAAGATCGTTATACTGATCGCTCCATTTGCATAGCAACTGGAAAATTCTTTCTTTTATAGGCATAGATTTCTCGCTTACCTGTTTCTTTCCCCGGAAACAGTCAGGTCAGGTGCTGTGGTAGGTCTTCTGGCTTCTCCTGCGCTGGCTGCCTTCCCATCCCGAAAGGTGGGACAGTGGCCTGGGGTTGCCAGAGCGATAGATTATTGTTGGAGTTACAGCAGCGGGGACTGCACCGGATTTACACCGGTTTCCCTTTGCGGTCGGCCAGACTTATAGCTTTGCCTGCACATTAAGCGCAAGTAAGCCACCAGCAGCACAACGCAAAGGTAAGGGAAAATGCTTATGGGTGAAAAAACAAACTGAATAATGATGAAAGATAACACAATGCTCAAACATATCAATATGCCCGTGATCGTGAAAGCCATGTGTGGTGCCACGATTGGCTTTCTGGTAGGCATGTATGTATCCAATACCTTTTTTGGCGGGGCCATTCACTGGCCGATCTATTTATGTGTGACAATAGGGGGTGGCTTGGGTATATGGTTGTTTCGGAGATGACGATATTTGTAAGCTTAACCTTGCGGAGTGTCTGCAAGCTTGGTTGCGGAGTGTCTGCAAGCATAGTCACTGGAGGAAGGTGAGCATAGTCACATAGTGTCTGCAGGCATAGTCACATAGTGTCTGCAGGCATAGTCACATAGTGTCTGCAGGCATAGTCACATAGTGTCTGCAGGCATAGTCACATAGTGTCTGCAGGCATAGTCACATAGTGTCTGCAGGCATAGTCACATAGTGTCTGCAGGCATAGTCACTGAGTGCCGACAAAAAAGGTTGACTAAGTACTGGCTCAGAATAAATTACAATCGCTAGTGCGCTCCACGCCGAACGCGTTACAAACGCGCACTAGCAGTGCCGAACGCGTTACAAACGCGCACTAGCAGTGCCGAACGCGTTACAAACGCGCACTAGCAGTGTTACAAACGCGCACTAGCAGTTGCCGACAAAAAAGGTTGACTAAGTACTGGCTCAGAATAAATTACAATCGCTAGTGCGCTCCACGCCGAACGCGTTACAAACGCGCACTAGCAGTGCCGAACGCGTTACAAACGCGCACTAGCAGTGCCGAACGTGTTACAAACGCGCACTAGCAGTGCTAGTGCGCTCCACGCCAAACGCGCACTAGCAGTTGCCGACAAAAAAGGTTGACTAAGTATACGGCAGAATGTATACAGCGATAGGCTTCAAGCCCATCGCTAACCATGCGGCCATAGCATATTTCAGCCATAACTTCTGCCTCTAGGCTTCTTGATGTTGTTCTCTGAGCAGGTCGTTTACGGTTTTTACCGGGTTGAACGTCTCTACGGGCACTTCTACAAAGATGGTCGTCCACTCGGCCATACTACCGTTCCACAGGCCGGGCAATTCCTGCGCTTTCAGCTCGCGGCCATCTTTGAATTTCTTGGTGATAAAGCCTGTGCTGGGGTCTACGTAGCGGTGCAGATCAAACTTTTTGCCATCGTGGTCTTTGAGGCCACACAAAATATCAGTTGGACTGAAGTGCGTGGCATCTTTGTAAAGACGGGTTTGCTCGGCATCCTGCATGTTCACCTGCGCGCTTTCTACAATTTGTAAAGAAGTGGTACCATCTTCGCTGCTCACCCAGAAAGGACCGCCGCCGGGTTCTCCTTCATTTTTTACGATGCCACATACGCGGATGGGCCGGTCGAGCTTGGAGATCAGCCAGGCCACTTTCTCATCGTCCTGCAAAGAAGCGAACACGGCAGGGGAGATCACACACAACTGGTTCTCTACAAAATGCCGAATCTCTTCTACCTTGTCAGAGAACAGGTCTTCGGCCCGGTCCAGGTAATTGAGGTAATCAAATATTCTTTGCTGATAGCTTAGCAGCAGGCCACCCAGTAGCTTTTTGTAGCGGTAAGTAGTATCTTTAAGGCGATCGGGTACTACGTTGTCGATGTTTTTGATGAATACCATGTCGGCATCCAGCTCATTGAGGTTTTCTATCAGTGCACCATGCCCGCCCGGACGAAATAGCATAGACCCATCCTCGTTGCGGAAAGGTTCGTTGTTCATGTCTACGGCGATCACATCGGTAGAGGGCTTTTGCTCTGAATAAGTGATATCGTAGGTAACACCAAACTGCTGCTCATATTTTGGCTTCACCTCCTCCACGTGCTGCACAAACCTGGTTTTGTGTTCCGGCGAAACGGTGAAGTGAATGTATACTTTATTGTCGGCACTGCGGCAGTAGTTGGCACCTTCCACCAGATGTTCTTCCACCGGCGTACGCGACTCCTGACCATAGCGGTGAAACTTCAGCAGCCCTTTGGGCAGGCTGCCATAGCCAAGTCCTTCATCGTTGAGTAGGGTTTGCATCACGGGTACATATTCACGTTGCAGAATGGCTTCGTTGAGTCCTTTGCCGCTGCGCTCATGGGCTGTTTTTAGGTCATCATAGAAAGCAAAGTCATTGACACGCTTGAAAAAGCCCACAATCGGCTCATGCTTTTTGTCGGTGGTTAGTTTTTGGTAATCCTCATCGGTGCCTTTGTAGGTATCTGTAAAGGAAAATAAATCTTTGAACATGCGGCTGGCAGCACCAGAGGCCGGCACAAATTTCATAACCTTATAACGCGGAGCATCCTCCTCATATTCGCCCACATACTGATCGGTGAGTTCATCGCTGAGTTGCAGCAGGCCATCATTAATAGTAGTAGCTTTCACGATGTTGATATAAGGAAAGCCTTCCTGAAAATTGCGCAATTGTTCTTCTACAGTTTCTCTTTTGATACCGTGCGCTTTGAGTTGTTTAATGTCTTGTTCTGATAGCATGAGTTAATCGTGTGGTTAGAGAAAAACAGTGTTGTATACCTAGATGAACTTCCTGCGTAAAAATAAGTTTTGAATGAGAGCGTAGTAAAGATGACCTTAGCTTCAGATACAATCTGAAGCTAGATTGGGACTGAAGCTAGAGCAGAAGGCTGGATTAGGGCTTCAGATACAATCTGATGCCAGATCAAAGGAGTAAGAGCAAAATGACTGCTTAGATTATCTGTCGATGAAACTTACTCCGCTTTCTTGTCGTCTGCTTTGGTTTCTGCTGTGTCTTCGGCGGCTGGTGTTGTATCTTCAGACGAAGCAGTTACTTCTTCATCATCCGATTTTTCAGCCTTGGCTTTATCTTCAGTTTTCAGTACATCGGGGGCAAACTTATAGAGAATATTGTACCAACTGACCAGCTTTTTCATATCGGAAGGATATACCCGGTCTTCGTCGTAGTTGGGCACCATGTGCTGCACAAATGCTTTCAGTTCTTCGGTATCCGAGGTGCTTTCTACGCCCGGATCATCACCAAATTCTGTATAAATCTTCTGGAAGATGGTTTCCAGAGGTACCGAGCCTTCGCTATCGGTGGTGTAGATGGAAACCTCCTTGAGTACGGATACACGATTGTTGGTACTCATTACCATCTTTTTCTTTTGTTCATCTAAAGTTTCTACAATGACGCCACCACGGGTTGGTTTAATGATGTGATACAACCCGCCTTTTCCTGCAATAGATGCGATTTCACTTAAGTCCATAAAATACTGTTAGGGTTTTGTTGTGTTAAGACGTTGTAAAGATAGGCATATGAAGACAAATAACAGGCTACAATTCAATTAAAATCACCTTGATTGAGTTGATGGATGTATTGCAAAATCTCTTCCCTGCCCGTACCATCTGCCGACGAGCTGACAAAAGAGGGCGGCAGCTCTTCCCAGGTTTCTAGCATCTCTTTGCGAAAAGTAGCCACCGACTGGTTTGTTTTGTTATCTGTCTGCTTATCTGCTTTGGTGAAGATGATGGCAAAAGGAAGCTGATTTTCTCCCAGCCACCGGACAAACTCCATGTCTATCTTCTGCGGGGGCAGGCGGGAGTCTATCAGCACAAATAGGTTGATGAGCTGCGTGCGGTAGAGCAGGTAGTCTTCTATCATCTTGCTCCACGATGCGCGGGAGGTTTTGCTCACTTTGGCCCAGCCATAGCCGGGCAGGTCTACCAAATGCCACCCGTTGTTGATCAGAAAGTAGTTGATCATCTGGGTCTTTCCGGGCCTGCCGGAAGTTTTGGCCAGCTTGCTGTGCCCGGTGAGCATGTTGATCAGAGAAGACTTTCCTACGTTGGACCTGCCAATGAAAGTGTATTCAGGAATAGTTGACTTCGGGCATTGCTGATAGTCTGTATAGCTGGCGACAAATTGAGCATCAACGATTTTCATCTGGTTTTCTTCTTTTACCAAGGGGTTATTTCCTAGTTTTGCCGACCGTACCACCGTAGGAAAAGTCCTGTAGACGATGAGCAAAAAGCTTTTCATCAAAGCCGGTTCGTGCGATATTACGCCATGTATTGATTTATTACAAGTTTCTGTCTGTGCAAATTACAAAACACACCATGTTTGATATCAAAGATCCATTACAAAATATTCCTCGGTTTCTCGACCGCATCAACCTGATCTTTTACTTCATCGTCTGCGTACCGCTGGTACTCTTTGCCATCGTATACCTCGGCTACGAAAAAGCAGGGGGGCTCAAAGATACGGTGGGCGATAATTTCAGCATACCCGTTCACGTGCTGATCCCGCTCTTTGCGCTGGCCTCGCTGGTAGGTTCCTGGCTGTATTACCGGCAGGCACTCAAAACGCAGCTACCGTCATCCGGTTTGTCAGAAAAGCTCCGGCTGTTTTATAAGTTGCTGATCAATCGCTATCTGATCCTGATCATGGGCACACTGCTGGTAGTGCTGGGTCTTTACTTAACAAGAGAACAGCTCTTTTCTGCCTTATATATGGTGATGCTGATCGCCTCTTCGCTGATTCGCCCTACGCCTGCCCGCCTGATCAAAGACTTTAATCTTAGTGAAGAAGACGAAAAAGCCCTGCGCGAGTCATGACCAACCAGCCTACTAATGATTCTTCTGCGCGTATTTCCGAATGGCTGGGCACGCATGTGCCTGATGCAGCCGTGGCTTACTGTCTGGAGCTTTGGCTGACGTATCCCTTTTCATTGAAGATAACCGCAAAGCGAAAGACCAAGCACGGCGACTACCGCTATCATCCTGCCAAGCAGACGCATGTGATCACCGTCAACGGCACACTGAACCGTTATGCTTTTCTGATCACCTATGTTCACGAGATAGCGCATTTGGATGCTTTTCTCACCCACGGACATGACATTGCGCCGCATGGCAAAGAGTGGAAGCATAGTTTTCAGGGGCTGATGCGTCCGATGCTTACGGAGGAAGTTTTTCCGGTAGCCATATTATCCGCACTAAGCAGGCACATGCAGCACCCGAAGGCCTCCAGCAGCACCGATCCGCAACTGATGATGGCATTGCAGGCATATGATCAGACCATTACAGGCGTTACCCTGGCTACCGTTCCTTTGAAGCAGACATTCTGTTTTCATCAGCGAATATTCACCAAAGACGAAGTAAAGCGCACCCGCGCCTGGTGCACGGAAGTGAAAAGCGGCAGAAGATATACCATTCCGATCGTTGCTTTGGTGGAGGAGTTGGGATGTTGAACTGACAAAGTGGGGTCAAAGCAGTTTCCTATGTACAATCAGACAGTCATATTTCAATTCGTTTGCCACTTCTTAGGATTTGATGGACGATTGGCAGGGTAGGATCAAACTCATCTTTGGTGAAGGCGTGAGGTTCTATCAATGTCTCTTCTCCACTCCTGATGATCATTAGTCTGACTTCTGTATCAAAAGACTTAATTTCACCATCTTCCAATACAATAGCAATATCTATATCGCTATGCTCATGCGGATTTCCTGTAGCATAGGAGCCAAACAGCCATGCTTCCGAAAATCTGATATTACTGCTTTCAACTTTTGTCAAGTACTCTTGGCTTAGCATTAGAGCTGCGTTTTTATCCATGTTCTAGATTTTCTTGGTTCTTATTTTTATGCATGGTAGCTATAAATCATAAGACAGTCGCCGGGAGATGAGTGAGTTGATCAGCTCGAAAAAGTGTTGGGGCTTCATAGTGCGCCAGTTGTCTAGTTGTAGGCTTCCGCCATAGTTGATATAAGAATCCACATTGTAGCGTTGCCATTCGTGCAGGACAAAATCGCGGAAGTTGACCGCAGCGATCCAGCCATCTTCCACATCTTCAAACCATTCCTCATAGTAGCAATCATCGGAGCCATGAAAGTTGAGCACGTTCTCACCTACCAGCACATATTTGTTGATGCCCTTCTTGGTAAAGTGATCAATAATATTGCGTTTCAGGTGCATGATATCGTTATTGATGGCATCGTTCCATTCGCCAATAAACTCTATTACCGTAAAGCCGAGATGGTAATCGGTGTATAAAATCTTGATGTAGAGCGTTTCGGAACCCATAAAATCCCAGGCCGGGTCTATGTAGTAATTGTAGATGGCATTGGTATACAGATCGTAGTTATACTCTTTGCCATAATAAGGTGAAAGCTCATCCTCAGCCGGATTGTAGTACTTCAGCCAGTTGTAGTAAGGTTCAATTTCGTGCATAGGATCATCAGGCAAAAGCGATCAAAAAAAGGATAACAACATATCGTTCAAAAACATTTACACAGCTGTATAGAAAAAGTAAAAAAAGCGGTTACCCTACCACACCGAAAATAGAATTTGTAGCGTTGGCAGGCAGGAGGTTGGCAAAAAAAACTATATTTGCCGGAAACATTTCAATACATGATGCATTTGACTGGTTACTTTGTCTGGACAGCAGACCCGGACCTGTTTCACGTTTGGGGATTAACTATCCGGTGGTATGGACTTTTGTTTGCCCTGGGCTTTCTACTGTCACAACAGGTTCTTTTTTATATTTTCAGAACGGAAGGACATGAAGAGCAAGACGTAGAAACGCTGACCATCTACATGGTGATTGCTACCATCCTGGGTGCCCGACTGGGGCATGTGTTGTTTTACGAACCGGCACGTTACCTTGCCCATCCTATAGATATCCTGAAGATATGGGAAGGTGGACTGGCAAGCCACGGGGCAGCCATCGGTATCCTGCTGGCCCTGTATGTCTATAGTAGTTACGACATCAAACTGGGAAGACCAGGAAAGAAAATCATCAAAAGACCACGTTCGGGCCAGAGTTACCTGTGGGTGGTGGACCGTATCGTGATTGTGGTGGCCCTTACGGGCTGCCTTATCCGGTTTGGTAACTTCATGAACTCAGAGATCATCGGTATTCCCACCCAGAGCACGTATGGGGTGGTGTTTGCCCGCCACACGCTGGAGCTTATTCAGAACAGTTCACCGGCGGTAGAAGAAGTATCCATACATAAAAGTGATAGGCAAATCGTTCCCTCAGAAAATCCGGACTTGTACCAGCCGGTAGAGATTGATATTCAGTTTGCAGGCAATGGATACGCAGAAAGCGATCTTAGGAGTTTTCTGGAAGGCCATGTAAAAAACTTGCTTTCCACCAACAGCTATGTCACAGAAGACTTGTATCAGCCAGCAGGCCAAGTGCTCAACTATGAACTGAAACAGCAGGGCAGAAATTATATGGCTACTATTTACACCAATGGCATTCCCCGGCATCCGGCACAGCTATATGAATCGCTAAGTTCGCTGCTTATTTTTGTTTTTTTGTTCTACTTATGGTCGCGCAAGAAAGCAGCTTTGCCGGAGGGACAACTTTTGGGACTATTTCTGATTATTCTGTTTGGGCTGCGCTTTGTCTATGAGTTTTTCAAAGAAGACCAGGTGGATTGGGAATCTACTCTTCCGTTGAATATGGGGCAGTGGCTAAGTATACCGCTGGTATTGATCGGGTTTTGGCTGCTATTCAGAATCAACCGTACTCGTCGTAAGCATAAGGTCTGAAGAAGTAGCTGGCATAGAAGTATCCAGGGAATTTTCGGGCACGTATATTTTCAGGTCATAACCTACCTGCAATAATGGGTCATGCAGCGCGTTCCAGTCCATGAGTTGTTTTACGGAGCAGTCGTACTGCTTGGAGATTTCATCCAGCGTATTGCCGGGTTTGATAGTATAAATCACCTCCACAAGGTCTGCATTTTTTGGAACGACCGGAGTCTTTGCCTTGAGCACTTTGGCAGCCATGATGGTCTGGTCTCTGGTTTCGGTGCGCTCCAGCAGACCGGCACAGTTACGTTCAAAAGTAGCTATTTTGTTGATTGGTAAAGTGAGGGCGATACCTTCCGGGCTGGAGGGTACCACATGGCGCAGCAACTTAGGATTCAGAAACACAAGCACCTGAAGGGGCACACCAATGCTTTCGGCGATCTTTTTTAGAGAAGCTTGCTGGTAGACCTTCACCGTGTCGATGCTGCGAAAGGGCACATCCAGCGATGCAGGTTGTAGGTTATGTTCTTCCTTATAGTGGTACAAATAAACCATTGCAATGAAAGCAGGCACATAGTTGCGTGTTTCGTGTGGCAGATACTGGCTCACTTCCCAGTAATCGTGCGTATTGCCAGCTTTTACCAATGCCTTGTTCATGGTGCCCATGCCACAGTTGTATGCAGCAATGGCCAGCCACCAGTCGTGATACAGATTATAAAGCTTTTGCAAATACATGATACCCGCTTTGGAAGAGGCGTAAGGATCGCGGCGTTCATCCACATAAGAATTGATGGTAAGCCCAAGTGCACGTCCGGTTTCATAGCGTATTTGCCATAGGCCACTGGCAGATTTGGAAGATTCTGCCGTTGGTTGCAAGGCTGATTCTATCATTGTGAGCAACTTAAGGTCTTGGGGAAGCCCTTGTTGGCTCAGCATCTCCTCGATAAAAGGAAAGTACAAGACACTTTTGCCCAGCATACGCTCGGTCAATTTTTTTTTGCGGTAAGCATACATATTGATATAGTCGCTTACCTGTTCGTTAAAAGCTAGAGAAAAGTCTGAAGTAAGAGAATTGATCCTTTGTTCGTACACCGAGTCTGGATAAAGTACAATGTCGCCCTTTTCAAAGCCGTACCTATTAATCTTCTGCCCTTCCACAAACGAAGCGTCATCGGTATAAAGCTGGTTAGAAGCACTATCCAGATAGGCCACGTTAAGTATACCATCTTTAGAAAGCAAAGCCTGCGATACAGCCTCTTTACCTTGCCTTGAGCAGGCTGATGTAAAAAATACGATAATAAAAAAATAACCGGTATATACTGGTTTCATATATGATGTATTCGTAAACCAGCGGAAAATGTTCGGAAAACGTAAGCTTACATACCAGAAAAAGTATAGAATACATGTTTATGTTTATAAAACGGCTTATGATGATGCTTTGGTTAATATGAACTTATTACCCAATTTTGCAGGGCACAATCATTAGATACATTAGATACATTAGATATTGATATATGAGACATACATTTTATGCCTTTTTTATATTGTTCCTGTTGTATGGTTGCAGTAGTGAAAAGAAGGCTGACCGGCTTTACGAAAAAGTGATGAACACACATGATGAGGCAATGGCAGTGATGGGCGATGCCATGCGGCTAGAAAACAGCCTGGATGAAAACATTGATCATTTGCAGGACGTAGACTCAAGTGCCAACAAAGCCCCCAGGATAGCCTATCTCCGACAACTCAAAGAAAAGCTAAAGGATGCCGATGAGGGTATGATGGCCTGGATGCGGCAGTTTGACAACGAAATGCACAATATGTCGCCCGAACAAAAGGTTGAGTACCTGGACAACCAGCAACAGCAGGTACAGGCGGTGAAAGAAAAGTTGGATACATCTATTAAAAATGCAGAAGAAGCACTTCAATAGTTCGGCGGTTTATAAGTGGCTGATGGCGGGTGGGGGTATTTTGTTGCTGCTGGTAGTGGTTTACTGGGTGCTGCTCCACAACCTGTACCCGTTTTTGGCACTCAGCAAGAAGCTCGACGACGCAGGCATTCTGGTGGTAGAAGGGTGGATAGATAATAAAAACCTGATGCTGGCCAAAGATGAATTCGAGCAGCACAACTACCAACAGATAGTAGTTTCCAGCACCTCATTTCCCATATCGTTTACCACCCTGGAGGAAGGCACGCTGAAGTTTGATTTTATGGTATCGCCTTATAAAACCCTGACCGGAGTACAAGAACTTACCCTGCTGGCCTTTGGCGTGTCTGAAGATGATCACTATCCCAGGTTTTCATTGGTCCTCAATGATTCCATCACGCTCGATCGGGTGCAGACTACCAGCAAACTGACTTCCTACACATACGATATAGCTTCCCTGGAATATCCTATTGAAAAAATTTTACTAAAATATGAACAAGACAGCAGCCAGCAAATGCAGCATGACAGCCTGTTTGTGCACTCGATGTTGCTGGACGACCTCACGGTGCCGGGCTGGGCGCACAATGTCAAGTATTTAAAGGATGACCGTAAGAGCACCAAAATACAGACATATTCCAATCACTATACCGACGCTGATGTCACTAAAGAAATTATGTTGCACTATGGTGTTCCTAGTGACAAAATAGTAGCCGTCAGTACGCAAAAAGACAGACTTAACAGAACTTATAGTAGTGCAGAAACGGCTGCCCGTTGGATATCAGCCCACTATGACCCGGTGCCGGCTATTAATATCTTCACAGAGGGCGTACATGCCAGGCGGTCATTTATACTATACCAACTGGCTTTTGACAAACAGGTAAAACTGGGCGTGATTGCCTCCCCTAAATATAAGTTCAACAGAAAAAACTGGTGGAAGGAAAAGGAGGGCAGAGAGTATGTCCTCACACAAACCATGAAATATATTTATGCGAAGTTTCTCTTTTATCCATACAAAGAAATTTCTGCCAAGCCTATCCCAGCAGATACTGCACGGCAAGCTAACGCAACGGTAGAGGTCGGCAGGTAGTGATACTTAGAGGCAACGCATACTTCCTGTTGTGAAAGTACAGGGGTGCTATTTTTTTTATAGCAAATAAAGCTTATCTTCCTTGCAGGATGGGGACTCACCCTCTGCTAAAGCCAACCTGCATGAAAAAATTGCTACCCTTCCTTTTTTTTGTGATCAGCTATCCGCTCCTTGCGCAGGAAATGACCTGGAGTATCAACATCGCCCCTTCTATTGCCTACCGTACGTTTTCCTACCAGGACGATCAGGGAAATTTGCCCGTCACTGTCGTGGGAGAAAAGCCCATGCATGCCTTTGATTTTGGCATAGATATGCGGACCTGCCTTCACAAACGCATGTTTATAGGTGCTGCCCTGCTGTATGCGCAAAAGGGGTTCTCCAATAATTATTTGACAGAAGTGTACCAATACGAAAAAGCAGGCACTACGTACCTGATAGATTACCGGCAACATCATCTTGATATTCCTGTCTTCGTTACGTATCATGTAATCCAAAAAAGTGCACTGAGCTTTTATGCCATAGCAGGGATGGTCAACAGCATTCTGCTAGATGAAAACAACCAGGTAGCTACCAAAGGCAACCAAAGTGACCCGGACATCCTGCAAGCTCTTTCCAGGCCGTATTTGCAGTCTGCTTCCATACACCAGGCAGGGTTGCTGGGTGGCTTCGGCATCACGACTACGGTAAACGACAAAACGCAGATCGGATTGGAAGCACAAACCAAATGGATGCTTACCCCACTACGCGACATCCGCTCATCTACCAACCGTTACTTGTATACCGTGGGTTTGAATTTTCGTTTTATACGCAAATTGCGGTAGATTTGGCGGAAGGCATTTACCAGTATCAGATGATGAGTAAAAAAGACATACGCTGGCACCAGAGGCTGTCAAACTACCAAAAAGCGCTGAGCCATTTGACCAAAGCAGTTGACCTGGCGCATCAACGTGCGCTTACAGACTTAGAGAAACAGGGCCTGATACAAGCTTTTGAATTTACCCATGAACTAGCCTGGAATGTGATGAAAGACTACTTTGAGTATCAGGGCAATACCTTTATTACCGGTTCGCGGGATGCTACCCGTGAAGCTTTCAGCAAAAGTTTACTTGACGATGGAGAAGGCTGGATGGAAATGATCAAGAGTAGAAACAAGACATCGCATACGTATAATGAGGAGACTGCCGAGGAGATTACAGAGAAAATAAGAGATAGATATACCAATCTGTTCGTTACCTTTCAAAAGCAAATGGAAAGCCTGCGTACCAGCCAGCAGGGAGATACTTTTTAAGTATAGATATATGCAGTACGGACTAAAACCATCTACTATAGAGGCCATTCAACAGGTGTTTGCGAAACATCAGCGCATTGAAAAAGCTGTCGTTTATGGGTCGCGGGCTAAAGGTAACTACAGACCCGGATCAGACATTGACTTGACACTCGTTGCTCCGGCTATGGATTTGACAGCACTGCTGAAGATTGAAAACGAACTGGATGATCTGCTGTTACCTTACAAGATAGATTTATCACTTTTTCATCAGATAAACGATGAAGAACTCAGAAGCCACATTCAAAGAGCAGGGGCGGACTTTTATATAAACAGCACCACACAACCAGATACTTTAAACTCAACACACCGATGAAATACTATTTACTATTGTCGCTGCTTTTTGCTTTCTGCCCTGCGCAGAGGCAAACTGAAAAGCCAACGGTCATACAAAAGCCCATCGTCTTTGATGATGAACGCAGAGCTTTATCACTGGCCTACATGAAAGAGCACTACGGACTTACCCCCGACGAGCCTGTGTTTGACCCCAAGATGATTGTGGTACACTGGACAGCCATTCCTACTTTCCAGGAATCTTTTGATGCCTTTTATCCGGCCCGTCTGCCCGGCAACCGCAAAGATATCAAGCGTGCCAGCGCGCTGAATGTATCGGTGCCTTACCTGATTGATAGAGACGGGCAGATTTACCAGTTGATGCCAGACACTGTTTTTGCCCGGCATGTGATCGGACTCAACCAGGTGGCAATCGGTATTGAAAATGTAGGCGACGGCCAGGGGCATCCGCTCACCGACGCTCAACTGGAAGCTAATATCAAGTTGATCCGGTATTTGGTTCAAAAATATGATATCAAATATGTGATAGGACATCATGAATATCAGCAATTTATCGGCCACCCGCTGTGGATAGAAAAAGACCCGAACTACCTGACAGAAAAGGATGATCCGGGTGATGCATTTATGAACAAGATTAGGAACCGCCTGTCTGTTCCTCTCAATCCTCTACCTAAAGCAAAGCGTTAGACAAAAAGTAATGCAAAGCTATAAGTGACTTTATGTCTACTTTATAAATATTATACTTTTAAATTATACATAACGTATTTTTTTATGTTATTTACATAAAATATGCAGAATTTTTGCTCAATAAGTTTTTATGTATTATGCTTAAAGGTAAATTAGAGGTTAGAAAATTCATCAATCAGTCTTGCGTAGCAGACTAAAGTTCTCACGGCAACAAAAAAGGCGGGTGAGGAGAGTATTTTCAAAAAAGCGAACGCATAATCGTGAAGGAATGTTTCCTTAGACATCAAAGCTTAGTACCTTTGCTAAATTAATAGCTACATGTATTTACCGGATCAATTGAGTGTAATTATGAAAACTGTCAACTTCCGTATTATCCTGGCGGGCATCTTCTGCTTTATGGCATTGAGCCTTTCTGCTCAGGACGATACACCAACTACAGAAACACCAGAGCAAGGCCCTCAAAGCCTGATGGAGCAATTCCTACACGTAAAAAAGGAGTCCAACACCTACAAATCTAACACAGGTAGAAAATACAAAGTAGTACAGGAAAGCATGCTCGATGATTTCTGGACCAATATCAAAGATTCTGTGGCTACCTTTCAGCAGCAGCTAGATGCTACGCAGGCAAAGGTAGACGAGCAGAATACAGAGATCAAAGATGTCAACCAGACGCTTGTTGCCAAAGACAAGACTATCCAGGAAAGTGATCATGCCAGCACGCACATCGGTGTATTGGGTATAGACCTGATGAAAGACAGTTTTGTCACGTTCTTCTTTGCAGCCATCATCATTTTGGGGCTAATGCTTGGGCTGGCTATCTACCGCTTTAAAAGAAGCAACCAGGTGACAGCCAAAACCCGCCACGATTACCGTTCATTACAACACGAACTGGAAGAATTTAGAAAGAAAGCCCTCGAGCGGGAAAGAAAACTCCGCAGAGAACTCCAGACCGAAAGGAACACCGTAGAAGAACTCAGAACGTCGTCTGGTCAAAAAGACAAAACACGTTTCTATTAATGGCTGGGTAAAAGATTCTAAAGAATAAAGTTAAAGACCTTTGCTACTTTCATGGCAAAGGTTTTTTATTGACTTATTGCTCCCCTCTTGCCGGGTAGTTTTTTTCTTTGATAAAATCTATTGCTTTCAGTATATCATCAAAATCAGGACGGGCAAACGGCATACTCTGGATGGACACTGCATACAAAGTCTGGTCGGGCCTGATCAAAAAAAGTGCAGGCTCAGAAAACATGCTTGGCTCATTTTCTTTGATACCCTTAGAAATATAAAGCCCCAACTCCTTTGCCTTATCAATACTGAGAGCATACCCCAGTGTGATGTTTTTCAGGTGCCATTCCTGCCAAGACTTCTGAGCACGTTCTTCACTATCGGCACTGATCGCAATCACAGATACTCCTTTTGCTGAAAAATCGGCTACTTTCTGGTCGAGTTCCCGCAGATAGATTTTGCACACAGGGCAGTGTAATCCACGGTAAAAAATAACCATCGTAAATTGCGTAGGCTGTTGCTGACTGAGCTTCCATGGTTCCTTTTGTAAAGTTGGCACTTCGATTTCCGGTACTTTGGTATTGGGTTTGATAGGGGACATTTTAATATCTATTGAGTACAAAAAAATATGTATACTTACATTACGGCTATAGAAAGTTTAAGTTTAGCTTACCGTGCGTAACTTAAGAAAATGAAAGCTTTACTTATAACATCATCAATGTGATGGAGTTGACCTTGGAGGTTAGTAGTACTATGCTGCTGCCATTCTATACGCCCGACGAGCTACGCTACGCTCAGTACAATATGCATTCCTCCAACCTATCAATGACTTTGAGTTCTTGAAAGCAGGTGAGGTGTTTTCTCAATCCGACGTTTTCTATGCTCGTGTTACAGTAGATAGCTTAAAGCACGAATAAATGCATTGGATTGTCATCCACAATACTCTGAGAAGCCAGATTGTTGGCAGTATCCCGCAAGGTCTTTGCTTTGAAAGCTGTAAACGCTATTGCTATGTGGAAGATTTGCTTACTTTTTTTGGTGATTTCTTTTTCGTACCTGACTGCCTTTGCACAGTCTCAGTACAATTTCAAACAACATGGCAAAGCCTCTTATTACGCCAGGATATTACAAGGTAACCCAATGGCCAACGGCGAGATTTACTATGCCGACAGTATGGTAGCTGCACACCGGTACCTGCCGCTGGGTACCGAGATTATGGTGACCAATGTGAAAAACGGCAAACAGGTAATGCTAATTATCAAAGACAGAGGCCCTTTCTATGCTTCCAGAATACTGGATGTATCAGGAGCTGCCGCTGATACGTTGGGCTTTCGCAAAAGAGGTATCACAGAGGTTATCATACAAGCCAAACTTCCTCAGCAGGTGCTTGACAGCCTTCAACATCTACAATGAAGATGCGTGTCGTTTTATCGCCTGTTGCTTTTGATCTGTTTAGTGCTGTTGCCTGTGTTTGTTTAGCTAAAAAGATCGGTTATTCAATCCATTGACTCTTGAGAATATCAAAATTGAGCAAGTCCATCGTTTCTCCGCCCATTGCCATAGCTAGGATATTTTTTTCTGTCAGGTAAGCTACTGTTCTTTCAGGTAAAGACAAACTGGAAAATATTGGAACAACAGTTTTTCCCTGATGCTCTGGGAAGAAATCAAAGATACGAGTCAGTTTCTTCACAAAATAGTCTACATATACAATATCCGGATTAGATTTGGTCTCGTTGATAAACAGATACTGCTGGCAGGCCAATATGACATCAAATTCCTGAATCATAGCACGGTCTTGCACGTTGCGCCGCTCTATCCTTACACCAAAAGTATCTATCTGCTCGCAGCCAAACAACGTGTGAGCAATAGTGCGAATATTAGGCGCGGTAATATCTTCGGCCAGTGTACCCAATCGATTAGCCAGTTCGCCCCATTTCTTATTGAGTGATTTTCTGTCAGTCGCCATCTCATCTTTGAAGTCCTTCATCTCATCTTTGAAGTCCTTCATCTCATCTTTGAAGTCCTTCATCTCATCCTTGAAGTCCTTCATCTCATCCTTGAAGTCCTTCATCTCATCCTTGAAGTCCTTCATCTCATCCTTGAAGTCCTTCATCTCATCCTTGAAGTCCTTCATCTCATCCTTGAAGTCCTTCATCTCATCCTTGAAGTCCTTCATTTCGCGCGATAACCGATTCAACGATTTATTTGTCTGTACAATGAATTCTCCTAAGACTACCTCAAGAATACTGACCCTTTCTCTAACATCATCTTCCATATTACATCTTTTACAAAAGAAACTTCTTGTAAGTTACATATTTTATTTGCGCAAGAAAAAAGTAATTAGCTTTATGGTAAAAACGAAGCAATATGCCGGGTGATCTGCGGAAAAAAGGCATGAAATTCTTGTTGCAACAAAACATAATGCTTCCTGAAAATGCTTGAGGCACTGCTCATATTGGGGGCATGGGCACTCCGGCTGGCAATACCTTCCAGTGATCGCTGAATACCTTCTAGCCTGGCATAACCCTGTAGCCAGTTGTAACGCACCATATACTGATAAGCCCGTGAGGCATTATCGGGAAATAAACGCTGTTGGGTATGCAACTGCTGGTAGATATTTTTGATAAACTGCTCCATAGGCACTGAGCTATACATGTGCCAATGTAGTGCCAACAGATGATCATAAAACATATCAACTACCACGCCTGCATAATGGCCATAATCCGGCACCAAACGGTGCTTACTGGCCAGAAACTCAGGGTGCACATCCGTATACGTATCAATTTCCCGGTGCATCAGAATGCCGTTAGCTACCGGTTTTGGATACTGCTTATACTTGTTCCCTTTGACAAAATCGCCCAAAAAATTACCCGCCACCAGCGCGGCAGTATCCGCTGGGGCAGTATCCGCTGGGGCAGTATCCACAGCGGCAGCATCCATCGCCCGGCGGCCCGGTGGAGCAGTATCTTCTGAACACAATAGGAAATGAGCCAGGAAGTTCATAAGGCAAATTCAAATATTAGCAGACTTGTTAGAAGCAATGGCTTTCTTTTATGAACCAGTTTATATAAGGTAAGACAACAACATGCCTGGTGAATGTACTTATCAGGAAAATAATAAGCGGTATTTTCTTTTGTATCATGTTATTTTATTCTCAATAAAAACATTCATTAACGCCACAGTTTTTGATAAATGCTCTTTGGTGGTTTCGGGATGAATAGGACACATTCTCAATGCCAGGTGACCCTTTAATTTTGTGGTAGTGATCATGGCATAGCCACTTTCGGATACGTGTTGTGATATTTCTGCATTCAGTGCGTCGTTGTCTAAAGCATCAATTTTTGCCCGAAAGGAGATAATGCCTATGGAAGGCTTGGATAATACTTCCCAATACGCTTTATCGTTGAACAGCTCTTCCAGGTATTCAGCATTTTTTATGCCCTGGGTTACATAGTCGCCAATTTTGGTGAGCCCTTTACATCTGAAAAACGTGTATAGTTTTAATGCCCGGAAGGACCTGGAAAGCTGAACACCATAATCATAGTAGTTGATTTCTTTTTCATCTTTAATGGTATCATCCAAATATTCAGCGTGTACGGCGAAGCTCGCTTTGAGCGTCTTCTTATCTTTCACCAGCAAACATCCCATTTCATAAGGCTGAAACCACCATTTATGAGGATCAAGGGTGATAGAATCAGCCTTTTCTATGCCGCTTACCTGTTCTTTATATGGTTCTGAAAGCAGTGTGGCTCCGCCATAAGCGGCATCTATATGAAACCATGCATTGTATTGTCTGGCAATTGCGGCAAGCTCGTTCGGACCATCTATAGCACCGGTGTTGGTGGTTCCTGCATTTCCAATGATGCAACAGGGAACATAGCCGACTGCCACGTCTTCTTTCAGTGCCTTTCTCAGCGCAGAAATATCAATCTGAAAATTATCCTGCGTTGAAATTTTGCGCATATGTTGTTTTTGAAATCCTATGGCCCTCAATGCTTTTGACAATGACGAATGGGTTTGTTCAGAATAATAGATTGTTCCTTTAGCGTAATCATCTTGCAACTTATTGGTCCGTGCCGCTACAATGGCCGTTAGGTTGGCCATCGAGCCTCCGCTCACAAACAGACCCCCACTTCCTTTTGGATAACCTGCAATATGCTTAAGCCATTCTGTGGTTCTGGATTCAATCATGGCGGCAGCAGAGCCACCCAGCCAATGGCCCGCAAACACATTGTAGCCAGTGGCTAACGTGTCAGCCAGTATGCTGTAGTAGTTGCTTGGCCCTGGAATGAAAGAAAAAAGCCGGGGATGATCCAGATGAACGATGTTGTCTTTGATGAATGCGTTTAGCTCCTCAAAAACAGCCTGCGGACTCTCTCCGTTGATGGGTATTTCCTCTTTTACCTGCTTGGAAAGCGATGCATAGCTTCCGATATTGCTTACCTTTTCAGCATCAAAGTTTAATCGATGATCAACAATGTAATCAATCACTTTATACCCCAACGCTTTCATTTCTTTTTCTGTCATATGATCAGGATTAGTTTCTTCGTTTCCTTGAACCGTCAGTAAATGGTTCTTCAAAATTTTTACCGGTTGTTCTTCCTCAAAGAATGGTTCATTATATCCATTTCCAAACATGGCAAATACTAAACTCAGCTCTTTCACTACCATTATCTTCTGTCCGCCATTTCCGGATGCCGTTGCTAAGTTGTAAATTTTACCGTTATACTTAATTTTCTTCAACCACCAGCCATAGCTATACATTAAGCTGTCTCCTTCCGGCTCTATTGCTCTTCCATTGTTCCAGATTTTGCTGATCCACTGATTTGAAATTACTTGCTTTCCCTGCCATTTACCTTCATCCAACATTACCTGACCAAATTTCGCAAAGTCCCTTAAATTGAGGAATAAGCCACCGCCCATGTAAGGTTTAAAATTATGCGTATTTATATACCAATTGTAATCTTCAATCTTTAGAGGAGCAAAAAGTTGTTTTCTGGAAAAAGACACAATAGAAGTATTTGCCCTTTTTTCAAGCACCTTTCCTAACAAATTATAGCTTCCTGTACAGTAACTAAATTTTTCACCTGGCTCTGCTACTTTTTCCAATTCTATAATATATTTATACCAGTTGGAAGTGTGAGACATGTTTTGTTCATTTCCCTTGGAATTCATATTCCAGTCATCACAATCCAATCCAGACCGCATCATTAATATATCTTTTAACCGAATCGAGGTAGCATTGAGTTTGTAGTCAGAGAAGTAAGGTGCAATGAGTTCATCTTCCGATTTCAAATAGTTTAGGTCAATAGCTTTTCCAATCAGTAGCGAAGTTATTGATTTAGTGGCCGAACGGGTATCATGCAAAATAAAGGGAGAATAGCCGTTATAATATTTCTCAAAGATCAGGCGTCCATCTTTAATGACTACAATTCCATCTATTTTTTCATAGACTTTTTCCAGGGAATCAGACAGTGCTGATAAATTTATATTCTCCGTTGCTGAGCCAATTTTCCATCCATCATTCAAATCCGCAGGTACGTACTTACTTTGAGAAAATAAGTAATGACTAAAAAACAATAAAAATAGTAAAGTATACTTCCTCATGGTATGATCTATTATGCCTGATGCATCCGGTTAGCTGCTGGCATTTTATCTATAGGCTATTCAGTTTTGTGGATAATGAATCCGTTCTTAATTTCTTTAAATCCTACCTTTGGATAGTAACCCATAGCCATCGGTGCTGAAAGTAGTATTAAGGTGGTTCTCCTGGCAATTTGTTTTTTTGTCAGTTCAATCAAGTGCTTTCCTACGCCTTCTTTCTGGTATTCCTTTCTGACGGCCAAATCAGACAAGTAGCAAACATAACAAAAATCAGTCAGAGCGCGGGAGATACCAATCAGTTTGTGATCCGACCAGGCACTGATGATCAGGTTGGAGTTTTCATACATGGTAGCTATTCGTTCGCTATCTTCTGTGGGTCGCTTTATACCGGAACTATCATAAACTTCTATGATATCCGATGTCTCAGGAGTTACCCCGATTCCATACTGAATGTCTTTCATGTTGTTACTCATCTTTATCCAAATAGTCTTCAACAATTTCTGTCACTTTTTGATCTTCCGCAAGCTCTAGCAGCCCTCTGTTTACATCATAGGTGAGCGTGGTATTGAGTGGAAAGGCAAAGCCATATCCTAGTTTATAATACTCTGCTTTGGCAATGTGCAGATCCTCATCTCTGTTGTTTTTTAAAAAATACAGCAATTGCGGTCTGTCATACACTACTGCATCAACTTCCTTTGATTTTAGTTTTGCTACTGCATCATGCAGATTACTGACTCCTACTACTTTCACATGATATTCTTTCAGAAAGGCTTCTGAAGGTGAATCAGCAATAGTAGCTGCCTTGCGTCCTGATAATTGCTCAATGGTAGAGATGGTAGAGCTGCCAAGCGAAGAAAGGGTGAGTGTACTAGCTATACCAGCCACCATCGAAGTGGCAAAAATAAGAGAGATAACCATCCAGCTACCCGCAATGATACGCCCCCACAGCGTAACGGGAGCTTTGTCTCCATAGCCAGTCGTGCTCATCGTCACAATGGCCAGCCACATGCCATTAGCAATGCCATGCACCGGGTCCCAGGGAAACTGATCAGGCGATTGTTTGCGTTCGGCGTACCACAACAGTGTGCCTACAAGGGCAAGAATGACTAAGAAGATGGATATGGCTATCAGTAGCTTCATGCTGAAAAGCGGTTTGAGTCTTTGCCAAATATCAAGTTTATCATGACGGGATGCTATGGTCAGGCTTGAATTATAAAATGGCTGAGAGAATTTCATATATTCCAGTCGCTTTGAGGTGATGCTTATCGGCCCCACCACCAAATCCAGCTCACCCTTTGTCAAAGATTGCAAGGCAGCATTCACCGTTTCAAAAGGTTTGTAGGTATAATTCCAATCTTTTTCAGCAGCCAGGTCTTCCCATATCTCAACGGCAATGCCTCTGTCAACCGGATCACTTTGAAAAACAAACGGCTCACTGCCAGCTACTCCTACTATCAGCGTATCTTTTTTCGCAGAGGCAACTGCTGTCTGTGCCTGAAGATGTGTGGTAAAACAAAGAATGGTAAAATAAGCTAAAAACAAGGTTAAAGATTTCTGGGGCATAGATATTATATGTTTTTATTGATTATCAATAATTTGCTGGTACCTTTTCTCAACTTTTCTGAGGTGTTCTGCCACAACAAGATAATCCCGCATTGCATACACTAACTTGTCTTTTCCTTTATCTGAGCAGGAGAAAAAAAAGGGAATAATAAGTAATATGTAAGTGAATTTGGTCATTGACAGGTTTTTTTGAATGACACAAAATGCTTGCGTAAAAGGCAACGATATAAAATAATAGACTTTTGTACAAAAGGATACAATAAACTAAAAACCCTTTGTCCTTCAGGAGGAATCTATTCGCAGCTTACATAAGACGTGATTCGTGCTGTAACATATATACTTTGTTTACTTTTTAATGACAAACACGCTTTCCAAAAGCTGTAAAGGAAAAGAAATAGCATAATTCCACTTCAAAGAAAGATTCTTCAAAAAAGATTCGGCGTTGCTACTTTTTGGTGTTCCGAGTGTAGAAAGAAGGCTATAACAAACACTCATTGAGTTTACAACGCTAAATGTCTGCATGATACTGTCTTTCCATAATAAATGCCCGCTTTTTGGTTAAAATCCTCTACAGACTCTGTCGTATAGAAAGTATGCTGCCCGTTTTTGCTGCATAGTACTTCTATCTCCGTATGGCGTTGCAGGTAGTCGGCCAGCCGATCGGCTACAATCTCTCCCTGAGAAAGCAGCGTGATATGCGGTGGAAGAAACTGCATGAGCTTGTGGATGAGCAAGGGATAGTGTGTGCAGCCCAGCACGAGCGTGTCAATGTCGGGCGACTGGGAGAGCAGGTTGTGTAGGTGCTTTTGCACAAAATAATCGGCACCCTCGCTGCCAAACTCATTGTTTTCTACCAGTGGTACCCACATCGGACAGGCTTCCTGGAACACTTGTACATCCGGGAAAAACTTTTTGATCTCAATGATATACGACTGAGAGGCCACCGTGCCCGTAGTAGCTAGAATTCCTATATGGCCGCTGCGGGTTACTTTGCCTACCAGTTCTGTGGTCGGACGGATCACACCCAGCGTTTTGTAAATGATAGGAAGCTTAGGCGTATCGCGTTCCTGAATGGTGCGCAGTGCCTTGGCAGAAGCGGTGTTGCAGGCCAGAATCACCAGGTGGCAGCCCATCTCAAACATATGCGTAACACATTCCAGCGTGTACCGGTAGACCGTATCAAACGAACGGATGCCGTAGGGAACCCGTGCATTGTCGCCCAGGTACAGATAATCGTATTGCGGCAACTGCCTGACGATCTCTTTGAAGACGGTGAGTCCGCCATATCCCGAATCAAAAATGCCGATGGGACCGGGGGTATCTGATATGTGGTTTAAGTGCATGTACGTTCTTTAGGGTTGTTTGCTGCAAAAATGTTGCTGATTTAAGGGAAGACCAAAGTGGTGCCCCATTGGGACTGGAGTCCGAAATAAAGCCTTTCACTTCCGTCTACGGTCCCGGTGGGGCACCACTCCGGTTCTTCAGCTTCCGATGTTCATGCCTTCCGTGCAGTTGCGGCACATGTCTATGTTGTCTCTTGATTGAAGTACTTGCTGGCGAAAGCGGTTGTAGGGCTGGCTTTTCCATACTTCTTCAAAAGAATGCTGTGTCAGATCGCCCTGCGTATGCTGTGCGTCTTTGTCGAAGCAGCAGGGCACTACCTGGCCGTCCCAGGTCACCACACAAGAATGCCACATCTTCCAGCAATGGTTGAGCAGTTGATTTTTGATGGCGTACGAGCCATCCTGCTTTTTGCGGTAACGGGCATACTGCTCCTGTTCGGGAATGAGCGGTGAGCCTTGCTGATAGTTGTAAATCTGGGCAGTTTTCAGAGCCACTTCGTCCACGCCGAGTTCTCTGGCCAATTGGTGCACGGCTGTAATCTGGTGCTCGTTGGGCCTGACAACCAGAAACTGAAACACCACATGGGGCGTACTGGAACGCAGCTGTTGCTTCCACCGAATGATGTTGCGTGTGCCTTCCAGTACTTTTTCCAACTTGCCACCAATGCGGTACTGCTGATACGTTTCCTGTGTGGTGCCATCAACAGAAATGATGAGCCTGTCCAGGCCACTTTCTACAGTCTTTCGGGCGTTTTCATCGTGCAGGTAATGGCCGTTGGTAGAAGTAGCCGTGTAGATCTTTTTGGCAGAAGCATACGCCACCAAATCCAGAAACCTAGGGTGTAGATAAGGTTCTCCCTGGAAGTAGAATGTCAGGTACACCAGCGTGGTTTGCAATTCATCGATCACCTTTTTGAACAATGTATCCTGGAGCATACCGGTGGGGCGGGTGAAAGAACGCAGGCCACTGGGGCATTCCGGGCAGCGCAGGTTGCAGGAGGTGGTAGGCTCCAGCGAGAGGCTCATCGGCATACCCCTGTGCTTTGCCAGGCCACGCTGCCGCGACAAATAATAACTGCTGACGAGTTGCCATATATTGCGTATGCGGGCGTAGCTGAGTTTGGATAAAAAGTTCAGGCCATCGTGCAACTTGTTATTCATAGAAATAATACCTTTGGTGGTGAAGATAGGGAATTGATTGATAGAAATTCTTTGAAATTGATAGAAACAAATTGAAATTTATGGAAATTATTTTAGATGAACAGTAAAATATCTAATTTCCTAATTTCCTAATTTCCTAATTTCCTAATTTCCTAATTTCCTAATTTCCTAATTTCCCTTCATATCCAACAACTACTTGCATGATTTTAATTGCTGATAGCGGTTCAACCAAGACAGACTGGCGCATCATTGATCAGGAAGGCACCATTGCACAGGCCAGAACGGTAGGCATTAACCCTTACCATCAGACGGAAACACAGATCGGACAGGTATTGCACGATGAATTGCTTCCGCAGCTCAAGACCAATATTGAGCAGGTGTACTTTTACGGAGCTGGTTGTGCCAACAAAGCCATATCAGACCAAGTGAAAAGTGCTCTGAAAGCTGTCTTTACAAGTGCTGAAATACAAGTTTACGCAGACCTTTTGGCAGCAGCCAGAGCGTTGTGCGGACATGAGCCTGGTATTGCCTGTATCATTGGTACCGGTGCTAATTCCTGTTTGTATGATGGAAAAGATATTGTCGACAATGTGCCGCCGCTGGGCTATATACTGGGCGATGAAGGGAGTGGCACATACATCGGCAAAGAATTGCTCAACCGCTTTCTGAAAAGAGATATGCCTGCACCACTGGCGCAGCAGTTTGAAAAACGGTATCAGATCACGGTAGCCGATGTGCTGGAAAATACCTACCAAAAGCCGCAAGCCAATCGCTATCTGGCCAGCTTCTCTAGGTTTGCCTTTCATCACCTCAAGCATCCCTACATTGCCCACATGATCTACGAGGGTTTTGCCAAGTTTTTTGACAGGAACGTTTGCCGATACGAAAACCATGAGCAATACAGCGTGCATTTTACAGGCTCTGTGGCCTTCTACTACGGCAATATGCTGCGGCAGGTAGCCAGCGACAAAGGCATTACCGTAAAAAATATCATGGAAACACCCATCGCAGGACTTACCTTATTTCACCAACAAACAAAAACGCAATAAACATATGTCGACTACCGAATCACCCTCCAATTTTAACAACCTGGAAAAAATGTCTGTCACCGAACTGCTGGCTGGCATCAATCAGGAAGATCGTACTGTGCCCGAGGCAGTGGCCAAAGCCATTCCGCAAATAGAAAAGCTGGTCACGGCCACTATAGCGCGTATGCAGCAGGGCGGACGCTTGTTTTACATCGGTGCCGGCACCAGCGGCAGACTAGGCATTTTGGATGCCTCGGAGTGTCCGCCTACCTACGGTGTGCCGCACGACTGGGTGATCGGTATCATCGCCGGTGGCGACAGTGCCATCCGCAAAGCCGTAGAGTTTGCCGAAGATGATACCGCGCAGGCATGGAAAGATTTACAGGCATACGACATCCATGATAAAGATGTGCTGGTAGGCATTGCTGCCTCCGGCAAAACCCCTTATGTGATCGGCGGCGTGAAAGAAGCCCGCAGGCATAGCATCCTTACGGCTTGCGTTACCTGCAACCACCACACACCGCTGGCTGCCGAAGTAGATATACCGATTGAAGCCGTGGTAGGACCGGAGTTTGTTACCGGCAGTACGCGTATGAAAGCAGGCACCGCGCAGAAGCTGGTACTCAATATGATTTCTACGGTTACCATGATCGGGCTGGGCAGGGTAGAAGGCAACCGCATGGTGGATATGCAGCTGAGCAACAACAAACTGGTAGACCGTGGTACGCGCATGGTGATGGAGCAGCTGGGTGTCTCACAGGAAAAGGCTAAGGAATTATTGTTACAGCATGGCTCGGTAAGGAAAGCCGTGCAGGCAGGTAAAGCATAGAAAAACCTGTCTATTTAGCAAGAAGGATATAAAAATTTATTTTCTGTACTTTTCATAGAATTTATTCATAAAATTTTTATCTTTCTTTTCAATTACTGCCGACCTGTTCCCTATGAAGAAACTCTACGTTAGTGTTGCATCTATGTTCTTGCTATTAACCTGCTGCTACTGCCAGCGCACTTCCTTTGAACCGGAATCTATGCAACAGGATTATCTCGAATTTGGTAAGGGAGGCGGCATGACCAACCAGGTAACCACTTACTACATACTAGCTGATGGGCATGTGTATCAGCATGACAATCTGCAAAAAGAATATCAGCACCTGGGCCGGTTGAATCGTGCCGACCGTGCTGCCTGTTTTGAGAAAGCACAGCAGTTGCCAGACAAACTGTTCGGATGTGATACCCCGGGAAATATCTATTATTTTCTTTCTGTGCATACCCAGGATACGCCAAAAACCTGTACCTGGGGCAGCCAAGGTTTTACCTCACAGGAAGTGCTATCTACTTTTTATCAATACACCCAACAGCTTGTTAATGACCTATCGCTATGAACCATTCAAAACTACTTGTCGTCTTTGCCCTGATGCTGCTGGGCACCAACCTGATGGGACAATCTGCTGATCCCTGGGCGATCAAAAAGCAACGAAAAGCTACCGGTCAGCAGCCTTCTTTTCCTTACCAAACCCGCAATGGCGCAAAGGCATCAGCCAGTGGCAAGCATCTGCGCACCGCCTCTCCATTTGCCCGGCAGCTACAGTTCCCTGCTGCATACAAGCTCAAAGGCCCTGCAAAAGAACCGCCACATGAGATCAAAGGGGTGATTCCCGGTGCTAAAGCTAATCAGGCCAATGCGCGGGTGCAACCCAATATGCAAAGTGCTGCCGCGCACTACTTACAGGAAGTAAGCAGCCTGATGCAGATTCGGCAGCCTGAGCAGGAGTTTGTGCCACAAAAGACATGGAGCGATACCCGCGGTATGCAGCACCTGCGGATGCAGCAGCAGTACCAGGGCGTAGAAGTATATGGCAGCGAGATCATCGTCCATGCCGATCAGCAGCGCATTGTGCAGGGACTGAACGGAAGATATAACGCCACGCCGCAACTTAATACAAAGCCCGCCATTAGCGAGCAAGCTGCCGTGCGTACTTCGCTGGCGTATTTTGAGCAACAGGATGCCCTGAAGCAACTGGATAGTAAGCAGCAGCAACTACTCAATTATACCGGCCCTACGTCCAGACTGGTAATTCTGCCTTCGTGGGAAGCCGGTAAGCCTACACTGGCCTGGCGGGTAGAAGTACGCCCCGATTTCTTGAACCACTGGGAAATATTTGTAGATGCACAAACAGGCCAGCTGATCAGCCAGACCAACATGACCTGTACATTTGCTCCGCAGATATATACTCCCGACAGCAAAGCACACAAACATGCCCAACCTCCGGCAAAACCTGCTGTTCCTTTCCAGTTGCTGGGACGTGGGCAGGGTAGTGGCCTGGACCTGAACGGTGTGAACCAGCCGCTGGATATCTGGCAGGTTGATAACGTCTTTGCGCTGATCAACGCCTCTAAAGATATGTATCGCAGCAACGATAATACACCTATCAGCGACCTACAAGGTGTGCTGATCACCTACGACGCTGCGCGGGTGCCCAATGCTGATTCCGTCACCATTGTCAATGGAACCAGCAGCACGTTTAGCGATCCAACGGCAGTATCTGCCCATTACAATGCCTCGCTGGCCTATGATTACTTCAAGACCAAGCACAACCGCAACTCTATTGATGGCGAAGGGGGCAATGTACTGTCTATCATCAACATCGTCAACGAAGACGGTACCGAGATGGATAATGCTTACTGGAACGGCGAGTATATGGCGTATGGCAACGGTAATTTTGCCTTCAAGCCGCTGGCAGGGGGCGACGATGTAGGCGGACACGAAATGAGCCACGGGGTGATCGGTAGCACTGCCCGACTGGTGTATCGCGATCAGCCGGGTGCCGTGAACGAGCATATCGCCGACGTGTTTGGCGTACTCATCGATGCCGAAGATTTTACCCTGGGCGAAGATATTGTGCTGTCCGATTATTATCCTACCGGGGCCATGCGCGATATGGAGGACCCGCACAACGGTGGTACAAGCCTGGACGACAGTGGCTGGCAACCCGACCATATGCGGGAGATTTACACTGGAAGCGAAGACAATGGCGGTGTACATATTAACAGTGGTATTCCCAACCATGCCTTTTTTCTGCTGGCTACCGAACTGGGACGCGATAAGATAGGAGCCATTTACTACGATGCCCTCACCAAATACCTCACGGCTAGCTCCGAGTTTATAGACCTGCGCCGGGCTTTGATCAACTCCGCCACTGATTTGTATGGTGAGGCGGAAGCACAGTCGGTAGGACAAGCCTTTGATGCAGTAGGCGTGACTGACGATGGCACCAACCCGGATGATGGTGGTGGTGGGGAGAATCCGATTCCTGATGATGGGGATGATGACCTGCCGTCTATCGGAGGCGATGATTTCCTGCTGACCGTCAATACTGACCCGGATGATGAGAATTCGCTTTACTTTATCAAATTGAGCGAGGATGATTTTACTCCCATCTCTGTTACTTCTGTGAAAAGAAAACCTACCGTGGTAGATGATGGTAGTGTTGCTTTTTTTATTACCGAAGATGAAACCATCCGGGGTATTGACCTGACTGAGCCTTATGCGGAAGAAGTGATCAGCGATGAGCCGCTGTGGGCCAACCTGAGTATTTCTAAAGATGGCAACCGACTGGCGATCATTTCTAACCAGAAACAGCCGGAAATCTGGGTGGCAGACCTTACCAGGAGCGATAGCTTTGTGAAGTTTGAGCTTTTCAATCCTACCTCGCAGGATAGCGTAGTCACCTACGATGTGCAGTATGCGGATGCCATAGAGTGGGACTATTCTGGTGAATACCTCATCTACGATGCCTTTAATCAGATAAACACCACTGGCTTAGAGAGGGATGTAGAGTACTGGGATATCAACTTTATCCATGTTTGGGATAATGCAGCCAACGACTTTGCCGACGGAGCCATTACCAAGATTTTCAGCAACCTGCCAAAAGGCACCAGCATCGGAAACCCGTCTTTCTCCAAAACCAATCGCAACATCGCCTGCTTTGACCTGTTTAACGAAACCGACGAAACCTACCTGATCATTGCCGCTGACCTGGAAACCGGCGAAACGAAAACCGTGTATGAAAACAACACCCTGGGTTTCCCCAACTACTCCAATGACGATAAATTTATGGTATTTGATACGTTTGATGAAGATGGTACGCCTGCGGTTGGCAAGATACCCCTGGCCGACAATAAACTGGAATCAGCCGGAGAACCGGAATTTCCTTATACAGAGGCACAATGGACTACCTGGTTCAGCCAGGGCGAGCGGGTCATCAACAGTGCAGAAAACGAACTGCTGAGTTTCAGCATCCCGCAACCAGGTGCTGCTATCTCTGGAAAGATAGAAGGGCAGACTATCAAGCTGAGCATACCAGATACCATCGATATCGTCCGGTTGGTCACTACCTTTGAGCCATCGAAAGGAGCCGGTGTATTTGTGGGCGACTTCCGCCAGATCAGTGGTGTAACCAGCAACGATTTCTCCAAGGATGTCATCTACACCGTCATTGCCGAAAATGGCAACAAGCAGACATACACCGTCAGTATTACGCAGGAAACCACCCAACCCAATCCTCCTGACCCGGAAAACCCTAATCCTGAAAATCCTGGTCCGGTGACCGGGACAGAAGATGAAATTGCCACAACGCCGCTGGTATACCCCAATCCATTTGATGAGGAAATCTTCCTGGGTGAATCTTTGGCAGGAAAACCCGTGAAAGTGACGCTGCATAATATATTAGGCCAGTCATTTTCGCTAGAGAAACAAGGAAAAAGCTTCAAAGTGGCCCAGCCGATCAGCCCAGGTATCTACATGCTGACCATACAAAATGAACATGAAAGCAAAACGATAAGGATGGTGAAGCGATAAAAATTTACAATATACCAAAACAAGGAATTATTTGTTAGAAATGTTCTCAAGCACACAACTAACCTACTATTCTGCATTATCTAATTATTACTAATGTTATTAGACGACTAATATTTCCATCTATTTCTTTTTAATAGAAATAAACTATTGCTTTTTGAAATAAATTACTATTAATTGCCACGAAACAAATTAGTTACTGGAAATAAGCTGTATATAAAAACTTTCTAAAGGAGTTTTTCTAATTGCTTGTTTGTCAACTTATAGACAATACTATACTAATAATACATTTTCAGTTTATGAGTTCGGGCCACAGCGGTACAGACCAAAGTAAGGAGGCCATGAGCTATACCGACGTGGCGCTGTCTCACAGCCCATTTCCTGACAAACGTACTATGAAATAATATGCAAGAGCGTTCAAAGTGTTGTGCGTAACAATACCCAGTTCTCTATTGCTCACCTTTCGTGTTTTTTATAAAATAATTTAAATCTTAACTAACCACTTTATTATCATGAAAACCACTCCTTTCTTTCTCACTAGCTCATTGCTGGCTCAAAATTTAGTGAACATGCTATTATCTATTAGAAACAGCTTTTCAATATTTCTGATATCACTGCTATTCGTTACTATTTCATTTGATTTACAAGCACAAACCCAAATAGTAAAAACCTATACCGGACGTATTAAAGTCGACGGCAACGATGCGGGTATTTATATAGAAGCTGGCAACGAAGACTGGTTTTTCGGAAGAAGTGGTAGTGACTTACGTTTCAACTATAATGGCGATAAATTCACATTTAGCAAGTATGGTAATATAGGTATTGGCACTGCTAGTCCACAGGCTAAAATAGATATTGTATCAGGAAGTAATGGCCTGAAACTATTAAGGTTTAATACCGATCGCGCCTGGTCTTTTGTCCAGCAGGGTACCGGTTCTAATACCGCACTGGTACTCCAATCAGAAACAGACGGAAAGAATTTTCGCATTAAATCATCAGACGGCAAGACCCTCGCTGATTTTTATACTTCTCAATACGCTGGTGCCAATCAAATTAATTTCGTACAGGATGGAGGTAGTGTTGCAATTGGTACAGCAGCCAATCCGGGTAATTACAAACTCGCTGTAGAAGGTAAGATTGGTGCCAGAGAGATTGATGTGAAAACCGGAAGCTGGGCTGATTTTGTCTTTGATCAAGACTACGCTTTGCCTGGTTTGGAACAAGTAGACACATATATCCAGGCGCATCATCACCTACCAGACTTACCTTCAGAGGCAGAGGTGTTAGAAAATGGTATTAGCCTGGGAGAAATGCAAAAGCTATTATTGCAGAAGATTGAAGAGTTGACACTTTATGTGATTGATCAGCAAAAACAAATCAAGCAATTACAGCAGTAAAAGCGTATTGAGTTATTGGAAAAACAAGTGAATAAGTAGTTTACTGTTGACATTAATTTACAGACTTATGAATACAAAAATAACACTTATTCTATTTTGCATTATCATACACCTACTTAGTTCCTGTACTGGTTGCGATCCCACTTCTCTATCAGATGGGTCTAATTTTGGCTTTCGTATTCTTAATGAGTCTACCGATGAGAATATTTTTACTCGCCGGTATTCGATTGAAGAATTTCAAATATTGGACGAACAAAAAGATACGATAAATATTGATTCATATCGCTATACTAACGACGGAGATTTTACTCTTGGTGTAAACCCTACCACAGGACAACCTTATATACTTAATCAGGAAAATCAAAGACTTTTCTTCCTACAGTTTGATAGCCTGGATACAGATACACTCACCTTATCATTTATTCCTCGAAATGGCGACTGTGGCGAGTATATGGATGATTTTAAAGCTTATTACAACGAAAAATTGGTCTTTGAAGGATCAAAGCGAAGCTCATATGGAGCTACTTTCTCTAAAAAATAATCATTGCTAATACATACTTATATCATGAAACCACTATCTATTTTCATATTAATCTTCTTGTCATGTAATATACTTTACCCTATAGATATTGCAGCCCAAATCAACGGTTATCCAATAAATGGAGGTATCCGACTCACGCCAGACACTAGCTGTTACCTGTCACCAAGGTAAGACCAGATACCCTCATTACTAATAATCCCGCCACCGACCTTATAGATTGTGCTACCAATGGCAAAGATACTGCGGAATTTAAGCAATTACCCTGGTATGGCAATACGCAATACCTAGAAGATTTGCTGGATAGTGTAGGCTATCCTTTTCTCTAGCTTCAGATTGTATCTGAAGCTTATAATTGTTGCCAGTCTAAGACTGGCCTTCATTATTTCACTTCAGCCACAGACTGAAGCGAGGGGGAAATTTTGTGCTGGCTGACAATTTAGTGCTTCGATATCTGCTTCTTCGCCAAGAGCCAAAACGTTATGCCCTATGTAAATTGAAAAAAAAGTGTAAAAGAGCTATCTTTGAGACATGGATAGCAAAGAAAGATATATCAATCCTTTTACCGACTTCGGATTCAAAAAACTCTTTGGTACGGAGTTTAATAAAGAACTGCTAATTGACTTCCTAAATCAAGTACTTGCAGATAAAGAACAGATTCAGGATTTAACTTATTTGAATACAGAAAATTTGGGCAATACTGAGACAGATAGAAAAGCTGTTTTTGATGGCACCGGCCACCCGGCTGTACTGCCAGAATGAAAAAGGTGAGAAATTCATCATCGAATTACAGAATGCTGAGCAACTATACTTTAAAGACAGAAGTATTTTCTACGCATCCTTTCCCATCCAGAGCCAAGCTCCGAAAGGTAGGGAATGGGATTATTATTTGAAAGCCGTTTACACCATTGGCATCTTAAATTTTAGTTTTCCAGATCAAAGTGAGCAAGAACGATATTTAAGGGAGGTGCAACTAATAGACAAAGAAACGGATGAAGTCTTTTACGATAAGTTGACATTCATTTATCTGGAGATGCCGAAATTTAAGAAAGGAGAGGATGAATTGATCAGCCAATTTGACAAGTGGATGTTTGTGTTGAAGAATCTGCATCGTTTACAGGATAGGCCCGTTAAATTACAGGAGAAGGTATTTGAAAAACTATTTGCGGAAGCTGAAATAGCTAAATTAAATCCAGAAGATATGAAAGCATATGAAGAAAGTCTGAAAGTCTACAGAGACAATTATAGCGTCATTAAAACTGCTAAAAATGAAGGAAGGCAAGAAGGGAGAATTGAGATTGCTAAACGATTAAGAAAAAAGGGAATTGACGTTGAAATAATAGCTGAAACAACGGGATTGACGAAAGAACAGGTAGAAAAATTATAGAAAGGAGTAAAACATAGGGCATAACACTAGCATTATCCTGTTCATTGATAGCAGTGTGCTTCTAAGCTTCCGCAGCTATTAGCCAAATCTTTGGTGGCAAGGCAAGAAAGGTCTACATTAAAACATATTTGACATGCAATACTGGGTAAGTTGACGTACAAAATTTGTACGTTGAGTCAGTAGAAAGATAGGATGAGTCGGCAAAAAGGTAACTAAAGTTAGCGAAAAGATACATTAACTCATAAAATTCGTGAGTGAAGTCACAAAAAAGATAAGTTGACTCACAAAATTTGTGACTGTAGTCGCAAAAAAGATGAGCTGTGTAGGAAAAAAGGTGACTGAGGTTTGCTCGTCGGATACCAGGTGGTGTTTTCAGCCCACTTCTATGAACGAAATCTGGAGGTAGTGGATAAAAAAATCCCGAAAGGTATGCGCTTTCGGGAAGAGAAGGTTGTTTTCTATTTGTGCAAAAGAAAAACCTGTTTATGCATTGGTGGTTTTGCTTTTAGAGGCGCGTGGACTGTTTTTCACAAACCTCTTTTTCAGGTCATTATGAACAGGTTCGGCACCTTTTACATTTCTTTTGGCAGCCACTTTGACAGAGTTATAAAACGACAATGCTGCCGTATACGCTTCGCTGCCTGCCAGCATCATGGTATCGTTTAGGCTCATGCACAAACGCTCTGCAATACGGGCTAAAGTAGTGATGTCGTACACTGCTTTCAGGTCTATGTCTAGTTCTGCTGTATCTACAAAAGCAGGTACCAGTGCAGGATGCGACTTGATATACTCTGTAGACTTTTCTACAAACATCAGATTGTCTTCACCCATCTTGGGGAGTCTCTTTCTTTCCTCTGGTGTGAGCGCCACCAGGAAAGGATTGAGCAATGCGTTCACTTCATCTAATTTTTGCGCAGCCTCTGCCAGTACTTCGGCAGGAATTTGAATAGAAATCTGATTTTCCATATGTTTTGATGATTTGTTAATGTGACAAGTAAAATTTCTACCAAAAATAGAGGTTAGCGTCAGCGCATAAAACTCCCAAAACACATAACCCTTACCTGTGTTAGCTTTTGAATGGACTTACAAAAATCTTCTACGTGTATTCTGGTTATCACCGGTTCTCTTAAAATTTACCATCCGCCCGGCTTAAATACACCATTTTGAGCGACTACCACAGGAGGGTAATCGCCGTACCTGAAGGCTTTGTTGACCCACAAAAATTCGCCGGTGGCCGCATCCAGGCACATCAGCCCTACGGCTTCGTCTATGTCGTCGATGTCAAAAGACTGGCCCTGGAAATAAAGTCGCCCGTTGGCATACACCGGGGAGGTGTCTACACTTACCCTGTCGTTTTCCCACAGCCGTTCCCCGGTTTCCAGCGATACGGCAAAGGGCCTTCCGTTGATGCTGAATGGCGCAGCAGAGCCACGCTCGTATACACCAAACACCACACTGCCCGCTACTGCCGGGCTGATCGCAGCAGCGTCATCTCCACCGGCATCGGCTTCCCACAGCAACTGACCAGTATGGCGATCCAGGCAATACAAACGAGCTTCTATTCTTCCTTTACTCCCCTGGAAGAGTACTTTGTCTCCTACAACCGTAGGTGTGCTGGCTCCATCATCTTCATCGACAGAAAACTGCCAGATGACTGCTCCGGTTTTCAGGTCGCGGGCCTCAAAGGTATTGCTGGGTACATAGACAACATCATCGGCAATGACAGTGCTGCTGGTGAGTCCTTGTTCGCTGAGCGGTACCCGCCAGATACGTTTTCCGGTGGTAATATCAATGCAGTGCAAATAGTTTTCCTCAAAAGAATTTCCTGTGCCATGTACCAGGCTATTGCCACTGATAACAGCCCGCCCGTACATATTTTCATAATAATCATCAGGGTCAAGTTTGAAATCATATTGCCATTGTATATCACCTGTAGCCGCATCCGCAGCGACCATGATGCCATACAGCCCGGCTACAAAGATGATATTGTTGTAATACACTGGCGACATCTTGGCAATGCTGCTACTATGATAGTCGGGTATGCCAGTTTCCCACAATATTTTTTTGGATTCCAGATCGATAGCCGTCAGGCCATTGTCGTCGTTGACACAGTAGGCAACTCCTTCGTGGTATTCAGGTAGGTTATCAATATCGTTGTACTCCTCAAAAGCAAACACCAACTCATTGGCACCCGTGTTGGGGTCTGCTATGTGTAGTTCTTCATCTACGGCCACCACCAGTAATTCGTTGAGCGAAGGATCGGCCTGGTTGATCGGGACATTCACTGTATCATCGCCCGGTACAGGCGCGACATCTTCCTGAGAATTACAGTTGGCAAGCAACAGTCCCAGACATAAAATAATGAACAGTGGAATAATTCTTCGTATCATCTCTAAAATTAGCGTTTGCTATTGAAAATTAGTTTTGTGTATATTACATGCAATATATGGCCAAAAAGTATTATTTCGAAACAGAGGAATTTGGACTATCAGATTTCAAAGCCTTTGCTTTAGATAAGCTCACAGGAAAAATCAGGTTTAACGATTGATAAAAGGTAACGACATATTCTTTAAGCATATGCAAGATTATATCGGCATAGCCAATTAAGAATGGGATAATCTTGCCATCTCAAAGCTTCTCCAACGCGTCCAATTCCTGCCGGAAACCGCTGGACAGGATTGGGAACCGGCACCAGGTGCGCGGGTCTATGTTGAAATCATCCAGGTGAAAGGCTGGGGCAATGCGCTCACGCTTCCACTGGTTTCTGGCCCACATATAGAAAAATTTGATCACATAGCCTTTCAGCACCTCATGGTCTTCTGCCTTCTCACTCAGAATTCTATAGACTTCCATCGGACTGTACCGGTCGCGGATGGCCAGCCGTTCAATGAGCACCAGGATGGCGTAGGGCATCAGGTCGGCTTCATCGCTTTGTTCCTGCTGCTGCGGGCGCAATTCAGCGGTGGGATTGAGGCCGTTGACGGGGCTAAGCCCTTGGTATCCCAACACTTCTTCTGCCCAGCGGAGCCATTCCAGGATAAATTGCTTGTCTACGGCAGCCATCGGGGCAATGCTACCGCTGGTGTCGCCATCCATCGTGGTATAGCCCAAGTCACCTTCGCTTCGGTTGGAAGTAGTGAGCAGCAGGGCGTTGTTGATATTGGCTAGCATCCAGATGATCGGGCTGCGTGCCCTGGCCTGTATGTTTTGCAGCGTAATATCGTCTTGCTCCCAGGTCAGGTCACGGTGGATGGCTTCTTCAATGGTTTGCGTGTATTCCTTCACCTGGTCATCGATGTACCAGTGATAAAAAGTAGCACCTATGGAGCCAGCCAGCGTCTTAGCAGCAAACAAAGTTTTGGCCGACGAATTGACGGTGCCCTGGTAGGCGGTGGTCAGGAATTTTCCAGTCAGAAACCTGTGCTGTGCTTCTAGCGAGTCTAGTGACTGTGCTTCTTCCAGTAGATCGTTCAAATGTGCTTTTTCCAGAAAAGTTTTCAGCCCCAGTTCGGCTACGCCCCGTTTGATCATCTCGGCCACCAGCACGGCACAGATAGAGGAGTCAGCTCCTCCGCTGAGCGATAGCACAAAGCCACGGGAGCGGCTTTTTCTCATATAATCATACAGGGCCAGGCAGGAAGCTTTCACCATTTCTACTTCCTTTTGCTGGCTGTCTTCGGTGGCAACACATTCAGACTTTTCAGGATGTACGAAGTCAATGACAGCACTTAGGTAGCTGACATCTTGAAACGAGAGCCGGTTGTTCTTTTTGAGCAGCTTACCTTGCTGTGCGATCAGTATCTCTCCGTCGTAGACCATTCTGCCAGCTTCGTTGCCCAGCATGTTTACAAATACATAAGCGCAGTCAAAGTCTTTGGAACCAGGCACCACCAGCTGTTCTCTGAACGTTGTTTTGCCGAAAGCAAAGTGACTGGCACTACCATTCAGGATCAGGTCTACGCCTTTTGCCTTATGCCGCCATCCCGGGCGCTTATCACCCCGCCAGGCATCTTCGCATATCTCAAAAGCGATACGAAGGTCATACAGTGAGTAGATTATATCGCCGATGGGGTAGGTGTTTTCATTGATATGGAGCTGCTCTACCACACCGGCAGGCCAGGGCGTAAACCACCGTGACTCATAGTGAACGCCTTCATCTGGCAGAAACTGCTTGGCCGTAAAGCCCAGTATCTTTGTGTTGTGGATAAAACACATGGTATTGTACCTTTTTCCCTGATGGATCACGGGCAGACCGATGGCTACTGTAATGTCTGTACATTCGTGCTTCAATTCTTCCAGCATTTCTGCCGCCGTCTGGTATATCCACGAACCCAGAAACAGGTCTTCGCAACCATAGCCGGTAATGCATAACTCAGGCAGACACAGTATCTGCACAGCATCATCCTTTGCTATCTGAATAGCCTGCCGGATATGAGCGGCGTTGCCTTTCCAGTCCATCGGTGTCTGGTTCAATGCCGCACCGGCAACTTTGAGTATCTGGGGAATAGATTTTGGGGATTGGGGATTAGACACGGTCTTCTTTTAGCGTATTTGTAAACTTACAATAAGAGTCTTTAATGAAGTTACGGTGTTTGAAGAAAAAGCCGCAAACAAATTTCACAGTTTATTTCATCGGATATTAAAGAAGTATTCAACTTTTGTGACCATAATGAGTTTTTTTCGAAAAGACAACATAGCAGAGCAATAAAGTATCTCGGAAATATTAACTTGAAATTCCTTTCAGTATATGCAAAATTACGTGTATATAGGTATTAGCAGCCACTAAGACCAAATAAATCATGTTTGGAATAATAAACTTCGAAACATTTTTGATTGCGGATAATCTTGAGCGGTTCCCCCGCCGGGAAACAGCCCTTTTTCATTCCTCTACAAAATCAACCGTAATGTTCTTTAGTTAATGTATTTTTTTCTCATTCTTAAAAAAGGCTTCTCAATAATCTGGTGAAGTAATAAAGCACATAGCAAACACATCAGTATACTCAGGATAAACATTAAGCTACTTTCCTTGATGATCCCAAACTTAATAAAGGTATCTTGTGATACGTTTATTATTCCTTTATGTACGAGATAGATTCCATAGGATAATGTGGCTAACCACGTGCTTGTTCGCGATTTGAATTTAAATAAGAAACTATCAGGGCTTATAGCACCTAAGACAATCAACCCATACCCTATAGCTATAAAAGGGAACCCAAACATTGTAAGTGCATAACTCCGGGAATTCGAGGCAAAAAGATACACCCCAATTAAGACAAGAAAACCGGCCAGAACCAGCCAATTCCCATACCCGGATAGGGTGTTAAAACTTGTTCTTGAAAATTGATAGAATGCAGCAATCGAGACTCCAATGAGCAGTCCATCAAGTCGGCTGTATGTGGGGTAATATATCATCTCGAACCAGTCGTATCCCAAATCTGGTGAGGACAGGAAATAAGAAAAAATCCAAGCCCTTACAAAAATCTGTATGATGAATAATATGGGTAGAATTATGAAAGTATGTTTCGAGTTTATTTTGAGGGTAATGAGTAGCACAAGAGGGAGCGTTAAGTAGAAATGTTCCTCAACGCAAAGAGACCACGCATGAGAAAATGTTCCGTGGTTGGTGGCATCGAGTCCAATGTTTTGAGTAAAAGTTAGCAATTTCCAGAGAGGTGGTAATGCTTCCGTTTCATGAAATGAAGGGAAGCAATAATAGATCGCTACAACAACATAATATATTGGAAGAATCCTGAATATACGCTTGATAAAAAACTTTCTTGCAGAGAATGAACCATTTTCCTTGATCTCTGCAAAAAGTTGAGAAGCGATTAAAAAACCACTTAGGACAAAAAATAAATCTACCCCAGTCCAACCAAATCTTATTACTTTGGGAAACCAATCCGGATGTGGGAAAAAGGACCTATAGTGAAGTAACACAACAATTAGGATTGCCAAAGACCTCAAGTGATCAAGACCATGTAATTTGTTCAGTTGAGTTTGGTTGAGATTCATATTTGTGATAATGTCGAAAGAATAGAAACCGCGCGTTGAACTTACAGCCAACGTTTAATATATGCCTCGGTGGGAATTTTGATGCAGTTCACTATCCACCGGAGCCGAATCAAAATAGTGAGAAACAACCCGACCTACAATGCACACCCCACTGAGATGTAATAGCAGAATTGATACTCAACCCCCTAATCCCCAACCCCCAACACCAACTCCATCGCCTTTTCCGAGGCTCTTTGTTCGGCCTTTTTCTTGCTGAAACCGGAACCTGTGCAGATAGGCTGGTTGTCCAGAAACAGCTGCGACACAAACTCTTTGTACTGGCTGTTGCCCTTGGTATGGAGAATCTCAAAGCGGATGTCTTTGTTGTGCTTCTGCGCCCACTCTATGATCTGGCTCTTATGGTTAGGGTTCACCTGGACGATCTGCTGAAGATCGAAATGAGGAACGATCAGTCTGGAAAGGATGAATGATTTGCAGAAAGCAAAGCCTCTGTCCAGATAGACAGCCCCCACGAGTGCTTCCAGTGTGTTGCCACTGATAGATTTGTGGGAAAGATGGTGGGGCATACTACCTGACTGGTCAAACTCGATGATATGAATAACGCCCAGCTTTTTGGCTACATTATTCAACGAATCCCTGTTGACAATTCTGGAGCGAATCTCCGTCAGGAAACCTTCATCTTTATAAGGAAATTTCTTGAAAAGATATTCAGCCACCACCGTGCTCAGCACAGCATCGCCCAGGTACTCCAGTCTTTCGTTGGATTCTTTAACACCCCGGTCGTTTTTCTTGGCCACAGAAACATGCTGGGTAGCCAAGCGGTAAAGCTCAAGATTAAGCGGCGGACTGCCTACAATACGGCTGATGGCTGAGATAAGCTTCTTGTCTTTGGCTGCACCCTTGCCGAAAGGGCTAAGCACACTGACCGGCAAAACTCTGAAGAAACACGTCTTGATGATGCTGACAAGCGAATGATAATAGGTGGCCACTAAGCCTCGTATTTTCTAAATATTACTGAAGTGTTGTGCCCCCCAAAGCCAAAAGTATTGCTAATGGCCGTATTGATAGTTCGTTCCTGCGCCTTGTTGAAAGTCAGGTTGAGCCGCGGATCAAAACGCTCGTCGTCGGTGAAGTGGTTGATGGTAGGAGGCACCAGGCTATGGTTGATCGCCAGGATAGTGGCAATAGACTCAATGCCACCGGCAGCTCCCAACAAGTGCCCTGTCATCGACTTGGTAGAACTGATGTTGATGTTGAAAGCATGTTCTCCAAACACATCGATGATGGCATTGGCTTCGCTGATATCGCCCAGAGGCGTAGAGGTGCCATGCACATTGATATAATCTACTTCCTTTTCGTTGATGTTGGCATCCTGTAAAGCATTGATCATCACCTGTTTGACACCTATACCATCCGGATGCGGTGCCGTGATATGGTAGGCATCAGCCGACATGGCATTGCCTATGATTTCGGCATAAATCTTGGCACCCCTGGCTTTGGCATGTTCCAGTTCTTCCAGAATCAGCGCACCCGCTCCTTCGCCAAGCACAAAGCCATCACGGTCTTTGTCGAAAGGGCGCGATGCCGTCTCAGGAGAATCGTTTCTTTCAGAAAGAGCCTTCATGGCACCAAAGCCGCCCACTCCAGCCTGGCAGATGGCAGCTTCAGAGCCGCCCGTGATGATGATATCAGCTTTGCCCAGCTTAATATAGGTATAAGCATCGATGATGGCATTGGTGGCAGAAGCGCAGGCAGAAACCGTAGCAAAGTTAGGCCCTCTGAAGCCATATTTGATAGAGATATGCCCAGGCGTAATATCGACGATCATCTTGGGAATGAAGAAAGGATTGTAGCGTGGTGTACCATCTCCGGTAGCAAAGTTTGAGACTTCTTCCTGAAAAGTACTCAGGCCACCAATACCCGAACCCCAGATCACACCGGCTCTTTCAGGGTTGATGGCAGACACATCCAGTGCGGAGTCTTTCATGGCTTCGTCTGCGGTGATCACACCAAACTGAGCGCAGAGGTCCATTTTACGTGCCTCTTTGCGATCAAAGTAATTGAGAGGATCGAAATTTTTGACCTCACAGGCAAAGCGCGTTCTAAACTTCTCTGCATCAAAGCGGGTGATGTTGGCAGACCCGCTCACCCCTGTTTTCAACCCATCCCAAAAGTCCGGGACGTTGTTGCCAATAGGGGTGAGAGCGCCCATTCCTGTTACTACAATTCTCCTCGAACTCATAAAAGATAATGCCGTATGAGAAAATTACTTTTTGTTAACGTTTTCTTCAAGGTAAGAGATTGCCTGACCAACCGTAGAGATGTTTTCTGCCTGATCATCGGGAATAGAGATGTTAAACTCTTTCTCAAACTCCATAATCAGCTCGACAGTATCTAAAGAGTCAGCTCCTAAGTCATTAGTAAAGCTGGCTTCAGGTGTAACCTCAGATTCTTCAACACCCAATTTATCGATGATGATTCCCTTAACTTTTTGCGCAATTTCAGACATTTTTTTAATATTTTTTAGTGAATGGCGCAAAGAAATGAATTTAGCTCAATAATGTCAAACTAATTTCTTCTATTCTTATTTAATTTAACCCAACAAAAGCCATGAAGTTGATAAAACATTTTTAAATACAAGTATGCTAAAGGAATAATCCTAGTAATATAGGCCTTGCCAAAATAATCTGATGTTTAGTCTGTCCGTTCATCGGTTTTTATTATCAGGAGAATCGTAACTTCGCACAGGCTTTTTCGCTCTCAACACAAACTATCATGCCAAACACCATACCTAATCTCCAACACCTAAAACCCAAATCCCAACATCTAATACACCCATGACTTTATCCGAAGAGTTAACCGTACACTTTGAATATGATTTTTTGTTGTTTGGCATTGTCTCACAGGCAAAAGACTATACGCTGGCCTGGCTGCTCAACCAAACTTTGCCCATCCATTTGATAAAAGCAGTAGATTTGAAGCTGGAAATCAACAAAGATCATAGTATTGTGATGGCAAATTTTATTTTCAAGACGGCGCACTGTACCTTTAGGCTTTTAAAAAATAAGGCATACACAACAACAGATGAACAACCTGAATATTTGCTTCCTGATCTGCCACATTTTAACTATCTGTTGATGATTGATGATCATACGGAGTCTATCCGAAAAACCACGATTGAAGAAAAACTCACCGACGTGTCGGCCATTTCTCAAGTGCAACTATTTAATGTGAACACACTATTATTTAAGGAAAACCTAATATTCTGACATGGAAAGCAATTACTTATTAAATAAAACGAAAGTTGTGGCCACTGTAGGGCCTGCCTGTAATTCCAAAGATATGCTCACCGAGCTTGCCAAAGCGGGAGTAGGCGTTTTTCGTCTTAACTTTTCTCACGGGACCCACGAAGGTCATAAGCAGGTGGTTAAATATATCCGCGAAGTGAATGAAGAACTGGGCACCAATATCAGTATCCTACAGGATTTGCAAGGCCCCAAGATACGCACCAACGAAATAGAAAACGGCGAGGTGACCATATCTCCCGGACAGAAGCTAGTGATCGCCTGTGATCAATCTTTGGGCACCAAAGACAGAATCAGCACTTCTTATACGTCGCTGGCCTCTGATGTGAACATTGGCGACACCATCCTGATCGATGATGGTAAAATTGAACTCAGGGTAGAAAGTGCCCACGGCAATGAAGTAACCACTACCGTGATTTATGGTGGCCCTGTTAAATCCAAAAAGGGCATCAACCTGCCCGATACCGTCGTGTCTGCGCCTTCTCTGACTGAAAAGGACAGGAAAGATTTATACTTCGGATTGCAGAACGATGTGGACTGGATTGCGCTGTCTTTCGTCAGAAAAGCAGAAGATATCTACACCCTAAAAGAAATCATTCGCTCAGAAGGCAAATGCATCAAGGTGATTGCTAAAATAGAAAAGCCCGAAGCTATCCGCAACATCGATGAGATCATAGAGGCTACCGACGGCCTGATGGTAGCCAGGGGCGACCTGGGTGTGGAGATAGAAACCGAGCAGGTGCCGCTGGTGCAGAAGATGCTGGTCAACAAGTGCAACCACCATAATAAGCCGGTCATCATTGCCACACAGATGATGGAAAGCATGATCGAGAACCCCCGGCCCACCCGTGCCGAGACCAACGACGTAGCCAATGGCGTGATGGATGGGGCCGATGCCATCATGCTTTCTGCTGAAACCGCCTCGGGCAAGTATCCTCTACAAACCGTCAAAAGTATGATCAAGACCATCCTGGCCGTAGAGAGTAGTAGTATGGCCGACATTGTACATGTATATGACAAGCAGATAGGCACCAGTCCTGATTCTCCTACTTTTTATAACGACAACCTGGTATACACTGCCTGTAAACTCAGCAGCGATATCAAAGCCAAGGCCATTGTAGGGATGACCAAATCGGGCTATACCGGCTTCCGCCTGTCGGGCAACCGCCCCAAAGCTAATATATTCATCTTCACAGCCGACAAAGCACTGTTGAACATCATTAATCTGTACTGGGGTGTCAGGGGCTTTTACTACGACAAGCATAAATCTACTGATGAGACTTTTGAAGATATGGAAAGGCTCCTTCGCGAAAAAGGCTTCCTACATGCAGGAGATGTGTACGTTAATACCACCAGTATGCCCCTGCACTGGGAAGACCGTACCAATATGCTCAAGATTCAAATTGTTAAGTAGGTGTTGGGTTTTAAGTGTTGGGGCTTAGGTATTAGGATTTAAATTTCAGTATCAATATCTAACCCCCAACTCCCAATCCCTAAAACCTAATCCCCAATCCTCACCCCCTTATGAACATCAGCAAGGATCTATACGCCAGCTCTTTAGCGTTGCTCACCGATTTCTACCAGATAACAATGGCTTATGGCTACTGGAAATCGGGCATTGCAGAAAAGGAAAGCGTCTTTAACCTTTTCTTTCGCAAAAATCCCTTCAATGGTGGCTTTGCCATTCACTGTGGTCTGGAGTATGTCATCGACCTGCTCAAAGGATTTACGTTTACCGAAGAAGATGTTGCCTATCTGGGCACTATCACAGGCAACGATGGGGAGCCGATGTTTGAAGAAGCTTTTCTGGATTATCTGCGCAATCTCACATTCAGTTGCGATATTGATGCTATTCCTGAAGGCAAAGCCGTGTTTCCCCACGAACCGATCATCCGCGTACGCGGACCTATCCTGCAATGTCAGTTGATTGAGTCGCCGCTGCTGAATATCATCAACTTTCAGACACTGATTGCCACCAAGGCTGCCCGTATTTATATTGCAGCCAAGGGGGAGCAGGTGCTGGAGTTTGGCCTCAGAAGGGCACAGGGCATAGACGGTGCCCTGGCAGCCAGTCGCGCCGCGTATATTGGGGGCTGCTCTTCCACTTCTAATGTGCTGGCCGGCAAGCATTTCGGCATCCCGGTGAGCGGCACCCACGCCCATAGCTGGATTATGGCTTTCGACGACGAACTTACAGCTTTTAAAGCATATGCAGAAGCGATGCCCAACAACTGTGTGTTGCTGGTAGATACCTATAATACTATTGAAGGGATAAAACATGCCATAGAAGTAGGCAAACTACTGGAAAAGAAAGGCCGCAAGCTGCTGGGCGTACGTATAGACTCAGGCGATTTGGCCTATTTCAGCATTCAAGCCAGAAAGATGCTGGACCAGGCAGGCTTCACCGATACCAAAATCGTAGCCAGCAACGACCTGGATGAGAACATCATCACCAGCCTTCGCACGCAGGATGCCCGTATCGATATCTGGGGCATTGGCACCAAGCTGGTCACCGCTTACGATCAGCCTGCCCTGGGGGCGGTTTATAAAATGTCGGCCCTGAAAAACCAAAAGGGCAAGTGGGACTACAAGATCAAACTGTCTGAGCAAAGCATCAAAGTGAACAACCCGGGCATTCAGCAGGTACGCAGGTTCTATGTTCAGGAAAACGGGCAACCCAGCTTTATGGCAGATATGCTGTACGACACGCAGCAATCGCTTGACAACAACAAGTATAAGATCATCGACCCGATGGACCAGACCCGCAGAAAGATCATCAAACCTGATGGCCTAACGTACGAAGAGTTGCTGGTACCCATTTTCAAAGACGGGCAAGTTGTCTATAATGCACCTGATATTCATACCATTCGGCAGCAGACCAAGAAGAGCCTGGCAGCACTACCCGCCGGTGTAAAACGCTTCATCAACCCCCACAGCTACCCAGTGGGGCTGGAAGAAAAACTCTACAAACTAAAAACAGACCTCATCCTGAAGCTCCGCAACCTGGTAGAAGAATGAACCTGCTTAACTTAACTTGAGCTTAGCTAGAGCGCATATCCATGCGCTCTTCATCTTTGTCGGCATTACAAATGCCTAAAAAGATGAGGTCGCATAAATATGCGACCTAGCTTAGTAGAGTTAGCTAGAGCGCATATCCATGCGCTCTTCATATTACAAGGCATTTATAATGCCCGGCATGGAATGCCTCGACTAAAACAAGATAACAGGTTCTTTCTCGATGACAAACCTAATTAATCATCCCAAAATGTAGTCTACACATCACTCAAACCACGATGTAAGCTTTAGCGAAAGGAGTAAGTTTGGTAACCCCTTATTGACCATCCAAAAAAAATGAATAAAACCTGGTTACAGTCCATTTTTTTTCCTAAAGCAATGGACGGTAACCGGTACATATTACATCGACCTTACATGACAATGAATAATACCAGGAAAAAAGGGGTAAAACTTGCAAAAATGTCAACGCCACCGTAAGAAAGGCGTAAGAAACCTGGTGATCGTCCATTTTTTTTCACTTCCATGTAATATCTACCAGGGAGGAATCATTTATTTTGAACAAACAGTGAGTTGAACCAGGTACCACTCATTTTTTACACACTAGCAACGAGTCGTACCAGGTTTTAATCGTGTAAGACGGCACGTCCAAAGCACAGTAAAACAGCAACGTAAAGTCCCACCATGTCTGCTGACAACCATCACGCAACCAAACAACGCAGGTAATATATCAGGAAGATGCTTAACAACAATACTTTTCACAGAAGCAGCAGGCAAAACCTTACACAAACACCAGTGAGTAGCCATGTCACTAGGATATGCTATTAAACGCTTATTGCCGACGCACAATGCTATGAAAAAGTCGATAGGATAGCTGTAAAACAGTGAAGTTGTCTAAAGTTTTTAGGGTTTGAAAAGTGTTACGGAAAAGTTATATTCTAGATAAAGAGATTTAGAAACATAACTCAATTACAACATGCTAAAGTTAACAAAACGACAGATCAATCAAAACATCGTGCCACTGCTAAGCAAAGGAACCCGTGGATCAAGGTGCAAAGTAAGTGAATGGCGTATATACAGATATTGGCAGCAATATCAATTAACAAAAAGTAATAGTATATGTATGATAGAAAACAGTAAAGAAGGCCAACCTAAATAACGCAAAAAATGTCCAAACTGATTTGACTTTGTTTACTACTTTGAATTACACAAAACTTGACAATTTTAAGCATAAAATAAGAGCTAATAAATGGTAGCAATCTGAAGATCGAGATTATTAGGAGGAAGAAACTTAGCAGCAGGAAAACTAATGGAAGATTTGCGCTAATGAGATTACGAATAGAAAGTTCAGAAAATACTGTGAATATAATTGCTGTAATGATGCTTGAGATTACTAATACAATAACAAACATCCTAAGAGCATGTTTTGAATTGTAAAAAAGCGGGAGTCAAGCTAAACTTGTAGTTGACCAAAACTAAAGTTTATGCAAGAAAAGTTTCATGAACTCCTTGACTCCCAATGGGAAATTATAGAGAAAGTACTAGACGACCAAAGGGAAAGACAGCATAGTTTGCGCACCATTATAAATGCTATACTATGGATCAATTACACAGGATGCCAATGGAGGAATCTGGATAGTAAATATCCACCTTGGCAAAGTGTGTATTATTATTTCCGCAAGTGGAAGTTTAATGGCATGTGGGAAGAAATTGTAGATGTCTTAATTGTGAAAGAACGTCGTAGACAGGAGCGTGAGGATAGCCCTAGTTTGTTGGCTTTTGATAGCCAAAGCAGTAAAAAGGTGGCTTTTATAGACTTAGATACAGGTATTGATGGGGGAAAGAAGGTGAATGGACGCAAGCGACACTTAGCTGTAGATACACTGGGATTACCTTGGGCTATCTATGTATCAGCGGCCAATGTTTCAGATAACCAAGGTGGCTGTCAGTTGATAGATCAACTCAAAGGAAAAGTGCCACGTATGCAAAAGATTGCTGCTGACCATGGCTATAAAGACACGTTCATTGATTATATCAATGAGCAGACCAACTGGGAAGTAGAAATTGTACAAAGACCAGAATCAACCAAAGGGTTTGTTCCTGAAAAGAACAGATGGATGGTAGAAAGAACCTACGGTTGGTTCAACTTTAGAAGGCGTTTGTGTCGTGATTATGAGAAAACCGCAGAATCTTCTGAAGCGATGATTAGAATAGCTACTATTTCTTTTTTAATCAACAGATTAGCTTCATAATATTTTAAAACATGCTCTCATAAATTTCATTGATATTTGGATTAAATCCGATTTAAGTTCTTCAAAAGTTTGAGAACCAAAGAACAAAAGGAAGAAAATTACAGCTATATCAGTTGAGATGACAATATTTGTAAAATGTGTTTCAGGAAATATCGATCTAGTAATGTACTGAATGAAAACCAACAATAGAAAATACAAAACAAAAAAAGCCCTAACTGAATATGAAAAATAATCCCAGTCCTGCAACGATTTGATAGACCATTGCAAATAAGCGGCATCACAGGCTGCTTTCAATAGCACTAGCTTTTTGGAACTTATATATTAATCCCCACTGCATTTCTGAACTCCTTGAAAAGCTTGAGTATAAAGTAAAATAATTTCATGGTTTTTTTTAAGGAAATATAACAAATTAAATTACTGCTGCCAACATTGCTCAGCCGACTGCCTAGCAAAAATGAGCGCGATTGTTTGATGCGCCAGGAAACATTAAATTTACTCGGAAGAAGTCAGCAACAAGCCCGGCAGTCGGCTGCATTAATCGTTAGCGTTAACGATAAAAAAAGAGCCTATATCCAGACATAAATTAGTGTCTTAATTAATACTAAAATCGCTAGGTCTATAATTTCAATCTTTATAAATTCATATTTTATCAATTAACAATAGTCTAGAAGCATAACAATCGAACCTAAAAATTTAATGGACAGCAAAAAACTTAATCCAAACTGGCTTGATCGTAGCCTATTTCCCTTTAAAAGCCAGTTGATGGAGATCGATGGCAACATCATTCACTATATTGATGAAGGAGAAGGGGCCACATTGTTGCTGCTACATGGCAATCCAACGTGGTCATTCCTTTATCGACACATCGTTCTTAAGCTATCTTCGCACTTTCGATGCATCGCTTTAGATTACCCAGGATTTGGACTTAGCACAGCCAAGCCTGATTACGATTTTACCCCGCGCGAACACTCAAACATTGTTGAAAAGTTTGTTGAACATCTTGGATTAAATGACCTTCGCATTATGGTACAGGATTGGGGCGGGCCTATTGGCCTTGGTTTTGCTGGTCGTCGGCCTGACCTAGTCCATTCGCTCATTCTGGGCAACACTTGGGCGTGGCCTGCCAAACGTTCAAAAGGAATGTCCACCTTCTCCAAAATACTTGGCAATGGTTTTGCCCGTTTTTTAATAACCCGCTATAACGCGCTTGCCAAGTGGCTCATTCCGGCAGGAACTAACAGAACGCTCACAGAGTCGGAACTAGCTGCCTATATGGGTCCGTTTTCAAACCCTAAGTCCCGTCTACCCACTTGGATATTTGCTAGAGAAATTCTTAGAAGTGAAGCGTATTTGGCTGAGGTAGAAGCTGGGTTGGCGAATTTGAGAGGGAAACCAACTTTAGTGGTTTGGGGAGAAGCGGATGGTGCTTTTAGAAAATCAGCAAGACTTCTTCTCATGGAACACTTTCCGAACCATCACGTCTGCCTTCTTCCAGAGGCTAAGCACTTCATTCAAGAAAATGCACCAGATAAAATCTGTGCTGCTATCCTTGAGTCAGTACTTTAGAAGAAAATGTTCTGACAAAACGCATTCACTCTCTACCATTTCTTCTTTAACAATATGCTATCTAATAAATATGGATAATAAGGGCAAAAAAAATGACTCGGAAGTTAATTTTTCATTTGAGTCAGTGAACGATTTCGAGAACTGGCTGTCGGAAAACCACACTAAATCAAATGGCATCTGGGTGCGCATATATAAGAAAAATTCCAGCGTGAAATCTATAAAAGGTTCTGAACTGATTGAAACGCTTCTTTGCTATGGATGGATAACCGGTCCTGCAAAAAAGAATGGTGAAAGCTATGTATTATGGTGGGTTTGCCCAAGGAGAAAAAACAGCGGGTGGTCTAAAATAAATATAGGGCATGCCGAAAGACTTGTTAAGGATAAAAGAATGAAGCCTTCGGGAATGGCTGAAATTGAAAAAGCTAAAGCAGATGGAAGATGGGAGAGAGCTTAAAGTGCCCCTTTGTGAACGTATTCCTGATTTCTACACTGTTCCGAAGGAACGTCGATTGAATTAACACCAAAGTTTTCAATTGAACAATTTTAAAAACCAATGAACATAGAGCGCATTTAAATGTATTCTTTGCCGTGCTGGTGGGCATTAAAAATGCCTAAGAAGATGAGGTCGCCTATTTATGCGACCTAGCAACATCGGAAGTAGCTAGAGCGCATATCCATGCGTTCTTCATATTATAGGGCATTTTACTTCCATGCAACATATCCCAAGGTTCACTCATTTATCCTGAACAAACAACGCTTCCATCATTCACTTTTTCCTCAGCAGCAAGGTTGCTAAAATGATCATGCTGCCGCCGATGATGAAGTTCCATGTGAGTTGCTCATGGTAAAGCAACACACCGTAAGTGGTGGCAAACGGCACTTCCAGATAGCTCATAAAGGATACAGTAGACGCATTGATCTTTTTGAGTGCAGAAAAGAACAGGCCGAAGGCTACTACGCCTATCATACTGCCAAAAGCCAATACCACACCTGCTTTGGCAAGCGTCAGGTCAAAATCTATCATCCACAGAAAGGGCAAGAAAAGGATGCCACCCGCTATATTTTGAAAGAATACGGTTTCATAACCACTGTATCTGCCCGATTCTTTTTTGAAAATAATCACCGTCAAGGCATAAATAATGGCTGATAATAGCATAGAACTCATGCCTGTGAAGTCATCGTTTCCCAGTGAGAAGGGTTTGTCGGAAATGATCAGGATGATACCGGCCAATGGCAGCAGCAGCAGCAACTTGTTGCGCAAAGGGATTTTCTCTTTCAGGATGAGCGACCCAAAGATACTGGCAAAGATCGGCCAGGAGTATAAGATAATCACGGCATTGGCCATACCGGTATAGACATAGGTGTTGATGAAGAAGTAGATACGGATAGCGTTGAGCACAGAACCTGTCAGCATCCACTTTAGAGGTGGCCTGAAAGGGTTTTGTCGGCGTATTCCAAAGTAAATACCCAGCAGTACCGTAGGGATCAGTAGCCTGAAACATGTGAGAATACCAGGAGGTAGACTCAGGTACTTAATAAAAACACCCGACGAACCCATAATAAGGGTGGCAAGGATTAATCCAAGATAAGGGTTTAATACAGGGTCTTTCTTTGATAAACTCACACAAGTTAGGAATCAGAAGTAGGAAGCCAGGAGGCGGAAGATTCTTTTAACTCCGGTTCCGGTGGGGAACCACTTCGGTCTCCGGTCTTCCATCTCCGGACCTTTTCAAATCATCATTAAACGCCAGATAGCCGAAAGCATCACCAGCAGGAGCGAGGCAGGAATGAGGTATTTCCAGCATAGCGACATCAGTTGGTCTACCCGCAGCCGGGGGTAGGTCCACCGCACCCACATTTGTACAAATACCAGCAGAAAGGCTTTGCTTACCAACCAGAAGCCGCCCCACAGATAAGATGCTACGGTGCCGGGCACGCCGCTGGTCCAGACAGCCAGCTTCACCGGACCAATATTGGGAAAGGGTGTGTTCCATCCACCCAGAAACAGAATAGCAGCCAGCATACTCACCAGCAGCATGATGCCATATTCGGAAAGCATGATGATGGCCCAGCGAAAACCGGAATACTCGGTATGAAACCCTCCGATAAGCTCAGACTCAGCCTCGGGCAAATCAAAAGGAGCACGGTTGCTTTCGGCCAACGAAGCAATAAAATAGATGATAAAAGCCAGGAAGAATAGCGGCATCCGGATAATATTCCAGGTCAGAAAACCACCGATGTGGGTAACATCTATGCCCAAGGCTTTGATGCCAAACAGGTAGTTGTGCGCCTGCTCGTCCAGCAGCGTCCACCAGATGCCCTGCTGGTAGGTGATTTCCTGTAGATCGAAAGTCTGAGAGATCATCACCACACACAGGATCATCAGGCCCAGCGGAATTTCGTAAGAGATGATCTGTGCCACAGAGCGCAGGGCACCAAACAGGGAATATTTGCTGTTGGAACTCCAGCCGGCAATCAGGATACCGATTACATCCAGCGAAACAACGGCCAGCAGATAGAACACCCCAACGGCTGCGGTAGAGCCACTAAACGAAGAAGAGACAGGAAGGACAGCAAAACCGGCAAACACAGCTGTGAAGATGATGACCGGAGCCGCTAAAAACAGCTTTCTGTCGGCAGCTTCCGGCACAATGTCTTCTTTTTGCAGCAACTTAAGCAGGTCGGCTACCGTCTGTAGAAGGCCATAAGGACCCACTTCCATTGGCCCAAGCCTGTCTTGAATAAAACCGGCGATTTTGCGTTCGGCATATACCGCCAGCACAGTATAGGTTAGTATAAAAGGCAGAAAAATAAAAAAAGTACTCATTAGCACCAAAGGTACAAGTACTTTCTAATAAATTGATAAGCTGAAGGAATCTAAATACATTTTGCCAGCACATAAGACCCTTACTCGTAGATATATTTTCTGTGTCCCAGTGCGATGATTTTAATAGTCAGTATATTGTCTTCAATATCATAGATTATCCTGTAATTACTTTTTTTGTTTACGCTTTTCAAGATACTCAGCGAACGGCATTGCTTTTTGCTTACGGGCTTTCACTTCATCATAAAGTTTGATGTCTTCTATTTCTTCTAAATCATCCAGCATTTTCTGATAGTCTTTGATAGGTAGGATTATAGCCAGCTTTTTGCCATAATCATCTGTTACAAATTGAGTTTTTATGTGTTGATAAAGTTTCTTACAATAAACATGCATCATCAAACAGCGTAATAAACAAAATCTGATGGTGAAGAGCGCACTCTGTCTGGGTAAGTTTTCCAGCGCACACCCCATTCGTATTTGTAATAGAATCTACAAAAACACACAAACATAGCACCTTGTGGGTAGTTGACATGATGAAACTTATTTTTTACCTAACTCACAACGTTATGGACGTATTAAATAAAGACATACTTAGAACAATCACAGATTTTCAAAGCATCAATTGTGTGAGCCTGTACATTCCTACACACCGCTATGGCAAAGAAGTGAACGAAGGAGAAGATGCCCGTTTGTTAAAAAACCACTACCAGCAGATAAAGAACCATCTGGAAGAAAAAGGGCTACAGGAGCAGGAGATAATAAAATATTTGGCACCCGTACAGCAACTCATAGACGACGGAAACTTCTGGCGGCAGCAACGCCAGGGACTTGCTATCTTTTTGGGAGACAACTTTTTTGAGTACTATAAGTTGCCCTATCCGGTACAGGAATTTTATCTTGTCTCTACTTCTTTTCACCTGGAACAGCTGCTCTCGTTGTTCACCCAGCAGGATATGTTCTATGTTCTGGCACTCAGCCTGAAAAAAGTGCGGCTGTTTGCGACACACCACTACGATATTCAGGAACTGGATGTCAAAGATGTGGTTCCTGAAAATATTAATGTAGTGCTGAGCTATTATGAGTTTGAGCAAGAACAGCAATCACCCGGGCAGTGGCAGGGTGGAGGTAATAGTCCTACTTACCCAAATGAGAAGAAAGATAAGGGATTTGATAAAGTATATATGGAAGAATATTTTCGCCAGATCAACGACGGACTACAGCAAAGCATGATCAACAAAGAGCTACCGGTGGTGCTGGCAGCCGTTGAGTATCTGCACCCGATCTATAAAAAGACAAACAAACATCTGAACCTCTACGAGCAAGGTATCAAAAGCAACCCGGACGAACTCCGTCCGGACGAACTCCTGGATAAAGCCATTGAACTGATCCGTCCTCACCTTGATAAGAAAAAGTTTGAGAAGATGGAAGCTTACCGCACCATAGCAGGCACTGGTAAGGCCGCTTACGATATCAAAGACATTGCTCCCGAAGCATTAGACGGTAGAATTGATACACTCTTTGTTGTACATGGAACGCACCACTGGGGTGTCATCAACCCGGAAAATCACACGGTGGAACTTCACGACGAAAAGCACGAAAATGATCATTGTCTGGTGAGTAAGTCTGCCGTACAGACTATTCTACATGGAGGCGATGTGTACTTTGTAGACAAAGAATCTCTACCCGAAGATCTGGAACATGCTGATATGGCGGCGATCTTCAGATGGTAATTGGCAAGATCACCCGTTTTCTGGCAGGTGCATCACCCGATGAGCCTGCCTTTTATATCTCCCTCACATCCTTCCCCCCTCTCACCCATCATCTCATCCTCTTATCAACCTATCATCATATCCCCACATCATTTTATCAACCCCTCACTACACTTTATTCTTCCAACACCTTTTTTTGCTTACATTTCGCGTTAACTTTGCAAGCAGCGTTTTTTTATTATCAAAGCACCAAACTACATGAGATTATCCTATATTTTTTTACTCTTCGGCAGCCTGCTTTTTTCAGGGGCCGCTCTGGCGCAGGAGCAGCAATGGAATGAAGAAGGAGAGATAGAAGATGCCGAAGTTGTCATCGAGAAAGACAGAGAGATAGAACTTCCTCGGGCAAATCGCAACTTTGAACGGGTACCGCCCCTGCCTGTACAGAAGCCTCAGATCAAAGTAAATTATCGCTTTATGGAATTGTCTCCCGTGATACCCGATGTATCGCCGGAAGTGCGTATACTCAAGATCAAAGAACCTGCGCTGCCCGAACTTTTTGGCAACTATGCCAAAGCGGGTTTTGGCAACTACATCACGCCTTATCTGGAACTGTTTGTCAACAATGGCCGAAGCAAAGACTATAATTATGGCCTGCACCTCAACCATCTTTCCTCGCGCACAGGCCCGGTGGATGGTGCCAATTCGGGCAATAGTAATACGGACCTGTTGCTCAATGGTAGCTATTTTTCCAAGACACATACCTTTTCAGCAGAGGCAGGTTATACCCGCGAACGGTATCATTACTATGGCTATGCCCCTGGCCTTGACTTTGACAGAGACTCTATCAAGCAAACATTCAATATAGGGCATGTGCAGCTTGGACTGCAAAAAAGTGTGGCTGAAACCCCTTTCACCTACGATATGCAGTTTTCTTACGACCGCATTGGCGACCGCTTTGGAGCCAACGAAAGCCAGATCGGACTGAAACTCAATACAAGTGTGTATTTTAACGAGAACTTTGGCTTTCGCCTGGAAAGCAGCAGCTATTTTATGCAGTGGCAGAACGCTACTGCCCTTGAGCAGGGAGAAGCTATCAGCAGAAACCTGATCAAGGTTAAGCCGCATATTTTGTATCAGACGATCGTCAACGGTAGAGGGCTGGATGCTCAGGCAGGTTTTAATATTGCCTACGAAAACGATACGATAGAGAATGGCAGCCGACTGCATTTTTACCCTTACCTACGTGCCGATTACCATTTCAGTGAAGACTTTGACCTATATGCACGCATCGAGGGTGACATGAACAAGACTTCCTGGCTGGACTTTACCCGCGAAAATCCCTTCACAGCTTCGTTTGTAGGGCTAGCCCACACCAACAAAACCCTGGGATTGTCGGCTGGGGCAAGAGGAAGACTGAGTAGCATTCTGGGCTTTCATGTAGGATTTAATGCAGATAATTACAAAAACATGTACTTTTTTGTAAACAGCGCGCGTGATTCCACCAAATTTGACATCTTTTATGATACTGGGAACACCTTTATGTTCAATCTCTTTGGTGAGTTGAATGTCAATGCAGGCCAGAATTTCAGATCAGCCCTTAGAGCCGATTTTTTTAGCTACACGCCTGAAACACTGGTGGAGGCATGGCATAAACCTACCTTCAAACTTGCCCTGATGGCTGATTACAACCTGTACCAAAAGATACTGCTCAATGCCGAATTGGTGGTGCTGTCGGGTATTAAAGGCTATAATGCAGCCAGCGATTTTGAAAAAGACCTCGATCCAGTCGTAGATTTAAGCTTCAAAGCAGACTACTTATTTTCTTCCAGGTTCTCAGCGTTTTTGCAACTAAAGAACATTTTGGGGCAAAATTATGAGCGTTACTTAAACTATCCTTCCAGGGGTATTATGGTGATGCTGGGTGCTACTTATAGTTTTTAAGTTTGTAAGCTGTGCATAGTAGGATAAATGCCTACACGCGTAATTAAATTTGGCTTTAAGGTATGGGATTTTGCCATATCTGCGTTAAATCGCATCTATAAAACAGGAATTATCAGTAAAATAAAATTACTATGCAAGAGCAGGAAAAGCCACATCTTAGTGATACCGAAGATCAAAACGAATTCGGACTCCCGGAGACCCATTATGATCCTATTGACAGAGGCGAAGAAGAAGCACCTTCCTTTGAGCCACCCGTCTATTATGAGGCAGAAGAAGAAACTAATAATACTGGCTGGATTGTAGGCGGTGTCTTCGGACTTGTCGTTGTCATTGCGGCTGTCGCTTACCTTTTCTTCTTCGATGGGTTGGAGCAGGTAAGTAGCCTGTTTGGCGGCAAAGAGCCTGAACCAATAGTGCAACCGGAATCGGCCTTCAACCCGGAACCCGCCACACCGGTCTATGAAGAACCTGCCCCCGAACCAGTAGAGAAAGTAGAAGAAACGCCACCGGTAAACGCCCTGGCTCCTTATCAGGAGATTTCTATGATTTCTGCTCGTACGGGCATGTCTTACATCGTTGTTGCCAGTTTTGTAGACGAAGACATGGCGCAGGACCTTGGAAATAAAATGCTCAAACGTGGGGTAGGTATCAAAATAATAGCCCCTTCAAAACGTTCACCCTTACAACACCGTGTGGTGGTTGCTGAATTTGATACCTTTCAGCAGGCCATGCAACAAATCGCTAACTACAGAAGCGAATATGGAGATAAAGTATGGGTGCTGAAATATTAATTTTTATTGACTGACCACCGTACAAACCAAACACTCAAGCCTAAGCACACACATTCATGAATTTATTACAAATTACCACGCAGGCACCTATTGATAGCACTGCTGTAGACAGCGTATCCAACGAATCAGTGAGAGTTATAGACCTGCTGCTGAAAGGAGGGTACGTAATGATTCCCCTCATTATCTTATCCATCGTTGCGATCTATATCTTTGTAGAACGCGTACTCACCATCCAGAAAGCTTCCAAAATTCCCGAGCAGTTCGTTGAGAAAATCCGTGGTCTGGTTTCCAGCGGCGACATCAGCGGTGCCAGGCTTGTATGCTCCCAAACAGACAGCCCGGTTGCCCGTATGATTGAGAAAGGCGTGAGCCGAATCGGTAGCCCGCTCAAAGCTATAGAAGATGCCATAGAAAACGTAGGTAAGCTGGAAGTATACCGGCTGGAAAAAAACATCAGTCTGCTAGCTACCATCTCTGGAGCGGCACCCATGATCGGCTTCTTGGGTACCGTTACTGGTATGATTCAGGCATTTATTGCCATCGCACAGGAGGAAGGTAACGTAAGCCCCCACCTGCTTTCTACCGGTATTTACGAAGCGATGGTGACCACCGCCGCCGGATTGGCGGTAGGTATCATTGCTTACCTTGGCTACAATTACCTGGTTGCTCAGGTAAATAAGGTGGTACACCAGATGGAGTTTACCTCCATAGACTTTATTGATTTACTACAGGAACGACGATAACCTATTGAATGATGAATATTCCATCCAGAAATAAAATTTCTACCGATTTTAACTTTTCTTCTATCGCAGACATTATCTTTTTGCTGCTGATATTTTTTATGCTTACTTCCACTTTCGTCACCCCATCGGGGCTGCCGGTTTCACTGCCGTCCAGCAAGGCTTCCAGTATCGTGATGCAAAAGGTGAGCGTTACTATTACCCCAGACCTCAAATATTATGTGAACCAGAATCTCACCTCTGTCAATGACCTGGAATCTGCTTTAAGCAGCCAACTGTCGGGTAAAGAAGGGGTGGTCGTTTTGAACGTTGACAAGTCTGTTCCTGTTGAGTATTTAGTGCGTGTAGCAGGTATTGCTACGGCTCTTAAAGCCAAAGTGACCATCGCTACCAAGCCGGAGAAATAATTGTTTAGTGTTGATACCCAACCTGTTGTTATGTCATCTGAAGAAAAGAAAAACAAAACCATCGGAATATCTCTATCGGTAGGCATCCATGTCTTATTGCTGGCTTTTTTCTTTTTTGTGCTGGCCTGGAAAGCTCCCGACCCACCATTGCCTGAATATGGTATTGAACTAAACTTTGGCATGGACCAGGTAGGTTCTGGTGAAACTCCCAAGCCGAAGAAGACGCAGGTCGTAGAAGAAAAACTGAAGGAAAAAATTGAGGAGCCGGAAGAGAAGGTAGAAGAAGTAGTGAAAGAACCCGAGCCTGAAGCACCCAAGCCCGTAGAGGAAGTGATAGAAGAACCTGCGGAAGTGCAGCCGGAAGAAAGTCCGGTACCCGTCAAAGAAGTAGTGAAGCCACAACCCAAGGTGATTCCCAAAGAAGAGCCTAAAAAAGAAAAGCCCGTGGTAAAGAAAAAAGTTACGGAGCAGCCCAAAGAGCAAAAAGCTTCTGCCAACCAGGGCGACGATGCGAACAAAGCCGGAGACAAAGGCAAGGAAGAAGGCAAGATTGATGCCCGTGCTATCTACGGTACCAAAGGATCAGACAAAGGAGCTTCGCTGCAAATGACCGGCTGGAACTGGGACTATGTGCCTCGCCCGGATGATAAGTCCAGCGAAAGTGGCAAGATTGTCTTCCAGATTTCTATCGATGGCGATGGGTACGTGACCAGGGTTGTCACTGTAGAAAAGACAGTAAGCCCGACTGTAGAAAGAGTATACCGCGAAGAAGTGGAACGCCTGACGTTTAGCAGAACCGCAGACAACATGAAGTCAGCACCGGCTTCTACCGGAAAGATCACCTTTATCATCAATGCCCGGTAATGCGTAAGGTCAGAATACTGTTGGCAGATGATCATGCCATTCTCACGCAGGGTACGGCTTCTGTGCTATCTAAGTATAATACTTTTGAGATAACCGGCATGGTTTCCAACGGCGATCAGGCGATGGAAATGGTGAAAAAAGCAAAACCTGACATACTGCTCTCCGATATATCTATGCCGGGGATTTCTGTATTTGATATTGCTGAAGAGGTGCAACGCAAAGGGCTGGCCACGCAGATTATTGTTTTTTCTATGCATAATACGCCGGAATATGTCTTCAGGGCACTACAGAGTGGAGTGGCCGGATATATCACAAAATTTGCCGATAAAGAAGAAGTTGTCAGAGCTATCAAAACAGTAGCTTCCGGCAAAGAATATTATAGTCTGGCCATCACACAGACGATCGTGGCCGGGTATAAAAAGCAAATACAGGCAGAAGCTGATGCCAAGATGCTGAAAGACCTCTCCAAGCGTGAAATGGAAATCCTTGCGATGATCGCACAAGGGTTAAATACCAAACGGATCGCCCAAAAACTACTGCTCAGTGAGCGGACTATCTCTAACCACCGCGCCAATATGTTGCAAAAATGCAGGGTCAGCAATACCGTTGAACTGGTCAGGCGTTACCTTGATGAAGTGAATAACTGGTAAATTCCTTACATCCCTATTAGAACAATCATTTTAAAGATTCTTTTTCCATGCATTTTGGTAGTCTTGGCATACGCTTAAGCTTACTGCCATGCAAGAAGATCTCATACATTACCTCTGGCAATACCAGGCATTTGCCAGATATAAACTCACAACTACTACCGGGGAAGACATCACGATCCTGTCGGTGGGAACGCACAACTATGATGCAGGTCCGGACTTTAGCGGAGCCAGGCTCAGAATAGATACCGTACTCTGGTCGGGTGCTGTAGAGATCCATATCCGGGCCTCCGACTGGCAAAGGCACAAACACCACCTAGATGAGGCTTACAACCATGTAATATTACACGTAGTTTGGGAGAATGACGGGCCTGCTTACCGATCGGATGGCACATTGTTACCTGTACTCGAGCTACGTCCACTGGTTGATCTTCAAACGATACGGCAATATCAGCAATACTTTCAACAAGGCTATCAGCAGGAAAGAAAGCTGCTTTGTGCCGCTCATTTTCATCAGGTAGACCACCTGACCGTTGTTTCTGCTATGGAAAGAGCACTGGTATCGCGCATGCAACAAAAAGCGCAGGAAGTACTGCTGTTGCTGGATGCCAACCAGGGTGACTGGCAGACGACTACTTTTCAGTGGTTATGCAAAGGATATGGCTTTAAGAAGAATGCAGCCCCAATGCTGGCACTCAGCCAATCGGTTCCTCTAAGTTTGATACGTAAACATCAGGCATCCATGATAGAGATGGAAGCTTTGCTGATGGGTCAGGCCGGGTTTCTGGCTTATGACAGCGATGATGCTCATTGGAAGACACTAAGAGAGACCTACAGTTTCCTGAACCATAAATTTCAACTGGACGACCAGCATCCCGGACTTGCCTGGAAATTTGCCAGGATGCGACCGGCCAATTTTCCTACCATGCGGCTGGCACAGCTCACCGCCTTTCTTCACCAGTATGCCCACGAGTTGGATATTTTGTTATCTGTTGATGAACCTGATATTCAGAAAATATTTCGCCACGAACCTTCTTCCTTCTGGCATACACATTATCATCCGCAGCGGCAGTCGCTGGCAAAACAACATACCATCGGTGTAGAAAGTATGCACAACCTGGCCATTAATGTCATATGTCCACTGCAATACGCCTATGCCATGTATTATCAGGATATGGAAAGGGCAGAAAAAGTGTTTGCGCTGCTGCAAAAGCTGCCTGCTGAGAAGAATAGTATAGTGAATATGTACAAATCAGTAGGTTTTCCTATCACTTCGGCCTATGATACGCAGGCTGTGCTGGGCCTGCAACACGCGCTTTGCCAGCATCACCGGTGCCTGTCATGCGGCATTGGCAACAAAATATTAAACAACCAGTTAGCCAACTCAACTCACACAAGATGACAACCGTAAGTGACGGCCTGTTTATCATACTGCATATCATCCTGATTACGGTGATGGCCAAGGGCTTCAGAGAAAAAGCCGGTGACCTGGCAGGTATGGCGTGGGCCTACTATCCTGCACTTTTCTTCAAAATACTTATGGGATTGTTGCTGGGGCTGATCTATCAGTATTATTATGGTGCCGGAGATACGATGATGCTGTTTCAGGATGCTGCCAGACTGGCGCAGGAGGCACAGCATTTTTTGCAGTATGTGCGGGTCATGTCAGATCAGACTACTTTGCCTGACTTGTATTACGGGCAGAATCCCAGGGCATTGTTCTTTGCCAAATGTATCAGTCCGTTGGCCTGGTTTACGCAGGGTAATTACTGGCTGACTTCTATCTATGTCTCACTGCTGGGCTTTTTCTGTAGCTGGTATCTTTGTCTGGCACTGGTAAAATATTACCGGCACGCGCTTGCTGTAGCCGTGAGCTTTCTTTTTTATCCTTCTGCCATTTTCTGGAGTTCCGGCATCATCAAAGAGTCTATAGCAGTCAGTATGATCAGCCTGATTGTAGCCATGATGCTGCATATTGTGCATCAGCCTACAGGTTTAAGCAGTATTTTACGGACAGGAAACCGGTGGCGCATATTGGTTTTGCTGATGTGTGGGGCTGTACTCTGGCAGCTGAAATACTATTATGCTGCGGTATTGTTCCCGCTCATTGTTTCCAGTATTTTCCTTTACTGCGTCAGGCTGAAATCTTACCAGAAACTTTTAGCGACGGTGAGCGCATGTGGATTTTTGGTGCTGGCCATTTCTTTTTTGCATCCAAACCTGAATGCCACCCGCATATTATATGCCCTAGTAGCTACGCATGATAGCATGTTTGAAGCTTCTGATATTGGCGATGTAATACATTACGGCTCGTTGGAGCCAACATGGTATGGGGTAGGGCGCAACATTCCTCAGGCTTTAGTGGCTGGCTTATTGCGTCCGTTGCCGGGCGACGGGGCCACTTTGCTGCACAAAATTGTTCAAATAGAGAACACGCTGCTGCTCTTGTGTATGATCATAGCCATATACTGCCTGATAAAATACAAAAAGCCCGTTGCCGAAAAGCAATTATTCTTTGCCATGTTTATCTACATCGTGACTTTGGCAACGTTGCTGGCACTTTCTTCGCCAAATTTTGGCACACTGATGCGGTACAAAGCCGTGTATCTGCCTTTTCTGGTGTATATATGTATGCTGGGATGTTCGCCACTGCTCAACAGTGCAACAGCTAGTTTTGGGCTACACAAACGGCTGAAAAGCGCACAGGCATAAGCTGTTACGTTTCAGTCAAGTCTCTTCTTACTCCGCTACGGATTGAATATCAAGCGATACCAGGTCGTTGAAATACTCAATATCATCTTTGAGCGTATCATCGCCTTCGGCGTGGTACCAGTTGACGTTGACGGTATGGCCTTTCTTCTTGATGTCATTCAGCCTTTTAAACACCTCGAAAAGTGCTTTGGATGAAGCGGTATTGAAAAGTCGCAACCGGATATGTACATTGGTTTCGGGGCAGGGTTGCGTAGCATAGGTATCGAGCCATTGAATCACCGGGTAATAAAAGCCCAGCGCGTCTTCTTCTGTGGAAACACCTGCAATTTCCACCTCACCTGTTTGCCTGTCTAAATTGATAGCAGGCGTTGTTTCTGTAGCATCTATTTTTAGAGAATCCATAAGAAATCAAATTTAACTTTTAATCTGTTTTACTAATTTGTTGGCAAAAATAAAGTCCTGTAGTTCCTTTACGTCCGGGTTGAGAATATTGGCGTTGCTGCCTTCCCATAGTTTCTGTCCTTTGTAGAGAAACATGATTTTATCGCCTATCCCGATCACAGAATTCATATCATGCGTTACCACAATGGTGGTTGTATCGAACTCTTCGGTAATTTCTTTGATCAGATCGTCAATCACAATGGAGGTCTGCGGGTCAAGGCCGGAGTTGGGTTCATCGCAAAACAGGTACTTCACATCATTGACAATGGCCCTGGCAATACCTACCCGTTTTTTCATACCTCCACTGATTTCAGAAGGCATCCGCTTGTTGACATTTTCCAGGCCAACCCGCTTCAGACTAAAATTTACCCTGTCCATTTTTTCGTCTTCGGGCAATTTGGTGAGCGTATCCAGCGGAAACTTAACGTTGGCTTCCACCGTCAGGGAATCAAACAAAGCTGAACCCTGAAAAAGCATTCCGATCTCTCTGCGTATCTCTGTTTTAAGGTCCTTGTCAGCTCTGGTGAAGTTTCTACCATTATAGATCACCTCACCTTCGTCTGGCTCTATCAGCCCGACAATGCTTTTCAACAGTACACTTTTTCCCGTTCCGCTGGAGCCAATGATTAGGTTGGCTTTGCCTTGTTCGAATATGCCACTGATGTCATTTAATACGGTTCTGCCGTTAAAAGCCTTGGTAATGTGAGAAATCTCTATCATGAGTAGTTTATCGTATATACTAAAGAAAAAGTTGGGCAATCATAAAATCGGCCAGCAGGATAGAGATACAACTATTGGTAACAGCAGTGGTACTGGCCTGTCCTACTTCCAGAGAACCGCCTTCTACATAATAGCCTTTGTAGGCAGAAACAGATGCTACAATAAAACCAAAAACAATGGCCTTTACGATAGCCATAAAAATATAATACTGCTTGAAATCCAGTCTCAGTCCGTAGATAAAATCTTCGCCTGATACCACGCCAGTCAGTGTACCTACCAGGTAGCCGCCATACAACCCCAGAAAACCAGACAGAATGACTAGCAATGGAAACATGATGATGGCCGCCAGAATTTTGGGAAATACCAGGTAAGACGTAGAGTTGATGCCCATCACCTCTAGGGCATCTATCTGCTCGGTGATACGCATGGTGCCCAGCTCACTGGCAATATTGGAGCCTACCTTGCCGGCCAATACCACCGAAGTGATGGTTGGAGCCAGTTCCAGAATAGTCATTTCCCGCACAACGGTACTAATCACCGAAGTGGGCACAAAGGGGCTGATCAGGTTGGCAGCCGTCTGCACGGTGGTTACCATGCCAATAAAAGTAGACACAATAGTCACCAGCGTCAGCGAGTTGATGCCAATCAGCATAGACTCATCAACGGTACGCCTGACATACGTTTTGAAAGTCTCCATTTTGGTAAAAAGACTTCCCATAAAAATAACATACAATCCTATACTCTTCATAGATAATGATTAAAATGTGTTAATGTCTTGCCAAGAAAGATTATTGATGTTCTTATTTTCACTTTTCATCCCTATTGGTTTTATAAAACGTTATGGAAATTGCTTATATCAGTTTGCTATGGTTCAATACCCAATATGAGTAAAGGGACTGGCGGACTATTTCTACCTTGTCTCATTACATTGTATACTTCACCTTCATAGTATGCAACGCCACTACTCATTGGTGACTGCATTTTTTTGGTTGGAAGAATTTCAATGCCAAGATTAATCACTCCACCGGAATAGAATAGCATATGTTTTACAAAAAGATCAAATGCGACAAAGGAATATTTCCCAAATTGAACTTCAACGGCAATTTTATTTTTGACAAAGTCTGTTTGGTTATAACTGTAGATAGGTTCATTTTCCCCGTTAGCAATCAAAAATTTCTTCTGTTCTTTTGCTGACATCAAAATGCTCTTTTCCATTAATTCACAGTTCAACGTTATGTAGTAATTGTACCTGCTTTCGGACCACTTTATTTTGTTGAATTCTTAGTTAGGTTTAAATTATCCCTTTTTCAAAAATTTCGATTTCATCATAATCAGGATTAAAATGTCTTAGGATTTCTTGTTTTCTTTTTGCCGCAGAAATTTTGTTAGTAAATACTTCGGGTTCTTGAATCAATCCGCGATACACATAAATTAGAAGCCAAATTTTTTTCATTTTTATTATGTTTGGAGTGTCCTATTAAACCAGGCAAATACATCTTTATACTCGATAAAGCTGCAAAGATCTGAAAGACCACTTATTTTAAAAGTCGGCCTATTTACTTGCCTTAAAAATAAACCTCTTCGTATATCATTAGACACAATACTGAATCTGGGCTTTAGATTTGGTTCAGTGAGATGAAGATCATTAAATCTTAAAAGTCCTGAATAAATTGTAGTAGAATGTTCAACCTCAAACATGGCTGAAAGTTCACTTAAACCCCTTTTAAGCCATAGCACATCAATTTGTTTTATGACATTAAACACTTTTGAGTATCTTTCTGGCAACTCATTTTTATAAATAAACTTTTGAGTAAGTCCCCAATCAAGCTTGTTTCTATCGTTATATGGTATCCAAATATCATAACCACGATGAACTCCTATTGAGCCGATAAGTGTTTGGATTTGTGAATGATTGAAATCTGGAAACGTTACCACCTTATTTTTATCAATAAGTAAATCTAAGTTATTCCATCCAATAAAACGATCTATATTAAACCGCCCCATATTAGCTATATATAGCTCATAGCCATCTGCTTGTTGGTAAATCTGTGCCTTTATTTGTCCATCCAAAGCTGGCTGTAACTCAGCAAAAAGGTCTTCAAATTCAGCATAAGGTATAAATAAAGGCTCAAGTTGTGTATCCCCTAAAAAACAAATAACTGAATTAAAACCATCAAGGTGTTTCAAATCTTCTTTTCGTATTCCATAGAAAGATTGATTTCTGCTATGAACTTTTAAATAGCGGATATAAATTCTACACACTCCATCACCAATTTCAAAGAGCGATAAACTGTTAGGAAGCTTTTTGAGTTTTCCATATCGTTCCTGTAAATTATTGAGGAAACTAATTTTAAATTGATTAGGCATAATTTTGTTACACAAAAAATCTACAATACTCTGCTTCCTTTTTTATTTCTTCTATATTTATCTTCGGATTTATGTAGTCGAATAATGGTTCTTTAGCATTCATTTTCTAGTATTTTTCTAAAGTTATGTTCAAATCTAAGCAAAAGTCTTAGAAATCGCTTATATGTAACAAGTACTTTATCAAAAGATCAAATTGTTAGATTGCGCTTTTAGCTTATTAACAATATAAAAACAACAATTTGTGCTTTGCTAATAGTTTAAAACAACAAACGTATTTACGCATGAACAAGTTAGCTGTTATCACAGGAGGTACAAAAGGCATTGGAAAGGCATTGGTAGCGGGCTTTGCTGCCGAGGGTTTTTCTATTGCTACCTGCTCGCGCCATGCAGATGAGCTCACGCAGCTCAAAAGCGAAATGCTCACTACTTACCCTGATGTTGACTTCTTTCACCTGGCAACTGATATGTCGGTGAAAGCAGCAGTGAAAAGGTTTGGTGCCTGGGTGCTGGAGAAAAACCTGCCCATCGCCATCCTAGTCAACAACGCCGGTCTGTTTGTGCCCGGACAAATACACAACGAAGACGATGGCGTGCTGGAAATGATGATTGAAACCAACTTGTACAGTGCCTATCACCTGACGCGCTCGCTCATAGAAACCATGAAGGCAGCAGGAGCAGGACATATTTTTAATATCTGCTCTACGGCCAGCATCACGGCCTATGCCAATGGTGGCTCCTACGGTATTGCCAAGTTCGCACTGCTGGGTATGAGCAAAGTGCTGAGAGAAGAAATGAAACCTTTCAATATTCGTGTGACATCAGTGATTCCCGGAGCTACTTTTACCAATAGCTGGCAGGGAACTGATTTGCCCGAAGATCGCTTTATGAAAGCAGAAGATGTGGTAGCCATGGTGCTTGCCGCCTATCGCCTGTCTGAAAGGTCTGTGGTAGAAGAACTGGTTATCCGTCCGATGCTGGGAGATTTATGATGATGGGTTGATGGGATGATAGGTTGATGTGATGATGGATTGTTGAAACTTGTTTTAACAGATGATCATTCATTGTTGATGAGCGAACTGCTGACTGATTGTTGATAGTATCCAGACTTTTGTTGAAGCTTATGTCGTATGGGTGTAAATCACATAGTCTTCTTATCAATCCACATGGATTAGCCTCCGGACCACGTGGTCTGCACGTCAATCCATATGGATTAGCCTCTGGACCACGTGGTCTGCACGTCAATCCACATGGATGAGTCTCTGGACCACGTGGTCTGCACGTCAATCCACATGGATGAGTCTCTGGACCACGTGGTCTGCACGTCAATCCATATGGGATTTGTTATCAGATTACGTAATGCTATCACTGATCTCCGGAATTACGTTAAAAGATCAAAGAACCCGGTAAATAGCATCCACAGATGCTGCAACATTTTGGTTTCAAATTTTGTTTTTACCATAAGTTCGACACAAATACGTTAATTTGCAATGCCAAACTCACGGTTTGTCGCTCATTGTTGATTACTCATCGTTTTATATGGCTATAGCTACAGAGATTTCTTCTTTCAAAAAGTATTGTGACAGCCTCACGGCATATTCGCGCAGGCAAACCCGGGAAGTAAACATTGGTGACGTTCCGCTGGGAGGCAACAATCCCATCAGGGTACAGTCTATGACGACCATTGATACGATGGACACACAGGGTTCTGTAGAACAGTCTATCCGCATGATCGAGGCTGGCTGCGAATACGTGCGCATCACGGCTCCCAGCATCAAAGAAGCACAAAACCTAGATAACATTAAGAAAGAACTCCGCGCCAGAGGCTATCATACGCCGCTGGTGGCCGACATACATTTTACACCCAATGCAGCAGAACTGGCCGCCCGTATTGTAGAAAAGGTCAGGATCAATCCGGGCAATTATGCCGATAAGAAACGCTTCGAGGTGATTGAGTATTCTGATGCTACCTACCTGGCAGAGCTTGACCGTATCAGAGAACGCTTTTTGCCACTGGTCAGTATCTGTAAAGAATACGGCACAGCCATGCGCATCGGCACCAACCACGGCTCACTGTCCGACAGAATATTGAGCCGCTATGGGGATACGCCCCTGGGCATGGTAGAATCTGCCCTGGAGTTTATCCGCATCTGCGAAGACCTGAACTACTACGACCTGGTAATCTCCATGAAAGCCAGCAACACCCAGGTGATGGTGCAGGCATACAGGCTGCTGGTGCAGAAGCTGGAAGAAGAACACCTGCAACCCTATCCGCTGCACCTGGGCGTGACAGAAGCCGGTGATGGCGAAGACGGTCGTATCAAGTCGGCAGTAGGTATTGGTACGTTACTGGAAGATGGGCTGGGAGATACGGTGCGCGTATCGCTCACAGAAGAGCCAGAGTGTGAAGTGCCGGTAGGCTACAATCTGGTGAACCGATATGCCGACAGGGCAGGCCATGCGCCCATCATGCCCCTGGAAGTTATTCCGCAAGACCCCTACAGCTATACCCGCAGGCAAACCCATGAAGTGGGCAACATCGGCGGTGATAATGTGCCAAGGGTAATCACTGATGTAAGCAGAGTGAGCCATTGGGAATATAAAGACTTTAAAAGTGTCGGGCACTTCTACCTGCCGGAGCCGGATAAGTGGACCATGAACGACCAGGGCTGCGACTATATCTATACCGGTAAACGTCCGGTAGCGTTTATGCTGCCCAATGGCCTGAAAGAAATCCGCGACTTTAGTATATGGAGAGCGCAGGACGATCAACGAAATAAATATCCGCTTTTCTTGCTGGATGAATGGCAGGCAAGTACTGAAAGACATGCCGAGCTTAACTTTCTCAAGGTATCTCTTGAGGACTGGGACTCATCACTGATTAGCATATTGAGAGAACGCACTGACGTGGTATTGTTGCTGGACACAGACAATACACATGCCATGCCCGAGCAGAGGCGGTTCTTCTTTGCCCTGGTAGAACATCAACTAACCACGCCTGTGATCATCTTGCGCAAATACGACAACCTGGACGAAGAACGATTGCAGCTTTTCTCTGCCACCGATGTAGGCGGCCTGCTCATCGATGGCTTTGGCGATGGCGTGCTGCTGACGACCGATGCCAGCTTACAGAAAAACAGGGCAGAAGCTTTGCAACATATCGCCCGCAACAACACCATTTCCTTCGGCATATTGCAGGCTTCCAGGGTACGTATGTCTAAGACAGAATATATCTCCTGCCCATCCTGCGGACGTACCCTGTTTGACCTGCAAGAAACCACGGCGATGATCCGCAAACGTACCGATCACCTAAAGGGTATTAAGATTGGCATTATGGGTTGTATTGTGAATGGTCCGGGAGAGATGGCCGATGCAGATTATGGGTATGTAGGTTCTGGTAAAGGAAAAATCACGTTGTATCGCGGACAGCATGTGGTAAAAAAGAGCGTGCCTTCCGAAAAGGCGGTGGATGCCTTGATCAATCTGATCCGGGAAGATGGCCGATGGAATGATCCGCAAAAAACCTTTGACTAATTGGTGCATTCGGGATAGGTTTTGTCGTTACTTGTGTTATAGCCACAAGAAAATTTATTAAACAAAACTACGTATGGAAGATACACAACACAAACATGCCGCCCAGCGGGCCGGGTCGCCGGGCGATGCCGCCCATCCCGAAAGCTTTGGGGACACCCAATCTGAGAGCATCCAGGAAGATAAGCAGGATATTAAAGAGTTTTTTGCTTTTAAGGAAGTTTTTGGCTACTTCTTCCGTAAGAAAGACCCCAGCCGCCCCACTAACGTGAACCTTAAAATGATGCATGGCATCAACAAGATATCCATCGTCATGTTTTTGCTGGGCATGTTGTTCTTTATCGTCAAACATCTGTTTTAGTGGACATTGAATCGTTTCGCCTGTATTGCCTTCACAAAAGGGGCACAACGGAAGAAATGCCCTTTGGGGAAGATACCCTGGTCTTCAAGGTGATGGGCAAAATATTTGCCCTTACCGATATAGAAACTTTTGGCAGCATCAATCTTAAATGTGACCCCGAGGAAGCAGTTTTGCTGCGTGAAAAACATTCTGCCGTAGAGCCGGGTTACCATATGAATAAGAAGCATTGGAACACCATACTGCTGGATGGTTCGGTGCCCGACAACCTGCTGCTACAGTGGATCGACCATTCATATACATGTGTTGTCCATACTTTGCCCAAAAAGTTAAAAGAAGCACTTAGCGTACTGTAATCATATTGTTTTGGAACATGGCCCCTCACTCTTATCCTTAGGCGATTCCTATACTATCGGAGAGTCTGTAGCAAAGCACCAATGCTGGCCTGTCAAACTGTGCGACAGACTTGGCTTTTCTATCCCCAACCTAATTGCCCGTACAGGCTGGACCACGCAGGAACTGCTGGAAGCCATAGAAGAAGCCCGTATCATGCATTTCCACGATTACGTCACACTGCTGATTGGCGTCAACGATCAGTATCAAGGGATGAGCCTTGAACAGTATAGTATGGAGTTTGAAATAGTACTGTTCAAAGCAGTGGCCCTTGCACAGCACAAGCCCAGGCACGTCATTGTTCTTTCTATTCCTGACTATGGCATCACGCCCTTTGCACAGCAAAAAAATCCTGCAAGAATCCACGACGAGATCAATGCCTTTAACGCCGTCAATGAAGATATTAGTAAGCGAGAGAAGGTGCATTATGTTAATATTACAGATATCTCAAGAAGGGCCGGTAAAGATTCTTCCCTGCTTGCAACTGATGAGCTGCATCCTTCTGCCAAAATGTACGATCTGTGGGTAGAAAGAATCATCAACCAAGTGTTTACTGATGCCTGAATGAATGTTCACCTAAAGTACACACACCAATACAGCCTCTCTAAACCCCTAAACCCTGTCCTGTGTCTCACAGGACAGTTAAGTCAACGTTACCAAGGTGGCCTGTAGGAACACAAGGCCACGGACTTGGGTGGTAATATAAATATGTACATACTACTTTAGCATATCACACAGACCATGCGTTGCCTAAAAACCGCAGCCAATTTTTATGCATCACGTTCTGAATGTCTTCTTCAGAATAGCCTCTTCTGGCCAGCATATCCGGTAGCTTTTGCAGGTCAGCAGTGGTGTCGATATCAGCAGGAGTTTGCTCCAGGCCAAAGGCACCATCCATATCGCTGCCAATGGCAATGTGCTGCGAGTTGCCTGCCAACTGACAGATGTGGTCATAATGATCGATGATACGTTCCAGGCTGAGTTGCATGTTTTGGGGAGTAGATTTTCCCCTGATCCAGCCGTTGATCATCATCCAGGCATCCAGCACGCCGCCAATCACTGCTCCCCGGCTGATCAACTCCCTGATCTGCTCATCTGAAAACTGCCGGAGATGATCTGCCACGCTACGGCAGTTGGAATGGCTTGCCCATACGTGTCCGTGAAAATGATCCATCGCTTCCCAGAAGCTGTCATCACACAGATGGGTGGCATCCAGGATGATGTTCAGATTTTCCATTTCTTTGAGCAGTTCACGTCCTTTGCTGCCTATGCCACCCGTAGCATTGGTGCCTTGTGCATACACACCGGGGCCATAATGTGCAGGCCCTATAGCCCTTAGCCCTTGCTCATAGGCACGTTCCAGATAGTGCATATCGACAATAGAGTCAGCACCTTCCAGGCTAAGGATGTAGCCAATAGGAACCTGAGTTTGTCCACTTTGTGCTGACTTCCAATGTTCCAGGTGGTTGTTGAGTGCCGACAGGTGGGTGATGGACGTAAGTTCGCCTGCATCTTCCATGGCTTTGTACCAAGCAAGCTGGCCCTGCGTCTGTGCCCATGCCTGCTGCTGCGAATGCCAGCCAGGCAACGGGTTATCTTTGGAAACATAGCGGGCGATCAGCGTACCTACGCATAGCCCGACGTTCCCTTTGCGCATTTCCGGAAAAGCGACAGTGCCCAATCCACGGTCGGGTTTGTCGGTAAGTCCTTGCTCTCTCTGGCGAATCTCGTGTACGGGCTGGCGCAGATCGCGGTTCCACTCCATTGCATTCATGCTCAGGTCAAGGTGTGCATCTACGATAAAAATAGGCTCATTCATACTATCAAACATTTAATTCAAACACAGCTTCTATTTCTACAGGAATATTATCAGGCAGCGAACCCATGCCTACAGCACTGCGTACACCGATGCCTTGTTCTTCTCCAAATACCTGTGCAAACAATTCACTGCACCCATTGATCACGTAAGGATGCCTGGTAAAGTCAGGTACGGCATTGACCATGCCCAGTACTTTCACCACACGCTTGATCCGGTTGAGGTCTTGCAGATTAGCTTTGAGCGTGGCGAGGATGGCCAGCCCAACCTGCCGGGCAGCAAGTTTAGCTTCTTCCATGTTCAGGTCTGTGCCTACTTTACCTACGATGAGCGAACCGTCTTCCTGCACAGTGCCATGTCCGGATACATACACAAAGTGATCGACGATGAGCAACGGGCGGTATACGCCGGCTGGTTTGGGTGCCGGAGGCAGCACAAGGTTGAGCGACTGCAACACCGATTCAGGATTATTTTTCATGTTGAGTGATTATTTGACAAAAATATTAAGAATTAAAACGCCTATCAGACCCGTCACCGACACAATAGTTTCCATCACCGACCAGGTGCTGAGCGTATCTTTCACAGACAGGTTAAAATACTCTTTGAACAGCCAAAAGCCTGAGTCGTTGATGTGAGAGAACATCAAACTGCCTGCTCCTGTTGCCAGCACCATCAGGTTGGGGTCTGCCCCGGTTTGTTCAATGAGCGGAAGCAGGATGCCTGCACTGGTAAGCCCGGCCACAGTGGCAGAACCCACACAAACCCTGATAACAGCAGCAATGCCCCATCCTAATAGCAATGGTGAAATATTGACACCAATCAGATGGGAAGCTACATAATCACTGATGCCACTCTCGATGAGTATCTCTTTGAGCACGCCAGCACCGGCAATGATCAGCAGGATGACGGCGATGCTTTTGATAGAGGATGACAATATCTGGCTGACCTGTTGCATGCTTTTGCCTCTGTTCAGGCCCAGCGTAAAGATAGCTACCAGTATGGTGATCAGCATGGCGATGATAGGGTTGCCGATAAAGGCAAAGATTTTAAAAAGCAGCGTATCTTCCGAAACTACCAACCCGATGATCGCCGTGGCTGTCAGTAAAAATACAGGGAGCAGTGCTGTAAAAATACTGATACCCAGGCCAGGCATCTGGTGATCTTCCAGCACTTCGGTATTGTAGAAGCTTTTTAGCGGCTTGGGATGGTACTTTTTGAGCGTACTGCCAAACACCGGTCCACCCAGAATGATTGCCGGAATGGCTACGATCAGTCCATAGAGCAGCGTCAGGCCCAGGTCAGCACCATAGATGGCGGCCAGGGCAGAGGGGGCAGGGTGGGGAGGCAGATACCCATGCGTGACAGAGAGGGCAGAAAGCATCGGAATGCCTACATAGAGCAGGGGCAGGCCGGTTCTGACACCTACCGAAAAAACCAAAGGTACCATAATAACAAACCCTACGGAATAGAACATAGGAATGCCTATCACAAAACCGGTAAGTACCAGTGCCCAGGTAAGATATTTTTTGCCAAACAAGCGCATCAGGCTGTCGGATATTCTTTGTGCGGCCCCACTCTCGGCTACCAGCTTGCCCAGCATGGCACCAAAGCCCAGAATGATGACCAGAAAGCCCAGTGTGCTGCCAATCCCTCTTTGTATGGCATCGGTAATCTGCACGGTGGTCATGCCTTGTGCCAGTCCGATACCAATGGACACTAATATAAAGGCAATGAAAGTATCCAGCTTAAAATATCCGACGAGCAAAATAAGAAAGATCAGGCCGATCAGGACGGTTAGTAGCGGCATGGTGTGTATATTAGGCGTTAGTTTTAGTAATAGCCCCTAATATAGAGTTTTTAATTTTGTTCTGACGCTACTACCATGCACCAAAAAATATTTTTGCTTCCCGAATTATTAAAACAGCTCGAACAAGAGCGAGCTTTGGGCAAAAAGCTGGTCTTCACCAACGGGTGTTTTGATATATTGCACAGAGGACACGCCACTTATCTGCGTGCAGCCCGAAACCTGGGCGATGTGCTCATTGTCGGACTCAATGCTGATGCTTCCGTAAGGCGGTTGAAAGGCAGTGAGCGTCCCATTAATTGCGAAGACGATCGTGCTTACCTGCTGGAAAGCCTGGCCTGTGTGGATTATATTGTTGTTTTTGCAGAAGATACCCCATATGAGCTGTTGTCAACCATAAAACCGGACATCCTGGTGAAGGGAGGAGATTATACGCTGGAAAATGTGGTGGGCCGGGAGTTTGCCCATGAAGTGGTACTGATAGATTTTGTAGCAGGCTATTCTACCACGGCCACCATCCATAAGCTACAGTCTGTTGATGAGAATGGATAGCTAGTCAGGATTGTTATCAGTTTGCAACCGGCTTGATTGAATGATCTGCATGATGTTCTGCTCTAGGTCTGCCGGATTAAAAGGCTTCACCACAAAATCTGCCGCACCTGCTTGCAGGCATTCTGTCCGGTAATCGCTCCGGCCTTTGCCAGAAAGGATGACGACGGGCATGTGCCTGTATGTATCGGAGTCTTTAAGCTTTTTTAGTAGTTCAAAGCCACTCATACCTTCCAGCTCGTAGTCTGTGATTATAATATCTGGACGATTCTTTCCATTGAGCCAGACGAGGGCCTCTTCGGCTGAGTTTTTGATAACTACTTCGTTTTGTTTGTCAAACAGATGGCTTAAAAAAGCACGCATCATCTGGTTATCATCGATGACTAATATGGTGTAGTTCATAGATTGATTAGATTTTATGCATATGGCTGGTACTGTGATACAATTATTACATGGAAGAAATAGCCAAAACAGCGTTGAAGTACAAACAAGAAAGCCCCAGTGCCAAAGGTTATCTGGACTGGGGCATTGCAATATAGTAACAAAGCTCTCAAGCTATCATTAAAGACTGTTGAGCAGCTCAGTAAATTAATACTCTGATCTGCCGCCTCTTCCGCCACCACGGTTGTAGCCACCGCCGCCGCTGTTTCCGCCGCCGCCGCCACGGTTAAAGCCGCCACCACCACCACCGCCGCCGCGGTTGAATCCACCACCGCCGCCGCCGCCGCCGCCGCCGCCGCCGCCGCCGCGTTTGAATCCGCCACCGCCACCGCCGCCACGGTTATCTTTCTTCTCTTCCGCTTTATTTACGACAATAGTACGTCCGTCTATTTCTCCGCCATCAAGTTCCTGAATAGCAGTCTTCGCCTGATCATCGTCAGACATGTCAACGAACCCGAAACCTTTGCTTCTTCCTGTGGCTCTGTCAATGATTATCTTTACGGATGTCACTTCGCCATACTCTTCAAAAAGCTCCCTTAGTTCATCTTCTTCCAGGTCATAAGGAAGGCTTCCAATGAAAATGTTCATGTTAAATTGTTTTGTTTGAATTTGTTATTCCAAAAATAAGTTAATTATCAGAATAACAAGTAAAGATTGAGCGATAATAGATAAAAAAATTTTAAATACAATAAAAAGTACATACTAATTAAAGAATTAGTCAAAATTATATCTATGCAGCAACTATCAGGCTGTCATTTTTTTTGCTTGGGTTGTTTATTATTTGTTGTTGGTGCCAGCCACAAGTTCTTTTGTGGCGACTGCCGTACCGGGTCGCCGGGCGATGAAGACTGTCCCAGTGAAGACTGTCGCAGTGAAGACTGTCGCAGCGAGGACTGGCGCACGGATAGTTCATGCTGGAGGATGATCGTATTGACCAACGTGTTGCTTTGGTGATGAATCGTATCTATAAGTGTTTGGGCTGCCACTTCGCCTATTTGCTGGCTTGGGTAGCTGATGCTGCTCAGGTCTGGTTTCATAAAGCGGCAGATCGGGTCATCATTAAAGCCTACCACGGCAATATCCTCCGGAATCCGAAGCCCATTCCTTTTGAGTTCGGCAATACAGCCAATGGCTGAAGAGTCGTTGGCGGCAAACACCCCATCAGGTAAGGCCGGGAGTTGCAGAATCTGTTGGGCAGCAAGCAAACCGGTTTCGCTACTCAACTGAATTTTAAAGAGCAGTTCCGGATCAAACGCCACCTGATAGGCTGCCAGGGCTTTCTGGTAGCCAACTATGCGGTCTTTGTATACATTATTCAGGTAGCTTCCTCCAAGATGTACGATACGTCGGCAACCTTGCCCCAGCAAATGGGCGGTGGCATCGTAAGCAGCCTTTACATTATCAATGACCACGCAGGTAGCACCAGGCAAAGCGACAACCCGGTCAAAAAAGACAACAGGAATGCCCTTTTGCTGAAAAAAGCTGAAGTGGTCTGAGTCTGTGGTTTCTCCCGACACAGAAATCAGGAGTCCGTCTATGCGGCTGTTGAGCATGGTGGTGAGGTTGGCGATCTCTTTCTTCAGGTTTTCGGAAGACTGGCTGATGATCAGGTTGTAACCAGCCTGGTTAATGACTTCTTCAATGCCTGCAATCACCTTCGACATAAAATAACTATCAAGGCGGGGCACAATCACGCCAATGGTATTGGAATGTTGCATGCGCAGGTTGCTGGCAAAGATGTTTTGCTGGTAACCCATCTTCCGGGCGGCTTCTGCAATCCGTTTCCTGGTTTCTTTTTTAATGTTGGGATTGTCCTTCAGGCCCCGGCTCACAGTGGCTGCGGAGATATTCAGCTCTCGGGCAATATCATAGATGGTTACCTCTTTTTTGGGCTTCATAAATAGTAGGTTGTTGTATGTTGCATTGCAGGTGCAATCCTTAAATTCTTACAAAAATAAACAAAAATGCCTTTGTAGGAAAGAAATTTATGCAATCGGTTGCTATTTTGTTTTGTATCTACGATATTTGGAAAACTAATTCACTACTATTACAACAACCTGTTTGCTCAGGTAGTGCCAAAGGATGGGCAAGTAACACCCATCCGATTAACACAAAGTAAGAAAGCCTTCTGAAATCCTGTTTCGGAAGGCTTTTTATTTTTATCAGGAATTTTCAACTCATACTAATCTGTTTGACCATGCAACACTACCCATTACTTTTTATAGGAGCCGCTATGCTGGCCATAGGATGCCAGGGCCAGCCAGAAAGCCAGGCAGCGCAGGAAACAAGCCCCGCCCCTGTGGCCATGCAGCAGGATACTGCCACCGACAATGTACTGACCGATCAGGAAAAACAAGAGGGCTGGATATTGCTCTTTGACGGGCAGTCTACCGACCATTGGCGGGGCGCACATAAAGATCATTTTCCCGAACAGGGCTGGAAAGCAGAAGATGGCAACCTGATGGTGATGGAGTCTGACGGAGCCGAATCGCGCAATGGTGGTGATATTGTGACCAAAGACGAATACAGCAACTTTGACTTATCGCTGGATTTCAAGATTACCGAAGGTGCCAACAGTGGTATCAAGTATTTTGTGACTGAAAGCTACGACAGCAAAGGCTCGGCCATCGGACTGGAATATCAGGTGCTGGATGATCAACGCCATCCGGATGCCAAGCTGGGCAACAACGGCAAGGGCACCCGCACCATAGGCTCTCTCTACGACTTGATAGCAGCCGATAGCCAAAAGAACGTGAACCCCATCGGTAGCTGGAACCATGCCGAGATCATCGTACAGGGCAACCACGTAGAGCACTGGCTCAACGGCCAGAAAGTACTTTCCTACGAACGCGGCAGCGACCAGTACAAAAAGCTGGTAAATAATAGTAAATACAAAGACTACAAAGATTTTGGCCTAGCCAACGAAGGCCACATCCTGCTGCAAGACCACGGCAATCGCGTATACTATAAGAACATCAAGATCCGCCCACTGCCAGCTTCTTAGAGGCGTTATGCTCATCTTCGTTCGGCAGCCCAGGGCTTTAAGCCCTGGGCTGTTGAAATTTGATGCAGTGCAGGCCCTCTCAATTCCTCCGTCGGTCTTTTGACCGATGGATAATCTCTCTCATATAACATCCTATAGATAACATCATGCGTATACTTTGTTATGGAACAGCGCGTAATAAATATTGACCCGGAAATACTAGGAGGAACACCGGTATTCTTAGGCACCAGGGTACCCGTTAAAAATCTATTTGATTACCTGGAAGAAGGAGAAACGATGGAAGAGTTTTTAGAAGACTTTCCTTCTGTAGAAAAAGAGCAAGTTGTTAAGTTGCTTGAAATATCAAGGGGGTTAGTAGAAAAGTCAAGCCAGCTACTGTATGAAAATACGCATACTACTCGATGAATGTCTTACCAGGAAGGTGAAGCGATACCTTAACGAATTTGAAGTCGTTACCGTACCGGAAGCATCGTTTAGCGGTTTAAAGAACGGTAAACTACTTAAAGCCGCAGAAGATAACGGTTTTGACATTTTATTAACGATAGACAAAAACATCGACTATCAGCAGAACGTAAGCAAGTTTACCATAGCCGTCGTTATTTTAGATGTACCTCGAAGCCATATTAGATACGTTGAGCCTTTGGTTCTGGCTTTCAAAACGCAAATTGATTTGTATAAGCCTGGAAACACTTACACAGTAGGGACAGCAAAGTGAGACTTCACTCAGCACTGTATAGTTGTGAGTTCAGGGGCGACTCCCAGTTAGGCATAACTGACACTGCGATTTAAGCCCTGGGCTGTTGAAATTTGATGCAGTGCAGGCTCTCTCATATAACATCATATAGTACTTTTTTACACTGCCTGAGCCAGGGTGGTTCAGATGCTTGTGCACAGGACCGGATACGGGTGGGAAGTTAAAGTTTACTTGTACTTATATGACAAAAATAGCCCCTGCTGCTTGTCAGAACGTTGGCAACCTCGTATAAGCACTTGGTTTTATCGTTAAAATGGCTGGCAAACTCATAAAAGGATGCCCTTTGATTATTTAGCAGACTGTCTGAATAGTAAAAGGAACTCCTTCTGTCATGTTTTCGATCATTTATATGATAAAAGGCTGCCGTTCTGTCACTTTTTTGATCGTCTATGTAATAAAAGGACATCCTTCTGTAAGTTTTCTGGCCGTTGATGTAACAGAAGTACTTCCTTCCGTAAGTTTCCCGGCTGTCGATGTAATAGATGGACATCCTTCTATCATTTTTCTGAAGGTTAATGTAATAGAACGGCATCCTTCTGTCATTTTTCTCAAACAAAATACCCGCAAAGTACCTACCTGGTATTAACAAAAACCAGCAGTCTAATACTGCTTCCTGAGCTATAGAGGCACGGACGCGCATGTATTACATCAAACCTTATCTTTTGAGAATAGGTATGTACTATGGATTTGCTATTAGCTTGAAATGGCTGATCTACATTTGGTATAGAGCGACAAAGACTAATTGTTGGTCAACAAGACCAGCAAGGGCGTAATTGTTTTCCAACAACAGCCCTGGGCTGCACCCTAAACGTTTACTCCTCCGTTGGTCTTTTGACCGATGGACAACTTCTTACGCACAAGCTGCTACCGCGTTGTTTTTTACTATCTTTGGTTATACGACGTGGAAGTCGCACGTTTCTTTTCTAAGCTTCGCTGTTCAGATAACTTTCTACGATGTATCTGAAATTATTTTGCACGGAGAGTTTGGCGACAAAATCAGCGACGGATTTGTATTGCTTCACCCGTTTTTCATCATCTTTTCGGATAGAGGAGGTAAGAATGACGATCTTGGTCTGAGGATATTGCTGGTAAAATTCTTTTTCGTACCATTCTACAAACTCAAAACCATCCAGGCCGGGCATCTTCAGGTCGCACATGATGAGCAACGGGAAGCTTGCGACAGGGCAGGTTCTCAGATGATCAAGGGCATGCTCGGCATCTGCATAAGCTGTCAGATTGATGATGTCAACATAGTTGGTTTTAATCCATTCGTCTGCAATAAAGTTGTTGATTTCATCATCATCAATCATCAAAATTTCTTTCTTGGCTGGTGTCTGCATATGGTTTTAAATAAACTTTAAAAGTTGTTCCTTCATGTAATGTACTGCTTACCTGTACTTTGCCGCCGTTTTTCTCCACAATGGCTTTGATCAGGTGCAAGCCTATGCCCTGTCCGGTACTTTCGTTGGAGAGCCGCTCAAAGGGTTTGAAAATCTTGTTTTCAAATCTTTCAAGGTCTATCCCTATGCCATTGTCCGACACCGTGAGCAGCACAAGATCATGATGTTTTTCGGTTTGTATCCTGATGCTTGCCGGTATACCGGGCCGCACATATTTGATAGCATTGGCCAGCAGGTTTAGCACAATACTTTTGATAAAAGGAAAAATGTAGGCAATTTGTTTTATATCCAACGAAATCTGTATGTCTGCCTGCGCTTCTTTGATAGCATCTTTCATCTCTATCATAAGGCTATCCATCAATACTCGAAAACTAACGTCCGTCACCGACTTATGTTCCGTTTGATGCACATCCAGTATTTGTATCAGGCTCTGCAGAGTTTGCTCGAGTTTGATCACAGACAGGTCTATGCGCTCTATGATAGGATCTTCGTGGTCTACCTTTGCTTTGAACAACGCTATCAGCGACTTAAGATTGGCTACGGGAGAACTCAGATCGTGGGCTACGGTGAACACAACATCATCCAGATACACGTTGGCACGTTTTAGCTTTTCGTAGGTTTGAGCATACTGTAGCTCTACCATTTTCCGGGCATGTATATCGGAAAGACTACCTGCCAGGCGGATAGGTATGCCCTCTGCATCTCGGAAAGCTTTTCCACGGCTCAGATACCACCGGTAACCCAGCATCTTGTGCGAGATTCTGAGTTCAACTTCATGTGTGCCTTCTTCTTCCAGACGTTTGTGGATAATATCGGTATAAGCTGTTCTGTCATCAGGATGCATCATCGCTATAAGATTTGCAGCAGTCGCTGCTACTTCCTGGTCTTCCAGCCCCAACAAATGATAATATCCGGAAGACCACCAAAGTTTTTCCGACTCAAGGTTGATCCAGTCCCAGATACCATCGGAGGTACCCTGCACGGCGTATTCCAGTCTCTCTTCCGACTGCTGCAACTGCCGACGTGCATTGAGCAGGATGTCTTCGTATTGGTGCTGATTGGTATTGTCGGAGTTGATGCCTATTATCTTAACTGTTTTTGTCTGCTTATCTGTGAGTACCATTCCTTGTGTGGCTGCATAAACCAGGGTTCCATCTTCCTGTATGATCCGGTACTCGATATGAAAATTGTTGCAATGGGTGATAGTGTGCTGATAAGCAGACCTTAATCTTTCCACGTCATCCGGGTGGATGCGCCGGAACACAGACTCCAACCGGTGGTCGAAAGGTTTGTCTTTATAATCAAACATGCAGGCGGCATGGTCATTCCATGAGATAGTATCGCTGGCCAGGTTGAGTTCCCATATGCCTATTTTATAAGATGCTATCACCAGTTTGATCTGTTCGTTCAGCACCTGAAGCGTGTCATTACTTAGGTGAAAGTGATTGCCTAGGAGGTCTGTTGCGTTGTCGGTTGTTGCAGCATCAACGGCCACACGTTGGCTAACTGCTTCTCCGGAATTATCCGTCTTTCCGCCGGTTAGTGTGTAAAGTCTGGCAGCAATAGCTTCCGGAGAACCCTTGAAACTAATGATCCGGGAGGTCTGTACCTTTCCAAACTCCTTATGGAGCAGTGCCTCCATCGCAGGACACGCCATCAGCGTGGCACCGTAGGCATACATCTCTTTGGTATCCTGGTTGCTCATACCAGCCGTTAGCATAATGCCAACAGCCTTGTGGCGAAACTGTGCTGCAAGCGAAGAGAAGAACGTGCTGAAAGGCGTGGAGGGAATAGCTTGCGAGGCTATGAGATGCTGTTGTTGATCGATGTGGTAGCTGTGGCGTGAAGAGGTGACAAAAATACGGCCTGGTACCAAAAGCGTTTTTTCTTCGACACGGTATACAGGTATGCCATTGAATGCAGCAGGAAACTCCTGGTTGTTGGTTGGGTGCCGGAGGATAACATAGCAAGTATCAGTAGCATGTGTAGAGTACTTAAAAAAAGTCTGTAGTGCTTCCGGGTCACTATCAGATGCAAGAATGCCTACCACAAAAAAATCTTTCATAGTCAGATGGTCATGATCTTCCCGACATGTAGCCAAGACAAGATATATCGGCTCAGAAAGCGGATGGTTTGATACCTTAAATAAACAGGTATAAATAAGATTAGCAAATCTTAACAAAAACCACACGTACATATATGTTTGCTTATTGTAAGTTTAATCAATAACAAAACTTTATACGATACTAAATGAGACTTATATAAATGCTCTAATACCATTTTATAATGTTACGATGATATAATTTAAAATAGTGCCTGTGTAATATTCTATGCCCTTTTATAAATTTTTATTGCGGGTGTGAGCAGGAGTCTTTAATATTAGTGATTGTTTCGACTTAAATACTTACGATATGGAGATTATTTTTTTGGATGCTGACACCGTAGGCAATGTTAGCAATCTGTACCGGTTCAATGAACTGGGCAAATTTACTACCTACGAAGAAACCACGCCGGAGCAGGTAGCCGACCGCATCGCGCATTGCGAAGTGATTATTACTAATAAAGTACCTATGGGCCGCGAAGCAATGGAAAAGGCACCTAAACTAGCCCTGATTTGTGTGGCTGCTACCGGTACGGATCATATAGATAAAACGTATGCTCAAGAGCGGGGCATACAGGTGATGAACGTAGAAAATTACTCTACCTACAGTGTAGCGCAACACACTTTTGCCATGATGCTGGGTTTGCTGCATCATCTGCAGTATTACGACCAGTATGTGAAGACTGGCATGTATAGTCAGCAGTCTATGTTTACTAACCTAGACCGGCCCATCTATGAGCTGTCGGGTAAAGTTTTTGGCATCATCGGGTTGGGCAATATCGGCAGAAAAGTGGCAGAGATTGCCGAAGCTTTCGGTGCCCGTGTGGTATACTATTCTTCATCAGGGGTAGACCCGGCACGATCGTTACCAACGCCTGGAGTTTGCAGAGCTGATGTGTGAGTCGGATATGGTCTCCATTCATGCACCGCTCACCGATCAAACCAGCAACCTTGTTGGCTACAGAGAGCTATCGTGTATGAAAAACTCCGCCATACTGATCAATACAGGTAGGGGAGGCATCGTCAACGAAGCAGACTTGGCTCGTGCCATCGATGAAAACCTGATCGCAGGAGCGGCTGTGGATGTATTTACCCAGGAACCGCTTCCCGCTGATAATCCGCTGATGCATGTTAACCACAAAGAAAAGCTTATACTGACACCACACATTGCCTGGACCAGCGTGGAAGCCAGAAACCTGCTCATGGACAAAGTGTACGAAAATATTGTATCGTATATGAATGGAGACTGAAAGCGGAGAGGTCACGGACAGAAGATAAGAACCGAGCGGGTCTTTTCTATTTCTTATCTGATTATATAATAAAATGGCGAATAATGTTTGCCGACAAACGGTAAGTAGCTTTCCGCAGTGTGGGAAGGTGCTTACCATTCGTCGGCAAGCTTTCCACAGTAGGTGGATGATACTTACCATTCGTCGGCAAGCTTTCCGCAGTGCGGGAGAGTGTTCACCATTTGTTGGCAGGCTTTGTAGGGTGTGGGGAAGCACTTACCATTCGTCGGCAGGCTAATACACATAGGGGAATACTGTTCACCGTTTGTTGGCAGGTTATCACGCACAGAGGAATACTGTTCACCGTTCGTTGGCAAAGCTACAATACGGTACATTTGCCTGAAAGTGGGCTGTGGGACACAGCCCACGGCTACCCCCCGGTTTGTGCCGCCGTGGCCCGGTCCCACCCCACAAACCGGATATATGGCAAAGCATCACCCTGTGAATAATAGCACTCACCATTCATCGGCAACCTATATCAGCAAAAGACCTAGGATAAGGAAAAAGGAGCCGGAAGACAGGCATCCGAGGCTAGAAGAAAACTTCAATCTTTCGACTTCGGTTTTCCATCTCCGGTCTTCGGTTTCCTATTAAAGCCTGTCAAACATTTCCAGTTGTGTTCTGATCTTTTTGGCCAGGGCTTTGGTGGCAACTTTGGGTTTCATGCGCCAGAGCCAGTTACCCTGGGCCGTGGAAGGCCGGTTCATGATGGCTTCTTCGCCCAGGTTCAGAAAGTCTTGCATGGGTACAACAGCCAACCTGCCTACAGAACCCATCGTGAGGTGAATCATGACATCCGCCGCGTTGTCTGCCGTGATGTCATCGATACCAGCATACAGGCCAAGTTTTTCCTTTTCTTCTTCCGAAGCACTGTTCTCAAACCAACCTCTCACCGTGTTGTTGTCGTGTGTGCCGGTATATACCACCGAGTTTCTGGTATGGTTGTGCGGGATGTATGGATTTTGAGGCATACCCCCCCCAAAGGCAAACAGCAGCACCTTCATGCCTGGCATCTGGTATTGCTCCATCAGGTCGTATACAGGCTGGTCTATCTCACCCAGGTCTTCAGCCACGATGGGCATATTAGGGTACTTCTGCTTCAGCCTGCGGAAAAGCTTTCTCCCAGGGCCTTTCTTCCAGGTGCCATTCACTGCGGTATCATCACCGGCAGGCACTTCCAGTAAGCGGAGAACGCTCTGAAATGGTCCAGACGGATGATGTCAAAAAGATGCAGGTTGGGGAGAGACGTTGTATCCACCAGCGATATTTTTTCCTTCGGTTGGCTTTCCAGTCGAAGACAGGCATACCCCATAGCTGACCCGTAGCACTGAAATAGTCGGGAGGAACGCCGGCTACTGCTGTCATATTTTATTTTTATCCAGCTTGAAAAGCTCCGGATGCGACCATACATCGGCACTGTCGTATCCTACATAGATAGGTAGATCGCCAAAAAACTTGACTGCCCTGTGTTTGCAATACGCCTGTAGGGTGTCCCATTGCTGAAAGAAGATGTGTTGCAGAAATTTCTCCTCAGAATTTCACGTTGCAATGACTTTCTGGCCTCAGTGAGGCTGGCTTTGTCCCGGTGCTTCAATCCTTGCGGCCATTTACTCCAGCTTTTGCCGCCGTGCTTGCTTTTTAAAGCATGTACAGTGCAAAATCATCGAGCCAGTGCTTGTGTGTCATACAAAAATCTTCAAAAGCAATTTCCTGTGCCGGGCTGCTATGTTTGAGGTAGTGTTGAAAAGCCTTGTCCAACACAACTACTTTGAAAGTAATCACCTGATCATAGTTAATATTATCAGCGTCAAACTTTGTATCCGTAGCAAGGTCATCTTCCGTCAGGTACCCGTCTTTGACCAGCAGCTCAGGGCTGATGAGCATCGGATAACCCGCAAAAGCAGACAGGCCGCTATAGGGCGAATAGCCGCTACCGCTTTCTACCGGGTTGAGGGGCAGCAACTGCCACCATTGCAGACCTGCCTCATCCATAAAATCGGCAAACTTATAAGCTTCCGGCCCCAGGTCGCCAATGCCAAACTTTGACGGAAGAGATGATATATGCAACAGCACGCCGCCGTTTCGTTCTTTGATCATAAAAGTGGTTAGTTATTGTTTAATCAGTAATGCTACCGGAAATGCCGCTAATAACTCAGCTACCGGAGTATTTGTTTTTAGCTGGACAGACTGGCCGGTCAATATATTTTTCCAGCTGCCAGCTTGCATGTCATCCAGTACCAGACTGGTCTGTTGCCAGCATGGCTCGCCAACAGGCAGGTTGTCTTGCAATATCAGGTGAGCAATATTTAGTGGAACGACGACCAATAGCTGCTGCTGGTCATTTTCTCTCATAAAAGCCAGCACCGACGCTGCCTGTGAGCCGCTAGCCTGTAGAGGCTGATAACCTGCTTCTGCAAAAAACTGCGGCATACTTTTGCGGTTTGCAGTGCTCTTAGCAAAGTAACAGTTTGATGGCCGGGTTATTCAGGTCGTGGCACAGCTTTTCAATGAGTCTTAAAGGATCTTGCGCATAATCGTTTTCAACAGATTTGAGCATGGTCATTCTTTCCTGGTAATCTACGGGGCGGCGGTTGTCAGGGTCTACCATGCTCAAATCCCAGTATTCGCTGCCCTGGTATACATCGGGAATACCGGGTGCGGTTACTTTCAGCAGCGTCTGCCCCAGCGAATAAGAGACTGCCAGGTGGGCTACTTTTTTGACAAAAGGCACCAGCGTATCCAGGAAGGGCTGGTGTTTGAGTATCTGCTCCACAAAGTTTTGCATAGCTTGCTCATACGACTCGTTTGTGTTGCGACCAGCTGGTGTTGCGTTTGGATTCCCTGAGCACTTTGAGCATATAATCTTTCACTCGGGCAGTATAATCATCTGCTTTGGGCGACTTGTGCAGCGGATAGGTGCCTACGATCGTCTGGTACAGAAAATACTGATCGTTGTCGTCGGGTGCTACTTTGCCTGCTCCGTGGGTAAGAAACTGTTGGTTGATCTGTTGCCACTGCTGGTAGTTCTTTTGCCATTCATCAGGGATTTCACTCAGCACGTTGATCCGCATACGGGCATCTTCGCCACGTTTGGTATCGTGTGTGGAACTGGCGTTGAGGCTTCCGTGCTGGCGATTAGCCATTTTCTCATGAAAAGCATCGGCAGAGATGCCAAACAAACCAGCAGTATCACCGACTTCGTTGCGGGAGATCAGGCGGTTGTAAACATAGAATGTAGTGTCTTCCACACCTTTAGCGGCCAGCGGCCCGGTGAATTGCTGGCAGCGCATCACAAAGTACAGCCGGTCATCGTTTTTCTCATCGCCGCGGTCGGCCACGCCATTGAACACTTCGTGCAGGCGTTCGAAGTACTGCCCAAGTCCTTTTCCTTTGCTTTCTGCCAGTTTGAAAGCTTCCGCAATCACCTGCATGTCTTCGTCGCTGAAAGGGTAGCTGTTGCTATAAATTCTGTATACCGGAAAAGCAGCCAGCAGGTAAGCCAGTGCTTCTTTCATTTTGGCCTCATCTTCGTCTTCGGTGGTATCTTCATAAGGAATAATCTCCAGCTTTTTGAGCAGCGACAGTAGGTTGTTGAGTTCGCCATGCATACGGTTGAGCAAGATAAACAGCTTATTCTGGAAAACCATCTCTTCATAATCGGGCAGGGTCGTGGTTACTTCCTTATAGAGCTTGTTGAAAGCATCTTCCCCGGTTGTATCAGTATAAAGCTGGTTGACCTGTGCCAGAAATTCATAGCCACTGCTGCCCTGAATGGGCCAGTGCCCAGGCATGTGCTCTTCTGCTTCCAGTATTTTTTCTACAATTAGGTAAGTGTCTTTGCCAGCGAGCTTTCTCAGGCTTTGCAGGTATTGGGTCGGGTCAAACAAGCCATCCACGTGGTCTACCCGCAGGCCCTGCACCAGTTCTTCATCCACTAGCTTTTTGATGTACTGGTGGTATACTTCAAAAACTTCCTGTTCCTGCGCGTTGAGGCATATCAAGTCGTTGACCGTGAAAAAGCGCCGGTAGTTGATGGCTGATTCTGTATCTTTCCAATAGGTGAGCTTGAAGTTTTGCGCATGCAGCAGATTTTCAAGTGCTTTGGCATCGCGGTTGGTTTGCTCCACGATGTGCGACAATGTATCCTTTATAGCTTCATACTTTTCAGCCAGTGTCTGAAGTTGTTTTTTCTGTGCCTGCCAGGTGGCTGCTGCATCCTGCTGCTGCTGCTGGTTCCACTTTTCAAGGTCTGCCAGCAGGGCCGTATATTCCTGTAGCACTTGCTGGTTTGCCTGATCTTCCAGATGCTGGTGGTAATAGCTCAACAGCCTGACATAAGACTGTACGTTGAGTGGATAGAGATTGTCGAAATAAGCAAGATTAAAACCCTGCGCGTTGAAAACAAGCTGGAGTTGATGCTGACTTAGTACATCTTCCAGTGGACTACCCAGAAAAGGTGTCATTACTTTCCCGAAGTACTCGGGCTGATCTGAGAGCCAGTTGATGTCGAAAAACCGGTAGTAAGGCGAGTGTTCCCCCAGTTCCAGTATGCTCCTAATCCACGGGTTGACAGGTGTGAAAGCCATATGGTTGGGCACAATGTCTTGCAGCCAACTCATACCTCTCTTTTTAAGATCGGCGGCCAGTGCTACAAACGTCTGGTGGTCACCAATGCTTTCGCCAATCTTGTGCGGATCAACCACATCGTAGCCGTGTGTGCTGCCTTCTGTGGCTTGGAAGAAGGGCGCGGAGTAAATGGTGCTAATACCCAGAGCTTCCAGGTAATCTATAATTTCCTGTATCTGTTTGAGAGTGAACTCAGCAGAAGTCTGAATCCTATAAGTAGATGATGGTAAAAACATGGTTGACAGTTGATAATAATGAACAATGAATAACTAGCTAACTTCAATCATAGGTAAAGCGGCATCTTCTGTGACCTTGATATTTAGTTCCCGGAAGAGTTCGGCCATCAGGTCAAGCCATTCCCTGGTGTCCTGTTCCTGGCTACCGGGCGTAATCTGGGTGATGTCGTTTCGCTTACGGATGAGGAATGCCAGATTTTGTGCCCGCCATAGGTCTGGTGACAGCTGCACTTCTTTAATAGCCCGAATATATTGTATGATACTTTTCATCAGCAGTGTATCATCAGGTTGAGTGCTAAGCCTTTCCATCATGTCGTTGATCCTGATTTCTACCATATGGTTCAGCCGGACATGATCAATCTCTACAGACAAATTGTTGATACTGTCAGCGATCTGCCGCAGTTCGCGCAGGTCGATGTCTTCCCGTTGGATAATTCTTTCCAGGTCTAGACCTACCGTATAATCGCCGGTAAACCGGAGTGCTTTGGGTGGTTCAAGGCTTAGTTCTTTCATGGCTTGCAGGATGGCATAGTTATTCTCATAAATTTGCCTGAAAGACACTTCCAATGTACTCATGGCCTGCGATAGCACCATATTCAGGATTTTCTTCTGGTCGTCTTTAAACAGGTGCCAGAAAGAATAATTATGGCTGCCAAAGTGCTTGTCAATCAACACGACAGCTTCATGCACACGGCTTTTCTGAAATGCTTGTACAATTTCATTTCGCATCACCTCAAAATCTTCGTTGTTACCAAACTGGCGCACACCACCAAACAGGTGAGGTTCGCCCAGGTGCAACACTGCAAAAGCGATCGTTTCTTCTTCCAGGGTTACTTCAGAAGTCAGCTTTGCTTTACCAATTGCCAGCGAATGTTTACCCGCTGCAAAAGCTTCAAAATGCTCTGACACCACATCAAAGCTGTAAATTTTAGATTTTTTCGGATACGCTTTAAACAGAGATGATACGGCATAATGCGCGCCTACCCGGTGAATATCTACAATGCAGGGTTTGACAAACTTATCATAAGCCTGGGCAGCATCATCATATTCGGGAAGGTTGCTGGGAGCCGATTTTAGCAATGCCAAAAAATTCCGGTTCCATATCGCGCTGCGTGATGTCTTTGGTAAGCTGAATAGCGCGGGCTGCATACAGCACATCCTGCATGGTCTCGATACCGGTCACTTCATCAAAAAACCAACCGCAGCTGGTATACATCAACATGGTGTGGTGTTGTATCTCCAACAACTTCAGAAACCGGGTGGTTTCTTCTCCGGATAGCTGACGACGGCAGTGTTGCTGTATGAAAGAGGCTATTTGTACCGGTGAACGGTCTAAAACTATGCTGATATAGTTGTTGCGGACCGCCCAGGAATCATTAGCAAATTTTGACATCTCCTGTTCGTATACCGGAATAAGCTCATCGCGCAGCCAGTCGAATGCCTGGCGCAGGGGCTTTCGCCACTTCTGTTGCCAGGTAGGATTGCCACCTGTGTTTCCGCCACCTTCGTCCATCCAGCGTTCCAGGTTGGGCGTACTGCTCCAGGCAGTTTTTTCCAGTATTTTGGCTTCATATTCCGGTGGAAACATCTCCAGATATTCGCCATAGATGGTAATATGTGCCAACTCATGCTTTTCAATGTGATGCAGGCAGTAAGCAAGCCCCATTTCTCCCAGCGAGTGGTGGTGCCCGTAGGTTTCGCCATCCGTGGCAATGTGCATGAGCTGTGGCTCAGTGTCATCTTCCAGGTCGAGTTGCCCGATCAATCTATCGGCAAAAACTCTTCCATTGTTCAGCAATCTTTCAAAAGCAATACCCTGCGACACAGGACCGTCATAGAAAAAAAGACTGATGGTATTGCCGGATGGAAGCTTGCACAAATAAGGTATGCATGGGTCTACCTTAGCACCTGTCACATCTGTCCATTTTTCCGTACCGATCTTTCTGACGCTTTCAGCCTGGTAAGGAGAAAGTATGGTAAATTTGATGCCATGCTTTGCCAGCACTTCCAGAGTATCGGTATCAACGGCTGTTTCGCTTAGCCACATGCCTTCCGGCTTCCGGTTGAACCGTGCTTCAAAATCCCTGATGCCCCAGATCACCTGCGTTTCTTTGTCCCGCTCATTAGCCAGCGGCATGATAAGGTGGTTGTATGATTGTGCAATGGCCGATCCGTGTCCGCTGAATCGTTTCAGGCTGTCTTTATCAGCTTGCAAAATAGCCTCATACACATCCGGAGCTTTGAGTTTCATCCAGTTCAGCAGGGTAGGGCCAAAGTTGAAGCTGATATGGGCATAGTTATTAACGATCTCTTCAATCCTGCCATTTTCTTCCAGTATCCGTGCAGCAGAGTTGCGCGAATAACATTCGGCAGTGATTCGCTCATTCCAATCGTGAAAGGGGTAGGCAGAGTCTTGCACCTCTACATCGTTGAGCCAGGGGTTTTCTCTGGGGGGCTGGTAGAAATGCCCGTGGATACATATGTATTTATTGTTGCTGCTCATGCGGTTCGAATTGAGTAAATCTTCAAAAGCGATTGTGTAAAGGCTGCTGTATGAGCTATTGGTAAGCTGCTTATATGCAGAATAAAGTGTGATCTCTTAAAAAATTAGTCATTGCACTCGTATACTACCAGTGATCTCCGGGGCAGAAATACATGGGGCAATTTACTTTCAGATTTTTCGGAGATATTCGTTTCGGAACTTTCTGCTGCATCTTGCTTGCTCCATTGCTTATCGGTTGAGTTGATCAGCAAATGAACATTGGTGCTGTTGTCAGGAAGCGTCACAGTGGCTGCTTCATCAGAGAAGTTCAACACGCAGAAAGCCGTAAACTTATTACCACCAATGTGCGAATGCCTTGTCATCAACAGTACGTCAGATGCCAGAGATTCTATTTTTGTGCTTTGCCGGTCTTTGTCTACAAATGCCGGATGATCTTTTCGGATATTGATCAAAGCTTTGTAGAAAGCCAGCATATGTTTCCTTTCGGGAGTTTCCATGTCCCACGACAGCGATGAGTGCAAAAAAGTTTCTTCAGACTGCGGATCAGGAAACTCCAGTCCTTCTCTCAGAAAATAGGCAAATTCACGCTTACGCCCTTCCCTAACGGCTTTTACCAGTGCCGGGTCTGTATGGCTGACGAAGTACTGAAACGGGTTGGTTTCCGCGTATTCTTCTCCCATAAAAAGCATCGGCACATAGGGCGAAAGCAACACAGCCCCGGCCAGCAGTTTGAGCGTATCAAAATCAACAATTGTGGTCATACGATCGCCTAACATGCGGTTGCCTACCTGGTCGTGGTTTTGTGAGAAAACCACAAACTGCGAAAAAGGGTGTGCTTCTGCACTGCTGCCAAATACTTTTTTCCGGTGCGGAGAATACTCACCATCATAGACGTACGTCTGATCGAAGGCTTTCTGAATATGTTCAAATTTGCCAAAGTCGGCATAATAACCATCCTGTTCTCCGGTGATATAAGCGCGCATCGCATGGTGAAACTCATCGATCCACTGGCCGGTCAGTCCATAGCCTCTTTCAGCTACCGGGCTGATAAATTTGTTGTCGTTAAGATCGCATTCCCCAATCAGCGTATAAGTACGCCCTGTGTTTTTTTCCAGTTGCTGCACTTCTTCCGACAGTTGCGCCAGAAAATGCTGTGCACCCATATCTTTGATCGCATGTACCGCATCCAGCCGCAACCCGTCGATGTGATAGTCTCTCAGCCACATCAGGGCATTCTGCAAGAAGAAATTTCGCACCCCATCGCAGTAGGCATCATCAAAGTTGAGTGCCATGCCCCAGGGCGTGTGGTATTTGTCTGTAAAATACGGGCCAAAGTCAGACGTATAATTGCCCTCCGGACCAAAATGATTGTACACCACATCCAGCACCACAGCTATGCCCTTCTGGTGGCAGGTATCCACGAGTTGTAAGAGCCCAAGCGGCCCGCCATAGTCGTGGTGCGCTGCAAACGGGTACACGCCATCGTATCCCCAGTTGCGGGCACCGGGAAACTGTGCGATAGGCATGATCTCTATGGTATTGATGCCCAGGTTCAGCAGATAGTCCAGTTTTTTTTGAATACCTGCAAAAGTATGCTCAGGGGTGAAAGTACCCGTATGCAGCTCATACATGATCATATCTTCCATCTGAAGGCCTTTCCAGTCGTGGTCTTTCCACTGATACCCATGTACATTTATGATTTCGGAGGGACCGTGCACGCCGCCCGGCTGCGCCCGTGAGGCCGGATCAGCTCGTTTGAGTTCGCCGTTGAGCAAATAATGGTATAAATCGCCAGGTTTTGTGTCGTCTATGTTGGCCGTCCAATAGCCATGTGGATCGGATTGTAGTAAATATTTTTTGTCATCGTTAATAATTACCTGCACAGATTGAGCTTTGGGAGCCCATAGGGTAAACTGACAGGAGTTGTCCTGAAAAACCGCACCGATTTGTGGATTCATATAGATAAAGTGTAGCTGATAATAATACTTGCCTGCTTCTTTGACTACAACGGACGTACTATAGTAATGTTCATGACAGATTGTGATAAAAAATGCGAATTTAGAACAGCTAACAGGTTTTTGTTGCTATAAGACGCGTCATTTTTTTATCAAATGTATCTTTTTGAGCTACTTTACACAATTGCCCCTTGCCTTAGAGCATCATATTGTGTAATAACACTACATCTTGAGCACAACGCAAAGGTATTTTTGTCTTCTGTCAGAAATAACACAGTAATTGTCAACCTTATCCAGGGTGTATGTATTATTTTATGCCGAGTATTGCTATGTAAGATAATGTATATTTTTGATTTTTTTGTTCCCAGGCATGATATTTGGTTTTCCTATAGTCAAAACAAGCTTATTTCCTTAAAAAAATAGTCTGTTTAAAGGTTTTTGTTAAACTTTTTAACTACTTAACATATGAAAAAGCAATCAAAATATAGCGTGAGTATATTTTTGTCTTCTTTGCTGTTGATGGGCTTCTTATCTTTGGCAGCTCATGCCCAACCAGGCACTAGTATATCTTTCGAAACCTTCTACAATGAACTGTCGCCCTACGGTAGTTGGGTGCAAAATCCTGACTATGGCTATGTCTGGATTCCCGACGTACCCAACGATTTCCAGCCCTATGCAACCGATGGCCATTGGATCATGACTGATCGTGGCAATATGTGGGTGTCGGATTTCAACTGGGGCTGGGCGGCTTTTCACTATGGAAGGTGGTTTTTTGACGATTACTATGGATGGGCCTGGGTGCCAGGCAGAGAATGGGGACCTTCGTGGGTAGCCTGGCGTTCGGGTGGTGGTTATTATGGCTGGGCACCGTTGGGACCAAGATTCAATATATCTGTCAACGTAGGCAACTATATTCCTGACCCTTACTGGGTATTTGTGCGGCAGCGGTATTTTTGCAGCCCAAGAATCTACAGGTACTTTGCGCCCAGAAGAAGAGTCAACTACATAGTACACCAGACGACCATCATCAACAATACCTACGTCTATAACAACCGGCCTGCATATTATACAGGCCCCCAGGCAGCAGATGTACAACGGGTCACAAGGCAGCGTGTACCTGTGTATCAGGTAGAACGTGCCGCACGTCCGGGCAGAGGTGAAGTGCGCAATGGTACTGTAAGCGTGTATCAACCTACTGTCAGAACTGCTGTTAACGGAGTTGCTCCTTCCAGAGTAGTAAGAGGTTCGGAGGCGCGTAGCAACCGGTCTGCGGTAAGCCGACAGCCAGCCTCGGATCGCAACCAGACAGGCAGAAGCAGATCAAGCATTTCAAGAGAAAGAAACAATGCAGGTTCTTTTGGGCAAACTACCCCCGCAAGAAGTACAGAACGTAGTGATTATTCTCCTAATACACGTGCTACACGTAACAACGGTGATGTGGAAAACAACCGAACCAGGACTTCACCTGCCAGAAACAGTATGCCCGCCCAAAGAGAGATAGGTAGCAGACAGGGTAGAGACAGTCATTCGTCTGGTACAGAACGCGGCAATACGTACTCACCTGCTGCGCCAGCCAGAACTGCTTCGCCAAGGCAACGTGAAAGCCGAAGCAGAGACATGGAGCAAGCACCACGGAGCCAACCTGCACAGAGAAATGAGCAGCCAACCAGCACTTCGCCATCACGTGAGAGCAGCAGAAGTTTCAGTCAGCCTGCGCAAAGAAGTGAGCAGCCAACCAGCACTTCACCCTCACGCGAGAGCAGCAGAAGTTTCAGCCAACCTGCGCCTTCTACGCGGCAAAGCGCGCCTGCTCGCTCATCGCAAGAGCCTTCCAGATCATCCTCAAGGCAGGAGACTGCACCAACCAGTCGCCCGTCGGGTAGCAGAGGTTCAGGTCGGCCGCCTCGAAATTAATAGACATCAGTTTTGATAAAAAAATCAGTAATAACAAAAAAAGGATGTGTTACGATAGAATAACCATCCTTTATACAAATTTTACTGGCTTTGTTTGCGTTTGATGTGAAACATTGGGTAATATATTTTATTTTGCGCTTTTGTTATGAAGCTGATAGTAATGAATATTTACTCTCAATAGATGTTTGAGTTATTACTTCAGAATATTTTATCATTTTAATCGCGTTTTATGAATATGAAGTCTTTTGTAATTGCTATAGCAGCAGTTGCGTTGAGTTTTACGGCACCCGCGCAGTCAGTAGTAGATACCGTTGATGCAGACAGCATTCAGCAAGCTCCAGAAAACTGGTTCAACCTCGATCCTGCCTCTAACACAGTGCAGGGCGTAAGCACCGAAAAAGCCTATGAATACCTTAAAAACAAACCTTCCAGAAAAGTAATTGTGGCTATCATAGATTCCGGTATCGATATAGATCACGAAGACCTGGACGGAAAGATATGGGTCAACGAAGGTGAAGTAGCCGGTAATGGTAAAGATGATGACCATAATGGCTATGTAGATGATGTACATGGCTGGAACTTTATTGGCGGAAAGAATGGCCAAAACGTAGACCATGATACCTACGAACTGACCAGAGAATATGCCCGTCTTTCTAAAAAATATGAAGGGCAGAATATAGATAAGCTTCCCAAAAAAGAAAAGGCTTATTACGAGCAGATTAAGACAGTATTTGAACGAAACCGTGATGACTTTAAGCAGCAATATTCCGGTTTTATGTATTTTTACGAAGGATACCAGCGTTCCAGAAAATTATTGGAAGCTTACCTCAATGTGGATACCCTCTCTGCTGAAGACCTGGAAAAGGTTAAGTCCAGCGACGAAGTGGTAACGACTGCCAAAAGCATGATGGAATTTGCTTTTCAGAACCATTACAACGAACAAGCATTGAAAGAAGGGCTGGAATATTTTGGCAACGGCATGGAATACGGCTACAATACTAATTTTAACCCTCGTACGATTGTCGGCGATAATTATGATGACATCAACGAAAAAAATTACGGCAACAACGATGTAAAAGGCCCTGACCCGCGCCACGGCACACATGTGGCTGGCATTATTGCAGCTGACAGGCACAACACGCTGGGCATGAAAGGCATCGCTGATAATGTGCAGATTATGGTGCTGCGAGCCGTGCCCGATGGAGACGAAAGAGACAAAGACATTGCCAATGCCATCTATTATGCTGTTGACAATGGAGCCAATATCATCAACATGAGCTTTGGTAAATCTTATTCACCCGGCAAAGTGGCGGTAGACAAAGCGGTAAAATATGCCGAAGACAAAAACGTGCTCATCATACACGCCGCAGGTAACAGCAGCGAAAATACAGACAAAGAAGCTAATTTCCCCAGCCGCCATTTTTATGATTCCCGCAAGCAAGCTTCCAACTGGCTTGAGATAGGTGCCAGCTCCTGGAAAAACGGAGAAGATATTGCAGCAGATTTCTCTAACTATGGTAAGAAATCAGTCGATGTGTTTGCTCCGGGCGTAGACATCTACTCTACCACGCCAGGTTCAACCTACGAAGACCTAAGTGGTACCAGCATGGCTGCACCTGTCACCACCGGAGTGGCTGCACTACTGATGTCTTATTATCCTAATTTGTCTGCCAGCCAGGTGAAAGAAATCATCCTTGATTCGGCTATCAAGCATAAAGGTGAGCGTGTGAATCTGCCCGGCGACAAAAGCGAGTTGGTGAAATTCTCTGATCTGTCGAGCACAGGTGCGATCGTTAATGCTTACGAAGCTGTGAAAATGGCTGATAAGATGAGAAAAAAGTAACAAACATATCTGTTTAATAAACCTATAAAAGCCTAACAGCGATTGTTGTCAGGCTTTTTTTTATAAATTGCCAAAAACTCATATACAACCAATTTCAACACCTATGAAAAGAAGAGATTTTGTTAAATCCGGTATTTCTCTAAGCGCACTGGCAGTTACCACTGGGGCGGTATCCACCGGGGCAGTCTCCAAGCCTATGGTCGATATTGTCAATAAATCGTTTCAGGCTAAAGCCAAGCACAATTTTAAACTAAAGTACGCGCCTCATTTTGGCATGTTTGAAAATATGGCAGGTAAAGATCCGATAGACCAACTCACCTTTATGGCAGAGCAGGGTTTTACGGCCCTGGAAGATAATGGCATGATGGGGCGCGATGTGAATATGCAGGAAAAAATCGGAAATCAGTTGAGCAAGCTGGGTATGGAGATGGGTGTATTTGTGGTAGATAAAGGCGGAAATGGTGCCAACACGCTGGCAGCGGGTAAGCCCGAATACATCGACATATTTCTGGATGGTTGCAAAAGAGCCGTAGATGTTGCCAAGCGCGTCAATGCTAAGTGGATGACTGTAGTGCCCGGCGACTTTGAAAGAAGCCTGCCGCCCGATGTGCAAACCGGGTATGTCATTGAAGCTCTACGCAGAGGCACTGACATACTTGAACCTCACGGCCTTGTGATGGTGCTGGAAGCGTTGAGCGATACACCCGACCTGTTTTTACGAAATTCTTATCAGACTCACCTGATCTGTAAGGCAGTGGATAGTCCTTCCTGTAAAATTTTGTATGACATCTACCATATGCAAAAAAATGAAGGCAATCTGATCAACTACATGGATATGGCATGGGATGAAATTGCCTATGTTCAGATTGGTGATAACCCAGGCAGAAAAGAGCCGACCACCGGTGAGATCAATTTTGAGAATGTGTTCAAACACCTTTACAAAAAAGGCTACAAAGGGATTGCAGGGATGGAACATGGCATGTCTGGCAAAGGCAAAGAGGGAGAGCAAAAGCTTATTGATGCCTATGTAGAAGTAGACAGTTTTAAAGTATAATAAAAAAGGCTTCTGAAGTAATTCAGAAGCCTCATTATCATGATATAATTGCATATTATTACCTGATGCTTTTATGCGCAACTGTCTTCGTGAAGCGGTAGTCAGGACAAGATACTTCCAGCATGTATGCACCGGCAGGAAGTTTTTCTATACTGATGCTTTTGCCATATTTCTCAAATCCGGCCACATGCTCTGTATACAGCACTTCACCCTCTTCTGTTATCAGGCGAACTTTCATGTTTTCATCCGTTTTGTTTTCAAACATTACCTGCACCTGGTCTTTTTGCGCTATCACAACAGGTTTGAAGTTTACAAAGAGATGGCTTTTATCTTCTCTGAATGAACCGTCGAGGCCTACAATAATCGGTTTACTGATTTTCTTATCCTCGTTTTCCAGGGTAAATACATACTTACCAGGTTTGAGATGAGAGAAGTCATACTTTCTAACAATAGTTTTCTGGCTGTGCAGGCTTTCCTCAAAAATCTTTCTACCACCTTTTGTATTGACCGTCACTACCGAAGAACCTGTCGTAGAGATATTGAAGAAATTAATCACTACTGTTCCTTTAGCTTCTGTTTGCTCAAAACTGAAGTTTACCTCCTTATTGCCAATGTCATCAGGAGTAATACTGCTTGCCTGTGCACTTACAAAAAACCCGCTAACGATAAGTGCCAGAAAACATTTGCGAAGACTATTTAGATTCATTTTCATACATTTGATTGTTATTTTCAAAGGCAAATGTATTTCAAATAGTAAAACTATATTTATATTTTTTTATAGTTTAGATTGTAAGTAATATTAATGTTAATTTATATGAATTCCCTGGCAGATAGTGTATAAGCTATGATGCAAACCTATAAGGAAGGATCGTCTTTTTGATCTGTCTGAACAGTCTGATAACCCAGTTTAATGAAGTCGCCCTGATGTTGAGGTGCATATCTTTCGTGCTCAAAGATATAATGCGTGTAAACCAGTTTGTGTGGAATATGATGTAGAACCGCATTTCCCCGGCCAATGCCTATAATCTCAATGGTCATATGTTCTTCATTTTCAGACAAAGAATCCAGTAGGATGTCGTAGGTGATTTGCTGACTGGTTTCTCCGGCAGCAATAACCAAAGGAGAGGACGTAAGCAGGTGATAATCGGGAATTCCGAACCTGGTTTGGTGCTTTTCTTTGGCAGTGCCTTTCAGGTTGAAATAAATGTGCGTATCTGTTGGCTGAGGATGATCAAGGATTATCTGCACATGATGACGGACATCAGCTTCTGTGCTGGAGCCTTGTGCTACCTTGAGTGAAACCACAGAAGGCATATCATAGGATAGTGGGTCCTGAGAACAGGCGGCAACCAGCCATGAAGAGAATAATACGAGGAATAAAACTCTTATGATAGGCATAATCTGATATTTTCTGCAAATAAACAGGCTTATCACGGACATGAAAATCATATTAGCCCTGTATCCTATGATGTAACAATAAAGGGTAAATTTGTATTACAACACCTGTTTTGTGAATATTACTATCCTATACATGCTGACAGATGCCGTTTTTTTGCCACTGATAATGGTAATTATATTGTCGATAGCTGCCTGGGCTACCCGCAAAATTGATGGAAAAGGTGCGTTTACAGGAGCAATCATCAGTTATGGGCTGGTTTTGGGTGTGGGCTGGCTGGGATTGGCCGTCATCGGTACTTTTTTTGTGAGCGGCACGCTGGCCTCTATGTGGAAGGCGGAGAAAAAGAAGTCCCTAAAGCTGGCAGAAGCACGCAACGGACAAAGAGGCATGGCAAACGTACTGGCAAACGCATTGGTTCCTGCGGTCTGTGCAGCCCTCGCTATTATATTTCCTGCAATGCAACACTGGATGGCGGTGCTGATAGCTGCCGGGTTTGCTTCTGCTACTTCCGATACACTTTCTTCAGAAATGGGTAATATATACGGTACAAAGTACATCAATAGCTTGTCTTTTAAGCCAGACGCAAAAGGCAAGGATGGCGTAATTAGCCTGGAAGGACTTTTATTCGGGTTGTTAGGCAGTGCGTTGATCGCGGGAATATTTTACTGGTTTACGGCAGAAAAGGAGCTTACACTGATCGTGGCAGGAGCAGGGTTTGCCGGTAACCTGCTGGATTCGTTGCTGGGGGCATCATTACAGCAGAAAGGAAAGCTTAGCAACCATAGCGTCAATATGCTCAATACAGCAGGTGCTTCTTTGCTGGCACTGGCCGGAATGATAGTTGTCTGTTAGCGTTTTTCAAACACATAATCTGCCAAAAGCCAGCTATTTGGGTCTAGTATCACCTCTCTGGGTATTTTTTTGAGCTTCAGTACCGCCTCATTTTTCTTTTTGTCGATGCGGATACGTTTGATCTCAGGAACTTCTTCATGCTTATAATAAACTGCTACTTCCAATTCCAGATCATACAACACGTCGTTCTGCTGTGCCTGGTCTAGGTTGATGATCAGTTTCTTGCTCAATCCTCTGTATTTCCATGAGCCTTTCAGGTAAGGATGACCGGGTTTTGTTAGCCAGGTATCAAAAAAAGCTGATAGTTTTTTTCCACTGCTTTTTTCCATTACCCTGCGAAAATCATTGGTGCTGGCATTGCGGTGCTCATAGGTGCGATAGTACTCCCGGATACCCTGCCAGAAATCCTGTTCTCCTACGTGATGGCGAAGCATATGTAGAAACCAACTTCCTTTCTGGTAAGTATTGGCATTCAGCAAAGAGGTCAGATTAGAAGCGGTGTCTATTACGGCTGTTTCAGGTGACTTGAGGTAATACGCAAAAATAGGCTGTTTGTCTGCCTCTAGCCGGGCATTCATACTGTCTCTGCCATATGTTCTCTCGTAGTAAAAATGCGTAAAATAGGTCGCAAAGCCTTCGCTAAGCCATACATCCGACCAGTCAGACTCGGAAACGGCATCACCAAACCACTGATGTGCCACCTCGTGGGCGATCAGGCTCTCGATATTTGCCTGCTCATTGATGGCGTGTTCGTTGTAAAATATGTTGCTGGCATTCTCCATACCTCCATAATTGGTCTTAGACTCTACGTTGGCAAGTTTCTGATAAGGGTAAGGACCTATCTGTTTCTCAAAAAGCTTGATGATACCGCTGGTAGGCTCAAAGCTCTCAAATCCGGCTTTTCTATCTTCTGGATATACCCAGTACTCAATAGGTACCTCGTTGGCTATGCCATCGTACAGCACAGCAAAACGTGCCGCACCAAACACCATCGCTTTGGTAGGAATAGGGCTTTTGTTGACCCAATGGGTTGTTTTCAGCTCTTTGTGCGTTAGTCCTGCCCGCAGGTTGCTTTCTTCTCTCAAAGTGCCATTGGCAATCACTTGGTAATGTGCCGGAGCCGTGACAATAAATTCGCAGGAAGCCTTATCCGCCGGGTGGTCTACTGTGGGCAGCCAGTGACGTGCCCGGTTGGGCCAGTTGTCGCCAAAGAAGGTTCTATCACCGTATTTGTTCTCTGAAATGACCAAGCCATCGGCTGGTATGCCCGAATAAACAATAACAACGTTGATGATTTGCCCTTTATCCAGTTGCTCATTCAGGGTGATATGCAGCAGGTTGTTTTTATGTACGAATGGCAAATTTCTGTCGTTTTTGGTCACGCCGGTCACCTGCATGCCTTTTCCTTCGGGGGCAGCTTTGCCAATAAGGTTGAGGATGATTTCTGATACATTATTCCGCAAAAGCTTAAAGGTAATATCTGCTTTGCCCTCTATGGCATCAGTATCATCATGAATGCTAAGGTTAAAAACATAGTGCTGTATATCGATGAACGAGCTATCGCTAAAGGACATACCCTGTGCCTGCTGCATCAACAGAAAGCCTGATAATAAAGAGAAGATATATTTATACATAGGTAGTATCAAATGTTTGGCGATGCCAAATTATCAATATTCTGGTCAGGGGTGTCGGCGTTCTCTATGCTTTTGTTACAGCGTACAAATTACGTGCGACTACTTATATTTTACAAGCTTCTGATTTTTCAACCGCCCAAAATAATCGTTGGCTGCCTGTTTTACTTTAGGAGCCAGCAGCAGGCAGGCAATCATATTGGGATAGGCCATCAGGGCATACATGCCATCTACCAGGCTGATCACCGCCCCGATAGAAGCTACTGCTCCCAGGATGATAGAAAGTGCATAAAAGTAATTGAAATAATGCGCATATCGGGCACCCACAAGGTAAGAAAAGCATTTGGTGCCGTAATAGGAAAGCGTAAACAGAGAAGAAAACGAGAAAGTAAAAACACTGATCACCAGCAGATAGCCCCCCAAGTTATAAGGAATAACAGAGTTGAAAGCCCGCACTGTCAGTGTTACGCCATCAGCTTCGGTTGTCTGCCACACGTTGGTGATCAGTATGGCCAGGGCTGTCATGGTGCATACAATAATAGTATCAATGAAGGGTCCTAGCATGGCGACCAGTCCTTCCTGCACCGGTTCCTTAGTTTTGGCTGCCCCATGTACCATGGGTGCCGTACCAATACCGGCTTCGTTAGAAAAAGCAGCACGTTTGGATCCTATCACGATCACGCTACCTACCACACCGCCCACTATTGCATCGCCCGTAAAGGCATCTCCCAGGATCAGCGCAAAGCAGGCAGGGATATCCTGTATATGGGCAAACAATATATACAGCACAGATACCACATAAATGACAACCATGCCAGGCACCATTTTGCTTGCCACACTGGCAATTCTTTTGATGCCCCCAAAAATCACCAGCGAAACAATGGCTGTGATGACCAGCCCACAAATCAGGTTGACTGCGAACGTTTCTTCCTGAATGATGTTGTTGGGAATCAGCACTACATCCCTGAAAATCTGCGTCAGCTGGTTTGCCTGGAATATCGGCAGGGGACCAATCAGTCCGGCAATACAGAAAAAAACGGCCATTGGTTTCCATTTTTTTCCCAGTCCTTCTTCAATAAAGTACATTGGGCCTCCCTGGATATTCCCCTCACTGTCGTGCCCCCGATAAAGGATAGCCAGCGTACAACTGAAGAATTTGGTAGCCATGCCCAGAAAAGCACTTATCCACATCCAAAACAAGGCTCCGGGTCCACCCGTCGTAATGGCAATTGCCACACCGCCGATGTTGCCCATTCCTACAGTGGCAGCAATGGCACTGGAAAGAGCTTCAAAATGGCTTATTTCGCCCGGATCATCAGGATTATCGTACTTCCCGCGGAGCACATCAATGGAATGTTTTAGGTAACGGAAAGGAACAAAACGGCTATAAACGGTAAAGAAAAGCCCGCCGCCCAGCAATAAGACCAGCAGAGGCGTTCCCCAGGCGTAATCGCTGAAATTTACCAGAAAGTTTTCTAAAGCAGTCAATAGATTGAGGTTTAAAATAAAAGATTACTGAAGTGAGCTGTGAAATTAGGAAATCGCCTGTAAAATAAAAAAAGCCAAATTATTGAAATTTGGCTTTTTATGCGGAGTAGATTATATTATTTGACTAATGCCTGCCATTCTTCAAACCTGGCTTCTATTTTAGCTGACATTTTTTCAAATGTGTCCCAGTCATCACGTACATAATAAATAGAAGGAAGATCAGCCGCTAACAGGGTCTGATAATCTTTGTGATAAATACCACTGCCATAGTAGTAGTAGGTAAATAAATTGCCTTCTTCGCTGAAAAGCTCATGCCCCAGGTACCCATCCCATACTTCGCTTAGAATAGTGCAGCTGATTTCTTTGTTTTTAAATCTGTAAATCTGCACACCGGTTTCATCTTCAAAATATTCAGAATAAAGCTCATGGTCAACAACCCAGCCCAGGTAAATGCCAATATGCACATACGCCTGTTCTATGGGGAGTGCTTTAGGGAAATTTCCTAAAAAGTGGCTTTTTGCACTATCATAAATACTTTTAGTTTTGGTTTCTTCATTCATATTTTTTATCATTTGAGTTGGTAACAAAAGTATAGAGGTTTATCAAAGAAAAATGACCATAATAGCCTATTTCATTACCTCTGTGTCGTATTACCCAAGTTGCGTAGGCTTATAACCAGGGCTGCCATGTCTAAACGATGATTGATTGTCAAATTAAAGCGTAATTTCAGCTATGCAAAGAAACCAGTTATCCTCTTATATTCGTAATATTCCTGATTTTCCGAAATCAGGTATTATGTTTAAAGACCTCACCACACTTTTACAAGATCCAGTGGCTTTCAAGGCGGCTACAGAAGAACTGTATAAAGATGTGAAAGGCAAGCGTATAGATAAGGTGGTGGGCATAGAATCCCGTGGATTCTTTTTTGGTGCTTTGCTGGCCGATAAGCTTTCGGCAGGGTTTGTGCCTGTAAGAAAACCAGGGAAATTACCTTATAAAACCGTGCAGGCTTCCTACAAACTGGAATATGGCATGGACATATTGGAAATGCACGAAGATGCCATCCGGGAAGGTGAACTGGTGCTGCTGCACGATGACCTGCTGGCTACCGGCGGAACGGCAAATGCGGCTTGCAAGCTTATAGAAAAGCTTAAAGGTAATGTGGTGCATGTTTCTTTCCTGGTAGAGCTTACTTACCTGTACGGTCGCGATAAACTGCGTCCCTATGAGGTAAGTTCGGTTATTCAGTTCTAATCAAACACAATTTGAAATAAAACATCGGCTATGCATTAATTTTGTGCAAAACAGTAGTATCTAAAAAGAAAAATGAGTAATTTAATAGTGTTGCTGGTAACAAATCGTTACTATACTTCTAAAAATAGTTTCAACCTAAAAAGTTAGCTGGCGCATTTTTACTTGTTCTGGCTACACAATGAAAGTACGATAGATTCAGCCCTTGTCGTTACCCTTATACAACCGGCTAATTCCCGGATACCGAAAGACCTGACTGACCAGCTATAAGGAGAGATCATCTTCTCCAACCTCCGCACTTTGCGCGATACGTTCTTTTCCTTTTTCAGAAATCAGAAACTAACATAATTATTATGAGTGTTTTAGACAAAATTAAGACAAATTATAGTGCGTCTTTCAGCGAAATGTCTGTCTCAGAATACCTGCGAGCCTGCAAGAAAGACCCTAAGATGTACGCAAAATCTTCCGAGAGGATTTTGGACGCTATTGGTGAGCCTGAGTTCATCGATACCAAGCAAGACCACAAACTGAGCAGGATTTTCTCCAATAAGGTCATCAAAGTGTATCCGGCCTTTAAGGAGTTTTATGGCATGGAAGATACCATCGAGCAGATCGTATCTTTCTTCAGATATTCTGCCCAGGGCCTGGAAGAGAAAAAACAGATCCTTTACCTTATGGGACCGGTAGGTGGTGGCAAGAGTTCGTTGGCAGAGAAAATCAAATCGTTGATTCAGCAGAATCCTATCTACGTGCTGAAAGCCGACGATCAGATCAGTCCGGTCTATGAGAGTCCGCTGGGGCTTTTTGCCGACTACAAACAGGAACTGGAAGGAGAGTACAGCATTCCTTCCCGCTATATTCCGGCTTGTATGAGTCCGTGGGCTTCCAAACGCTTGCGGGAGTTTGATGGCGATGTCAACAGGTTCAAAGTGATCATGCTGTATCCTTCTGTACAGAATCAGATTGCTGTGGCCAAAACGGAGCCGGGCGACGAAAACAACCAGGATATTTCTACCTTGGTAGGGAAAGTGGACATCCGTAAGCTGGCCGATTACCAGCAGAGCGACCCGGATGCTTATTCTTATACCGGTGGGCTATGCCTGGCAAACCAGGGCGTGCTGGAGTTTGTGGAAATGTTCAAAGCACCGATCAAAGTGCTCAACCCGCTGCTCACTGCTACACAAGAAAATAACTACAAAGGTACCGAGCCTATCGGTGCTATACCTTTTGATGGTATCATCCTGGCGCACTCCAACGAATCGGAATGGTCTAAGTTTGCCAACGATAAAAAGAACGAGGCTTTTCTGGACCGTATATACAAGGTGCAGGTGCCTTATTGCCTGCGCGTAGATGAAGAGATCAGCATTTATGAGAAACTGATCCGTGAAAGTTCGCTTGAAAAAGCGTCATGTGCTCCGCTCACCTTAGACCTATTGGCGCAGTTTTCTGTGATGACACGGATGAAAGTGCCCGAAAATTCCAGTTTGCATTCTAAAATGAGGGTCTACAATGGCGAAACGCTGAAAGAAACCGATCCCAATGCCAAATCTATCCAGGAATACCGAGACGAAGCAGGCATCAATGAAGGGATGGAAGGTATCTCTACGCGCTTTGCGTTTAAGATTCTGTCCAAAGTTTTTAACTTCGACAATGAAGAGCTGGCCGCCAATCCCGTACACCTGCTGTATGTGCTGGAGCAGGAAGTAGTGAAGCTGCAAACCGACGGTGAAACAGAAGAACGCTATCTCAATATTATCAAGTCTACGCTGGCCAGCCGCTATGCAGAATTCATAGCCGACGAAATTCAGAAAGCGTACATAGATTCGTATGGCACTTATGGTCAGAATATCTTCGAGAAATATGTGATCTATGCAGACTACTGGATACAGAACAACGATTACCGCGATCCGGATTCCGGTGAAGTGCTGGACCGTAGCATCCTGAATGATGAACTAGAAAAAATAGAGAAGCCGGCAGGCATCGCCAACCCAAAAGATTTTAGGTCGGAAGTTACTAACTTCACTTTGAGGTATAAGGCCAATAATGGTGGCAAAAGCCCCCGCTGGGATGCTTACGAGAAGATCAAGAATGTGATAGAGAAAAAGATCTTCACCAATACCGAGGATCTGCTGCCAGTCATTTCTTTCAATGCCAAGTCTAATGAGGAAGATGAAAAAAAGCACAACGATTTCACCAAACGCATGATAGAAAGAGGTTATACCTACAAGCAAATTCGTATTCTGGTAGACTGGTTTATGCGGGTGAGAAAAACGATGGCTTAAGAACTATCCTGTTACAAATGGTGCGCAACTTTTTGCATACAGATGCAGCTATGTTGCGCGAATCAACAATCATAATATTCATATATGTATGAGTAATATCGTCGATAGAAGAAAAAATGCCAAGGGTAAGTCTATCAACAACCGGCAGAAATTCTTAAAGCGCGTTGAAGATCAGATCAAAAAGGCAATACCTGATATTATCAATCAGGAAAGCATTAAAGACAGCACTGGAGAAGGCAAGGTAAAAGTTCCGATTCGCGGAATCAAAGAACCCAATTTCAGGCATGATCCTCATTCCGGCAAAAAGCAGATTGTGAGGCCGGGCAACAAGCAGTTTAACGAAGGCGACAAGGTGGCCAAGCCGGAAGGCAGTGGCTCTGGTGCCGGTCAGGGCAAAGGTTCCAACAGTCCGGAGGTGACCGAAGACGATTTTGTGGTGATCTTATCCAGGGATGAGTTTCTGAAGTATTTTTTTGAAGACCTGGAACTGCCTAACATGATCAAAAAATACATGGCCAGTACGGTAGACTTCAGGCAGCAAAGAGCGGGCTTCACAAAGAACAGCATTCCTTCGCGGCTCAATATTGTCAACAGTTTTCAGCAGTCGCTGGCTCGGCAGATATCTATCCGTGGGGTGTACGATCAGAAAATCAAAAAGCTGAAACTGGAGCTTGAAGCCACAGAAGATGCAGAGGCTAAAGCCCAACTGGAAGAAGAAATTACCCGCCTGGAACGGCTACGCCTGACCGTGCCTTTCTTCGATGATGTAGATTTGCGCTACAATCACTTTGAGCGTGTGCCGCAGCCAGTCACCTCGGCTGTGATGTTCTGTATCATGGACGTCTCGGCCTCGATGGGTTATCACGAAAAAGATATTGCTAAAAGGTTCTTCACATTGCTGTACCTGTTTCTTTCCAAGCAGTACGAAAGGGTAGAACTCGTATTCATTCGCCATCATACGGAAGCCAAAGAAGTAGGTGAGGAAGAGTTTTTTAATTCGCGCGAAAGTGGCGGAACGGTAGTGGCACCTTCGCTGAGGCTGATGAAAAAAATTGCCACCGAACGCTACAGCGAATCGCAATGGAATATCTATTGCTGCCAGGCTTCGGACGGAGACGTGTGGTCCAATGGAGATGCCATCGACTGCGGACAACTGCTGAAGAATGAGATATTGCCTACCGTGCAGTACATGGCCTATATTGAGATCAAAAACCGTGGACTGGAAGGGTACCTGTGGCATGCTTACAAAAAACTACGCAGCCAGGAGAATTTTTCTATGCGAAACATCAACGACATCTCGCAGATATGGCCGGTCTTCAGAGCCTTGTTTAAAAAGAAAGATTTGGTAGAATCCTGACCTAATTGATGAACTGTTATGCCTTCATTTGATAAAGAAAAGTGCCGTGCGATGTTTAGCGATCCCAGCTGGGATTTTGAGACCATCCAGGCAGCCGACGAGCTGACCACCTGGATTGGCAAAGAATATTTTAAACTCGATATTTATACCAACCAGATAGAAATTGTCACCTCCGAACAGATGCTGGATGCCTATGCGCTGATTGGCCTGCCTACTTCTTATCCGCACTGGAAGTTCGGAAAAGATTTTGTGATGAACCAGAACAGCTACCGCAAGGGGCAGATGGGTTTGTCTTACGAAATGGTTATCAACTCCGACCCCTGCATCAGCTACAATATGGAGAACAACTCCACCTGTATGATGGTGCTGGTGATTGCCCACGCCTGCCAGGGACACAACGCGTTCTTCAAGAACAATTATATGTTCAAAGACTGGACTTCGGCAGATTCTATCATCGATTATATGGTTTTCGCCAGGGATTTTGTGATGAAGTGCGAAGATGAATTCGGCCATGAAGAAGTGGAGCGTGTGCTCGATGCCTGCCATGCCCTGATGGAGCATGGCATCGACAAATACAAAAAACCGCCCAAGCTTTCTTCACAAAAAGAAAACGAGAGGCTGAAGCGTCTTGCAAAAGCAAAGCATGAGAGCTACAATGAACTATTGAAAACGTTGCCTCCTGCCAGCCGTGTCAAAAAGACCAAGTTTGATAAAAACAGCAAATACCCGCTGGAGCCGGAAGAAAACCTGCTGTATTTTATTGAAAAAAATGCACCCACATTGCCGGGTTGGAAACGAGAGCTGGTCCGTATCGTGCGGAAGGTGTCGCAATACTACTACCCGCAAACCATGACCAAAGTGATGAACGAAGGATTTGCCACGTTTATGCACTACCATATCATCCACAAAATGTTTGAGCTGGAATATCTCAACGACGGTTTTATGCTGGAGTTCATCAAAAGCCATACAGGCGTTATTTATCAGCCTCCTTTTGATAACCCTTATTTTTCAGGCATCAACCCGTATACGTTAGGGTTCAATATTTTTATGGACATCAAAAGGATATGCGAAAACCCGACAGAGGAAGACAGGTACTGGTTTCCAAACCTGATCGGCAGAAACTGGCTGGATGAAGTGATCTATGCGATGGAGAATTTCCGTGACGACAGTTTTATTGCACAGTATCTTTCGCCAAAAGTGATTCGTGATATGAAACTGTTCGCTGTATATGATGATGAAGATAGCGAATTTTATGAAATATCAGCCATCCATAATGAACGCGGCTATCGTAAGGTGCGGGAGTTTCTTAGCAACCAGTACGACCGTTCTTACCGGGTGCCTGATATTCAGGTGGACAGTGTGGATATTCATAAGACCAGCAAGCTTACTTTGATGCACAAGATACAGCACGAAAAGCTGCTGGATGAACATGATGCCAATGATACTTTGCAGTACATCCGATACTTATGGGAGTTTCCGGTAGAGCTGCATTCCAGAAATCGTGCTGGCATTGATGAAGATTTTATGAGTGCTAAATAAGCCTACGCAATATGTACATAACTTTTATCTGTTACATCTTCCTTTTTGTGGGCGTTGGTTCACCACCGGTTGCTCAACAATCTGATCAAGAGGCTATTTATAAAATAATGAATCGTCAGATCAGTTGTTGGAATCAAGGTGATATTGACTGCTTTATGGAAGGTTACTGGCAGTCTGATGCTCTCATGTTTATCAGCAAAAACGGAATCACTTATGGTTATGATCAGATTAAGGCGCGTTATATCAGGAATTACCCTGACCGCAAAGCGATGGGGCAGCTCAACTTTGATATTGTACAGCTACAACCGTTGGGCAAAGATGCTTATCTGATGGTTGGCAAATGGATGCTCAAGCGTGAAGAAGATGACCTGGGTGGCTATTTCACGTTACTTTTCCGCAGCATCAACGGTGCCTGGGTAATTGTACAAGACCATACCAGTTAGAAGTACATTTATCTACAGTAAAAAAAGGAGCGGAATTCATTCCGTTCCTTTTACGTTTCTGGCATCTTTCAGAGAAACAAACCAAGGAATGACCATTTTATACATCGGAATAAAACCTGTGCCATGAGAGTTGGCTTCAGGATCGTTATAGAAGAAATCTTCGGTTTTTGTAGCACCCAACGCTAACATCTTCTGGTAAGTAAGCTCAGAGTTACGCATGGGAATAATCTCATCATCTTGCTCATGGTATAAACGCAGCGCAGACTTCGGTGCCCAATTGCTGACTGAGTTCTCCTCAAGCGCGGTGATAAAAGCGGTTTCGGTACTGTCGGCCACACCGGCAAGAAAATCTTCTGTCAACAACTCATCTACTTTCTTTGGGAGTTGATTATTAACCTGCGAGGTGGTATAGCTGCCATCGGCATACATTGGAATCTGGGAAGCATACGGTTCTTTGAAAAAATCTGTCAGCGGACGGTTCCACTGGTTGGTGATATTATACGCATAGATAACATAGACCAGGTAGGCAGGGGAGGCATAACTTCCCTGGGTTAGGATATTTTCTGTCATGCTCATAATGTCATAACCACCCGCGCCTGCGGCTGTGGCTACCAGGTTGAAGGTAGTATCATTTTCTTCCAGGTATTTGAGAGTGGCCACAGAGGCATACCCTCCTTCAGAATAGCCTGCAATGTATAAGTCATGGCTATGTGGGATAGAATCTGCCAGCAGCTCCCAGGTAGCATACAACATATCGGTGGAAGCTTTTCCAGTATAATAAGCATCGTAATAGGGGTGAAACAGTTTAGCAGAAGCACCAAAACCCAGATAATCGGGTATGACAGTGATAAACCCCATAGAAGCAAAAAGCTCCTGGCTCCTTCCTTTCAGGTTCTTGATATTAAAATTAGAGGGTGCCGATGCTTTGTCCAGAATAGTACCATGCATACCTGCCAGCAGTGGAGCAGCAGTCGACAGGCCCTTAGGAATGCATACCAGTCCGCTGGCTTCTGTAGGCTGATCGTGATAGGTAGTACGGTAAGTGAGTCTGTAGATATCCATACCATATTGAATCCATCGGGTATATTGCTGGTACTCGGTAGTAGTGCCAAGCAGCAGGATTTCCTCTTTGCTCAGGCTAGCCAAATGCTCCGCAGACACCAGAAAGTTAACTTCAGGTTTGGGTTCGGGTTCCAGTACAGGCCCAACTTCTTCCTGTCCGCAGGCTGCCAGGGTGAGTACCAGTAGCACAAGAATCCATAAGGTTGATCGGTGATGACGTTGAAAAAGTATCATTGTATTTTGAAAAAAATGACGGTAGTTAGTAAGTACCGATCTCCTGCCGGAAACCGGTAAGTGGAATAGTAATTTTTTTGTCTGGAATGCCATAGCGGGCTATCTCACCAGAGAAGCTGCCGTTGGCAATATAGTAAAGTGCTTCCTTCAAACGACGCTCTTCCGGATTACCAAAATCACGGGTAAGGTCGTCGGGTACCAGAGCATCTGCCGGTAGCCCTTCGTAATAGTCTCCCTGATCCAGCTGATTCACTGTCTTGAAATTGATCAGGCTGACGGTGTACTCTCCATATGTATCCGGTCTGCTGCCTACAGGTTTGCCATAGGTATGGTTGCCGATCAGGATAACGTCCATAAAAGGCTTCAGGCCGTTGATCACCAGCTCACTGGATGAGGCTGTGCCATCGGAGGCAATCACCAACAAACGGTTTAGGTTAAAAGTATACTCCGGCTTTATGAATAGGATCGTTTCATTCTCAGCAGACTGGCGGTTGTTATAAAGGAATTTGACAAAAGGTTGTCCTGCCCCTTTGCTACCCAGCAAATTGGAAGCAATGTACTGCGCAATGTTAACCCTGCCACCGCCATTATAGCGTAGGTCTAGGATCAGGTCTGCGATGTCTTGCTGCTCAAAAAACTGAAAAGCTTGCCGGAGTTCAGGTATAGAGGTTGCCAGAAAATTGTTGAATACCAGGTAACCTACCTTTTTGCCATCAACTTCATATACATTTTTGTACAGCACCGAATTGATGCCCACTTTGCTTTTGGTAATGCTTTGCGTTGAGGTATTGCCCTGTGGATCGACAAAATCAAAGGTGTTGGTACTGTTTTCCAATTCTTGGCTAAGGGTATTATCTTCTAGCAGACCTACTGCCGACTTGCCATTGATGGCCTTGATAATCCACGACCTGCCCACACCAGCCCGGTAAAAGGGAGCATCCGTAAAGACATAGGCTACCCTGAGTTGGTTATCTGCATCTACGCCCATCCGAAGCCCATAGCCCTCATATTGCCCTTTGTTAAAGTACTCATTATAGGTACTGGACTTTTCTATGTAAGACCATCTGTCTGTCGGATTTTCTTTTTTCCGCAGGGTGTTCATCAGTGCTACAGCAGTGTCGAGTGAGCCTTGCTGATAGAGACCTGTAGTATCTATGGCAGGAATGTCTTCGTTCCACAGATACCATTCGTGCATATACGTGTATACCTGCTGGCTCAAATTGAGCGAATCTTTACTTTGGCTAACAGTATCTACTTCTTCTCGGCAGGCAGAAAAAGACAGCAATACAAGTAGCAGGCGTATATTAGGAAAAAACTGTTTCATAGTGTAGACTGATGCATGTATTGTATCAAAAATAACGCTAGAAAATGGATTGTAGCTGTTTTTTATATAGCAGACAAACGATGCAATTAGTCCAAAAATTCAATAGGCACTGTGGTTTCTTGTGTCTACAGTTGAGGTTCAGTTTTTCTGAGGATTTTTTTGCTTTGCCTTGTTCTCAGGTCTAACTATATAGCTGTTTATTCGTTATAGCTTTAGTTTCCTACTTTCACTCCAACATGAACAAATTACCAGGTTATATCAAATACTTCTACGCATTGGGTGCGCTGATGCTGACCATCTATATCTTTATCATTGGCAAGGCCATCATTAGCCCTGTGCTTACTGCCTTTATTTTAGCCTTATTGCTCAGACCAATGAGCGCGAAACTTGAAACCTGGCGCATCCGCAGAGGATTCAGTTCCGTACTTTCTATCATCGTGATCCTTATCGGACTGGTTGGCCTTTCTTATTTTTTCTCTGCCCAGATAGGCAGCATCACATCAGACCTGGATGCTATTGGCACCAAGTTCAATGAAGTGATAGACCGGGGACACAACTGGCTTGAAAATACTTTTGATATAGAACAGAAAGAGCAGACGGCCTACTTAAAAAACTCGCTGAATACTTTCCTGCGCAACAGTAGTTCGGTATTTACCCGCACCGTGTCTGCAACAGCGGGCTTTTTCACTGCTTTCTTTCTTTTTCTCTTTGCCTTGTTTTTCTTTCTGTATTATCGCCGGTTTTTTGTCTCATTTGTCTACAAAGTTTCCGGTAATGATAATCACGAATTAGTCAAGGATACACTCATCAAGATAGAGAAAGTTGTCAGAAGCTATATACTGGGGCTTTTCTCGGTAATTATTATTGTTGCAGTTCTCAACACAGTTGGCCTGATGGCTTTGGGTATACAACATGCTGTCTTCTTTGGAGCATTAGCCGCAGTGCTTACCATCATTCCTTATATTGGTATTGCCATTGGCTCATTGCTACCGATTATCTTTGCTTTTGTGACCACAGATTCACTTTGGTATCCTGTGGGTGTGGCAATGGTATTCTGGTTTGTTCAGTTTTTGGAAGGTAACTTTATCACGCCCAACGTGGTAGGTTCCAGTGTGAGTATCAATCCGTTTGCTGCCATCATCGCCTTATTTATCGGCGGCATGATCTGGGGACCTATTGGGATGATCCTATCTATTCCTACGCTGGCTATCATCAAGGTGATCTGCGATGCTGTGCCTTCACTGCAACCTTACGGGTTTCTGCTGGGAAGTCCGCCGGATGAAGATACACTGGAAAAAGAACGTCCTAAACTTAAAAACCTGATCAAAAACAAAGACAGAAAAGCAAAAGAGAAGACAGAATCAGTACGATAAGGAAAACTATGGAAATAATAGGTGCAGGTTTTGGAAGAACGGGCACGTCTTCGCTGAAGATTGCCCTGGAGCAATTAGGGTATGCAAAGTGCTATCATATGACAGAACTGCTCGAGCATCCGGAGCAGGTAAAATACTGGCAGCAGTTGGATGCCGAAGGTACTACGGATTTTGACAGCCTTTTTGAAGGCTATCGTGCCACAGTAGATTTTCCCGGATACCGGTTTTATAAGCAACTCCATCAGGCATATCCTGAGGCAAAGGTCATCCTTAGCACCAGAGATTTTGATGCGTGGTACAGAAGTACGGCCAATACCATCTATCAGGCGGGGTCTGGCTTGTTGAAGAAGGTGCTGCTTGGCCTGCAACTGCCTTTTTCCTCACGTCATAGGAAGCTGTTGCAAGTCTTTAAGCTTGCAGACAAAACCATCTGGAAGGATGAATTTGCCGGAAAATTTGAAGATAAAGCCTTTGCCAAAAAAGTGTTCGATCAGCATCATGCTGATGTGATCAAAACCATTTCTGCCGATAAGTTACTGGTATTTGATGCCAAAGAAGGGTGGAAGCCTTTGTGCCGGTTTCTAGGAAAGGACGTACCTGACCAACCCTATCCGCATGTCAACCAACAGGCTGAGTTTAGGAAAAAGACCAAAAGAATTAAATAGGAGAACAATTTTCTAAAACATAACCAACAAACTATACGATACCATGAGCAACAAAATCACATACACCTGCCTTGCCTTGTTCACTGCTTTGCCGCTTTGCCTGCCCGCCCAGCCATCACCTGTTACGTTGGCAACTGCTACCGTGCCAACGCCTGTTCTACAAACCCATGCAACCAATAGACAGCATCACATACTGAGCCTCCCTACACAACAAACGCCTAAGCAGAAAGAAGAAGGATTTGTCACGCTGTTCAACGGGAAAAATCTGGATGGTTGGGTTGGTAACAAAAAGGATTACAAAGTAGCAGATGGCTTGCTGGTGATAGAACCTGTGGATAATGAAGAAAGAGGAAACCTGTATACCAAAAAGGAGTACAGCGATTTTGTCTTCCGTTTTGAGTTTCAACTCACGCCGGGTGCCAACAACGGGCTGGGCATTAGGGCACCGCTGGAAGGAGATGCTGCCTATACGGGCATGGAACTCCAGATTCTGGATAATACCGCCGATATGTACAAAGATCTGCACGAGTACCAGTATCATGGCTCTGTGTATGGTGTGATTCCCGCAGAAAAAGGTCATCTCAAACCGGTAGGAGCGTGGAATCAGGAGGAAGTAACTGTGAAAGGTAACAACATCAAGGTCGTGCTCAACGGGCATACCATCCTGGAGGGAAGCATTGCATCAGCCATCAAAGATGGTACCCTGGATGGCAAAGAGCACCCTGGCCTCAAAAACAAAACAGGCCACATCGGCTTCCTCGGGCATGGTAGTGTGGTAAAATTCAAAAATATCCGTATTAAAGATTTGGGCAAAAAGTAGTTCTTTTGGGTGGTTGTCTCTATTAAGAAAATAATCGCTATATCGTATATAGATATTGTAGTAAAGTCTGAATTAAGAGTTCCTATAATAAATATTTAAATTGAATATAACAATTAACATATTTCAGGCTTTTGTTATTCCTCACAATGTATTGTCTGATGAGTTTAAGAAAGAATTTGAACGCTCCGAACTTGCTTTGGAAGATTTAGCTGTATGAGACTTTCAAATTCCACATGTAGTTAGTGCCAATATGAAAGTAAAAAAAGTAAAACGAAAAAGTCAAATACTGGAAACACTTTGGGAATCAAATAAAAGACTTAAAGAACAAGCAGTTTTTATAACTTCTGTATAAAGGTTAATCTCCAATTAAAACATCATAATGATTCAGAAAAAGAGCATAAAATTGATTCGGACGAGTTTTTTCTTGATTACATATTACCACTTTATATTGAAAAACGATTTTACGAATTTCTGATGATTTTAAATACATGTAGGGTTGGTGGATTTCAGTTTGGGATAGGGTACATACAGTTTAGAGAAAAGTACTTGAAACTAAAAGGTTTTAATTTGTATAATCATGAACTATTTCAATATTCAATAGAAAAGAGATGGCCTCGTTTTGAAAGGTTAGATATTGATAAAACTTGGAAATGGTATTTAAATAAAGTTAATCCTAATGGTGTAGATGAAATTAGTTCTACTAATTTGAGTAGAGCATTTAATGCCTTTTCGTATTTATACGAAGCAGGAGATATAACCAAGCTATTCTGGACAATGGTTGGGTTAGAGGCTATTTATGTGAAAGGAAAGGAAGGAATATCAGAACAAATTAAGAATAAAGGACAACTTTTTTTAGGAGAAATTGAAGAGTTCAAAAACCAATTATCAAAAATGTATGGATTTCGTTCTTCCTTTGTTCATGGAGATAAAAATTTTCCAAGTTACTTCCATGTGGCAGATGGATTGGACAGTTATGAGAAGTTTAGTAAAGAATTACACGAAACGCTACTTGTGGCAGAATCTATGCTGATAGCAACACTCCAAAAGATGGCAAAGGAAGAAATTAGTGAACTTAAGTTTAGATATATAATAGAATAAATACCTACTGTAACAACCTTTAGCGACTAAATAGCTTTTCATAAGAAAAATAGCAATAATATGCATTAGATCCCTTCGTCCCATCTTGTCATTAAGTCAGATGCGCCGCGTTCCGGTGGATTTCTTACCGAGGCTGATGCCAAGTGATCTTTTTGACTAATAGCACCATTCTGCCAACATGTAACAAGACGGTTCGCTAAGGTGGCCCTTAGTTGGGTATAACCACTACACCACTACATCCTTTTAAGATAACAAATGAGGAAAGCGAAGGGCCAGATTTAGTATTTTTATAAAAATACCATGTATACAACAACCTGCTATCTGAAAAACATGACCTGCCGTACCATCCATATCATCGGTCTTTTGCTGCTCATGTTCAGCCATACCCTAGCAGCGCAGGAGCTGTTGCCTTACCGGCTATACAACGCCCAAGGAAAAAAGGTGAAGTATGCACAGATGCTTCAGCAGATCAGACAGGCAGATGTGGTGTTCTTTGGCGAGGTACACAACGACCCTATGAGCCACTGGATGAGCCTGCACATGCTGGAAGACCTGCAAAAAGTACATCAGGATTTGGTATTGGGCATGGAAATGTTTGAGGCCGACGACCAGATCGTGCTCAATGAGTACCAGCAGGGACTGATACAGGAAGCACAGCTATTGAGCGAAGCAAAGGTGTGGGACCAGTATGCCACCGAATACAAACCGATGGTAGACTATGCCATCAGCCACAAAGTGAAAGTATTTGCCTCCAACATTCCACGGCGGTATGCCAGTGTGGTATTTCACAAAGGACTATCAGCACTGGATTCTCTGTCCGAAGAAGCCAGGAAGTGGATGGCACCCCTGCCCATTACCGTTGATACATCGCTGAGCAGTTACCAGGAGATGGTGGAGGCGATGGGAGGACATGGCGGAGCAGCTACCGATAATTTCATCAGCGCACAGGCGATCAAAGATGCCACGATGGCGTATTTTATCGCACAACACCTGCCAGCCCATGTACTGCATATCAACGGAGCCTACCATACTCAGGACAAAGAAGGCATTGCCTGGTATCTGAAGCAATCGCATCCCGAACTCAACATCATGACCATCCATAGTGTGCCGCAGGAAGATGTGGCAAAGTTGGAAAAAGAGAACAAAGGAAAAGGCGATTACATCCTGTGCCTGCCCGCAGACATGATCAAAACACATTGATGGAGTAAAGAAGATATTGTAGAAGATTTTCCTAAACTTACAGAAGAAGACATCAATGCCTGCCTTGCTTATGCATATGGGGTATTCCATGCTGGGCATTGAGCACGTTCTTAGGCTTATAACGGCATTTACAATGCCATTTGGCTCTAGGCATTGTAAATGCCCTTGAAGATCAGGTGCTCAAACAGGCCGTGCAGCGGGCCAAGATTCAGAAAAAGGTGACGTTGCACACCCTTCGACACTCTTTTGCGACCCACTTACTTAAAAATGGTACGGATTTGCGTTATATTCAGACCTTGTTAGGGCACAACTCTAGCAAGACGACGGAAATCTATACGCACGTGAGCACCAAAGCGCTGCGCGACATTCGGAGTCCGCTGGATAAGTTAAATTTAGGCAAGGATAATGAGCAGAAGTAAAGAAAAGGGTGAAAACGATTGTTTAAAGGCGTATTTTCTCACGAAATTGATGCCCTAACACATAATGGATATAGACGCAATTGCGCCTATATAGATGTTGGGCGTCACCGAAGGAAAAGGAGAGCAAACTGAGAGAAGCTCGTTCGCTTCGTTGCCATGTAGCTCGAAGAACAAGCTTGTTCGCTGGACTGAATAGCAAGCGGGCGACTAGATTTCGTTGGAAGGTGAGTTGATGCATAATAAGTTGGCTTTCGGTGGATTGAAATGCGGAAGGGAGTCAAAGCCCACAAGAAGCGAGGTGCTAACTCAGGAGTAAGTCGCCCGAAGGAAAGGCGAACGCCCAACATCATGCAGCCGCGGGTCACCGTGACGCGGGCGGCCCCCGCCAGCCGGATAAAGTTGAGCATGAGCACTTGTCGCTCCAGGTTCGTATATTGATGTTTGGAAGATAAGTACAAACAAGTCCGGCCCGACGGCTACACTTGGTCGTTGGTGGGCATTGAAAACAGAGAACTCGTTAATTTCGTAGACTATCCATGAACCATCTATCAAGACAATGAAAGAGAAACTATTGAAAAGAATTACTATGAATCCAAAGATAAGCTTTGGAAAACCTACTATTCGTAACATGCGCTATCCGGTGGAAATAATGCTTGACCTGTTAGCCGCAGGCATGACTACCGAAGAAATCCTGGAGGATTACCCTGACCTAGAAAAGGAAGATCTACAAGCTTGTATTTTTTTTGCCAATGAGACGATTCGGGTAAAAAGCATCTATAAGGTAGCAGTATAGTATGCGGTTCTTAGTGGATGCTCACTTACCGATGCGTTTAGTCTATTGGTTACGGCAAAGAGGGCACGATGTAATCCATACACGGGAACTTCTACATAAGATCAAGACCGATGATATGGATGTTATATAATTGTCCGTAGCGCAAGATCCAACAGTTATATCGAAGGACGAAGATTTCTACAAGTATTTTATCTTGAAAGGACAACCTCCGAAGCTGTTGATGCTCACGATGGGAAACATAGTTAACCAAGATCTGATTGTACTGTTTGAAAAGAATATAGATCAAATAGAGGCTGACTTGACTGATAACAGGGTAGTGGAATTGAGTAATGAAACGGTAACGTTTCATCTCTAGAAAAAGATACCTGCCAACATCCTGTAGCCGACAAGCCTAGCAATCACGAGCCAGTATATTAGTCGTTCCAAGCAGCAATATTAATACTCGGAAGATCAAAGCCAACAAGCCCCGGCCTGAAGGCTGCCCAGGCGTGGTGTGCCATGCTAAAAACACCCAACCAGATTTAATAATTGGGTGTCATTGTTTTGTTTGATTGCTTATCCTAATTGAACGATTTCAAACGTTCTTGTAACTTATTTTTGACATTGTAGTTTGCTACTTCTCCAGTTATTATACGAAGTGGTGGATTTTGCTCATCGGTAGTCGCCATTATTTTAGATACTACTTCGTCTGCATCATCCAATTTTCCAAATCCTTCATTTAAATGATTACGCATATCTTTTACCGGGGTATTTTCATATTCTTTCATAGGTTCTGCAACATTCAAGCTGGAGGCAAAGTTAGTACCTGTAGGACCAGGTTCGGCTATTGTAAAATGAATATTAAACGATTTTAAATCCTGACTTACAGATTCAACAAAACCTTCAATACCCCATTTTGAAGCATGGTATAAACTAAATCCTGGATATGCAATCTGTCCTCCTTCAGAAGAAATCTGAATAATATGGCCGCCATCCTGTAGACGAAAATAAGGCACTACAGCCTTTATAAGCCTGATCGAACCTAATAGGTTTACTGCTATTTGGTGAACAATCATTTCATCCGTTAACTCCTCTACAGCTCCAAAAACTCCATACCCAGCATTACTCACAACAACATCTATTTTACCAAATGTTTTAAAAGCCTCATCTACAACAGAAGTAATTTCATCGTTATTGGTTAATTCCAAATGAGCTATTTTAAGAGAATCTGGATAATTTTGTTGCAACTCATCTAGCAATTCCACTTTTCTTAGCGTTGCAAAAACTTTATCGCCCCTCTCCAGTAACTTTCTCATCATAATATTTCCTAATCCAGTAGAAGTCCCTGTGATCAACCAAGTTTTACTCATAACTAATAATTTAAGTTTGTTTAATACAAAAGTAGGAACTACTCAGGTAACTAACAATACTGATAATCAATGTTTTACAAAAGAAAGATTGTCTGTAAAAAAAGCAGGCAGAGTTTTATGATTCTACTATCAAAAAGGCTGTTTTGAAAATATGTTTCACAAAGAATATAGAAATAAATACAAATTCTTCATCAGACCTACCTAAGTAGTTACGAATTTTTTTGCCGCTTTTCTTTATTTTTTAGCAGACGTACAACTCGGCAACACGAAGGATAAAAACGCCAATGCATGACAAGGTGTATAAGTAATAACGGGTGAAATGCTAAGTCAAAAGTTTCTATTTTTAGCCATCTTTGGCTAAGATAAACAATAGAGTATTTTAATCATTGGAGATAGGTTCAGGTTCGTTGGAGTAAGAAGGGACATTTCAATCAATGGTATTAAGCTGATTCAGATACAAGACGGGTACAAAAACTTTCATTGTATGGATAAAAAGCAATAGTAGATAAGTTGCCTTTGCTATTCACATATTTAACGCTTAATTTATTACCAAAACCCTGGCTTGTGATTTATAAGGCCAGGGTGATATAAGAAAGAAGCGACGGTAAGAAACAATAGCTGCTTATGCACTATCTTCTTTCATCACTGGCTTGGTAGCCATGATGCGTAGGCGTCTGTAGTCGGCGTACCATTGGTGGTCTCGGTAGTGGGTTGCTTTGAGGGTGGCTTGGGTGGCTGTGGCAATTTCCTGTTGCCGGGCAGCCGGTATGTTGGACAGATAGGCTCCGCAGAACATCTGAATCCACTGTACAATGCCTTCCTTGGTATCCTGCAATACTGTTTCGCGCTCGTACCATTGCGCCAGGCGCACGGTGAAACCTGCTGCTTCGAGCAGACTGGCATATTCGCCTGTGGAGGGAAAATACCATACCTGGGTAGCGGCATTTTCAGGATAGCCAGCCTGTAGCAATTGCTCTTTCAGAACTTTTTGTATGCTTTGTATATTTCCTTTACCGCCAAATTCGGCGACCAGTCTGCCGCCGGGCTTGAGGCTTTGGTAGATGTTTTGTATCACTTTCTCTGGTTGTGTCATCCAGTGCAGGGCTGCGTTGGAGAAGATGGCATCGAAGGCGTTGGAGTAAGAAAAATGATGTCCGTCCTGCACCTCAAAAGGAATAGCCGGATACAACTGCTTAGCCTTTGCAATCATTTCAGCAGCACTGTCTATGCCCAATACGTCTGCTCCCTGCTGGTAGATGCTCTCTGTGAGTTCGCCGGTGCCGCATCCCAGGTCCAGTATCTTTTCACCTGATTGCGGCAAGAGGAGTTCTAGTAAACCTTCTCCATATTGATACACAAAAGCATGTGACTGCTGATAGAGATTAGAATCCCAGGAGATTGATATAGCCATTGCGTAGAGATTGAAACCTTCCAGGTTTTTAAACGGGGATGCCTAGTCGGGGACACCTAGTCCTGGAAGGTTTGTTTAATAAATAGGAGAACCTATCAGGGTCTCAATTCTCTGACTTTTCTGCCGGCCTGCCACATTTCAGACTCTCTGAGTTCGTCCAGTTCTTTTTCCAGCTTCTCACGATAGTCTGACTTGCTGTTGGACTCAATGGTAATTTTGGCTTCGTTACCAGTTTTTACACTGTCGTACAGGTCTTCAAAAACAGGAGCTACGGCATCTCTGAATTTTTTCCACCAGTCCAGGGCACCACGTTGTGCTGTAGTGGAGCAGTTGGCATACATCCAGTCCATGCCATTCTCTGCGATGAGCGGGTATAGCGATTCTGTAGCTTCCTCTACGGTTTCGTTGAAAGCTTCGGAAGGGGAGTGGCCTTTTTTTCTAAGCAAGTCGTACTGAGCAGCAAACAGACCTTGAATGGCACCCATCAGGCTGCCTCTTTCGCCGGTAAGGTCGCTGGTTACTTCTTTGATGAAGTTGGTTTCAAACAGATAGCCTGAACCTACGCCAATGCCCAGAGCAATCACCTTTTCCCTTGCTTTTCCGCTGGCATCCTGGTGTACGGCAAAGCTGGAGTTCAGTCCTTTGCCTTCCAGAAACAATCTTCTCAGGCTGGTGCCGGAACCTTTGGGTGCTACCAGGATCACATCTACATCGACAGGTGGCTCAATGCCTGTCTGGTCTTTGTAGGTGATGCCGAAGCCATGAGAGAAATAGAGCGTCTTGCCAGGTTTCAGATACTTTTTCAAGGTAGGCCAGAAAGCGATCTGTCCGGCATCAGAGAGTAGGAATTGCAGGATCGTGCCTTTCTCGCAGGCTTCTTCCAGTTCAAACAGGGTCTTGCCCGGTACCCAGCCATCGGCCACCGCTTTGTCCCATGTTTTAGAGCCTTTGCGTTGCCCTACGATCACATTGAAGCCATTGTCTTTCAGGTTCAATGCCTGGCCGGGACCTTGCACACCATAGCCTAGTATGGCGATGGTTTCGTCTTTAAGTACTTCCCGGGCTTTCTCTAAAGGAAATTCTTCTCTGGTGACTACTTCTTCTTCTACTCCTCCAAAATTAATTTTTGCCATTTCTCTTTGTATTTGGTTTGTTTGTGTAATAAATAGTTAGTTTCCGTTGGTAAAAGGCTGATGCAATTTGAGTTCATAAAACTCTTCATCAGAATACCAGCCTTCCGGCTCCAGATTTTTTGCATATTTTTTGAAATCCGCCTGGTTTTTGACCACCGCAATGCGCCCTGATTTAACAAACTCCCACACATTGAAGGGTTGCAACAGGTGCAGCATGGTGTGAATTTCATCTTCCTTGCCCGTCTTCTCGATCACGATATAGTCTTCGGCAGAGAATGCCACCTTAGCCTGATGCCGGTAGGCAATTTCCATGATCTTTTCCCTTTCCTGGGCACTTCTGGTTTCTACTTTATAATAAGCGATCTGACCATAGTAGACCTGATCGTCCTCATTATGAAACACCACCAATACGCCAATGATCTTGCGTATCTGCTGAATCAGTTTTGTGATCTTTTCTTCTTCGTACTCGATGACGACCGTATAGCGGGAGATGCCCTTTCGCTCTGTTTCCGAAACGGCCAGGCTCTCTATGTTGATCCTGCGCCGGGAGAAAATAATGGTGATGCGGTTGAGCAGACCAAAGTTATTTTCTGTGAATATGATAATGGTGTAACGCCTTTTCATAGTGTAATGTATTAATATGTTGATATGCCAATGTATTGATGTGTTAATATGCTGATGTGCTAAAAGGATGTTGGTCTATATTATCAACACATCAGCATATCGGCTTATCAACACATCAACTTATCACTCCAGCCGGATCTGATCTACACCCATGCCGGAAGGTACCATCGGGAATACGTTGGCTTCTTTCTCTACTTTCACTTCCAGTAGATAAGAACCTTCCGACTGAAGTAAAGTGTTCAGCGACTCGTCGAGTGTCTCGAAGGAATCGCAGACATGTCCGGGAACGCCGAAACCTTTGGCAATGGTAATGAAATCCGGATTTTGCAGCTCTACAAAAGAATAACGCTTCTCGTGGAATAGCTGCTGCCACTGGCGCACCATACCCAGGAAGTTGTTATTGAGCAAGATGAGCTTCACCGGTAGCTTAGACTGTGCAATGGTGCCCAGTTCCTGAATGGTCATCTGGAAGCAGCCGTCGCCAATCACGGCCACTACTTCACGATCCGGCGCGCCTACTTTTGCGCCCAATGAGGCAGGCAAAGCGTAGCCCATCGTACCCAGGCCGCCAGAAGTAAGCCAACTGTCTGTCCGGTTAAACCGGGAATACCGGGCCGACATCATCTGGTGTTGCCCTACATCGGATACGATGACAGCGTTGCCACCGGTCTTTTCAGAAAGCATCTTCATCACCGTACCCATCTTGATAGGTTCGCCATAAGAAGTAAAATCTTTCTTAATGACTTTCTCTACTTCCTGCTCGTGCAGTCTGTCGAACTCCGCCCGCCATTTCGGATGCTTGTTGGTAGCTACATGACTGGTCAATGCTTCTAGTGCTTCTTTGGCATCAGCCAGAATACCTACTTCGGGTTGTACGACTTTGCCAAGTTCTGCATGGTCGATATCAATATGAATGATTTTGGCCTGCTTGGCATAGCGGCTGAGGTTGCCTGTTACGCGGTCGTCGAAGCGCATCCCAACGGCAATGATGACATCGGCTTCGTTGGTCAGCATATTGGGGGCATAGTTGCCATGCATCCCGAGCATACCTACATACAGCGGATGATCGGAAGGGAAAGCAGACAGGCCCAGCAGGGTAGAGGCTACCGGAATATCGGTTTTCTCTGCAAATGCCAGCAACTCCTGCTGCGCTTCGGAAATCAGGATACCATGACCGATGAACATAAACGGCTTTTCAGCTTCATCAATCAGTGCCGCTGCCTTTACAATATCTTTTTCGCGGGGCACAGAGGCTGGCTTGTAGCCTTTGATCTGCCTGCGCTTTTCATAGTAAAATGGCTTGCTCATTTTGGCCTGCTGCGCGCATTTGGTGATGTCTACCAGCACCGGACCGGGTCTGCCCGAACGGGCAATATAAAATGCTTTGGCCATGATCAGCGGAATCTCGTCCGGATCAGCGACCTGATAGCACCATTTGGTAATCGGCATGGCAAGGCTCATCACGTCTGTTTCCTGGAAAGCATCGGTACCCAGAAACTGCTCGCCTACCTGCCCGGTGACGCAGACGATCGGCACAGAGTCCAGCATCGCATCGGCAATGCCAGTGACAAGGTTGGTAGCACCAGGGCCGGAAGTGGCAAAGCATACGCCCGGCTTTTTGGCCATTTGTGCATAACCCTCTGCGGCATGGGTAGCCCCTTGCTCGTGCCTGACCAGAATATGGTTGATCTGATCCTGGAAGTCGTATAGGGCATCATAAATGGGCATAATGGCACCGCCGGGATAGCCAAATATGGTATCCACATCTTCTGCCAGTAGCGATAAAATGACAGCTTCTGATCCTTTGACGGGAGTGCCGGGTTGCGCCTTTTTATGTGGCTTCCTGGCCGATTCATCTAAAACTACTTCTTTGATTTGCTGCTCTGCTTGATCTTTGATAAGTGCCATCGCTATGCTGTTTTGAATTAAAATTCGTCTGTAACGCATCCTTCCGAAGCGGAGGATACGGTTTTCATATATTTGTATAAGATGCCTGATGTTACTTTGGGTTCAGGCCGAGTCCATTGTGTCTTACGAGAATGCAATTCCTGGTCGTTTAGTTCAACACTAAGCTGGTTGTTTACCGCATCAATGGTGATCTTGTCACCATCTCGCAGGAGTGCCAGCGGACCACCCTCATAAGCTTCCGGGGTAATGTGCCCCACGACAAACCCATGAGAACCCCCGGAGAATCTGCCATCGGTAATCAGGGCTACCTGCTGGCCCAGTCCGGCTCCCACGATAGCCGATGTTGGCTTGAGCATCTCCCGCATACCCGGACCGCCTTTCGGGCCCTCATAGCGGATAACTATGATATCGCCTGCTACTATTTTATTGGCAGAAATGGCCTCATTGGCCGCATTTTCACTGTCAAACACACGGGCCACGCCTTCAAATGTTTCTCCTTCTTTGCCGGTAATTTTAGCAACCGATCCTTTGGGTGCCAGGTTGCCATATAATATCTGTAGATGCCCATTGGGCTTGATAGGAGCGGAAAGCGGATGAATCACTTTTTGTCCTGCTTTCAGAGGGGCCGTAGCTTCCAGGTCTTCTTTGATTGTTTTGCCAGTCACTGTCAGGCAGTCGCCATGAATGTAGCCTTCCTCAGAAAGCATTTTCATCACTGCCGGAATGCCACCTGCATTATGTAGGTCTTCCATCAGGTACTTGCCACTGGGTTTGAGGTCGGCCAGCAACGGTGTTTTGTCGCTGATACGCTGGAAATCGTCCAGGGTCACTTTCACATCCACAGCCTTTGCCATCGCGATCAGGTGCATGACCACATTGGTAGACCCACCCAGTGCCATCGTAAGCGTAATGGCATTTTCAAAGGCTTCTTTGGTCATGATATCTCTCGGCTTGATGTCTTTCTCCAGCAATTGATACACTGTTGCGCCTACTTGTTTGAGCTCTTTTTGTTTAGCAGCACTGTTGGCCGGATTGGAGGCGCTGAAAGGAAGGCTCATGCCCATAGCCTCAATGGCGGAGGCAATCGTGTTGGCGGTATACATTCCGCCGCAGGCACCTGCACTCGGACAGGAATTCTTAATGACTTGCTTGAAGTCTTCGGGTGTAATATTGCCGGTGATCTTTTTGCCGTAGGCTTCAAAAGCAGAGATGATATTCAGGTCTTCTCCCTTATAGTGCCCCGGGCTGATGGTGCCGCCATAGACAATCAGTCCGGGACGGTTCAATCTGCCTAATGCCATCATGGCACCCGGCATGTTCTTGTCGCAGCCAGGAATGGCTACCACAGCATCATACCACTGCGCACCTACTACGGTTTCTATGGAGTCGGCAATAATATCGCGGGAAGGCAGCGAGTAAGACATGCCCGAAGTGCCCATCGACATGCCATCGCTCACGCCGATTGTATTGAAGATTAGCCCGATTAGGTCCTGTTCCTGTACCGATTGTTTGATATGTTTGGCAAAGCTGTTGAGGTGCATATTGCAGGTATTACCCTCATAGCCGGTGCTCACAATGCCTACCTGTGCTTTGGAAAAGTCCTCATCCTTCAGCCCAACACCATACAGCATGGCTTGTGCGGCGGGCAGCGACTCGTCTTCGGTGATGGTGGTGCTGTATTTATTAAGTTTTTTTGACATTGGAAAAAGATAGGTTAAGTAGTAATGAAAAAAAGCTCTTCCCAGGGTGAGAAGAGCTTTTTAGTATATACAATAGGCTAACGCGCTCACCCGGATGTTGGAGTGGGAATGACCAGGACTACCACGATAATGAGTGCTAAAGCTAAGAGTTTCATTAATTTTTTTCTTTGAAAGCATAAATGTAGTGAATGATTATTTTTGACGCAACTTTATACTAAATGATTCTTTATTGGTTTTGGCAACGATAATCAAACCGGTAGACCAGTTCAGCTTACTAAGGTGCAGATCGTCCCGCTCTTCCAAATAGGCAATGAGCCTGGAAGCTTTTTCTTGATGTCCTTCAGGCCAGTTAGGCTGGGGCTGCATATCATCAATCACATAAAACCCGCCAATCTTCAGTAGATTGAGGGTTTTTTCTATAACGCTGTATTTACCCGGCCAGGCATCTGCAAAGATCAGGTCAAACATATCTCCCTGATACTGACTTAGCCACTGCTCACCGTCCGCACAAACAGTTGTTACCCGCTCGTCATTGTCAAAAGCCTGTGAAGCAATCTTTAGTACTTCAGGATTATTGTCTACAGAAATAATCCTTGCAGCTTCGTCCATTCCATTCACAAGCCAGGCCAGCGATAGTCCTGTGCCTGTACCCAACTCAAGGAACCTACCGCCGGTTTTTGAGGTAGCCAGTGTCTTTAGTAGCGTGCCTACATAAAGATCGGATGGCATGGTAAAGCCAATAGCCGCTGTCTGATTTTTAATAGCGGTATAAGACGGTGGAATATCCAGAATGTTCGCGTCGTTCATTTTGAAGCAATCAATTATGATACTTTGTTAAGTGATAAAGATTCAACCAGCCTTTTCAGGTCTTCATCCTGCACCACTTTGAGTTCGTCGGCCATGACCAGAAACCGCTCGTAGGCTATATCCAGTTCTTCTTTGGACAAGTCAACGCCTATACTGTTGAGGTTGTAGTTCAGGGCAGCGCGGCCACTGCGGGCTGTTAGGATGATGGATGACTTGTCTACACCTACTTCCAGCGGGTCGATGATCTCATAATTTTCCCGGTTCTTGATCACGCCATCCTGGTGTATGCCGGAAGAATGTGCAAAAGCATTTCTGCCCACCACTGCCTTGTTGGCCTGCACCGGCATGTTCATCAGCTGAGATACCAACTGGCTGGTAGGGTAGAGGTATTGAGTGTTGATATTGGTGTAACCCCTGGCATTAGCCTTCTTTTTCATGATCATCACCACTTCTTCCAGCGAAGTGTTGCCGGCTCTTTCGCCAATGCCATTGATGGTACACTCAATCTGGCGTGCACCGTTTTGCACGGCAGCAATGGAGTTGGCTACGGCTAGTCCCAGATCGTTGTGGCAATGGGTAGAGATTACTGCTTTGTGCACATCCTTCACATTTTCTGCAATGTATCTGATCTTCTGTCCGTATTCTTCCGGAAGGCAGAAGCCGGTAGTATCCGGAATGTTGAGCACGGTGGCACCGGCAGCTACCACAGCTTCCAGTACGCGGGCCAGGTATTCATTGTCTGTTCTACCGGCATCTTCGGCATAAAATTCTACATCTTCCACATATTTCTTGGCATATTTGACAGCAGCTACTGCCCGCTCAATCACTTTTTCGCGGTCTGATTTGAGCTTGGTAAAAATGTGCTGGTCGGAAGTGCCAATGCCTGTGTGAATTCTACCCCGCTTGGCATACTTCAGTGCTTCGCCTGCCCGGTCTATGTCTTTCTCCACAGCCCTGGACAAAGCAGTAATTGTAGGCTCACTGACCGCTTTGGAAATAGCAATGACCGATTTGAAATCACCAGGACTAGAGATAGGAAAACCTGCTTCAATCACATCGACACCCAGTTTTTCAAGCTCTTGTGCAATAACAACTTTTTCTTCCGTATTCAACTGGCAACCAGGAACCTGCTCACCATCTCTTAATGTAGTATCAAATATATAAACGCGGTCTGACATATGCTTTGGGTTTTTGTCTATGTTTCGTTCAAGATTGAAAATTAGTATTTAAAGGTACAGGAAAAAAGTTAAAATATATATTTTTTACGGAGTCTGAAATTTGGAATAATGCCTTAATATCGTTTATTTGAGAACTAATCAAATAATAACTACGATGCCTAAGCAAAAATCTGATGTTCTTTTTCAGTTGATAAAGTCGCTCACCGGTAGTGAGAAGCGTTATTGTAAGCTACAGATGCGTCAGTTTGGAGAAGATCAGAAAATACTGCGCTTGTTTGATGGTATAGACCGGCAACCGTATTTTGATGAAGATGCACTGTTGCAGAAAGACAAGATGATCAATCCGCGGCAGTTATCCAATCTCAAAGCGCACCTCTATGATAAGATCATGCACGCCATGCGCTCTTATTATATGAAGAAAAACAAGGATATTCAGATTCGCGAGTATCTCGACCACGCACAGATTTTGTTTGACCGTGGCCTATACCAGCAATGTCTCAAGTCGCTAAAGCGGGCCAAGCGACTGGCACTCATCAGCGACAACCTGGAGTTGCGGCTGGAAATACTCCGGGTGGAGAAGATCGTGGTGGCTCAGGGCATTGGCAACGACAATGCCCATAAAGTAGATGCTATTATTGCCGAAGTGCAGGAGGTCAATACCCGTATCAACAATATCAACATGCTCTCAAACATGCTGGTAAGGCTCAATAGCTGGTATGTAAAAACTGGTTTTGTGCGAAAAGAAGAGTATCTGGATGAAATCAGGAAATATTTTAATACCCATATGCCCCCTTATGAAGAAGACAAGCTGTCTTTTCATGAAAAACTGAACCTGTTTAATGTGTATGTGGCCTACTGCCTTTTTATCCAGGATTTTAAAAAAGCCTACCAATATGCCCGTAAATGGACAAACCTTTTTGAGAGCACTCCTGACCAGATTCCTGTGAAGACCATCATGTATGTACGTGGCCTTAATAACCTGATGATATGTCAGAATAAGCTGAACCTATATTACGAACTGGTGGATACACTGGCAAAAATGAAAGCCATTGAGCAGACGCCACAAATGGAACTGAATAAGAATATCAGGGCCATGCTCTTCAAATATATTACCATTCATGAGATCAACAAGTACTTTCTGACAGGCAATTTTTCAGAAGGCACATCACTGGTGACCAGGATTGAACAAGACCTACAGCATTTTGTAGATGTGCTGGGCAAACATTCTACCATTATCTTTTACTATAAGATAGCCTGCATGTATTTTGGCAACGGCAACCACAGGATGGCGGCTCATTGGGTACAAAAGATCATCAACGAAAACAATATGGATCTGCGGGAAGATATACACTGCTTTGCCAGGATACTCAACCTGATCAGTCATTATGAACTGGGCAACACCGATATTATCGACTATCATATTAAATCTACTTACAGATTTCTGCTACAAAAAGATGATCTGGGAGATTATCAGAAATTCATCCTGAAATTTTTACGAAACCTGCCAACAGATACAGAAAAAGACCTGGTCGGGCGTTTTGGAGAATTGCGCACACAACTGCTCACCCTGATAGATAAACCTTATGAAAGCAGGGCGTTTATCTACTTTGATATTATCTCATGGCTGGAAAGCAAGATGGAGAAAAGCACAGTACAACAGGTGATACAACGCAAGGCTAAAGCACTGTTGCAGCATCAGATAGTGAACAAGCATGTAATATAAACACAACAAAGACCTATCACCTGCGTAGTATCTGAAACATAGGATGCTTTAAATAGGTCTTATCATAAACAATGAGTGTTTTATAATACAATGGAGGTATCAAATTTGGAAAAGAAGCGCAATATCCTAAGCTGGTCTGAGCTGCCTGAAGGATTCAAAAACCTTTTGAGAAGATCGTACGAAGAGTATAAAGAAGTACTGTACGACCCGAGCCTGCACCCTTTGGCCCGAAAAATACCTACCTGGGAAGACTGGCTTTTCAAGCATGATATTGTAGCCGACCAATAAAACGCCACGTATCATTACATATGTACTATTTGAAGCGTATCTGTTACAAGATAATTTACACAAGTCTTAAAATTCAAGTAGTTTTAAGCTTTCACTTGTTCATTATTAACAAATCGCGACATGATCATTATTCCTGATTATATTAACAGCCGGTTGAAAGAACTGGATATGAATCTACAGAGTCTGGGACAAAATTTGTATAGCAGAAAAATATACAAAGATTATGAAGAAAAGACCACCTTTAATAATTTCCATTTGGAGGTTCACCGGGATGGTTCATTCACTTTGCACTTTACCAAAGGTATATTAGGTTATCTGGAAACTAAGAGCTTCAGTAACAATAAAGAAGAAATTATAGATGAAATGAGCCTTCTCAATGCTTCTGTCATAAGCAAACTGGAAAAGTGCTGATCCTTGCCACTATAAAATTGTCTTAATTTTCAAATTATTTGATATTCTTTTGTGTTATATATACGATTTGCGATTTTTGGTCGTAAAATTGTCAAACAGATGTTACACAGATATACATCTTTTTTTAACGCTTATACGTACTTTAATTTTTAATACATCGAACGCTATTTAATACTATAACAATTATTATTTTTTATGGAAAATCAAGTAAGTACTGAGCTACCTGTGATTGATAGCTATGACGGGAGAAGCAATATTCATTCTGAAGAGATCGTTATCAAAAAAGAGCTGCAAGACTTTATTACTCCATTATCAGACGACTCGAAGGAGCAACTGGAGGAAAACATCAAGCTTAACGGATGCCTGGACCCACTGACGTTGTGGCATCAGGAAAACGACGATCTGGTGCTGGTAGACGGGCACAATCGTTACGACATTTGTACCAGAAACGATATATCTTTCAGGGTACGTATTCTTAAGTTCACCAATATAGATGAAGCCAAAGACTGGATGATTAACCACCAGCTAGGCAGGCGAAATCTTAACCCTGACCAGCTAAGCTACTTCCGTGGCCTCAAATATGAGCGCATGAAAAAGAAGCGCGGAGGATACGATAAAGTGCTCTCTAGCGGACAGTCTGGCGATAAGACGTCCGAAATTCTGGCTCGTGAGTTCAACGTCAGCGACAGAACTATCCTGCGGGATGCGGAGTTTGCCAAAGGCATTGAGTTTATTGCCAAGACAAATCCGGGACTTAAAAACGATATACTGCTGGGGCGGGTAAAGGTGAAGAAAAGCGATGTGCAGTTGCTGGCTCAGGTGAAAAACCCTAAAGAGATTGGCAAAATCAAAAACGAAGCGGATATCTTCAACAAAGCGCAGAATATCAGAAGGTCTAAGAAGGCACAGAAAAACCAGGCCGACGAGCAGATGGGCCAGGAGCATATGGATGAGGCTGTAGAATATCTCAAAATCAAAGAGCCGGTTTTTAGTACCAAAGAAGACCGGATCATGAGAATAAAAGGTAACATTATCTCTTCAATCAACAAAAGCATCCAGAAACAGGATAAGAAATCTTTGAAAAATGCGAAAGGTTATTTGAAAAAACTGGAAGATGAGCTTTTTGGTAAGGTAAAACTGTCCTCATAATAATTAAAATTAATAGGTATAAAAAAGCGGTCCTTATGATCGCTTTTTTTATTGACAAAAACTATTCAAGGGCTTCCGGGCTTCCTGGTATCCCATATCCAGTGCTCTCTCTAAATCAACACAGGCATTTTTATCATGCAGCGCATGATACGCTAATCCCCGATTATAATAAAATGAAGGCTGCTCAGGAGCTAAACCGATAGCCTGGTTGTAATCCTCAATGGCCTTGCGGTACTCTTTGCGTTTGAAATATACATTCCCCCGGTTGCTATACGCCTGCGTCAACATTGGGTCAAGCCGGAGTGCCTGCGTATAATCATCGGCTGCCTGCTGCAATGCGCCTGTCTTTTGTTCTGAAAATGCCCTAAAGAGATAATGATCAGCCACGGTTGGGTCAAGCATCAGGGCACTGTCAAAAGCCATGATTGCTTCCCGGTGATTTCCCTGCCGCTGTTTGAGTATGCCTCTTTGCAGATACGTCATAGCAGAACCCGGAGCAATATTCAACGTTTTCTCCAGCAGGTCTTCCTGCCCGGATTTATAGGCCGCGGTAGCCAGATTTTGAAGTGCCTGCGGATGTTCCGGATCAAGCCGCAATGCCTGCTGGTAATTTTGTATGGCATCTGGCAGGTCATCGGTTTGCTCATAAGCCAGTCCTCTGTTGTTTCTGAAATCTGCTTCTTCCGGTTGTAGCGCAATGGCAGAGTCAAGGTACCGGATAGCTGTGGGGGCATCCTGTTGATGTAGATAGGCCAGTCCTATATAGTTGTAAAAGTCTGCCTGCATATCTGATTGAAGCGTAGTGATCGCTTCGGTACTGAAGCCAGTACGGTCGTTGCTTCCCTTGAAAAAGACTGCCTGCGTTTCTGAAGGATGACTGCTCAAAAGATGCTCGAAATCCCTGATAGCTGCTGCATACTCTTCGGCATGAAACAGCAAAAGTGCTTTTCTAAAAAGTGCCTCCTGATAATCCGGATGTAAATGCAGCGTGATACGATAATCAGTAAGTGCTCCCTGAAGATCGCCCGTTTCTTCTCTGGCCATGCCTCTCAGCAGATAAGCTTCGTAATAATCGGGAGCTTTGGCTACCATCTGCTGGGTTAGATGAATGGTTTCTGCATATTGATGATGATAGTAAAAATCCAGCGCACGCTCATAAGATGAGTTTGTAGGCGACGCTGGTGCCTGTTGCGTAACCTGTGCAAAACCGCCAACATACGGCAGATACCATAGCATAAAAGTACAAACTGCTCTAAGCATATGCTCTTTGTTTTATCTTTGATGCTAACAGTTGAGACCATAGATTAAGTTTGCTTATTGAAAAATCAAGCCTGGAAAATCCATAAATTGCTAACTTTACGTTTATCAACTCAAAACTGCCCTTCTTATCCATAGCCGTAATAAATGCGACTAAATACATGATAAGGGAACGTAATCGTACAAATGATATTCAAAATTACACGATCAATTAAAATTATTTTTGGATTAAATTCGGCTAAAACGCACCTTCTATGCTGATTACTAAACTTTTTATTTAAATAATTATATTTATTATTGTATAAATCAAATATTTATTACAATTTTGTATAGAAGTTATAAACGAAATAAAGCATCAGTAAATATGGAAAAATACCCTGAATTAATACGGAACCCGGATTGTGCAGAGCAGTTTTTCAATGAGTTTAAAGGAGTTTTGCCTGAAGATAGCTTTTTAGCAGGATTCAACTTTGCCGTTAGTTGTGATAAATTTCACTGGGCCTTTAACAAGTATCTGTTATCAGAAGAAGAAATCACACTTTACAGATCAACAAAGCATATTCGTGCATTTTTTGAAGAGAATGAAGCACATGCGCGTCGTCTGGTATTGTATGCCATTTTTGTAAAAGACTATCTGCAACTCACAGAGGCATTGTTGTTAGATCGGGAATATTATGAACTAATGACAAAATTTGCAGATGCTAAAACCAAAATTGATCATTTAGTAAGAATACTACTGGCAGATAACGAAAGTCATAAAGAGCTACTGAAAGCTGAATCTTGTTAAATTAACAATTAATATAGCTTTTTATTTAAAACGTACTAATACGAAGCATTTTTTACGCTATTTTTTTGTGGATGAAACATTTTTTAAGGCTACTGCGTTATTCAGGTATATTTAGGTAGTAGTTTATATGGTAGTAAAAGAAAGTCGGTTTTTCCGGCTTTCTTTCTTTTTGAAAACTGAAAACCCTCCCCAATTTTTCTCCCTATTGAAAACTGTCTGTTTCTAGGACAGAATTTATAAAGCAATAGGAGCGGCCAGACAGGCATCCGGAATAGCAAAGGCTGCTGTGAATGCCAGTGCTTCTTCGCGTACTTCCTGGCATAGCTGATTAACTTCTTTACGAATGGCCTTCGTCTTCACACCTTCCATATAATTCTGTTCCAGATACCATCCTTTGTTCTTTTCCAGTTGCGACAGTGTATACAGATCACACAGCTTTTTTAGTGCTTGCTTTAGTTTCTCGTCCGGTGTATTTTGTACCTGTATAATAAACTGCTCTGCCACCAGTCGTTCCACATAGGCAAACGCCACCTGTATAAGATGATGCTGGCATTCATTAAAGGCATCAAAGGAATTCATGCCTTCGTCCAGGTAATGTTTGAGCCTGCGGGCAGCCGAGTTCAATATACTTCTTTCTCTGAAACGGAAAGCACTCAGCTGGAAATCCGGATCGCGCAAGTGTTCGCTATTGGTCTTGCGGGTGATGATAGGATTTTGCTCTGTGATTTTCGTCTTTGCCTGATCTCCAATATATTTAACAATGGTGAAAAAGTTGACATCCTGAAACTCCTGCCGAAACTCTGTCAGACGGGTTTTGGCTACCAACTGCATAAGTACGGTATTGTCACCTTCAAAAGTAGTAAATATCTCCGTGTCTGCTTTGAGTATGCCAATGCGGTTTTCAGAAAGATAGCCTTTGCCTCCGCAGGCTTCTCTACAGGTTTGCAGGGTATGGGTCGTGTTCCAGGTGCTATAGGATTTCATACCGGCTGCCAGTGCTTCTATTTCCCGTTCATCCATCGATGATCGGTTCCTAAATCTTTCGGTCACATAGCGCAGTGCGAAGTGAATGGCATAAGCATTGGCCAGCAGGGGCATGAGCCTGCGCTGGTGTGTTTTGTAATCCAGAATGGGCTGTTCCGGCTCACCTGGTGCACCAAACTGTCTTCTTCGCTCACCAAAGCGTATGGCAATGGTCAGTCCGCTTTTGGCAGCACTTAGTCCGGCTCTGGGAATAGCGATTCTTCCGCCTACCAGCGTGCCCAGCATGGTGAAAAATCGTTTGGAATCGCTGGAAATGGGGCTGGTATAGGTGCCATCCTCGCTCACCTGCGCAAAACGATCCAGCAGGTTTTCGCGGGGAATGCGTACCTGGTCAAACCACAGCCTGCCATTATCTACACCGTTGAGTCCTACTTTATGACCATTATCCTCGATACGCACTCCTGGCAGAGGGTGCATGTTTTCGTCGCGGATCGGTACCAACAGGGCACTCACACCGTAGTTGGTCTCCTCCACGATCAGCTGCGCAAATACGGTAGCCATGCGGCCATGCCGGGCTGCATTGCCAATGTACTCTTTGCCTGCCTGCTCACCGGGCGTATGAATGATGAATTCCTGTGTGCTTTTGTCATAGGTGGCAGTGGTTTCCAGGTCTCGTACATTGGAGCCGTGCCCTGTCTCTGTCATGGCAAAGCATCCAGCAAGTTTCAGGGTTCCTATATCTTTCAGGTACAGGTCGTGGTGCTTTTTGGTACCCAGAAACATAACGCTCATACCAAAGAGACCAAACTGTACACCGTATTTGATGACCAGACTCAGGTCATGGAAACTCAGGGCTTCCATCACGGCAAAGTATTCTGCAATGTCGTCTTTGCCTCCATAAGCTTTGGGATAAGCAATGGCTCCCATGCCTTCTCTGGCTAATATCTTACACCATTCCAAAACCCGATCGCGGTAAGCATCTTTGTCGGTACCAGGACTCATATAAGCAAACTCCGGTGAGGATATGATGGCTCTTACTTTGGCAATCACCGCTTCATCTTTTCCGTCGAGCAGGCGGGTCATGGCTGCAATGTCAAAGGAAGAAGACACCGACCGGGTATCTGACGGCTCGGTGTGCGGACTGGTACGAAGGCGCTGATAAAACTCTGTGCCGATAAACCCAAGTTCCGGTTCCAGCAAGTGCAAGTCTTCTTTCACCTGCGGCTGTTGTGGCTGCTGGTTAGAATAATGATAAAGAAAACTGCCAAAATCTGACAGGGAATGAACCTCCTGCTGATGTACATGCTGTTGCATCCACGAACGCCAGGCTTTAAGTTGCTGCGCCGATGGCGGTTGCTTCATATCCAGCCAGGCAGTGAGATGCTGCTTATCATCAGTGGTCAGCCAACGGTATTGCTGTGTGATGTGCTGTATATGACTGATCTCTTCGGCGGGAAGCACGGCCTCTGTCCATATAAAATAAACCACCGGTAGCATGGCTCTCAGGCCAGGACTTTGGTGGAGCAGGTGTTGAGTTGCTACCGACAGGTCTTTGGGTTCTGCTGTTGTTGTTTCCATTTTTTTGTTAACTATTCTTCCCATATAACGTTTTATTAACCATAGAATTAGGTAAAACAACTATAAAAATCAACAATTATGTCAATAGAAAATAAACAAACAGCCCTTGCTACTTTTGGTGCAGGATGTTTCTGGTGTGTGGAAGCGGTATTTATGGACCTGAATGGCGTGGAATCTTTGGTTTCCGGCTATACTGGCGGACATGTAGATAATCCTACCTACAAGCAGGTTTGCTCAGGTACCACCGGCCATGCAGAAGTAATCCAGATCAAATATGATCCTACGGTTATCTCTTTTGAGGAACTACTGGAAGTATTTTGGAAAACACATGATCCTACCACGCTCAACAGGCAGGGTGCCGATGCAGGTACGCAGTATCGTTCAGCAATCTTTTACCATGATAATGAGCAGCGTACACTGGCCGAGGAGTACAAGAAGAAACTGAACGATTCCGGTGCTTTTTCATCTCCTATCGTCACAGAAATTGTGCCTGCCGAAAAGTTCTATCCGGCAGAAGACTATCACCAGAACTATTTCAACCAGAACGGTTCTCAACCCTATTGTGCCTATGTGATACAGCCAAAGGTGGATAAGTTCCGTAAGGTATTTGGTGAAAAGCTTAAGGCAGTCAGTCATTAACATACAGGGTCAGACCTATTTAAAGGCATTAGGGAGCGTAGAAAAATAAAGCCCTTGGCTTGTACAAGCCGCTAAGATTTGCCTTATCATTCAACATTGCCATCAACAAAAGCCGAATGCTCCCGGAGTGGATGCTCCCGGAGTGGATGCTCCCGGAGTGGATGCTCCCGGAGTGGATGCTCCCGTGAGCGTTCGGCTTTCTTATAGCCAAACCAATCCGGTATCCTATCTCCGATTTACATCCTTCCTAAACCATACCTTCCCATTCCTGGTAAAACTGGTGCAGAAATGTTTTCATATACTGATGGCGTGCTTCAGCCATCTTTCTGCCCGTAGCTGTATTCATCCTATCTTTGAGTAACAACAGCTTTTCGTAGAAGTGATTGAGGGTAGGAGCGTTGCTGTTTTTATATGCCTCTTTGTTCATATCCAGCTTGGGAGGAATACTGGGGTCGTACAGTGCGCGGTTTTTGAAGCCTCCATAGTTGAAGGCACGTGCAATACCGATGGCACCTAAAGCATCCAGTCGGTCAGCATCCTGCACAATATCCAGCTCCGGCGAACGGAAAGCCTGCGCGTGGTTGCCACCTTTGAATGAAATATGACGAACAATTTGTGTTACATGCATCCTGGTTTCTTCTGGCACCTCCATCTCCTGCATCAAACCTAAGGCTTTTTGAGGCCCGGCATCTTCATTGCCTTCATGAAACTTAGCATCAGCAATGTCGTGCAGCAAGGCACCCAGCTCAATGGTTAGTAGATCAAGAGGCTGCTTGCTGGTTTGTTGCTCCTGCTGTGCAATATGTTTTGCATTGTTCCACACCCGCTGGATATGCCACCAGTCATGGCCGCCCTCCGCATCCTGAAGAGCAGACTTAACATGAGTTATGGTGTAGTTAATGATAGACTGATCAGACATATATGGACAGTCGGCAGTTGCCTTAGTTTATGAGTTACCAGTTACAAAGGTCACCGATCACAAGAGCCACCGACCACCAACTACAAAAAGCACCGATTACTCCTCCAAAGAGGCTTGCTGCTGAAAGAATTTCTCAACCGTCATGGGTTTTCTTTTTACAATCTTTTCAAAGTCCTGGCTGACAAAATCATACTCATCAGCTTGTATGGCTTTGTAGCTGCTGACCATCATGTTGAGTCCAAAGCTATCCGGATTGCCCTGCGCATAAAAGGAGCGTACTTCATCCAGGCTCATGTCTACGTAGCGTACGGGTTTGTCATAAGCTTGAGAAATTGCCTCAACGGCCTGCTCATAGGTGAAAGTCTCCGGGCCGGTTAGGTTATACATGGTATTGCCGTGCCCGTCTTGGGACAACACGGTAGCCATCGCTTCTGCAATTTCTGCCCTCGGAATAGAGTTGATCTTATGCTCACCGGCAGCAGCAAAAAACTTACCAGAAGCAAACGCCTGATCTATCCCTTCCAGAAACAGGTCGGCATACAGGGCATTCCTGAAAATAGTGAAGGTTAGCCCGCTTTTTTTGATAAAGGCTTCTGTGTCTCTATGCACTTCAGCTGCATCAAAGTAAGAAAGCTCTTCGGCATTGATAAGGCTGGTGTAAAGAATGTGCCTCACGCCTGCCATCAAGGCTGCGCTAATGGCATTGTGGTGCTGTTTGATGCGTTCTTCATTGTTGCCATCGCCAGAGATAAGCAGCACTTTGTTCATGCCACGAAAAGCACTGATCATGCTGTTTTTGTTGTTGTAATCAGCTTCTTTTACCGTAATACCTTGCTCGGCCAGGTCTTTGGCTTCGTCCGGGCTGCGGGTCGTGATGAAGATATGTTGATCGTCTGTCTTTTTTTTGAGCAATGCCTGAACAGTAGCCCTTCCTAGGTGTCCTGTTCCTCCTGTGATTAAAATATTCATAAGTTTACAACAAGCCTGGCATATTAAAGTTTATTTCGATAGCGTTATCTGCTTTTTATATACCGCTGCCTTTGGTTGTCCTAATTTTTTGATAGCTTACTTTGATGGATATTTACATTATTAGTATTACAGTGATTGGCGTTGCCGCCCTGGGAATGACATGGATTCCTATCCTTACCAAGAAAATAAACATCTCTTACTCTATTGTCTTCCTACTGTTTGGCGTTATCGTTTATAGCGTGGTGGACGAACTCCCCTGGCCCAATCCTTTTCGGGAACAGACGTATACCGTGCACCTCACCGAGATGATCGTTATCATCGCCCTGATGGGTACCGGCTTGAAGATAGACCACCCGTTTTCTTTTAGAGAATGGAAGATTCCTTTCCGGCTGGTCACTGTTACCATGCTAATCAGTATTGGTAGTATGGTGTTGCTGGGCATGTGGGGACTGGGCTTCGACATTGCATCGGCAGTGCTGCTGGGGGCGGTGCTGGCACCTACAGACCCTGTGCTGGCCTCCGACGTGCAGGTAGGGCCACCCAACAAAGGAGAAAACGACGTGGTACGCTTCTCCCTGACAGCCGAAGCCGGACTCAACGATGGTATGGCTTTTCCATTCACTTGGCTGGCTATTGTGCTTGCCATAGCCTCGCAGACCGGCGAGCCGTGGCTGGGCGAGTGGCTGTGGCAGGACCTGCTCTACCGGATTGGTGCAGGAGTAGTGATTGGTTTTTTGCTGGGCAGGCTGGTTTCTTACTTGTTTTTCTATCTGCCGGAGAGATACAAGATGTTGCATGTAAGAGACGGGTTGGTAGCTGTTTCTGCTACCTTTTTGGTATATGGAATCACGGAGATGACACATGGATATGGTTTTATGGCTGTGTTTGTCGCTGCTGTCACAATCCGCAACTATGAGATAGATCATGAATTCCACCTATCGTTGCACGCTTTCACCGATCAGATAGAACGCATACTGCTGGCAGTGCTGCTAACGTTGTTTGGCGGCAGCCTGGTAGGAGGTATCCTGGATGCCCTCACCTGGAAAATGGCCCTGATCGGTCTGGGGTTTGTGCTGGTCATACGCCCTCTGGCAGGCATCATCGGCATGGTCGGTATCCCTATTAAGCGGAGAGAGAAACTAGCCATTAGCTTTTTTGGTATCAAAGGCATCGGCTCCTTTTTCTACCTGGCCTTTGCCCTGAACGAAACATTCTTTGCCCAAAAGGCAGAGCTTTGGTCTATGACAGCTTTTATAGTGCTGGTATCCATCCTGTTGCATGGCCTCACAGCTTCTTTGGCCATGAAGAAGCTCAAGCTCAGGTACATCGCCGAGCAAAGAGAAGAAATGCATAAAGCTGCCAGTACCGCTAAAAGCTAAGACCTGCACTCAATGAAAAACGCCGGAAGATACGCTCTTCGTGAAAAGAAGCATCACTTCCCCAGTTTGGCATGGTGTAGTCCAGCGTCACTTTTTGCAGGCGATAGCCAAAGCCTAACACAAAAGCGGTGCTCTTCATGTTGAACCGGTACCCAAAGCCTGGCTGCACCATCCAGCCACCTTTTGCATGTGCATCCGTCATAAAACCATCCCTGTTGTTAGCCCAGGCAATGCCGTAGCCTGCATCCAGGTAGGCATAGGGTGTCACCTTGCGTTTGGTAAGGTCTGCCTTTAGTTGCGCATACACTGGCAGCGAGGTGACGCTTCCCAGAAAATCCAGCCCGATGCCCAGGCCGGTTTGCCAGCCCGAGGTAAAACGGTAGCCGTTGACCATACTCAAAGAAAAGGTAGAGCCATATTCGTTCTGCCCAATCAACATGCCAAGGCCGACAGTATAGGTAAAGCCTGTACGGGGTTCGTAAGGTTTGGCAGGCACTGCTTCCTTTTGCGGTATTGAGTCCACATGGCCAAAGGTGATCATCCTGATCTTATCAAAGGAAATATCTATATGCGTAACAGGGTCTATCTCTAGGGTCATATACTCGTCAAAGATCGTACTGATGATAGCACCATGTATAGACTTGCCGTTTTTCAGATAAACCGTCACGGGTGTTTTCTCCTGTGCCTGCACCGGCATACTATAGGCCAGCAGCAGGCAGAGGGTGAAAAGGGGTATAAGTAGTTTGATCATATCAGAAGGCCAGGGTAGGTATTTTGCTATACTACGGTACATTTCCGGTTTGTGGGAACGGGCCACGGCGGCACGGGGTGCCCCGCACAAACCGGGGTGTGGAAACCGTAGGCTGTGCGGGGGTACCGGTACCCCGTGCCACCGTGGGGTGTGGAAACCGTAGGCTGTGCGCTGGTACCGGTACCCCGTGCCGCCGTGGGGTGTGGAAACCGTGGGCTGTGTCCCACAGCCCACTTTCAGGCAAATGTACCGTATCATAGTATTTTGCTTAACAACTTGATATCAGCCGGGTTGCTGTAGTCATACTGATACAGCCCGTCTTCTCCGATCATCATCAGTACGCCGTCGAGCGGGATCACATCGTAGGCATGTATGTCTTTGAAGTGAGCAACCAGGTGATCGCCAATGTTTTTCTTATCGCTTGCTTCAAATACTTTCAATCCATCATCTCCTTCGCAGATAAACAGCGTGGTGCTGTCGATGCCCAATCCGTGCGGATGGTCCATCGCATAGGTAGCTATTTGGCGGGGGGCAGCCGCATCGCTAACATCTACCAGTTCCAGTTGATTGGTAAAACCGTTGCAGGCAGTGCCATCGCGGAGCGTTACGTAAGCAATATCATCTTGCACCACCACCGGGTCGCAACTGGTGATGTGCTCATAGGTAGAAAGCAGGATAGGGTTTTCCGGCTGGGTGTTGTCATAGATATACATACCGTTCTGTGCACCGATAAACAGCTTATCCTTATAGGGAAAGATCGTTTCAATGTTGAAATTAACGTACAGTTCTTTACCTTCTTTCGGGTCGGCGAGGCTGGCAATATCAAATAGTTGCATGTTGGTACCATCAATGGTATACAGGTACTGCCCGACTACCGTAAACCGGGCCATTGAGCCTCCGGTACCGCTTTCCTGGCCAGATGACCCGCTATTTGTTGCAGTACCACTGGTATTACAGGTAGTGCAACCATTGGGTGAAAAGCCTTCCAGTGCTATGATGCCGCCTCCATACCTGAACCAGGTAGATGCCGCAGCCGCTTCATGTCCCTCCAACTTTTCTATTACTTCAACTTCCTCCCATCCTGTTATCACTGCTCCTGTGTCGGCAGCGTATCCGTAGCTATTATAATACGGAAACACGTCTTCCACTCTTTTTACTTCTTTTACATCATTTGCGTTGCTGATGTCGAGAGCCAGCAGGTCGATGTAGCTGTCGGCATACAGGATATTGCCTTTGCCTGCCAGGTCAAAGTTGCCAGGAATATTAATAAAGCTCACGTTCACAGGGTTGGCAGGGTCGGTATTGTCAATAACATGGATGCCTTCATTAGGCTCATTGATGAACAGGAAATGGTTCATAAAATATATTTTGCCAAGCACCTTCACAGGCTGGGGCGGCAGTATATCAAAGGCTTCCCTGAGTTCGGCAGTAGAGGTATACACCGGTTCAAAGTAAGAATAGCGGCGCGTAACCTCTACTTTATCGCTGCATCGGGTAAATATTAGCAGGCACAGCATCATCAGGTGGCCATGCACTATTAGGCTGAGCCAGCGCGGGCGGGCAAATGTAAGCGTTGTCATGAGCAGAAGCGTTTAGTGTTTTTTTATGACACTTCTTTGTAAACAATGGTTGTAATCTGGTGGTATATAGCATAGCGTATGGCTTTGAAAGCCAGCAGGTATGTCAAGGCTATTTCATTCTTATCTAGCTTCAGTCACAGACTGAAGCGAGAATATATATTTAAGTTTAGGACACGTAATCTTAGACCTTAGAATATTTGAAAGCTTCAGATGCAATCTGAAGCTAGTGAGGATGGGATACATCCCGCACCAGAAAATTAGTTTACTATATCAATCAGCGTAACCAACCATGAATTATCGTACACTACCCAATACAGACCTACGGGTGTCTGAGATTGCTTTTGGTGCCTGGGGCATCGTAGGCGACGCTCACTGGGGGCCTCAGGATGAAAAGGATGCCATCGCAGCTTTGCAGACGGCTTATGAGATGGGCATTAACTTTTTTGATACCGCAGAAGCATATGGCGACGGAGCTTCCGAACATCTGATCGACCGGGCACTTGCCGATGTGCGGGACAAGATTATCATTGCTACCAAGCTCAAGCCCGAAGACTTTGCTTACCAGGATGTCAAAAAAGCCTGCGAACAAAGGCTCAAAGCACTGCAAACCGAGCAGATTGATCTGCTGCAACTGCATTGGCCTAACCATAATGTCCCACTACAGGAAACTATCCGCGCATTGGAAGACCTTCTGAAAGAGGGCAAGATCAGAGCTTTTGGCGTGTCTAACTTTGGGGTAGGGGATTTGCATGAGAGCCTGCTGGTTAGCGGTGCCATAGCCACCAATCAGTTGCCCTACAGCCTGCTGTGGCGGGCCATTGAATATGAAATATTGCCGTTATGCCACCAAAAGAATGTAGCAATACTCTGTTACTCTCCCCTGATGCAGGGACTGCTCACCGGCAAGTTTGCCACACCTGATGAAGTGCCGGATGGCAGGGCGCGTTCCCGTCATTTTTCTAAGAACAGGCCAAAATCACGACACCAAGAAGAAGGAGCCGAGTCCGTAACATTTGATACCTTGAATGCTATCCAAAAGATTGCACAACGCCTGGATATACCCATGGGGCAGCTAAGCGTTGCCTGGTTGTTAGGGCAGCCCAACATTGGTAGTGTGATTGTAGGAGGAAGAAATGCCGCGCAGGTCAGAGATAATGCGATGGCTGCCCACGTAAAGTTATCCTCTGAAACAATGTCAGAACTCAACAAAGTGACAGCCCAGCTAAAAGCCCAACTAGGACCCAACCCCGACCTGTGGCAGTCTGAATCGAGGTATCGTTGAGTAGCGGGTATGGTTTGTCAACAGAGGATAGACACCTGATATTTATACAGACAGAAGTAACATATCAGGTAAAGAAAGCTTATACTTCATAGCAAATAAAACTACTAGTGCGCGTTTGTAACGCGTTCGGCATGGGGTTCACTAGACTACTAGTGCGCGTTTGTAACGCGTTCGGCATGAAGCGCACTAGACTACTAGTGCGCGTTTGTAACGCGTTCGGCATGAAGCGCACTAACTACTAGTGCGCGTTTGTAACGCGTTTGGCATGGAGCGCACTAACTACTAGTGCGCGTTTGTAACGCGTTTGGCATGGAGCGCACTAACTACTAGTGCGCGTTTGTAACGCGTTTGGCATGGAGCGCACTAACTACTAGTGCGCGTTTGTAACGCGTTTGGCATGGAGCGCACTAACTACTAGTGCGCGTTTGTAACGCGTTTGGCATGGAGCGCACTAGCAATTGTAATTTATTCTGAGTACTTATAAGCTACGTAAGTTAAACGTTCATCCCCCTTGCCCCCCTTTGAAGGCTAGTGTTTATACATAAGTCTGAGAGGAATAAAGTAGTGTTGGTGTTAAGATAAAGAAAGGAAAGACATAAACAAGCAGAAGATGATAGAGACAAAGACATCAGGAAGAAAAACCACCAGCCTTCATGGAGACAAGCGGCTGGAAAAAAGGGGGTTCAATTGGAGCATAAGATAGCCGAAAAACAAACCATAGTCATCAACAGGCTCAGTGATAACTGGTCAGAGTTGATGAGTTTTTATCGTTATTTGGGTAATGATAAAGTGAGAGAAGGTGCTTTGATAGAGCAGGCACAGAGCCAATGCAGGGGTCAGGTGGCAGGCAAAGATGTGCTGGTGCTGCAAGATAGCACAGAGATCAACTATGCTTCTCATCAAGGCTTGATCCAAGCTGAGAGTGGCTTGGGTTTGGTAGGCAACAACCAAGATATAGGCTACTTTGCTCATTGCAGCCTGGTCATAGATGCTCAGCAAGGCAGCGTATTAGGCTTGAGCGATGTGCAGTTGTGGATACGGGCAGCAGGGCAAGAGAAGCCAACAGCACCGCTACCCATAGAAAAAAAAGAGACTTATCGCTGGATAAAAGCTTGCCAGGCGAGCCAACCTTGTTTACAGCAGGCCCGTGAGGTTACTTTCGTGCAGGATCGGGAAGGGGATATATATGACAGTTTTGTCAGGGTGCCCGATGAGCGCACTCACTTGCTTATCCGCAGCCGGGTGAACCGTCTGATAGAGACCATGCAAGGAGAAAAGCATAAGCTCTATGACTATGCTGACCAGCAGCCAGCCTGTGGAGGGTATAGTTTTCTGTTGCCGGGTTTACCTGGTAAGCGAAAGCAGCGCAACGTTGAGATGCAAGTACGCTTTGTGCAAGTAAAACTGCTGCGCCCGGACAACAACCCCCATGCCAAGGTCTATCCTAAAAATGTAACCTTATATTTGGTACAGGGTAAAGAAACTCCTCAGAGTGCAGGCAAAGAAAAGCCTGTGGAGTGGAATCTGCTCACTACCCATCCGGTTAGTTGTTTTGAGCAAGCTTTGCAGATGGTGCATTGGTATAGCCTGCGATGGATCATAGAGGACTATTTCCGTCTGCTCAAATCAGAGGGCTTCAACTTGGAAGCCTCAGAGTTAGAGCAAGGCTACAGCCTGAGAAAGTTAGGCGTGATTGCTATGAAAAGTGCGCTGCTGGTCATGCAACTTAGACAAGCCAGGTCAGCCACAAGTACACAGCCCATAGCCGTAGGCTTTAGTGTAGTACAACAAGCCTTTCTAAAAGTGCTCTTAGTTGGTCTGGAAGGTCAAACAGCTAAACACAAGAATCCTTATCAGGAAAGTGACTTAGCCTGGGCCTCCTGGATTATTGCCAGGTTAGGGGGGTGGAAAGGCTATCAAAGCCAAAGACCACCTGGCGTGATTACCTTCACCAGAGGCTTAAAACGTTTTGAAAGTATGCTGGCAGGTTGGCTTTTAGCTCCTGACAAAGATATGTATAAACACTAGCCTTCAAAGGGGGACACTGCATGGCTGTTATCCACCTTTGAGGGGGCAAAGGAATGAATTGCAGTTGATACAGTAGATCTATCAGATGTCGAGCTTACAAAGCCATGCACGGCAAAGTGCAGATGATGCATTAGATAGTGTGAAGAAAGTCAACGGGTAGCAAGGCACTATGCCTTACGTAGTCTGCGTAAGCACAAAACGCCAGTTACGTACAGTACATACGCAAGCTACGAAATGTTGTATGGATTGATTTAAGCCGTGATGATTACTTGCAACAGTGCCTTTGCTACACCGGTTCTTATTTCTGTGCTGTTGCCTACCGTGGTGCGAACGCTGAGCTGATACATACCTGCGGGTATATCAGTAGGTACCACAAACATCAGGCGGGAAGGGGTATTCTGATATAGTTGGGTGATGCGTATGTCTGCTTGATCTGGCATCGTTAAAAATATACCCTGCTGTGCATCCACTGTATTTATTTTAAGATAAGTACCCTGCACTTCTGCCAGGCCACCTGCCGTAAGTGTCTGATTGTGCGTTTCGTGTGCAAAATCATACACCTGGCTGATGTCCGCTTTAGGGCGGCTGGCTTGTACTTTCTGCACGGTAATATCAGCAGCGACAGCTTTCAGCGTCTTTCCGGGATTGGCATTGATGTTCACCTTATGGCGTGCGTGACTGAACTTATCCTGTTCGCCGGTAAACTTTCCCCCGATGCTGGTCGTAATCTTCAGGAAAGGCAGGTGAATGTGGCTGCCATCTACAAGGATAGAGGCAACGGTTTTGATAAAAAGGTACAGGATTTCTCTGAGTTCTCCACAGGAATAGCGGCGGCTGCTGCCTGCCATTTCTTCCAGCACTTCCTCCAGGTCGTAGATACGCCTGGGACGCACGGTGGCTATGAACTCTTTTTTACGAAAAGGATTGCGGTAAATGGAGTATTTCAGTGGCATAAGGAGGAGAAGTTGTTGGGAAAAGCAAACTAACACAACCTGCTCACCCCTGCAAGCAAAGATTACCACAGAACCTTACATGGCTGGCAAGCAACCCTGGCATGTATGGGAAACCCGGCGACAAAGTAGTTTTCTGCCCTTACAACAAATCATTGTTCGGCATTTTTGGTTATTCTGTTACCCGTTCTATATTTCTCACCACTTGTACAGCATGAAAATACAATTGAATCAGGAAACCGCCAGATTGCTCAAAGTAGCTTTCTGGCTCAGTATGATCACCATCTTCTACAACATAGCCGAAGGTGTGGTGTCCACTTACTTCGGTATGCAAGATGATACACTGGCATTGTTTGGTTTTGGTATAGACAGCTTTGTGGAAGTGTTGTCAGGTATTGGTATCGCCCACATGGTCTACCGGATGCAGCATGAGCCTGTGGAAGCATCCGACAGGTTTGAGCGACAGGCACTGCGGCTCACCGGTTTTAGCTTTTATCTGCTGGCCGCAGGCATGGTCGTCACTTCGGTACTCACTATGTATATAGGAAGCGAACCCAAAACTACCGTGGTAGGTATTGTTGTTTCGCTGGTTTCCATACTTACCATGTATTTTCTGATGCGCAAGAAAATGGAGGTAGGCAGCGCGCTCAACTCCGCCCCTATTATTGCCGATGCAAACTGCACCAAAACCTGTCTGTATTTGTCGTTGCTGGTACTCATATCCAGTGTCTTGTACGAAGTGTTTGCCATACCTTACGTAGATGCTCTGGGTGCCCTGGGAATTGCCTGGTTTGCTTTTAGCGAAGGAAAAGAAGCTTTTGGCAAAGCCCGTGGTTGGTGACTCTTGTAATCGGTAATCGGTATTGCTTGTAGTCGGTAACTAATATACCAAGGTATTCACCGATCACCGCTCACCGCTCACAAAGCCCACTGACCAACAAAACCACCAATAGTACAGCTGCTTACCTGAACTTTTCAGCCTACCTGAATTGCACAGTACAAAAATATGGTTAATTTCGTGCCTGTTCACTTTCATGTAAAACCAAGCATGCAAATAAGCAGGCTGTTGTAGAAACTGCCTGACGAGAAGCATGTGTTCATAAAAACCCTTTGCATTCCTATGAAAGTATTTAAGTTTCTGCTTTCATTATTAATTACCATAACACTCACCGTGGTACTGGCTATCAGAATAGGCAAAGTGCCTCCATTGGGTACTTTCCTGGACCCATTTCATGGTCTCTGGCAAAATGCTGAAGATGCCAATGGGGGGCTGGCACAGTCACTAAGCATTGACGGCCTGCAGGCAGAAGTGACGGTGCGCTATGACTCCCTGTTGATTCCGCACATATTTGCAGAGAACGAGCACGATCTGTATGTTGCGCAGGGGTTTGTGACGGCGGCCAACCGGCTTTGGCAAATGGAGTTTATTACCCACGCCGCGGCTGGCAGAGTATCAGAAGTTGTAGGAGAAGCTGCCCTTGATTTTGATAGGTTGCAACGTAGAAAGGGGCTTCCCTACAGTGCCGAGCAAGCCCTGCACGCTGCGCAACAGGATTCTGTTACCATGCAGTGTGTGGAAGCCTATGCCGCAGGTGTGAATGCCTACATCAACTCGCTGGACTACACAAACCTACCCCTTGAGTACAAGCTGCTTGATTATGCCCCCGAGGCATGGACACCGCTAAAATCGTTTCTACTGTTGAAATATATGGCCAATGACCTTACCTATTCGGATGTAGACCGGGAGAACACCAATACGCTCAAGCTGCTGGGCAAAGATCGCTTCCGCTTTCTTTTCCCTGTATTTACGCCCGAAGACGATCCTGTCATCTCTAAAGAAACACCCTGGAAGTTCAAACCCGTAGCCATAGACACCCCACAGGTTGATTTTGAAAAGTTTGGCCTTTCCTCCATTACAGGTACTCAGGATAGCACCACTGCAACAGGCAACAACGATGAGGCGAACCCCGACAACGGGAGCAACAACTGGGCAGTGTCCGGGTCAAAAACCAAAAGTGGAAAGCCCATACTGGCCAATGATCCGCACCTGGGGCTCAACCTGCCTAATATATGGTATGCCGTGCAGCTGCACAGTCCGGAGGTAAATGTACTGGGAGCTTCGCTTCCCGGCGCACCTAACGTTATCATTGGCTACAATGATTCCATTGCCTGGGGCGTGACCAATGCCCGCCGCGATGTAGTAGACTGGTATAAAATAGACTTTACCAATAGCTTCAGGACGGAGTATCGCTTTGATGAGATCAACTTAAAAACCCAGGAAAGGATAGAAGAGATCAGGGTGCGTGACGGTGCTGTTATCTATGATACTGTGATGTATACGCATCACGGGCCGGTGGTCTATGACGCTCACTTTCCGTCAGACACGGTACAGAATGGCTACCGCAATTTTGCCCTGAAATGGATTGCCCATGAACCTTCACTGGAAATAAAGACTTTTTATGCACTCAACCGCGCTTCCAACTACACACAGTACAAAGACGCGTTGCAATACTATGCGAGTCCGGCACAGAATTTTGCCTTTGCTTCTGTCAAAGGAGACATCGCCATGTGGGTGCAGGGGAAGTTTCCAGCCAAGTGGAAAGGTCAGGGAGAGTTTCTGATGGACGGCAGTAAGCGGTCTATGGAATGGCAGCAATATATTCCTGCTGAGCAGAATGCCCACTCGCTGAACCCAGCACGCGGCTTTGTAAGCTCAGCCAACCAGGTGCCTGCCGATGCTTCCTATCCTTATTATATCTACGACTACAACTATGAACATTACCGCAACCGGCGCATCAACATGCGACTTACGCAGATGCGCAACATCGTTCCAAACGATATGATGAGTCTTCAAAACGATAACTACAACCTGAAAGCATCCGAAGTATTGCCTATGATGCTGGATACGCTCGATCTGACCACACTGAGCAAAGAACAGCAGGATGCTTATGCCAACCTGCGCAAATGGAACTACGCCAACAACCCAGGGTATCAGGCACCGGTTTATTTTGAAGTGTGGTGGGAAAAACTATCGGCAATGATGTGGGATGAATTTAACGGCAACGTATTTCGCAAACCTGACAGCGAAACCACGGTCGACATCATGCTGCATCATCCTGATGATCCTTTCATGGACCGTGTAAGTACCAGCGAGGTAGAAACCATGCCTGACCTGGTCAGGTACTCTTTTGAGGAAGCTATAGAGGAAGTAGTTGCCTGGAGAGCTTCGCACGAGGAATCATTCAACTGGTCTAATTATGAAGAAACAACATTGACACATATGCTCAGGCTGGAGCCTTTTAGCCGGTCAAATATTTATACAGGAGGTGGCAGAGGCGTTGTCAATGCTACTTCTCATGATCATGGACCTTCCTGGCGAATGGTGGTGTCATTGGAGCAACCCGTCAGGGCCTGGGGTGTGTACCCTGGCGGGCAGTCTGGCAATCCCGGAAGTCCTTTCTATGATAATATGGTGGACAAGTGGCGCAAAGGCGAGTACTATGACATGATGCTGTTGCACACGCCTACCGAAGAGCCTGAAAGAATGATGTTTACCCAGTACATATCCCCTCAATAAGCTTGTTGTTAACATATGAAGTTTTTGCTGAAAATTGTTCTTATTGCTGGTACCTGCTATATAGCAGAGTTGTTTTTTCCCTGGTGGATTATTGTTGTCTGCGCTTTTATGATAGGGCTGATTATGCCAACAAAGGGTTTTAATGATTTTCTTTCCGGCTTCTTAGGCGTAGGGCTACTGTGGCTCATCTTTGCCTGGATGATAGATATCAATACTGACAGTATCTTATCCAGACAAATCGCATCGGTTTTATCTTTAAACAATGGCCTGGTACTGGTGGCTGTTACTGGGTTGGTGGGCGGGTTGGCCGGGGGGTTCGCTTGTCTGGCAGGAAGTCAACTGCGCCGTATCTTTATGCCTGATGCACCCAAAAAAGGATATGTGGGTTGAGAAAATCCTTACCTTTTGCTCTATTATTCCATCTTCTCAAAATCTGCATCCATCCAGCACCCAATGCCCAAAATCTGAGATGGCCAGTCCGGCAACAAAGATCATTAGTTCCTGCTGGTGCAGTATGGGCCATTGCAGCAGATCCAACGAATAATAGTACTGTAGCAAAAAGTGAACGCCTACGTAGATTGCAGAAAGGTATATAACGCGACTCAGCGTACCGAATACAGGCACATGGCTCAGCCCACGGTGTTTGGATATTAGTGCATAAGGATACCATATGGCAATCCAAAGCCTGCCTATAATCATATTCCAGCGTAGCAAGATAGTTTCCGAGATTGTTCGGCCAGTCATGTCAAGATCCGGACTGATGAGCACGCCGCTCAGGCAACCTGCACCCGCAAGTGCTGCTGCTGTAGGCTCGCCACCTGCTAGCTGCCAGGCAATCATGGCAGCCATAGGAGTGAGGGCTATAGTAGCCGCGACGTGAGTTCTTCCAGATGCCATAACTGTTTTCCAACTATTTGATTTATATCAATGATGTGATAGTAAAACGAATAATCATCGGAGATTATTTCTTGCCCTCTGGGGGTTGATCGTTATTTTCGAACCTCTAATATAAAAAAATAAGCAGCGTGATGCTGCTTAATGAATATAAGTTTTTGTGAGAATCTGTTAGATTTTCTGAAGCAATTCCATCAGTCCGGCATTTTTGTGCTTGGGCCTTACAATCAGCAATGGAATGTTAGCGTCTCTGCTGATCAGCTTTTCTGTATTGGTACCAATAGGAAATAAAGCGGTAGAAGCTGTCTTGCCTTTTCCACCAATCACAATACAATCTGCTTTCAGTTTCATGGCATTGTCGTAAATAACTGAAACAGTATCATAGTTTCTGTCAAAGGCAAACACAGGACTAATCTTTACATCCTTTGTATCTACCTTTCGCATAAATTTTTTAAACTCTTTGCGCGCATTCTCTTCCATGATTTGACCAAATTCCTCGTAAGTTTTACCGGCATAGTGGTATCCGGAAGGCACCGTATAAACATGCAATGCTATTATCTGCGTTTGCTGCCCTTCGCTGTTGCATTTGGATGCAATAGAAATGGCTTCTTCCAAAGCGGCTCGCGAATCGCTTGAGAAATCACAGGCTACCATGAGCTTACAGATACAAGAATAGTCTTTTTCAGGTACGATCAACAGAGAACATTTAGCACGACGTGCCAGACGCTGTGTAACCACATTGCTGCTTTTCAAGTTCTGCTTTCTGCCTACTACAATCGCATCAATGTTATGTTTATCTGCTAACCTGAGAATATGCTTGGAAGGCCGGTCGCCTTGCTCTACGGCAATCTTTACTTTGCTGGGAAGTGTCATATCAAAATGCTCAATGACTTTCTTCTCCATTTCTTTTTTTCTTTCCTTCATAGCATCTTCCAGAAGCGTAGGAAACTCTTTCACTAACGCCGTAGGAAGATTAGTGCTCTTAACTACATTGACGAAATACACATTTTCTGCATCATAAGTTCTGGCCAAAAAGGATGAGAACTCTATCAGCATACTATCTAACTCCGAACCGTCTAGCCCAACTAATATTTTCCTTAAGGGATGCATCATTTCTTCCATAATTTTTTCTACAATAGATAACTGTTGTTACTTATAGTAACGTATGTAAAGTAAAGCATGTTCAAAATAATGTAAATCTTTATTATCAAGTTTATATTAGCTGTGTATTATTTTTGTTTTATTCACAAAATTTTAGGGCGTTGCCTTAAGCCATAGCAATTCTTGAACCGTTTTTAACCTTTTAACCCGGTTAGGTTGTCTACGAGCATTTCTATCTGCTCTTTGGAGTGTGTAGGAAAATTGGCTATTCTTATATGTTTCTGCTTGTAATCTCCATATCCGCTACCAATAATGAGCTGCTGCTGTTTGAGTTGCTCTATAATCCTCGAAGATTCTATGCCGGTTTCTGCCACAACCACTGTTTTCGACTGGTATTTTTTTTCTTTTACAAAGGCCGACAACAAGGGGTGTTGTTCTACAGTATGTTGCAGTAATGCCGCTTTGTAGTCAGTTTCTCTCCTGATCTGCGCTATTCCTTTGTGTAGCATATCGTCGCTCACTTTTGCCAGCAAATACAGGTTAAGCACATTAGGCGTTTCAGGCGTTTGATTTTTCTGGCCTTTGCTCAACAGCGATGGCAACGTGTGGTAAGAACCAATACTGATGCCTTCGGAGGCAAGTTGCCTGCTTTTTTCTATGCAACGGTCGTTGACGATCCATACACCCAAACCCGCAGGTAAGCCAAAGCCTTTTTGAACTGAGAAAAAGGCTGTGTCAATCTGCCGGTAATCAATCTCAGGGTAGGGGATAGATGATACAGCATCAACGGCAATCAACTGATGTGGACGAGCCTGGCGGATCTTATATATATCTTCCAGGGGTTGCATGGCACCGGTACTGGTTTCGTTGTGTGTGAAGGCCACCAGCTCTGCATCTTCCGGAATATCATCTGCTGAAGGGTTTGCGCATGTTCCTGCGGCAACTGTCACGGCAGTGGCCTTTCTGCCTAGCTCCTGGGCAGTTTCGTAGAAACGCTGGGAGAATGCACCATTTACATAGTGAAAAGAATGGCGGCTCACACAGTTCTCGATGATTCTTTCCCAAATCTCCGTGGCAGACCCAGTAAAGAATATATGGTAATCTTCGGGTATATTGAGCAAAGCCTTCAAGTTACTGACAGCTTCTGCGTATATTTTTTCAAATTGCTTGCTGCGGTGAGAAATAGAAGGAACCTGCTCCTTGAATGCTTTTTTAAGGTGCTCTTCTGCGGTAAAGTAAAGTGCTGAAGGGCCAGGCGTAAAAAATATATTTTTCATAAATCGGTTTCCGTTCTGTATGCAGTTGCAAAGGTATACAAATTGTACATTGGAGTGAACCTATATGAGCGCGTTTTTAGTAAGTATCAAAGATAACTATAAAAAAAGCCTGTACAGATTAACCATACAGGCGCAATAAGCACGATATTGTGCAGGCTCAGACATGCACATGCCTTTCAGCATGATAAGAAGATCGAACCAGCGGACCTGATTCCACATATTTTAAGCCTCTTTGCAGACCTTCTTCCCGGTAGTTATCAAACTGATCGGGATGAATAAACTCGGCTACTTCAATATGCATTTTGGTAGGTTGCAGGTACTGACCCAATGTTAAGATGTCGAGTCCATGAGCTACCAGATCGTCCATAGCCTTATACACTTCATCGAGTTTTTCTCCCAGCCCCAGCATGATGCCCGATTTGGTACGCTTACCGTAGTCTTTGGTACGCCGGATTTGCTCGAGACTGCGACTGTATTTTGCCTGTGGTCTTACCCTCCGATACAGGGATTCCACCGTTTCCATATTGTGAGAAACAACCTCCTGACCGGCACTGATCATAAGTTCCAGCGCAGCCCAGTTGCCTTTCACATCAGGAATCAACGTCTCGATGGTGGTATCTGGGCATAGCTTTTTGGTTTCTACCACCGTCTGATGCCATATTTCTGCCCCGCGGTCTTTAAGCTCATCACGGTTGACAGAGGTAAGCACAGCGTGTTTCACACCCATCAACTTGATGGCTTCGGCCACTCTGTGCGGCTCATCAGTATCATATTCGGGTGGGCGGCCGGTAGCTACTGCACAGAAAGTACAGCTTCGGGTGCATACGTTGCCGAGGATCATAAAGGTGGCAGTACCGCTTCCCCAGCATTCGCCCATATTGGGGCAGTTGCCGCTTTCGCAGATTGTATGCAATTTATACTGATCTACCAATTTGCGAACTTTTGCATATTCTTTGCCTATGGGTAGCTTTACACGAAGCCAATTGGGCTTTTTTACTTTTTGTTCAGAAACTACAGGTAATTCAATCATAATCTTATGTCATTGACTAAATAGAGGAACGCAAGTTACTAACACAAAATTCCTGTGGCAATCTAATGTGTTGTTTCTTTATCTTCTGTAACCGTAGAAAAGCATGATAAAAGCTGAGGGGTAGATGCTTCGGGTGGCAGCAGATGGCACAAGCTCCACTTTTTTGGAAAATGCTTCCAGTTGAAAACCCGCTTCAAAACCTGTAACATCGTTTTTGAAAGTGCCAAACTCAAAGATAGTGCCGCTTTGATATTGGCTCCTATGTTAATTTCCGATTCACCAATGCCTTTCAAAAATGGGCCTGCACCAATAATATTAGCCCTGTTGTGGCTATAAGGTGGGTTAGGATTGTAAGGAACAACTGCAGGATTATTATCTCCAGGGCGACCGCCGCCTCTACTAACCTGTACATAGTAAGGCTTTACAATACCAATGGTAGGGCCACCTGCCAGAATAGCGTTGATCTGAACGCCCTGCTGTGGTGCTTTTTTGAACAGCGTCCATTCCTGACCGTACTGTGGACGGATAGAAAACAGGTAATTGCTTTTGCCAAGTATGTAGGTGTTGCCACTTAGCTGAGAAACCTGACGTAGCTCTTTGGGATGTTTTACATTGACTATTTCCAAACCAAACGTTTGAAAATGTTCTCCCTTAATCCTTCTGCCAAACTTTCCGGCCAGTCCACCGACCAACCCTGAGTTGGTATTTTTATTAATACCCCAGATAAATTCCTGGTTGTAGTCATACAGTTCCTGCTCCTGTGCCTGTACATTTTGCAACAAAAAGCTTATACTAAACGCAGTTAGTATGACACATCCCAGTTTTTTAGTAATTTTCGCCCTCATCGTAATAAAATTAAATAATCTTACGCTAATTCCCAATATCATAACGATTATGATTACAATAAAGTCTCATTATCTAGGCGATCTTCGTACCGAATCTACGCATATGAAATCTGCCAGCAAGATCATCACCGATGCACCCACAGACAACAATGGCAAAGGAGAAGCCTTTTCTCCTACAGACCTGGTCTGTTCGGCCTTGTGTAGTTGCATGATGACCATCATGGGTATTCAGGCACAAAAACACGACATTTCATTGGAAGATCTGGTAGCCGATGTTACCAAAGTAATGTCGGCTAATCCCAGAAAAATAGCCAAAATAGCCATCAGCTTTCGCCTAAAAAGTACCAATGCTACTGAAGAACAGCTAAAGATGCTGAAATCTGCGGCACTTGCTTGTCCGGTTGCCCTGAGTCTCAACCAGGATATTCAGCAGGATGTTTCTTTTGAGTTCTGAACAGAGTATGATCAGCCGGTGATCTGGTTTACCTGTTCTTTGAGCACCTGATAATTGATGCTCATATGAGAGGTATCGTACACACATTCTTCGTGCTGAATGAGTAATACCTGTGGCGATTCATGAGGGATGCCGTAGGTTTTGGTAACCTGCTGAGAAAGATCGCGGTGTTTGAGCAGATCAAGAAAATAGAGTTCCGCATCTGGCATGTCGGCTTCTTTCCAGCTTCTTTCCAACCGGTTCAGGGCCATCGCACTGATGCTACAACTGGTGCTGTGTTTGAAAATAAGGACGGGCTTTTGATTTGAAGTGCTCTTAGCGGCTTCCAAATCTTCTGCTGTGTTGATGTTTTTCCAATTCATAGTTCAATAATACCAAATTTCAGTCTCATTCTTATCATATCTCGGCTTACGAGTTTTGGTTTTCAAATGTTTTGGTTGCTCCTTATCTTTGAAGAATCTATGCCATTTGATCTTCCATTTCCTAAAACGCTCTTTCTGTTCGTAAGATTTTTTGGTTTTGCTTTTCAGGTAGCTCACACTGGGGTGCATATCCTTCTGTGGCTTTCGTACCCGCATCAGCCCATTAAACTGGTGAATCTTTTCTGACTGTTTCCTAAAGTAACGGGTCTGGTGTCCGGTTGTTCTCACTTTCACATTGCCTGCAAAGCCATGTACTTCTTGGCCTGTCTTTTTATTAATCCTGGCCTGGTGGCGTTGTGTCGGACGCCTGAAAGAGCCTGGGCCATTGGAGCCTGCCATTTCCTGTGCCTGCTTCGCCTGTCGTCTTTCCCGTACATTGGGTTTCAACACTTTGATACCGCCCCCTGCCAGCGCAGGATTGTTACGGTTAAACAATCTTTGCCAAAGAGAAGGTTGTGGAGCATCCTGTCCTTCTTCAATGGATGGTGACTTGCGCACACGAGCGTCTTTCATTTTAGCTTCTTCATCATTGGCAACCGAAGCGGGTCGCTGGTAGGTGTCGCGTACCTTGTCATCATTGCTGCGTGAGCGGGGCCGACGATAATTGTCACGGACTTTGTCGTCGTTTGAATGTGATCGGGGCCGACGGTAATTGTTGCGGACTTTTTGGCTGTGTGAGCGGGTACGAGGTGGTTTGTACTGGTCTTTGGCTCCTTCCGGACCCGACTTGGTTCTGGGTACTTTGTAAGTATCTTTGACAGACTCTCTCCGGTTGTTTTTCTTTTGATGTTTTTCCTTTCCAGGCTTTTTTCTGACTTTGACGGTAGGGATATCTTTATTGTCTTGAGCAAAGGACACAGTAAGTCCCCCTGCCAGCCAGAATACAAGCAAGATAGCAACCCAAATTGTACGAGGGTAGTACGAAAAGTTGTTTTTGTGGAATAATGTCACCGCAAAGATGCCTGAGCTTTATTTCTTGATAATACCGTTTTTATCGTATTTTACCTTCGGGCCGTTTCCTGGCTGGTAAGCCCCTGCCTTTGAATGGCCAAAAGAAGGGCAGGGTATGCTATGGCTCCGGCAGGAAAACAATAGAGGCGATAAAAACAGCAACAGCAAGGATAAACGCATATATTTTTTCATAAAGCTATTATATAATGATCACGATCTCTGCTGCAAAGTGATGTTAAGTAAACTTCAAAGTGCTTTACAGCTTCTTGTGATAAATATAAAGGAAGCTCAAAAGGTAAATCCTGCGTATTTCTGCGTATTATTACACTTGCAAAATATTACTGGATATTCTGTGGTTTTGGTCAGAGTGCGGCATATCTGCCGCTTTTTTTAGAGGCATTAAAATACCGGATGAGCCTGATCTGATCGCCTACATTACCGGTTTGCAATCGCTGATCTTTGATATATGCCATCAGGGAATGATCAACAGCAGCTAATTGGGGAAGTACTTCCTGTTGAAACCTCCGCGACTTGATCAGCTGGTCTTGGTACAAAATGTAGTAATCGTAACAGACGATCTGCTCCTGGTAAAATGGCTGGTCAGATGCATGGGATTGATCGTTTGAAATAACGGGTGGATACTGATTATGCCTGCGAAGGTACTGCACAGTGCCTTTGAGCACAATTTCAAAAATAGTCTGCCTTTCGGTATACGCTGTTTTTTGACGTGCCAGGGTCATGTACCGGTGAAAAATATTTGTTTTGGGATCAAAATAACAGAAAGAAGCTACTTGTAGCGGTGTGAAAGTTATGATTTTTCCTGCTTTGCGGTACATCACCACGTCATATCTATAATCATAGTTGATGGTTCCTTGTAAAACGGTTTTATCATGCAACACAATCACCCCTTCCTGCCAGCCAGTTGAAGTACTGGAAATATCAGTGGCAAAAGTGACAGTGTAAGACAGTAAGAAGTACAGAAGTATTGCAAAAACAGGTGGCTTTTTCATAATGTCCGCTAAAAATATCCATACAAAGGTTTAGGCACCTTATAATGTTTGCAAACAAAATTACAACATTTTTATGAATTTGTTAATGTCTGGGCTTTAAAATAAGTAAAAAATATGACACTCATAAAAAAAGCCGAAAATATACTCTTCGGCTTAGGTATTGATCCTTATTAAAACAAATTAAGATTCTCTGATATAGATTCTCTTGACAGGCATATCAGACGATTCATCAAGCGGAAGGATAAGTCTTAGCCTTCCGTGCTCAAAGATGGCCTCTATATTGTCAGCAGTCACATTCTGTGGTATGTCAAAAACCTGATTAAACAACGGCACCAATATGTCTGGAAGCGACACTTCCTTCTTCATTCATAAGAGCATCTCTTTCTTCTCTTAGGGTAGCATATACAATAAGTTGGCTACCCTTCACAAAAACGTTGAATGCATGACTTGATATGCTAGGTGCGTTAATTAATATATCTATTTGACGATCTGATTTCTTTATATCAACAGAAGTTGCCACAGTACCTCCACTGATGGTGTTTATTGCATCAAGCTGATGAACAAAGTTTTTAAGTGCATTTTTCATTTTTAACCTCCTGTGTGTTATGTATAAATTTACAAATTGTAAGGAGGCAAAGAATATACCATACTTCAAACAGGCTTATTTCACCCCATTATACAGACAAAATGTCCTGTTTATAGTTTGAATAAGCCAATATGGCACAAAAAATCAGTAGTTATTAACTCAATCAATGTATTCTTTTTTCCAGACCAGGGTAAATTGTGAAGGCTCAAGTTCTATATATCCCTGGTCATAGCAAAAATAATAAGTTTTACCAGCTTTGGTTTGGTAGGTGTTAGTAAAAATAATTAAAGTTAAATCCCTTACGTGCCAGTGTCTCCCGATGTACCCGGCTTTTGCCCTGTGGGTTAACTCTGCCATAATTCGCCTGTTTAATTACGCAGCAGATTGTTGATATTCCGCATCAGGTTGTGTAGCATCGCTGTTTAGCCGGTTATTATAACTGTTGCGGCAGGCATCCGAGCAGAACTTTTTATCGGCTCTACCTTTCAACGGTGCATGGCATTCAAGGCATTGTGTTTCCATTGGGATTGTATATTTGGTTTTTAGGTGGGGGGTAACGTTTTTGTATAAGAATAGTAGGGCGGAAAATATGCTGTTACCATTCGGTTAAACACAAGCCGAATTTTTAAATTTTTCTTATTACCTTTTTTTCTATCAATAAGCCAAATTTAAAAATTTGGCGACTTTGCAAATGCGCCTGAACCATTCGGTTTTGCTACAATTGCCCTATTATTTTTATACGTTGTTGTGTGCAGTTTTTTTTATTTTTTATTTTCAGTCGATAGTTTTCATATTTAGTATAAATTCTACCCAGAATATTATATTTCAGATAACTGTTTGGTTCAATATTTATTATTTCATTATCATAATCTCCTTTAATTCTATTAACCATTTTTTGAAAATTGATAACTTTTATTTTATCAAATTCCAATTTTCCTTCTTTACGTTGTAGTTTCAAGTATTCCTTAAGATTTTTCTTATTATCTAAACTTTTTTTAGTCAGAGGGAAATTTCTTAAATTTTTTAATCTCATAATCTCTATCATAGAAGTCAATAATTTCTTTTTTTTTATCTTTAGAAGTCAATTCAACCAAGTATTTTACTCTATCTCCGTAAAAATTTACCTTTGTAGGTAATTCGTACAGGATCTATTAATGCTGTCATATAATTTTTAAAGAATATTGAAATTGGTCTCCAACGTTTTGTACTTTCTCTGACAGTAAACTTACCGTCGGTTGTGGAAAGTATAATTCTCCTTTTAATTTTTGTGTTTTGTAAAACTTTCTTGAGATTAATTTTTTTTGTGCCTGCGCTGTAAAAAAGTAATGGCTCATATTCTTTGTAGTACACCTCGAAAGGTTTTAATATTAGAGGTTTGTTATCGAAACTTTCAATTAATAAAATAGTTACCTCTACCTAATTTTAAATAAATATCAAAGATTACTGTTGCTCTGTCTTTTATGTTTTCCAATGTGATAGAAGCGACATAGCTATCGTTGCACTTTATAGTCGAGCAAGTTGAAATATCGCACCTTAATTTTTGCCCTGATTTTAATAGATAAGCCTAAACTGTATAATAAAGTGCAATAATTGAAATTAAAAGTGCTACTATATTGAAATAATCAAAGTAGATAAGCTTTCATAATTTTTGATTAGTTCTTCCATTTCTCAAATTGCACACAACATCCTTATAAAAGTAACTTAAAAAACAATCATTTGCAAACGACTACATTCGCCTATAAACGGCTATAAATAATTTTCAACCGACTATTGCTTTTGTGCTGCCCTACCTTTGCTGCTGTCAATCAATTATATGTTCAACGCAAAAACAAAAAAACAATGATGAATGCATTAAAAAATCGTGTGCAGTTGATCGGTCACTTAGGTAAAGACCCACAAGTGAAACACCTGCAAGGGGAAAAGGTAGTCGCACAATTCTCGCTGGCTACCTCAGAGAGCTACAAAAACAAGCAAGGCGAAAGGGTAGAAGATACGCAATGGCACCAGGTGGTGGTGTGGGGTAAATTAGCTGAGATTACCGAAAGATTCCTGCAAAAAGGTATGAAAGTAGCTATAGAAGGCAAGCTCACCTACCGTAGTTATGAAGATAAGCAGGGCGTGCAGCGATATGTTACCGAGATAGTAGCCCAGGACTTACTCATGCTGGACAAGAAAGGTGAGCCTGCTGAGAAAAAGAAAGAGTTGGTAGAGGATGAACTGCCGTTTTAATGAAAATAGAAATTGATAGAAAATTGATTTTTGCTATTCAGCATCATATACAGCATAAGGATGGTTCGCCAGGGCGACCGACGCTCGGTGGCCCCGCCAAGCCGCTGCGATTAATCCCTGTGCTTGATAGTTTGATTTCTCATAATAAAGAAAGCCATGCATTGATTTGCATGCTTTTTTAGTGTAAAGGAGGTATTTGTTATCGGTTACTCAATTAAAACCTGGCGTTGTATGATGCTTTTCTTGTAAGAAATTTGAACAAAATATCTTCCGGCAGGCAGCTTATCCACGTTTAGTTTTACTTTTTTCGTATCAATTCTATCTTGTGTAAATACAACCTGAGCCTGGTCATTGATCAAATCAATACGCTCAATATGATCAGGCTGCTGAGTAAGAAGTTTTGCATTCGCTCCAGTATTAATAGTATCAGTTGATTGAACTTGTTCATCTGATAATTCTATAAACAGTTCCTTATCTGTAGGATTAGGATAAATAGTCACCACTTGCGGATAAGGAGGATCTCCTGGGTTACCAGGACCTCCAGGTCCTCCACCACCTCCATTGGTAACTTCAAAAGGAATCTGTTGATATGCGCTTGTACCGCATACATTACTACTAGTAACATACAAGTAGTAACGCCCAATAGATTTGGCTTCCACAACGACATTTCCCGGACCATGTGATGCAATACTTAGGTTAGAACTATTAGTCCACCAGGAAAGTGTCGAGATATCAGCTCCGGGTGTAGTAGCTCTTACCGTCACAAATGTGCCTAATGATACCTTCACAGATGGGGTACCTGAAGGAGTAGTTACAGGACCTGCTGGTTTTCCCAACCAGAACGATCTCGACACCATTTTGGTCTGTCCACAACCTTGCACATTGAAAGTAATGGTGTTTAGTTGCTGTGCGTTTTGTCGTACAGTAACAGAAAGTCCTGTTCCACTAAAAGGACCAGCACCACTACTTGGGCTTATGCTCCAGGTAGCACTTGTACCTCCAATTACGGTAAGAGCGTGTTTAAATTTTGAAAAGAGCGGGCCAGTGCGTAAACTTTAGTTGACCAAAACATAAAAGTTTATGCAGACCGGGCCACGGCGGCTCAATATGAGAGACTCACTGACCCGCACAGGATCGCCTGCCGGTGACAAGTTATAAAAGAAAAATTACCCATCCAAAGAAAGCGAAGGTATGATTTACGGGATATAGTAGATGCTATATTTTGGATATTACGAACAGGTAGCCAATGGAGAAACTTACCAAAAGAGTTTCCTAAGTGGCAGTTGGTTTACTATTATTTCAGCAAGTGGAAAAAGGATGGCACCTTAGTTGGACTTAATAGTTGTCTCAATATGATGCTGAGGGAACAAGAGGGTAGGCAAGCTACGCCTAGTGCCGTATCTATTGATAGTCAGTCAGTTAAGAAAGCACCATTTGTTAGTGAGGATACAGGCATAGATGGAAATAAGAGGATTAATGGAAGGAAACGTCATATATTGACTGACACAGTGGGGTTGATTTGGGTAGCCGTAGTGCATGCGGCAAACCAGCACGACGGAGTGATGGCCGAGCATGTTGTCAGTCCTGTGCTTGGCTATCTTCACCGCTTGAAGAAAGTCTTTGCAGATGCAGCCTATAAAGTGGAGCTTGGTGATTGGTTGGTCAGAATGTATACCAGCATAGAGCTGGAAATATCATCCCGACCACCTACTGCCAGAGGATTTGTTCCCGTGAAAATTAGATGGGTCGTTGAGCAAACTTTTGGCATCTTTAATTTCCAAAGAAGGCTGGACAAGGATCACGAAAAAACAACAAACAGTGCTGAAGCTTGGATATATTGGGCTAACTGCCAAAGAATCCTTAATCGTTTGAACCTTGAACCTACATAAAATTTTTAAACAAGCTCTAAGCCAATAACATCCTGGCAAATCGAAATAGGCGTGGAACTGGGATATTTACTGAAAGATAGAAAATATTATAGTGACCTGGATTATGGTTTAGACATAGGTGTTTTGTTTTCTCCCTTGGACAAAATGCGTTTGGGAGTCAGGTATGCGTTGGGGTTAAATAATGTTTTGGAAGATGATATAACATTTACAAACAACGAAGGAAATCCGATTACGGGAATCAAACTAAATAATCGTGTGCTGCAATTTTCTCTGTATTACGACGTATTTAACCTCTAAACCAAGCAGTTTGATAGGCATGACACCTAATCTAAATTAAAAGGCAACTTTCCGGTTGCCTTTTTTCATGTGAATACATACACATATTTGTTGAGACATTGATAAACATTTTATTTGAACCTAGGGTTTTATATTAAAGGCTAACAAAGTCCTTATTTTTTGGTCTTATCTATCAATCGTTCTTTTAAGAAATTCAAATATATGTATAACGAAACCATTTCTCATCAAACTCAGGCGGGAGCAACTGATCAGCATGATTTGTTGACGCGTTATCTTGATATGAGGGGCTGGACAGCTAAAATATGTGCGCCACTTAAAACAGAAGACTATGTGGTGCAACCTACAGGCGATGTGAGTCCGCCTAAATGGCATCTAGCGCATACAACCTGGTTTTTTGAGACTTTTATCCTTTCGCAGTACCAGGATGGCTACCAGTTGTTTGATCAAATGTACAACTACATTTTCAACAGCTACTATGAAAGCAAAGGTGAAAAGATGCTCAGAGTCCACCGGGGCAACATGACCCGGCCTTCTACCGAAGATATTTATCGATACCGAGACTATGTGGATGAGCACATGCAACAACTCATGCAAAAAGAGGAAATTGCTCTGGGTACGGAATTGTACAACCTGATAGAACTGGGCATTCACCACGAACAACAGCACCAGGAACTGCTGGTAACTGATATCAAGTATATTCTGGGAAATAACCCGTTATTCCCTGTTTATCAGGAAGTTAAAGATGATAGAGGGCCATCTTCAAGTACTTCCGAACAGCAATATTTTAAAATAGCTGCCGGTAACTACACCGTTGGTTATGCAGGAGACCAGTTCCATTTTGATAATGAGGAAGGGGTGCATACGGTATATTTACATGACTACCAGATACTCAACAGACTTATCACTAACGGTGAATACCTGGCATTTATAGAAGATGGGGGCTATCAGAATTTTGACTTCTGGCTTTCCGACGGCTGGGAATATATCAACCAACATAAAATTGAAGCACCGCTGTACTGGCACTTTAAAGACAACGAGTATTACCAGTTTACGCTGCATGGCATACAGAAACTAGACTTCAACGCACCGGTTGCGCATGTGAGCTACTACGAAGCGGAAGCCTATGCACGGTGGGCAGGCAAAAGGCTTCCTACGGAATTTGAATGGGAAGTAGCCAGCAAAGTAGCAGGTTATGAGCTGCTTGATAGTAGCGTACTTACCAAAGCTAATCTACTGGAAACACAGCAGCTTCAGCCTATCGCTTTGTCAAAAGAAAACAGTGATCTACCACTGCTTCAGATGGTAGGAGATGTGTGGGAATGGACACAGAGTGCTTACTTGCCTTATCCATATTATACCCGTGTGCGTGGTGCGCTGGGAGAATACAATGGCAAATTCATGTCCGGACAAATGGTGTTGAGGGGTGGTTCGTGTGCAACGCCTGCCAGCCATATGCGTCTGACTTACAGAAACTTTTTTCAACCTGATAAACGCTGGCAGTTTACTGGAATCCGTTTGGCAGAACATATTTAATAGCCTTTATTTTTTAAACAGCATGTTAACAGAAGTAATTGAATCAACTCGAGCAGTGAACAGAACTTTTGCCGAAGATATACGCAAGGGACTAACCGCTGACAAAAAATACCTTCCCTCAAAATATTTGTACAATAAAAGGGGAGACGAAATATTTCAGGAAATTATGGCCATGCCGGAGTACTATCTGACCCGTGCAGAGCATGAAATTTTTACGACTCACCAGTCGGCTTTGCTGGAAAAATTCAGCGAAGGCAGCGAAAAATTTCAGCTCATAGAGTTTGGAGCGGGCGATGGGATGAAGACCAAAGTGCTACTACAGCATTTTATAGATCAACAGGCAGATTTCAGCTACATTCCTATAGATATATCCGGTAATATTCTGGAAAAACTCACTAGCGACCTACAACAACAGATGCCTTCTCTGGCTGTACAGCCTATCTGCGACGACTATTTTAAAGCGATAGGGAAGCTGGACACGTCACAGCATGAGCATCGGGTGGTGCTTTTCTTGGGCGCAAACATCGGGAACTTCAATCCGGATGAGAGCCGTACATTTCTTGGTGAGATCGCCAGTCACCTGAATCCCGGAGACCGGCTGATGATCGGTTTTGATTTGCGCAAAGACCCACGAAAAATCCTGAATGCCTACTTTGACCATGCCGGCGTGACGGCTTCTTTCAAATTCAATCTGCTTCAGCGCATCAATGAGGAACTGGGTGCAGATTTTAATCCGGCTAACTTTCTGTATTCGCCTATTTACGAGCCGATGAAGGGCACGATCAAAAGTTACCTGGTAAGCACAGTAGCACAAACAGTACATTTACAAGCATTGGACCTTGCCGTAGGACTCGATGCATGGGAAGCTATCTACATGGAACGCTCTCAGAAGTTTACCCTCAAAGAAATTGCCAGCCTGGCAGAACAGACAGGGTTTAAACTGGTGGAGAACTTTTTTGACAGTCATCAATATTTCACAGATTCACTGTGGGAAGTGACAGGCTAGTCGATTGGCATATTTTTTCATGTCACTTATTAACCTTGCTCAATATTACGTTGCCCACAATACACTGTTGTGTTGAGGGTTTTCAACGGGTATGTGCTTAGGTATTTTGAGGCGATCCGATCTGTCTTGGGAACGCCCTCATGCAGCATCTGACAAGTCCAGATTTTTTACTTGGATAGGTGTGGGCCTTTTGTACTACTATGAGGCAAACTTTTTGAAAAAATATTACATATTTTGCTTTAGCATTTACCTTATTCTATGATAAACACCGAAACTTATAATATAGAAGCATTAATAAACTATAATAAGGCGCAGGCTTACAGTTGTTATGGCATTCCTTACAGACACAGTTTGTTTGTTGAATCTCATAATACAACGTCAATTAAAGAAGCTAAAAACTTGCATGTACAGCTTAGCAGTCTGATTCACCACAATCAGTATCCTTGTTTGGGTGCAAAGTCTGTATTTAGCAACAATACGTATCGGCTTGGCTATTATCCTTCCTTAGGTTCCAGGGAAGCTACTTTGGGGCTACAACATGATCTACAAAGCTTTTTGCAGGAAATTTCAAGCATATCTTATCAGTTTGTATCTTTTATTGCTGCATTTTCCGCACCAGAGCCTTTTGAGGAAGTCACTTTTGAGCAGCTATTGTGGAAACAGCTAAGTGGTCTTCACCAGGTTGATGACCAGCCTTGGGACCACTCGGTATCTGCTGATCCTCAGAAGACTGATTTCAGCTTTAGCTTCGGCGGTCAGGCTTTTTTTGTGATAGGAATACATCCGAACAGCTCAAGGCTGGCCCGTCAGTTTGTGCAGCCTCTGCTAATTTTTAATTTGCACCAGCAATTTGAACAGCTTCGGGAAACGGGTAAATACGAAAAAATGAAAAGTGTTATTCAGGCCCGTGATGTGGCATTGCAAGGATCTGTCAATCCGATGATGACAGATTTTAGACGTTCTTCAGAGGCACGCCAATACAGCGGTAGAGCTGTTGGGGCTAGTTGGCAGTGCCCTTTTCATTCATCAAAAATAATAGCAACAGATGAATGAGCATCAGACAAATCGTATTGCCCCACAAACAGGGGCTGCTTTTTTGCTTAAAAAAGGTCAGTATCTGAAAGTCACAGATCCACAGGGAGAGCAAGTATCAGACCTGGTGTGTTTCAATGCAGCTGACACCAAAGAATGGCTTTCTTCGGGCAAAACTCTGGATTACTCTAACACGCTATTGATCACACAAGGACATAAGCTATACAGCAACCGGAGCAATGTTATGATGGAGATTATGCAGGATACAAATGGAAGAAATGATTTTCTTCTGGCACCCTGTAGTCCCGAGACTTTTGAAATCATTTATGGAATAGACAGTTACCATCCCAGCTGTTTCGAGAATCTATATACAAATTTAGAACCTTATGGCATTACGCCTGATGCTATTCCGGTTGCCTTCAACATATTTATGAACGTACAGTTTCTCCCTGATGGAACGCTGAGCGTAGACCCTCCTTTATCCAGTGCCGGAGATTATGTGGTGTTTAAAGCTGCTATGGACCTGATCGTAGGTATGACAGCCTGCTCGGCAGAGCAATCCAATAACTATCGGTTCAAGCCCATCGACTATGAAATTTGGGATACTTGATCCCAATTGACCGTTTATAGCGAAGCAGTATTGATCACCAGTTTGAACTTTCCCGCCGGTGTACGAATAATATCTTTTTCCTGAACAAAACGAAGATTAAAACAGGATGAAGGCCCCGTTTTGCGTTTCATCTGAGCTACTATTTTTTGCTTGCTATCATTGGAAAAACGGTCGTTCACCACGAGGTTCACATCAAAGAAGTCCGGTGTGGTTTGTATAATCTGTGCATATTCCAGTCCTGCTATATCCAAGAAAGCGGCACCGATTCTACCGATGCGCGTCCCGTCAGGCAACAACAGCTGATCATCATATCTTCCGAGAATGGTTTTGATGCGCGGCAATTTTCCAATTGAAGTGTCCTCCGGCAATAAAACATCGTCCACAAGATAACGAATCAAAGGAAAGGAAGGGTTGATCAGTCCGGTGGTAATGGTATAATCTGCATGGTATTCGTTCACAGAATACAAAGGAAGCTCATGGTAATAACGGTCTTGTGTTTGCTCTAAAGCGATGCTTCTTTCTGCATTTCCATACCAGTCAACAGTAGTCGTGTGAAAGATTTTCTCTATTTTCTCTTTTTGGTAATCGTACAAACATTCAGAGGAAGTAAATGTATAGGGAACGTGTAGCGAATATCCCAACTCTTCAAACAGATTGCTCAAAATCTCCATTGTACTTGGATAGGCAAGTATGGCAAAAGGGGCAAATGCCTGTATCTTCTGATAGTACCAGGGGGCGTTCTCTTTGTTTAAGTTAAAGCTGGATAAATACAGCATATTTCCATAAGGATCATAACGTTCTGTTTCAGCCTTGTCCAATACACCTCTCATGGAGATAATTTTCATGCCTTCCCGATAGCCAAAAGCATATCGTTGTGCCCAGAGATATGCCCCTTCTTCCAATATGGAACGATAATTCCGGTATACAACCAGTGGTGTGCCTGAAGAACCGCTGGTATGTCCTTTTGCTTTTAACCAGCGATTACCCGTATAAATAGTATCAATATTTGTTCTGATGTCGTTTTTGGTGACAACAGGCAACTTTGATAGGTCATCTACCGACTGAATCTGACGAAGATTGACACCGTGTGCTGTATAAAGTTTTTGATAAAATTGGGAACGAGATACAGCATCGGTAAAAATTTTAATAAAAGTCTGCTGCTGCTTCAAGAGCAGTTTTGATGAGTCCCATTCTTTTTGTGCAAGAACAGCCTTTAATCGCTTTCTAAAAAGTGGATTGAAACGCAAATGGTAATGTGCCCATAATTTAGATTTTTGAAACATATACATAATAATTTTTAGAATAGCAATGGCTAACATAACTTTGAGCCGCGCTCAAATATAACACAAAATATAAAAAATTGAGTTTGGATGACAAAACAGACAATGATGATTGGCCTTAAGAATGAACCAACATACATTATATTGTTTTGTTTGTCTAAAGCAGAACCCTTTCATTAAATATATCTCAGATGCTACGTAGACCTAGAAGAAACAGAAAATCTGCTGTGATTCGCAGTATGGTAGAAGAAACCTGGCTTTCTGTTGATCATCTCGTTTTTCCGATATTTGTTATAGGTGGGGAAAATAAACGCACCGAGATTCCTTCTATGCCAGGTATTTACCGCTATTCCATAGACCTTCTGCTAGAAGAGCTGGCAGCTTGTGTTGAGCTTGGCATCCATAGTTTTGCTCCTTTCCCAGTGATTGATGAAAAGCTGAAAAACCCAACCGGCACCGAAAGCTACAATCCGGAAGGGCTTTTCCCAACCATGATCCGGAAAGTGAAAGAGCAGTTTCCGGAAGTGATGTTGGCTACTGACGTTGCCCTGGACCCCTACAGCTCCGACGGGCACGATGGTATCGTGAAAAACGGTGAGATTCTAAACGATGAGACGCTGGAAGTGCTGGGAAAAATGGCACTCACCCAAGCTCAGGCCGGTGCCGATATCATTGCCCCTTCCGATATGATGGACGGTAGGGTAGGGCATATCCGCAACGTGCTGGACGCAAATGGTCATACTGATGTATCCATCATGTCTTATACGGCCAAATATGCCAGTAGCCTTTATGGCCCGTTCAGAGATGCGCTCGATTCTGCACCAAAATCCGGTGACAAAAAGACTTACCAGATGAATCCTGCCAACAGAAGCGAAGCCCTTATTGAAGCCGATCTGGATGTGGAAGAAGGAGCCGACATGCTCATGGTCAAGCCTGCGCTGATGTACCTGGACGTAATCCGGTTGCTGAAAGATACCTATGCGCTGCCTATTGCTGCATACCACGTGAGTGGAGAGTATGCGATGGTGAAAGCTGCCGCACAAAAAGGCTGGATCAACGAGCAGCAGTGCATGGTGGAAGGACTCACCAGCATCCGGCGGGCAGGAGCCGACATCATCCTGACCTATTTCGCCAAACAGTATGCTGCTCTGGTAAAGAAATAATGGATTTCCCGTGTTTGTGTAATTAATCTCAAAATTCCTTATTTTACCGGCAACATCATGTAAATTGCGCCGCTGATCATATATAACCTTATTTGTCTTGAAAAACGAACTGACGACGCAACAGACAGCAAAAGACTTGGGACTGCTGGAGGAGGAGTACCAAAAGATAAACGACCTACTTGGCAGAGTGCCCAACTTTACGGAGTTGTGCATATTCTCTGTGATGTGGTCTGAACATTGTTCCTACAAAAATTCTATTGTATGGCTTAAGAAACTGCCAAAATCAGGCGCACGGATGCTGGCAGAAGCTGGCGAAGAGAATGCCGGTCTGGTAGACATTGGCGATGGGCTTGCCTGTAGCTTTAAGATAGAATCGCATAATCATCCATCTGCACTGGAACCCTACCAGGGTGCTGCCACGGGAGTAGGAGGGATTAACCGCGATATTTTCACCATGGGTGCCCGCCCTATTGCGCAGCTTAATTCGCTACGGTTTGGCGACATTACTTCCGAAAAGACACAATGGCTCCTCAAAGGTGTGGTGAAAGGCATTGGCGACTATGGCAATGCTTTCGGTATTCCTACCGTCGGTGGGGAACTACAGTTTGATCCATGCTACCAGGTGAATCCGCTGGTCAATGCTTTCTCTGCCGGCATTGTAGAAACTGACAAAACCGCCAGTGCCATATCGTATGGTGTAGGCAACCTGGTCTTTATTGTAGGGTCCGCTACCGGCAAAGACGGCATACACGGAGCTGCTTTTGCTTCCAAAGACATCAGCGAAGATTCTATCAAAGATCTGCCTGCCGTGCAGGTGGGCGATCCTTTTCAGGAAAAGCTGTTGCTGGAAGCCTCGCTGGAGGTTATCGCCTCTGGCAGTGTGATCGGCATCCAGGACATGGGAGCGGCAGGCATTATCTGCTCCACTTCGGAGATGAGTGCCAAAGGTGAACATGGCATGGACATCTGGCTGGATAAAGTGCCGCTTCGCCAGGCCGATATGCTCCCGTTTGAGATTCTGCTTTCCGAATCGCAAGAGCGTATGCTAATCGTGGTAGAAAAAGGAAGAGAAGCAGATGTACTGAAGATTTTTGACAAGTGGGACCTCAATTGTGCACAAATTGGAGAAGTGACGGATACCGGGCGGCTCAAATTCTATAAAAATGACGAACTGGTAGCCGACGTACCTGCCCATGATCTTGTGCTGGGCGGTGGAGCACCGGTTTACCACAGAGAATACAAAGAACCGGCTTACTATCAAAAGCTCAAGGCGTTTGATCCTTCTGCTATAACGCAACCTGCCGACTATGCAGCAGTTGCACGGTTTTTACTTAAACATCCCAACATAGCATCCAAACAATGGGTAGCCGAACAATACGATTCTATGATCGGTACCAATACCATCACCACCAATATGCCGTCTGATGCCGCAGTGGTTCGTATCAAAGGCACACAGAAAGCCATTACCATCAAGGTAGATTGCAACAGTCGCTATGTGTATGCAGACCCCAAAGTGGGTGCAGCCATTGCTGTGGCTGAATCGGCCAGGAATGTAGTATGTTCCGGTGGACAGCCCGTGGCCGTGACCAATTGTCTGAACTTTGGCAATCCATACAACCCGGAAGTATACTGGCAATTTGTGAACACAATCATGGGCATGAAAGAAGCCTGTGAGAAACTGAACACCCCCGTAACGGGCGGCAATGTGAGTTTCTATAACCAGTCGCACGACGGTGGTGCCGTGTTTCCTACGCCAGTGATTGGCATGTTGGGTATCCTTGATCATTTTGAGAATAAGATGACGCTGAACTTTAAAAATGCAGGCGATGCGATCTTTCTTTTAGGCGAAGTGACGGATGATATTAACTGTTCGGAATATCTGTATAGCTTTTGCGAACAAAAAGCGTCGCCTGCACCGTATTTTGACCTGGACAAAGAATATGCATTGCAGCAACAGCTTGCCGTATTAATTCAACAAAAGCTAATCAACGCCGCACACGACGTAGCAGATGGCGGACTGTTTATTACACTGGCAGAGGCTGCGATAGTTGGCAACAAAGGCTTTAGTATTAGTACAGCTAAAGAAGTCAGAAAAGATGCGTTTTTGTTTGGTGAAGGCCAGAGCAGGGTAGTAGTAAGTGTTGCAGATGATCAACTTGCTTCGTTCAAAGAGCATATGGACACCACTAAAATTTCTTGTTTGGCGTTGGGTAAAGTAGAAAACCATAACTTTACAGTAGATGGAGAAAATTGGATGAGTGCGGAAGATGCTTCAAATACCTATAACCATAGTCTGGCTTCATATTTGAGCTAAAACGGGCAAGCATCATATCGTTTTCTAATATAAAATACCAGTGTAAGTTAGTTTTTAAATAGCAATAAAACTTGTTTGAATTGTGATTTATTTCATTAAATTAAGCTTATAACTTAATAATATTCAAGTTTTAACTGAAATAATTTAATTTTTGTCATCAATAGCCTTCATATTAGAAAATAATTTTATTACATTTGTACTGTGTAGAATTTGAATATTCATAGTTTATATAACCTCTGTATAATTTTTCCTAAATGCGAATTTTTCATTATTTTTTCAAAGCACTCTGCATCTTCTCCGTTTTTGCGATGTTTACTTCCTGCTACAGTAAAAAGGAACTAGTCTACTTGCAAAATCCGGAATACTCTACTCTTTATCCCACGCAGGTCAAAAACCGCCGTCCGGAATACAAGATTCAGCCCAACGACGTGTTATATGTGACAATTCAGAATCCGGATACAGAGACTTATCAGTTTTTCAATCAGGGCAATCAGACCATGAACCAGCGGGGAGGTAATGAAGCCTCTTTGTTTTTATTAGGATACTCGGTAGATCAAAACGGCGATATCAGTTTGCCATTACTTGGTCAGATTAAGATAGTCAACCTTACACTGATAGAGGCCCAGAACATCATCCAGACAGAGGTAGATAAATACTTACGAAATTCCAGTGTGAACTTAAAGCTGGTAAGCTTCAAAATATCTGTGTTGGGAGATGTAAGAAGTCCGGGTTACTATTATGTATACAATGGCCAATGCACCGTACTGGAAGCACTCGCGTTGGCCGGTGATTTAGAGCCGCAAGCCAACAGAGGTAACATAAAACTGGTCAGGCAAACAGAAAATGGTGCCGAAGTCATCTTATTAGATATGACTAATCCTGATCTGATCAATTCAAAATATTATTATATGTTGCCTAATGATGTATTGTATGTAGAACCCACTAAGCAGCAAATTACCCGTTTGAACTTTCAGCCAATAGGTATTGGTTTTAGTGCTATTAGTGCGATAGGCGTAGTGGTAAGTATTATTCTTAACCTCAGAGCAAAAAAAGATTAATTTGCATATTAAACTAATATTTAAGTAACTCTGGTTTTAGATTTATATCCAAATAAAAGTCGTCTGAAAATTTATTTTTTTATATACCTCTTTTACTTGGATAACACCGGACTGAAGAAAATGATTTTCTCTAATCTGTTTTTGTTCCGGTATGAAGCAAAAATGGTAATACAATAATTTAATTTCTTAGCAATGGCAGGTCCGAATCAAAAGAATAATAACGAAACAATTGACATTGTTGACTTGGTAAAAAAGATTGCCTCGAAATGGTATCTTTTCCTGATCAGCATTGTGGTATTTGGTGGTATTGCCTTTGCATATCTCAAATTTGCAGAGCAGAAATACCCGGTAGCAGCCAGCATCTATGTCAAAGGCATGGATATAGGTTCCAAAGAAGCAGGTGAACTGATAGGTTCTGGTGCCGCGCAGGGCGGGGGAAGTGCCATTGCACTCACCAACGAAATCACGAAACTTACTTCTTATTCGGCGGTAAAAGCTGCGCTGCAAGATTTGAACTTTGGTATTTCGTACTACAATGTAGAAAGCTTCTGGCCTGATTTTATGCGCGAAAGCTGGCTCAACGAGATCGGAGGCGCGTTTCCCTATACCATTAGCATCGACTCTGCTAATAACCAACTGGTAAACACGCCTGTCTTTCTATCCCCAGTATCAGACAACCAGGTGCGCATCTACGCATCCCGGTCGGAAGGATATGCACCCAACCTGAAAAGCGAGAGCGGTGCCAAGGTGCTCGACTACGAACTCGACGAAATAGTTACACTGGATGAGCCTTTTGCCAGCGGTTTTATTAGTATCACCGTCAGCAAAAAGACAATGCCAGTATTGATCCTGACTTTGATTACTGTTATAAACTGATCACAGATCATGATCTGGCCATGCAGTACCAGGGTAAGCTTGTGGCAGAGCCTGCCGATGTGAAAGATATTGAAAACCGGGTGTTAGACCTGAAGATCAATGAAACGCTGCCGCAAAAAGGGATTACCTTTCTGGACGCACTTATCGATACTTATGAGCATCAGAACCTATCCAAGAAAAATTTGCGAGGCGAAAATTCTGTAGAGTTCCTCAATGAGAAGATCACCCAACTCAGAGATTCTATTGATGTAGCTGAAGCGCAGCTTGAAACATTCAAACGGGAAAACAACATCATTGATTACCAGATGGAAAGCAGCAGCAGCATTGGTAACCTCTCTAACCTGGAACAAAGAAAGTCTGACATTATACAAAGGCTTACCTACTATAAAAACACGCTGTCAAGTTTGAGAAACAGTAGCGGTTCAACGTCTATCATTGCCCCTTCCGCCGCCGGTATCAACCAAGACCCACTGTTCAACCAGCTTGTCCAGCAGTATGTGGAAGTAGCCACCCGCCTGAACAAACTCAGAGCCACTGCCACCGACAGCAACCCGCTGGTGACGCAGTTGCGTACCGAATCGGAGTCGCTAAGAGAGGCACTGGTCAATAACCTGAGCAGTTCTATCAGTGCAGAGCAGGCCAACCTGTCGTCTACCAATGGACAAATAGCCCAGATTAAAGGGGATATGAGTGCTTTGCCAAGCCAGGACCGTAAGCTACAGGTGATGGACCGGGATCTGAACAACATGCGTACCAAGTATAATGAACTAGTCAATACGCGAGAAACGGCGCAAATGTCACTGGCCACTAACTCAGACAACATCGAGGTGATTGATGCACCCAAGAAAGCAGGTTATAAGCCTGTGGAGCCTAATGCGATGCTGACTTACGCGATTGCTATCGCTTTGGGGTTGATGTTTCCGCTGGGCTTTGTGCTGATCAAAGATGTGAGCAACAACAACATCAAAGACAAGAATGAACTGGAGAACCAAACCAAAGCACCGCTACTGGGAATGATCGCCAACGGCCCGAAAGATGCCAAGTTGATCACGCATAAGTATCCTAACTCCGCCATTGCCGAGTCATTCAAGTTTGCGCGTATCAATTTGCAGTACTTTCATCAGGGTGGCCAGGAAAAGGTGATCGGCATTACCTCATCTATCAGTGGCGAAGGCAAGACTTTCTGCTCTGCCAACCTGAGTGCGGCTTTTGCTGAATCAGGCAAACGTACTGTCACCATCTGCTGCGACCTCAGAAAGCCCAGAATACAGGATTATTTCAACCTCAGAGGGCCTGGCATCAGTGAATACCTAAGTGATATGGTTTCTATCAACGATATTATCCAGCCAACTGATATCAGAAACCTGGATGTGATAGCTCCGGGTATGCCTCAGGAAGACCCGATTAAGATGTTTGAATCTGAGAGAATGGATGAACTCATTGCTGAACTGAAGAAAAGATACGATAATATCGTCATTGAAACACCACCGATCGGGTATGTGGCCGATTACTTTGTGCTGCTCAAGCATTTTGATGTCAACTTGTTTGTTGTCAGATACAATTACACCAACAAGAATATTCTTAGCGGTATCAACGATCTGTATGTGAACAACAAGATTAAAAACCTGTATCTGCTGTTCAATGATGTTAAGTTTAACTCCGATTCCGGCTACGGTTACCTTTCCAGCGGCGATGGTTACTATTCTAATACATACGTTAGAAAGCTCAACGGAAAGAAAGGAACCCTAAAAAACCCGTTCACCTCTTAGCCAACTGTCCTGGGTTACGTAGTGTATGTCTGCCATTAGGTTGACTAGAATTAGATCATCTGATTATACATCATAAACTACTATCTAGGTGAAAGCACTGGATAAACAAATTACAAAAGGAATAGGCTGGACCTCGTTTGCTTCTTTTAGCAACCAGGGTCTGCGGCTGCTGCTCAAGCTGATCCTTGCCAAGATACTGCTCCCCGAGCACTATGGCCTCATTGGAATGGCCAACGTGGTAATCAGCTTTGTAGCACTGATTACAGAACTGGGCATGGGAGCAGCCCTGATTCAAAAGTCGAAGGTCAACATCAGTGATAAAGATTATAACACTGCTTTCTGGACCAACCTGGGCGTATCAATAGTTGGTTTTGCCATTATTATTGTGGCTGTCGGTCCCTTTGCAGCCTGGTTTTATGACGAGGCCATGTTAATCAAATTGATTCCGGTGCTGGCACTGCCCATCATACTGGACTCGTTCTACCTGATTCCCAAGGTACAACTCACACGGGCGATGAATTTCAAACCACAGGCCATCAGAGAGGTAATATCTGTGGTGATTGCCGGTGTGCTGTCTATTTACCTGGCTTTGCGGGGTTTTGGCGTATGGGCTTTGGCTTTCAATGGCATTATTGCTTCTGTTACTTCTATATTGCTATATTACTTTAATGTACCGTGGCGTCCGAAATTTGAGTTTGATAAGGCTTCTTTCAAAAGCCTGTTTGGCTTTGGCGGCTATGTGATGGGTGAGCGTATTTTTAGCTTTTTCACCTCCAACATAGATTATATCCTGATTGGCAAACTGATTGGCAGCAGCGCATTAGGCGTTTATACGTTGGCTTTCATCCTGACAGATGCTTTCAGAAAGCAATTCCTCAATATCATTTCCAAAGTATTGTACCCTGCTTATGCTACCATACAACACGATCTGGTACAACTGAGAACCTATTTTCTGGGCGTCATTAAGATCAATGGCATATTTCTTTTTCCTATCATGACATTTATGTGTGTGATGGCACAACCCCTGATTTTGTATCTTTTTGGCGATAAGTGGGATGATGCAGTGTTTCCTTTGAGGCTTTTATCGTTGGCCGTGATCGTCCATGTGCTGGGAGGCACCACCACCACCATCATGCGGAGCATGGGTAAGGCAAACCTGATCATGTACCTAAGTATCTTTACTACGTTGGTTATCACTGTGCCTGCTATTTCGCTGGGTGCCTATTATGGAGGAATCAACGGTGTAGCCATTGGCGTGCTGGTTAATAAAGTGTTGAGCTATTTTGTTTATCAGAAATACATTTTCAGAGAACTTCAACTCAACATTATGCAGATAGTCAGGCAATTTTTCGGGCTTACCATCATATGCCTGCTGATTGGATTTGCTTTGTACGGAGTGCTGATGTTACCTCTGACAACGCTGCCTGTTCTTTGTATAGCACTGGCAGTGACCCTGATCATGTATGGAACTTACCTGTGGATTTTTGAACGTCAGCTATTGCGTAGCTTTCAAAAGCTGATCAGCAGAAAACCTAAATCCAAAAAAGCTAAGAAAGATTTAATCAATAACTTATGAATGCTTCTTCTATTGTCAGTGATGATCATACCCAAACCAAAGAGCGCATGGAAACTATGCCCTTGTTTTTTCATATAGGATGGATGAGAACAGGTACTACTTTTGTACAGGGCTTGTTCAAACAGGATCAACAGATCGGTCTTTCTCTTAAAAATAGATTTTTCTCGTACGATCCCTTCTACAACCGTGGTGTAGATTACTATCAGCAGCAGATATTACCTGCACAAAATGCTAAAAAGCCGCGTATTTATGTAGATAGTGACGAGAACTATGCTATGGGAAGGTTTAAAACGCAGCTACGGGAAGCCAGTGATATTCACTATAACCAACGATCAGAGTTGAATTTTATCTACCACGATATTCAGCAGATGGTCAACAGGATGAAAGCCGCCGCACCGGATGCTAAAATTCTGGGAGTGATGCGCAAACAGCCTAACTGGTTTGAATCTGTCTATAAGCATGATGTATACCATTTTGGCCTGGATCACTCGTTCTCCGATTTTTATGAAAGTAGCCTTGGCCATGATTACAGGCTGGCCGCTGATTACCATGCCGTTTACAAAATGTACGAAGCGGCGTTTCATAAGCAAAACATCAAGATTATGCTCTTTGAAGATTTTGTGAAAAACCAGGAATCCTTCACCCAAGAGCTATCCGATTTCTTTGGCGTTTCTCTTGAAGTCACCAATGAACGCTCCTTGAAAAAGAATGCCAGTACCTCTAATTTTTTCACGCTGTTGCACAGGCAAGCTAACAGACTGTGTGAAAAGAATCCATCGGCTACTGAGACAGCCCTCTACAAAACAGCCAGAAAGGTAGTATCCAAAATGGATCATGTATCCAACCGGCTGAACCTTCGCCTGGATGCCACTATTATCTCTCCGGCAGACAAGCAACAGATCATCCGGCATTATGCTGCTGGCAACCAGCAGCTGGCTACTGAACTAGGGCTGAAAGATAAAATGCGCAGCTATGGCTACTTCTGAAGTTGAAAGTATGCTTCACCATAACTGATTCTATTTTCTTACGGCTTCTTGATAATAAACTTATAACAATTACCTGATATGTCTTCTTGCGATTTAACGATCTCTATTGTCTCATATAATACAAAACAACTGGTTGACGAGTGTATTCAGTCCATCATTGACAAGGCACATGATATCAGTTACGAGGTTATCCTGGTGGATAATATGTCCAAAGACGGTACACCCGAGATGGTGGAGGCAAAGTATCCAAGTGTGAAGGTGATCAGAAGCGGGAGCAATATGGGGTTCTCTTCCGCCAATAATATTGCGCTCAAGCAGGCGAAAGGACGTTACTTTGTGCTGTTCAACTCCGATGCCAGCCTGATCAATGATGCATTTTCTGTGCTGGTACATTTTATGGATGAACATCCTGATTGCGGCATTGCATGCCCACAACTGTATTATCCGGATAGCAGACTACAGGTGTCGTATTACCCTTTTCGTACTCCCAAAGGAAGAGCACTCCGGGAAGTGCTGCCCAGGATGCGTGAGATTAAACGCATAATTACTGGTCAGTCATTTGTGAAGCCTGCAAAAACCAAAAGGACACAGGATGAACAGCCCAAGCCGGTGGCCAGGCCCAGAGGCGTATGCTTTTTGATCCGGCAGGAATGCGTGCGGGATATCGGTCCAATGGATGGGAATTTGTTTATCTTTGCCGAGGATGTAGAATGGGCCTGGAGAGCCAAAAAGGCCAACTGGAAAAGATATATCGTACCACAGGCAAAAGTGGGCCATCATGACCATGCCAGTGTATCACAAAAAGCCTCGATGATGCAGAAGATTCAGATGCAGAGTGTATATTACTTTTTTTACAAACATTTTGGCCTCGGTGCCTGGCTGGGCATCAGGCTGGGTAACCTGGCCGGAGCAATTTTAGCCTTCAAACTGGGTATACTTACCCGTATGCTGGGCAGCCGGGGAAGCAACGTGACTGCTGAGACGCATTTTCAGGAATCACAGGCACTTTTTAAACTGGCAACACTCACCAAAAAAGTGCTCCCACCCGATGCAAAATAACCCAATGTAATTTTCAAACTAGCCAATAAATAATGACGTTACTAGAATTTGTTGATAACATAGCCACACAAGCAATTCTTCGCCCCGAAGAGTTCTTCGTACCAGGGCACAATGGTCCCTATCTGCATCCCGAAACAGCCGTGAGAATCAAAAGCCATTGGTTAATCACTTTCTGTAAGTTGTATGAATGGACCGGAAACCCGCAATACAAAGCAAAAGCAGAAGAATTCGCACAGTTTCTGCTGTCTAAGGATGCCCGTCCAAAGGGTTATTCATTTTATCATAGAAATACACAAAAAAAAGACCAGTGCAATGGACTGGTAGGCCAGGCTTGGACGTTTGAAGCATTGGCAGAAGCCGCGAAGACTTTTCAGGACCAAACCTTTGTCAAGGTAGCGGAGGAAGTATTTCTGTTGCACCACTTCAATGAAACACATGCCCTGTGGAATATCCTGGAGATTAACGGCAAGATACTGCCCATTGATAACGCGCCGAATCACCAGCTTTGGTTTGCTGCCGGCATGAGCAGGATACCCTCTGATAATAACTTGGTTCACCTGCGTATCAACCAATTTTTGGATCAGTTTCTGGAAAACACAACCATTCTTGATAGTGGGTTGATCTACCACGAATATGACTTTCTTCCCAGCGATGCCTATGCCAAACCGCATCATGTCAGCATAAAAACCCGGTTCAAATACCAGTGTAAACAAATAATGGCTACTTTTAGTCGCAAACAACCACAGATCGTTGAAACAAGCATGATTTCTACCCTCGAGAAAAAAGAAAAGCTCTGGGATAAGATGAAGAATAAGTCTATTGGCTACCATGCTTTTAACATGTATGCGTTGGCCATGCTTAAAAGAGCCTACCCCGAACATGCACTTTGGAACCAACCAACTTTTCATACCATGACTTCCTACCTGCATTCAGAGGAATACCAGCAGGGTGTGATGGAAAATCAGTTTTCTTTTCCCTACAATCCGCCGGGTATAGAAGTACCCTTCGCCCTGAGTGAGCTGGAATCCTTAGATACCAACCAGTCTGCTCTACTACTGGAGCATTGGTTTAGACAACAAGTGACACGTACTTTTAATAAAAAGACGCAAATGTTTGATAACAATACCAAAGATACCACCAATCTTACTGCCCGTATGTATGAGATGACAAGGTTTGAACGTTCAATATTAGAGCAGGTTAATGTTTATGAACTAAATAAAAATTTAACTAAATAAAGTATTTGTTTAATTATTTTTATACATTTGTAACATAAACATCAAATCTACTATTTTATGGTATCTGTTGTCATACCTGTTTACAATGAACCCGAAGGACTAAAAGCAACCTTAGATTCGCTGATTGCGCAGCAATATCCACAGCACGAATACGAGGTGATTGTCGTTGACAACGGTTCTAAAGATCATACCTTCCAGGTAGCACAACAGTATCAGCAACTATATCCCGAACTAATCATAGCTGAAAAAGAACATCAGTTGCAGGGTTCTTATGCCGCCAGAAACAAAGGCATCCGTATCTCAAAAGGAGAAATCCTCTGTTTCGTTGATGCTGATATGACTGTAGCACCCAATTTCCTCCAAAACATCGTGGAGGTGTTTGAAACACAACACCCGGATTATCTGGGATGTACCGTTCATTTATATTCGGATAAACATACGCTGGCTGCTAAATATAACCAGCTGGGAGGATTTTCCGTGAAGTCAGATCTGGAACACAGCCAATTTGTGCCTACCTGCTGTCTGTCCGTAAAGCGTGATCTTTTTGATGCAGTGGGATTCTTTGACGAACGGCTGGAATCCGGAGGCGATTATGAATTTGGGCAGCGGGTGTATCGTGCAGGATTGAAGCAACTGCTGGCCGGTGATATTATCATGCAACATCCTGCCCGATGGAAATATACCTCACTGGTGAGTAAGTCTAAGCGGGTTGCCAGGGGTATTGCCCAATTATATACTTATTACCCTGAAACATACAAAAAAAATTACCGGAAATATTTCAGCCTGAAAAGGCACCTGCCCAAAAATCCGTTGCAGGTTTATAAAAAAGCAAAAGCAAGAGGGCTGTCACTGAACATGGCAGAGGTGATCATCCTTGCCTGCTACCATATTCCGATTACGTTTAAATCTACGGCGGAGGCAAAAAAAGCCTATCAGTCGCTGATAGCAGAACAGCACCAAACCGCAAAAGCACTTGTAAAATAATACGGTATGACCCAAAGACCAACAGATATATCAGCACAGAAGCTGGTCAGCGTCAACGTGACCACTTACAACCGTGCTCCTTTGCTTAGGCGTTGCCTGGATTCTATTTTGCAGCAGCACTACTCAAACTTTGAAATTATTGTCGTTGATGACTGTTCGCCTGATAATACAGCCGAAGTGATGAAAGACTACTGTACAAGCGACAACCGGATCAAATACATCCGGCATGAGCAAAACAAAGGAAATGCCGCTGCCAGGAATACTGCGCTACAACATGGCACCGGTGAATATGTGGCTTTCATGGATGATGATGATGCCTGGATAGACCAGGATAAACTTAGCAAGCAGGTCAACATATTTGAAGCGCATTCTCACCAGAAGCTAGGTATTGTATGCAGCGGGGTGAAGGTGATAGATGAAAACAATGCTGAAACGATCAAACGGGAACGTATGCCCAAAGATCTGGTATCTGTTTTGCTCAAAGGTAATGGGATCATCCACAACTCCACCGTACTCACCAGAAGGGAAATCATCGTAAGGGTAGGAGGGTTTGACGAAAAGATGCCCCGTGGCGTAGACAGCGACTTTTTTAGAAGATTAGTCGTCAAATATAAATACAAGGTCTACATCATGGACGATATTACTACTGCCTATTATGAACATGGCAGTGAGAGAATGACGACCAATAAAGAAAAAGCCGCAGCCAAAACCTTACAAGCTAATGCCAGGGTGATCAGAAAACACTTTTTTGCTTATCTGACGCATCCTTCGGCATTGTTTAACCGAGTATTTACCAGAACAAAGAAAATCTTAAGTTACTATAAATGATGGTTCATTTAAAAATAGGAAATTATACCAATAAAGGTGATGGTTTGATGCTG